>DAIQBB010000008.1:0-106024 GCA_036781365.1 Steroidobacteraceae bacterium | reverse complement strand
GAGCACTACCTTGACATGGTAGGGGTCACAGGTTCGATCCCTGTCGCGCCCACCACGCTCATTTCGTGAGCGCTCCGCCATCGATGGCGAGCATCGTTCGCAGCAGCACGTTGACTCCGTTCGCCATGTCGGCGGGCGCCGTGAATTCCCTGGGCGAGTGGCTGATTCCGCCCTTGCTCGGCACGAAAATCATGCCGATCGGTGTGACGTTCGCGATCTCCTGCGCGTCGTGGCCGGCCCCGCTCGGCATCACGCGATGCGACAGACCCAGGTCCGCTGCCGATCGTGCGATGAGTCCGCGTAACCGCGCATCCGTGGGTGCCGGCTTCAGCGCAATGTCGACTTCGACGAAGTTGACGGGAGTCTCTCGCGCCTGTGCAATTTTCGCGGCTTCGGAGGCGATCGACCGATAGACGGATTCCATTTTCGCTTCCGCCAGGTCCCGGATCTCGAGGCTCATGACGACCCGGCCCGGAATGACGTTGGGCGCGCCGGGCTCGGCGCGAATCTTGCCGACAGTCGCGACCTGAGTGCCTGGAGTCGTCGCAGCAACGCGGTTGACGGCCAAGACCAGTTCGGCGGCGGACAGTAGCGCGTCGCGACGGCGGTCCATCGGGGTCGTTCCGGCATGGTTTGCCGCACCCTCGATCGTGACGTCCCACCAGCGGATTCCGACGATGCCCTCCACGACGCCAATGTCGACGCCGGCCTCGTCGAGAATCGCACCCTGCTCGATGTGCAATTCCAGGTAGGCCTCGATGTCGCCCGGCTCGCGCCGTGCTGTGTCGAGTCTGTCTGGATCGCCGCCAACGGCGCGAATCCCGTCGCCGACCGTCAGGCCGCTTTGACTCATCAGGCCGAGCGCATCTCTGCCGATCTTGCCAGCCATCGCCTTGCTTCCGACGGTACCGCCTTCCTCATCGGTAAAACTCACGATCTCGAGCGGATGATGCGTGGCGATTCCACGCTCGCGGAGGAGGGTTGCGGCCTCGATCGCGCCGATGACACCGACGTCGCCGTCGTAATTGCCACCTTCCGGCACCGAATCGATGTGCGAGCCCAGGATGATCACGGGCAATGCGGAACCGGTTCCCTCAATGCGCCCGATGATGTTGCCCGCCGCGTCGACCCGAACCGCGAGGCCCGCGTCGCGCATGAGACCCTTGACGTATTCACGGCCTGCGAGGTCCGCGGCGCCGAATGCCACGCGACTGACGCCGCCATTCGGGTTGGCGCCGAATCTTGCCAGTGCCTGGATGCGCTGTTCGATGCGGCCTGCATCCGCGAGTGGCAGCTCATCGGACGACGCGGGTGTGGCCGTCGCTGACAGGCACGCAAGCAAGATCGCGAATTTCATTTCCATCCCCTCCCGCATGAAGACGGGAGACTAACAGGCGCCGTTGCGCGTCCGCACGGGGAATCCACTAACATTACCGCCGTGTCAGCGGATGAAACGCAATGCCGGTAATCACCCTTGCCGATGGCAGCGAGCGGTCCTTCGACCGCCCGGTTACCGTTGCCGAGGTTGCGGCCGCCATAGGCAAGGGACTCGCGCGGGCGGCCCTCGCCGGCGTCGTTGACGGCAAGCTGGTTGACACTTCGCACATGATTGCTGGCGACGCGAAGATCCGAATTGTTACGTCGAAGGATCCAGAAGGGCTCGAGATCCTCCGGCACTCGACCGCGCACTTGCTGGCACAGGCGGTCCAGGCGATCTATCCGAAAGCGCAGGTCACGATCGGGCCGGTCATCGAAGACGGCTTCTACTACGACTTTGCCTTCGAGCGACCCTTCACGCCGGAGGACCTCGAGAAGTTCGAGGCGAAGATGCGGGATATCGTGAAGGCCGACCAGCCTGTGCGGCGGCGCCTGCTGCCGCGCGACGCGGCTGTTGCGCACTTCAAGTCGATCGGCGAGCACTACAAGGCCGAGATCATCGCGGCGATACCCGCCGGCGAGGAGATCTCGCTTTACGGCCAGGGCGACTGGGAAGATCTTTGCCGGGGGCCCCACGTGCCGTCCACCGGCAAGCTCGGTGCATTCAAGCTGACGAAAGTCGCGGGTGCCTACTGGCGCGGCGATTCACGGAACGAAATGCTTCAGCGCATTTATGGCACGGCCTGGGCCGACGAAAAGCAGCTGAAGGATTACCTGCACCGTCTCGAAGAGGCGGAGAAGCGCGACCACCGGCGGATCGGTCGCGAGCTCGACCTGTTCCACTTCCAGGAAGAAGCGCCCGGCGCAGTTTTCTGGCATCCGAACGGCTGGACGATTTTTCAGCAGCTCATCGCTTACATGCGCGAGCGGCAGACGGCTGCCGGCTACGATGAAATCAGCAGTCCCGAGATCATGGACCGCGAGCTCTGGGTGCAGTCAGGCCACGTCGAGAAGTTCGGCGAGAACATGTTCCTGACGAAGACGCCGGATGAGCGCGTCTACGCCATCAAGCCGATGAACTGCCCGGGCCATGTGCAGGTGTTCCGCCAGGGCCTGCACAGCTACAAGGAACTCCCGATCCGCTATGCGGAGTTCGGCAAGGTTCACCGCTACGAACCGTCGGGTGCGCTGCACGGATTACTTCGCGTGCGGGCGTTTACGCAGGACGATGCGCACGTCTTTGTCACCGAGGACCAGATCACGGACGAAACCGTGCGCGGCATCGAGCTCATGATGTCGATCTACCGCGACTTTGGATTCAACGACGTGCGGGTGAATTTCGCCGATCGGCCCGCGCGACGGGTCGGCGACGACGCCACCTGGACGCGCGCAGAGGAAGCGCTCAAGGCCGGGACGCGGGCCGCGGGCATCGAGTACGAGTTCAACCCCGGGGAGGGCGCTTTCTACGGCCCGAAGCTCGAGTTCGTCCTGAAGGATGCGATCGGCCGAGACTGGCAGTGCGGGACCTGGCAAGTCGACCTGAACCTGCCGGGCCGGCTCGGTGCGTACTACATCGATGAGCACAGTCAGAAACGCACGCCGGTCATGCTGCATCGCGCGATCTTCGGGTCGCTCGAGCGCTTCTTCGGAATCCTGCTCGAGCATTACGCGGGCAAGCTGCCCGCCTGGCTCGCGCCGGTCCACGCGGTCGTGATGAATATCAGCGAAAAGCAGGCAGATTTTGCGCGCGACGCCACCGAATTCCTTAAAAATCAGGGGCTTCGCGCCGAAATTGACTTGCGGAACGAGAAGGTCGGCTATAAAATCCGCGACCACACGCTGAAGCGTGTTCCTTATCTCCTGGTCGCAGGCGATCGGGAAGTAGAGTCCAGGCAGTTGGCCGTGCGCACGCGCTCCGGGAAGGATCTGGGTGCCATGCCCCTGGAAGAGGTGGCCGCTCGGATCGCCCGGGATGTGGCGAGCCGCGGCCTTAATTATTTGGAGGATTGAGTATTTCGACAACCAAACGCGTAAGGCGCAACGAGGAGATCCTTGCGCCGCAGTTACGCGTGATAGGCGCCGACGGAAGCCAGGTCGGCGTCCTGAGCCGAAGCGAGGCGCTCGCAAAGGCCGCCGCTGAGGAGCTGGATCTCGTGGAGGTTTCGCCGAATGCCGAGCCCCCTGTCTGCCGGATCATGGACTTCGGAAAGTACCTGTTCGAGCAGAACAAGAAAGCTCACTCGGCGAAGCGCAAGCAGAAGCAGATCCAGCTCAAGGAAGTGAAATTCCGGCCGGGTACGGAAACGGCGGATTACCAGGTCAAGCTGCGTAATCTGATCAAGTTCCTGACGGCGGGTGACAAGGCCAAGGTAACCATGCGGTTCCGCGGCCGGGAGATGGCCCACACGGAGATCGGGCGCCGACTCCTCGACAGACTGGTGATCGACCTCGCCGATTACGGCGCGATCGAACAACATGCTGCGATGGAAGGGCGCCAGATCACCATGGTGATCTCTCCCAAGAAGAAGTGACCGGCGGGTAACCGCCGATACGCCTCCAGCCCGCGTAAGCGGCGTGAAGAGGTTATAAAAGGAGATGACCGATGCCCAAGTTGAAAACCAACCGGGCCGCGGCGAAGCGTTTTCGCAAGACAGCGAAGGGCTTCAAGCGCGGCCAGGCGAATCGCCGCCACATCCTCACCAAGATGACGAAGAAGCGTAAGCGTCAGCTGAGAGGCTCGACCATGGTCCACGAGACCGATGTCGGCCGCCTCGTGCGGCTGCTGCCCCACGCCTGATTCCTTCTTATTGAATCTGAAAAAAGAGATGTGACATGGCAAGAGTAAAGCGTGGCGTCACCGCGGGACGCCGGCACAAGAAAGTCCTGAAGAAGGCGAAGGGCTACTACAACGCCCGGCGCAAGGTCTATCGCGTCGCGAAACAGGCGGTCATCAAGGCCGGCCAGTACGCATACGTGGGACGGCGCCTCAAGAAACGCGATTACCGTGCGCTCTGGATCCAGCGAATCAACGCGGCGGCGAGGGGCCTCGGGCTCTCGTACAGCCGATTCATCGCGGGAGTCCAGGCAGCCGGCATCGAGATCGACCGCAAGGCGCTCGCCGACCTCGCGGTGCACGACATTGCCGCGTTTGGCGCGATCGCGGAGAAAGCGAAGGCCGCACTGGCCGCCAAGTAACGCGATCGCGGAGAGTCGGGTGAAGGACCTGGAGTCGCTGGTCGCGCGGACGCTCGCCGACATCGGATCAAGCGCGGATCTCTCCGCGCTCGATTCGGTGCGCGTGGCCGTACTCGGCCGCAAGGGCTCGGTGACCGAGCTCCTCAAGGGTCTCGGTGCCCTGCCTGCCGCGGAGCGCAGGAGCGCCGGCGCCACGATCAACCAGGCGAAGGAGCGAATCACGGCGGCCCTCGATGCGCGCCGCGCGGAACTCGATGCGGCCCTGCTCGAGCGCGACCTGGCATCCGGCGCCATCGACGTGACGCTGCCAGGCCGCGGACAATTGGCCGGCGGTCTGCATCCGGTGACGCGCACTCGCCTGCGGATCGAGGCGATATTCCGCAGGGCCGGATTCGGCGTCGCGGAAGGCCCGGAGGTCGAGGACGATTTCCACAACTTCGAGGCGCTCAACATCCCCGCCAACCACCCGGCGCGGGCGATGCACGATACTTTCTATTTCGGCGACGGGCGATTGCTTCGCACGCACACCTCGCCAGTCCAGATCCGCGCGATGAAGCTCCAGGGCGTGCCGATCCGCCTCATCGCCCCGGGCCCGGTCTATCGCCGCGATTCGGACGTGACGCATTCGCCGATGTTCCACCAGGTGGAAGGACTTGTCCTCGACGAGGACATCAGCCTTGCAAACTTGAAAGGCGTGCTTGCGTCTTTCGCCGAGCAGTTCTTCGAGAAGCCGCGCGGCCTCCGGTTCCGGCCCTCGTACTTCCCGTTCACCGAACCATCCGCCGAGGTCGATATCCAGTGCGTGCTCTGCGACGGTGCGGGCTGCCGCATCTGCAAGCAGACCGGCTGGCTCGAGATCCTCGGCTGCGGCATGGTGCACCCGAACGTGCTGACCGCCTGCGGCATTGACCCGGAGCGCTGGCAGGGATATGCCTTCGGCATGGGCATCGAACGGCTCGCGATGCTGCGCTATGCCGTCAATGACTTGCGAATGTTCTTCGAGAACGACCTGCGCTTCCTCGCGCAGTTCAACCGGGGCTGATCATGCGTATCAGCCTGTCCTGGCTCAGCGAATGGGTGGATGCCGGCACGGACGCCGCAACGCTTGCATCACGGCTCACGATGGGCGGGATCGAGGTCGAGTCGATCGAGCCTGCGGCCGGCGATTTCCAGGGCGTCGTCGTCGGCGAAGTCCTGTCAGTGGAGCGCCATCCGGACGCTGACAAGCTGACCGTCTGCCAGGTCGCGGCCGGCGGTGCGGCCCTGCTGCAGATCGTATGCGGAGCGCCCAACGTGCGCACCGGCATGAAGGCGCCGCTGGCGCTGGAAGGCGCGAGGCTTTCGGCCGGCGACGTGATCCGCAAGGCAAAGCTTCGCGGAGTCGAATCGGCGGGCATGTTGTGCTCGGCGCGCGAACTCGGGCTCTCCGATGAGCACGAAGGCATCCTCGAGCTGCCGGACGAGCTGGTGACGGGCTCGCCCCTTCGTGATGCGCTCCTGCTCGACGACACGATCCTGACGCTGAACGTCACGCCGAACCGGGGCGACGTGCTGTCGGTGATCGGAGTCGCGCGGGAAGTCGCCGCCATCCTGTCCCGCAAGCTGACACATCCGCAGACGGAACCGGTGCCGCCGGCAACGCGGGAGAAATTCGCGGTCAAGCTCGAGTCTCCTGCAGGCTGCCCAAGATTCGCCGGCAGGGTAATCCAGGGCGTCAATCCGGCTGCGCGCACGCCGCTCTGGATGCGCGAGCGCCTGCGGCGCGCAGGGCTGCGCCCGATCCGGCCCGTCGTCGACGTCACAAACTACGTCATGCTCGAACTGGGCCAGCCGCTGCATGCCTACGACCTGCGCCGCCTGCGCCAGCACATCGAGGTGCGAGGCTCGCGATCTGGCGAGCGCCTGAAGCTGCTCGACGGCCGCGACATCGAACTCACCGCGGACACGCTGATCATCGCCGATGCGGAGGGGCCAGTGGGCCTCGCCGGCGTCATGGGCGGGGAGAAAAGCGGAGTCGCTGTCGATACGGCAGATGTCTTCCTCGAAGGCGCATTCTTCCCCCCGGACGCGATCGCGGGCGTCGCGCGCCGCTACGGCCTCGTCACCGATGCCGCCCAGCGCTTCGAGCGCGGCGTCGATCCACGCGGCCAGGAGCGTGCGATCGAGCGGGCAACGCAGCTCCTGGTCGAGATAGCCGGCGGCCGGCCGGGACCCGCGGTATTGACCCAAGTCGATGCCCACCAGCCGAAGCGCCCCGGTGTCACGCTGCGCCCGGAGCGGGTGACGAGCCTCCTCGGTGTCCAGATCCCGCGCACCGAGATCGAGGACATCCTGCGGCGCCTCGGCATGCAGGTCGCGGGCGCAGGCGACGTTCTCGGCGTCATTCCGCCGAGCCATCGCTTTGACATTGCGATCGAGCAAGACCTCATCGAGGAAGTCGGCCGAATTCACGGATACGACAACATCCCACGCAGCGATGCGCGTATGCCGCAGCGCCCGCAGCCGGCAACGGAGCGCGCGATTACGCGCGAACGCTTGCGGCTCATGCTCGTTGACCGCGGTTACCAGGAAGCGATCACGTACAGCTTCGTGGATCCGCGCCTGCAGCGGTTGATGTTTCCAAAGCAGGCGGCGCTCGCGCTCGAAAATCCGATGTCGGCGGAACTCGGCGAGATGCGCGTTTCGCTTTGGCCCGGCCTCGTAGAGGCGCTTCGCTTCAACTTGCGTCGGCAGCAGGACCGCGTGCGGCTCTTTGAAGTCGGCACGCGTTTCGAGATCGCGGAAGGCGAGCTCGTGGAGAGCCAGGCCATCGCAGGGCTCGTCGCAGGTCCCGTTTTTCCTGAGCAGTGGGGAGTCGAAAAGCGCGCGGCCGATTTCTACGACATCAAGTCAGACGTCGAGGCGCTGTTCGCATTGACAGGCCGTCAGGGTGCAATAAGTTACGTCGCAGCAGCGCATGATTGCCTCCATCCGGGACGCAGCGCCGCAATTTTCGACCGCAATCTGCGAGTCGGCTGGATCGGTCAACTGCAGCCGGAGGTCGCGCGCAAGCTCGAGATCCGCGATCCGCCCTGGATTTTCGAGGTCGCAATCGACCCGAGCTTCCGCTCGGAAGTCCCTGTATTTGCCGAGATTTCAAAGTTCCCGGCGATCCGCCGCGACCTGGCCATCGTAGTGGCCGAGTCCGTGACGCTGGACGAAGTCCGGGAAAGTGTTAATTTGGCCGCAAAAGGCCTGCTGCGCGAACTGCACATATTCGACGTCTACCGGGGAAAGGGGGTAGAAGCCGGTCGAAAAAGTATCGCTTTAGGCTTGATTTTACAGGAAACTTCTCGCACCCTTACTGACGGGGAAGCTGATGCCGTGGTGGCCGCGGTCATCGGGCGCGTCAAGGGTGACCTGAAGGCGGGGATCCGGGAATAGTCGGAATGGCACTTACAAAGGCGGAAATCGCCGAAGCCTTGTTCAACCAGCTTGGCTTGAACAAGCGCGAAGCGCGGGAGCTCGTCGATCTCTTTTTCGAAGAGATCCGTGCGGCGCTTGCAACCGGCGAGCAGGTGAAACTGTCGGGCTTCGGCAATTTCGACCTGCGCGACAAGAACCAGCGTCCGGGAAGGAATCCCAAGACCGGCGAGGAAATCCCGATTTCCGCGCGCCGCGTCGTGACGTTCCGTCCAGGACAAAAGCTGAAAGCCCGCGTCGAAGCCTATGCTGGAAGCAAGTAACAACAAGGACCTGCCGGCGATCCCGGCAAAGCGCTACTTCACTATCGGTGAAGTCAGCGATCTTTGCGGCGTCAAGCCGCACGTGCTCCGTTACTGGGAGCAGGAATTCCCGCAGCTGAAGCCTGTCAAGCGCCGCGGCAACCGGCGCTACTACCAGCGCCAGGACGTCATCACGATCCGCCAGATACGCAGCCTCCTCTATGACGAGGGCTTCACGATCGGCGGTGCGCGCAATCGCCTCGAGGGCGACGAGGCTCGCGAGGACAACACGCAGGCCCGCCAGGTGATCCGCCAGGTGCGCGCCGAACTCGAGGAACTGCTCCGCATCCTGCGTCGCTGATTCTGGCGGCCGCCGGATCGGCTATCATTATCAACGTCGGAGCGTGGCGCAGCCTGGTAGCGCACTTGCATGGGGTGCAAGGGGTCGCGAGTTCAAATCTCGCCGCTCCGACCAATCAATTCAATCATCTACGTTGGCCCCCTCGAACATACCCCTCAGCCGGGGTACAGGTTGGGGTACAACGCTAATTGGGCGCGTTCACGCCGGTAATCCCGGTCGTGCCCGCATACTCTCCGGCCGTTGCAATTTGAAATTGATTTGCGCGTGCTGACTATGCAGGCGCAGGATTACTTGATTGATAACGGAATGATGTCAACCTGCCGGCGACAGCGTCACCAAACGGATGAATGACACTGACAAGACTTGTTAATTCATGATCCTTACGTTCCAGGCTCGCTACTTCAAGTCCCCCTAATGGGCTGAGTCTCGGACCCAAGGGGAGGGGCAATGAAGTCTCGAAGAATATTTGCATGCCTTGTGGCTGGCGCTTTTGTTGCGGGACTTGGAGGACATGCCATGGCTCAAGTGCCCACTTCGACTGATGATCTCAATCAGGAAACTGCAAGACTTCGCGCTGAAACTGAACGCCTGAAAGCGGAAATTGAACGTCTCCAGGCTCAGCGCCAATTAGAGAGCCTTGCAGAACCAGTCGATACGCGGCTCGCGGAGCTTCAGAAAGCTCAGCAACTAGCTGCGGCGCAAGAGCAACTCGCCAAGTCAGAAACGTCAAAAAAGATTGCTGAAGAAATCGGAGACGTGAAGGGGGGCACATATTCTGGCGCAATAACGCTCAAGGAAAAGACCGGAACTGTTGAGGCACTCCTCCTCGCCAACAAAGCCGTTCGAGTCGCCGCATTTAACATTGCCGAGGTTATCGCCCCCAAGATGACAAGCGCGGAAACGGTGCTTATACCAGCACGAAGTTTTGCCTCGTTTCAGCGTCTCATATCATTTCGATTTCGAAAGGGTCTGATTGAGCAGGCACTGCGTTCGTCACTACCAGCGGAGGACGTTCAGGGAGAATTACCTCCTGCGGCGGGGGGGGCGGCTGCGCCGGCTTTGGTCTCAGCTGGATTGGATGCATTCTCCAAAATCCTTGGTTTCTTCAAGACAGACTATGAAACGGCAGGACTCGACGTTGCCATCGACGAAACGGTCGCGGTATACGCGCTAGCTGGAGCGCTGGAGGAAAAAGGCAAGATTGTGACTGTACCGCTGACATACATGCCTGCCGCACAAAAGGATGCTGTCGATGAACTGGTAGCGCAAATGAATGCGCTGGTTGAGTTGCGCGCCAAAGTTGAGTTGGCACGGAAGCAGTCGACGGTACGCTTGACAGAAATTGAAAAGTTATTGGCAAGCGAAAAAGATCCGTCAAAAAAACTGCAGTTGGCGAACGAGACCGCAATGCTGAAGGATCGTGAGGTCAGATGGAAATCGGCAGCAGAACTCTACGACAGCTTTGCGACGTCCCTAACTACTCCGGAAGCGCCGGGTGGACTAATCCCGCTAGTTGCACTCGCAAATGACTTGGCGATCGACAATCAGATTCGCGTCAAAAATGCACATGTTTTGCTTATCAGACTCGAAACTACTGGGGGCGGATATCTTTTCAAGAAGAACATAATTACCGGACTCGGCGGAATGCCGTTGTTTCACATGGGCGGTTCTGCTCTCGGGTACATGCTACTTAACGGTGCGAATGGTTCTGTATTGGCTGCTGGCTCGGTTGTCGAACACGGCGGATATGTAGCTTCGGATGAACTACCATCTAGTCTCAAGTCGCGACCTCCACAACCACCAAAGAAACGGTGAAGTCCGCCAATGATGGAACGAGGTCGCGGCACTAGTTTCCTAGAAGTCTTTGCGCACGCATATCAGCTTGAACCTCGTCCGGTTCAAGTGCTTCATATCAGCGGCGCTCGACGACCCGAAATCATTTCGAGTCTCCTTGAAAGTTTTCCCGTTGTCGCAGAACTAGGAGAAATCGATACGCGAGTCGTCAGTTACGCCGCGCGTGTTGAAAGTGCAAACACCGCAGGCGGTATCGCTGCGATGGATGAAGAGGCACTTTCGCTGGATGAACAAAGTCATTTTCACAAGGGCGCGGCTCCTCCGGAAGAAGCGTTGTGGCATTTAGATTCCGTTGTAGAGATGCCACCACCTGCTGGTTCAATTTTTGAAGCGGTCGCGCCTAAAGCAAGCCCGGTTGGGTTCGATTCGACACACGTAGAGCTATGTCGTCCTTGGCCGCCCAAGAACCAAGGAAATAGAGAGACGTGTGTCTCCTTTGCAGTAGTTGCATTGCGGGAGCAATTGTTGTGTCAGCAGCAAGGAATGTCTCACGAACTTTCGGAGCAGTTACTGCATTGGGCTATAAAGACCGCAACCGGAGATCCCAACACTTCAATCGAACCTTCCCATGTGAAATTCGGCCTTGATGCACTCATGCAGGCGGGCACCTGCTCAAATGTGAGTTGCGCGTACAACCCGATGCCAATTGTGGGTAACCCCTCTCAGGCAAATACGCCGCATGCTCCAACGCCGGCAGCAATTGCATTAGCGCTCGGATACGCACATCGACCAGTGCAGCACGAATTTACGCACCAAATTTCAAAAGGAAAGGCTAAGAAAGTGTTGTCCGCACTTAGTGGAGGTCGTGCGGTTGCAGTCACACTCCCAGTATTCAGCGACCCTATTACAAGTACAGATAACTGGTCGACGCGCGTCGGAAAATTGTTCGGATACGTGATTGATCCGCCTCCCGGCTCTGCTGTCAGCGCCGGCCACGCAGTATGCGTGACGGGATTTGAGCCGGACTCCGAAGAGCCAACTGGCGGTTATTTTGTAATTAGGAACAGCTGGGGAAGGGCGTGGGGAAGCAACTTGCCAATTGCTGGGTATGTCGGCCCGGAACCTGGATACGGACAGTTATCGGCGACTTATGTGGACAAGTATCTATGGGAGCTGGGGTTTCTGTAGTGCGTGTCGCAATGGTGACGTGCTGTTATGGCCGGCGCGGGGATCGTATGGTAAATAGCAGTTGTGATCAAAATTGAATCAGCACCTTGGTTAAAGCTGAGCGAGCGAAACTTCGGCGTCGAAGTGGCGCGCGACCGGCTGCTCGTGCCACCAGAACTCTCCAGAGGGCTTAAATCAATTGGGGTGCGATCAGGTGAGGAGCTTGCAAGTGCTTTGACGGAGTTTCCGTCGGCTTTTGTGGCGTTTACCCATTTTTCAGACTCGCAAGTTATGGCAGCCAGTGACCGGGTACTTCGAATGCTTTTGAATAGTTTTCCGGAGGAGATGAAACAGGCGGTCAAGCCATCAAAGGGAAAATTTAAGTTTGGCGCGCTGTCACCGGAAATCCTCGAACGCTTAAGTGACAAGGAAGGTTAATCAACGTCATTTGATTGTGTAGTGAGGCGCCGAATTTTGCTCGTTGCCAAACGGCCAACACGAGATCAAATCGGACTTGACTGTGTGCGCCTAATTGAATCTCATTGGGTGCAAGGGGTCGCGAGTTCAAATCTCGCCGCTCCGACCAATCAATCCGCATTCCGCTTGCTCAAGTGGCCGTCTCTTCGGGCGGCTTGACGTGCCGGAACGTCCACAAAAGCAAAAGATCGTAGAGGATTTTCAACGCGCCGCAGATGATGAATGGCAGGGCCGCATGGCCTGCGGCGAACAGGGCGCCCGCCAGCGCCGGGCTCGCTGCCGACGCGAGGCCGCGCGGCACGGAGGTGACGCTCGCAGCGGCTGCGCGCTCGGGCGGAGTCACGACGGCCATGACGTAGGACGATCGCGTTGGCACATCCATCTGCGACAGTGCCGAGCGGGCGAGCAGGAGCGCAAGGGCCGCCTCGAGATCCGGCACGAGCGCCGCGCCGATGAGACACAAGCTCGACGGGATGTGCGTATAGACCATGGTGTTGATTAGCCCGATGCGGCGCGCGAGCCAGGCCGCCGCGGGATAGGATAGGGCGGCCAGGAGGCCCGACCAGAAGAAGAAGGCGCCGGCGGCGGCGAGCGACATGTCGAATTTCTGGAATAGCCAGAGCGCCAGCAGCGATTGCACGGCAAACCCGCCGGCAAAGGCGTCGATGCTGAACAGGCCGGCGAGCTTCAACACGACTGGCTTCGATTCCGCGAGGGAGAATCGCGGTCGCGATTCAGCGGAGTCGGCGCTCGCCGGCACCAGTCGGTACATGAACCCTCCGGCGATGCCGATAGCCGCATAGAGAAGGAACATCGCTTTCAGGGCATCGATGCGCGACCAGCCGAGCGCCGTCAGGAAATCAGGGCTGCCGGCGGCGAGCGATCCGACGGCGGCCGCTATGGCGCCGGTCAGGCCGTATGCCGCAAACATGCGCGTACGACGATTCGCCGGCGCGATGCCTGCGAGCAGCGCGTGCTCCATGGGAACGAAGATGCTCACGTTGCCGGCCGAGGGATTGATCGTGCCGACGAAGGCGATGAGTAACAGCCATACGTAGTCGCTGGCGGCCGCGAACGCGATACCGGTCGCGGTCATCAGTGCGGACGCCCCGATCAGCAGCGTACGTAGCGTGCCCGGACGGCCGAGCAGGCCGATGGCAAGTGTCAGGAGCGAGGAGCCGAGCAACGCGGCGGTCGCGATGACGCCGATTTCGAGCGGGCCGAGTCCCAGCTCGATCAGGTAGACAGCAAGCAGGATAGCGACGAATCCGTCGCCGAAGTCCCGCAGCGCACGCGCAGCGTAGAGGCAGGCCGCGGGACCCGGGCGTGTCGGCCACGAACCGGGTCCCGCGACTTTCGAACTGGAGTTCCCTGCGCTTACGGGCTCTGGGAGGTGATCTCCCACATGTAGTCCGTGTGATCGCCGCAGATTTCGGTGAAGGTCTTGCCGAGCGGATTGTCGATAAACACCTCGACAATCGCCGCGCGGGCCGTCATCAGCGCCGGCACGTCGGCTGCGCTGATCGTCGCCAGCCGGCGGTACTGGCCGCCGACGATGTGCTCGTTCCAGCCCCAGGACTTGAGCTTCCCGTCAGCCACCATCTTGTCGTAGATGGGCCCAAACACCTGGGTCACCAGCGCGTCCGCCTGGTCCTCGCGGTTCTGGTCGCAGACGTAATAGACCGAGAATGCCGCGCCGCCGCGGGCCACGGCGCCGACATTGCCGGCAACCGTTCGCCAGATGTAATCATCGTGGGAATTGCAGATCTTCGAGAACTCGTCGCCGAGCTTCTTGTTCTTCGCGTCCATCTGGTCACCGGTTTTCTTCTGCGCGTCGAGCACGGCCTGTACGCTGTTCGCGCCGAAGTAAGTTGCTCGCCGCCACTTGCCGCCCGTATGGTGCTTGAGCCAGCCATAGCCCTGGATCGTGCCGTCAGCAACTGCCGACTCGAACACGCCTTTCTGTACCTGCTCGAAGATCTCGTCCGCGCGTTCCTGCTGCGCCAGGTCGCAAACACTATAGGTTACGTAGGTATAGCGATCGGCAGCCTTATCCTGCGCGATGGCCGTGCCCCCCAGCGTCAGGCACACGCAGGCCGCAAGCCCGAGTGACCCGAACTTTATCGTTGTCATCTTGATTTTCTCCCTGTAACCGGGCATTGGCTGGCCCGGCGTCAGCGGGCGCAGTATAGACCTTGTAAACTAGTCCATCCTGGAGGGGACCATGGCGGGAAAACTCGCTTACGTGACGGGCGGGATGGGCGGTATCGGCACGCCGATCTGCAGGCGCTTGTGTCGGGAGGGATTCCGCGTCGTGGCGGGCTGCGGGCCGGGTTCCCAGCGCAAGGACAAGTGGATTGCGGACATGCGGGCGCAGGGATTCGAAGTCCATGCTTCGGAAGGAAATGTCGCGGACTGGGAGTCCACGCGCGCGGCATTTGAAAGGGTCCGCAATGAGCTCGGACCGGTCGACGTGCTCGTCAACAATGCGGGAGTCACGGCCGACGGCACTTTCCGCAAGATGACTTTCGAGCGCTGGCACAATGTCATTGATACGAACCTCAACAGCCTGTTTCACGTCACGAAGCAGGTCATCGACGGGATGTTGGAGCGCAGCTGGGGCCGCATCATCAATATCTCGTCCGTGAACGGGCAGAAAGGCCAGTTCGGCCAGACCAACTACTCGACGGCGAAGGCGGGCATCCACGGATTCACGATGGCGCTCGCGCAGGAAGTTGCGTCCAAAGGCATCACGGTCAACACGATCTCGCCGGGTTACATCGGAACGGACATGGTTCGCGCCATCAAGCCCGAGGTACTCGAGGCAATCGTGAAGACGATTCCAGTCGGAAGGCTCGGCACGGCGGAGGAGATCGCATCGATGGTCGCCTGGCTCGCGTCGGAGGACGCGGCATTTGCGACCGGTGCGGACTTCTCGCTGAATGGCGGCCTGCACATGGGCTGAAGGGGGAAGGGTCACGATGAAGACGCGTGCTGCAATCGCCTGGGCGGCCGGCAAGCCGCTCGAGGTCGTCGATGTCGAGCTCGACGGCCCGAAGGCCGGCGAAGTGCTGGTCGAGATCAAGGCGACCGGCATCTGCCACACCGACGAATTCACGCGCTCCGGGGCGGATCCCGAGGGCCTGTTCCCGGTCATATTCGGTCACGAAGGGGCCGGCGTCGTCGTCGATATCGGCGCCGGCGTGAAGTCGCTCAGGAAGGGCGACCATGTCATCCCGCTCTATACGCCCGAATGCCGCGAGTGCAAGTCCTGTACCTCGCGCAAGACCAATCTGTGCACGGCCATCCGCGCAACCCAGGGCAAGGGCGTGATGCCGGACGGCAGCAGCCGCTTTTCGATCGGAGGAAAGGTAGTTCATCACTACATGGGCTGTTCGACATTTTCGAACTACTCGGTGCTGCCGGAGATCGCGCTTGCGAAGATCCGCGAGGACGCGCCGTTCGAAAAGGTCTGCTACATCGGCTGCGGCGTGACGACCGGCATCGGCGCGGTGATCAATACGGCGAAGGTCGAGCCGGGCGCGAATGTCGTCGTATTCGGCCTGGGAGGCATCGGGCTCAACGTCATCCAGGGCGCGCGCATCGCCGGCGCCAACAAGATCGTCGGCGTCGACATCAACCCGCGCCGCAAGGCGCTTGCCGAGCGCTTCGGCATGACCGACTTTGTGAATCCAAAAGAACACGACGGCGACATCGTCGCGCACCTCGTCGCATTGACCGATGGAGGTGCGGACTACAGCTTCGAATGCGTGGGCAACGTGGACCTGATGCGCCAGGCGCTCGAGTGCTGCCACCGTGGCTGGGGCGTATCGGTGATCATCGGCGTTGCCGGTGCGGGACAGGAGATCAAGACCCGCCCGTTCCAGCTCGTGACCGGCCGCGTGTGGAAAGGCACGGCGTTCGGCGGGGCGCGCGGCCGAACCGACGTGCCGAAGATCGTCGACTGGTACATGGAAGGGAAGATCAACATCGACGACCTGATCACGCACGTGATGCCGCTGCCCAAGATCAACGACGCCTTTGACCTCATGCACAAGGGCGAGTCCATCCGAAGCGTCGTGACGTTCTGAATCCGAACCGAGGGGAACCACCATGGCTGTCAAGATCCATCCGTCCGTAGACAACGGCGTCAAGCCGGGAGCGAAAGGCTTCAAGGGGGGCAAGCTCAGCTGCAAGTGCACGAGCGCGCCGGTCGAGGTAACGCTCGCAAGCGATGTCGCCTTCAATCACGCCTGTGGCTGCAGCAAGTGCTGGAAGCCCGAAGGCGCGGCGTTCTCGGTCGTTGCGGTCGTCGGCCGCGACAAGCTTTCCGTCACCGCCAACGGCAACAAGCTCAAGATCGTCGACCCGGGCGCGACCATCCAACGCTATGCCTGCACGGGCTGCGGCGTTCACCTGTACGGGCGCATCGAGAACAAGAACCATCCCTTCTACGGCTTCGACTTCGTGCACGTCGAGCTGTCCAAGGACAAGGGCTGGGCTGCACCGGAGTTCGCGGCTTTCGTGTCTTCGATCATCGAGACCGGCAGCGCGAAGCCCGACGAGATGGGCGCCGTGCGCGCGCGGCTGAAGGAACTCGGCCTCGAGCCCTATGACTGCCTGAATCCCGCATTGATGGACGCTATCGCCACTCACACCGCGAAGGCGAAAGGCGTGTTGGCTGCCTGAAGCAAGGAAAAAGCGATGAGCAAAGTAGTCTGTGTGCTGTACGACGACCCGGTGACCGGGTATCCGAAGAAATATGCGCGTGACGACCTGCCGAGACTCACGCATTACCCCGGCGGCCAGTCATTGCCGACGCCCCAGGGGATCGACTTCAAGCCGGGCGCATTGCTCGGCAGCGTTTCCGGCGAGCTGGGCCTCCGCAAGTTCCTCGAGTCGCGCGGGCACAAGCTGGTCGTGACCTCGGACAAGGACGGCCCGAACAGCCGCCTGGCGAAGGAAATCGTTGATGCCGAGATCCTGATTTCCCAGCCGTTCTGGCCTGCATACGCGACCGCGGACCTGATCGCGAGCGCCCCGAAGCTGAAGATGATCGTCACGGCGGGCATCGGCTCCGACCACACGGACCTGCAGGCGGCGATGAACCGCGGGATCACCGTCGCGGAAGTCACGTACTGCAACAGCATCAGCGTGTCCGAGCACGTCGTGATGATGATCCTGTCGCTCGTGCGCAATTACATCCCCTCGCACGACTGGGTCGTGAAAGGCGGCTGGAACATCGCCGACTGCGTCGAGCGGTCGTACGACGTGGAAGGCATGAATGTCGGCACGGTCGCTTCGGGCCGCATCGGGCTCGCGGTCCTGCGCCGCATGAAGCCGTTCGATGTCAAGCTGCACTACACCGACCGGCACCGCCTGCCGGAATCGGTGGAGCAGGAGCTCGGAGTGACGTTTCACCAGAACGTCGAATCGATGGTTCGCGTTTGCGACGTCGTCACGATCAACTGCCCGCTGCATCCGGAGACGGAAGGCATGTTCAACGACGCGCTGATCGCGAAGATGAAGCGGGGCGCATACATCGTGAACACGGCCCGCGGGAAGATCTGCGATCGCGACGCCATCGTCCGCGCCCTGAAGAGTGGTCAGCTCGCGGGCTACGCGGGCGACGTGTGGTTCCCGCAGCCGGCGCCGCGAAACCACCCGTGGCGGACCATGCCGCATGAAGGCATGACGCCCCACATCTCGGGGTCGTCGCTGTCGGCGCAGGCGCGGTATGCGGCCGGGACTCGCGAAATCCTGGAGTGTTATTTCGAGAGGCGGCCGATACGCAACGAGTACCTGATCGTCGACCGCGGTCAGCTCGCGGGGACGGGCAAGCACTCGTACAGCGCAGGGAATGCGACGCGCGGCTCGGAGGAGGCGGCAAAGTTCAAGGCCGCACCGGCAACGAAGGCCGCCGCGAAGAAGCCGGCAAAAAAGGCGGCGAGAAAGCCGAAGCCGAAAGCCCGGAAGAAGAAGTGATCGGCCGGCGCCGCGCCGGAGGGCTGTGTTGATCCGATGACCGCGGCGCTGGAGCTGATTTCCCGCCACGGCGCCTTCGGCGGCGCCGTGAGCTTTCACCGCCACGACGCGCAGGAAACCGGCTGCGCGATGAAGTTTGCGGTCTACTTGCCGCCGCAGGCCGAGCGGCGGCGGGTGCCAGTGCTCTGGTATCTCGCCGGACTCACCTGCACCGAAGAGACTTTCATGATCAAGGCGGGCGCGCAGCGTGTCGCGGCCGAACTCGGGCTTGCGCTGGTCGCGCCTGATACGAGCCCGCGTGGCCTGTCGCTGCCGGGGGAAAGCGATTCCTGGGACTTCGGCGCAGGGGCTGGCTTCTATCTCGACGCCTCCGAAGAGCCGTGGTCGCGGCACTACCGGATGTACTCCTACGTCACGCGGGAGCTTGCCGCGCTCGTCGAGCAGAATTTTCCGGTCGACCCGAAGCGTCAGGGCATCTTCGGGCATTCGATGGGCGGACACGGCGCGCTGACGATCGCGCTCAAGAACCCGGACCGCTATCGCTCGATCTCTGCGTTCGCGCCGATTGCCGCACCAATGCATTGCCCCTGGGGCCAGAAGGCATTCACGGGTTATCTCGGCCCAGATAGCGGGCGTTGGCGCGACTACGATGCCTGCGAGTTGATTCGCAGCTTGCCGTCGGTGAACGGCAGGCCGCCCCTGCTCGTCGACCAGGGCCTCGCGGACCAGTTCCTCGAGCAGCAATTGATGCCCGAACGCCTCGAGCAGGCCTGCAAGGATGTGGGTTATCCGCTGACGCTGCGCCGCCAGCCAGGCTATGACCACGGCTACTATTTCATCTCGACCTTCATGGAAGACCACCTGCGTCACCACGCGCGGGCCTTGCTCGGCTGAGGGAATTCAGGTCTCGCGCGGCTCGACTCCGGGCGCGAATCGACGATGGTTTTCATGCGCGAGCGCAGCCTGGACCTCGGGAAGCGGCCTGTACCGCGTCGCGAACTCCGGCGGCATGCGCCGGGGACGGCCGCTGTCGAGATCGGCGCAGACGTAGTGGATCAAGCCGCGAAGCAGCGTCCTGCCATCAGACGGCCTTCGGATCTGGAATCTCCGGTCCACGCGCAGCCGGCCATCCTTGAACACGAGCCAGGTGCCGACTTCGAGTGCGTCGCCGGCAATGGCCGGCGACAGGTAGTGGAGCTGGCTGCGCCAGACGACCATGCCGCGACGGACCCTGACGCAATGCTCGGGCGGTACGCCGAGCGCCGTCGAATGCGCCCAGGCGGTCTCGTCGAGCCAGCGCAGGTAGACGGCGTTGTTGACGTGGCCGTACGCATCGATGTCCGAGAGAAGCGCCGACACCCGATGCATGAACGTCGAGGGAAGGTCCCAGGCGCCGGTCACCGGTTCAGCAGCTTGAGGATCGCGCGGAACTTGCGGCCATAGGGCGGCTGCAACAGGGACGAAGCGCTCCAGCGGCCGTCGATAAAGACCGGCTTCAGCTTGGAGAACGTGTCGAAGCCCGCCTGCCCGTGATAATGGCCCATGCCGCTCGGGCCGACTCCTCCGAATGGCAGGTCCTCCTGCACGACGTGGAAGGCCGTGTTATTGACGGTCACGCCCCCTGACACCGTGCGGGCGAGCACGGCTTCGAGATCGCGGTCAGTTGCGCCAAAGTAGTAGAGCGCAAGCGGCCGAGGCCTCGCATTCACATAGGCAATCGCTTCGTCGATCGAGCCGTAGCCGACGACGGGAAGGATCGGGCCGAAGATCTCCTCCGTCATGACACGCATGGAATCGGAAACGTCGGACAGCGCGACCGGCGCGAGTCGCCGGCGCTCGACGTCGGTCGGCTCGTCGTGAAGCCGGTGGATCGAGGCGCCAAAATTGCGGGCATCGTCGATATACGCGGCGAGCCGGCGGAATTGCCGGTCGCTGGCAATCGATGTGTATTGTGGATTGGTCGCCAGCACCGGGTAGAACGCATGCGTGGCCGCGCGGCAGGCTTCGATGAACCGGTTCACGAGCGCATTTGGCACGAGCGCATAGTCCGGCGCGACGCAGGTCTGGCCCGCATTGATCAACTTGCCGTACATGATTCGCCGCGCGGTTTCCTCGAGATCGAATCCGGCAGTGACGATGGCAGGCGACTTGCCGCCGAGCTCGAGCGTGACGGGCGTGAGGTTTGCGCTTGCGGCCTTCATCACTTCGCGGCCGACCTGCGTCGAGCCGGTGAACAGCAGGTGGTCGAAGGGCAGGGCGGCAAATGCCTTGGCAACGGAAGGGTCGCCGTTGAATGCGACGACTTCCTCGGCCGGAAATGCCCGCGCGACGATCGCCTCGAAGAATGCGCCGAAGCGCGGCGTGTGCTCGGACAACTTGAGCATCGCGCGGTTGCCGGCGGCGAGAGCCGCGGTCAGCGGCGACACGGCGAGGTAGAGCGGATAGTTCCAGGGCACGATGATGCCGACGACCCCAAGGGGCTGTCGCATGAGACGCGCGCGGCCCGGCAGGCTCCACCACGCAACCGAGCGGCGCTCGGCGCGCATCCAGCTTCGGAGGTTCCGGCGAGCATGCGAAATCCCCTCCAGACTCGTGAACTGCTCGAGGAGCTCGGTTTCTTCGCTTGCTCGTACGCCGAAGTCCGCGGCGATTGCGTCGCGAATGCCGGCCGCGTGCTCGCGTAGCATCCGCCGCAGCCGGTCGAGGCCGTCGCGCCGGATCTCGACGGAGGGATTGGGTTCCGAGGCAAAGGACTTGCGCTGCAGTTCCAGCGCTTGCGTGAGCTGCGCAGGATGGGTCACAAGCCGGGCCGGTTCGTGTGCCGTGGCCATCGAGGGTATTCTAAGCGGATAATCGCGCGGCCTGCCGCCGGCGCCGCGGCGCGTCGCATTCGCCACTCGGGTGGCACTAGGGGGTCGGGTGAATATCGGTTGTCCGAAAGAGATCAAGGTTCACGAGTACCGGGTGGGTCTGGTGCCGGCGGGCGTGCGTGAACTGGCGACGCACGGCCATGAAGTCATGGTGGAGACGAACGCGGGCGCAGGAATCGGCATCAGCGACGAGGCCTACCGCGCCGCAGGCGCAAGCGTGCTGCCCGACGCGAAATCAGTCTTTGCGAGGGCCGACATGGTCGTCAAGGTAAAGGAACCCCTGTTGCCGGAGTGCGCGCAGCTGCGCCGCGGCCAGATCCTGTTCACCTACCTGCACCTCGCGGCCGACGCGGAGCAGGCGAAGGCACTGGCGAAATCGGGCGTGACGGCCATCGCCTACGAAACGGTCACGGCGCCGGACCGGTCTCTGCCGCTTCTGACGCCCATGAGCGAAGTCGCCGGCCGCATGTCGATCCAGGTCGGTGCAACCGCGCTGCAGAAAGCAAACGGAGGCCTCGGCGTATTGCTCGGCGGCGTACCGGGCGTCGCGCCCGCGCGTGTCGTCATCCTGGGCGGCGGCGTCGCGGGAACCAATGCGACCCAGATGGCAGTAGGCCTTGGCGCGCAGGTCACCGTTGTCGACCGATCGCTCCGCCGCCTGCGTGAGCTCGACGTGCAGTTCGGCAGCCAGATTGAGACGGCCTACTCGACGATCGAAGCCGTCGAGCGGCTTGTGATCCAGGCCGAACTCGTGATCGGGGCCGTGCTCGTGACGGGAGCGGCGGCGCCCAAGCTGGTCACGAGGGCGATGGTCGGTCGCATGGAAAAGGGCGCCGTGCTCGTCGACATCTCGATCGACCAGGGCGGTTGCTTCGAGACGAGCAAGCCGACGACGCACGCGGATCCCACGTATCTCGTCGACGGGGTCGTGCATTACTGCGTCACCAACATGCCGGGCGCGGTGCCGCGCACGTCAACCTTTGCGCTCACGAACGCGACGCTGCCCTACGTTCGCTCACTTGCGGACAATGGCTGGCAGAAGGCGCTTGCCAGGGATGCAGGATTCGCGGCGGGGCTGAACGTGCACGAGGGTTCGATTACGCACGAAGCCGTGGCCCGGGATCTCGGCATGCCGTACAGGCCGCTCGCGTCGTAGACAAGTTGCAAGTTAGAGGGGACAGTCACCTTTTCCCGAAGGACCGAAGGAAAAGGTGACTGTCCCCTCTGACTTGCTCCGCATCTAGAACGCGGCGTCGGGAATCGTGAGCGCGGTGTCGTCGAGCGAGCGCAGCAGCTTTAGCGTCGGTTCAATTCGCGGCAGCTCATAGCGAAAGAAGTAGCAGCAGGCGGCCAGCTTGCCGGCGTAGAAGTCCCGGTCAACTTCGGACGCCGAGGGCAGGGCGCCTTCGGCGGCCAAGGCCTGGACGAGCCAGCGCCAGGCGACGACGACGTGGCCGAGGCTGTCGAGATAGAGGGTGGCGTTCGCTAGCGCGAGTTCAGGATTCGTGCGCAGGGCTTCCGTCAGCCGCAGCGTGGTCTGGCCGATGTCCGCGATTGCCGTGGCGAGGGAGGCGCCATGTGGCTCGAGTGCGGGCGATTGGCGAGACGCATCGATCGTCGCTGCCATGCGCGCGAAGAGCTCCCGCATTGCCGCACCGCCGTGCATGGGTACCTTGCGGCCGAGAAGGTCGAGTCCGTGGATTCCGTGAGTGCCTTCATGGATGTGGTTCAGGCGGTTGTCGCGGTAGAGGCGCTCGACCGGATAGTCGCGCGTATAGCCGTAACCGCCGTGAACCTGGATCGCGAGCTTGTTGGCTTCGAGGCAGTATTCCGATGGCCAGGACTTGGCGACGGGTGTCAGGAGCTCGAGGAGCCCGTGCATTCGCTCGCGTTCGGCGTCGCTGCCCGCGCAGCGCGCCTCGTCGGCAAGCCGCGCGCAATAAAGGACGAGCGCGAGGCCGCCTTCGACCCAGGACTTCTGCGCGAGCAGCATGCGCCGCACGTCCGCATGCCGGAAGTTCGCGACCGGCGGCGTGGCCGGATCCCGGGTAGCGACCGGGCGTCCCTGCGGGCGCTCGCGGGCGTACGCGACGGCCTCCATATAGGCCGCGTAACCGAGCGCGACTGCATTCATGCCGACGCCGATGCGTGCCGCATTCATCATGCGGAACATGTACTCGAGGCCGCGGTGTTCCTCGCCGACGAGTTCCGCGCGGCATGCGCCCTGCTCGCCAAACGCAAGCACGGCATTCGTAGTACCGCGCCAGCCCATCTTGTGATTGAGCCCCGCAAGGCGCACGTCGTTCGACTCGCCGACGGAAGCATCGTCGCGCACGCGATCACGGGGCACGACAAACAAGGAGATTCCACGGACGCCGGCCGGGGCGTCCGGCAGCCTCGCGAGCACGAGGTGAACGATGGTTTCCGAAAGCTCGTGGTCTCCGCCCGAGATCCACATCTTCGTGCCCGTAAGCCGGTAGCTGCCGTCGTCTTGCCGGAGCGCCTGGCAGCGGATGTCTGCGAGCGACGAGCCGGCGTGAGGCTCGGAGAGGCACATCGTCCCCATAAAGCGGCCTTCGAGCATCGGCCGCACGAAGCGCCGGCGCTGGCCGGCGTTGCCGAAGCTGACGAGGAGGTCCGCTGCGCCGGCCGTCAGCGCGGCGTAAGAGTGAAAAGCGACATTGGCGCTCGAAAAGACTGCGGTGCAGGCCTTTGCAACAACGAGTGGGAGTTGCAGCCCGCCGTCCTCGACGTCGAAAGCAGCAGCCGTGAACGAGGCATCGTTGTACGCGGTGAGCGCTGATCGCGTCTCAGGAATGGTCCAGGCGCGTCCGTCGACGACTCGCGGCTCGTTGACATCGCTTGCGGCGGCAAATGGAGCAAATCGATCCTCCGCGACGCGGTAGGCGGTGTCGAGTACGTCATCGAAGACATCCCGGTCGTGCGAGGCAAAGCGGTCGAAGCCGCATAGCGCGGCTGAGTCAAGAACCTCGAACAGCTGAAAGTCGAGGTCACGGCGGGGAATCAACATGAGTCGGTCCAGGGCGGGGCGGGGTCGCCGCGTCGATTGTAACGGCCGTTCGCACGGCGCCGGAATGCTAGGATTCTCCAGGCCGCGCGAACCGCGGCGAGGAGCGCGGACTTGGCGGCCGACGATTTCGACCTCACTGGACGGGTAGCGCTCGTTACCGGCGCCAGCCGGGGAATCGGACGATCAATCGCGCTTGCACTCGCGCGCCACGGGGCCGCGGTTGTTGTCGCGAGTCGCCGGCTACCGGGTTGCGAGGCGGTCGCTGCCGAGATTCGTGCAGCAGGCGGCAAGGCTTCGGCTCATGCCTGCCACATCGGTGAGCCGGCGCAGATTACCGCGTTGCTCGCCGAAATCGACGCGCGCCACGGCCGCATCGACATCCTGGTCAACAACGCGGCCACCAATCCGTACTACGGCCCCTCGATCGACATGGAACTCGCGGCCTGGCAGAAAACCGTCGACGTCAACATCCGCGGCTACTTCTGGACATCGGTCGAAGCCGCGCGGCGAATGCTTGCGCAAGGTAAGGGGGCAATCGTCAATGTCGCTTCGGTCAATGCTTTCAGGCCGATGGACGGACAGGCCTGCTACTCGTTGACCAAGGCCGCCATCGTGAACATGACGCAGGGACTCGCGAAGGAATGGGCCCGGCAGGGTATACGCGTCAACGCGCTCGTACCGGGACTGGTTGAGACGAAGTTCGCCGCCGCCATCCACGAAAACGAGAAACTGCGCGCAGCGATGGAGCGCCTCGTGCCTATGGGCCGCATCGCCCAACCCGAGGAGATGGCGGGCGCCGTGCTCTACTTCGTGTCCGATGCCGCCACCTACACGACCGGCACCTGCCTGACCGTCGATGGTGGCTGGCTGGCCTGAGCCGTTTTAGCGCCGTTCAGGCGGCATTCAGCCCTTCCAAGGCAGGGTTATCCCACGGATTGCGGTCCAGCGCCCCGTGCCGTATAGATATGGGCTGCCGGAAGGAGCGAGGAAGAATGAGCATGTGGAGACGTCCCTGGCTGGCCATTGCGCTTTCAAGCCTGGTCGCAGGAACTCCGGCGTTCGCCGACAACCTGCTCATGCCTTTGCAAGACAGCCCCCAATCGTCCATCCGGCCAATGGCGGATGAGAAATGCATCGAGCAATGCGACGTCAAGTCGGACGAATGCATGCAAAGCGCGGATGGCGATTCGGACAAGCTCCAGGCCTGCGACGACAAATACAGCGAGTGCCTGAACGCCTGCGAGGGCGGCTGAAGGCCCATCCCTGACGCTGGCTCGGCCGTCCCGGCCGGGCAGGGTTGAAAAACGCCGCTTTTCGTATATATTGCGCAGCCCTGCGCGTGTGGGGTTTGTTGCGAAACTCATTGTTTTCTCTAGGAATTCCCTGGAATGAAAGAGCGCAATGACGAATCGTTCGATCTCGAGGACGAGTTCCTCGGTGAAACCGCCGAGCAGGATGGCGACCTCGACCGGCTGATCGTCGTCGAGCGCCGGCCGAAAGGTCCGAAGCGTCCTGTGCAGCAGTCAGCCTGGAGCAGGGTGGAAGACGTCCTCGCCGAGAAGCGCCTCCAGCGCGAGCTCGAAGAGTTCAACGACGTCGACGAAGCTTGAGCCAGGCGCACCGCAGTGGGCGGTGCCGGTGAAAGGCCGCAATCCGCCGGGACTGCGGCCTTTTGTTTTGCCGCGCCGGCAACAGAGAATCGGCAGGTGAGCCGGAATCCGGAAATGCCGTGGTGGCGCGCGCGGCGCCATGAACTCATTGCGCTGCTCGGCGAGCGCGATTGCGCATACGTCTACGACATCGCGACGATCCATGCGAACGCGCGCGCTTTGCGTGACATACATTCCGTTTCCCGGATCCTGTATGCCCTGAAGGCCAATCCCCATCCTGAAATCCTTCGCGCGGTCGATTCGGCCGGCTGCGGGTTCGAGTGTGTTTCGGGTGCCGAGATCGAACGAGTCCTCGAAGCAGTGCCTGGCGTCGATCGCGAACGCGTCCTTTTCACGCCGAACTTCGCGCCGCGCGGCGAATACCGATGGGCGATCGATTGCGGATTTCGGGTCACGGTCGACAACCTTTATGTGCTGCGCGCCTGGCGCGAGTTGTTCGCCGGACGCGAGATATTCCTGCGCCTCGACGCCACGAGCGGTTTCGGGCATCACGAGAAAGTGCGGACTGGAGGGCACCACTCCAAGTTCGGCGTGCCGCCGGAAGAATTTCAGGAGCTCGCCGCAGCAGTCGCCGATGCTGGCGCCCGTGTCGTCGGTCTCCACGCGCACGGCGGCAGCGGCAACTTCGATCTCGAGGGTTGGCTCGAGCCGGCGCGAATTCTTGCCGGATGCGCGACTGATTTCCCGCATGCCCGCATCCTGAATCTTGGTGGCGGCATCGGCGTTCCTGAGGAGCCGGGACAGGCGCCCGCAGACCTTCATTCTCTTGATCGCTCACTCGGCAATTTCAAGGCTGCGCATCCATCATTCGAACTCTGGCTCGAGCCCGGCCGCTTCCTCGTTGCGACCGCGGGCGTCCTGCTCGCGCGGGTGACGCAGACCAAGGGCAAGGGCGACAAGCGCTACGTCGGAGTGGCAACCGGCATGAACTCGCTCATCAGGCCGGCGCTGTATGGCGCGCGGCACGAGATCGTGAATCTGACTCGGCTCGACGAACCCGTGATGCAGACCTGTACGGTCGTGGGTCCCATCTGCGAAAGCGGCGACGAACTCGGCCGCGATCGTGAGTTGCCGCGCTGCGAGGAGGGCGACGTCCTCCTGATCGCGAACGCGGGCGCGTACGGCCACGCGATGGCTTCACACTACAACCTTCGGCCACCGGCTCCCGAGCTCGTTGTGCCCGCTTGACTGAAGTCCAGCGCAGACACCTCTGGCAGCTCGTCCTGATCAACGCGATCTGGGGATTCAACATCGTTGCCGTCAAGTTGAGCGCCGATCGCTTCCCGCCCGTGTTCCTGACATTCCTGCGATTCCTGATCGTCGGCCTCGTCGTCTGGCCCTGGCTCCGGGTCCGGCGCGGTGAGATGCGCTGGCTGCTCCTGGCTGCGACCTGCAGCGGCGGGCTCCAGTTCGCACTCATGTACTCGGGTGTCGCGCTCTCGGGGAACATGTCGTCGGTCGCAATCGCCGGTCAGCTCGGCGTGCCGTTCGCGACCTTGCTGTCGATCGCGCTCCTCGGCGAACGCATCCATTGGCGACGCTGGTTTGGCATCGGGATGGCGTTCGTGGGCGTCGTCCTGATCGGCTTCAGCCCCGAGGTCTTTCAATCCTGGTCCGGACTGCTGCTGATCGTCATCGCGGCGTTCATCGGGGCCGTCGGGCTGGTCGCGATCAAGCGCGTCCATGAACTCGAGCCGCTGGAACTCCAGGCCTGGCTCGCCTGGGGCAGCGTCCCGATTCTGTTGCCCTTGTCGATGCTGCTCGAAGAAGGCCAACTGGAAAGCCTCCGGATCGCCGGTTTGATCGGTTGGGGTGCATTGCTCTACTCGGCCGTGATGGCGAGCCTCGTCGCGCACACCGCCTACTTCGCCCTGATACGCCGCTACCCGGTCTCGAGCGTCGCGCCTGTAACGGTGCTGACGCCGCTCTTCAGCGTCCTCTTCTCCGTGCTTCTGCTCGGAGACGTTCTCGACTGGCGGATGGTCTTCGGCGGCCTGCTGACGCTTTCCGGAGTGACCGTGATCGTCGTGCGCGAGCGCAAGGCAGCCGCCACCGGCACCTGACCTGCCTGTCCCCCGACTTGCTTGGCGCCTGTCCAACCCGAATGGCGAGACCTGGGCGTTTAGGGAGGCATGAACCCGGACCGGAGGTGACATATGTCGGCGACGTATGCCGCACGAACTTCACGTCAAACGGTCATCCTGGCGGTGACCGCTGGACTGCACGTCGCGGTCTTCGGGCTGGCCGCAAGCGGGCTCGGGCCGCAGCTCATTGGACCAAAGCCTTCGCCGCCAACCATCACGGTGATTCCACCGAAGCCACCGATCGATCCCGTCGTCGAGCCGGTTCCCGAGGGTCCGCCTGGCTTCGATCCAACGCCGGAGGCCGAGCCAATTCTGCCGATTCCGGTTTTCGAGGACGTCTTGCCACTGCGATCCGAAGCCGACAATCAAGTGCCATCCGGTGCGGGGAGCGGTCCGGTGGCTCCCGTCAAAGTGACAGGCCCGATTCTTCGCACGCGCGACAACCGACTCGCCGCGATGATCAATTCCTGCTACCCGACTACCGCGCGCCGACTCGAGGAAGAGGGTCGTACGGTGGCCCGGCTGGTCATCGACGCCTCGGGGCGGGCGACTTCCTGGACGATCCAGAAAAGCTCGGGATTTTCGCGCCTCGACACTGCCATGGGTTGCGTGATCCGGCGGCTGGAATTCGTTCCCGGGCGGCGCGATGGACGTGCTGTCGAAGCGATTGCGCTGTTGCCAATCGTCTTTGAATTGGACTGATGCGGCTGCCGCCGGCCGGTGTTTGCTATGCTCAAGCAGCGGTCGCTAAACCAGCGGCGGCCGGCGCTTGCAGTCGCTACGGCCAACCGCTAAGGTGGCCGTAGCCGGGAATCGGGTGGGCCAATAGGTTCGCCGAGAAGAAATTGGCAGGGGCCGCGGCCCGGAATTTGGGCATGCGACCGGCTAGAACGGACGAGGGGTAAGACAGGTCCGGTATGGCTAATACCTATTCCGCGGGGCGTTCACGCACGACGGCGGTGTTCGTCGGCATCGTCGTACTTCATGTGATCTTTTTCCTGGCGCTCAGGGCCGGTCTGGTTCGCTCTCCCATCCAGATCCTCGAGGATTATTCAATCGTTGATCTGCCACCTCCGCCGCCGCCACCGGAAGACATGGACGAGCCGCCGCCGCCGCCTCCCGTGGACGTGCCTCCGCCCGTCGTGCCGCCGCCGCTGATCGACTTGCCGGCCTTCGAGGGTCCGAGCAGCGCGATCACGGCCAAGGTCCAGGAAACGCCGCGCGCACAACCGCAGACGCCCTCCCGCCAGGTGCAGATCACGCCGCCGCGCATCAAGGCGCGAGGCGATCGCGTCAGCGCCGCCATCGCGGCCTGCTATCCGTCCGCGTCGCGCCGCCTGAGCGAGGAAGGCCGCGTGGTCGTCACGATCACGATTGGCGCAGATGGCAAGGCCGGCGCATTCTCCGTCGCCCAGAGCAGCGGTTTTCCACGGCTCGATGCGGCAGCAGAATGCGTGCTGCGCCGCCTGCCGTTCGATCCGGGCAAGCGCGATGGCCAGCCGGTCGACGCGCAGGCGACCTTGCCCATCCAGTTCAAGCTGGAGTGATGCGGCACGAATTGTCAGGGACCGGAAAGACGCCAGTCCGCAGCAAGCGGCGTCGGCTTTTCGGAAATTGTATTCAGTTAGAAGGATCGCAGAATGGCTGATGAAACCACCGCAGTAACCGACAACCCGTACGGCATCGAGGCGCTCTGGACGACGAGCGACTATGTCGGCAAGGCCGTTTTCGTCATCCTGATCGTCATGTCGCTTTGGTCATGGCTCGTCATGATCAACAAGTGGCTCGACCAGCGCATGCTCCGCAAGGTAGCGGCAGAGGCCGAGAAGCAATTCTGGACCGCCGGGTCCATGAGCGAAGGCGTCGCCAAGCTGAAGGGCAAGGTCAACCCCTTCCGCGACATCGCACAGGATGGCCTCCAGGCGGTTGAACAACACCGCAAGAACGCGGGGCGCGACGTCTCGAGCAACATCGAGCTCGCCGACTGGGTCGAGTCGCACATCGACAGGCGAACCGACATGCTTCAGTCGAGCCTGCAGAGCGGCATGGTCGTGCTTGCGTCGGTCGGCGCAACTTCGCCGTTCGTAGGGCTGTTCGGCACGGTCTGGGGCATCTATAACGCGCTGATCAGCATCTCGATCGCCGGCCAGGCGTCCCTCGACAAGGTCGCAGGCCCGATCGGCGAGGCGTTGATCATGACGGCGATGGGCCTTGCGGTCGCGGTTCCGGCGGTGCTCGGATTCAACGGCCTCCTGCGCGGCAATAAAAACCTCATGGAACGCGCCAATTACTTCGCCCACGACGTCCAGGCGGCGCTGCTGTCCGGCTCGCGCATGCCCGGGAAGTAAGCGATGGCGATTGCAGTCGGCAAGGACGAAGGCGAACCGATGGTCGAGCCCAACGTCATTCCCCTCGTGGACGTCATGCTGGTGCTGCTGATCATCATGATCATCACGGTGCCGGTGATGACGCAGGCAGTGAAGATCGACCTGCCGAAGGAAGTGAACCGTCCGACTGAAACGAAGCCGGAGAACATCAATCTCTCGATCGATTTCGACGGCTCGATCTACTGGAACGAGAGCAGCGTCGATCGCAGCGCGCTCTTGAACTACGTGCTGGCGGAGGCCGTGAAGGATCCGCAACCCGAGGTCCATATCCGGGCTGACAAGCGGGCGCGTTACGAGGCGGTCGCCGATACGCTTGCGGTGCTGCAGCGGGGGGGCATGCGAAAGGTCGGGTTCATCGCAGAACCTCCACCCCCCGGCGGCTAGTAGCCTCGGCGGGATCCGGAAGTAGAAAAGGGCCCGCCAATGGCGGGCCTTTTTCATCGTCGGGAATCGCTGAATGGCGGCTGAACCGCCTGATCTATTTTCGATGCAGGAACCGGGGGGCCGCTCGGCAGTCCATCAGTACAGGCGGCGTGCAGACAGCCGGGCGGGTTTTGGGGTATAACCGCGCCCCACGCGACGAAGGCGGCGATTTGCCGTTGGTGAGGGAAGGCTTATGACAGTTCGGAAATCGTGGCTAGGCACATTGGCTGCATCGGGTGTTTCGCTCGCCCTGGTGGTGGCACTCGCGCCAGCCGCAATCGCCCAGTACCAGCAGCCCCAGCCAAGCAGCGCGCAGCCAAGTCCAAGTCCCCAGCCCAAGTCGCGCAAGGAACGCGCTGCCGCGGCTGAAGCCGCCGAGGCCGAGGCGCCGAAGGCCGACTACAGCAAGGAATTCCGCAAGCTTGCGGGGCCCGTACAGACGGCAGTCAACGCGAAGAAGTGGGCTGATGTCATCGCCGCACTGCCTTCGCTCGAGGCGTTGCCCGCGCCGACGCGCGACGACCTCAAGGCGATCGCGACCTGGAGGCTCCAGGCGACGCAAGGCGTCGGTGACCAGGATGCTTTCGCGGCAGCAATCGAGGACTTCCTTGCCAAAGGCTACGCGGAACCGGAAAACGTCGGCACGATGCACCGCCAGCTCGCAGCGCATTACAGCGCGAAGCAGGACAAGGTAAAGACGCTCGAACATTTCCAGAAATTCGTGGATGGGACGCCCGACGTCGAGCCCGAGGAATTCGAGACCCTGGGACGCCTGTACCTTCAGGCCGGCAAGGACGCCGAAGGTTGCCAGTATCTCGGCAAGGCAATCGACTCGACCGTGAGCAAGAACCAGCCGCCCAAGGAATTGTGGTTTCAGCTGCGCGACAAATGCTTCATTGCCTTGAAAGATAATGCGTCGCGGCTGGCGAACCTCGAGGCGCTCGTCGGCATTTACCCTGACAAGGAGTATTACTCCCGCATCGTCGCCATCTACCAGTCGCAGTCCAAGGACGACCGCACCGTAATGCTGAATGCGTATCGCGTTGCAGTCAGCGACCCGAAAGGCGGTCTCGAGACGGTTGGCGGCTACCTCAATTACGCCGAGACGGCGCTCAACGCGGGCAGCCCCGGCGAGGCGGCGCGCTCGCTCGAGCGCGGCATGAAGGAAGGCGTCGTCCCCGCGGCAGGATCGCCCCAACAGCTCCTCAGCCAGGCGAAGACGGCCATCGCATCGGACAAGAAGACCCTGCCCGGTGAGGCCGCGGCTGCGGCGAAGAATCCCAAGGGCGAAGTGGACGTCAAGGTAGGGCTCGGTTTCTACAGCACTGGCGACTACGCCCAGGCTGTCGAAGCGGTCCGCCGCGGCATCACCAAGGGCGGGGTCGCGCGACTCGATGACGCGAACCTGCTGCTCGGCGCGGCGCTCCTCGAACTCGGCAAGCGCGATGAAGCGCGCGCGGCTTTCGAGTCCGCCAAGGCGGCCGCGCCGGCGGGTAGTTACCTGGGACGAATTGCAGGATTGTGGCTTGCGCGCACATCGCGCAGCGATACGGCCCCGGCGGCCGGTTGAGCAGGAGAATAATGATGTCGAAATCGTCAATCATCCGGTCCGGCGCGCTTGCCGCTTTCATGACGCTTGCGATCGCCGGGCTCGCGTTCGTCGCGATGCCGGGTGATGCCGTGGCCCAAACCCAGGGCGGATGGCGCAAGGAACTGGCGGACAAGGCGCAGCAGGCGCAGGCGGCCGGCCAGAAAGGCAATTACAGCGAAGCGATTCGCCTGTTGAAAGAAGCCAAGGCCAAGGCTCCGCTGTCGCCCCAGGAAGAGCAGGGCATCAACGAGCTCATGATCTGGGCCGCGAGCGGCGCCAAGGACCACAAGCTCGTGTTGCAGACGGTGGATGAGCGCCTGGCGACGGGGCGCGTCACGGGAGCCGACCTGACGCGCAAGCTGCGCCTGAAGGCGACGACGCACTATGCGCTGCGCGACTACCGGAACGCTATCGCGACCTTCGACAAGCTCCGCGCCCAGGGTGCGCTCACGGCGGACGACCTGACGCTGCTCGCGACCTCGCAGATGCAGATCCGCGACTACGGAAGGGCCACGACCACCCTCGAGCAGGCAATTGCCGCCAACAGCAAGGGCGGTCGGGGTGCGAAGAACGGTGCCTTGCTCGAGATGCTGAACTCCGCGTATTTTGAGACCAAGAACGACGCCAAGCGGATGGAAACGCTGCATCGCCTGATGGCGGTTTCACCCAAGGCGAGCGTCTTCAAGCAGCTCGCGAGCGCCTACGAAGTCGAGTCCGCGAGAGACCCGGTGATCATGATCAACGTCTATCGCCTGGGCGCTTCGAAGGGGCTCCTGTCCGGCGACCATTACGCGAAATTCGCTGAAACGGCGCTCGACCTTTCGAGCCCGGGCGAGGCGGTCGCCATGATGGAGAAGGGCATGGCAGCCGGCACCATCAAGAAGGACGACCGCAACAACCGGCTGCTCGCCGATGCGAAGTCGCAGGTTGAGCGCGTCAAGTCGTCCCTGGCGCAGCAGGAAGCCGAGGCGAAGGCCATTCAGGCCGGCGAGCCGGAAGCCAAGCTCGCGACCTCGTACTTCACTCTCAAGAACTATCCGAAGGCCTCCGAGGCCGCAAAGCGCGGCCTGGACAAGGGAAAGCTGCGCCGGCCGGAAGACCTGCAGATGCTGCTGGGCATATCACTCGCAAACAGCAAGAAGTCTTCCGAGGCGAAGAACGCATTCAAGGCTGCTGCGGCAGCGAACGGCAAGATCCGCGGTGTTGCGGATCTCTGGTCCGCGACGACGGGCTGACGCGGGTCAAGGACGTCACACTAGGGCCGCGGCGAGAAATCGCCGCGGCCTTTTGCGTATACAATTCGCGGTGATGTCATCGCCGCAACGCATCGGGATCGTCGAAGTCGGCCCGCGCGACGGCCTGCAGAACGAGGCCGCCGCCGTCTCCACGGCCGTCAAGCTGGAATTCATCCGCCGCGCCGTCGACGCCGGCATCCGGCGCATCGAGGTCGCGAGTTTCGTCAATCCGCGCCGCGTCCCGCAGATGGCCGATGCCGAGGCCGTCATGAAGGCGCTGCCGCGTCGCGACGACGTGAGCTATATCGGCCTCGTACTGAACCGCGCGGGCTTCGACCGCGCCGCGGCCGTGGGCTGTCGCGAGATCGGCATGGTGGTGTTCACGACCGACGAGTTCAATCGCCGCAACCAGGGTGTCACCAGCGCGGAATCCATCCGGATCTGGCGCGAAATCGCGGCCGCCGCGCATGCCGCCGGGATCCGCGCGCAGGTCACCATCTCTGGCGCCTTCGGTTGCCCGTTCGAGGGTGAGGTGGCGCCGGAGCGCGTCGTTTCGATCGCCCGCGAACTTGCGGACGGCGCGCCGTTCGAGATCGCGATTGCGGACACCATTGGCGTCGGCGTGCCGGGCCAGGTGACCGATGTCTTCGGCCGCGTCTCGCAGGCGCTGCCCGGCCTGACCCTGCGGGGGCACTTCCACAATACGCGGAACACAGGCATCGCCAATGCCTACGCAGCGGTGATGGCGGGCGCTGGAGTGCTCGATGCGAGCCTCGGTGGGCTTGGCGGCTGCCCCTTTGCGCCGGCGGCGACCGGCAATATTCCGACCGAGGATCTCCTCTACATGCTTGGCCGGATGCGCATCGAGACCGGCGTCGATCTCGGGCGCGCAATCGAAACCGCGCGCTGGGTCGAGCAGCACGTAGGGCACGCCGTTCCCGGGATGCTGGTCAAGGCCGGCGATTTTCCAGGCAGCCGGCAATCCACCGCGCGGACCGCGAACTGACCACACTCACGGAAGGAACGACAAGATGACGATCAAGGCTGGAGACCGGATTCCCGAAGGCAAGTTGAAGGTGATGGGTCCGGATGGACCGGCGAATGTGGACGCTGCGGACCTCCTCGGAAAAGGTCGGGTCGTCCTGTTCTCGGTGCCCGGCGCCTTCACGCCGACCTGCAGTGCAAAGCACCTGCCGGGGTTTATCGAGAAGGCGGCGGAGCTGCGCGCCAAGGGCGTCGGCAAGATCGTCTGTCTCGCCGTCAACGACGTGTTCGTCATGAGTGCCTGGGGAAAATCGGCCGGCGTCGGCGATGCAATCGTCATGGCGGCGGACGGCAACGGTGATTTTTCGCGCGCGCTCGGTCTCGAGCTTGACGCGAGAGGCTACGGCATGGGCATGCGCGGCCAGCGATTCGCGCTCGTGATCGACGACGGCGTCGTTAAGCAGGTTCACGTCGAGGCGCCCGGCGAGTTCAAAGTCTCGAGTGCCGAACACGTGCTCTCGTCGTTGAAGTGATCGGCTCGGTCTCTTTCCTGTACGCGGGCCTGCTCGGCCTGCTTCTGATCGCGCTCTCCGCGCAGGTCGTGCTGGCGCGCCGGCGTTTCCGTGTGGGGCTCGGCCACGGCACGGAGGAGGGCATGCAGCAGGCCGTTCGCGTCCAGGCGAACTTCACGGAGTACGTGCCGCTTGCGGCGCTGCTCCTGGTGCTCGCGGACATTACCGGGCTGCCGGAGGTGGCCGTGCACGGCGCGGGAATCCTGCTGGTCGTGAGCCGAGTGCTGCATGCCTTCGGCCTGTCGCAGAGCCCCGGCCGGTCGTTCGGGCGCTTCTACGGGACAGCGGGGACCTGGCTCGTGATCCTGGCTCTCTCGGTCTGGCTGCTGTACGCGACTACAGCAGCTTCTCGATCTCCGGCACCAGTGTGAAAAGGTCGCCGACCAGGCCGTAGTCCGCAACCTCGAAAATCGGTGCTTCCGCGTCCTTGTTGATCGCGACGATGGTGCGGGCATCCTTGATTCCGGTCAGGTGCTGGATTGCGCCGCTGATCCCGATTGCGACGTAAAGCTCGGGCGAGATGATCTTGCCCGTCTGTCCCACCTGCATCTCGTTCGGGGCATAGCCCGCGTCGACAGCGGCGCGCGATGCGCCGATCGCGGCACCGAGGCGATCGGCGAGACCCTGGATCAGTCTGAAGTTTTCTGCGCTGCCGAGCGCACGTCCGCCCGACACGACGCGCGCGGCGGTCTGCAGGTCCGGCCGGTCGCTCCGGGCGGCGGAAACCGAAACGAAGCGGGTTGAAGCCGGCAGCGGCACGTCGAGCGCCGGCGATTCGACAGGCGCTGCGCCGCCCTGGGGCGCCGCCGGCCAGGATGCGACCCGGACCGTAGCGACGATCTGCCGGCCTGCGGGCGCCTCGACAGTCGCGATGGCATTGCCGGCATACACGGGCCGCCGGAACCGCGTCGCCGACTCGACCGCCATGACATCACTCACTTGCGGCGCGCCGAGCAGGGCGGCGACCCGGGGCATCAGGTCCTTGCCGTATGTCGTCGAGGGGCCCAGCACGAAGCCGTGGCCTTCCGCGAGTCTTGCTATTTGCGGCGCGAGCACGGCGGCGAGCGCGGGCTCGTTGGCTGGATTCTTGACGAGCAGCACGCGCTTGACGCCATGTATGGCGGCCGCCGCCGCGGAAACTTCGGTCCCATCCTTCGCGAGGACGGCGATGCTGATCTCTGCGTCCGGGATCGACGCGGCGCAGGAGACGCACTTGGCCACGGCGGCATTCAGCTTGCCATCCAGATGTTCGGCCACGATCAACACGCGGTTCATCAGGCAAGGCCCTTCTGCTTGAGCGCTGCGACGAGCTCGGCGGCATCCTTCAGCATGATGCCTTTCTGCCGCTGTGGCGGTGGTTCGTGCTTCAGCACCTTCAGCACGGGCGCGGCGTCAACGCCGAGCGAGGCGAGCTCGACGATGTCGAGCGGCTTCTTCTTCGCCTTCATGATGTCGGGCAACTTGATGTAGCGCGGCTCGTTGAGCCTGAGATCCGTCGTGCAAACCGCCGGGAGGTCTACCTCGATCATCTCAAGGCCGGCGTCGACTTCGCGCGTCACGCGCGCCACTTCTCCCTGGATCTCGATCTTCGAAGCAAAGGTCGCCTGTGGCCGGTTCCAGAACGCGGCGAGCATCTGGCCGGTCTGGTTGCAGTCGTCGTCGATCGCCTGCTTGCCGAGGATCACCAGACGCGGGCTTTCGCGCTTGACGAGCTCGAGTAGGACTCGCGCGACCGCCGGCGGCTCGATTGAACCATCCGCCTTCACGAGGATTGCGCGATCGGCGCCCATTGCGAGCGCATCGCGAAGCTGTTGTTGCGATTCCGCCGGCCCAACGCTGACTGCGACGATTTCGTCGGCCTCACCGCGCTCGCGCAAGCGCAGTGCCTCCTCGAGCGCGATGGAGTCGAAGGGATTGGCGCTCATCTTGACGCCGTCGGTGACGACGCCTGAACCGTCGGGTCGAACCCGCACGCGTACGTTGTAGTCGATGACCCGCTTGACGCCGACCAGGATTCTTCGCATTCACAAAACTCCACTGCCTGCGCCGAATGGTATCGGATTCGCAGGCACCTGGCTCGACATAATTCTATTATTCAATAACTTACGGACTGTAATTAATGCAAGTTCGCAGACGCCGGCCGAATCACGCCGTTGGAAATCGCCTGGTGCGCCTCATTACTGCTGCAGTCCGCCACTGCCATGCGCTACAAAGGCCGCGGGATGTCCAAGATCGTTTTCGTCCTGCGGCGCCTCCTGGGCGCGATACCAACGCTTGCGCTCATCGTCGCGCTTTCTTTCCTTTTGACGCGACTTGCACCGGGCGGTCCGTTTGACGAGGAACAATCGCTGCCGCCGGAGATCCGCGCGAATCTCGAAGCGGCCTATGGACTCGACCAGCCCATTCACCTTCAGTTTGGCCGTTACGTGCGCGGCCTGCTGCACGGCGATTTCGGGCCATCGTTCAAGTTCCGGGACTTTACGGTCGGAGAGCTGATTGCCGACGGGCTGCCCGTCAGCCTGGTGCTCGGCTTCGCAGCGATGCTCCTTGCCCTCGCAATCGGCATTCCGGCCGGAATCTGGTCAGCGCTCAATCGTGGCCGCGCCCCGGATCGCATCGTCATGGCATTCGCTGTCGCCGGAATTTCGATTCCGGTCTTCGTGATCGCGCCCTTCCTCGCGCTCGTTTTCGGTATCTGGCTGCATTGGCTTCCGGTGGCAGGCTGGGTTCCTGGCCGGCCATCCGACCTGATTCTTCCCGTCGTCGCACTTTCGCTCCCGGTCATCGCTTATGTCGCGCGCCTCATGCGCGGGAGCCTGCTCGAAATCCTGCGCGCGCCCTGGATACGCGCGGCGCGCGCGCGGGGCCTCGCCGAGCGCACGGTCATCTTGCGTCATGCCTTGCCGGCCGCACTGCTGCCGGTGGTCAGCTATGCCGGTCCAGCCGCTGCTTCGGTTCTTGCCGGTTCCCTGGTGGTCGAGACGCTGTTCGGGCTGCCGGGGATGGGCCGCCATCTCGTGCAAGGCGCGCTCAACCGCGACTACACGCTCGTCATGGGCATGGTCATTGTCTACGCCGCGCTGATGATCGCGCTCAACCTGATTGCAGATCTCGTCTACGACTCTCTCGATCCGCGCATCGGCCGGGAGCGGAAGCTGTGAGCGGCGGCATCTGGAGCGAGGCGCTCGCCGCATTGCGCAAGGACCGGCTTGCGATGGCGTCCGCCGCGCTGCTGGGCGTCCTCGCATTCGCCGCTATCGTGGGCCCCTCGTTTCTCGATTATCGCGAGGACGAGATCGACTGGTCCCACATGGCGGCGCCGCCTTTCGAGGCGGCCGGGCACTGGCTCGGCACGGATCGGCTCGGCCGGGACCTCCTGGTGCGGACGTTGCACGGCCTTCGGGTTTCGCTCGTGATCGCGCTCGCGGCCACGCTCGTGAGCCTCGTCATCGGCGTCGCCTGGGGCGCAATCGCAGGATTCCGGCGCGGACGCACCGACGCGCTGATGATGCGGTTCGTCGATGTACTGTATTCGCTGCCACAGGTCTTCTTCGTGATCATCCTGACGGTCGTGTTCGGCCGCGGCCCGTTGATCCTGCTCGTCGCGATCGGCGCTTTCAGCTGGCTTACCATGGCGCGCATCGTCCGGGGCCAGGCGCTCGCGCTTCGCGAACGCGAATTCGTCGATGCTGCGATCGTCGGCGGTTCGGGGACGCTCAGAATCGTCGGGCGTCACATCGTGCCGAACCTCATGGGACCGGTCATCGTTTACGCGACCCTGACCTTGCCGCAGGTGATCCTCGTCGAAAGCTTCCTGAGCTTTCTGGGGATCGGCATCCAGGAGCCGCTCGCGAGCCTCGGGAACCTGATTGCGGACGGAGCTGCGGAAATGGAAACGGCGCCGTGGATGCTTGCGGTTCCGGCGACCTGCCTGATGCTCGTCGTCTTCGGCTTCAACTTCCTGGGCGACGGCCTGCGCGACGCCCTCGATCCGAGGGACCGGTGAAGGCCCTGCTTGAAATCCGTGCGCTGACGGTCGACTTCGTGGCGGCGCCACCGGTCCGCGCTGTCGACAGCGTCGACCTGTCGATCGCTGCACGCGAGAGCGTCTCGATCGTCGGCGAATCCGGTTCGGGCAAGAGCCAGCTTCTCCACGCCTGCACGGGCTTGCTCGCGGCGAATGGCAGTGCCACGGGCTCGGTGCGCTTCGACGGTGTGGAGCTGATCGGCCCCGGCAACCGAGCGGCCGCGGTGCGCGGCCGCGGCATCGGATTCGTATTCCAGGATGCCGGAGGCAGCCTGACGCCACACCGCCGGATCGGCGATCAGCTCGCGGAAGTCGCGAGCGCAACACGGGACCTCGCGAGCGAGGCGGCGCGGGCCGAATCGCGGCGCTTGCTCGACTGCGTCCATTTGCCTGATGCCGGGCGGAGGCTCCGCGAGTACCCGCATGAACTCTCCGGCGGCATGCGCCAGCGCGTCGCAATCGCCCTTGCGCTCGCCGCGCGCCCGCGCCTCCTCTTTGCGGACGAACCGACGACCGCGCTCGACGTGACCGTGCAGGCGGAAATCCTCGCGCTCCTCGCCGGGCTCTGTCGCGAGTTCGGCATGGCGCTGCTGCTCGTGACGCACGACCTCGGCGTCGTCGCCTCGCTCGCTGACCGGATCGCCGTCATGCATGCGGGCAGGTTCGTCGAGATGGCGCCGGCCGCGGAATTCCTGCGCGGCCCGAAGCATTTTTACAGTGCCGGCCTGCTCGCGGCGGTGCCAACGCTGGCGGACCTGCGATGAGCTTGCTTGAGCTTCAAGGCGTGACGGTCCGCTACCGTCGGCCGGGCGGGGCGTCGCTCGAACCCGCCGCGGTCGACGGCGTGGACTTTGCGATCGGGGAGCACGAGATGCTTGGCCTCGTCGGCGAGTCCGGCTGCGGCAAGACGACACTCGGGCGCTCGATACTCCGGCTCGTGCCGCTCTCGGCGGGCGAGGTGCGCTGGCGCGGGCAGCGCATTGACACACTCAGCCAACGCGCGTTCCGCCCATTGCGGCGCGAATTGCAGTGCGTCTTCCAGGACCCGCACGCCAGCCTCGACCCGCGCATGACGATCACCGAGAGTGTCGCCGAGCCCTTGCGTGCGCTCGAGAGCGGCTCGACGTCCGCGGACCGCGCGAGGAAGGCGCTCCTGCGACTCGAGGAGGTCGGCATTGCGGGCGAACTCGCGCGGCGCTATCCGCACCAGCTGAGCGGCGGGCAGCTGCAACGGGCGGTCATCGCGCGGGCGCTCATCGTGGATCCGCGTTTCGTCGTCTGCGACGAGCCCGTGAGCGCGCTCGATGTCACCATCCAGCGCCAGATCGTGGACCTGCTCGAGCGCATCCGCGTCGAGCGTGGGCTCGCGAGCCTCTTCATCAGCCACAACCTGGCGGTCGTCGCGCGCCTTTGCGAGCGGGTGATGGTCATGTACCGCGGCCGCATCGTCGAAACTGGCTCTCGCCGTGATATCGCGAATGCGCCGCTGCATCCGTACACGCGCGAGCTGCTTGATGCGGTGCCCGCAATCGATGCGGGCGCGCGCGCGAGGTTTCTCCGGCGCGTCGCGCGCGCGCGTCCCGCCGTCGTTGACGGAACGCCCTTGGGTGGCTGCGCGTTTGCCGCGCGCTGCCCGCACGCACTGCCATTGTGCCGAGCCGAGCGGCCGCCATTGATTCAGGCAGACTCGGGGCGGCAGGTCGCCTGCCATCGCGCGAGCGAGTGGCCGGGTGGATTGCCGCCCGCCGAGGCAAGCTGATTTCCCGCGGGATCGTCTCGTGAGCCAGGCCCGAGCCCATGCTCCCTCCGAAGCCGGGGGAAATGCCGAGTGAGCCTGAACGCGCGTTGCATCGCCCACCTGGAGGCCGGCGGCCTCCTGCTGACTCCTGGCCTGCGCCAGGCGCGGATCCTGCGGCGTCTGCATGATCGCGCGCAGGTCGAAATCGGGAGCAAGGTCTGGCCCTCCGCCAACGTCTTGCCGCTCGACGCGTGGCTCGCGCTTCAATGGCAGCAGATATCCGCCGATCGCCCGGACATGCCGGGGATCCTGCCGCCGGTTGCGGTGCGCTGGCTTTGGCGGCGCCATGTCGAGCGCGAGGCACCTGGGCTGCTGGATCCGGGGGATCTGGGCGCCCGCGCTCGCATGAGCTGGTTGAGGCTTCGCGCACATGGCGGAGACCTCGTGGCCGTCCCGCGCTGGCCGCTGACGCGTGACCAGCAGGCCTTCCTCGGTTGGGCACGATCGGTCGAGGCTGAATTGTGCAGCAATCAGATTTGCGACGCAGGCGACCTCGCGCGCCTCCTGGTCGAGGCCGCAGCGCTGCCGGCCGCCGGTCCTCCAATCCTGCTCGCCGGTTTCCGCCGGCTCACGCCCGCGGAAGGGAAACTGTTTGCGGCGCTGTCTGCCGCGGGGCGCGTGGTCGAGCGGCTCGACGTTTCGTCAGAGCCCGGCTCCTGCTTCCATCTCGAGGCGCCCGATCCGGAATCCGAGCGACATTCGATGCTCGCGTGGCTGCGCGAGCGCGTAGCGCTTTTGCCAGGCGGCATCCACGCGGTGATCGTACCCGACCTCGATGCCAATCGCGGCGCTCTCGAGCGCGCACTCGCTGCAGCCCTCCAGCCTGAATTCGAACTGCCGGGCGTCGGCCGCACGGAGCGGGTCTTCGACCTGGCCGGCGGCCATCCGCTCGCGCTGCAGCCGGTGGTCGATGCAGCGCTCGCGGCAATCGCCTGCGCTATGGGCGCCGTCGACTGGACGGCCGCGAGTCGTCTCCTTCGGAGCTCGCATGTCCGAGGTGCGGACAGCGAACGCGGTGCGCGCGTTGCCGCTGACTTGTCCTTGCGCGAGTTGCAAGGATCGATCCAGGTTCGCGGACCGCGATTGGCCGATCGCGCCGCGCGCGCCGGAGCCGCAGTACTCGCGTCCGCGATCCTCGCTGCCGTCGCCGCGCTCGACGGCCCGAGGCGGCGAAGTGCCGGCGCCTGGGCCGAGGCTTTTGCTGCCTGTCTCGCGGCCTGGGGATGGCCCGGCGAGGCGGAACTCGGCAGCCGCGAGTTTCAGGCGGCGCGCCGGTACCAGGAACTCCTCCGGGAACTCGCGTCGTTGTCCGCAGTCGCGCCGGACCTTGACGCTTTCACCGCGCTTGCGGAACTCCGCCGGCTGTCGGCGGCGCCCTTTCAGCCCGAGAGCGGCGAGCCTGCGGTTTTCGTGCTGGACGCTTACGAGGATCCGGGCGTGCGCTTCGACAGCCTCTGGGTCGCCGGATTGACGGCGACCGTCTGGCCGCGTCCGGTCGTGGTGGATCCGCTGCTGCCGATCGAGGTCCAGCGGCAAATCGGCATGCCGGGCGTCACGCCCGAAAGCTGCGTTACGGAGGCACAGGCGATCATGGGGCGCTGGCGCGAATCAGCCAGCGCGCTCGTGCTGTCCTGGCCCCAGTTCGAGAACGACACGGAAGTGGACGGTACACCGCTGCTGCCTGCCGCTACGACCGAGCTCGCAGTGCGGTCTCTGCCGCCACCGCGCGAACGGCGGGTGTTCGACGCTTCGCGGCTCGAACCGGTGCCGGAAATGCCGCTGCCGCCATTGGCTGCGCGCCAGGCAGGAGGCGGCGCCCGGCTCCTCGAGTTGCAGGCGCAATGCGCCTTCCGGGCCTTCGCTGAACTGCGTCTCGGCGCGTCGCCGCTCGAAGAACCGCAGGCTGGCTTCGACAGGCGCCTGCGAGGCGTCGTGCTGCATCGCGCGCTTCAGGACCTGTGGAGCCGGCTTGGAGGCCAGCCGGCGCTCGCGGCGCTGGACGGCAGGTCGCGCGCGAGTCTCGTCGCACAGGCCGTCGATGTGGCGATGGTTGGCTCTGCGCCTGCGGGCGTCGCTCCTCCCACGATTGCGCTCGAACGCGAATGGCAGCAGCGTGCCATCGACCGGCTGCTGGAACTCGATCTCGCGCGCCCGTCGTTCACCATTGCCGAAACCGAGCGCTCGTTCACGCTCTCGATCGCCGGACTTGAACTCTGTCTTCGCGTCGATCGAGTCGACCGTATCGGCGAAGATCTCATCGTCATCGATTACAAGACCGGGAAGGTGCAGGACTCTGCCTGGCGGGGCGCAAGGATGGATGCGCCTCAACTGCCGCTATATGCGGTCTTGCACCCGGATCATCCGACCGGCATCGCTTTTGCCGGCGTCGGGGCCGCGCGCGCGAAGTACGTCGGCGTCGGGCGGAACGGCGCGGCGATCGCAGGCGTCGAGCCCGCAGCGAAGTTCAGGTTGACCGAGGACAGGCAGAACGGCTTTGCGTGGGAGGAAATCACCGCGCACTGGCGCGCGTGGCTCGAACGGCTGGCGGGAGATTTCGCCATGGGCCGCGCCGAGGTCGACCCGAAACTCGCTGCCGAAACCTGCCGGTACTGCCACCTGGCCGCGCTCTGTCGCGTCGAGCCCGCTTCTCGCGAGGATGCCGAAGAGGGCGAGTCCGATGGCGAGTGACTCACTCGCACGCGACCGCGAGGCGCGCAGGCGCGCAGTCCTGCCCACGGGCTCCTTCATCGTCCAGGCGCCCGCGGGTTCGGGAAAGACGACGCTCCTGACACTGCGATACCTCCGCCTCCTCGCCGACGTCGAGCGGCCGGAGCAGATCGTCGCGATCACGTTCACCCGCAAGGCGGCCGCCGAGATGCGGCATCGCATCGTCGATGCACTCAGGAGGGCGGGCGAGCCATTGCCCGTGGATGCTGACGAGCGGACAGGTGACCTGCACCGGCATGCCTCGGCCGCTCTCGAGCGAAGCCGTGCACTCGGCTGGGGCCTCGAGCACAACCCCGCACGGCTGCATGTGCAGACGATCGACGGCCTGAATCACTGGCTCGCACGTCGCCTGCCGCTCGCCGCGAGAATCGGCACTTCGGCGGCGCTGGTGGACGACGCTCGTGCGCTGTACCGGGAAGCGGCACGGCGTGCGGTCGCGATGCTCGACGAGGATGCGCCGGTTGCGGCGGGTCTCCTGCGACTCGCGCGCTCGCTCAATCACGAGCCGCGGCAGCTCGCAGAACTGATCGAGGGCATGCTGGGCGCCCGCGAACTCTGGCTGCCGAAGCTGATGCGCGGGTCCTCCGGCCCCGCGCTTCGCGGCGAGATCGACCGGCTGCTCCGGCAGGCGCTTGAATCGGAACTGGCCGCGGTCTCGCGTGCATTGTCGGGCGTCGACTGGCAGCCTTTGTTCGCGGCCTGCCGCGCAGCCGTTGCAGCCGGCGCACCAGTGAGCACGGCGTCAATACTTGCGCCGTTCACGGCATTACCTCCACCATCAGCCGAATCTGCGTCGTCTTGGGGCGCGCTCGTGGAAATGCTGCTGAAGAGCGAAAAGAAACCTGCGTTGCGAAAGCAGGTCGGTGCGGAGCAGGGCTTTCTCAAAGGAGACGATGGACCTGCTTGGGCGCCACTCAAACGCGAGATGAAGGTTATCCTTGCTTCGCTCGCCGCAAACGAGGGACTCGTCCCGGCGCTTGGGCGCTTGCGCGTTCTACCGCCTGTGGCGCTCACCAACACTCAATGGGAGCGCATTGACGCGCTGTCCTCGGTGCTGCCGCATGCAGTCGCGGAACTGCTCGCAATTTTCTCCGAACGGGACAGCCTCGACCATTCGGCGGTGGCGGCGGCAGCGCGCGATGCGCTCGGCGACGACTCGGCGCCGACCGAACTCGCACTTGCGCTGGATTACCGGATCCGCCACCTGCTCGTCGACGAGTACCAGGACACTTCGCCGTCGCAGGCGCGCCTGCTCGAGCTTCTCGTCGCCGGCTGGCAGACGGGAGACGGGCGAAGCCTCTTCTGCGTCGGCGATCCAATGCAGTCCATCTATGCGTTCCGCGAGGCCGACGTCACGCTCTTCCTGCAGGCGCAGCGCCAGGGTGTCGGCGGCGTCGCGCTCACTGCGGAACGCCTTGGCCGGAATTTCCGTTCGAGCGCGGACATCGTCGACTGGGTCAACCTGACATTTGCAGCGCTCCTGCCTCCGGTGGACGATTTCGAGCGCGGCGCCGTCCGCTATTCGCCAGCCACGGCCGCCAAGCCGGGAGAGGCCGGCGACGGCGTGCGGGTGCATGCTTTGCTCGACGCCGACGAACGCGCAATGGCTGCGGAGGTTACGGCGATCGCGAGGGACGCGATCGCATCCCCTGGAAATCCGACGATCGCAATCCTGGTACGCGGGCGACCGTCACTGCCTCCGATACTGGCCGGCCTGCGCGAAGCGGGAATCGAGTATCGGGGCGTCGAACTCGAATCGCTGCTTGACCGGCCTGCCATGCGCGACCTGGTCGCGCTGGTCCGGGCGATGCTTCACGACGGCGACCGCACGGCCTGGCTCGCCGTGCTGCGCGCGCCCTGGTGCGGATTGGCGCTTGCCGACCTGTTGCGGCTCACCGACGGCGCTGGACAGGCGACGATTCGCGAGCGCCTGCATCAGCCTCGGCGGCTGCCAGCCGATTCGGCGGATCGAGCGGGGCGGCTCGGCGCCGTGCTCGACGCCGCCATCGCCGGTCGTAGCGATCGCTCGCTCGGCAGCTGGTTGAAGTCCGCCTGGCTCGCGCTCGACGCCCCCGCCACGATCGAGGACGAGTCGGACCTTGCGAATGCGGAATTGCTGTTCGGCGCACTCGACCGTCTCGAACTCGAGGCGGGTTGCCTGCCGCCTGCAACGGCGATCGAGGCCGCGATCGCGGGCGTCATGGCCTCGCCGGTCGGCAGCGAGCGCGCGCGCGTGCAGGTCATGACCATCCACCGCGCGAAAGGACTCGAGTTCGATATCGTGATCCTGCCGGACCTGCAGCGAGCCGCGCGCGGGAGCGAGCGGCCGCTCCTGTACTGGTCGACGGTCGCAACCGGCCCCGGTGAGCGCGGCATCGTCCTGGCGAGTCGCACGGACTCGGATGAAGGCGACGGCAACGTGGATGCGCTGGAGCGCTGGATGCGGAAGCTCGGCTCAGAGCGCGAGGCCCTTGAACTCGGCCGGCTGGCCTACGTTGCGGCGACACGCGCGCGGCGGCAATTGCACCTGGTCGGCACCGCGAGCGTCCGGCCAACCGCGGATGGGACTGTGCTGCGTCTTCCGCGATCCGCAAGCCTGCTTGGATTCCTGTGGCCGGTGCTGTCACCACATTTTGAGCAAGTTCTCGCGGCGCGGCCGCAGGAGGAGGAAGGTGGGGCGCAAAAACCTGATGGCCGGCCCCGTCTCACGGCGCCGCCAGCGCGGCGCCTCATCGCGGGGTTCCGCGCGCCAGAGCCCGAGCAGCTGCGGCTCGCGCCGATGCTCCGCATTTCGGGCGAGCAGGAAGGCTCAGTCCGTCCTGAGTTCGACTGGGCCGGCGCGATTGCGCAGGCAGTCGGCCAGGTCGTGCACGCGGAATTGCAGCGCATGGCAGAGCAGGGCGCGCGACAGGAAAGCGGCGAGATGGCCGAAGCGCGCTGGAGACGGCAACTTCAGGGCCTCGGCATTGATGCGGCACATGTTCCGGAGGCACTCGATCGCATCCAGCGCGCCATGTCTGCAGTCTCGCAGAGCGAGCTGGCGGCGCGGCTGCTCGATCCATCGGCGCTCGAAGGCCGCGCCGAGCTTGCACTGACTGCGATGATCGACGGCGCCGCGCACAGCCTGCGCATCGATCGCACGTTCGTCGACCAGGCAGGCACGCGCTGGGTCGTCGACTGGAAGACTAGTGCTCACGAAGGCGGGGACCGCGAGTCATTCCTCGACCGCGAGCTCGAGCGCTACCGCGGACAGCTCGAGCGCTATGCGCGTGCGCTCCGTTTGATGGAGCCAGACCGGCCGCTCCGTGTCGGGTTGTACTTCCCGTTACTCGATGCGTGGCGCGAACTCTAGAAACTGCCTTCGATCGTAAACGGCCTGCGGCCCTGGCTGTCGGGCGGCCCGAGGAAGCCGAGCGTGTCGAAAATTGCAGGGCCCGCGCCGGGCCCCGGTGCCGCGTCCCCACTGAGGAGATATCGCCCGTCCTGTCCGAGCTCGACGGCGCCGCGGACGTGCAGCGGGCCGCCAAGATCGCGCAAGCGTCCGTTGAGGGCCTCCGTGCCGACCGTGCCCTCGCCAACGACCAGTTCGAAGTCACCCAGCAACTGGCCGTTCGCTCCCGGTGCGCGCAACGACCGGACGTAAAGCGTTCCTGCAGCGGAGGCAGGCCGTCGGTCGACAATGCGGACTGCGTCGACGTCGAGCTCCAGGTCGCCGGTCCAGCCGCGAGGCGTCACGAGACCCTCGAAGGCCGAGATGGGCAGCCGTCCCGTGATCGAGTTCGCTTCCATCTCATTGCCGAAATCACCCGAGACGTCGCCGGAAACCTCGCCGCCCGGTGGACGGAGGGTCAGCCGACACGACCACTCGAGCAGCAAGAGTCGCCACGGGCTGCAGGACCACTCGGTCGCGCCGAGCGGGCGGCCATTGAAGGTCAGCGATCGGGCGCTGCCGGACCAGATGGTGCCGCCGACTCCGCTGAGCGCCATCCCGGCCGGCATGCGGCGGGCGATCTGCGTCGCAGGCACCATCGCGACCAGGAACACGAGGAATGCGGCAAGGCCTGCCGCAATGAACGCAACGCGTTTCAAGATGCGCCTAGGGGCCGCGAACGACGAGCGTTGCGTCGACGAGTCCCGTCTCGCCCGTGGCCGTGACGCTTGCCGTCTCGGCCTGCACACCGCGCTCTTTCTGCAGGCGGGCGAGCAACAAAGCCAGGGAATCGAACGACGCTCCCGAGAAGCGCGCGCGGAACGCGCCATTCGAGGCGGGCTCGACGGAGGCGAGCTTTTCGGCGAGTCCGCCTTCCCGCGCCATGCGATCGATCGCGATCGTGAGCGACTCACCCGGACGAGCGGAGGGAGCTGCCTGTATCTGGGGCGTCACGGCCTCGATCCAGGCAAGGTCCTCGCGGCGGCGCGCGACGCGCACCTCGGCTACTGCGACGGAGGCGCCGAGCTGCCAGATGAGCCCCGCCAGTACCAGCACGGCCGCCGCGCAGCCGCCCCAGAGGACGATTTGCCGATCCCGCTCGCCGAGCCCCGCGTACCAGTTACGCAGATTCATTTCGGGGCTCCGGCGGCGACACGCACCTGGGCCTGGATGCCTTGCTCGCTGTTGGTCGTGGAGGCAACTTCCGCGGTCAGGCCGCGCTCGTTGATGCCTTGAGTGAAACGGGCGATCGAGTCCGTATTGGGCGCGACCACCTGCAGCTCGAGCGCATGATCACGCCAGCCCAGCGACTCGATCCTGGGCCCCGGTGCACTTGCGAGCGCTCCGCTGACGGCGGCGAGCTGGGTGAGGAGGCCGTCGGGGTCCGCGGCGCCTGCGCCTGAGAGGCGCTGCTCGACCTGCATGCGCGGATCCTGGATTCGCTCGACGTCCGGCAGGGCGATTCGTGCGGCCTGTTCCATCGCCGAATCCAGCCGTTGCTGTTCGGTTTGCAGCCGGACCAGATCGTAGCCGCGCACGCCAATGTGCAGCGCGAGGGCCGTGACCGCAAGGAAGGCCGCAACACGCCAGCGCTGCCATTCGACACGCCAGCCCGTGCGGCGAGCGAACTCGCCCTGCATCAGCGAGAGCGTGTCGGGTCGCACGGCCGTCGATGCGAGCAGCGGCAGGGCACCGTCCGGGAGGATCTGGAGGTCGAGGCTGCCGGTCACTTCCCGCAATGCCTCGATCATCTCGCGCGAGTGCTGCCAGTCGTGCTGCGAAACGAAAAGCTGTACGTGGCGATCGTCGCCCTCGAGTCCCGCAAGCGTGAATGATTCCGTGAGCGGCTCGGCGTCGAGTGCGATCGGCAGACTTCCCGGCGCACGCACGAGGAGTTGCCCCGAGTCGATCACGGCGACGATCTTTGCGGGATTCGCGGGAATGCAAAGCGTGTCCGGCACGACGGTCTGGGGTTCGAGCCCGGCGCTCGCGAGCGCGTCGAGCCAGCTGCGCATTTCTTCGCGCCTGAGCGCGGCCACCTGCGTACTGCCCCCCTCGTCGGTCGCGCCGATCGCGAAATGAAACTGCTCGACCTCGCCCGCGAGGGATTCTTCCATCGCGTAGGGGACGACTTGCGCGAGCTTCGCGCCGGATCTGACCGGAAGTTCAGGGCGCGCGAGCGTGATGCTCGACCCCGGAGCGATGACGACCAACTGTCGCTCGGCGGCGACAGGCGCCGCGTCTGCGAGTACGCCCGTCGAGACCGGGCCCAGGCGGCCGCCGTCCGTGCCGGTAATGACCCAGCTGATCGGATTCGCGAGCCGCAGTACTAGGAACTGATTCATTCGATTACTCGGTGCCGGTCGAGCGCAGGACGGTCCGGATGCCGGTGGTGCCGTTCCGCTCGATCAGACTGTACAGCGTGAGTTCCGAGGTGCCAATACGCACGGCCGTCGTAGCGCGGAACCAGTCGGAAGTTTCGGAGACTGATTCACGGATATCCTGCCAACCGGCTGTATCGAGGTCTTTGACGATGTCCTTCGTCGGATAACAGCCGTCACGCCGGTTCGATTCGAGCAGCTTCTCGTCGCCGAAGTCAGTTTCGCCAGCAACGAGTGCCACGAGTACCTGGGGCTTCGCGGTGCAGAGATTGATCGGTGTGCCGACCGGCAGCGCTGCGACATAAGGCCGGATGCGCTCGAATTCTTCCCGCGTCATCCCCGGCAGCGCCATCATTTCCGTCGTCGTCGTGACGAGCACGTTGGCCGCGCGGTAGGGCGGGTTCTGGGAAAGATAGGTTCCATCCTCCGCACCTTCCGGATACTGCTGGACCGTGCCTTCGTCGATCCAGTCCGCCATGATGTTCGCCCAGCGCGGTTGCGCGCCGACTTGGAGGAGTAGCGTCTCGAATTGCTTGATGGCAGTTGGGTTTGCAATGCGGTCGCTCGTTACCAGATTGTTGAGATTGAAGCGGCCCTGCATGTCCTCCAGCGCACCGCGGACCTCGCCGCCGTCGACGGGAAGCGGCGGCAGCGGCTGCGCCCAGGCTTCGCCGGGATGGTCCGTTTCCTGGGAGTCTTCCAAATCGTCGCGAAGCACCTCAATGGCCCAGGCTTCCGCGCCGAGCGCGACGTGCCAGCCCTGGTCGAGCGCGAGGAGGCCGGCCGTGCGGCGCAGGTCGAGAGCGGCGCGCGTGCCGATGCGCACGGCGAGCATGGTCGCGATCGCAACGAGCACGATGGCCGTGATCAATGCGACGCCGCGTTGCCTCATCCCGGCGTCTCGATCAGGCGGCGAATCTCGCCATAGTCGGAGAGCACGAGCGTGATTTCGACGGCGAGTGGGCGCGAATAAAGCTCGCGTTGTCCGGTACCTCCGAATTGCGGCCATTCAGCGATCCATTCGCGGCCGGACGTGAGGTAACGAACATCCACCCGCTCGACTTCGGTGAGCAGCTCGCGCTTGACGGGCGGCGTCGCGAGCGTCGCGTCCATGACGTTCCAGTGCTCGCGAATGAGCTTGTTGTCCTCGACCCGATAGATGACGCGCTGGACCGTGCCACGCGGCGTGCCGGCCCCGTTCGGCCAGCCGCCATGCGAGAGCTCGACGAGGGAGATCGAGTTGGGGTCGCGCAGGAGCGCCGCGCGCTGGCCGTCGCCGATGCTCTCACGCACGGGCCGGCGCGTGAGCGTCCTGAAATCCGTGTCCATGATCTGCACCGCGCGCTGCACCAGGCGCAAGCGTTCCAGGTGGCCGCCCGCGTTTTCGACGGCGACCCGGGCCTCGCTGACGGCGCGAAAGGCCATGAGACCCATGACCGCGAGGATCACGGTCGCAATCATGATCTCCAGCAGCGTGAAGCCCCGTTGCCGCCTGCGGGTGATCATTCGTCGTCACCTGGGTCGGTTTCGTCCTCGTCGCCTTCGCCTGCGCCTTCATCCTCTTCACCTGGACCGCCACCGAAACCCATGTACCAGTCAGGATTCGACGGCGGTGCCGCCGTCGCGGTCGCCCCTACGAAACCGGCGAGGTTGGCGAGCGTGGATTTTTCGTCGTCGCCGTCGCGTCGCACGCTGACATCGATGCGTCGCAGGCCCTTCACCTGGGTCTGCGAAACCTTCGTCACCCAGTGCCAGCGCCGGCCGCCGAATTCGACTTCGCCGGCAGTCTCTTCGACGGAGGGCATCTCGCCGGAGATGCGTATTTCCGTGATCCGGTTGTCGGCAATCCAGGTCGCGAAACTGCGGTCGCGGAGCTCAGTCACGTTGTTGACGGTGTCGCCGATCGACTTGAAGACTGCGAGCATCCCGATCGCGACGATCGCGAGCGCGACGACCACCTCGACCAGCGTGAAGCCGCGGGACCTAGCGATCTTCATCGCCGCGCTCGATTTCAATGAATCCCTCGAGGCTGCCGACCAGTGTGACCCGTCCGCCGCCCTTGCGCCTGAACGTCAGGCGATAAGGCGTCATGTCGCCGCTGCCCCAGGCGATGAGCTGCGGCAGGCGCGCTTCCTCCATCGGCACGCGGCGTAGCAGGATCGGGCGGCCCTCGATGACGAGCTCGATGACGAGCTCGGGCGGCAGTTCCCGCGGGGCGAGCGCCGCATCGCCCTCGACCGCAGTCCAGCGTTGTTCAAAATTGTCGAAACGCATGAATTCGTAGCGGGTCGGCTCGAGCGATATTCCGTAGTCGCGGCCCTCGAGCTGGGACTGTTCCTGCAGGAGCGCAATGGCATCGCTGAGGCGTCCACTCTCGCGCTCGAGTTCACGATCCTCGCCGAGCAGACTGATGGAGAGCGTCGCGATGATCGCCAGGATACCGATGATGACGACGACGACCAGGATCTCGATCAGCGTCATGCCGCGTTCGGTGCGGCACGAACGGGCGATGTGCATCGCCGCAGACCTTCAGGCCGTCACTCGAGTTTCGCGCTGCCGATGTCGGCATCGGCGTCTTCGCCGCCAGGTTCGCCGTCCGCGCCCAGGGAAATGAGGTCATAGTCGGCGCCCGATTGGCCGGGCTGGAAATAGCGGTATTCGTTGCCCCAGGGGTCCGTGGGCACGGTGGTTGCCTTCAGGTAGCCCCCGGCGCGCCAGTTGGGCAGCGGCGCATCGTCCGGTTTCTTGATCAGCGCCTCGAGGCCCTGATTCGATGTCGGATAGCGGAAGTTGTCCATCTTGTAAAAGTCGAGCGCGGTGCCGAGCGTCCGGATGTCCTGCTTCGCCGCGGTTACGCGCGCCTCGTCCACGCGGCCGATAATCTGCGGGGCGATGAGCGCCGTCATGATGGCGATGATCACGAGCACCACCATGATCTCGATCAGCGTGAAGCCCGATTCGGGGCGTGAAATCAACATGCTGCGCCTCTCCTGCATGAACCCGATGATAACAGGTCGGTTCCCGGGACCCGCCCGGAAGGGCGGGTTGGTGACGCCACGCTCAACCTATAATCGCGGCTGCCGACGGATACGGAGGTTCCCTTGTCCTTGGCGTTGATGTTCCCGGGCCAGGGCTCACAGTCGGTGGGCATGCTGGCCGCGCTGGGCGCGGCCGAGCCCGTCGTTCTCGACACGTTCGCAGAGGCATCTTCGACGCTCGGATACGACCTCTGGGCGCTGTGCCAGCGAGGGCCTGAGGATCGGCTGTCCGAGACCGAGCGCACCCAGCCGGCGATGCTGGCCGCAGGGATCGCCACCTGGCGAGCCTGGATCCGCCGTGGCGGCGCGGCCCCTGCGGTGGTTGCGGGACACAGCCTCGGCGAGTACAGCGCCCTGGTCGCGGCAGGCGCCATCGACTTCCCCGCGGCGATCGCGCTCGTGCGCTTTCGCGGCGAGGCCATGCAGCGTGCGGTGCCTGCAGGGACTGGCGCAATGGCCGCCATTCTCGGGCTCGACGACGCACAGATCGAAGCGGCCTGCGCCGAAGCGGCCCAGGGCAGCGTCGTTCAGCCCGTCAACTACAATTCACCGGGACAGCTCGTGATCGCGGGCGAAGCCCGGGCGGTTGCCAGGGCGATGGAGGCCTGCAAGGCGCGAGGTGCCAAGCGCGCTGTCTTGCTGCCGGTTTCGGTGCCATCCCATAGCGCGCTCATGAAGCCGGCCGCGGAAGAGATGCGCGAACGCCTGCGGTCGCTTGCGATCGAGTCGCCCGCCATTCGCGTGCGCTCCTTCAACGCGGGGAATTACACTGATGCCGACTCAATCCGCGATGGACTCTACCGCCAGTTGTTCAATCCGGTACGTTGGTCCGCTATCGTGGCCGAGATGATCGGGGAGGGCGCGACTCAGCTTTTCGAATGCGGGCCCGGCAAGGTCCTGCTGGGACTCGCGCGTCGGGCACCCGGTGGACGTGACCTCGTGCTGCATTCGATCGAATCGCCCGAGACACTGGATGCCGCGCTTGCCGCTGCAACAGGGAGCGAATCAACATGACGACCGGCTCACTCGACGGAGAGATCGCGCTCGTGACCGGGGCGTCGCGCGGCATCGGTCACGCGATCGCGCTCGCGCTTGCGGCCCAGGGCGCGACAGTCGTCGGCACGGCGACCGGCGCCTCGGGCGTCGCGACGATCGAGGCATCCCTGAAATCCGCAGGCGCAAGTGGCCGCGGCATCGCACTCGACGTCGGCGATGGCGCGGCCTGTGAAGCTGCGATCGCAGACGTCGAGGGCCGCGAAGGGGCCGTGACCATCCTCGTCAACAACGCCGGCATCACCCGGGACACGCTCCTTTTGCGGATGAAGCCCGAGGATTGGGATGCGGTCATTTCGACAAATCTCGGCTCTGTGTTCCGGCTCAGCAAGGCCGTGCTCCGGGGCATGATGAAGGCGCGCAAGGGCAGGATCATCAACATTGCCTCGGTCGTCGGGCTGATCGGCAATCCCGGCCAGGCCAACTACTGTGCGGCCAAGGCGGGAATCGGCGGATTCACGCGTTCGTTGGCGCGCGAAGTCGCCTCACGCGGCATCACGGTCAATGTGGTCGCGCCCGGGTTCATCGACACCGACATGACGAAGGCGCTGCCCAACGCCCAGCGGGAATCCCTGGCGGGCCAGATTCCGCTCGGCCGGCTCGGCCAGCCGCAAGACATCGCGAATGCCGTTTGTTTCCTCGCGGGCCCGGGCGCCGGCTGGATCACCGGCGAGACGCTGAACGTCAACGGCGGCATGCACATGGCATGAAAATGCCATGTGAAACAGCGTCTAAGAAACGTTTCTGGTAGCCAGTGGGGGGTCCGTGGCATAGAATGGCGACCCCCGGGGCCGGCGAGTGCCCATGGGCATCACAAGGTGAGGGACATCAAACCGATGAGCACAGTCGAAGAACGGGTAAAGAAGATCGTCGCCGAGCAGCTCGGGGTGAAGGACGAAGAAGTCACCAGCGACGCGTCATTCGTGGACGATCTGGGTGCCGACTCACTGGACACCGTCGAACTCGTGATGGCGCTCGAAGAGGAATTCGAGACCGAGATTCCTGACGAGGATGCAGAAAAGATCACCACGGTGCAGCAGGCGATCGACTACATCGGCCAGCACCAGTCCAAGACCTGAGGTCACTAGCGCGCGAGCCCCGGCCCCGCGGCCGGGGCTCGTTGCGTCATGGCGGCCCCACCCCAGCCTGAGGTTGATGCCTTGAGCAAGCGGCGCGTCGTCGTCACCGGTCTCGGCATGGTCTCGCCGCTCGGCAATACGGTCGCCGAAAGCTGGGCCGCCGCGCTCGCAGGCAAGAGCGGAATCGGACCGATCACCCGTTTCGACACCACCGGTTTTCCCTGCACGATCGCCGGGAGCATTCCGGATTTCGACGTCACGAAGTACATGCCCGCCAAGGAAGCGCGGCGCATGGACCTCTTCATGCAATACGGCGTTGCGGCCGGCGTGCAGGCTATCGCCGACTCCGGCCTCGAGATCACGGACGCCAATCGCGCGCGGGTCGGACTCGTCTTCGGGGCCGGCATCGGGGGCCTCGCGACGATCGAGGACAACTACGCGAAGTACCTCGAAACGAAGACGCCCAAGAAAATCTCGCCGTTCTACATCCCCGCAAGCATCGTCAACATGATCTCGGGGCACCTGTCGATCATTTACGGCATCACCGGTCCCAACCTTGCAGTGATCACCGCTTGCACCACGTCGACTCATGCGGTCGGCATCGGCATGCGGACGATCCAGTACGGCGACGCGGACGCGGTCGTCGCGGGCGGCTCGGAGATGGCCCAGACCCCGACCGCGGTCGGCGGCTTCTGCCAGGCGCGCGCACTGTCGACACGGAATGACGAACCCGCGAAGGCGAGCCGTCCCTGGGACCGCGACCGCGATGGCTTCGTGATGGGCGACGGCGCTGGCGGTATGGTGCTCGAGGAATATGGCCACGCGAAAGCCCGCGGCGCCCGGGTCTATGCCGAGCTCATCGGCTTCGGCATGAGTGGCGACGCGTACCACATCACCGCGCCACCCGACGACGGTGCGGGTGCGCGCCTGTCAATGGAGAACAGCCTGCGCGACGCCGGCATCAATGCCGACGAGGTGCAGTACGTCAATGCACACGCCACCTCGACGCCTCTCGGCGACGTCGCCGAGACCATCGCGATGAAGAACGCGTTCGGCGCGCACTCGGCAATGCTTGCCGTCAGTTCGACGAAATCCATGACCGGCCACCTGCTCGGTGCGGCGGGTGTCGTCGAGGCGATTTTCAGCGTGCTTGCGATCCGCGACCAGGTGGCGCCACCGACGATCAATCTCGACCATCCGGGCGAGGGCTGCGACCTCGACTATGTGCCGCACACGGCGCGGCAGATGAAGATCGAGACCGTCGTCAGCAATTCGTTTGGCTTCGGCGGCACCAACGGCACGCTGATCTTCCGCGCGTTGCGCTGAAGCGGAAGCAGTCCCCGCCATGCGGCGTCGGGCGCCCCTGATTCGCGAGCTGCCTGCGTATTCCGACGCATCGGAGCGCATGCTCACGCTGCATTCCCGGCATCCCGATCGTTACCCGGCCTACCTCGACAGCGCCGCGACCGGCAGTGCGCTCGGACGCCACAGCATCCTGCTCGCCGCTCCCGGCGAACAACTTCAACTCGGCGGCGATGGCCGGCTCTCGGGTCCGGGCTCGGGAGCGGCTTTCTGCGAACGCCTGAACGATTGGTGGCGCAGCGAGTCGGCGCCCACAGCGACGCCAGCGTGGCCATTTGCAGGCGGCTGGTTCCTCTACCTTGGCTATGAACTTGCCGCTGAAGTGGAGCCGACGCTTGTCCTGCCGCCGTCCCCACTCGAGATCGTCGCCTGTGCCTGGCGCATGCGTGCTGCGCTCCTGCACGACCACCAGACGGGCCAATCCGTGATTGTTGCGGAATCCGGGGCCAAAGAGGCTGCGCGGCAGCTCGCCGAGGATTACCAGTGCGCGGCGCCGGAGAGCGAGCCCGCCCAAGCTCCAGCGATCGTCACGGTCGCCGAAGATGATCCGGCCATCTATCTCGAGGCTTGCCGGCGCGCTCTCGCGCACATTGCGGCCGGGGACATTTATCAGGCCAATCTCGCGCGTCGCTGGTATGCGCCCATGCCTGACGGTCTCGACGCTGCCGGGCTATATCGACGCCTGAGGGCGCTGAATCCCGGTGCGTTTGCCGGGATCGCGGCTCTGCCGGGCTTTACCCTGCTTTCAAGCTCTCCGGAACGGCTGGTGCGCGTCCAGGGCCGGCACATCGACACCCGGCCCATCGCAGGCACACGCCCGCGATTGTCAGGCGGCGATGCCGCCGCGATCGCCGAACTGACCGGCAGCCCCAAGGAGCAGGCCGAGCATGTGATGCTGATAGACCTCGAGCGCAACGATCTCGGCCGGCTGTGCGTGGCAGGCAGCGTCCGAGTCGACGAGTTCATGGTCGTCGAGAGCTATGCCCACGTGCACCACATCGTTTCGAATGTCAGCGGGACGCTCCGCGACGACGTAGAACCGGGCGACGTCGTTCGCGCGCTGTTCCCGGGCGGGACGATAACCGGCTGTCCGAAGGTGCGCTGCATGGAACTGATCGGTGAACTTGAAGGCGTCGGGCGCGGGGCCTATACCGGAGCGATGGGCTACCTCGCGGGCGATGGCAGTCTCGACCTCAATATCCTCATCCGGACCATCACGCTGCACGCCGGCGAACTGGAATTGCGTGCGGGCGCCGGCATCGTCGCGGACTCTGATCCTGCTCGTGAACTCGACGAGACCCGTGCAAAAGCCCGTGGGCTGCTGCGCGCACTGGGGAACGCCGGCTGATGCGCATCCTTGTCAACGGGCAAGCGGCCGGGCGGATCGACCCGGCGGACCGCGGGCTGCAGTACGGCGACGGTCTCTTCGAGACGATTGCCGTGGTAAACGGACGGCCGCGCTTCATCGACTGGCATTTCGAGCGCCTCGCCACTGGCGCCCGCCGGCTCGGATTCCCGGCGCCGGATCTCGAAAGAATCCGCTCGGAAATCACCGAGGCAGTCGATGTGCCGCTCGCGGTTGTCAAGCTTATCCTGACGCGCGGAACGGGCGAGCGTGGCTATCGGCCGCCGCGAGAGTCCCGGCCCACGCGGGTCGTGGCGGCTTCGGCCTGGCCGAACTGGCCGGCATCGTCCTGGACGGCAGGCGTGAAGCTTGGTTGGTGCCGCACGCGCTGCGGCCGGAACAAGGCGCTCGCCGGCATCAAGCATCTCAACCGGCTCGAGCAGGTGCTCGCGCGGGCGGAATGGGATGATGGCGTCCTGGATGAGGGCCTCATGCTCGATGACGGCGATCACGTGATTTCGGCCACGCAAGCCAACCTGTTTGCACGGATCGAGGGTCGCTGGGTCACGCCCATGCTCGATGAATGCGGAGTCGCAGGCGTGATGCGCCGCGCATTCCGTCATTGGCTGGAAGAGCAGGGCGAACCGGCTTCGGAACGAGCCGTCACCCGGGAAGACTTGGACGCTGCGTCGGCGCTTGTCTTGACGAACGCGCTCGTCGGAGCCTGGCCGGTGCGGGAACTTGACTCGCGGCAGGTCAGGATCGACCCGGATACCGGAGACTTCAACGCGTGGCTCGCTCGGCAGTAAATCGGCCGCTCCGGTGGTTCGCGCTACTCACCATTGCGGCGATCGCAATCTGGCTCGGCTGGCGCTTGTACGAACGGCAATGGTTGAACGAGCCGATAACCGCACTCCGGAATCCGGTGACCTTTGAAGTGCGACACGGGGCGCCGCTCCGTGCCGTCGCGAGGGAGCTTGAAAAGGAAGGCTTGTTGGAACGGCCGGGAGCCTGGCTCCGATACGCAAAGAGCGAAGACCTGGCCACGCGAGTGAAAGCGGGCGAGTACCGGCTTTCGCCGGGCACTACGCCCGCAATGCTCCTCGCCCAGTTCGTCGCGGGGGACGTGGTCCTGCATTCGTTGACGGTTCCGGAGGGTTGGACCTTCCGCCAGGGACTTTCCGCGATCCAGTCGCATGTCGAGATCAAGTCCGAACTTCGGGGCCTTGCCGACACGGCTTTGCTCGCGCGCCTCGGCCTCAGGGACGAGAGTCCTGAAGGACTTTTCTTTCCGGACACATATCGTTTCCCACGTGGCACGTCGGATCGCGAACTGTTGTTGCAGGCACATGCGCGTATGAAGCGCGAGTTGCAGGCTGCCTGGGCTGGTCGCGCAAAGAACCTGCCGATTGATTCGGCCTACCAAGCGCTGATCCTCGCTTCGTTGGTCGAAAAGGAAACCGCCGCCGCCAACGAGCGACCATTGATCGCAGGCGTCTTCGTCAACCGATTGCGCAAGGGCATGCGACTGCAAACCGACCCGTCGGTGATTTACGGCATGGGCGAGAAATTCGACGGCAACCTGCGCCGGCAGGATCTCCTGGACGATACGCCGTACAACAGCTACACGCGGGCCGGGCTTCCACCGACGCCCATCGCGCTGCCCGGGCGCGCAGCGCTCGAGGCGGCAACGCAGCCCGCCAAGACGGGCGCGCTGTATTTCGTCGCGACCGGTCTCGGCGATGGCCGGCATTACTTCGCGGATTCGCTCGTCGCGCACAATGCGAACGTCTCGCGACACATCGCCAACCTGCGCCGCGGCAACCGCGTTCAGGTACGCTGAACCCGTGACCGGCCGGTTCATTACATTCGAGGGCGTGGAGGGCGTCGGCAAGTCCACCCAGATTGCCCATGCCGCGGAACACTTGCGAAGCCGGGGCATCGAGCCTCTCGTCACTCGCGAGCCAGGCGGTACGGCACTCGCCGAAAAGTTGCGCGTGCTAGTGCTCGATCCGCTGCACGGGCCGGTGGGCGCGACGGCGGAACTCCTCATCTTGTTTGCCGCGCGGGCGAGCCACGTTGCGGAAGTGATTCGTCCGGCGCTCGCCGAAGGCCGCTGGATACTCTGTGACCGGTTCACCGACACGTCCGAGGCCTACCAGGGTGGTGGCCGTGGCGTGAAACCCGCCTGGATTCGCCAGCTGGCGGAGATTGCTCACCCGGGACTCGCGCCGGACCTGACACTTGTATTCGACGCGCCGGCCGCGGTCACTCACGCGCGCCTGTCCGGCCGGGGCGCAGGTCAGGATCGCATCGAGGCCGAGGACGCCGCCTTTTTCGAGCGTGTCCGAACTGCTTACCTCGCGATCGCTGTGCGCGAACCGCGGCGCGTGCGCATCATCGATGCGACGCTCCCGGCGGAGGCTGTTGCATCCGAGGTTGCCAGTTTGCTCGACGCCGCTCTGGCAGCTGCGAGGCACTAGGGAATGGCAGACACTGAACTCGAGGACGATGTCGCACTCGCTCCGGAATCGGGGCCAATGCTCGAGCGCGCCGGCGTCACGTGGCTTGCACCGGTGCGCGAGCGAGTCGTGACGCTACTTGAGCAGAATCGCATGCCGCACGGCGTGCTGCTCGCGGGGTCGCCGGGCGCCGGGCAGTCCGAGCTCGGGGCCTGGATCGCGGCGCGACTGCTCTGCCGCGCGCGCGGTGCGGGTCCGTGTGGTGAGTGCGTGGATTGCCGGCTGTTCCTCGCCGGCAGCCATCCGGACTACCGCTGGATCGGAGTCCTCCCCGACAAAAAGGAAATCGGCATCGACCAGATGCGCACCTTGTCGGAGGCGCTATCCATGCGCAGCTATCGCGGCGGCGCAAAGGCCACAGTCATCGCGCCGGCGGAGGCGATGAGCGCGAAGGCATTCAATGCCCTGCTGAAGACACTCGAGGAGCCGGCTCCCGATACGTATATCGTGCTCGCGGCGAGCCGGATTGATCGCGTGCCAAAAACGATTCTCAGCCGCTGCATGCGGCTGCGGCCGCCGCTCCCTGCGGAAGCCGAAGGCCTGGAATGGTTAGGCAAATTGACGCGGAAGGAAGATTGGACGGCGCTCCTGCGACTCGCCGGTGGATCGCCGTTTCTGGCCGCCGATTACGCCGAGGCAGGCCTCGGCGGTCTCAATGCCGAGATGGAAGAGGCCATGCAGGCCGCCGCCGGCGACCGGCTCAACCTGGTCGCTTTTGCCGAGGAATGCGCCCGGAACTCTCCCGAAGCGCGCCTGGTCTGGCTCGAATCCTGGCTAACGCGCAGCTTGAAGGATGCTGCCTTGACTAGTGATCTGGTTAACAATAATCGATTACCATGGTTGCGGCCGCCCGGTCTGGAATCGAAGATACGGGCGGGCTACGGCCTGCTCGATCAACTGCGCGAAGCGCGGCGATTGGTGGGCGGCTCACTGAACACGCAGCTTCTGTTCGAGGGGCTGTCGGTCTCGCTCACGGCCCTGGTCGGCCGTCCGGCGGGTTAAGGCGGGGGAGTGAACGGATTGAAATTGCGGGCGCCATCGACCAAGCCGGGTCTCCTGACCCTTACGATCAAGGACAAGAGCGCGCTCTATCTTGCGTACATGCCCTTCGTAAAGAACGGCGGACTATTCATCCCGACGAATAGCAGCTACCGCCTGGGCGACGAAGTCTTCATGCTCCTGAACCTCATGGGCGAGGAGGAGAAGCTGCCGGTCGCGGGCCGGGTCATCTGGCTGACGCCGAAAGGCGCGCAGGGCAAGCGCACGGCGGGCATCGGCGTGCAGTTCAGCGAGCAGGACCGCGGCACGACGCAGAAGAAGATCGAGTCCTACCTCGCCGGCGCCCTCGGCGGCGACAAGGCGACGCATACGATGTAGGCCCTACTCGGGGCCGAGCTGGTTGGCCTGCATGCCTCCCTGGAGGCAATAGGCATCGAATCCCCTTTCAGAGAGCAGGAAGGCCGCCGCGGAACTTCGCCGGCCGGTATCGCAGACCGCGACATAGGGCGTCTTCGAGTCGAGCGTCTTCACCTTCAATCGGATGAAATAGAGCGGCACGTTCAACGCGTCGTCGAGATGGAAGGTCTCGAACTCGCTCGGCAGCCTCACGTCCAGCCACTTGGCACCGCGCTCGACCAGCTCGCGCGCGTGGGCCAACTCTACCCAGTGCAGCAATGGCTCGTTCAGGAGCTCCTTGAAGTCGTCCTTGCCGAGCCGCACTAGGGCGCCGTCGGTCTGCATCGTGATGGTCGCATTTCGCTTGGCGTCCGAAATGAGCGCCTCTTCGCCGAAGGACTCGCCAACGCGGAGCTCCGCCAGCTTGAGGCCGTCGCGGTTCATGGGCGTTTCGCGCGTGACCACGGCGGAGCCCTTCGTGATCACGTAGAAATAGTCCCCGTCGTCGCCCTGCTTGATGACGACCTCGTTGGCGCGGCAGGCGACGTGCTGCATGCGCATGAAGAGCGCCTGGAGATTGGCGGGCGGAATGCGGTGAAAGGCCTTGGTCTGGAGGAGCACAGTCATCCAGTCGTCACTCTCGCCACTGCCGCCACCGGCGATTTCGCTGACTTCGTAGGAGCCGGTCTGGTCCCAGGTGATCATGACGTCGAGCAGGTCGGAATCGATCGCAACGTACGTGATGTCGGAGAGTGCGCGTCCCGTGAAGCGCCGCGGCTGCCCCGGTGCGATCGCAATGCGCGCCTCGGGTGTTCCGGCACGGAGCATCGATACCGTGCGGTCGCCCACGCGCAACTCGAGCTCGCCCCCGACGAGGTAAATCGTGCGCTTGTCGGATTCGCCTTCCTTGAAAAGCACGCGGCCTGAGTCGAGCTCCTGAAGCCGTGTCTTGCGGGACAGTGCGTGAAGGTTCTCGCGCTTCAGTCCGTCCAGCGGACTGAAGCTTCGAAGGACATCGAGTTCAACGGGCTTCTCTGACATTTCGTTAGGTGCATCCGGGTCGGCAACGGCCGCCCCATGCGCGCGCGGAGCCTATCATAGCTTCATCGAGCCGCGCGGAGCGCGGACCAGCCTTCATCTGGCCGGAATCGCGAACCGTGCGCCAGCGCAAGTTCTTCGAGCCGCGCGACGATACGGGCCACGCCGCGCGCGCGAGCGTAGTGCAACGGTCCGCCCCGGAATGGAGCAAAGCCCGTGCCGAAGATCATCCCCGCGTCGAGCAGGTCCGCATCGTCGACGACGCGCTCGCGCAGGCACGCGACGGCCTCGTTGAGGTACTGGAGAATGAGCCGGTCGACGAGGTCGTCAGGCGCACGTCCGCTGGTCGGCGGCTTCACGGGCTTTCCGTCCCGCCACTCGTAGTAGCCGCGTCCCGACTTGCGGCCGACGTGGCCGGCGGCAAGGAGCTCCGCCGTGCCACGCGGCACCGGAAGTCCGAATGCCGTCGCGAGGATCTTTCCAACGTGCGAGGCGACGTCGAGGCCCACGGTGTCCGCAAGCTCGATCGGTCCCATCGGCATGCCGAACTCGACGGCTGCGCGGTCGATAAGCGCAAGCGGTATGCCTTCATCCGCCGCGAGCATGGCCTCCGTCATGTAGGGCATGAGTACCCGGTTCACGACAAAGCCGGGTGAGCTGCGGCAGGGCAGGGGCAGCTTGTCGAGCCGGCGCGTGAAGGCGAGTGCGTCCTCCACGATTTCGGCGCGCGTCGCGGCTGAGCGGATGATCTCGACCAGCATCATCTTCGCCACCGGATTGAAGAAGTGCAGCCCGACGAGGCGGCCGGGGTCTGCAAGCCCGCGTGCGAGGTCTTCGAGGACGATGCTCGACGTATTGGTGGCTAGGGTCGCGCCCTGCTTCATGCGCGGCTCGAGCTTCGCGTACAGCTCCCGCTTTGCGTCGGCATTCTCGAAGATCGCCTCGATGACGACGTCGGCGCGGGGAATCCCGGCACCCTCGACATCGGGCGTGAGGCGGGCCGCCATCTCGGCCGACTTCTTCGGGTCGCGGGCACGCTTGCCGAAAAACGCGCGCGCGCGGGCGAGCGCGGGCTCGACGTACTTCATCTCGCGGTCCTGCAGCGTGACCGTGAGTCCGCGCGATGCGCACCAGGCGGCGATGTCTCCTCCCATGACCCCCGCACCGACGACGTGGACGTGGGAGACCTTGCGTGCTGACTTGCCACCCAGGGCCTTCATCCGGTTCTGGAGGAAGAAGACGCGCACGAGGTTCCGAGACTGCTCGCTGATGAACAGTTTCGCGATCGAACGCGCCTCGGCTTCAAATGCCGCCTGGCCCGAGGCGCCATGGCGGGCGAACAGTTCGAGGATGGCGTAGGGCGCCGGATAGTGCTCCGGCCTTGCACGCCTCGCAACTTGCTTGCGGGCTTGTGCTGCGACGAATGAGCGCACGAGAGGCCAGGCGAGGACACGCTGGCCAAACGAGGCGCGGCGTCGCGTTGGCGCCGCAAGTGAGATCTCGCGCGCAGCGTCGGCGAGTTTATCGCGCGGCACGAGGCGGTCGAGGAGGCCAAGCCTCAGTGCCTTTTCGGCGCGTAGCGATTTCCCCGTCAGCATGAGATCGAGCGCGGCGGGCGCGCCTATCAACCGCGGAGTCCGCACGGTTCCGCCAAATCCCGGGTGGATACCGAGCATCACCTCGGGCAGCCCGAGGCTCAGCTTTCCGTCGTCGGCGCCAACCCGGTAATCACAGGCGAGCGCGAGTTCAAGGCCACCCCCGAGTGCGAATCCATGTATCGCGGCAACCGTGGGCATTGGCAGCGCCTCGATCCGGTCGAAGACTTGCTGTCCGGTCCGCACGAGGCGGTAGGCCTGCTCGAGGTCCGTAAGCGCACTGAAATCGGTGATGTCGGCCCCGGCGACGAAGCCTCCATCCTTCCCGGATTGGATCACGACCGCGCGCGCGCCCGAGGTTTCGACCTGTGACACCAGATCGTTCAATTCCCGCATGGCCGCGCTGCCAAGCGTGTTGGTACTGCTTCCCTGAAGGTCGAAGGTCAGCCAGGCGATCCGGTCGGCGTCAGTTTCGATACGCCAGTGCTGGGAAGGGCTCGACATCGTTCTCGACACCTGTGGGGACGACTGCCAATTATGCGCTCCCGCGCAGCCTCATGCCCCGGCTGCGGCCCTGTTGACGGGCGCGCGCGCGAAATCCGGATCGACCTCGAAATCGAAAACGAGCGGAAGGTGGTCCGAGAGCGGAACCGCCGGGATGTCGAAGCCCTTCGGCACAATGCCCTGGCCATAGAGGATGAAATCGAGTTCCTTGCGCGGCCAGCGGCTCGGGTAGGAGGGAAGGCTCGCGATGTTGGCGCTCTTGAGACCCGCGGCCTGCATGAAGAGGTAGATCTCGTGTTCGCCCCAGAAAGTATTGAAGTCGCCGGCCACGATGACCGGCTTCGTCTGCTTGCGAACGAGCTGGTGCAGGTGACGGAGCTGGTAGTGGCGATGGCGAAACTTGAGCGACAGATGGACCAGGAATACGGCAACGTTTTCCAGCTCGAGTTCGATGATGAGCTTCTTGATGCCGGTCTCGAAGTAGTGAAAGCGTTCGCCGTGGACTCGAGGCGCCGCAAGGAAGGCGTTCGCCTGCTTGCGGACGATCGGCATGAACTGATTGAGCGAGTCCTCGCCGTACTTGCATTGGTAAGTCGAGAAGTGCGAAAGGTGGCTCGCAATGAACTCGGCCTGGTTGATCATGCCGCTGCGGATCGAACCGGTGTCGACCTCGATCAACCCCACGACGTCGGGATCGCGCTCGGCGATGAAATCGGTGATGCGCTCGAGGATCTGGCGGCTGCTGCGCAGGTAACCTGCGCCCGGTACCGGCAGGTGGAATGCCGGCCCGGTGCCGGTTGCGTAGCGGATGTTGTAGACGAGCAGTCGCATCAGTGGCGCCGGTTTCCGGGGTTCGCCAAAAGACGTATTCTAGGCATTGGGCAGTGGGAGGGATTGCAGACGTGACGGAAGGAAATCCCATCCGGCTGTTCGTCACTCATGTTTATGAGCCGGACGAATCCTACTTCCGTGTCTTCGAATACCTGGAAAGCCAGCCCAATTACTTCTATTCCAACCTCGCGACGCCCGAGAAGCCGCCGCGCAGCAAGGAAAATGAGGCGATACGCGAGGACCTCAGGCGCCAGATGACCGACGCGGAGGTCGTCGTCGTCCTGTCCTCGCTCTACCTGCGCGACCCCGTCATGATCGAATACCAGTGCCTCTATGCCCAGTCCTGCAACAAGCCACTGGTCGTGCTGGAACCCTTCGGAACAACCGAGCCGGTGCCCGCGAAACTGCGGGAGATGGCCGATGAAGTCGTGCCGTGGAACGGCCGGGAGATGGCCGATGCGATCCGCCGCCAGGCGCGTCACGAAGATACGACGCGCTGGGACGTGATCGAATTCAAGCTCGATTGACGCTGATCAGCGTCGGAATCCTCGAAGAGCTGGTGTCGCCGGTCCCGCGAGCGTGACCCTGCCCGTTCGCCTTGGTCAGCGCACTGGCTGCCGTCCGATGCAGCGTGTCAAGGAGCGACACGATTCGCGCGGCGCAGGCGTCTGCCTCGCCGATCGACATCTTGCGGACCGTCGTGGCAACCGGGCACTCGCCATGCTGCGGCCGTATCCGGGTCATGGACTGGCGCAGGGTCTCGAAGTCCTGGCGGACCTCGGCTGGCAATTCGCTGGCAGACAGGTCGAGCAGGTGACGCGAGAAGGCGTCGGTGAGGCGCTGCTTCAGCGCGGTCGACTTGGCCAGCTCGAGCGTGGCCTTATGCAAACTCTCCCAGGCGGCTGTACTCACGGCGTTCCTAGCTCCCTCGTTGGATTGCTTTAGTTTCTAGTTCAATGGAAAGGTAGCTATTCCCAGTTCCTGAACACCGCGTATCAGCTCGAAGTTCCCCGTAACATCAAACCGATACGACGTGAATATAGCGCGATTTCTACGCCAGGGAAGGGCCGCCGGCCCGGATTGTTGCGCTATGTCAAGAAATTCTGTTCTATTGTTCCAGGATAGTAGTCCGAGGCAGGGCCGATGACTGAACCCCAAGCCGAGAAGCAGGTGCCCATTCTGGCGGCCCTGGCACAGGCGACCCGGCTCCAGATCCTCGACCGGGTGTCCGATGCGGGCCCGGAAGGGCTTGTGGCCGGCGAAATCGCCCGTTCGCTCCGTTGCCCGGCGTCGACCCTTTCCTTCCATCTGAAGGAACTCAGCCGGACCGGGGTCCTGGAGGCCCGTCCTGAAGGCCGGTTTATCCACTACTCCCTGCGCCGGCCTGCCCTTCAGGCGCTGGCGGGCTACATCGCGGATCTCGCAGGGTCGACCCGGCCTGCCCGGGGCCGCAAGGCGGGTCAGGCCCGCACGTCACGCCGCCGGAAGTCCACCGACGCCAGCCAACTCACGATCTTCGGCGACTGACGCCGGCGCCCGCCTTCAGTTGCGGACGAGGTGGGCGACGAAGTCGTCCACCGGAGTGGCGTCGAGCCTGGCCGGATCGGCAAACAAGGCTTCGATGAGGTGGCGCTGCTTCTCGGGGAAGATGCGCGGGAGCGACGCGCGGAATTTTTCGACGAGCAGGGGGTAACCCTCGGCGCGCCGCCGGCGGTGCCCGATGGGCGTATCAACCTGGATCCGCTCTGTGCTCGTTCCATCCCGGAAGACGACCTGGATCGCGTTGCCGATGAAGCGCTTGTCCGCCGCGTAGTAGTCCGACGTGAACTGTGGATTCTCGTGGACTTCCATCCGCGCGCGCAGCGAGTCGATGCGCGGATCGTTCGCAATGAAGTCCTCGTAGTCCGCGGCCGTCAGGCGGCCGAAGACCAGCGGTACGGCGACCATGTACTGAAGGCAGTGATCGCGGTCGGCCGGATTCGCGAGCGGGCCGGTCTTGTCGATGATGCGCACGCCCGGTTCCTGCGTCTCGATGACGATCCGCTCGATGTCGTCGAGGCGATCGCGTACCAACGGGTGGAGGCGCATCGCGCACTCGACGGCAGTCTGCGCGTGGAATTCCGCCGGATAGCTGATCTTGAACAGCACATTCTCCATCACGTAGCTGCCGAAACCCTGCTTGTAGGCGAACCGATTCCCCCGGAAGAGAACATCGTAGAAACCCCACGTCGGCGCCGACAGCGCCGACGGATAGCCCATCTCGCCGGTGAGTGCGATGAGCGCATGGCGTACGCCGCGGCTGGTCGCATCTCCAGCGGCCCAGCTCTTGCGGGAGCCCGTGTTGGGCGCGTGGCGGTAGGTGCGAAGCGCACCCCCGTCGATCCAGGCGTTGGAGACCGCATTCACCACCTGGTCGGGCGTGCCGCCGAGCATTCCGCAGGCGACCGCGGTCGTTGCGACGCGCACGAGGATCACGTGGTCGAGGCCGACTCGGTTGTAGGCGTTCTCGAGCGCCGTAACGCCCTGGATTTCATGCGCCTTGATCATCGCCGTCAGCACGTTGCGAACGGTGGGCGGCGAGCGGCCCTCGGCGGTGGCCTTGCGTGCCTGCCAGTCGGCGACTGCGAGAATGCCGCCCAGATTGTCCGAGGGATGGCCCCATTCCGCGGCAAGCCAGGTGTCGTTGAAATCCAGCCAGCGGATCATCGCCCCGATATTGAAGGCGGCCTGGACGGGATCGAGCTCGTAACTCGTGCCGGGCACACGCGCGCCGCCCGCCATCGTGGCGCCCGGCACGACGGGACCCAGCATGCGGGTGCAGGCGGGGAAGGCAAGCGCCTGGAACCCGCATGCGAGCGTGTCCATCAGGCAGTAACGCGCAGTCTCGTAGGCCACTTCGCTCGTGATCTGGGCGTCGCGGGCGTACGTCGCGATGTCGACGAGAACGCGATCCGGCGCAGGCCGCTCAGCCGAACGGATGTCGTGGCGACTCATGGCGAGTCATTTACCTCTGGTCGGCCGGCGGAACCTTGCGCGGTTCCGGCCCGGTGTAGTTCGCGCTCGGGCGGATGATCTTGCCGTCCTCGCGCTGCTCGATGACGTGTGCCGCCCATCCGGTCGTCCGCGACATCACGAAGAGCGGAGTGAACATCGCGGTCGGAACGCCCATCAGGTGATAAGCGACGGCGCTGAACCAGTCGAGGTTCGGGAACATGCGCTTGATTTCCCACATGACGGATTCGATCCGCTCCGCAATACGGAACAGGCCGTCGTCGCCCTCTTCGGCGGCGAGGCCCGCGGCCACCCGCTTGATGACGGCATTGCGCGGATCCGAAACCGTATAGACAGGGTGACCGAAGCCGATCACCACTTCCCTGGCAGCGACGCGCTTGCGGATGTCGGCCTCCGCTTCATCGGGATCGCGGTAGCGCTGCTGGATTTCGAGCGCGAATTCATTCGCGCCGCCATGCTTCGGCCCACGCAGTGCGCCGATGGCGCCCGCGATGCAGGAATACATGTCGGATCCCGTACCCGCAATGACACGCGCGGTGAAGGTTGAAGCGTTGAACTCGTGCTCGGCATAGAGAATGAGCGAGGTGTGCATCGCGCGCACCCAGCTTGCACGCGGCACCTCGCCGTGCAGCATCCGGAGGAAATGACCGCCGGCGGAATCGTCGCCGGTCTCGACCTCGATGCGCCGGCCCGAATTCGAGTAGTGATACCAGTAGCAGAGCATCGATCCGACCGAAGCGACCAGCCGGTCCCCGATCTTCCGCGCCCCCGCGGCGTCGTGCGCAAGATTCTCCGGCGACTCGCAGCCAAGTTCCGATACGCCCGTACGCAGAACGTCCATCGGATGCGTGGTCGGCGGAAGGAGCTCGAGTACGGCGCGCAATCTGGAGCTCAGGCCGCGCATGCCGCGCAGGCCACGCTTGTAGACCGCGAGTTCGGCCGGATTCGGCAACTTTCCGTGGATCAGCAGATAGGCGATCTCCTCGAAATCGCAATTGTCGGCAATGTCGAGGATGTCGTATCCCCGGTAATGCAGGTCGTTTCCGCTGCGCCCGACGGTACAGATCGCGGTGTTGCCCGCGACGACGCCGGACAGGGCAACGGACTTCTTGGGCTTGAAGCTGCCTGCGGGACCTCCGCTGTCGCTCATGCCTTCCGCTCCCGGTCGCGGCTGAAAAGCTCGTCGAGCTTGCGCTCGTACTCGTGATAGCCAAGCACCTCGTACAGTTCTTCGCGCGTCTGCATCTGGTCAGTTGTCGCGCGCTGGGTCCCATACTTGCGGATGGCGTCATACACGTCGAGCGCAGCGCGGCTCATGGCGCGAAATGCCGACAGCGGATAGAGCACGAGCCGTACTCCAGCGGTTCCCAGTTCTGCCGCCGTGAACAGTGGTGTGCGCCCGAACTCCGTGATGTTTGCGAGCACCGGCACCTTGAGGGCCTGCGTGAACCCGCGGTATTCGTCCAGCGTAGTCAGGGCCTCGGCAAAAATCATGTCGGCTCCGGCCGCGACGTAGGCGGCGGCCCGGTCGATGGCGGCCTGCTGGCCCTCGACGGCATGCGCGTCGGTGCGCGCCATCACGACGAAAGCGGAGTCACTGCGCGCGTCGACCGCGGCGCGGACGCGGTCGGCCATCTCGTCGGCCGCCACGAGTTCCTTGCCCGGCCGATGGCCGCAGCGCTTGGCCTGCACCTGGTCCTCGAGTTGCATGCCCGCTGCGCCCGCGCGAGTCAGCTCACGGGTCGTGCGCGCGATGGAGAATGCAGCGCCGAAGCCTGTATCGGCATCCACGAGGAGGGGCAACTCCGTTGCGCCGCAAATGCGGCGAGCGTCCTCGCAGACGTCATTCAGGCTCGTGATGCCAAGATCCGGGAGTCCAAACGAGGCATTCGCGACACCGGCACCGGAAAGATAGATCGCACGGAAGCCGGATTTTCCGGCGAGGAGGGCGGAGTAGGCATTGATCGTTCCGGCTACCTGAAGCGGCCTCTCGGCGTCGACGGCTTCGCGTAGACGCCGGCCCGGGGAAGTTTCGATCATCTGGATATGATACATGGCGAGTGCTCGTCTAACTTGCTGACGGAGAACCGATTGATGGCAAAACATATGCTCGGTGTCCTCTGCCTCGCGTTGGCCGTGCCGTGCATGGCGGCAGAGCCAGGATCCTGCAACTCGCTCGAATCGCTGCATTGGCTGCTGGGCGATTGGGTCGCGGACGGCAGCAAGAAGGCCTTTCACGAATCGTGGAGGGCGGTCGGGCAGAAGACCTTCGAGGGAACCGGCATCGAGAGCTCGAAATTCGATAGCTCGATCCAGGGTGCGGAGGAACTGCGCCTGGTCGAAATGGGAGAAGGCGTCTTCTACCTTTCGAAAGTCACGCACAACGATCTGCCCGTGGCGTTTCGCCTGACCATATGCGAGGGCCGAGAATTCGTGTTCGAAAATCCGGCCCACGATTTCCCCCGCCGGATCGAATACCGGCGTGCAGCGGACGGGCGCCTGAGCGTCCGGGTGAGCGACGGTGCCGACAAAGGATTCACGCTCGAGTTCGCGCGAGCTGCGGACGGCGCCACCGCGTCGGACGCCGTGCTGAAGCCCGAAGATAACTGATGGCGTCGATTGCCATCGGCCGCATGCGCTACGTCGCCATGGAACCCGTCGAACGCCGGGTGATTCAAGCCGGAGCGGAATCCGCTGCCGTGCAGGGACTGGCGCGGGTCCGGGTGATGGCCGGCACGACGCCGCTCGAGTTCCAGGCCCGATATCTCGCGGTCTATGGCCAGGATGGCGGCACATGGCGGCTACGCGCCTGGCAGTCACTTCGCCTGCCCTGACGGGAGTGGCAGAATGTCTACCAACGGTTCCAGCAACTGAGGATCGACTGATGAGCAAGGGCATGGACAAGAAACGCGAAGACAAGAAGAAGCCGCAGCACACGAAGGACGAGAAGCGCGCGCTGAAGCGCGAGAAGAAGCGCCAGAAAGGCTTGATGTAGGTTGCTCGCCTACGTCTTCTGGCATGTCCCGCGTCCGGGTGTCGTGGCGCGGGAGTACGAAGCCGCGCACAGCGAGTTTCACGCGGTGCTCTGGAATGCCGCAATTGCGGGCCTCGTCGGATTACGGGTATTCCGGCTCGCCACGATCCCCTGGCTCGGCGGCGTGGCGGGATACGAAGACTGGCACTTGCTCGAGAACTCCGCGGCTCTCGATGTACTGAACGGCGCGGCAATCAGCCAGGCAAGGCAACGTCCGCACGATCGAATCGCTGCTATGGCTGCCGATGGCACGGCCGGCCTCTATGGCCTCCGGCTCGGGTCGCTGAATGAGGTGACCCATGCCCACTGGTTGTCGAAACCGCCGGGAACGAGCTACCGGGATTTCGAATCCACGCTGGCGCCAAAGGTCGATGGGGGCGGATGCCTCTGGGGCCGGCGCATGACCCTCGGACCAACGCCCGAGTTTTGTCTCCACGCGGCGCCCGGGCAGCGCCCGACAGGAGCGCAATTTTCGATTGCGCTGGATCCAGTACTGCAGTATCCCGTCAGTCGAACCTGATTTCTCAGCCGAGGCCGTTCATCCAGTTCAGCACGACCGGCCACAGTTTGTCGCCCGTGGCTTCGCGGAAAAACCCGAAGTGCCCGATGCGAGCGAGGCCGAAGTCAGCCGGCGAATATCGGCGCATGTCGCGCTCCGCTCTCTCGTAGAACGCGTGCAGTACGGTGACGTTGCGCTCCGACATGTATTCGTCGTCGGAGAAGGAAAGTGAGAGAAGGGGCGAGTCGAGCCGGCGATAGGATTCACGGACCGGCTCGCCTTCAACGCCGACCGCATACTCGGGATTCCGGCACCAGCGCGACCACTGTTCCATCACGCCCCGCGGCAAGTCGCCAACCATCCGCAGGCGTTTCCCCGGGAAGTAACCGAAGAGCGCATTCGCGAGTGGAGCGATGACGTGCCACAACCACCAGGAATAACGACGCAGCGGATACGCGTTCTCGCGCCAGTAGCCGACCCCGCTCGCGACGGTGACGGCGCCCGAAACCGATTCGACGCCCGGCGTCATCGCGAGTATCTGGCCGCCGAGGCTGTGACCGATCCAGATCAGCGGACGGCCGTAGGCGAGCGAACGTGCGCAGGCGAGGGCCGCTGCGCAGTCGAGCCGTGCCCATAGGAGGATGTCCGCTTCAAAGCCTCGAAGCGTCCGCGGTGCCGATGCCCCGATTCCACGCAGGTCGAATGTCAGGACCTTCCATCCGTGCTCGGCGAGCCAGGACGCGAAGGGCGAATAGAAATCCTGTTCGACGGCCATGGCCGGCACGACGACGACCGCGCCGCGGTGAGCGCCGCGCGGTTCATGCACGTTCGCCGCGAGTCGGTAACCGTCGCCAGTCACAAGTTCGATCGTCGCCTTTGTCACGGCAGGCTGCGGCTCGCGAATTGCTGTGCTACAAGAAAGCCTAGGGGGTACCCATGGACCTGGCAACGACCGGATGCGCTGCATGAGGGCCTACGTCATCGCGAACATTGACGTGAAGGACGCGACTCGCTACGCGGAATACATCAAGCTGACGCCGGGCTCGATCGCTCCTTTCGGCGGACGATTCATCGCGAGGGGAGGGCGGTCGGAAATGCTCGAGGGTGCGACGCCCGCAAACAGGATCGTGCTTCTGGAATTCCCAAGCTACGAACAGGCGAAAGCCTGGTATGACTCCGACGGCTATCGCGTCGCCAAGGCCATTCGGCAGAGCGCGTCTACAGGCACTTTCATACTTGTCGAGGGCACCACGTGAAGCATCGCCAGCTGCCCCTGCCGGCCGCTACGCTCGTCGGCCTCATCGTTCTCGCGGTTCCGGCCGGCTCGCACGACGACACCGTGGGCGCTCGATTCGTCGGCCCGGACGGCGAGAACGTGTCCGACTGCCTCGAGCACCATGAACCTTGCCGGAGCATCCAGTACGCGCTCGAACAGGCAAGGCCGGGAAACACCATCAAGGTGGCGGAAGGCATCTACGACGTGACCGGCATCGATCCGGAAAGTTACCTGTTCGGTCTCATCCATGCACAGGGCGGCTACGAGCCGGGCGGTCATTTCGAAGAGCGGGATCCCGAGGCACATCCGACGATCCTTGTCGGCGCCGATCCGCGCTATCGCCAGGCGATGATGCATCTCGGCTTCAAGTGGTCCGCCGACCTTGCGTCCGCAGAGCAGGGAATCGTGGACGACAGCCCGGCGCCCGCACTGCAGGCGACCGCAATCGCGGCCGCCAACTGCGTGCAGGGCTTCGCGGGACAGTTCCCCTGCCGCAACGTGGACTTCCAGTCGCAGATTTCTCTGAACCAGTTCACAAGCCAGCCGCAGTCGGCGGCGAACGTCTGGGGATTCGTGGACCAGAACGACGGGCGCGAGTATGCCGTGATCGGGCTCGGCAACGGCACGGGCGTCGTCGATGTGACGGACCCGGTCAACCCGCGCCAGGTCGTGACGATTCCGGGCAACTCGTCGCCCTGGCGCGAGGTGAAGATCTACCAGTCGTTCGACGCCGGCAGCAATCGCTTCCGCGCATTTTCCTATATCACGACGGAGGCGCCGAACTCCGGCTTGCAGGTCATCGATCTCAGCGGGCTGCCCGCGACCGCGGCTCTTGTGACGACGCTCTCGGACACGGGCTCGCAGCACACGGCCTACATTTCCAACATCGACTATGCGACCAACATGGCGCTTCCCGGCGCGGAGGCCTTCCTGTACCTCGCCGGCAGCGATATCGGCAGCGGCGCCTGGCGCGTATACAGCCTCGCGAATCCGGCGCAGCCGCAATTTATCGCAGCCGCGCCGTCCGGAACGGAGTACGTCCACGACGCGACGAGCCTGCTCATTACGGACGCGCGCGCTGCACAATGCGGCGTCGGCCACAATCCCTGCGAGGTCTATGTCGACTTCAACGAGAACACGGTCGACCTCTGGGACGTCACCGATAAGGCCGCGCCAATCCAGCTGTCTTCGACGACCTATTCGGACGCGAGCTACACGCACTCCGGCTGGCCGACCGCCGATCAGCGGCACATCTTCGTGCACGACGAAACCGAGGAGCTTTTCCGCGGCCTGTTCACGCAGATCTACACGATGAACGTCGATGACTTGCGGAATCCCTTCATCGTCGGGAGTTACCAGGGGCCTGATACGACGACCGACCACAATGGTTACACCAAGGGCAGTTTCCTTTACGTTTCCCATTACCGCCGCGGACTCGTCGTATTCGACGTGAGCGATCCGGAGGAGCTGCTCGAGGTCGCGAGTTTCGACACCTTCCTCGCACCGGCGAACAACAGCGCAGGCACCGACGGGGCCTGGGGCGTCTACCCGTTCTTTCCCTCCGGCACTGTGGTCATCAGCGACATCAGCAATGGGTTGTTCGTGCTGCGCGACCATGCGGCGACGCTCGCCCAGAATGCCGGACGCATCGCCTACGCAGGCACGACGGCGCAAGTCGCCGAGAACGGCGCCGACGCGCGAGTGATCGTGCGCCGGAACGGCGGCACGGCCGGCGCCGTCAGCATCGATTTCGCGACGACCGACCTGTCAGCGACCGCAGGGAACGATTACACGACGACGAACGGCACGCTCAACTGGGCGTCCGGCGACATGACCGATCGCACGATCACGATCCCGGTCGCGAACGACACGCAGAACGAAGGAGACGAAGAATTCCGCGTCACGCTTTCGAACGTCGCCGGTGGCGCGACACTCGAGGGCTCGGCGACGATCGACGTCGAGATCGACGACAACGACGCCGTCGTCAACCCGCCGCCCGGCGGCGGGGGAGGCGGTGGCGGCGGCGCCGTGGATTTGCTGTTGCTGGCCCTTCTCGGCCTGCTGTGGTGCGCCGGCGCATGGCGCCGTGGCGAAATCAGGCTCAGGGCGGGCTAGAGAGTGCCTTTGAGCGCGCCAGCCAGGCCTGAACCGGCTGCCGAAGCGCTACGGCCTGCCGTATCTCCAGCAGCAAGGGTCCGCAGCGGTCGACGTATTTGTCGATGATTTCGACCGGCACGGGGTGTCCGAACGCCACGTCATAGGCACGAAGTGCTGCCGCGAGACTGGTTGAAATCGGGGTACCGGCGTTCACGAGCGGCGACTCATAGTCTCCTTTATACGTCATTACCTCGCGGGGCGCCGGACATGTTTGATCCAGAGGCCTGCGGACGTGCCGACGACCGCGCCGATCAAGTGCGCCTGGGGAACGACCGCGACGCGTAGCCACTCGTGCGTCGGGAAACTGGAGTCCCAGGGTTGCTCGATGAGCACCTTGAGCGTGCCGCCGATCAGGGCCGCGATCGGGAGCCAGCGTGCGCGACCGGTCGTCTCGGCGATCCAAGCCACACAGCCGGCAAAGTAGATCGAGTGCAGGACGCCGGAAAGGCCCCGGTACCAGTGAAGTTCCGGCATCAGCATCCAGAACAACAGTGATACGACAACTGGCGTCGCCGCCAGGAGCGTCCACAGTTCGACCGGGCGCAGGCGATTGGCAAACAGCCGGCCGAGCAGAAGCAATGCCACGCCGTTCAGCAGGGCATGTACGAGAGAAAGGTGGACGTAGTGTCCGGTCAGGAGTCGCCACGGTTCGGTGAACGCCGTGGCGCGCCGATATTCGAGGACGTCGCCCAAATACAAGTACTCGAGGGCAAGGACCAACAGCACGATCAGTGAAAGATAGAAGGTGGACGAGACGCGCATGCAGTGACCTTTCAGCCAGGCTTCGACGATTATGGATTCAATCTTAGGACTTTGTCCGACAGACTCGGATGACGCCCGGGCGTAGCGTGCCGTCCGCGTCCTCATGAAAGGGGGGCGAGGAAACAGGGAGCAGGAGGAGAGTCGGTGTAGAAGGCCCGCTCTCCTAACGGAATCAATCATCGGAGGACACTTCCATGCGACATGCCCTGTTGGGAATGGCAAGTTGCGCGCTTGCGCTCTCACTCGGTGTGGGAGCGGCAGATGCCGCCGACAATAGCGTGAAGTTCAAGGCGACCCGGGATATCGCGGTCGATAGCGTGACCGGAAAGTTCCGCAAGCCAAATACCGCGGAAATCGAAAAGCTGGTCGGGGACCTCAGGGCCATGACCAAGCGCCCGGTTGCGGCTGCGATGACCAGCACCGCCGGCGATACCGGCGGAATCACCGCGAAGCTCGACGGCGAGTTCGGAGGGGTTGTCCTGGCGCGGCCGAGGGCCGACGGCAGCCTTGAAACCCGCTGCGTCTTCACTTTTGAAGAAGGCGCCGCGTTCCTCGGGCTCGTCGCTGATGCAACCACATAGGGAGGGTGCAAACATGAGCAAGGAATATTCTACGAAGCTCGGCGCGCTCGCCCTGAGCCTGATGCTGGGAGTCATGGCCTATGGCCAGGCTACAGCCGACGCAACCATTGTCATCGTCAATCTCGACGGGCCGGGGGAGGGGTTCAATGACCCAACGCCCACGACTGCGGTGGGCGGCAACACGGGCAAAACGCTCGGAGAACAGCGGCTGATCGCATTCCAGCGCGCCGCGGACATCTGGGGCGAAACCCTCGACAGCAACGTCGTGATCCGCATACAGGCCGCATTCAATCCGCTGGGACCGGGAATCCTGGGAAGCGCGGGTGCTATTTCAGCATCCCGCGACTTCAGCGGCATTGGGCAACATCCGGGCGCTGAGTTTCCCGCGACGTGGTATGGCGCGGCCCTCGCCAACAAGCGTGCGGGTGTGGATCTCGACCCGGCCGGCAATGACATCAATGCCCAGTTCAGCAGCAACTTCAATTTCTACCTTGGCCTGAACAACCAGCACGGGGCCAATCCGGACCTGCTGGTCGTGCTGCTGCACGAATTCGCGCACGGCCTGAACTTCCAGACGTTCTATGACAGGACCACGGGCGTATCGTTTGGAGGTGTCCAGTTCACCGACATTTACGCCAGGTACTTGTTTGACAGGACGTTTGGACTCACCTGGCCCGACATGAAGAAAAAGGACGTGGCCGCGTCCGCAATCAATTTCGGCAATTTAGTATGGAGCGGCGACACGGTCACGGAGGCCGTGCCGGACGTCTTGGACTTCGGTAGCCCGCAAGTCGATGTTCTGTCACCGCCGGCAATAGCCCGAACCTATCAGTTCGGCACCGCGGCATTTGGCCCGTCAGTCGGTAGTCCAAATGTCACCGATCCGGTGGTTGCGGCTCAGGACGCCGCGAATACGGCAGGTCCTGCGACAACCGATGGTTGCACCGCATTCACGAACGTGCCGGCGATCGCCGGCAACATCGCGTTGATCGAGCGAGGCACCTGCGGCTTCGCATTGAAGGCCAGGAACGCCACCAACGCTGGCGCCAGTGCCGTCATCATCTACAACAATGTGGCGAATGCTGCCGGTGCACCGCCCGGAATGGCGGATGACGGAATCAATGGCGCGTTCGTGACTATACCGGCAGTGAGTTTGACGCGGGCCGATGGCTTGGCGATCGTCGGCGAGCTCGCCAATGGCGTAACGGCGCGCCTCATCGTCGATCCAAACGTCCGCGCGGGCGCGGATCCGGAGGGCAGGGCGCGACTGTATGCGCCGAACCCCCTCGTGGGTGGATCGTCGGTCTCTCACTACGACTCCGTTGCTAGCCGCAACCTCTTGATGGAGCCGTCGATCAATCCGGACCTGACGCACGACGTATCAGCGCCGCATGACCTCACGCACGAGCTGTTCCTCGACATCGGCTGGTTCCCGGATTCCGACCTGGATGGCGTTGCCAACGATTTGGATAGCCAGGCCAATTCGGACTTCACCCCGAGAATCGCTTTCGGCGGCATCGACACGGGTGTGCCGAGTCAGCTCCTCGACGGCGGAAGCACCATGTCCGACCTCATAGCCGACGTGGCGGCTGCGGCCCAGAATGACCGCCAGTTTGTCGACGCCGTCACCAGGCTTGCGGAAGGCTGGAGAAAGGAGGGTCGGATTACACAAGCTCAGAAGGACGCGATCGTCTCGGCAGCCGCCGGCTCGAAGACTCAATAGGCGGCAAGCTTAGGTTTGTTCTTAAAGGGTTGGCACTTCGCGTGCCAACCCTTTTTTCTTTGCGATAGGCTTGCCGACATGGCTTCGAAACTCTTCGCGCAGATTGGAATCTCGCTCCGGCTCGGTCTCCTGATCGGACTGCAGCGCGAGCGCGCGGAGTCCACGATCGGGGGAATCCGCACGTTTCCGCTTATCGCGGCGTTCGGAACGATGTGCGGCTGGCTCGCAGCCGACCATGGCGGCTGGATCGTTGCGGCGGGCCTTATCGCGATTATCGGGGGCCGCGCTTTGCTGAGGTCGTGCCGGCCTTTGGCGCTGCCATGTTGGTCGGCGTAGGCTAGCTATGGCGATGGCCGACCGGATGATTGGATCCTGCCTCTGCGGCGAAGTCCGGTTCGACGTTTGCGGCGCGTATCCGAAGCTATATCAGTGTCACTGTTCGCTGTGTCGGAAGCAGGGCGGTTCGGCGTCGAACACCGGGCTAATCGTAGCCGCCGACAAGTTCCGGTGGCTCGCGGGCGAATCCCTGGTTACGCAGTGGACGAGGTCCACGGGCTTCAGGTCCTGGTTCTGTTCGCGCTGCGGTTCGCCGGTTCCGAATCCTTTGCGCGACACCGGCTATATCTGGATTCCAGCAGGTTTGCTCGAGGGCGATGACCAACTCGAAATTCGCGCGCAGCTATTTATTGATTCGAAAGCGCCATGGGACGAAGTCCTCGGACCGGGGCGGCAATTCCAGACGGCCCCGGACCTGAAGGACTTGATCAAGTTCCTGCATGGCAAACAGACCACCGAAAACTAAACGCGGTGTTGTAGTGGTCTAAAGCACGGGCCAATCCTCGGATGTCTGAGTTCGCATAATGTATATTATGTTAAATAACCTATGTATCCCGGGATCGGCAATGAACCGGGAATCCGCGTTTCGAGTGCTGCGCGCGCCCGGAGATCGCTGCCCTCCTCCTGAGCCGGGTGGACGATGAACGAGCTCGCCGCTTGATCTCAGGAATGCGCATGGCAGAACCGGAAAACGTCTCCGTAAGCTACTCCCGCCAGGACGATGACAAGGTCCTTGAGCTGACCGCGAAACTCCGCTCTGCCGGCGCGCGGCTGTAGATGGACGTGCGCAACATCGACGGCGCCGCCATGTGGGGCGAAGAAATCGTCAACGCGCTGGCGAAATCCAAGGTGCTGCTGCTGGTCTCCCGATCGGCGGTTCGCTCGTAGAACGCCGTCAAGGAAGACCGCCTTGTTACCGGTATACCCGATCGTCCGGCTTCTTCGCGAGGTATTCCCGAGCCAGCTTTTCGAGGTGGAACCGGCTCTCGCCCTGGAGAAAAGGCCCCACCAGCATCAGGACTTGGTAGACCCCCCGAGACATGCCCGCGGTCGCGGGGGTGCTGCGCGGATGCCGCGCGGACTCGAATGAGAGCCAGTACAACGACACGACCGCGATGTTTTCCCCCAGTGCCTCGATTTCCGCACCCGTCGCCGTCATGAGCCCGCGCTCCACGAGCCCGAGACAAATACCGCGCGAGGCGGTCACTGCTCGCTCGAAGACTGTCGCGAGCCGCTGCCCGGCACGCTTGTCGCGGGCCATGATTCCGCTCAAGTCGCGGAACAGGAACCGGTAGCGCCAGAGTGTCTCGAGCAGGACATGCAGCAGCAGCCAGACGTCTTCAACGTTGTCGGCGCGCCAGCCGGGAGGCGGCAGCAAGGCATCGAATTCAGCGACGAACTGGTCAAGCAGCGCAGCGCTCAGCTGGTCCTTGCGGCGGAAGTGGTAGTGAAGGTTTCCGGCGCTGATGCCGAGTTCGGTCGCAATCAGCGATGTGGAAACTTGCGGTTCGCCACGCTCGTTATAGAGCGCGAGCGTTGTGTCGAGGATTCTCTGCCGGGTGCGCCGGCCGGGTGCGGACTTGGGGTGACTGGACATGCGGCTGGTGTACGACGGCTGGGGCCATCGTACACCAGCGGCAAGGAAGGACTCAGGCGGCGCGGCGCGTGCTGCGGCGCGTCGACTTCTTCGTGACCGACTTCGTGGCCGTCGGCTTCACGCGGGTCGCGAGTTTCTGGCCCTCGTCGATTGCGAGGAAGAGCACCTTGCCTGCCTCGACGCGGGTCGTCTTGAGCGCGGCGCGATGCGCGTTCCAGATCGTGCGCGCAGAGCGGCGGGCGGTCCGGGCGAGCTCCGTGTGAGCGAGCGTTCCAATGAACTGGTTGACGTTGTCGATCATTTCAGACTCCTGGCGGTCTATCGGTTGACTTGGCGCAGAAGTATCCCGATCGCCGCTAGGGAGAGCACCCTAGCCTCACAGAGCCGCAAACCAGGCCGCAATCGACTTGCGCTGCGCGTCGTCCGGCAAGCGCCCGGAAGCCGCTTCGAGATTCTCCGCGGCATGGCGTGGATTTCGCGTGCCCGTGAGGACTACCGTGACCGCCGGGTCCCCGATCACCCATTTCACGAACAGCTGGGCGGCGCTACGACAGCCTAGCTCGGCAGCCACCGGCGGCAGGGCCTGACCTGCGGCGCGGTCGATCATCGAGCCTTTCGTGAACGGGCGGTTGACCAGCACTGCGACGCCTAACTCGCGTGCAAGCGGCAGGAGACTCCTGCCCGCCTCCGGCTCTGCAAGCGAATAGTTGATCTGAAGGAAATCGGGTTTCTCGCGCCTGATCACGCGCTCCAGCTCCGCATGCGCGCTCGCGACGTAATGCGTCACGCCGACATAGCGAACCGTGCCCGCCTCCTTCGCGGCACGGAGCGTCGCCAGATGCGTGTCGAGGTCCTGGAGGTTGTGGACCTGCACGAGGTCGAGCGTCTTCACGCGCATGAAACGGTGCGAATCGGCGAGCTGCGCCTCGCCTGCCGCGCGGCCAGTCGTCCAGATCTTGGTCGCGAGGAACGGCCGCTCGGCGGGTCGAATCGCAGCGAGAATGTCGCCTACCCGTTCTTCAGACCGCCCGTACATCGGAGAGCTGTCGATCAACCGGCCGCCGGAGTCGATAAAGCTACGCACGGCCGCGACCGCGGCGTCATAGTCCGCGCCCTTTGGCGGGACGTCGAGCACCTGCCAGGTGCCGAGCCCGAGCGCGGGCAGCAATTCACCGGTCCTGGGGATGGGCCGCCGCATTGGATCAGCGGCCGCAAGTGCAGTCGTCGGGCCGGCGGCGAGGGCACCGATCAGCCACAGCACGTCGCGTCGCGATATCCGGTCGTGATGATGCTGCATGGGCGGGCTCCATTCGGTGACCGGCGATTGGACTGCCAGTCGTTCACGAAGTGCCCTGCGCCTTGCGCTGGAACTCACGCCCGAGCGCGGCGGCGATCCAGGCGACCAGCAGCATGCCAACCGCGCAGATTGCGGCAAACCCGGCGAGCGTCACGCCAAGCGACTGCAGCAGGACGTGACTCCACGCCCCTGTGGTGTCAGCCGTCCGCTGCAGCGTCGTATCCATGAAATTCTTGGCCTTGTACTTCGTTGCCGGGTCGACGACCGTGAACAGCACTTCACGGCATGGCTTGCCGAGCCCGAATTCGCCGGCGCGACGCACGACCTGGGTTGCCGACAGCAGGAGCAGGACCGGGCTCGCGGCCAGCCACGCAAATGACGCAAGAGCGATGACAGGCATCGTCATGAGCGCGCGGGTCAATCCCAGGAACCGGATCAAATTCGCGACGACGAAGGCCTGGAAGAACCAGGCAAGGCCATTCACCCAGATATCCAGGTTCGCGTAGTAGTTCGTGCGCGCGGTCAAGTCGGGAAAGGCCGCGGCCACGTAGTGTTGCAGCTCGAAATACATGAAAGTGCCGGCGATCGAGCCGAAGCCGAGGATCGCGAAGATACCGAGAAGATACGGCGAGCGGGCAACGAGGCGGACGCCATCCAGTGCGCCGCCGCCAATCTTCGCCGCCGGATCGTCCTTGAGCAGCAGGAAATTGCCGTGGCGGAGTTCCGCCCAGCGCGTCAGAGCGCGCATACAGGGCAAGGTGCCGAGCAATAACAGCATGGACAAGCCGACGACGGCATCGACGCCGATCCAGGGTGCGATGAGTTTCGTGAGCAGCGGTCCGAGAATTGCGCCGGCTCCTCCGCCCGCGGCGATCGGACCAAATAGGCGCTTTGCCTCCTCATCCCGGAACACGTCCGCCATGAAGCTCCAGAAGATGGAGACGACGAACATGTTGAAAACGGAAAGCCAGACATAGAAAGCGACGGATAGTGGCTTGGAGTTGGGGTCGAACTTGAACCAGACATAGAAGACGAGGAGATTGGAAGCAAAGAAGAGATACGCGACTGGCAGCAGCACTTGCTTGCGTACGCGCGATGCGAGGCCGCCAAAAAGTGGCGTCAGGAGCACCATGACAGCGAAGGTCGCCGTATAGAGCCACGCGAGGTTGTTGAGCCCGGTATTTGCCGGCAGCGCGTCCCGCAGCGGGCGAAGCAGGTAATAGGCGCACATCAGCATGAAGAAATAGGCGAAGGCGAGTCCGACCGCCTGCTCCTCGCCGGGCCTGGCGCGGAGCACCGCTCGCATCAATCCCGCGAACATCCGGTCAACCGCTCCGAGTCGAACCCGCGAGGTGTGGCCGCTCGCTTTCCGCATCCTTCAGGACGAACACCCGGCGGCCATCGCGGGGCCAGTGTTCGAGCGAGGCGATGCAGGGCATGAAGAGCGGGAACTTGAACTCAACCAGCACCTGGACTGGCGGCGCCAGCGCTTCGATTCCGAGCGCGGCAAGCGTCCGGGCCATCGACCACATGCCGTGTGCGACCGCGCGCTCGAATCCGAAGAGCTTCGCGCCGCGATCTGCGAGATGAATCGGATTGAGGTCGCCCGAGAGCCAGCCGTAGCGCCTTCCAATCGAGCGAGGGACGTCGAAGTCTGTATGCGACGTCTGGTCGGATTCGACTGGCTTCTCGTAGCGCAGCGACTGGCGTGCTCCGCGGGACGCCAGCTTGCCCGTGGGCGGCCTGCGCGCAAGCAGCGTGGATTTTTCGAGCCAGGCGGTCCCGAGGTCGTCTTCGACCGCGGTGTATATATCAAATTCGTGTCCGCGATCGGCGTCGCGGTGGCCCTCGATCCAGCTGCGCAGCCCGAACTCCTGTTCAGTCGGCAGCTCCCTCGCCTGCTCGATCTCGTTGGCGATGTGAATGAGCCCCATGATGCGCACGGCGAATCGCGGGTGCGTCAGCACCGCGTATTGAAGCGGCATCGCGAGCACGTGCGGGTAGGTAACCGGCAGGCTGCTGTCGTCGGCAAAGCCGCAGATCTCGCGGTAGCGCGCGAGGTGCCGCGCGTCTGCGCTTACCGATTCAACGCTACCCTCGAGCCGCGGTACGGACTGGCCCTCGGGCACCAGCGCACCTCGACGCCCAAATACGGCCCTCGGAAAGTAACGGAAGGCCGACGGCATGTGCCTGAAGCGGTAACTGACGACGGCCGGCCCCATGGCAATCCTCCGGCCGCTGGATTACGGAACGATCCGGTCTATCGTGATGCTTGCCGGATGGGCCGAACCGAAATCATAACCGACCTCACCAAAGAGGTCCCCGGCGGCGGCGATCGGCTGTCCGCTCCCCGAAACTCGCGCGACAAGCGTCAACGGACCACCACTCGAAAGCGAGATGCCGGGCAGCATGGCGTCCGCATCGCTCAGGCGGACTGAAAGCGGCCAGGCGCCGGCCGGATGGCGCTGCACTGCGAGCGGCGGACCGCCTTCTCCGCGGCGGGCAATCACGAAGACGGTTGAATTCGGTGACACACGTGCTGCGAGTGCAGAATCTATCGCAATCGAGATCTCGATCGATCCCGCGGCGGCGGGCGCGCCGGCCTTCGCGACCGGCTTGCCTTGCGACTGCTCGAGCTCCGCGAGTCGTTCCGCCAGCACTTGTCGCAACTCGTTTGGCAACTCATGGTTCTGTAGTTCGACCCAGCGCTGCTGCGCGAGTGCGAGGTCGCCGCGCCGGTACGCCGTGATGCCGCCGTACCAGAGTGCGCGCGGATTGTCCGGTGCCATCTCGAGGGCTTGCTCAAAGAGCTCCGCCGCATGGCCGTCGATCTCGTGCTCATCAATGAGCACGAGCGATTCTGCATAACCCACGACCGCTTCGGGGTCGCGTCCCTGGGTGCGCGTGTACGCTTCGCCAAAGGCGCCGCGCGCGAGCGGAAAGTCACCGAGCACCGTGGCGGAGCGGCCGAGGAGCTTCCAGCCTTCGATGTCGTCCGGTTGGCGTGCCAACCGATCCTGGAGTTGGGCTGCGACACGCTTCAGGTCAGGTTCCGAGACGGCCTGCTCCTGCGGCGGAGCGTCCCAATTCCAGTTGCTTGCCCAGTAATAGATCAGGGACGCCGCGACGGGCAGAACGACCGCAACGACGATCGCCGTGACCCGGGCGCGAGTCGGTGAATCACCATCGCCACGGGAAGTGAGCAGTGGCCACCCGAGCAGGACGATGGCGGCGGCGAGCAAGATCGCGCAGATCGCAACGAATGCGGTCACGGGCGATCTGGTTCTTCGTCCAGCGTCGCCGGATTCGTGTGCGCTGCGCTGGCGCGGCGCCGCACGATTACGAAGACGATGCCAAGACCGCCCGCGAGGAAAAGGGCCGGTCCGGCCCAGAGCAACCAGGTCCGCGGCGCGACCGGAGGACGCAAAAGGACGAAATCGCCGTAACGCTCGGTCATGAAGCCGTAGATCTCATCATCGCTACGCCCTGCCCGCATGAGCGTCTCGACTTCGCGCCTGAGGTCGATCGCGAGCGTCGCATTGGAGTCGGCGATGCTCTCGCTTCGGCAAACCAGGCAGCGCAGGTCACGAATCAAGCGCTCGTAGCGAGCCTGCTCGGCCGGAGCCTCGAATCGCTGCCCAGAATCCACGGCAAAGGCCAGCGGCCCCAGCACGAGCATGGCGGCGAGCACCGCGATGCGTTTCACTTCCTGCCCTCCGCAAATGTCAGCAAGGGCAGGAATTCGCTTTCCCAGGCCTCCATCGTCAGCGGCCCGATGTGCTTCTTGACCACACGACCGCCGGAGTCAATGAGAAAGGTTTCCGGTGCGCCATAAACGCCCCAGTCGATCGCGGTGCGCCCTTCGGGATCGTAGGCAACTGAAACGTACGGATTGCCAAGCTGCGCCAGCCAGCGTAAGGCGAGCGCGCGGTCGTCACGCCAGTTGAGCCCCATGATCGGCACGCGATTCTGGCGCGCAATGGCGAGCAGCGCCTCGTGCTCGTCGCGGCAACCGACGCACCAGGTCGCCCAGACATTGAGCAACCAGGGCCGGCCGCTGAAATCCGCCGTTCCGACTTTCCACGCTGGATCCCCGAGCGATTCCAAAGAGAAAGTCGGCGCGGGCTTGCCGATAAACGGTGACGGAATCCTTCCGGGCTCGCGCTGCAGACCGACGAAGAAGAAGGCGACGAGGACCGCGAATGCGATCGCCGGCACGAGGAATCGAACGGGAAACTTCATTGCGCGACCGGAACCACGGCCTCACCGGCCCGCGCTTGCACGGGTGCACGGTAGCGTCGATCGAGCGCCGCGACGAGGCCGCCGAGAGCGATCAGGATTGCGCCAAGCCAGATATAACGAATGAGCGGCTTGTACTGAAGCCGCATGCTCCAGCGACCCTGGCCAAGCTGGTCGCCGAGTGCCGCGAAGAGGTCTCGCGCGGCGCCGACTTCGATTCCCGCCTCCGTCATCGGGTTTCCGCCCGAGTTATACAAGCGCTTCTGCGGATGAAGGACAGTGACAGGGCTGCCTTCCCGGGAAACGACGACGTCAGCCTCGACGCCGATGAAGTTCATGCCCTGAACGTCGCGCAGCGCCGCGAGCTTGAAGTCGTAACCCGCGATCTGCGCGGATTCACCAACACCAAGGGCGAAATCCTTCTCGACCTTGAACGACTGCACGCCCGTGATGCCGAGCGTCGTGAGCCCGACGCCGAAATGCGCGATGACCATGCCGAGTGCCGCCGCGGGCAGCGGCTGGCGAGCACGGATGCGCGCCCAGGGCATCGCCAGAGACGACAGCATCACCCACAGCGCCAGCGCGAATCCGAGCGTCGTCATGGGGCGGATGTCGCCGTAGGCCGCGCCGCCGACCAGCAGCGAACCGGCGATTCCAATGCCGGCAATTGCATAAAGCCGATACTTCGCCGTACCCAGCAGGCCGCGCTTCCATGCGGCGTGCATGCCGACGCCGAGAAGTGCGAGGAGCGGCAACATCGGCACCAGGAACATGAGGTTGAACCACGGCGCCCCGACTGTGACCTTGCCGAGCTCGAGCGCGTCGATGAACAGGGGGTACAGGGTTCCAAGGAGGATCAGGCTGAGGGCCGCGATGAGGAATGCATTGTTCAGCAGCAGGAAACTTTCACGCGACGTCGGCTCAAAGGCCGCAGACGAACGAAGGCGTGGTGCGCGCCAGGCGAAGAGCAGCAACGCGCCACCGATCACGATCGTCAGGAACGCAAGGATGAATATTCCGCGCTTCGGGTCGGTGGCAAACGCGTGCACCGAGATCAGCACGCCCGAGCGCACCAGGAAGGTGCCGAGCAGCGAGAGCGAGAATGCGGATACCGCGAGCAGCAGCGTCCAGCTCTTGAACAAGCCGCGCTTCTCGGTGACGGCAAGCGAATGAATCAGTGCCGTGCCCGCAAGCCAGGGCATGAAGGACGCATTCTCGACCGGGTCCCAGAACCACCACCCGCCCCAGCCAAGCTCGTAGTAGGCCCACCAGCTTCCGAGTGCGATGCCAATCGTCAGGAAGAGCCACGCAGCGAGTGTCCATGGACGCGTCCAGCGCGCCCAGGCTGCATCGAGACGGCCTTCGAGCAGCGTCGCGCAGGCAAACGCGAATGCGACCGAAAAGCCGACGTAGCCGAGATACAGGATCGGCGGGTGCACGGCGAGCGCGAAATCCTGCAGGAGCGGATTCAAGTCGAGGCCTTCGGAAGCCGCCGGGATCAGTCGCTTGAAGGGATTCGACGTCGTCAGCATGAAGAGCTGGAACCCGATGCTGATCAGCCCCAGGAAACCGAGGACGCGGCTGCGGAACGGCGCCTCGAGCGCCTTGCTTCCTGCCGCGACGGCGAGCGTCCAGGCCGCGAGGCAGAGTGACCAGAGCAGGAGCGAGCCTTCATGTGCGCCCCACACCGCCGCGACGCGGTAGAAGAGCGGCAGCTCCGAATGCGAGTTGGTCGCGACATACAGCACCGAGAAATCGCGCTGGATAAAGGCCCAGGCAAGTGTGCCGAAGGCGAGCGCGGTAAAGACGAACTGGCCGACGACAGCCGAGCGGCTGGCTGCCATCCAGGCCGTGTTTGAGCGTGCTCCCCCCGCGAGGCCGAACACTGCCTGCGCGACCGATAGCAGCAGCGCGAGAATCAATGCGAAATGGCCAAGTTCTGGTATCACTCGGACACCCGCGCCGGCGTCGGGGTGTGCAGCGACTCCGCGACCTCCGGCGGCATGTAGTTCTCGTCGTGCTTCGCGAGCACTTCGTCCGCCTCGAACTCGCCTGCCGCCGACAACTTCCCATGGGCAATGACGCCTTGGCCTTCGCGGAACAAGTCCGGGAGCAGGCCTTCGTACCGGACAGGAATCGAGTGCTGGTAATCCGTCACGACGAAACGGACTTCGAGCGTGCCTTCCGTGCGCTTCAAGCTTCCTTCGGTGACCATGCCGCCAATCCGGAAAGTACGCCCGCTCGGCGCATCGCCGGCGAGCACCTGAGACGGGTTATAGAAATAGAGGAGGTTGTCCTCGAACGCGAGCATCGCGAGCGCCGTCGCCGCGCCGACGCCGGCGAGGATCGCAACGACCGCGAGGAGCCTCTTGCGACGCGGCGCCATCACCCGCCCTCCCCTACGCCCGTGCGTCGCAACGCCCGCTCGCGTGCGGCAGCATGCAGCCGCCGGGCAGCGGATACATTCCAGACGAGCACGATGGCGGCAAGCGTGAAACAGGGCCACACGAAGGCGCCGTAGCCACCCATGTTGAAGAAATCAATCATCGGCCTATCTCCGCCCTGAGCCATGATGCATCACGCTCGCGCCGCAGGATCTCGGCGCGCAGCCGGATCAAGAGCACCGCCCCGAAGTAAAGCGTAAAGCCGAGCAGCATGGTCAGCAGGGGCCAGAGCATGTCGCCGGCCATCGAGGGCTTTGCAATCTTCGTGAGCGTCGATTCCTGGTGCAGTGTGTTCCACCAGTACACCGAGTAGTGAATGATCGGAAGGTTCACGACGCCGACGATCGCGAGCAACGCCGAGGCGCGATCGGCGCGGTCGCGATCGTCGATGGAGGCGCGCAGCGACATGACACCTGCGTAAAGGAATAGCAGCAGTAGTTCAGATGTCAGCCGCGCATCCCACACCCACCAGGTGCCCCACATGGGTTTGCCCCAGATTGCGCCCGTGGCGAGCGCGAGAAAAGTGAAGGAAGCGCCGATCGGTGCCGAGGACGCCGCAACGGCGTGAGCGAGCTTGATTCTCCAGATGAGCCCGATTGCGGCCGCGACCGCCATCGTCCCGTACACGAACATCGACAGCCAGGCGCTCGGCGCATGGACGTAGACGATCCGGAAAGCGTCGCCCTGCTGGTAGTCGGCCGGCGCGAGGACCAAGCCGCCGTAAAGACCGGCGGCGATCAGCAGGAATGCCGGCCAGCCGAACCAGGGTGCCAGCCGTGCCGCAATCCGGTAGGCATGCGGGGGTGATGCGAGCTTGTGAAACCAGGTCCAGTTCATGGGTTTATTCCGCGCTGATCCGGAGCGCGGCGGCAACCGCGAGTGGGGCCAGTGTCAGCGCCAGCACCAGCATGGCAGCGAGCAGCAGCAAAGGCCCGCGGGCGCTGTCGGCATGGATCGACAAGTCGATCGCCCGTGCCCCGAAAATGAGCGCAGGCATCGCAAGCGGGAGCACGAGCAGGCCGAGCAGCAGGCTGCCGCGCCGTAGACCCAAAGTCAGGGCCGAAGCGATCGAGCCGAGCGCGCTCAGGACGCCAGTGCCGAGGGCAAGCGACAACATGAGGGTGCCGACCGCTTCGAAAGGCATGCCAAGGCTCGCCGCGACGAACGGCGACAGCAGTACGAGCGGCAGGCCACATACCGTCCAATGCGCAAGACCCTTGGCGAGCGCGAGTACTGCAAGCGGCTGTCCTGAAAGGATCATCTGCTCCAGCGTGCCATCGGCGTGATCGGCGCGAAACAGGAGTTCGAGCCCGAGCAGGGACGCCAGGAGTGCGGCAACCCACAGGGTGCCGCCTGCGACCTGGCGCAGTTCGGCGAGGTCCGGACCCAGCGCGAGCGGAAAAAGCGTCGTGACCATCACGAAGAAGATAAGCGGCTGCGCAACCTGGCCCCAATGGCGCATGGCCAGGAGCAGGTCGCGGCGGTAAGCCAGTAGCGCTCCATCGAAAATGCCGGTGCGGTTCATCACCCGAGCTCGACCCGACGAGGAACATGGTTCGGTATGGCGGGTGGCTGGTGCGCGGCAATGAGCGCAACGCCGCCGCCGTCCAGGTGACGGCCAATGACGGCGGACACGAGCTTAGCGCCATCCTGATCGAGATTGGTGTAGGGCTCATCGAGGATCCACAGGGGTGTCGCCGCGAGCATGACGCGCGCCATCGCGAGCCGCCTGCGCTGCCCCGCGGAAAGAAATGCTGCCGGCTGGTCGTGCGCGTCCGCGAGGCCAACCGTGATGAGGGCCGTAACTATCTCGCCGGCGCGCAGCCGCCGCCGAAGGCCTGCGTCAAAGGCCAGGTTCTCGCGCGCGGTCAGTTCGGGCTTGAGCCCTTCGCTGTGGCCAAGGTAGCTGAAGCTTGCGCACCATTCGTCACGATGTGTACGCGTCGAACGGCCGTTCCACTCGACAGTCCCTTGCTCTGGCGTCAGCAGACCCGCAATGACGCGTAGCAGGGTCGTTTTGCCGGAGCCGTTCGGACCCAGGACATGGACACAATCGCCCGAAGCGGCCTCGAGACCGACGCCCGCGAGAACCTCGCGGTCGCCGCGCCACACGTGGATGTCTCGCGCAGAAATGCCTGAAAAATTAATCGGTTGCAATGGGAATATTCACCGGCCTCTCAGGTCGGGCGGACTATACCAGAAGGCCCCTGATATGGCCCCGGGAGGGATCACAGACTGGTGGTCCGTATACTCGCGGCATGAAGACGGCCAGACTCGCGCTCCTTGTCGCCGTTGCCCTCATGAGCGCCTGTGGCGGTGATAAAAGCGCCAGCGAGACGGTGGCCGCGCCGGCCACGAGCGAATCAAACTCGATGGCGCCCTCCCCGACCGCGGTTCCCGGCGATTCGCCGGATACGAGTGACATGGGTCCCTTCATCCTGGCAAAGATCAACGCGAACCCCAACATTGAAGGCAAGGCAACGCTCGTCGAATTCCGCCAGAAATCCGCCTCGATCCAGCCGCTCGGCGACAAGATGAAATCCGCCGTCGTGGAGTTCGAAGGCATCGTGACCTTCAGCGGCGATGTCGCCTGGAGCTGGCAAGGACCGACCAGGGCTGGCGAGCCGCAGAAATTCGAGGCGCGTGCGGAGTACATCGACCAAGGAAACGGTTGGCAGGTCGTCGAGCCGCTCGGCATTTACCCGCACTGACTTGCGGGCCTAGTCCTTGGTTGGATAGCGCGCGAACACTGGCAGTTCGTGCGCCTGCTCCATCCAGGCGATCCGTTCCGCCGTCTGGACGTGAATCCTCGGCGCGATGGCAGCCGGATCGTCGAGTGTCGCAGTCTGAAGATCCGCGATCCCGGGCAGATTCACCGAATTGAAATAGAAAAGTCCCGTGCCGCAGTCCGGGCAGAAGTGCCGACGTCCATGCGCGGACGACTTGTAAACCTTCGGCTTGCCCTGAATGACTTTGAGACTGGCTTCAGGAAATGCGGTCCAGCTAACGACGGGCGCGCCCGCGCTTCGCCGGCAATCGCTGCAATGACACAGAGCGCTGTACATTGGTTCGCCGTGGACTTCGTAGCGGATCGACCCGCAGTGGCAATGGCCCATCAGCATCGCAACCTCCCCCCGGGGAATGTAGTGCCGCAGGCGGGAAGTATCGAGCGCCGCGCGGAACTAGGCAACCGCCTCGGCGGATCTGGTCGTACCAATCGCGTGCACGTGCTCCTGCAGCTTGATGCGGTCAAGCGTGCGGATGGGCAGGTTTATGAAGTTCATTATCCGGCTGTCCAGCTCAGTGAGGGCGATCCGGAAAGCCGCCCGCTGTTCCTTCTCCGTACCTTGCACCGAGGCGGGATCTGCAATGCCCCAATGGGCGGTAATCGGTTGGCCTGGCCAGACCGGGCACACTTCACCTGCCGCCTCGTCACACACGGTGAATACGAAATCCATCTCCGGCGCGTCGGGCGCCGCGAATTCGTCCCAGCTCTTGCTGCGAAGGCCCACGGTCGGAACCTGCATGTCCTTCAGAAGTTCGAGCGCCATCGGATGCACTGTTCCCCTTGCGCCGCTGCCGGCACTGAAGCCGACGAAATGGCCTTGACCCCTGTGATTGATCAGGCTCTCGGCGATGATGCTGCGGGCGGAGTTTCCGCTGCATAGAAAGAGAACGTTAAACGGTCGTTCGTTCATGGCGCACCTGCTATTCGTAAGGCGTTAGGCCATCGGAACGTAGTCGCAGGAAATTACAAACTGATTACAACGAGGTACTGCGATGCAACACGACACATGACACTCATACGTAAGTCCCTGATTGCCTGCCCTTCTCTGCCTCGGCTTGGATTGTGGTGTCGCGTGACGGTACATACCCAGGAATAAGCTCCGAACCTGCGATGACGCTATTCGAGCGAGGTACGAATATGACTCGTCTACCCAACGGGAGACAAAATACCGCTCGACGACAATGACCTTCAAATGATCACGCTGCTCAGAATTGCTTGTTGAGGCGCGACTTCGGAGCGGTGGCAATCCCGCCAAGCCAGACGATTGGCGGGCAAGAATTGTTCAGCTCGAGGAGTAGCCGATCCGACCGTACCCGACCAGCCGCCGCCGCGATGTGCCAATTTGGTCCCTACACAGAGTGATTGAGGCAGTCTTCCAGAGACGATCCAGGCTAAAGGATTTCTAGCAGCCGCTGGCGCACGTCGCGATCTGCGATGACGAAAGTCGAGTGAAGTACGTGACCGCGTGCGTCAATTACCAGCCTGAGCTCGTCTGGCTCCGATTCGCGCGCGCCAACAATTGTTGCGCCGCGGAGCAGCGGCATGCGGGTACCGACTAGTCGATAGTTTGGCCAAGACTCAGGGTCGCCGAGTACATCGCGAACTGTCTTCGTCATCACGGCCTAGCGTACGGTAGCGGCCCCGACAGCCGCCACTGTCCCACCGACCCGCACTTACGATATCGCGGCCCGGGTAAGCGGCTGATAGCGGGCGACAATCCAGTAGTCGACGCGTTGGTTGCAGAGAGGACGCGGGCCTCCCCCGTCCGCGCGCGTCCCCGGACAATACAGGGTGCCATCGGCCTGGGTACCGGAGCTGCGTAGCAACGGAATTGCGACGGCGTTCAGGTCGATGCTGCCGTCACAGTCTCCGTGCGGGCAGGCAAACTCGAAATACGCGTGCGCCGAGGGATAGAGCGCGTGAGTTCGCGCCGCGGGCTCCGGGCCGTCCCTCGAAGCGAACTGAAGATGGATACGGATCTGTTCACTGCGCGGGAACGCGGCCGCCAGTGTCCCGGCGGCCTCACGCTTGCGCATCGACTTTTCGCGTTCCTGTTCGCGGACTGAACGGGCGGTGCGGGACACGATGCGCATGGGTTCATCCTCGCGAGCTTCGGATTAGTCTAGCGGGCGCCCCGCTCAAGTCGCCGCCTGAGCCGCCCATTCTGCAGCAGCAATTCGGAGATCTCGGTCCGCGCGCCTAACAGACGCTTGACGAGATAGAGCGCGACCGCCGACAGGCCAATGATGATTGCCGTAGTCATCGGCTCCCACCATGGCCTGTCGCTGGTCCGCCTTTCGGATCAGTAGCGATTACCGCCGCCGTTCCCGTAGCCGCCACCGCCGCCACTGCGCTCCTTCGACTGGGCCTCATTCACCTTGAGGGCGCGGCCTTCGAAGTCCTTGCCGTTCAGGGCCTGCATGGCCTTGGAAGCATCTGCACTCGGCATCTCGATGAAGCCGAAACCGCGGGGACGACCCGTGTCGCGGTCATTGATGAGGGCGAGCGAATCGATCGTACCGTGCGGTTCGAATAGCGCACGCACCGACTGCTCGGTCGCGGAGAAAGGAAGGTTGCCGACAAAAAGCTTGGTCACTTGGATTACTCACATAAGGGATATTGCAGCAAGCGGTTATCCACCTGCTGGTTCGGCGATGCGTTTCGTGGTGGCTGGACCGGGTCAGAAGGCGCGCCGGAGCGGCGCATCGAGCCAGGCAAGACAGAACTAGGGAATCACCAGACTGGTGCATACTACATGAGTTCGAGCCGTTCTTCTCGCCGTTATCGGCCACCCTGTTGATTTATGGTGCCCCGGGCAGGAATCGAACCTGCATGGCCTTGCGGCCAACGGATTTTAAGTCCGTAGCGTCTACCCGTTCCGCCACCGGGGCGCGGTGACCATGATGTTACTGCGCCGGAATCGTGATCAGCGGGAGCTGCTCGGCCGGCCCCGTGTCTGTCAGAGTAAAGAAGAACATGACGGCGGCGAGCGCACGCTTGGTTTGCCAGTCGCCCTGCTCGATCCAGTACCAGTGATCGCGGTAGCGCACCGCGACAAACGAGTCCGCCGGCTTGTCCGTGCCACTGTGGATTCGCACACCCGTCCCGTGTTCGGGTCCTTGGAGTCCGGGCGTTGCACTGCCGTCCTTAACGTGCGCCTCGGGCACGTCCATGTAGCTCGCAAACGCGCCCATGATCTGGAGCATCGACCGACTGTTGACGGCCAGCTCGTTATCCAGACCCTTGACGGGCGAATAAATCAGGGAAAACTTCGTCTGATCCGCAGGCAGTTTCAGAAGGCGGCGAGCCTCGGCAGCCTTCTCTGCGGTTTCAGCAGAGACGTCGTCGCGTTTGAAAAATACGACGGCCGTTCGGCCCTTGTCCTTGTCTTCCTCCACGCGCATTCCAAACGCGCCGGCTGCTTGAACGTCCCGCAACAAGCCCAGTGCGCGTACGAATTCAGGATCCGCTTCGCGGATGATGCCGCCAGCGCTCGAACGATTGCGAAGGCCATTCAACGACTCGACCGTCAGGCCAAGGACAAAGTCCGCTGCGTAGCCCGACTGCAGCATGAAGAAGATGTTCTTCGGGTCGATCGGCGTAATCAGTCCGCGCAGGAACGCTTCGCCCGTCAGCGGAACATAGGTGATGGTTGGCCTTTCCGTATAAATGGCCTGCCCTCCGACGGAGCCGACGTCGGCTCCTCCGCCGGATGGAAACACGCCGCCGACGGACACGCCTGTCTGCAGCGAATACCCCGCCACGACGGACGCCACGTCGAGGAAGACCGGCTGGTCCATGTAGCGGAGCTTCACGATGTTGAGCAGCGTCTGCTGCTTCCAGGAGTCGCCGATGGCGGCGGTATAGTCGAATCGGTCATTCCTCACGCTCGCAGGGCCGACAACGGCGCACCCTGTCAGCGCTATCGAGATCGATGCCAGCATCGAACCCACTTTCATCATTGCGTCGGCTCCTACACTGTCCCCCAACGCGGAGTTAAACTCCGCCGTCCAGGCGCATCCCGCGCAGCGGGGCCACGAAGGGAGCGACACGATGCGCGAGCAGGCGAACTATAGTGCATCGGCGGCTTCCAGCGACTTCTCGCTCGTCTTGGGAGGCCCTCTTTACCAGCTCTTCCGGCGTGCCAGGCTTTCCGGCGACACGCTCGAACTCCTGCACCGTCGGATCATGGTTATTGCCTTGATTGCATGGCTGCCCCTCCTGGTGCTGGCGCTCTTGGACGGAGTCGCTGTCGGAAGCTCGGTCAAAGTCCCATTCCTCTTTGACGTGGACGCGCATGTCCGCTTCCTCCTGTCATTGCCCATCCTTATTGCGGCCGAAATCATCGTTCACCAGCGGATGCGAGTCGTTGTCGGGCAGTTTGTTACGCAAGGTCTCGTGCACGATGCAGTACGCGCGGGCTTCAACCGGGCCCTGGAAAATGCCGCGCGGTTGCGTAATTCCGTCACCGCCGAATTGCTGCTGATCGCCAGCGTCTACGGTGTTGGCATCTTCGTCGTCTGGCGTTACTACATGGCTCTCGATGTGCCGACCTGGTATGCGATTCCCGACGCGGGCCGCGTGCAGCCGAAGCTAGCGGGCTGGTGGTACTTTTTTGTCAGTCTTCCGATTTACCAGTTCATCCTTCTCAGGTGGTACTTCCGTTTCATCGTCTGGACGCGGTTTCTCTGGCAGGTCTCCCGTCTCCCACTCGCCTACCAGCCGCTCCATCCTGATGGCAATGGCGGCATTGGTTTCCTGGCGGGTATGACGCGCGCCTTCGCGCCGCTCGTGTTTGCCCAGGGCGCAACACTGGCAGGAGCGTTGGCCAACACCATCCTGTACGAAGGCGGGGTCCTGACTTCCTTCTATGTCGAAATCGTCATGTTCGCGACAGTCGTAGTCTTCGTGATCGTTGGACCGTTGCTGGTCTTCTTGCCCCCACTGGCAGCCGCCAAGCGGCTGGGTCTCCGCGAGTACGCCCAGCTCTCCAGGCAGTACGCTGACGAATTCGCCGACAAGTGGATCCGCGGAGCCCAGCCCAAAGGCGAGACGCTTGTCGGCAGCTCCGACATCCAGTCGCTGGCCGATCTCGGGAACAGTTATGACAAGGTCCGCGGCATGAGCGTCGTGCCGATCACGCGAGGCGCCGTGGCCCAGCTCGTCGTTGCGGCATTGCTTCCGCTGGTGCCATTGCTGCTGACACTCATTTCTCTTGAGGAACTTCTAAAGCGGATTGTAAAGGTCCTGGTTTAGAAACCTCAGGGACGTGTGTTCGAGATGAAAGAAACGTCGGAGGATCAATGAACGCCCTGCCCGTCACGCTCTACATGAATCCCGTATCGACTGCCTGTCGTCCGGTCAGCCTGCTCATCGCAGAAAAGAAAATGCCGGTCAGCGAGCGGCTCGTGGACCTGATGAAAGGCGAACACCGCGGGTCCGAATTCATCGCGAAGAATCCGTGCTGCCTGGTACCTGTGCTCGAAGAAGGCGATTTCCGCATGGCGGAGAGCTCCGCAATTCTCAAGTACCTGGCGAGCAGGTTCGACGCCCCCGAATACCCAAAAGACGCGAGGCAGCGGGCGAAGGTGGATGAGGCGATGGACTGGTTCAACACTCAGTTCTATCGGGACTTCGGTTACGGATTCCTGTACCCGCAGGTCTTTCCGCACCACAAGCGCCCGACCGAAGAGCAGCAACAGGGCACGATTGCATGGGGTAAGGACAAGGCAAGAACGTGGCTTGGAATTCTTGACCAGAACATGTTGGGTCCGAACGACTATGTCGCCAACAACAGGATCTCCATCGCCGACTATTTTGGAGCCTGCTTGGTCACGGCGGGAGAGTTGATTGGTTGTACTTTCAACGGCTACCCGAATGTGCAGCGCTGGCTCAGCCGGATGAAAAAGCTTCCGAGCTGGCCGAAGGTCAACGAAGTCATGAACGGCTTCGCCGCATCATTGCGGGACAAAAAGTTTCAGACGGTCTGATTCCTACAGCGGACGAGCCTGACCTGAAACGGTGCGCCGTCCGCCCTTCGACCGGCTCTCGGCGATCTGTGACTCCACTTCTTCCAGCGCGTCGTTGCAGGCGAGGCTCGGGGCTACGGCGGGCATGGACGAATCGGCATCACCGTCAGGCTTTGGAATCTTGCCCTGCATCGCGCGCAATGCATCGCGACCCTCCAGGCCGAACAGGCTGCGGACGTTGAGATCGGTGGTCGGGAATGGAATGCCAATGCCGTTTCGGCGCAGCGCGTTGTCCAGCGCCCAGGTATAGGCGGCCTTAACCGCCCCGGGTCGTTTGGTCGCTTCCGCGGTGAGCCACACGACCAGTTCGAAATTGAGGCTGCTCTCAGCAAATTCCACCAGCCAGACCTGAGGTTTGCGCCGATCCTGACCCGCGAGGGTGAATGGCACCTCCGCAGCCGCTTCGAGCGCGGCCATTTTCACGAGGTCCTTGTCGACACCGTAGTCGACGCCGAATGGCACGTGCAGCCGGATCATGTTATCGCCGAGCGTCCAGTTGACGACACGGCCGGTGACGAACTCGGCATTCGGCACCAGGATGTCGATGTTGTCGTTCGTCATGATGCGGGTTGCGCGAATGCCGATATCGCCCACTTCACCGCGAACGCCGGATTCCAGCTCCACGAAGTCGCCTACCTTGAGGCTGCGATCGAACAAGAGGATCAGCCCTGACACGAAATTGCTGAAAATCGCCTGCAGGCCAAAGCCGAGTCCGACGCCGACGGCGCCGGCCAGCACGGCAAACTGGGTCAGTGGAACTCCCATCAGTCCTGCAGCGACCAGCACACCGATCACCACCAGCACGTACCTGGCGAGGCGCGAGACCGTATAGATCGCTGGACGGAGCGCTGGCTGGTGGCTCATCGCGTAACGCGTGAACCCCTTTTGCATCAGCCTCGAAAGTGCCCAGACGACGACCAGCGTGAGCACCGCCGCGAGCACTCCGGCGACGTTCAACTCGAGCTTGCCCACCTGAAAGCTGTATTCAAACAGCGACCGCGCGCGTTCGTTCGTATCGTCCATACCTGATCGACAGTCATGACTGCTTGAAGTTGCTGACCCGCTGTCAGCAGAACGCCAATGCGCGAGTACGCCAATCGGAGCGTGAATGTAGTCGTGATGGAGGCTGGGGTCAGCCCCGCACACTTCAGGTAACTCGCTGCTTTAACGCGGTTAAATGGCAAAACGCTTCGGTGGATACCCCCTCATCCTCGGCCAGCGCGTCGTAGAAGGCGATTTCCTCGTCGCTGAGATCTTATTCCTCGCCACGTAGTCGAGCGGCTCGGATGTCCTTCGCCAGGTGAATCAGTTCCTCAAGGACCTGCGCCGTTGTGAGTGCGTTTGTGTGGTAACGAGCGATGGCGGCCTCGAGTCGCTCGCTGAAAGTCTTCGCCTGTGTGACGTTGCGCTTCGCCTGCGAACGCACATCACCGTTGATCAGCTTCCGAAGGGCCTCGATCGCCAGCTCTCGCTCTGCGGGGCTTCTTCTGCCGTCACCCGGAACGCTCACCCCTCCCTTCGCGGGGATCGCCTTGGCGCCGATTAGCAGCGCGTCGGCCAGAACCCCCGCGTGGCCGACCAGCGCGATGTGGTGGATGCCCTCGGTCCGGTGACCCATGGCCTGCGACGCGCTGTGCCGCGCAGGGGTTGTGGGCCAGCCCGGAGATGTGACAGAGTGCCCGCATCGTTTGGCGACCTCCGTCGCACCCCATGCAAGACAAGTCGATGCGCCGCCTGCTGGCTCGCTGGTGGGGCTGGTTGATCGCAGCCACCACCCTCGGCAGCCTCGTGATCGGACTCCGTTTCCTGGCGATGGCCGAGCCGGCCGGAAGCGCAGGCACGCTGCTGTTCCGCGGCGTGATGATGCTCGGCCACCTCAGTTCGCTTGCCGCGATCCTGCTGCTGCCCGTCCTGCTGGTGGCTGCGATCCTGCCGCGGCCGAGGCTGGTGATCCCGCTCGGCGTCGGCCTGTCCACCCTCCTGCTCCTGAGCCTGCTTGCGGACACGCAGGTCTTCCAGCTGTACCGCTTCCATATCAACAGTGCCGTACTCGAACTGCTCACGGGTGGGGCTGCCGCAGCCACTTTCGTGTTTCCGGTGCGCATGTGGCTGCTGGCCGCCAGCATCGCCATGGTGGTGGTGTTCTGGCAGGCCTGGGTCGCCCGCCTGGCCTGGCGGCAGGTCGAGGAACGCCCACGCCTGGCCGCGGGCAGGCCGCTCGTGGTGGTGCTGGCCACCTGCTGCGTCGCCTACCACCTGACCCACGCCTGGGCGGCAGCCGTGGGGTTCGCACCCCTGACGCGGCAGACCGCCCTGCTGCCATTGAACAAACCGATGACCGCCAAGCGATTCCTGCGCAGGGTCGGCGTACATGTGCCGACCGTGGAATCGATAGCGTCTGAGCCCGGCTCGGGCCAGTTTCACTACCCGCGCGAGCCGCTCGACTGCCCGGCCCCGCCACAGCGGCCGAACATCGTCATGATCGTGATCGACTCCTGGCGCTTCGACGCACTGACGCCGGAAATAACGCCCAACATCCATCGCTTTGCCGGCGGCGCGGCGACCTTCGAGGACCATTGGAGCGGGGCCAATGCGACCCGCACCGGCATCTTCACGCTGTTCTACGGCCTGCCCGGCACCTACTGGCACAGCGCGCTCGGCGAGCGGCGCGGGCCGGCGGTCATTTCCGCGCTGCTCCAGCAGCAGTACCGGATCGAGGTGTTCCGCAGCACGCCGCTCTACAGCCCGGAGCTCGACAAGACCGTGTTCACCGAGGTGCCCGGCGTACGCCTGACGTCCGACGGCAGCGGCGCCGCGGAGTGGGACTATGACCTCACGCGGGACTTTCTCGCGTTTCTCGACACGCGCAAGCTCGAGGAGCCATTCTTTTCCTTCCTGTTCTATGATTCGCCACACGCCTTCGCGTTGCCGCCCGACTACCAGCAGCCCCTCCAGCCGACCATCAACGGGCCGGCCAACTACTTGACGCTCGGCAAGGACACCGACCCGGTCCCGACGCGCAACCGTTACTTCAACTCGGTGCACTACGTCGACAGCCTCGTCGGGCAGGTGATCGAGCGGCTCGAGAACGATGGCCTACTGGAGGAATCGGTCGTGATCATCACCGGCGACCACGGCCAGGAGTTCAACGAGAACGGCCTCAACTACTGGGGCCACAACGGCAACTTCAGCCGCTGGCAGGCCCAGGTGCCGTTCGTCCTGCACGCGTCGGGCGTCACCGCGGGCCGACATGGGCACCGCACGAGCCACATGGACGTGATGGCCACGCTGATGGACCGCTACCTCGGCTGCCGCAACCCAGCCTCCGACCACAGCGTTGGCCGGGACCTGTTCGAGCCGGGGGGACGCGACGTGCTCGTCATGAGCGGCTATGGCGATTTCGCGATCGTCCTGCCCGATCACGCCATCTCCGTGCGGCGCCACGATACCAGCGTCGTGGACCAGCGCTGGCACCTGCAGGAGCACCGCCGCGCGGATCCCGCCGCGATCGGCGCCGCGCTGGAGATCAACAGCCGGTTCTTCCGCACCGAGTGGGTGACGGAGAACGGGGAGTGATGGCCGCGGAGCTGCGGCGAGAAGTACGTCTCCATGACCAGCGCCATCGGACGCCAGTGAGTACGAGAGGACGCCAAGGCGCGAGGACGTCAGAATGACCGTGCGATATCACTGACGTCCTTGCACGTCCCCATGTCCAGGCTCTTCAACTCACGACGCCAAGCATGCCGCTCGCCCAACTCCTCCACGCCCGCTACTGGCCCACCTGGCTCGCGCTCGGACTATTGCGACTGTTCGAACCACTGCCGTATCCGCTGCTGCTCTGGCTGGGGCGGCGCATCGGCGACCTGTTGCTGGTGCTGCCGCTGAATTTCGTGCGGATTGCCCGGCGCAATCTCGAGCTGTGCTTCCCCCAGATGCCGGCCGGCGAGCGCCAGCGCATTCTGCGCGAGCATTTTCGCAGCGTCGGCGCCGGTCTGTTCGAGACTGCAATCAGCTGGTGGAGCAGTGACGAGCGTGTTCGCAAACTCACGCGCCTCGAAGGCGAGGAACACCTGCAGGCGGCTCTGGCGCATGGTCGTGGCGCGATCCTGTTGAGTGCGCATTTCACTACCCTTGAGATCGGTGCCCGTGCACTGGTGGCACGTGTCGCTGCCAGCATCATGTATCGGCCGACCAGCAATGCCGTGCTGGAAAACTTCCTGGTGCGCAATCGCGGCAGGCGCGCCCGGCGGGCGATTCCACGCGACGACATCCGCACCCTGATCCTAGCGCTGAAGAACAACGAACCGGTGTGGTATGCGCCCGATCAGAGTTACCGCAAGAAGGGCGCGGAGATGGTGCCGTTCTTCGGTATTCCCGCGGCTACCAATACCGCCACCTCGCGGCTGGTGCGAATGACAGGCGCTGCCGTCCTGCCCTACTTTCCCGAGCGATTGCCCGGCTCACAAGGCTACCGCATGGCCATTCAACCCATGCTGGAAGGTTTTCCGAGTGAGAGCGCAGTTGGCGACGCACAGCGCTTCAATGAGCTCATCGAGGAGCACGTTCGGCGCGTCCCGGAACAATATCTATGGATTCACCGCCGCTTCAAGGGGCTGACGCCCGAGTATCCGGATTACTACCGGAAGAAGTGAAAAGTGACTGGTGACTCGGGACCGGGAAGCAGAAGACACCACGGACATTCACGGACCATCATTCATTGCTCACTTCCCGCTGCGCATCCTTGCAAGAGCACAGGCCATTGCCGATCGACGTACGCGGTGCCATGCCCGGCGTGGATCTTGACCAGCGAACGATGCAGGCGCGCCAGCACGTTGTTGTGAGCATTCAGATCGGCATGATGTACGCCAACAGGCGCCACTCCGCTAATCGCGCGTGAACCTGTCGGCGAGCGGCTTACGCGATGATGAGGCGTCGTATAGGATGCGCCCGGCAGGAACGGCAATGGCTTGCTCGTCGATCACGCGCACGGACCGCTGGGCGCTGGGCACCGAGCTGTGGCAACAACCAGAAACATGTTCTACTCCATTCTTCCCGGACACTGCTCATTGTCCCGAATTCTGTCTGCCGTGCCTGCTGCGGCTCATAGCCGGTAGTTGTCGATCCTTCGATGCCATCCGCATTCGATACGCCACCGCGCTCCGTCTGCATCCTGCGGCTGTCGGCCATCGGCGATACCTGCCACGTGCTGCCGGTGATCCGGACGCTGCAGCGGGCGTGGCCGGAGACACGCTTTACCTGGGTCATCGGCCGTGTCGAAGCGAAACTGCTGGGCCATATTCCGGACATCGAATTCATCCCCGTCGAAAAGGGCAACAAGCTGACGGCCTATCGGACACTGCGCGCCACAATGAGCGGTCGGCACTTCGACGTCCTGATGCATATGCAACTGGCGTTTCGCGCGAGCATTCTTTCGACCGTCATCCCCGCGAAGATCCGGCTCGGATTCGATTTTCGTCGTGCACGCGAGCTGCAGTGGCTGTTTACGACCAAGCGGATCCGGCCCGCCGAGCGCCAGCACGTCATGGATGCGTTATTTGGTTTTGCCGAGAGATTCAATGTCTGCGACAAGGTGCTGCGCTGGGATATTCCGATACCCGACACCGCGCGGGACTATGCGCGCCGGCTCATTCCCGACGGCGTCCAGACACTGGTCATCAGCCCATGCTCCAGTCATCCATTGCGCAACTGGCGTGCCGAATATTACGCGCAGGTTGCAGATCATGCGGTCGCGGCGCTCGGCCTGCGCGTGATTCTGTGCGGCGGTCGCAGCGAACTGGAGCAGCGCATGGGCCGGGAGATCCAAAAGCGCATGCATCAGCCGTGCGAGAACGCCATCGGCAAGGACACGCTGATCGAACTGCTCGCGACGCTGGAAAGAGCGACGGCCCTGCTGGCGCCGGACTCCGGTCCGGCACATATGGCAACGACGGTCGGCACGCCGGTGGTTGGCCTGTATGCAGCCACCAACCTGGCCCGCAGCGGTCCTTATCTGAGCCGCCAGTGGTGCCTGGATAAATACGACATTGCTTCGCAGCGCCTAATGGGCAAACCTGCCCTCGGCCTGCCCTGGACCGCCAAGATCGAAAAGCCGGGTGTCATGGACCTGATCACACCGGAGGAAGTAATCAGGAAACTCCACAGCCTGCTGGAGGCACTGGCACGCCGAAGGTAGGGACGAACCGGGACCCGGCGTGTCAGGCGCAATCACGGGGTCGGCCGTTGAGTATCGAAGAATCAGGCAGCAATTCTCCCTTGCGTACTTTGAACGCCGAGCCCGTTGACAGCGGGCTCGCTCCGCCTGTGTATCGCTGCGCTCACGGGATATGTGAAACTCACATGATGCAAGGTGCTGCTCAGATTCCCATCGCATTGGTCGTCATCGCGCGAAATGAGGCGCACGTAATCGGCAAGTGCCTCGACAGCGTGCCCTTCGCAGCGGAAAAGCTGGTGATTGATTCGGGCAGTACGGATGGCACTCAGGAGGTCGCCGCCCGTCACGGGGCTCGCGTCATCCACCAGGACTGGCTGGGATTCGGCGCGCAAAGGAATTTCGCGACCACCCAGGCGACTTACGACTGGATCCTGGTGCTGGATTCGGATGAAGCACTGACCCCGGCACTGATCGCCGAGCTCGGGATCCGGTTGCCGCAACTGCTGCAGTCAGGACATGCAGGAGCGGTATTGCGCCGACAGACCTGGTACATGGGGGCGCCAATGCGCTGGTACCGGCCGATGGTCGGCGAACACCTGGGACGCATCTACCATCGGCAACGTGCGCGGTGGGCGGATGTGCGCGTGCACGAATCGCTTCACTTCAACGGCCCGACGATCACCATCGGCGAACCCTTTGCGCACTTCAACAACCCGACGCTGGTCCACAAGCAGATCAAGATCCTGCGCTATGCGGAACTCAAGGCACGCGACTGGCTCGATGCCCGGCGACCAACCCGCATGTGGTTCTGTCCTTTCGTCTTCGTCGCGGCGTTCTTCCAGGACTACGTCCTGCGTCTCGCTTTCCTGGACGGCTGGCGCGGCTACATCGTGTCCCACATCGCAGCCTCGTATGCCGTCTACAAGCGACTGCGCTACTACGAAATGAATCGAAATCCGGCCTCGCAGGAAGTTGCGGCGCAACTATTGAATCGGTACGGTCTCGATCCCTGAGCGAAGGGGATGGCGGATGCGCCGCAATCGCAGTCGCAGTCGCGCTGCAACCAGAGCGATACAGATCTCCGTGAGAACAGCCAATCGATCATGAACCGCACGCCCCGGCACTATCTCCTGTATGGATCGGAACGCTACGCGCTTGCAATTCTGCGTCCGCTGCAGGATGCGATCCGCGCACGCGGCGATACAGCCGCCTGGTTCTTCGATGGCCCGGGCGGCGAGGAACTGCACGGTGACGAACGTCTGCTGCGCGAAACGCGAGAGGTAAAACAGTTCGCGCCGCGCGCTGTCCTGACATCCAGCAATGCGGTGCCGCACTTTTTTCCTGGCGTAAAGACCGAGGTCTTTCACGGCTTCGATGCGGGCAAGCCACGTCACATCTACATCCGCGGCTTTTTCGATCTGTACTGCACCACCGGCCCGCGCGACACGCAGGCGTTTCAGGCGGAATCGCAGCGGGTCGGGCATTTCGCGGTTCGCGAGACCGGCTGGCCGAAACTCGATCCCTTCATGAGAGCCCACGCCACCGACGAACCGCCACCGCTACGTGCGCAGCCGGCCATTCTCTATCACTCCACCTTCTCGCCATCGTGGAGCGCCGCCGGCATCCTGTACGACACGATCAAGACCATGTCCGGTACCGGCCGCTGGCGCTGGATCGTCACGCTGCATCCGAAATCCGATGCCGCAACTGTAGCGAAGTATCGCGGCCTTGAGAACGAGCACCTGCGGTTTGCGACTGAAGACAACATCCTCGATCTGTTTGCGCAGGTGGACATGATGATTTCGGATACGTCCTCCGCCCTGAATGAATTCCTGCTGACCTATAAGCCGGTGGTGACGTTCAGGAATCGCCGGCCGGGACCGCAGCTCATCGACATCGATGCGCCGGAAAAGCTGCAGCCGGCCATCGAGAGGGCACTGGCCCGACCGCCGGAGGTGATGCGCGAAGTGCGCAAGTATGCCGATTCCATTCACCCCTGTCGCGATGGACGCTCCAGCGAGCGCGTCCTGCAGGCCGTCGACGATTTCATCGCGCAGGGCGCCCGCAACCCCAGACCGAAGCCGCTCAATCTGTGGCGCAAACTGAAGATCCGGCGCCGCATCGGCTATTGGGGTTGGGCGTAGCCGTGCCCGGATGTGTATGGTGTGGCGAGCGGGATGTAAAGTCCGCGCAAGCAGCGCCTTGCGTTTCAGGCTCGCCACACCTAACACCTCAAACCTGACACGATTCCCCCATGTCCACCGACATCCATGTTCCCATATCTCCCGGCGAACTTATCGACAAGATCACCATCCTGCAAATCAAGTCCGAGCGCATGACCGATGCGGCGAAGGTCGCCAACGTCCGCGTCGAACTCAAGCTGCTGGAAGACACGTGGCGCGCCTCGTCTCACGGCAAGCAGGACATCAGCCCCGAATGGACTGCACTGAAAGGCATCAACGAGAAACTATGGGTGATCGAGGACGACATCCGCGACAAGGAGCGCGCCAGGCAATTCGACGCGAAGTTCATCGAACTGGCGCGTGCCGTCTACTTCATCAACGACGAGCGCGCCGCCATGAAGCGACAGATCAACGCGAAACTGGGATCGCGGATCGTGGAAGAGAAAAGCTACAAGGAATACAAGTGATGAGGTGAGGCAGAGATATGGCGTGCAGGGTGTGAAGCGTAGAGGAAGAGTCGGCGACGGCTGGACAAGTTCGCGCATGACGCGATCAGGATCGAGTTTCATAAAGTGGTGAGAGGTAAGGAAGAAACGCGGCAAATAGGCTCGGTTCGCGGCCTTGCGCAGAGGGCTGGACGGTAATGGAACTTGCGCGGGCAGGCGCGAAGAAAGTCGATGTGGAGGCTAGGGTCGGAATCGAACCGGCGTACACGGCTTTGCAGGCCGCTGCATGACCACTCTGCCACCTAGCCTTCGAGGGCATTAAACACGAAACCCCGGAAGGTCGTCCCGGGGTCTCGTCAGGATCTGGAGCGGGAAACGAGGCTCGAACTCGCGACCTCAACCTTGGCAAGGTTGCGC
>DAIQBB010000007.1:0-110796 GCA_036781365.1 Steroidobacteraceae bacterium | reverse complement strand
CCTCGGCCAGCCAATGGGTCTGCCGCGAGTCGCGCAACTGCGCAAACATCTGGTCGGCGAGATCGCGCAGTCCGAGGCTCCCGTACGCCTCCGGATAGTCGGCCGCGAGCGGAGGCAGTGCCTGCGCCAACGGAGTGTTGCTGTCGTAGTCGCGCTTGAACTCCAGCAGCGCGTTGATGAGCGTTCCCCACTTGCCCTTGGTGATGCCGATCGAGAACAGGACGAGGATGGTGAAGTCCGTCGTCTTCTCCACTTCGACGCCGCGCACGCTCAGGTACTTGGTCACGAGACTCGCGGGAATGCCGCGCTTGTCCAGGCCACCCTTGTCGGCGACGCCCGGCGTGACGATCGAGACCTTGATCGGATCGAGCATGCAGTAGTCGTCTTCCAGGTCGCCGAATCCGTGCCAGGTCTCACCCGGATGCAGAACCCAGCACTGCGGATCTGTGGCGAGCAGTTCCGCGGGCGCGTCCGCGAAGGCCACTTTCTTGCCTGACTTCGAGGTCCTGACGCTGTCGGCATTCCAGGTGTTGAAGAACCACTCTCCCTTCTTGGCGAAATCCCTATGCACGCGGCCCATGGCCTGCCGGAATGCCACCGCCTCGTGTATGGACTCGTCAGTGAGCGTGCGCCCCCCCGGTCCGTCCATCATCGCGGCGGTGACGTCGTTCGAGAGGATGATTGCGTACAGCGGCGAGGTCGACGCCTGCATCATGAACGACTCGTTGAACCGCGAATGCGGAATGGCGCTGCGCCCGTCGCGGATATGCAGGAAGGAAGCCTGCGAAAGCGCTGCCAGCAGCTTGTGGGTGGAGTGGGTGGCGAAGACCGTAGGGCCCTTGTGATCCTTGGGGTCCCCGTGCATCGCGTGACGCCCGCGATAGAGCGGGTTGAAGCGGGCGTACGCGTACCAGGCTTCGTCGAAATGGATGCGATCGACGCTCGGATCCAGCAGCTCTTCCACGCGGCGGGCGTTGTAACAGAGGCCGTCGTACGTGGAGTTCGTGAGGACTGAGTAGACTGCCCGCGTGCTGATTCCCTTCGACACCAGCGGATTGGACTTGATCGACGCCTTGATCGCTTCCTTGGAGAGGCGCGCCGGCGGGATCGGGCCGATGATTCCGTAACGGTTGCGCAACGGCACGAGATAGTTGGGAATGGCGCCGGTCATCACCAGGCTGTGTTCGATGGACTTGTGGCAGTTCCGGTCGCACAGTGCGACTTGGTCGCGCCCCACCGCAGCCATGAATATCACGCGGTTCGACATCGACGTGCCGTTGGTGACGCAATAGGTCCGGTGCGCGCCGAACACTCGGGCTGCGTACTTTTCGTGCGCGCCGATCGGTCCCGTGTGATCGAGCAGCGAGCCCATGCTGCCGACGCTGATGGAAATGTCGGAGCGCAGGGCATTCTCGCCGAAGAAGTCGAAAAATACCCGACCGACGGGTGACTTCAGGAACGCGATGCCGCCCTGGTGCCCCGGCGTGTGCCACGAGTACTCGTAGTCGCGGGTGAACTTCATCATGGCCGCGGCCATCGGCGGCAACATGGCCTCCCCATAACGGCGGATCGCGGCCAGCACGCGGCCGCTGACGAATGCCGCCGTGTCTTCGAGCGTCCAGATGAACTCGTCGACCTGCTCCATGGTTTCAACCGTTATGGCGGAGCCCTCGTCGCGTTCGGCCATCAGGAAGATCGGAATCTTGTCGTTACGCGAGCGCAGAAACCGGATGAAGGAGCGGGTCCCTTCGTGCTCCTTGTCGTCGCCCAAGTTCCAGTCGATCAGCACGGCGTGGATGGCGGAGTCCGAAGTGATGACCGATTTGCCGTCCTCGGCAGTGGTTGCTTCGACGACCTCGATCGCGCGCTTCTGCAAATCCTGGATCAACGACCGAATTGCACGCCCTTCGGCTGTCGGAATGCCGAGCTCGTCGTCCACAACGAGTACGCGCAGGGTGATCTGATTCATCTTGTTGCTATACAACATTTGTTATTCCGCGAGCGTGTTCCAACGGAAGAATGTGCGTGTGTTGTCGTCGAATATCCCGAACCACTTCTTGTATGTCTCGCTGAAGTCCGGGGACCGGTATGCCTTGCTGAGTGCGGCGTCGACCACCTGGCGGAAATCGTCATCACCCCGCGCGAGCGCGAGCCCGGCCAGCTCGAACATGACCTGGTTGTCGAGGATTACCAGCTGCTCGCGGGCCGGATCGTCGATGACGGCGTAGGCGAGGACGCGATCGCCGAAGAATACGTCAATCTGGCGATCCTTCAGTTGCTGCATCCCGCTACGGTAGTCCGGGACCGTTACGATCTTGGCATCAACCTTCAAAGTGGCGCGACGGGTCTTAAGCCAGCTTTCTGCCGTCGTTCCGGAGACGACGCCAAACGTGGTTTCTTTCAGCACCTTGGCCGCGGGTGAGCCGCGCCAAACGGGCTTGGTGCTCGCCGATTCCGCGAGTGCGTCGCGCAGCGCTGCGCCGGAATCCGCACGCAGGATCGCCCGGTTGCCGCCGGCAAAGACGGGAATCGAAAACGCGACCTGCTGCCTGCGCGAGAGCGTCACGTTCGCCGGAGTGCAGAGGAGGTCGATTGCGCCCCCCTGGACGCTGTCAAAGCGGCTTTCCGGAGTCACTGGCACCCATTCCACGGCCAGTTCCGGCATCGCGACTTGGGACTTGACCTGTCCCGCAATCTGCTGACACAGGGCGACGGTGAAACCGTCGGCGGCGCCCGCATCGTTCCTGAAGGAGAAAGGGCGGGCATCGGCCAGATAGCCGAGCCTGATGGTTCCTGTCTCCCGGATGCGGTCCAGCGTCGCCGCCGAAGCCGGTACTCCCGCGAGTGCGGCAAGGACCACGGCCAGGATGCGTTCAATTTGCATGATTGTTCTCCTCTCGTGTGACTGCGCGAGCCACGGTCAGACTTTCCCGGCCGACGCACTGGGCGCTGTAAAGCGCGGTGCGATGAAGCCCCAGATGATGTAAGTGACGCCGAGCACCAGCATGCCGCCCATGACGGCCTCCATGCCCGAGGCGTAGAGCGCGAAGACGCTATATCCCATTGCCACCAGGGCGATGGCGACGTCAAAGCGATACTTGCCCTGCGGGACTTTCGCGCTCTTCATCATGATCACCAGGGAGGACAGCGCGACGACGTACGGGATGACGTTCGTGACGACCGCGAGGTTGACGAGCGCGCTGAACTGCTCGCTGAGTGTCGGCGAGATGGTCGACAAGGCAAGCACCGTCTGAACGACGCCGAGCACGATCATTCCCACGATCGGCGCCCCCAACCTGTTTACCTTGGAAAAGAGCGCCGGGAACATGCGTTCCTCGGCTGCCGACTTGCCAGTCTGTGCCAGCGTGAACTGCCAGCCCAGGAGTGACCCGAGGCAGGCGATCACGGCCAGCGCCATGATGATCTTGCCCACCGCCGGATTGAACATGTACTCATAAGCGAGCCCGAACGGACCGGTCGAGTCCGCAAGCGCTGCGTTCGGCACGATGCCCTGGATCACCGTCGTGGACAGCACGTAGATCACGGCGGCGCCCAGCGTGCCGAACAGGCAGGCGAGGGGCACGTCGCGCTTCGGGTTCTCCACCGCGGAGGAGTTCTGCGCGGCCGATTCCATCCCGAGGAAGGCCCACAGAGTGAGCGAGATGCTCGAGCCCATGCCTTCGGCGATGCTGAGGCCCTGCGGATTCCAGGCTTGGGCGAAGGTGTCCTGGCTGAACCAGAACCAGCCGATCAGCGAGAGCGTGCCGACCGGAATTATCACGCCCCATACGGTGACGGAGCCGATCTTTCCGGTGACGCTCGGGCCGCCGAAATTGGCGACCGTCGTGAGCCACAGCAGGCCGATGACGCTGAAGCAGGTCATGATCGGCGTGGACGACAGCACTGGGAAGAAGGTCGCGAGGTACCCGACCGCGGAGATCCCGATCGCGACGTTGCCAATGGCGAGCGACAGGAAATAGAGCATGAAAACCTGGAAGTAGCCGTCCTTCCCGTAGGCGTCTTCGGCGTATGCCGCCATGCCGCCGGGGCGCTGGTTGTACATGCCCGCCTGCGCGAAGCCGTACGCGATGGCCATCGAGCCGACTGCCGTGACGATCCAGGACAGCAGGGAAATCGCCCCGACCTGTGCCATGTTGGTCGGCAGCATGATGATGCCGGAGCCCATCATGTTCACGGCAACGATGAACGTGAGCTGCATCAGGTTCATCTTCTTTTGTTCCGCCATTACCCTTCTCCTTTCTGGCCCGTTTTGGAACTCACTCCCGAACGGTAAATTCAAACCCCGGCGCGATTACTTCTTCCGGGCTCGCGCGGACCGCGGTGATGCTTTCGTCTTCATGCAGTACACGTGGTAGCCGCCGTCCCGCTCCTCTGCACCTTCCACTTCCTTTGCAAAGCCCGGAAACATGTGGCCGTACTCCTGCAGCGTTCGCAGGTACGTGAGCCACGGGCCATCGGCGCGGCCAAGGTTTTCCCCCGGCATGACAATCGGGATGCCCGGCGGATACGGAATCACGCCAACCGCGGCCACGCGCCCCGCCATCGCCTCGAGCGGCACCTTTTCGACGTCGCCGGCCATGAGTAGCTGGAAAGCGCGGCGCGGCGTCATTTCAGGCGTCGGCAGAGTGGCATAAGCCTGCGCTTGCCAGTGTCCCTGGCGGCTCTTGCGCAACTGTGCCCACATCGCGTCTCCGAGGTCCTTGAGTCCCATGCCTGCGTAGCGCTCGGGCGCGTTCGCGACCACGCCGGGTACGACCTCCGCAAGCAGTGCATTGCGATCGTAGTCAGCCTTGAAGTCGAGCAACGTGTTCAGCAGCGTGCCCCACTTGCCCTTCGTCACGCCCATCGAGAACAGGAACAGGACCATGTGATCTGTCGTGCGCGAGGGTACGATTCCGTGGCGACCGAGGTAGGCGGTAACGATGTCGGCCGGGATGCCGTTCTTGTCGAGCTGCCCGTCCGCTTTCATTCCCGGACAGACGATTCCGAACTTGATCGGGTCGAGCATGCACCAGCCGTCCGGCACGTCCTCGAAGCCATGCCAGTCATCGCCAGGGCGCAGCACCCAGTAGCCAGGGTCAGTCGCGAGCTTTTCAGCAGGCACTTCGTGAAACGGGATGCGTTTTCCGGACTTTGGGTCCCGCACCGTGTCCGCATTCCACGGTGCAAAGAACCAGTCTTTCCTCGCCAGGAATTCCTGGCGAGCGCGCGCAACGGCGAGACGGCAGGCGACGGCCTCGTCGATCGTCTCCTGCGTCAAGACTTCGCCGGCCGGGCCATCCATGATCGCCGCTGCGACATCGTTCGACGCAATCAACGCATAGAGCGGCGAGGTGCTCGCCTGCATGCAGTACGCTTCGTTGAAGCGCCCGTGATCGATGGCGCCGCGACCGTCGCGGATATGAATGAATGATGTCTGCGACAGCGCGGTCAGCAGCTTGTGCGTCGAATGGGTCGCGAACACCGTCGGCGCGCCCTTCGGATGCGTTGCAGGGTCGCCGCGCATGGCGTACCGATCCCGGTACATCGAGTTGAAGCGCGCATATCCGTACCACGCCTCATCGAAATGGATCCGGTCGACGCTCTTGCCGAGGCGTTCCTGCGCATCGGCCGCGTCATAGCACATGCCGTCGTAGGTGCAGTTGGTCACGACCGAGTAGACGGCTCGCTTGTGCCCGCTCTTCCTGGCCAGCGGATTGGCGGCAATGCTCTTCGCAATCGCCTTGGGCTCGAGCTCTTCTGGAGGAATGGGCCCGATGATGCCGTAGCGATTGCGTGTCGGCATCAGGAAAACCGGGATGCCGCCTGTATTCACCAGGCCCTGTTCGATCGACTTGTGGCAGTTGCGGTCGCACAACGCGATTTCGTTGTCGCCGACACAGGCCGACATGATCGCGCGATTCGACGCGGAGGTGCCGTTGGTTACCGTGTAAGAACGCTGTGCGCCAAATACGCGCGCCGCGAAGCGTTCGCTCTCGCCGACCGGGCCGCTGTGCCCCAGCATTGAACCGAGCGCGCCGCGCTCGATGCCCATGTCGGTGCGAAACAGGTTTTCGCCGAAGAAGTCGAAGAACACACGCCCGACCGGCGATTTGAGGAATGCGACGCCGCCCTGGTGGCCCGGCGCTGCCCAGGAGTATTCGCGCTCGCGATCGTAGCGTGCCAAGGCCGCAGCGTAGGGCGGCAGCAGGTTGGCGAGGTAACGGTCGATCGCGGCGTGCACACGGCCGCTGACAAACGACGCCGTGTCGTCGAGTATCCAGATGAACTCATCAGCAAGGGTCGCGACTTCGACGCTGACAGAGCCCGCGAGGTCGCGGCTCGCCATGAGGAAAACGGGCAGTTTGGTATTGCGCTTGCGCACGGCGCGCAGCAATTCGGTCGCCTGTGTGTGCGTGTTCCTTTCGTTGGGACCCTGTGTCCAGTTGAGCAGGATGCAGTGGATGCCCGAATCGGATACCACCGTCGCGAGGCCGTCTTCGTACGTAGTCGCCTCGAGGACTTCGATCGCGCGGGCCCGCAGTTCCGTTTCCAGGGCGCGCACGCTGCGGACCGCAGCGTTCGCCGTCTCGGCGAGCCCATTGTCGACAATGAGCACCCGACGCACCAGCCCTGTGGCTCCGGTACGTTGCATCATGGCGCCTCCCAAGGCTGTGAATTCGAAGCCGAAGCCGGATCGAACTGCGGAGGCTACGCCCATTTCAGGCGGGGCTGTACTAGGCCCTAAGTCCTATTCCCAATTGGCAGCGATCCCGTATAAGTGATTGGATAGCTGTGGGCATGCCAGTTCGACGACATGGCCGCGGAGAAACGCTCGGGCGTGGCGGACCAACTTTCGTGTCTCGGTCCGAAACTCGCCTCAACGCGGAACGACGCGCCGCAGGCGCCACCGATTTCAGTTCACAGCCGCCGGGGCAGCGCCGGGCCCTCGAGCTGTCGCGCGGCCGGAATACGCGCCCGGATCCAGTCCTGGAAGCCGGCGAGCACGATTTCCTTGTCTGACAGGATGCCCTGCGCATAGGCGCCGGACTCGAGTCCGCGCTGTACGGACCGCGTCAACACCTCGTCTTCCGACTGGACGCGCGCGTTGAGCCGCGCACAGAAGAACCGCGCCGCCTTCATCTCGCGGCGGTCGTCCACGAAGCCATAGGAGCGCGCGCGGATCAGCGTGCGGCCGGCGCCGAGCGGTAGGACGTGGAAGAAGTCGAGCCACTCGGGATAAATATCGAAGAACACGTTCGGATAGAGGCCGAAATAGGTCCAGCGTCGACGCATGTCCTCGGGAAGGTGCTCCATCACCGGAAGGAATTTCGCATAACCCTGCGCACTCCAGGACTTGAGCGGCTTTTCGCGCATGCGATGCGAGAGGCGCATCGTGCCGCCAGGGAAGGACTCGCGGTCGTACTGCGCTTCCATCAGCGCCGAGAGGCCCGGATGGCCGATTGGGAAGTGGTAGTCCTCGACATAATTTTCGATCACGTTCTTCCAGTCGATCGCGACTTCGTGGGTCCACATCTCGTCGAGCGGCACCATCTCCGCCATCCGATAGTGCGACAGCTCGGGCACGTGCGGCGCCATGCGCTCGGCGACCGAGGGCTCGCCGCCCCGGAAGCGGATGAAGACCATGCCCATGAAGACTTCCACTTCAATCGGTTTCAGCCCGTACTTCGAGCGGTCGAACTTCGGGAATGTATCGGGCGCGCTGATACTGCGGTTGCGACCGTCGAGGTGATAGGTCCAGCCGTGATACATGCAGGTCATGAACTTTGCGCAGCGGCCGCGCTCGCCGGATACGACTGCATGAGCGCGGTGCGAGCAGACGTTGTGGAAGGCACGAATCTCGCCGTCTGCACCGCGCACGACGAGGCCACGGCGGCCGAAGAACTCGAAGGTCACGTAGTCGCCCATTTCGGGCAGTTCGGTCGCATGGCAGACGATCTGCCACGAGGACATGAGGATGTGCTCTCTCTCGAGTTCGTGGAATTCCGGGCTCGAATAGACCCAGGCGGGCAGCGTCAATCGCAGCTGCGGATCGGTGGCCACTTCGGGCTCCGGCGCGCGGGCACGTACAGGCGACTGCGCCTCGATGCGCGGCGCGAGCCAGGGGAAGACGCTGCAGAGATAGGCGCGGCATTGACGGCGCGCGGCCTCACGGTCGAAGTCGTCGCCCTCAAACAGGATCCCCTGCCACTGCTGGTCGATGAGGCCCATCAAGCCCTGCGCCACCGCCTCGGCATCCGGCCACAATCCGTTGCCACGCGCCGAGATAAGCCGCTTGCAGAGGTCTATGACCATCCGGCTCCAGGCCGAATCGCGCTCGCCGCAGATGCGCTGATAGTCGCCGCGCGCCTTGGACTCCGCGAGGAAGGCGTACCAGACCGCGATCTTGTGGGAGTCGCTCAGGGCCCGGCCGAGGCTCGCGTCGATGATGCCGAGGAGCGCGCGCAAGTCGTCGTCGCCCGCCTCATCCATCACGCACGCCATCGCGCCGGCGAATTCCTCGGACACCTCGCGAAGCGTGGCGAGCAGGAGCGCTTCCTTGCTGCCGAAGTGAAAGTTGATCGATGCGGCGGTGTGTCCCGCGGCGCCGGCTATCTTGGCGGAAGTCAGTTCCGCGAGGCCGTGCTGCGAAATCGCCGCGACGGTCGCCTGGATGAGGTCGAGCTTGGAGCCCGTGGGTCGGAGTTCGGTCGACTGCTCGAAATTAGCCGCCATGGGAATCTCCTGCAGTTGCGCTACACATTCTATCCGGTCACGTCGGCTTGACTCAATGATCATTTAGTTTACTGAATACTGATTTAAGAGCTCATAACTGTTTGTTTTATATCACTATTTGCGCATGGCCGTCGGTGCGTTTACGCTTCCGCGGTGTCAGCCGCTCGCCTAGCCCTCCTCCTCCTGTTGCTGTCGGCAATTGGCGCGAAAGCGGCCACCGAAAAGCCCGCCACTTACGGGGTCGAGATCCGCCGCGACTGGATCGTGATGCCGGACGGCGTTCGCCTCTCGGCCGATCTCTACGAACCCACCGGCGGCGCGAGTGGCGAGAAGTATCCCGTGCTGCTCGAGTACCTGCCCTATCGCAAGCACGAGGCGCGCAGCCGCAACTACGCGCTGTATTCCTACTTCGTGCAGCGCGGCTACGTCGTGGCGGCCGTCGACATCCGGGGAACCGGCAACAGCGAAGGCCGCTTGATCCCCTACGAGTATTCCGAGATCGAGCAGAAGGACGGCGAGGTCGTCATCGACTGGCTTTCGAAGCAGCCCTGGTCGAACGGCAATGTCGGCATGTTCGGTATCTCCTGGGGCGGCTTCAATTCGATCCAGATGGCGGCGCGCAATTCCCCGGCGCTCAAGGCGATGGTCGCGATCGACGCGACAGAAGATCTCTTTCAGGACGACGTGCATTACATGGATGGAATCATGCACCTCGACTCCTGGGAAATGAGCATGGATCTCGACAACACGCGGCCGGGTGCGCCCGATTACGTAATCGACGATGACAATTTCAGGAACCGCTTCGACACCGAGCCCTGGATGCTCACGTACAAGAAGCAGCAGCGCGACGGCCCGTTCTGGGATCGCGCGTCGGTGCGCGATCGCTACGATGAAATTCGCATCCCGACGTTTCACATCGGCGGCTGGTACGACGGCTATCGCGACAGCGTCCCGCGCATGCTGGCGAACGTGAAGTACGCGCCGGTGAAGGCGATCGTCGGCGCCTGGTCACATGCCTGGCCTAACGAGCCCTATCCGAATCCAGGCATGGAATGGCGGCACGAAGCGGTGCGCTGGTTCGATCACTGGCTCAAGGGGATCGACACCGGCATTCTCGAGGAGCCGCGCTTCGCGGTTTACGTGCGGAACTGGCATCCGCCCGGCCCGTATCTCGAGAATGCACCGGGCAGCTGGCGCTACGAGGACGGCTGGCCGATCTCGCGCATCCGCGAGCGCGTGCTTTATCCCCAGCCGAATCACTCGCTCGGCGGCGAGGCGCCTGCCGCGACGACGCATCAATTGCGTTACATCCCGTCGATCGGCGTCGAGGCCGGCGGCCCCGTGATGTGGTGGGGCGACGTCGCGCACGACCAGCGCGGCACTGATGCCTTCAGCCTCGTCTACGACAGTGAGCCGCTCGCGGAGGATCTCGAAATCCTCGGACTGCCGCACGCGACGCTCCTGGTCGCCGCGAATGCGACGCGCGCCAACTGGTTCGCGCGACTTTCCGACGTCGCGCCGGATGGCACAGTGACGCAGGTCGCCGGCGCAGCCATGAATGGCACGCATCGCGAGTCGGCGCGCAGTCCCAAGGCTCTCGTGCCGGGCGAACCCTTCGAGCTCGACATCGAAATGCATTTCACTTCCTGGGTATTCCCGAAGGGCCACCGCATCCGGCTCGCCGTCAACAACGCGCAATGGCCAATGCTGTGGCCGACGCCCGAGCCGATGACGACGGAACTTCGCCTCGGTGCATCGCGCCTGATCCTGCCGGTCGTGCCATTCGCAAAGCGGCCGGTCCCGGATTTCCTGCCGCCCGCAAAGGATCCGCGGTACGCCGGTTATGAGTCGCTCGAGGGCGGCACGACCTCGGGCTATGGCGAGATCTCTTCGGTAGACCGCAATCCCCAGACCGCTCTCGCGGTCGCCAAGGCCACCAACGGGGGCGGGACACGTTTTCCCTGGGGAACGGAACGCACGTTCGAAACCATCCGCTATGAGATCAAGGACGACGCCCCGGCCGACGCCCAGGTGCTCGGAACGCACCGCATGGAGGTCGAATTGCCGGGCCGCAAGCTCGTCTGGGACGCCGAGCTTTCTTTCCGCAGCGACCGCGAAAATTTCCTTTACAGTTACCGCCGGCGCCTGACCGAGAACGGCAGGCTCGTGCGCGAGAAGACCTGGACGCAAACCATACCAAGGGATTTCCAATAATGAACCAGTCGAAACTGCAACACCGCTGCTTCATCGGCATCCTCCTCGCCTCGGCCGCACTCGCCGGATGTGCGCGCGAAGGTTCCGAGCAGGTCGACGAGAAAAAATCGACTGTTGCCGAACTGGCGCTCAAGGATGGCGCGATCTACACCGTGGACGGCGCGCGTAGCTGGGCGCAGACGATCGCGATCGATGACGGGCGTATCGTCTACGTCGGCACCAATGCAGGCGCCAGGGACTACATCGGCCCGCAAACCAAGGTTGTCGACCTCGAGGGTCGCATGGTCATCCCCGGATTCCAGGACACGCACATCCACCCGATCTCGGGCGGCATCGAGGCGAATGGCTGCGACCTGAACGCGGCGACCACCGTCGAGGGATACGTCGACATCATCAAGAAGTATGCCGATGCGCATCCGAAGGAGCCCTGGATCAAGGGCGGCGGGTGGCTGATGTCGGCTTTTGGTCCGGGCGCGCTCGCGGGAAAGGAGCTGATCGACGCAGTCGTCCCCGACCGGCCGGTGATCCTCTGGAGCCGCGACGGACACACCGTCTGGGTCAACAGCAAGGCGCTCGAAGTCGCCGGCATCACGAAGGACACGAAGGACCCGCCCGACGGCCGCATCGATCGCAATCCAAAGACTGGCGAAGCGATCGGAAGCCTGCAGGAAGGCGCAGGCGGGCTGGTCGCCGAGAAGGCGCCGCCCGACACGGACGCCACGCGCGACGCGGGGCTTCGCTATGCGGTCAAGCTGCTGAATGGCTTCGGCATCACGGGCATCCAGGACGCCTCGGTCAACGAGGAGGACCTCAAGACCTACCGCAGGCTCGACGATGCGGGCGGACTTTCGATGCGCGTAGTCGGATCGATCTGGTGGGAGCGAGAGAAAGGCGTCGAGCAGATCGACGACATCAAGCGCTTAAGGGGCGAGTACACGAATGGCCGCATTGACGCGGGCACCGTGAAGATCATGCAGGACGGCGTGATGGAGAATTACACCGCCGTCGTGCTCGAGCCCTACAAGCTGCGCGGCAAGGACGACGTGCGCGGCATTCCGATGGTCGAGCCGGAGCTGCTGAAGCAGGCCGTGACGAAGCTCGACGCAGACGGCTTCCAGGTGCATTTCCACGCCATCGGTGACGGCGCGATCCGCCAGTCGCTGGATGCAGTCGAGGCCGCCCGTACGGCGAACGGCGATCTCGGACATCGGCACCACATCTCGCACATCCAGATCATCCACCCCGATGACCAGCAGCGATTCCGCAAGCTCGGCGTCATCGCGAACTTCCAGCCTCTCTGGGCCTATGCGGACGAGTACGTGACCGAACTGACGCTGCCGTTCATCAGCCGCCAGACTGCAAGTTATATGTACCCCATCGCGAGCATGGAGAAGAGCGGCGCCGTCGTCGCTTTCGGCAGCGACTGGTCGGTGTCGAGCGCCAATCCCTTCGAGGAGATGGAAACGGCGATCACGCGCATGGGCGCGCTCGGCGATACGAAGGCGCCGTTCATGCCTGAGGAACGCATCGCGCTTCCGGAGGCGTTGGCTGCCTTCACCATCAATGCCGCCTACACGAATCGCGACGAGAAGGACACGGGCTCGCTCGAAGTCGGCAAGCGTGCAAACCTCGCCGTGCTCGACCGCAACCTGTTCGAGATTCCGCCGACGGAACTTTCGGACACGAAGGTGCTCGTGACCTTGTTCGAGGGCAAGCCGGTTCACGGCAATTTCGACGAGCTCTGATTTTTTTGACGCTCCAGTAGCGGGCAAGGAGGTTCCGTGAAGCACCTGATCGATCCGGATGGACTCCGACTCCCGATCAAGCTCGACACGACCAGCAACGGCGAGTTTCTCCCGGTCCCGCTGACGCCCGCGAACTGCCACGCGAATCATCTCGCCCGGGAATCGGCGAGCCTGAACGCAAAGCGTCTCGGAATCGGGCGGCGGGATTTCCTGCTCTCGACTTGCGGCGCGGCGAGCACGCTCCTCGCCTTCAATGCCGCGAACGCCGCGGCCGGCCGCACGGGCGGCTATTTCGACCTGCCGGCGGTTGCCGCAGTGGAACCTGCGGCAGCTGCTTCATTGGAGAGCGGCGAGTTCATTTTCGACGTGCAAGGCCACTACGTCGACCCGACCGCGGCCTGGCTCAAGGTCGCGCCGGAGTCGGCCTTCAAGTGGTCGCCCAAGGCGGGTTGTGCGCTCGCAGACGGCAAGGCGCGCAGCCACCTCGCTTGCCTGACCTCCGAAGAGTTCGTGAAAGACGTCTTCCTCGACAGCGACACGGACATGATGGTGCTGTCGTTCGTGCCCGCGAAGCGCGATGCCTCGCCGCTCGAGATCGAATCAGCCGACAACGTGCGCCGGATCGTCGACCGCATGGAAGGCAACCACCGGCTCATGATCCACGGACGGGTCAATCCCAACCAGCCCGGTGATGTCGAGGACATGCCGCGGCTCAAGGAGAAGTTCGGCGTCTGCGCCTGGAAGACTTACACACAGTGGGGACCCGATGGCGCGGGTTTCTACCTCGACGACGTCGTCGGGGTCCGCTTCATCGAGGAAGCGCGCCGGCTCGGCGTCAAGGTCATCTGCGTGCACAAGGGCTTGCCGTTCGGGCCGAAGTCCTACGAGCACAGCCAGTGCCGCGACATCGGACCCGTCGCGAAGCGCTTCCCCGACGTGAGCTTCCTGATCTACCACTCGGGCTTCGTCGCGGATGGCGAAGAGAAGGCCTACGGCCAGAACGCGAATGGCGACGGCATCGATACGCTGATCCGTTCGCTCGAGGAGAGCGGGATTGGTCCCGGCTCGAATGTCTACTCCGAGCTCGGGAGCACCTGGCGCTTCCTCATGCGCGACCCGGAGCAGGCGGCGCACGGCCTCGGCAAGCTCCTCAAGCATTGCGGACCGGACAACGTGCTTTGGGGAACGGACTCCATCTGGTACGGGTCTCCGCAGGACCAGATCCAGGCATTCCGGACTTTCCAGATTGCGCCGGAGTTTCGCGAGAAGTACGGCTACCCGGAGATCACGCCGGCGCTGCGCGCGAAGATCTTCGGCCTGAATGCGATGAAGCCCTACGGCATCTCCGCCGACGAGATGAAACTGCGTGCGCGTCGTGACTCGGTTGCAGCAGAGCGCCTCGCCTACCGCGAGCATCCCGAGCCGCATTTCCAGACACGGGGACCGAAAACGCGGCGCGAGTTCCTGAACCTGCTGGGCTGGAATGGCGGTTCGAGAGCCTGAGCACGGGGACGGCCGGCGAGAGCCCCGCCGTTTTCCTATCTACATCGCGATCATTTCCGCGATGGCCCTGGGCATCGGCCTCGCCCTGCACGAATGGTCCGGCCAGCCGCTTGCGCTGCGCTCCGGCACGGCGCTCCCTGAGCCACGGCCGATCGCCGATTTCGCGTTTGTCGACGAGGACGGCAGGCCCTTTGACCGCAGGAACCTTGAAGGCCAATGGAGCCTGCTCTTCACCGGCTTCACAAACTGCCCCGATGTCTGTCCGACGACGCTCGCGCTCATGGCGGAACTGCGCCGCCGCCTCGCCCGCGACGACCTGCAGTTCGTGTTCGTGAGCGTCGACCCGGAGCGCGATACGCCCGCGGTCGTCGCGCGTTATCTCGCGCATTTCGATCCCACGCTCATCGGCGCGACGGGCACGCGTGCCGAGATGGAGCGATTTACCGCGGCGCTCGGTCTCGCACAGGTCCGAAACCCCGGCGTTGGCGACGAATACACGGTGGATCACTCGACCGCATTCGTGCTGGTCAACCCCGAGGCGCGGATCGCCGGCTATTTCCAGGCGCCGCATCGGCGCGACGCGCTCGCTGCGGACCTCGCGGCGCTGCCGCGCGGTTAGATCTTTCCGAGGTCGAAGTCCGCGCTGGTCCAGGCCTTCGCGAATCGGTCGGACACTTCCTGTGCTTCCGCCTTCTTGCCCTGCGCCTTCAGCGCTTTCGCGAGACCGTGGAGCGACCAGCCATTCTCGGGATTGCGCTGCAATTCGTCGCGGTAAGCCTTCTCCGCTTCCGCGGGCTTGCGGGCTTCGAGCAACACCGCGCCGAGCGCCTGGCGCGCCGGCCAGTGCCAGGCGGGAGGCTCGTCGTAAGGCAGGGTGTCCTCGATAGTGACGGCCGCATTCAATGCGGCAATCGCCGCGTCGTAATCCTTCGCGGCGCGGGCGAGCTCCGCCGCGACGAATCGCTCGGCGATGCGCACACCGCCGATCAGCGAATAGCGGCCGAATTGCAGCAGTTTCTCGATTTCCGGGTTGGTCGTCGCCGGCACCAGAGCCTCGTGGTGGCGCTTCGCATCCTCGATGCGGCCCTGGCGAACCGCTGCCATGCCCTGGGCGTAGTGCCAGATGGCCTGCATGTACGGGAAGTCGTCGGCGGGCTGCGGCGCCTTGACGATTTCTTCCCAGCGACCGAATCGCACGTCGGCGAACAGCGGCGACTGAGCGAAGTTCTGCGTAAACTCCAGGCCCGGCGCGCGCATGATCTCGGCGTTATTCGTCTTGTCAGACGTCGTACGGGCTGCGTCGAGGGCGATTTTGCTGGTGCCTTCCATGGTCGCAGCGAACCAGAGGAAGTGGTGGTTGTGCGGCACGTAGCCGAGCGGATACACGCCGGGCGTCGGCTGGCAGATCGCAAGGTAGGAGTCGTCCGCCGCAATCGCCTTCTGGTTCGCGATGACGGCGTCGTGGTATCGGCCGACCCGCGCGTAGATGTGCGCTGGCATGTGGACGAGGTGACCTGATCCGGGCAACAACTCGCGCAGCGTGTCAGCCGCGGCGACGCCTTTCGAAGGATCGGGCGATGCCTCCACCGCGTGAACGTAAAGGTGAAGCGCGCCCGCATGCTTCGGATCGCGCTGGATTACGGACTCGAGTTGAGAGACGACTTCGGCCGTATGGCCCTTGGGCTGGCCCGTCGCGTCCCAGTAATCCCAGGGCTGCAGGTCCATCATCGACTCCGCATGAAACGTCACGACATCGAGATCATCCGGGTACTTCGCGGCAAGCTCGGCCATGGCCGCGGCATAGGCTTCGTCGAGCGGCCGCCGGTCTTCTGGCGGATTCTCCGCGTAGCGCGCCGACAGCGCCTTGATGAAGGCCTGTTCCTTTTCGTTCGCGTCGTCCGCGACCCTTTGAGCTCGCTTGAGCCGGTCCCATGCCTTGGGACCGTTCGCTGGATCCATCGCGGCGTTGACGTGCGGCCCGAGCACGAGCGCGGCGCCCCACCAGCACATCGCGCAATCCGGGTCGAGCTCGGCGGCCTTCAGGAACGAGCGCTCGGCCGCGTCGTGGTTGAAGCCATAGGTCATCGCGAGTCCCTGGTCGAACCAGCGCTGGACGTCCTTGTCCTTCGACGTCACGGGCATGCTGTAGTCGCCAAGCCCTTCGATCAGGTTCGCGCCGACCGGCGCGAGGTCGGGCAGTGATTCGCTCTTCGAGCGGCTGTAGAGCCAGAAGCCGGCGCCTGCCAGGACGATGACGACGACTGCGAGCATGAGATTGCGATTCATGCTGTCCTCCGGAATTGGTGAAGGGCACTGGATACTCCGATTCTCCCCGAAATTCAATCATTACGGAGAACCGGCGGATTGCTGGACGCGGTCCAAAACGGGGCTCTAGAATCCGGGGCCTTCCAATTGGGGTCCGAAATGAAAAATCCGTTCTCTTTCCACCGGTTCGCGGCCTTGGCGGCTGCCCTTGTAATCGTCACTCAGGCTGAAGCGGCCGAAGCACCGAAGTCGCCGGATTATGACGGACTCGTGAAACTTTTCGGGGAATGGCGCAGCTTCGAGCACCCACCCATGAAGGACGGCGCGCCCGACTATACGGCCGCGACCACTGCCCGGCGACTGCAGGAGCTCGCCGCCTGGCGCAACCGTCTGGAGGCAATCGACAGCCGCGACTGGCCAGTCGATGCGCAGGTGGACAAGGCGCTCGTTCGCGCCGAAATGAACGGCTTCGATTTCTACGCCCGCGTCCTGCAGCCCTGGGCCCGCGACCCCGCTTACTACATGAGCGTCTGGACCGAGCAGAGCGACACGCCGGCGCACGAAGGCACGACTCACCATGACATCGTCGAGCTCTGGACCTACGAGTTCCCCCTGTCGCGCGACGCCGAGGCGAGACTCGCGCGTGAGCTCGCGATCGTCCCGCCGCTGCTCGCCCAGGCGCGCGACAACCTGACCGGCGACGCGCATGATCTCTGGATCACCGGAACGGGCACGATGCGCGGACAGGTCGCCGCGCTCGATGCGCTCGCAGAGAAAACGGCGGGCAGCGGCCGGGTGCTGAAGAAGGCGATCCGCGAGGCCCGCGAAGCGACGGTCGCATTCGTCGACTGGCTGGACTCGCAGGCACTCTCGAAGACCGGTCCATCGGGGGTCGGCAAGGACAATTACAGCTGGAGCCTCAGGAACGTCCATCTCCTGCCCATGACCTGGGACGAAGAGGTCGACCTCCTGAAGCGCGAGCTGGCGCGGGCGCACGCTTCACTCAAGCTCGAGGAGGCGCGAAACAGCGGCCTGCCCGAACTGCCCGTGATCCAGACGCCCGAGGAGTTCCAGCGCCGCGCCAACGAGGCGGTGACGCGCTTTCTCGGATTCCTCAGCAAGCGCGATCTATACCCGATGCACGACAACATGGACCCGGCGCTGCGCGCAAGGGTCGGCGAGTACGTGCCGCTCGAAACGCGGAACTTCTTCGCGATCGCGACGCACTACGAGCCGCTCACGCTCTACACGCACTTCTACCACTGGTGGGACCTCGCGCGTATGCGCGACGAACCGCAAGCGAGCCCGATCAGGCAGGGTCCCCTCCTCTACAACATCTGGGATTCCCGCGCCGAGGGCATGGCGACCGCGATGGAAGAATTCATGCTGCACGCCGGGCTCTTCGACGAGCAGCCGCGTGCGCGGGAAATCGTCTGGATCATGCTCGCCCAGCGCGCGGCGCGCGGCCTCGCGTCGCTCTACGCGCATGCGAACATCTTCGACCTCAGGCAGGCCAAGGCCTTCCAGGTCGAGTGGACGCCGCGCGGGTGGATGCGTCCCGACCTCGACCTCCTCGGATTCGAGCAGCAGCTCTATCTCCGCCAGCCCGGATATGGCACGAGCTACGTGACCGGCAAGCACCTGCTGGAGGACCTGATGCGCGTGCGCGCTCACCAGCTCGGCACGGATTTTTCGCTCAAGCGCTACTTCGACGAGGTGAATGGAGCCGGCTTGATCCCGGTCTCCATGATTCACTGGCAGCTGACTGGCCACGCGGACGAGAATCGCTCGCTGCAGTCGACCCCGGACAAGTGAACGGAAACCCAATGAAAAAGCTCATCGCCTGCCTCGCGCTCGCCGTCGCCTTCGCGGCAGCAGCCGACACGACGTTCGACTACACCGTGCTCCATGCGGGCACGAAGTCCGGCGCCCAGAAGACTGTCATCGGCAATGACGGCCGCATGCACGTGAGCTATTCCTACCGCGACAACGGGCGTGGGCCGGACATCGAAGAGGACGTCGTGCTCCTGCCCGACGGCACGATGAAGAGCTACCGGCAGCGGGGCAAGACGACCTACGGCGCCGTACTCGATGAGCGCTTCTCGGCCACGCGCGGGCGCGCGAGCTGGCAATCGCCTTCCGAGCGCGGGTCGCAGGAACTCGCTGGCGCCGCAATCTACCTTCCTTCCTACGGCAGCCCCGAAACCAGCGCGATCATCGTCCGCGCAACGCAGAAGGCCGGCGGACGCCTGGCGGCGCTGCCGGGCGGCGAGCTTCGCAGTGAGAAGCTCGAAGACGCCCGTGTCGGGCCGGCGGGCCAGGAGCGCGCAGTCGCCCTGTATGCGATCTTCGGTGCCGGGCTGCAGCCGGATTACGTCTGGCTCGAGTCCGACGAGGCGATGCGCCTCTTCGCCAACATCAACGTCGGCGGAAGCCACATGGTCGTGGCCGGATACGAGAGCGTGACGCCCGAACTCGCGCGCATGCAGGCGGACGCGGAAGCCAGGTACCTTGCCGACGTCGCGAAGAAGCACACGCAGGCGCTGCCCCAGCCGATCCTCGTCAAGAACGTCCGCGTGTTCGATGCGGAGACGAGGACCCTCGGCGAGGCGTCGGACGTCTACGTCAATGACGGCCGCATCGCCGCGATCTATCCGGCGGGCTCGCCGGCGAAGGATCCGGCGACCGTCATCGACGGCGCGGGACGCGCGCTCCTCCCCGGTCTCTTCGACATGCATACACACGAGGACGCCTGGAATTCGATCCTGCAGATCGCCGGCGGTGTCACGACCTCACGCGACATGGGCAACGACAATGCCTATCTCGCGAAGCTTCGCGCGGACATCGCCGGAGGCCTCGCGATCGGGCCGCACATCGAGCCGACCGGCTACATCGAGGGCGAGAGCCCCTTTGCCTCGCGCGGCGGTTTCGTCGTGAAGAACCTCGAGGAAGCGCAGCACGCGATCGACTGGTATGCGGAACGCGGCTTCCGGCAGGTCAAGCTCTACAACTCCATCAAGCCCGAGTGGGCCGAACCGATCGCCGCCTACGCGCATTCGCGGGGACTGCGCGTGAGCGGCCACGTACCGGCCTTTTCGCGCTCGGCGCGGGTCGTGCGAGAGGGCTACGATGAGCTGCAGCACATCAACCAGATGGTGCTTAATTTCGTCTCGGACCCTGACACCGATTCGCGCACCATCGTGCGTTTCAGCCTGGTGGGCGAGCGGGCGCGCACGATTGACCTCGACTCGCAGGAAGTGCGTGATTTCCTCGCGCTGCTCGTGGAGCACAAGACCTCGATCGACGCCACCATGGCAACTTTCGAGGGGTCCTATACCCAGAAACCGGGTGAAACCGACCCGTCGCTCGCGGCGGTCGCCGACCACATGCCGGTTGCGACCCAGCGTGCCTGGCGCATCAACTCGACCGACGTCAGCGGCGGCAAGCTCGAGACTTATCGCGAATCCTGGCAGCGCATGATGCAGTTGCTCGGCCGCCTGCACGCCGCCGGAGTGACGCTCGTCGCCGGAACCGACAGCCTTGCGGGCTTCATGCTGCATCGGGAGCTCGAGCTCTACGTCCAGGCCGGCGTCCCGCCCGGCGAGGCAATCCGCATCGCAACGGAGAACGGCGCGCGCTACACCGGCGTCCTCGCCGACCGCGGAAGCATCGAGCGTGGCAAGCGCGCCGACCTGATCCTGGTCGACGGCGACCCGACGAAGAATATCTCCGACATTCGCCGGGTCAGCTACGTGCTCAAGGACGGAGTCGGCTATTCGCCGGCCGATCTCTACGAGTCGTTCGGGATCCGGCGGTTCAGCGACCCACCGGCCATCAGCCACTGATCCCGCGTCAGGCGGCGGGAGCCAGCGGGCGCGGACGCCCGATCGCGTGACCCTGGACGTAGTCGATGCCCATGGCGCGCGCGGCCTCGAGCGAGGCGATGTCCTCGATCTGCTCCGCGACCAGGCGGAAGTTCAGCGAGCGCGCCATGCCGACAACCGCGCTCACCATCGCCTGGTTGACTGAATCGCGGCCGAGGTCGCGCATGAAAGAACCGTCGATTTTCAGGTAGTCCATCGGCAGCTGCTTGAGGTTCGCGAAGCCGCCAAGGTCGGTGCCGAAGTCGTCGAGCGCGAAACGGCATCCCATGCCGTGAAGCACGTCGATGAAACGGCGCGCCTGCTCGAGATTGCCGATCACCGACGTCTCCGCCACTTCGAAGCACATCTGTGCCGGCTGCACGCCGCTGCGATCCAGCTCTTCCACCACGTACTCGAGGAACGAGGGGTCGGCGAGTGTCTGGCCCGAAATGTTGATCGACAGGCTCCTCCCGGGCGGCAGCCGGATCGCCCCGGCGGAAAGTGCCGCGAGCGCCGATCCGAGCACCCAGCGGTCGATCATCGACATCAGGCGATAGCGCTCCGCGGCGGGGAAAAAGTCCGCCGGCGCCACCGCCTGGCCCTCGTCGTGCAGGCGCACAAAGACTTCCATCGCCGGCCCGTTCAAGGTACCCGGACGGGTTGGCTCGATCGGCTGGACATAGAGCTCGAAGAAACCGTCGCGCAGCGCCGCCTGCAGTCTTTGCAGCCACTGGATCTCGCCGCGACTTCTCGCCACGGCCTCGTCGTGCGAGGAATACACGTGCACGTGGCTTTCGCCCTGCTTCTTCGCGACGTAGCACGCGGAATCGGCGGCGCTCATGATCTCTTCGAGCGAATTGCTCTCGCCCGTCAGTTCCACGAGCCCGATGCTGACGCCGACGCTGAAAATGCGGTCTTTCCAGACGAAACGGTACTCGTCGATCGCGCGCAAGATGTCGTCGGCAATCTGCCGCGCCTTGTCGAGCGGGCAGCCGACCAGCAGCACGCCGAATTCGTCTCCCCCGAGCCGCGAAACCGTGTCGGAGTCGCGCACCGCCTCGCGGATGAGCGCCGCGACCTCGCGCAACATGTTGTCGCCCGCAAGATGGCCGCTCGTGTCGTTAACGGCCTTGAAGCGATCGAGGTCCAGGTAGCACATCACGTGGCCCTGGCGGCCGGCCCGCGCGATCTCGAGCGCCTCGCCGAGGCGCCGCTCGAACTCGCGGCGGTTGACGAGGCCTGTCAACGCGTCATGGCTCGCCTGGTAGGACATCTGCTGGGTCAGGCCGCGCAGCTCGCTCACGTCATGCAGCATCACGGCGACGCCCGTGACGTCGCCCTGCGCCCCGCGGATCGGCGACGCCGTCGCCTCGACGCCGAGCTCGCTGCCGGAAGCGCGCGCGATCAGGATCGATCGCCGGCCCAGGTTCACTCGACTGCCGGTTGCGAGGCACTGTTGGACCGGGTCCGCGAGCGCGCGGCGGTCGTGCTCGTCGACGAAGCCGAACATCGCTCCGAAGGCCTGGCCAATCGCATCTTCGCGGCGCATGCCGGTGAGCGCTTCCGCCGAGGGGTTCACGTAGTCGATCAGGCCGTGCGCGTCGGTCGTCAGTATCCCTTCACCGAGCGAGTCGAGCGCGAGCTGCGAGCGCGCGGGCGGCAGGCCCGCGCCGTCGCTCGCCTGGTGCGGCAGCATCTCCTCGGCCGTGAACAGGACGAACTTGCGTCCGGCCGACTCGAGCACCGAGCCCGAGAGTTCGAGTCGCGTGACCTGGCCATGCGAATCTGCGAACTCGACCTCCGTGAGGGAGGGCCCTGTCGTGCCCGCGACCGCCCGTGCAACCGCGAGCGTCGCGAGTTCCGCGTATTCGCCGGAGACGAGCTCAGCAAGCGTTTTCCCCGTCAGCTGTGCCGCCGGCACGCCGATGACCGTCGCAAAGGCTTCGTTGACCGCCTCGATTCGCTCGCCGTGCAGCAAGGCCGGTTCGCGGAGCGCGGCAAGCATCGCGCGCGCGGAATCGTCGCCCTGCCCCGCCGGGCGTGCCGGTGCGGCCTCGTCCTGCAAGTGCTCGAGTCTTTGCCGCTGCCGCCATGCGATCACCGCGAGTACAGCGGCAAGTATCGCCAGCGCCAGGGCAGCGATCGTCGGGACCGTCATCAGCCCTGTCATCCCCTTCGCGTTCGCGGCCCGCGGGACCGTCAATTTCGTTGGATTGCGCGGCCTTGGGCAGCATATCCCACGCTTGTACTGAGGCCCGTAGCGATTCACCATAATAGAGATGAACGCCAGAACCGAAGCCGCCCGCCGGCAGATGATCGAACAGCAGGTCCGGACCTGGGACGTGCTGGATGCACGCGTCCTTGAGACACTCGCTGCCGTGCCGCGCGAGAAATTCGTGCCCGAAGCGTATCGCGCAGTCGCGTTCGCAGATGCCCCGATACCGATCGGTCACGGGCAGTTCATGCTGCAGCCCGCGCTCGAAGGCCGGATCCTGCAGGCGCTTGCGCCGGCGCGCGGTGAGCGGGCGCTCGAGATCGGAACCGGCAGCGGATTCTTCGCCGCCTGCCTCGCGCAGCTGACGGGTTCGGTCGACAGCATCGAAATCCACGGAGATCTGGCCGCGGGCGCGGCTCGGGCGATTGCCGAGTTCGGCATCTCGCGCGTCGCGATCGAGACCGGCGACGCGTTTGCGCATGGATACGATGCGGCTTATGAAGTTGTCGCGGTCACAGGATCCCTGCCCGCCCCTGACCGCCGTTTCGAGCAGGCACTCGTTATCGGCGGCCGCCTTTTCGCCGTCATCGGCACAGGGCCCCTCATGGAGGCGCGACTCGTGACGCGAACCGGCGAGGATTCCTGGCTCAGCGAGGCCCTATTCGAGACGCGAATCGAGCCGCTGGTATTGCCGTCGGCCCCCTCTCGTTTCAGGTTCTGAGGCAGCCCAGGAAGGGCGTGTGACCCGGCTTTCGGGCGCCTTAACGCAAATCGGCCGGGTAAATTCCACGCCGATGGCAGTATCGAGTCCACTTGAGCCTGGGTCAGTTGGTGATATACACTAGTAATACAGTAGTTGTCCTCCCTGCCCTCACTTTGTGAAGGAAAGCCCGCGCATGAACACCCGATTCCTCATCCACACGATTCTCGCGGCCGCGAGCCTCGCTGCCTTCAACGCAGGCGCCGCGGATCTGAAGGATGTCTACGAGCGAGCGCTCACCAGCGATCCCCTGATCCGCGAAGCCGACGCAAATCGGCTCGCGGCGCGCGAATCGAAGCCACAGGCGATCGCTGCGCTGCTGCCGCAGATCGAGGGCAGCGGGGAGTACAACGACACGGAATCCGACGGCACGAGCGTCGACATCAATCCTCCGAATCCGCCGGCACCCTTCGATCGACTTTCGAAAGGCAACAGCACCGACTGGGGACTCCAGTTGCGGCAGAACGTTTTTGCCTGGGAGAACTGGGCGACCCTGAGGCGCGCAGATTCCGAGCAGGCCCAGGCCGAGGCCGATTACCTGGTCGCCCAGCAGGACCTGATCCTTCGCACCTCCGAGGCTTACTTCAACGTGCTCGCGGCGCAGGACACGCTCGAAGCCGCGCAGGCCGCGCACGACGCGATCGGGCGCCAGCTCGAGCAGTCCGAGAAGCGCTTCGAGGTCGGCCTCATCGCGGTGACAGACGTGCAGGACGCGAAGGCTGCGTTCGATTCCGCGACCGCCGCGCTGATCCAGGCCAAGCGCAATCTCGCGACCAGTGGCGAGATCCTGCGCGAACTGACTGGCGACACGTACGACGTACTGGAAAAGCCTGGCAATGACATGCCACTCGCCGCGCCGAATCCCGTAAATCCGGACGACTGGGTCAAGCTTGCGATGGAGCAGAACACTCGCCTCATCTCCAGCCGGCTGGCGGCCGACGTGGCGCGGCACAACATCAGTGTCGAGCGCGGCGGTCATTTCCCGAGCATCGACTTCATTGCGACGAAGTCCTGGTTCGAGTCGGAAACCGACTTCACTGGCACGGTGAGCGGCACGGGCGATTCGGATTTCGAGGACACGGTCTACGGCGTCCAGCTCCGGGTGCCGATCTTTACTGGCGGCTCGACGCACTCTCGCGTTCGCCAGGCCCAGTACCGCAATATTGCGGCTCGTGAAAGGCTCGAACGCACGGCGCGCGAGACCGAGCGTTCGACCCGCGACGCCTACCTCGGCGTCAACTCCGAAGTGGCCCGCGTGCAGTCGCTCAAGCAGGCCGTCGAATCGGCGATGACCGCACTACAGGCAACGGAGGCGGGCTATGAGGTGGGGACGCGCACCTCCGTTGACGTCCTCCAGGCCCGGCAGCGCCTGTTCCAGTCCCAGACCGACTATGCCCGCAGCCGCTACGACTACCTGCTGAACGTTCTCCGCCTGCAGCTCGCGGCGGGAACGCTGAACCAGCAGGGCTTGTACGAGATTAACGCCCTGCTGACGGAGAGCATCACGGTCCGCTGACCGCAGGGCTTCAGGTCGCGTCGACGACGTCGCCGTCCGCGGGCCCAAAGCGTGCGGCGGCGCGCGTGAGCCGGTCGGCCACGGCGGCCCAGGCTTCGCCGGCAGGCACGGCTTCCACTAGTATGCGGTCCGCTCCCGCCGCATCGAGCCCGCGAAGCGCGGCGTAGAGCGCGCGGCCATAGGGCGCCGGCGCTTCCGGCATGGCACGCCAAACGATCCGATCCGAAACAACCGGCGCGGCGCGACGCGCGAGCACTGCAATTCGCCCGCCTGAGGCGAGCGCCGTTTCGATCTCTTGCGGCAATTCGGCGGTACCCGCAATCGCGAGCGGCGTGCCCGGCGCGTAGTGCGAGCGGTCGCCGCCCGGCGCCCGCGGCGACGACGTGCCGGGATCGTCCACCGCACCGACGACGTCGGCGACCTGCGAGCGCGACACGGCACCCGGGCGCAGGAGTGTGACCCGGCCGCCGAGGCAGGCGACGATCGTTGATTCGAGACCGACTTCGCAGTCACCTCCGTCGAGCACGAGCGCGACCCGGCCGGCGAGTTCCTCGCGCACGTCGGCCGCGCGCGTCGGGCTGATACGTCCATAACGGTTGGCGGATGGCGCGGCAATGCCTCGACCAAATGCCGCGAGCAGCGCACGCGCAACCGGATGCGCCGGCGCACGCAGCGCAACCGTCGCCTGTCCACCGGTTACCGACGCAGGCACGAGTTCCGACTTCCGAAGTACGAGCGTCAGGGGGCCAGGCCAGAAAGCCTCCGCGAGGCGGGTCGCCGCCTCCGGCACCTCCGATGCGAAGGCCCGCGCCGCCTTGAAGTTGCTGAAATGCACGATGAGGGGATGGCTCGTCGGCCGGCCTTTCGCGGCGAAAATCCGGGCTACCGCCGCGGGATTCGATGCATCGGCGCCGAGGCCGTAGACAGTCTCAGTCGGGAACGCGACCAGCTCGCCCGCATTCAGCAGGGAGACGGCTTCCTCGATCCTCGCGGGTTCCGGCAGCATGCGCGAATGATAGTCGTCGCGCGGTGTCGATGGCTCATTCGAGCGGCATGCGCTTCCAGCCGGTATCCGTACGACGGAGCTCGTAGGCCGGCCAATAATGCTGGTCGAGCCGCACGGTGATGATCTCGATCGAGTCGTTCCAGCTCACGGTCTTGAGCCTGAGAGACGCGCCATCGGGCCGCCCTGACACGGCGCGGATGAAGGCATCGAGGTCGGCGACGGGAATACCGTCGATCTCGGTGATGCGGCGTCCTGCCCACAGCTTGTAGCGCGAGGCCGGCGAGCCATACATGAAGAATGCGATGAAGACGCCATCCGGCTCGATGCCGCGCTGCACCGCCATCGCGCGATGCGGTGCGTGGAGTGTCGCGCCCGCCCACATCAACACGCGATCGATGTCGCGCCCGGTGAGCACGACGGTTTTGAGCGGCACGGAGAGCTCGGCGCCCGCGCGCCAGATCGTCAGCGCGACTGCCGGCGCGCGCACGGCGGCGCTCACGTCGCCGAAGCTGTTGACGACCTTGCCGTCCACCGCGAGCAGCAGGTCTCCCGGCGCGAGGTACTTTGCGGCGGGCGAGCCGGCGACGAGGCGGTCGACCGTGAGCACGTGGCGCCGGCGCGGATTGTGGGCGGTAACCCGGTCGATCCAGGTCTCGTCGAGACCGAGCTGGCGCGCTTCCGCGAGGGACAGGAGCCCGAACTCCACTTCCGGCGAGTACAGCGTACGACCGCCGCTGGCATACTCCAGCATCTCCTGGACGAGCGTTGCGGGCACGCCCATGTTCTGCTGCACGAGTTCGCGTCCGTCCTCATAGGCAAAGCTCGACCAGAGCGCGACGACATCGCCGCGCCGGTCGACGATCACGCCGTCGAAATCCGACGGACCGTTCACGAGCCGCATGATCTCGAGGTTCGCGTCGCGGAATTGCAGCGTCCGCGACAATGGGAACCCGACTGGGCCGATCGAGGCGACGGTGGCTTGCTGGGAAACGACGCGATTGTCCCCCTGCAGCCCGACGACGTGCACGGATTCCCCGGTGGCCGGCATGCGTTCAGCGAACTTCACTGCCTTGATCGGCGTGTCGCCGAGCTGCCGCGGGTCGTAACGCACGACCGCGAGGTTATGCAGCGGATGGACGTATTCGACCGTGGCATCCACCTCGACCGTGCCCGCGAAGGTCAGGCGCACGTCGCCGAGCGAGACAGGTACTGTGTTACGGTCCACGGCGACGAGCCCACGCACGGGGTCGAGCACGACACCCGTGCCGTGATAGTTGCGCTCTGTCACGCCGGCGATGGAATACGGCATGCTGAACTCGACCAACGCGAGCGAGGGCGCGTAGGCGTCCACGAGCTTGTCGCCGGACTTGGCAAATTGGGTCGTACCAGGCTGCGGGGGTGGCGCATCCGGGCCCGCCTCGATCGGCGTGCAGGGCCACAGGCCGATCGCGTCGTCGCGCACGCAATGGCGCGCCGGAAACCAGGCGCGATCGATGCGGATCGACGTGAGCTGCAACGTGTGAGTGTCTTCCATCGTGAAGTAGCGCAGCGTTGCGCGCTGGCCGTGGCCGAGCGATTTGAAGATCGCGAGGGCATCGTCGATGTTCGTGAGCGGCTTGCCGTCGAGTTCGGTCAACACGGCTCCGCGCGGAATGCCGGCCGAGCCGAGCATGTAACCGGGGTTCGCGGTGTAAACACCGGAGATGGGCACGTTCATGTGGCGCGCCATCTGCCAGGACAGCGTGTGCAGCACGCCGTCGCCGATCTCGAGATATTCATCGGGCGTGATCGCGTGCAGGTCCTGCACCGGAAGCGTCACGCTGCGCTTGCCACCGCCCCGGACGACCGCAATCTCGACCTTTCCACCGACGCGATCGTCAAGCAGTGCGTCCAGCGCCTCGAAGTCGGACATCGGCTTGCCCTCGGCCGCGATGAGGACGTCGCCGATCGCGAGTTTTCCGTAGGCATCCGCGCCAGGCTGGACTTCCGTGACGACCAGCATGCCGGTGCGCGACGGCGACGCCTTGCGTGCCTCCGTCTCGATCGCCGGCGGCAGCCCGAGACGCCGCAATTCATCGTAGGGCGTATAGCGGAAGACCGTCTGCAGCGTGCCACGCGCGACCGGCTTCCTGGCCTCGATCAGCTTGAGTGCGCGTACGACGCGGCCGAGTGGCAGGTAAAAACTGGACGCGGCACCCGTCGAGCCGCCGGCATTGAGTGCGAGCACGCGGCCACGAATGTCGAGTACGGGCGAGCCCGAAGATCCGCCCGAGGTTCCCGAGGCGGCCTGGTAGTAAAACGTGTTGAAGTCGTTGTAGCGCCCGATGCCGTACTCCGGCGCCTGGCGGTCGAGGCGCGCGAGCGTCCCGGCGAGGATCGAGAGCTGCTCGCCGGCGTCGTTGCCGACGACGCGTATCTCGACGCCGATCTGCGCGCCCTCGGGGAACAGCGGCAGCTCAGCGGGCTGGATGAAACGGAGCTTCTTCGGGTCGTAACGATAGAAACCGAAGTCGTGCACTGGATCGCGATACACCGGCTCGAGCTCGACCTCTTCGCGATTGAGGAAGGTCGCGAAGGCCTTTACCGGGCCCGGAGTGACGACGTGCCGGTTCGTCAGGATGAGGCCGTGCTCGGCGTCGACCACGAACCCGGTCGCCTGTGACGAGGTGTTCCACTCGGTGTCGAAGGCCCGTGCCGCGTCGATCTGGATCGCGACCACACCGGTCGATATGCGCTCGAGCGTCCGGGTCCAGCGCGAAGACTCCTCGAGCTCGAGCGGCTGCGGCAACGGCATGACCGGCAGCTGCGGCGTCAGCGGCTGAAGCTCCTGTTCCGGCAACTGCGGCTGTTGCGGCGCGGGTGTTCCAGGCTGGGGCGCAGGCTGCGGCTGCCGCGGCGCTGGCTGCGGCTGTTGTTGCGGCGGCGGTGGAGGCGGCGGCAATGGCTGCGCCTGCGGTTGTGTCTGGGCGCGCGCGATCGTGCAGGCGAGAAGCGCGACGGCAGCCGCCATCGCGAGCTGCGTCAGCGCATGCCTAGTCAAGCCGGTACCCGAATGTCTCATTGAATCGATCCCTGAACTCGTCCAGCGTAAATCGATGATGCTGCGTTCCGACGGTCGCGATCTTGATCGCGCCCATCAGTGAGGCAATGCGACCGGTGGTTTCCCAGTCGATTCCGCGCATCAGCCCGTACACGAGGCCCGCACGATAAGCGTCACCGCAGCCGGTAGGGTCGACCACCGCCGCGGCGCGCACCGCGGGAATCTCGACACTGCGCCCGCGCGCGTGCACGACGGATCCTTCTCTGCCCCGCGTTACAACATAGGCCTCGACACGGGCCGCAAGTTCCCCGGCCGCGAGGCCGGTACGTTCCTGAAGCAGCGTCGCCTCGTAGTCATTTACCGTCACCCATTTCGCCTGTTCGATGAATTGCGAGAGTTCTTCGCCGCCGAACAGCGTCATCGCCTGCCCGGGATCGAACATGAAGGGGATGTCTGCGCGCGCGAATTGCGCGGCGTGCGCGATCATGCCTTCGCGTCCGTCGGGCGCGAGTACGCCGAGCGTGATGCTGCCGTCGGCCGGCACTTCCTGGCGCCAGGAATTCGTCATCGCACCCGGGTGGAAGGCGGTCAGCTGGTTCGCGTCGAGATCGGTCGTGATGTAGGCCTGGGCCGTGTATTCCTCATCCAGTGTCTTCACGAAACGCAGCGACATGCCGTTTTTCGTCATCCACTCGCGATAAGGCCCGAAGTCATGGCCGACGGTCCCCATCGCGTGGCCGTCGCACTCGAGGAGCCGCAGGTTGTAGGCGATGTTCCCCGCGCAGCCGCCAAAGTATCGCCGGAGCGTCGGCACGACGAACGACACGTTCAGGAGGTGGATCTTCTCGGGCAGGATGTGGTCACGGAACCGGCCCGGGTAGACCATGACCGTGTCGTAGGCGAGCGAACCGCAGATCAATGCCGCCAAGCGAGCACCAGGAGCCAGTTGACCGCGAGCAATGCAAAGGCGATGAACACGGCTGCCGACCCGAGCTCCTTGGCGATGCCCGACAACGGGTGGCGCTCGACACCGATGCGGTCGACCGTCGCCTCCACCGCGCTGTTGACGAGCTCGATCGCGAGTACGACGAACACCGGACCTACGAGCAACGCTCGCTCCACGCCGTTCTCGCCGAGCCAGAGACCGAGCGGGATGACGACGATCGCGAGCAGGCATTCCTGCCGGAACGCCTCCTCGTCCCGCCAGGCCGCGGCGAACCCACGCCAGGTGCTGCCAAACGCGCGCGCCAGCCGCGCGGGACCGGTCTTCTTGTCGGGGCGGATAGGGAGCCTCCGATTCATCCCTGCATGGAGCGCGTAACCCGCAGGGACCGGGCGATATTCGTCCCTGGCGGCGTTGCACTTCGCTCATGTATCACTGGATACACATCGCTCCTCGCGCCTTGCCAGGGACGAATATCGCACACGGTCGCGCCCATGCAGGGATGAATCGGAGGCTCCTCTACGCCGCAGCCGGCTTCCAGGCGACGTCGAGCTGGCGCGCTGCACGCACATCGTCGAGACGCCGGACGGGCATCGTGTGCGGCGCCGACTTGACGGCGGCCGCATCGGTTTCCGCTTCGCGGCGGATCGCCGCAAGTGCCTCGACGAATCCGTCGAGTTCCTCGCGAGTCTCGGTTTCAGTCGGCTCGATCAGGAGGCACTCCGGGACCAGCAACGGGAAATACGTCGTCGGTGCATGGTAGCCGTGATCGAGCAGTCGCTTCGCAAAATCCATCGCCGTCACGCCCTGCTCGCGCGCCTGCCGTTTCAGCGTGATGATGAACTCGTGACTCGCGCGCCGTCCCGGGAAAGCGGTGTCAAAGCCGGCCTCGGCCAGCCGTGCCAGCAGGTAATTCGCATTCAGCGTCGAGAATTCCGCGACCCGGCGCATGCCTGCGGCACCCAGGATCCGCATGTAAACCCAGGCGCGCAGCAGGACACCCGTATTGCCCATGAAGGCCGACAGCCGCCCGATCGAATGCGGCAGATCGCCCTCATCGAGCCAGCGATACCGTTCGCCGTCGCGCGCGACGATCGGAACAGGAAGGTGCGGCAGCAATCGCTGGCCGACGCCGACGGCTCCTGATCCCGGCCCGCCGCCGCCGTGCGGCGTCGAGAAGGTCTTGTGCAGGTTCATGTGGATCACATCGAAGCCCATGTCGCCCGGCCGGACCTTGCCGAGGATCGCGTTCAGGTTTGCGCCGTCGTAATACAGGAGCCCGCCCGCCACGTGCACCTTTCGCGCAATCTCGACGATGCGCCGCTCGAAAACGCCGAGGGTGCTCGGGTTCGTCAGCATGATCCCGGCGGTCGCAGGCGACAGCGCCGCCTCGAGCGCGGCGACGTCGACGTCGCCATCGGGCAGGGAGGGAATTTCCCTCACCTTCATGCCACACATGGCCGCCGTCGCGGGATTCGTGCCGTGCGCCGCGTCCGGCACGATGATCTCGTTCCGCGCGCGGTCGCCGCGCGCGTGGTGGTAGGCGCGGATCATCGCGACGCCCGCGAACTCTCCCTGGGCGCCCGCCATCGGCGTCAGGGAAACGCCGGCCATGCCGGTCACGTGACGCAGCATCTCCTGCAGCTCGAACAGGCAGGCCATCACGCCCTGGCCGGTCGCTTCTGGCGCCAGCGGATGCCGCCCGAGAAAGCCCGGCAGCATCGCAAGTGAATTGCAGGCGCGCGGGTTGTACTTCATCGTGCAGGAGCCGAGCGGATAGAAGTGGGTGTCGATCCCGAAGTTGAGTTGGGACAGTCGCGTGTAATGCCGAACGGCCTGCAGTTCGGAAACTTCCGGCAACGGCGGCGGCTTGCGGCGCCTGAAGGCCTCGGGCACGTCGGATTCTTCCAGCGCGGGATGCTGCGCAGTCGCACCGCGTCCGGCGCGCGACAGTTCGAAGATCAATGGCTCGGCCTTTCGCATGCTCATGTTCTCAGGCGGCCGCAGCGCGGCCGAGCAGCCGGCCGAGTGAGCGCGCGTACCGTTCGACATCGTCGGCATTGCGCGATTCGGTGGCGCAGACGAGGAGCGCATGGCCGAGCTCCGGGTAGTCGCGCGAGAGATCGTAGCCCCCGACGATGCCCTCGGCCGCGAGCGACTCGAGCAAGGGTCCGACCGGGCGGTCGAGCAACATGATCGCCTCGTGGAACCGCGGACCGGTGAAAGCCGCCCGCACGCCGGGCAGCTGCGCGAGCGCGTCGGCGAGCTGCTTCGTCCGCGCGAGGCATGCCCTCGCAACACGCTCGAGTCCGGCGGGACCCAGCAATGCGAGATGAATCGTCGCCGCGCTCATCAGCAGGCCCTGGTTGGTGCAGATGTTCGACGTCGCTTTGCCTCGGCGGATGTGCTGCTCTCGCGCCTGCAGCGTCAGGGTGAAGCCGGGCTTGCCTTCGGCGTCGACAGTGCGCCCCGCGATTCGCCCCGGCATCTGCCGCACATGCTCCATTCGGCAGGCCATGAAGCCGACATAGGGGCCACCCGAGGAAAGCGGCACACCGAATGGTTGTGCATCGCCGCAGGCGATGTCAGCCCCGCCGTCGCCCCACTCGCCCGGCGGGGCGAGCAGCCCGAGAGCAACGGGGTTCACGGCGGCGATCACGAGCGCGCCGTTCGCGCGCGCCCAGCGCGTGATGGCATCCACGTCCTCGAGCTGGCCGAAAAAATTGGGCTGCTGGATCACGACGGCCGTGACGTCCTGCCCGGCAAACCGACCGAGTGACTCGGGAATCGTCGTCCCGCGCTCCGTGCAGTACGGCAGTTCCTGCAGGTCGAGGCCCTGGCCTTCGGTGATCGCGCGCGCCACCCGGCGCCACGCGGGGTTGACGGTCGCCGGCATGAGAATGCGCGCGGATTTCGAGCGCCGATGCGCGCGCACAGCCATCAGGCAAGCCTCGGCGAGTCCGGAGGCGCCGTCGTAGAGCGAGGCGTTCGACACGTCCATCGCCGTGAGGCCCGCGATCATGGACTGGTACTCGTACATGATCTGGAGCGTGCCCTGGCTCGCCTCCGCCTGGTACGGCGTATATGCGCTGTAAATCTCGCCCCGGCTCACGAGCGCCCACACCGGCGCGGGAATGTGGTGTTCGTACGCGCCCGCTCCGATGAAATTGATCGTGCGGCCATCGGCTGTCGCCCGCTCGCCCGCGAGGCGGGCGACATCCATCTCGGAAAGCGCCTCGGGCACGCCGGCGAGCGAATCGATCCGCAGCGCGGCCGGAATTTCGTCGAACAGGTCGTCGATGGAACTCGCGCCGATGCGATCGAGCATCGCGCGGATGTCTTCAGGCGTGTGCGGAATGTAGGGCATGCGGAACCCTAGCCTCCGGCGGCCGCCACGGCTTCGTAGGCTGCGGCATCGAGCGTCTCGGCTGACTTCCCGCCCGAAGGCCTGATCCGCAGGATCCAGCCCTCGCCAAAGGGATCGCGGTTGATCAGTTCCGGTTCTGTCGCGAGCTTCGGATTGCCGGCCGTCACTTCGCCTGCAACCGGGCTGTACACGTCCGAGGCCGCCTTCACCGACTCCACCACGGCGCAGGCATCGCCGGCGGCGAGTGTCCTGCCCGCTTCGGGCACCTCGACGAACACCAGGTCGCCGAGCGACTGCTGCGCGTGGTCGGTGATGCCGATCTCGATGCTGCCGTCCGGCAGCGTGCGAAGCCACTCGTGGCTTTTCGTGTAGCGCAGGTCAGCTGGAACCAAGCTCATTTTCAGCCTCCATACTAGAGTTCGATCATTGCCTTGCCGTTCCTGACGAACGGCGGCTTGACGAGGCGTGCCGGCATCCGCTTGCCGCGGATATCGACCTCGACCGTGCCTGCGGCGCCCGCGGGCAGCCGCGCCAGGCCGATCGAGCGCTCGAGCGTCGGTGAAAACGTCCCGCTCGTCACCTCGCCTTCGCCGGCCGCGCCGGCGAAAACTTTCTGGTGTGAACGCAGCACGCCGCGCTCCAGCAGCAGAAGCCCGGTGAGCTTTCTCGCCAGCCCGGCGGCGCGCTGCTTCTCGAGCGCTTCCTTGCCGACGAAGTCGCGCGTGCCTTCAAGCGCGACAGTCCAAGCGAGGCCGGATTCCAGCGGGGAAACCGATTCGTCCATGTCGTTGCCGTAGAGATTCATGCCTGCTTCGAGACGGAGCGTGTCGCGAGCGCCGAGTCCGCAGGGCGCGACGCCTGCGGCCTGAAACGACTTCCAGAGGTCAGATGCGGACTCTGCGGGCAACGCGACCTCGAATCCATCCTCGCCGGTGTAGCCGGTGCGCGACACGAACCACTCGTCGCAGGCCGCGCCGAAGAAGACCCCGAGCGCGCCAGCGGGGGCCCGGCAAGCCTCTGGAAGCAGCAGCGTCACCTTTGCGCGCGCATTCGGCCCCTGGACGGCGATCATCGCGAGGTCGCGCCGCGGCACGACCGCGACGCCCATCGGCTTCGCGTGTTCCTTGATCCAGGCGATGTCCTTGTCGGCAGTGCCCGCATTGACGACGAGTCTGAACCACCGCTCTTCGATGAAGCAGGCGATCAGGTCGTCAATGACGCCGCCGTCCGGGCGCAGCATGCAGCTGTAAAGGGCCTTGCCCGCAGCCGTCAGGCGACTGACGTCGTTCGCAAGCAGGCGCAGCAACAGCGGGCGTACGCCGGCCCCTCGGAGATCGACGGTGCACATGTGTGACACGTCGAACATCCCTGCGTCGCGGCGCACGGCGAGGTGCTCCTCGATCTGAGAGCCGTAGCCAACCGGCATGTCCCAGCCGCCGAAGTCGACCATGCGCGCGCCGCCGGCGACATGGAGTTCAAAGAGCGGTGTCCGTCGTCCCATCCGCTTACCTGCGATACGGCATTGGGTACCGGATCGAACCCGGTTCCGCTCCCCTTCGGTAGGCCCGCAAGGGCCACTCTCCAGAGTTCGCTGGTTCCTGCCGTTCGGGTGCCTGAGCGTTTCCGGGCGGGTTGCGCCTTCGGCGCCGCGCGTGCGCAGACTCTCCGGCAGGACTTCATCGCGACAGCACGGATTCTAGCGGAAAGCGCCCTTGAGCACAGGGTATCATCGCGCGAAAGTCGTACCCGGCACCGGAGTCCTGCTCATGCCCCGACTGCTTGCACTGTCGCTCGCGCTGATTTGCAGCGCATGGCTCGTCGCTCCATCCGCTTACGCCGATGCCACGAAGGACCTGCACGCCCTTTTCGATCGCGAATGGGAACGCGAGCTGTCCGACAATCCGTTCGCCGCGACCTACTTCGGCGATCCACGATACAACGATCGCTGGCCCGACATCTCGCCGGCGGCGCAGGCCGCGCGCGATGCCGCCGATGCGAAAGTACCCGACGACCTTGCCCGCATTCCCCGTGACGAGCTGTCCCGTGCCGAACAGCTGAACTACGACCTCTTCCGCCACAAATACGAGACACGCAAGGCGGCAGTGCCTTTGCATGCCGAGTATTACGACATTCAGGCGCGCGATGGCCCCCAATCGATCGATGAGATCGCCGAGCAGATGCCCTTCGAGACGGCGAAGGACTACGAGACCTGGATCCGGCGCATGGCGGCTATTCCGGCTTACCTCGAGCAGTACGGCGAACTGCTGCGCCGCGGTGCCCGCGAGAAGCGCACACAGCCCAGAGTCATCATGGAGCGCGTGTTGCCGCAGCTCGCAGCGCAGACGCCGGCGAAGCCGGAGAACAGCCCATTCTTCGCGCGCTTCCGCTCGTATCCGGACGCGATCCCGGTCGCGGAGCGAGTGCGGCTCTCAGCCTCGGCGAAAAAAGTGATTGCGGAAAACGTCATCCCCGCCTACCAGCGCTTCACCCAGGTGTTCAAGGATGAATACCTGCCTTCAACCCGCGACACGGTCGGAATCTGGGACACGCCAGGCGGCACCGCTTATTACGCATTCGTGACCCGTTATCACACGACCACGCCGTTGACGCCCGAAGAAATCCACAAGATCGGCCTTGCCGAGGTCGCGCGGAATCGCGCCGAAATGCAGAGGGTCATGGACGAGGTCGGATTCAAGGGTTCGCTCACCGATTTCTTCCAGCACCTGCGCACCGACCCGCAGTTCTATTACAAGACGGGTGATGAGTTATTCCGCGCGTATGCTTTCATCACGAAGGTTATCGACCCCGAGCTGCCGAAGCTCTTCGGCAAGCTCTATCGCACGCCGTTTGGCCTCCGGGCGATTCCGGATAACAGCGCACCGAATACCACGACCGCTTATTACAGCGGCCCGTCGATCGACGGTACCCGGGCCGGCTATTACTACGTCAACCTGTACCGCCCCGAGGTCCGGCCGAAGTACGAGATGGAAGTGCTGACCGTGCACGAGGCCGCACCGGGCCATCATTTGCAGATTGCGCTCGCGCAGGAACAGACCGACCTGCCGAAATTCCGCCGCGCGGGCAGCTTCACGGCCTACATCGAAGGATGGGCGCTCTATTCGGAACGGCTCGGCTACGAACTCGGCCTCTACAAGGATCCCTATTCCCGATTCGGCCAGCTCACGTATGACCAGTGGCGGGCCGTGCGCCTGGTGGTGGATACCGGCATCCACCAGATGAAATGGACGCGGCAGCAGGCGATCGACTACTTCATGGCGAACGCCGCCAAGACCGAGGCCGACATCGTCAACGAGATCGACCGCTACATCGCCTGGCCGGGACAGGCGCTCGCCTACAAGATCGGGCAACTGAAGATCCTCGAGTTGCGGGATCGCGCGAAGATCGAGCTCGGCGACAAGTTCGACATCCGCAACTTCCACGATACCATCCTCGCGACCGGCGCCGTGCCGCTCGAGATCCTGGAGCGCACGGCCGACGACTGGATCGCGGCACAGAAGGCGAAGTGACCGCCGCGCGTCGGCCCGCGGTCGCGGTCCGAATCGGCGTCGTCACGGTTGGCGGCGGCGCGCCGGTCGTCGTCCAGTCGATGACCAACACGGATACGGCGGACATCGCGGCGACCGTCCGCCAGGTGCGTGAGCTCGCCGAAGCCGGATCCGAGATCGTGCGCGTGACGGTCAATACCGACGAGGCCGCTGCGGCGGTACCTGCGATCCGGGACCAGCTGCGCGCGCAGGGCTGCGACGTGCCCATCGTCGGCGACTTCCACTTCAACGGCCACAAGCTGCTCGCGGCCCATCCGGGCTGCGCCGAGGCGCTCGACAAGTACCGCATCAATCCTGGCAATGTCGGCCGCGGCAGCAAGCGCGACCCGCAATTCGCCGCAATGATCGAGACTGCATGCCGTCATGCCAAACCGGTGCGCATCGGCGTCAACTGGGGCAGCCTCGACCAGGACCTGCTGACACGCATGATGGACGAGAATTCACGGGCCGCGGAACCGCTCGATGCGCTCGAAGTCCTGCGCGAGGCGACGGTCGTGTCGGCGCTCGCCTCGGCGTCGCGTGCGGAGGAGCTGGGTCTCCCGCATGACGCGATCGTCATCAGCAGCAAGGTCAGCGGCGTGCAGGATCTGATCGCGATCTATCGTGCGCTCGCGTCGCGCTGCGGCTATGCCCTGCACCTCGGGCTCACCGAGGCGGGAATGGGCGCCAAGGGCATCGTGTCCTCGACGGCCGCAATCGCGGTGCTGCTCCAGGAAGGCATCGGAGACACGATCCGCGTGTCGCTCACGCCCGAGCCCGGCGGCGACCGCCGCCAGGAAGTCCGCATTGCGCAGGAGATCCTCCAGAGCCTCGGGCTTCGCGCCTTCCTGCCGCGTGTCGTCGCCTGCCCCGGTTGCGGACGCACGACGAGCAGCTATTTCCAGGAGCTTGCGCAGCGCATCCAGGACCATGTGCGGGAACGCATGCCCGCCTGGCGGAATGAGTACGTGGGCGCCGAGAACATGACGGTCGCCGTGATGGGCTGCGTCGTCAACGGGCCTGGAGAGAGCAAGCACGCGAACATCGGCATCAGCCTGCCGGGCACCGGCGAGCGCCCGGTCGCGCCAGTGTACGAAGACGGCGAGAAGACGGTAACGCTGAAGGGCGATCGTATCGCCGAGGAATTCCAGGAACTGGTGGAACGTTACGTCGCGCGCAGCTATGCGCGCCGGGAGGCCTGATGGACGCGCTGAAGGAACGCAGGTGTGTGCCCTGCGAGGGCGGAGTGCGGCCGCTCGACGCGAAACAGGCGGGCGGCATGATGAAGCTCCTGCACGCTGACTGGACGCTCGCCGAGGATGGCAAGGCGATCCGCCGCGAGCTCAAGTTCCCGGATTTCTGGCGGACGATGAGCTTCGTCAATGCGCTTGCTCACATCGCGAACGTCGAGGATCATCACCCGGATCTTGAAGTCGGCTACAACTACTGCCGAATCCGCTACTCGACCCACGCCATCGGCGGCCTCTCCGACAACGACTTCATCTGTGCCGCCAAGGCGGATGCGCTGTTTTGAGAAAGGCCGGTATCGACTCCGCGCACCGGAAGGTGATCTTCGCCTCCTCGCTCGGCACGGTCTTCGAGTGGTACGACTTCTACCTCTACGGCACGCTCGCCGTGTTCTTTTCGGCGCTCTTCTTCCCCCCGGGCAACGAGACGGCCGCTTTCCTCGCGAGCCTTGCCACCTTCGGCGCGGGTTTCGCAGTCCGGCCGCTCGGCGCACTCGTGTTCGGACGCATCGGCGACATGATCGGCCGCAAGTACACCTTTCTGATCACGATCGTCGTCATGGGCCTCGCGACCGCGCTTGTCGGAGTGCTGCCGACCTATGCGCAGATCGGGATCTGGGCTCCGATCCTCCTCGTCACCCTGCGGCTCGCGCAGGGTCTCGCCCTCGGCGGCGAGTACGGCGGCGCCGCGACCTACGTCGCCGAGCATGCCCCGCAGGGCAAGCGCGGCTACTACACGAGCTGGATCCAGACGACTGCGACTCTCGGGTTTTTCCTCTCGCTCGCCGTGATCCTCTGCTGCAGGCTCGGCTTTGGCGAGGACGCATTTCGCGAATGGGGCTGGCGCGTTCCCTTCCTGATCTCCGTCGCCCTGCTCGCGGTATCCGTCTACATCCGTCTGCGACTCCAGGAATCCCCGGTCTTCGTCGAGATGAAGGCCGAGGGCCGGCTGTCGCGCGCACCGCTGACCGAGAGCTTCGGGCAGTGGCGCAACGCCCGCATCGTGCTGCTCGCTCTGCTCGGCGCAACCGCGGGCCAGGGAGTCGTCTGGTACACGGGCCAGTTTTATGCGCTCTTTTTCCTGCAGAACACCCTGAAGCTCGATTTCCAGACCGCTTATCTGCTGATCGCGGCGGCACTCGTGATCGGCACGCCGTTCTTCGTGATCTTCGGCCGGCTTTCGGATCGCATCGGCCGAAAGCGGATCATGGTGACCGGCTGCCTCCTCGCCGCATTCACCTTCATTCCGATCTTCAAGGGGCTGACGCTGTCCGTGAACCCGGCGCTCGCCGAGTTCGAGGCGCGCGCCGCGGTGACCGTCGCGGGCAGCGATTGCGACTTTCACATGTTCGCGAAGCCAAAGACTGCCTGCGACCAGGCGCGTGACTTCCTGACCAAGGCGGGTGTCAACTACGAACGCGTCGTGCCCGAAACCGGCCGCGAGGTCGTGACGACGATCGCAGGCGTACGCCTCGAGGGCTTCGACGAGGTTGCCTACCGCGCAGCGCTCGACGAGGCCGGGTACCCGGCAGGTCCCGATCGCGCGCGCATGAACTTTCCGGCTGCAATGTTCTTGCTTACGTTACTCATGCTCTATGTGACGATGGTCTACGGGCCGATTGCCGCGTACCTCGTCGAGCTGTTCCCGTCGCGGATCCGCTATTCGTCGATGAGCCTGCCCTACCACATCGGCAATGGCTGGTTCGGCGGTTTCCTGCCCTTCCTGGCAGCTGCCCTGGTCGTGCTGAGCGGCAATATCTACTACGGGCTCTGGTATCCGATCGCCGTCGCCGCAATGAGCGGCATCGTCGGGCTCATCGGGCTCCGGGAAACAAAGGACGTCGACATCCGCTCATGAGGGCGCGCGGCGCACCGACGCCGGCACGTCGCCCGCAACGCCGAGTGCACGCTGCATCAGCAAGCGCTTGACCGTCCCCGAAGACTGCGCGAGACCGAGCACACCGCGGCGCAGCCGCGACTGCAGGGGATTGCCACCGAAGAACAGCCGCTTGATGCCGTCGAGGAGTGCGATCGCCGGAATCGCCTCGGCCTTGCGCCAGCGCTCGTAGCGGCGCAGCGGGCCGGGCTCGCCCGGATCGTCGCCCGCCTCGACGGCGGTTCCCAGGACGTCAACCAGTGCCGCGGCATCGAGAAATGCGAGGTTGATGCCCTGGCCCGCGAGCGGGTGGACCGTGTGCGCGGCATCGCCGACGAGCGCGACGCGGGGACAGACATACCGCCGCGCGTGAAGCAGCCGGAGCGGAAAGGAAGCGCGCGGCGTGGTCGCGGACAGCCGGCCGAGTACATTCGCAGAAGCCGCGGTTACGCGCTCGGAGAATTCCGCTTTAGGGCAATGCACGAGCGCCTCCGCATGCTCTGGCAATGTCGACCAGACGAGCGAGACGCGGCCGTCCGCAAGCGGCAGGAGCGCCAGCGGCCCGGTGTCGAGAAACCTCTGCCAGGCGGTTTCGGCGTGCGCCTGTTCGGGCGCGAGATGCGCGACGACCGCGCGCTGTCCGTAGTCCCAGCCACGGGTGTCGATCCCCGCCAGGCGGCGCACCGCAGAATCGGCGCCGTCCGCGCCGACGACGAGCCCGGCGCGGAACTCGCGCCCGTCTCCAAGGCCGACTCGGACGGCGTCGCGCGTCGATTCGAGGGTCGCGAATTCCGCGCGGAGCAGCACGACCCCGAGCGCCTCGGCCCGTTCGGTAAGCGCAGCCTGGATGCTCAGGTTCTCGCCGATGTGCCCAAGGTCCGGCTCCCCGAGCTCGGCGGCATCGAATACGAGCGCGTCTGCGGCGCCAGGATCCGTGCGCTCCTCCCAGACCACCATGCGCTGGTAGGCGCAAGCGCGTGCCGCGACGGCGGGCCACGCTCCGGTGAGCTCGAGGAGCCGCTGCGACGCCCGCGAGAGCGCGGACACGCGCAGGTCGAGCGGCGCGCCGCTTTCCGGGGCCGTCGCAGGCCGCGGTTCGACGAGCGCAACGCGGAGCCGGGCCGTCGCGGGCGTAGCCGCGAGGAGCGCCGCCGTTCCGGCGCCGGCCATCGCCCCACCGACCACGACCACTTCGAAGTCGCGCTTCATGCGTTTTGTTCAAATCCAACGCTTGTACACAGAGGCAACTCTACCCGCGACTGGTTGCAATTGTCTGGAGGTTACGGCACGCCTAAATTTGACCCTTCACGCTCGTAGCTCGACCTTGAAAACTAAGACGTCCGGCGCTTGCCCTGCGAAGCGTCACAATCAATCCAAGCCATGCGAGCAGTGAATAACCGATTGAGCCGCCACCGCCGCCACCCCCGGTATCAGGTTCAAGCGGTGAGGCTCTCACTGCAACCGATTTTTGGCCAAGACCACTGTCATTGATTCCTGCAACTTGAATGACATACGGCTGGTCGGCAAGGAGATTGAGCGCAACGTAGGAAGTCGGTGCTCCCGGCACATCGTGTGTCGTTTCAACGCCCGTCAAAGTCCGAACATAAACGCGATAGCGATCGGCGCGAGCTGCTGCGGCCCAATCAATCTGCAAGGATCGTACACGGGCAGTGAGCGTAACCCCCGTAACTTGCGCGGGCACTTCCAGGAAAGGTGTTGCCGAGACCTCCACGGAGCGCTCACCCTCACCCGCGGCATTGACGCCGACCACTTCGAGATAATAGGTCGTGTTATTGGCCAAACCAGACAGCGTGGCGCTATTGCCCGTAATGCCGGATTGGACCGGGAGAGCACCTTGACCACCGGATTCGGTGCCCACGTAGATGGTGTAACTCGTTTCCGGCACACAGACTTCCCATGTCAGGGTGATCTGCTCGTCTCCCGCCAAGGCCGCGACTCCGGTTGGATACAGCGGTGGCTGCGTGCTGCGGTCCGAATTCTCGAGGGTCGCGATGAAGGCCGTTTCATATACGGCACGATTGATGTTCTGGATTGGTATCACCGTGGGAAACAGGCTTGAAGCCGTCCACCCAGCGACGTGAAGTTGCCCGCGAGCGCCGATTGCCGCTGCCTTGGCTTGATCGAGCTTCTCGCCTCCAAGGAATGTCGAATATTCCAGCCTATTTCCGCTGGGACTGAGCTTCGTGACGAAACCATCCCTGTCATCGTCCCCGGCAGTTCCACGCTGAACAATTTCACACTGCAGCGCATCGAACAGCGGAAAATCGGCCGAGCGGGTATCTCCAACAACGTATGCGCTGCCAGCAGTGTCCACAGCAATTGCACGGCTGACATCCAAGCGATCTCCGCCGAGGTACGTTGAGTAAAGCAATGACCTGCCATCAGGACTGAACTTGCTTACAAACGAGTCGGCGCCATCCTCGTCCCCAGCAAACCTCAGGCCACCATGTTCGTCTTGAACGGCATTGATGATCGGAAAATCTGAGGCCGTGGTGACACCCGTGATGTAGGCACTGCCGACATTGTCAAGCGCGATGCCGAACCCAACCTCGCTACCGTAGCCGCCCAAGTATGTCGAATAGATCAGCTCGCTGCCGTCCGGGGCAAACTTGCTTAAGAACGCGTTGTCGCCGTCGGGCGCTACGGGCTGGTACGCATTCACGATCGGGAACATCGGATCGGTCGCGCCTCCGACATAGCCTGTGACAAACGCGTGCCCCTCCATGTCAGCGGCGACCGCAAAGGCCGTTGCATAGCCGATTCCAGTCAGATAGGTCGAATAGACGAGCGAGCTGCCATCCGAGGACAATGCCGCGACAAATGCGCCTGGCGCCCCGGTATTGGTATCCTGTAATGGGGAAGCTGTCGGGAAGTCGAGTGATGAAGCTTGGCCAGCCACATAGGCGACGCCGGCCGCATCAACGGCAATACCATAGGCAATGTCACCACCGTAGTGCGCCTCACTTCCGCTCCCTCCCAGATACGTGGAATACAGAAGGGAACTGCCGGTCGCATCGAGCTTGGCGATAAAAGCGTTGCCCTCCCCATTAAACAAGCCCCGGAAATCCGGCTGCAGGGCATTGACTGTTGGAAAGTCGAACGATTGAGTGGCGCCCGCGACGTATGCCTCGCCAGCGCTGTTCACGGCAATGCCTTCCGCACCATCAAGTCCGCTGCCGCCCAGATATGTTGCATAGATCAGCGAACTGCCGGTTGGGTCGAGCTTGGCGACCGTGGCATCGCTAAACCCGAACGCAAACTCTGGCTGCACCGGATTCCTTGTGGGATAGTCAGCCGAATTTGTCTGCCCGGCGACATAGATATTGCCAGCGGCGTCCACTGCGATACCGCGAATTACGTCGGCGTCAGTGCCTCCGATAAACGTCGAATGTGAAACCGCAGGATCGATTACCAGCGACCGGTCGTGATCATAGGTTTCGACCTCAAAGGCTACGCTTCGGCGTTCTCGATCGACCGTGTAGCGGCCCTCGACGATTTGTCGCTCGCCCCCAGAAAGAGTCTGGTAGATCACCGGCTTGAACTGCTGCAGGATGTGACCTTGGATGTCGATCAACAGATCACCGGACTCATTCACGGAGATCCTGTCGGCTCCTTCAAAAGCCAGCTGGATTTGCCCAACGTCGGTGTGTGGCGCTAGTACGAAGTCGTATTCCAAATGCTGCCCGTTGCCGTAGACAACCCAATCGACACCGGGGTAGACCTCCTGGTAACGCACGGCGCCATAGTTACGAACGCCGGTTTTCCATCGTGAAGGATCGTTTCCAACCAGGAAATTGCTTACGCCGACTTGGGGTTGCTCCGCCCGAAGAACAGGATTCTCGTTGGCGTCGACAAGTTCCAGGCGAACCTGTGCGGCACCAGTTGGCTGCGCGGACGCAAGGTCTATCACCACGTCGGATTCCAACAAGCCGATTCGCATGCCGGACGCATGACCAATGTACTTCAGCACTGGCGCAGCCTGACCTACATTGGGTTCGAAGCGGATCGGGAGTCCGAATGACGAGAGCGACTGACCAGAGCGCGGCAGGCTGGCGGCAATCCGCGGCCAGACCGCTTTTTTCGACAATTCGTCATGCAAGCGCGCTGGAACAGCCGAACCCGTTTTCTGATCATCGGACCAAAGAAAGTTTGCTGCGAGCGCCAACGCGAGGCACATGAGCCCCGCGCCGACAAGCCTTGCCGATAAGTGTATTTTGTGTCCTGCTTCCATATCCGTTGCTTCACATTCCTTGTATTTGTGAGGCGTTGGTGGACGCCAAGACAGGGAACCCGACCCGAAACGCAAGAATACGCCAGCGCGCAGCTGCGCGTTCTCGTTTGCTTGAATGGCCCCCAGCACTTTGGTGGTGTCGATCTTCTGTCAAAAGCCACTTAACCAAGCAGCACGAAGACATGGCCCCGGAAGTTGAATCAACGGAATAGGTGGCGACCCCGCTGATGGAAGCGAGGCTATAACTCCGGAAGGAGGAACGACATGACCAAGCGATCGCGCGCGCCGCTTGAATCATCCCTAGTTCACTCCTCGGCGTAATCAACCGCCGCAGCGTTCAGACTGGAAAACAGGCTGGCCGCAGAAGCCAAACAAGCGATACTAGTTTTCAAGTTCGTGGGACATGCTCGGGTGGCAACCGGTTGTTGTCGACTTGTAACCTGAAATTCCACTCTTAGCGTTTCGATGCAACTTCACGCGAGATCGCGCGCTAGCGGCAGCCCGCGCACGAGACGCGGCTGCCGGCCCGCGAGTCCCATCGTGCGGCGCGCAAATTCGTGCTTGACCGGCCGCAGCAGGTCGAAGGCGAGGAGGCCTCCGCCGCGCGCGAGGCGCAGCGGCGCAAATGGAAGGCCGAAGCCGCGAACCAGCGCGTCGGTGAAGCGGATGACCGCGTTCCGGTCCGGGCCGCGCCACGCGGCGTATCGCTCGAGCAGCGGAGCGGCCCCCGGGTCGCCGTCATCCGCTCCTGCAATGAGCTCCGCGATCATTGCGACGTCGCGGAGTGCGAGATTGAAACCCTGGCCGGCGACGGGATGGAGGGCTTGCGCGGCATTGCCGAGGATCGCGGCGCGGGGCGCCGTCAGGCGCTCCGCTCGCGTGAGGGCAAGCGGATAGCTTTGGCGGCGGCCGACATGCGTGAATCGCCCAAGCCGCAGCCCGAAGGCCCCCTGGAGTTCGGCAAGGAAGGCCGGATCATCGAGGGCCAGCACGCGGCGCGCCGCTTCCGGTGCGAGTGTCCAGACGACGGCTGAGCGCCCCTCTGCAATCGGCAGCACCGCGAGCGGTCCGTCCGGCGTGAATCGCTCGTAGGCGGTGTAGTCGTGGAACCGCGTGGTATCGACGTGGGCGATGATCGCGTGCTGGCCGTAATCGGAAACGCTCGCCCCGATGCCAAGGGCGGTGCGCACTGCAGACTGCGCGCCGTCTGCCGCAACCACCAGGCGGGCCTCATGGGTTTCGCCGGCGTCGGTCCGGAGCCGAATGACATCCTTGCCCGGCTCCAACTCGACGACACGTGCATTGCAGACACGGAGCCTCGGAAAAGCGGCGACGCGTTCGCGCAAGGCCTTGCCCAGAAGGCGGTTCTCAATCGTATAGCCGAGTGAAGGTACGCCCTGCTCATCCGCCGTCAGGGTCGCCGTACCGAAGACGCCGCGTTCGGACACGTGGATGCGCCGGATCGGCGTGGCCTGGCCCGCGATGGCGGACCATGCGCCGATGGCTTCGAGCACGCGCCGGCTGCCGCTCGAGAGCGCCGTCGTACGCGAATCGAAGCTCGGCTGCGCCTCGGAATCCGCGGCGACGGGCTCGATGACGACGACATCCAGCGGAAGCTGGGCCAGCGCTGCCGCCAGGGACATACCGACCATGCCGCCACCGGCAATCGCCACGTCGCAGCGTGTCGTCGCCCGGGCGCTCAAGCGGCCGCCATCAGTCTCTCGATCTCGTCCGGATCGGTCGGCATGTCGGCCGTCAGGACCTCCGGCTCCCCGGACGTCACGACGACGTCGTCCTCGATGCGAATGCCAATGCCCCACCATTCGCGGCGTACGCTCTTGTGACCCGGCGCAATGTAGATGCCGGGCTCGATGGTCGTGACCATGCCGGGCTCTAGCAGCCGCCATTGCTCCCCGACCTTGTATTCGCCCACGTCATGGACGTCCATGCCAAGCCAGTGTCCGACGCGATGCATGAAGAACTGCCGGTAGGCGCCGTCCTTGATCAGCTTCGGCACCCGGCCCTTCAGCAGCCCAATGCGCACCAGTCCTTTCGTAATCGCGCGCACGGCTGCCTGGTGCGGCTCGTTCCAGTGGGCGCCCGCGCGGACCTTCGCGATCGCCGCGTGCTGCGCTTCCAGCACGATTTCGTAGACGGCGCGCTGGCGCCGGCCGTAGCGGCCGCTGACAGGCAGCGTGCGGGTCACGTCTGAGGCGTAATAGTCGAACTCACAACCGGCGTCGATCAGGAGCAGTTCCCCTTCCTGCATCTGGCGGCTGTTGTCGCGGTAGTGCAGCACGCAGGAGTTCGGGCCGCTGCCGACGATCGGGTAATACGCGATGTCCGCGCGCCGCCGGTGGAATTCGTGGAGGATGTCCGCCATCACCTCGTATTCCATGCGACCCGGGCGGGCGGATGCGAGCGCCCGGCGGTGAGCGGCGCAGGCGATCGCCGCGGAGCGGCGCATGGCGACCAGCTCCGCGCGGCTCTTGAAGAGCCGCATCTCGTGCAGCGGGTGATCCAGCGCCACGAACTCGTGCGGCGTGCGCATGCCCTGCTTGCCCTGCGACCGCAGGTGATTGACCCAGCCGATCACGCGCCTGTCGAATTCCGGGTGCGCGCCCATCGTGTAGAAGACACGGGAGCATCGCTCGAGGAGACCCGGCAGGATCTCGTCGATGTCGCCGACGGGGAAGGCGTCGTTCGCGCCGTAATCCCTGACCGCACCGTCGGGGCCTGCGCGCGCCCCATCCCAGGCCTCGCGCGCCGGGTCGCGGTCGCGGACGAACAACACGTACTCTCCCTGCGGCCGGCCCGGCAGCAGCACGGCGACCGCCTCGGGCTCCGCGAACGACGTCAGGTAATAGAAATCGCTGTCGGGCCGGTAGTTGTACTCGACGTCGTTGTTGCGCGTACGCACCGGGGCCGCCGGCAGGATCGCGATCGCGTCCTTGCCCATCAGGCGCATGAGCTGGCGCCGGCGCTTCGCAAATTCATCCCGCTGCATGGATCCTCGTTGCCTCGAGTTCATCGAACGCCAGTTGTGCCCCCGCGCGCACGAACTCAAAGAGCTCCGCGAAGTCACCCTCGCCGGCATCGGTATTGCGGTCCGGCTCGAGCTCCACCCGCGCGATGTCCGCGAGGTCGCGCAGGTACTCACCGACGTCGCCCGCCTTCTCGATTGCCTGACCGGAGACACCCGTTCCAATTCCATAGAGGAATCCGCCGCACCAGGCGGCGAGCGCCACGACCCGATCTCTGAGCGGCGCGTGCTCGACCGGCAAGAGCGGTGCAAACTCGAAATCCGGCGAGAGCAAGGCCTCGAGCGTCTGTGCCGGAAGTCCCCGAAGCGCATCGTCCGGCGCGGGCGCTACCGCCTCGATACCCGCATCGGCGGCGAGGTCCGCGAGCCATTGCCTCGCGTCATAATCCTTGCGCGCGCAGAGGGCCCCGCAAAGCCAGCCGTGGGCCTCGGCCGCGTCGACTGTCAAATTCATCCGCGCGAGGGCGTCCTGCAACTCCCCATGTGTCATCCCGCGAACGGTAGCAGTAAACAGCGGGTCGTGGCAGCATAGTGGCGCCATGGACGAGTCCAGCAAGCCCAGTCTCGAACGCGAGTTCAAGCGGCTCGAACGCCGCCTCGACGAGCTGGTCGGTGTGGTCGCCCAACTCAAGGAAGAGAATCGCGCACTGCGCCAGCGGCAGGACACTCTCTCCGCCGAGCGGGCGACGCTGATGCAGAAGAACGAACAGGTGCGCGCGCGGGTCGAAGCAATGATCGGCCGATTGAAGGCCATGGAGAGCGGCGCATGAGCGGCGATCCGAGTCGGGTCAGCGTGCGTATCCTCGAGAAGGACTACCACGTCACCTGTCCCGTCGAAGAGCGCCCCGCGCTGCTCGATTCGGCGGAGTACCTGAATCGCAAGATGCGGGAGATCCGGGACAGCGGAAAGGTGATCGGCCTCGACCGCATCGCCGTGATGGCGGCCCTCAACATCGTCAACGAGCTGCTGCAGGCGCGCGGCCACGACGAGGGGGTCGAAACCGACCTGGCCGCGCGGATCAAGGCCATGCGCGAGCGCGTGGAATCCGCGCTGACACGCAGCCAGTCGCTGGGGAATTGAATAAATGGCGACTCGCGCCGCATGCGCGAGCGTCGACGGTTTGGCGCCACCTGCGGTGTTCGATTCGGGTCTGGAAACCTCTCGACCCTAATGTGAAAAACCCAGGGGCCTGGCTTAGCGGCAGTATTGTGCAGGTCCGCCTCGTAGCGGAAAGCCTTAAGTGCCACGGCCTGCTCCACCTGTTGCTCCGGTTCGAGAGCAACGACCCGGCACGGCACGTGCGGGTGGCGCCTCTCGACTTCTGCCATGACTGACGAGCGGCGCGCGATCCGGCAGCGCCTGCGCGCCCTGCGACGCGCGGTGCCGGCGGGCGAGCGCCGGGCCGCGGCGGCGGCCATCGATCGCGCGCTGGCGAGCATCGGGCTGCCGCGCGCGAACGGCCGGATCTCGGCCTTCCATCCCTTCGACGGGGAGGTCGACCCTTCGAGCGTGCTTCGACGTGCCCGCCTGCTTGGTTGCGAGGTCTATTACCCGGTGATCACGAGCCTGCGCGCGCGACGGATGCGTTTCGTCGCGCCCACGGCCGGGAGCGGCGGGAACACGATCAACCCGCGCTGGCTCGACCTCGTCCTGGTGCCGCTCGTCGGCTTCGATGCGCGCGGACACCGGCTCGGCATGGGAGCCGGGTTCTACGATCGCCATTTCGCATTCCTGCGGCATCGCACCGCCTGGCGAAAACCCCTGCTGGTGGGCCTTGCATTCGACGTGCAGCGGGTCGATCGGCTCGCTGAAGCGGCGCATGACGTGCCGCTCTGGGGCGTCGTCACCGAGCGCGGCATCTATGGCAAGGCGGCCGCGCAGAAAGCGGAAACCGGCCGATGAATTACTGGCTTATGAAATCGGAGCCCGACACCTTCGGCATCGAACACCTGGCCCGATCGCCGGGACATACGGCCGGTTGGGACGGCGTGCGCAACTACCAGGCGCGGAACATGCTGCGCGACGATTTCGCGCTCGGCGACCGCGCTTTCTTCCATCATTCAAGCTGCGAAACGCCCGGTATATACGGGACGATGGAGGTCTTTCGCGCCGGCCATCCCGATCCAACCGCATTCATGCGCAAGCACAGGCACTACGACGCCGGCAGCGATCCTTCCAACCCACGCTGGTACCAGGTCGAGGTGAAACTGCTGCGCAAGTTCGCGCATCCGGTGACGCTCGAGATGCTGCGCGAGCACGCCGATGGACCATTGCGCAATCTCATCGTGCTGCGTCGAGGCAATCGGCTTTCGGTGATGCCCGTCACCGCCGACGAATGGAAATTCATTCATCGACTCGCGCATGAAGACGTGACGAAGTGAAGTGATCGACGCGTGATGCGCATACCCCTTGCTTGCATTCCCGTCAACCATGTATATACTCCGACCTCGGATTAACACCGACATGGAGATCCAACATGGCGACCAAGAAGAAGGCAAAGAAGAAGGCTTCCAAGAAGAAGTAAGCTCTTTGCCTGATGGATCGGTGGTTGGCTGATCGAGAGACTACCAACCGCCGGTTCAGCAAGATGATGAGACTGTGCCCGCTTTCGCGGGCACAGTTTTTTCCGGAGCCAGGAAATGGACGCCGACTCGAAGAAGAAAGCCGCCGCACTCGCCGCACTCGAATACGTCGAGGACGGGATGACGGTCGGCGTCGGCACGGGGTCCACCGTCAATCATTTCATCGCGGCATTGAAGGATCGGCGCAGCAGGATCGCAGGTGCCGTCTCCTCTTCGGAAGCGAGCACGCGACTCCTGAAAGTCGCTGGAATCGAGGTCCTGGCGCTCAATGACACCGGCGATCTCTCGCTCTACGTGGACGGAGCCGACGAAGCGACCCGTCACCTCGCGCTGATCAAGGGCGGCGGTGGCGCGCTGACCCGGGAAAAGATAGTGGCTGCGGCCAGTCGCCGGTTTGTCTGCATCGTCGACGATTCCAAGCTCGTGGACGTGCTCGGGCGCTTCCCCCTCCCCGTCGAAGTGATCCCGATGGCGCGCTCAATGGTCGCGCGCAAGCTCGCCGGCCTCGGGGGTCAGCCAGTCCTGCGACAGGGGTTCAAGACGGACAACGGGAACGAGATCCTCGACGTACACAACCTCAAGATCACCGACCCCGCCGCACTCGAGGCGCAGATCGGGCTCATTGTCGGAGTGGTCGAGGTCGGGCTGTTTGCGAGACGCGGGGCAGACGTACTGCTGGTTGCCGGCGACAGCGGCGTACGTACCCTCGGGCGCTGAGCCGTTCGGTTGACTCCGATGAGGGTGCGCGATAGCGGCATGCCGGACGTCGTGACCTGGGATGGATTCTTCGATCCTCGCGCGATTCTCGACAAGCTCGCGTTCGATGATCGCGCCGACGTCGTGGATTTCGGTTGCGGCTACGGCACGTTCACAGTCGCAGCGGCGGCACGGACGACAGGCGTCGTCACGGCGGTCGATCTCGATCCCGAGATGGTTGCCGCCACGGCCGCGCGGGCCGCGTCGCTAGGCCTCGCGAACGTCCGGGCTATTCAACGCGACTTCGATACCGCGGGTACGGGCCTGCCGGACGCGTCCGTCGGCTACGCAATGCTCTTCAACGTGCTGCACGCGGAGGAACCGATGCCGATGCTGCGCGAGGCTCATCGGGTGCTGGCGCCGCGCGGACTGCTGGCCGTCATCCACTGGGTGCACGATGCGAAAACCCCGCGCGGCCCGGACCTCGCAATCCGGCCGCGCCCGGAGCAGTGCCGGAATTGGATGGAACAAGCAGGCATAGATGTCCATTTACCGCAGGTGGAGCTACCGCCGTTTCATTTCGGACTCGTTGGCATTCGAAGATGACCGGCTGGAAGTGGCGGGACCGGCGATGACCAGGTCATCCGTCGAACTCAGGGAATATTTGTCCTCGTCCCCCGCAAAGCAAGAGAGCCGGTACATGGCCGGCTCTCTTGCTTTGTTGGCTGGGGGACTAGGATTCGAACCTAGGTTGGCGGAGTCAGAGTCCGCAGTCCTACCGCTAGACGATCCCCCAAATGTGGTTCGTCCTTGGTCAGAGTATCAGCGCTTGCTGAACTGCGTCCCGCGGCGTGCCTTGCGCCGGCCGACTTTCTTGCGCTCGACCTCGCGAGCGTCGCGGGTCACGAAGCCGGCGGCCCGCAGAGGCTTGCGCAGCTCCGAATCGTATTCAATCAGCGCGCGCGTAATGCCGTGGCGGATAGCGCCGGCCTGGCCGGTGATGCCGCCACCTTCGACCAGCACGTTCACGTCGAGCCGGTCCGTCATCTGCACGAGCTCGAGCGGCTGGCGCGCGATCATGACGCCCGTCTTGCGGCCGAAGAACTCGTCCAGCGGACGGCCGTTGACCGTGATCGTGCCCTTGCCGGGCTTCATGAAGACGCGCGCTGCGGATGACTTGCGCCGGCCGGTCGTGACGATTGCAGTCGTTGCCATGTCGGGTCCTTAAATCTCGAGCTGCTTCGGCTGCTGCGCGGCATGGGGATGCGCGCCGCCGGCGAACACGTGGAGCTTGCGGAACATCTGGCGACCCAGGATCGTCTTCGGCAGCATTCCCTTGACTGCGTACTCGATTGCCCGCTCCGGGTGCTCAGCGAGGAGCTTGCCGAGCGCGATCGTCTTCAGGTTGCCCAGGTAGCCCGTGTGCTGCTGGTAGAGCTTGTCGCGCAGCTTGTTGCCGGTCACGGCCACCTTTTCGGCATTGATGACGATGATGTAGTCGCCGCAATCGACATGCGGCGTGAACTCCGGCTTGTGCTTGCCCCGCAGCCGCATGGCGATCTGGGTGGCGAGCCGGCCGAGCGTCTTTCCGGACGCGTCCACCAGGTACCAGTCGCGACGCACGCGCTCTGGCTTCGCAAAAACCGTCTTCATCTTGGGCCCCTGAATAGGGTCGGGTTCGTGAAAGGCCGGCAAGTTTACACAGATGGCGGGGGCTTGCAAAGCCGCACGGCGGTGCTTGCAAGTCCTTGTCGCGCCAAGGGAAGCGCGGGGCGTATGGCTATATAATATGCGTTGCATGGACCCGCGCGTCCTTACCCCCCTCGATCGCCTGCTTGAACTGGCGGATAACGGCCTGCGCGGCAGCCTTGCGAGGCCTTCGAGCAGCCGGCCGACCCCCGGAAATCCGGGTGCGACGCCGGTGGATCTGGGCCGCCGCCGCCATGCCGCCGGCCTGATGCGGGTCAATCATGCGGGGGAGATTGCGGCCCAGGGCCTTTACCACGGCCAGGCGATGACGGCCCGGCACCCTGAAACGCGCAATGCGCTGCGTAAGGCGGCTGCCGAAGAAGGCGACCACCTGGCCTGGTGCCGGGATCGGCTCGACGAGCTCGGTTCGCGACCTTCCCTGTTGAATCCGCTCTGGTACGCGGGGTCGGTCGCAATCGGCGCCCTCGCGGGCCTCTTTGGTGACCGAGCCAGCCTCGGATTCATGGCCGAAACCGAGAAACAGGTCGAAGGTCATCTCGCGGATCATCTCGAACGCCTGCCCGCCGACGACGCCCGCAGCCGCGCCATCGTCGAACAGATGCAGGCGGACGAGATGAATCACGGGCGCGCGGCCATCGCGGCGGGCGCCGCGAGCTTACCGGACCCTGTGCCGTGCCTCATGCGCCTGACCTCCAGGTTCATGACCAGCACGGCATACTGGATATGATCGATGTCTGACTTATATCTTGCGATGCATGCGGGGCTGTAATACAACGGCGGGCGGGAAAGCCACGGCCGTCGAGCCGCGCGGCAATCACCCCAGGGGAGCCCAATGGAAGAAGCCGTCAAGCAACTGACCGATATCCCGGCGATCAATCGCTTCCTCAGTTACTGCCGCGTGCGCACGGTGCCGTCCAAGACAGCGCTGATCCACGCCGGCGACCTGCCAGATGTCCTCTACTACATCATCCGCGGCTCCGTCGAAGTCATGATCGAGGACGAGGACGGCAATGAAATGGTCCTCGCCTACCTGAACAAGGGCCAGTTCTTCGGCGAGATGGGCCTCTTCTCGGATAGCCAGCAGCGCAGCGCCTGGGTCCGGACCCGCACCCAGTGCGAGCTTGCCGAAATGACCTACCCGCGCTTCCGTCAGGTCGCGTCGGAAAGCCCGGGCCTGGTGTTCGAGCTCGCGACCCAGCTCGCGACCCGTCTCGACCGCACGAACCGCAAGCTCGGCGACCTCGCCTTCGTCGACGTCACCGGCCGCATTGCCCACGCCATCATGGATCTCTGCGGCGAGCCGGACGCGATGACCCACCCGCAGGGCATGCAGATCAAGGTGAGCCGGCAGGAGTTGTCGCGCCTGGTCGGCTGCTCGCGCGAAATGGCGGGCCGTGTGCTGAAGGTGCTCGAGGAACAGGGACTTTTGACGGCGCGCGGCAAGACGATCGTCGTGTTCGGCGCGCGTCCCAAGGTCAAGGCTCGCGCGGCTCCTGAGTTCGCCAAGGCCGCGGTCGCGGCTGCAAAATAAAGGGGACGGTCACCTTTATTTTCCGATCGCCTTGCGCATGGCGCCGATCGTCGCCGCATAGTCCTTCGTCCCGAAGATCGCACTGCCCGAGACAAACGCATCTGCGCCGGCACGCGCAATCGACGCGATGTTCTCGAGGGTCACCCCTCCGTCGATCTCGAGCCGGACTTCACGCCCGCTGGCATCGATGCGACGCCGCGCCGCCGTCAGCTTGCCGAGGACCGGCTCGATGAACCGCTGCCCCCCAAACCCGGGATTGACCGACATCAGGAGCAGGAGGTCGACGGACTCGAGCGTATGATCGAGCCAGGAAAGCGGCGTCGCGGGATTCAGCACGATGCCCGGCTTGCAGCCGGAATCCCGAATCAGCTGGATCGTGCGGTCAACGTGGCGGCTCGCCTCGGGGTGAAAGCTGATCCAGGTTGCGCCGGCCTCGGCGAATTCCGGCACCAGGCGGTCCACCGGGTCCACCATCAGGTGGACGTCGATCGGCGCCTTGACGCCATGTTTGCGCAACGCCTTGCAGACGAGCGGTCCGATGGTGAGGTTCGGGACGTAGTGGTTGTCCATCACGTCGAAATGCACCCAGTCGGCGCCCGCCTCGAGCACTGCGTCCACTTCTTCGCCGAGCCGGGCGAAATCCGCGGAAAGTATGGAAGGCGCGATGACGGCTTGCGGCATGCGCGTACTCTAGCGCAAGCCGCGCGCTTCGCGGACGCGCTCCCATGCGGCCTGGATCGCCTGCGTCTTCTGCTTCGCAATTTCCAGCATGGATTCCGGAAGTCCGCGTGCGACCAGCTTGTCAGGATGGTTTTCACTCATGAGCTTGCGGTATGCCCGCTTGACCTCGGCGTCGCTCGCGGTCTGCGGGACGCCGAGCAGCTCGTAGGCCTCCGCGAGCGCCGTCGCAGTCCCGCGAGCCGCACCCTGGTATCCGCCGCCAGCCGGGCCATAAGCACCCGCATGGGCCTGGAAGCGCAACAGCGCCTCGAGATGCGCGAATTCCAGCGCGCCGATGCCGAGCGCCTGGGCGATCCGCATCAGCAGCGCGCGGCTCGGGCCTGCGAGTCCGTCGCCGAAGAGTGCCGCGCGCATCTGGATCTCGAGAAACATCCGGAGCACGGCCTCCCGCCCCCGGCAGGCATTGGCAAGTTCCGCGAGCGCCGACTCGAGGTCGAATCCCTCCGCCTTGCCGCTCGTGTAGAACTGCATCGCAGCGCGCGTGTCGGCTTCGTTCAGGCTGAATTGCCGGAAGATGCGCCGCGCCGCGGCGATGTCCTGCTCCGAGACCCGCCCATCCGCCTTCGCGACATGTCCCATCACGCTGAATGCCGTGCGGAAGAAGGTCTCGCGCACGGTCGCGAGGTCCGCGCGCGGACCCGTGCGTCGCGCCGCTGCGTACTGATCGTACAGGTGGCCGACGATCATCCCGAGCAGCACGCCCATCGGACGCCGGGTCAGGACATAGCCCAACAGCGCACCGACCAACTTGCCGATCCAGTTCATCGAGGTTCCATGTTTCTTGACCGCCCCGCGCGCGCCATGTTAGCAAGTGCGCGCACCGCATGAATTCAGACTCGCTGTTCGAATCGAATCTCCGCTCGCACCCACTGCTTCACCGCGGCAAGGTGCGCGACAACTACGCAATCGGCGACGACCGCCTGTTGATCGTGGCGAGCGATCGCCTGTCTGCATTCGATGTCGTCCTGCCCGACCCGATACCCGGAAAAGGCCGCGTGCTCACGTCGATCTCGAATTTCTGGTTTGAGCGTACGCGCCACATCGTCGCCAATCACCTGACCGGCGAGCCCTTGTCACGCCACGTCATGAATCCCGCCGAACGCGTCCTGCTCGAAGGTCGCGCAGTCGTCGTCCGCCGATTGAAGCCACTGCCTGTCGAGGCCGTGGTGCGCGGCTACCTGATCGGTTCCGGCTGGAAGGACTACCAGCGCGACGGTCGTATCTGCGGCATCGCCTTGCCCGCCGGCCTCGCGCTTGCATCCCGGCTTCCGGCCCCGATCTTCACGCCAGCCACCAAGGCGGCGGCGGGCCAGCACGACGAGAACGTGGATTTCGCCGAAATCGAGAAGACGGTCGGCGCGGCGACGGCGGCTCGCATCAGGGATCTCGCGCTCGCGCTCTACGGCTTTGCCGCCGACTACGCGAGGAGGCGCGGAATCATCATTGCCGACACGAAGTTCGAGTTCGGGCTCGACGCGGACGGGCAGGTCGTCCTGATGGACGAGGCGCTGACGCCGGACTCATCCCGCTTCTGGCGCGCTGACGGCTACCGGGAGGGTGTGAGTCCACCCTCCTTCGACAAGCAGTACGTGCGCGACTATCTCGAGACCCTCGACTGGAACAAGCGGCCGCCCGGTCCGCGCCTGCCGCGCGAAGTGATCGACGGAACGGTCGAAAAGTACCGCGAGGCCGAGCGCCGCCTGACCGGCTGAACACCGAAGGGGACGCACCCCTTCATATTCGCGAAGGGGTGCGTCCCCTTTAGTGTTTGCAAGTTGCCCAGCGCACGATGTGCGCGTGGATCTCCGCGAGCCCGTCGGTCAGCGCCGCCGGCCCTGGCTGCAGGATGATCGCGGACTTGATCTCGTGCAGCTCGCCGTCTCGCACGGCGGGAATCTCGCCCCAGCCTGACCGCGCCGCGATCCTCTCCGGCCGGAATTTCTTGCCGCACCAGGAACCGAAAATGATGTCGGGCGCTCGCCTCGGGACTTCCGCGGGGTCCGCGATGATGCGATCGCGACCGAGGGACATGGCCGCAAGCTCCGGAAAGCAGTTTTCGCCGCCCGCAATCTCGATCACTTCGCCGACCCAGCGGATCCCGGCGATCAGCGGCTCGTCCCATTCTTCGAAATAGACGCGAGGCCGGCGCGGTAACCTCGAAGCGGCCGTCCTCACGACTTCCACGCCTTCCGCCAGCCGGTCGGCGAGCGCTGCGGCCTTGGTTTCGCAGCCGATCATCCCGCCCAGCATGCGGATCATTCGAAGGATTTCCGCAACGCTTCGGTGATTGAACAGGTGAACTTCGATTCCCGCGCGCGCAAGTTCGGCCGCAATGTCCGCCTGCAGGTCCGAGAAGCCGAGCACGAGGTCTGGCTCGAGCTCGCGAATGCGGCCGATCTTCGCGCTCGTGAAGGCCGACACGCGGGGCTTTTCGCGCCGCGCCTGGGGCGGACGCACCGTAAAGCCGGAGATGCCGACGATGCGCCGGTCCTCGCCGAGGAGGTACAGGGTCTCCGTAGTCTCCTCGGTCAGGCAGACGATTCGTTCCGGGTAGTCGCCGGGCATCGCGCACTCTAGCAGGCGAAGTCGGGTCGGTTTGCGGGCATGAAAGCCCTGTGCCACGCTGCCGTGATGATCCTGCCCGCGGACCTGCGCAATCGATTCGAGCGGCTGCTGTTCGAACGCCACGACCTCGCGGTGAAGCCCGCGAACTGGCTGCTCGACGTGCTGCGCTACCCCTTCGCGCTGATCCGCGACTTGTTCACCGGCGAACTGAACCTGCGGGCAATGGGTCTCGTCTACACGACGCTGCTCTCGCTCGTGCCACTCGTTGCATTTGCATTTGCCGTACTGAAAGGCCTTGGCGTACACCGCGATCTCGAGCCGCTGATCTTCGAGTTCCTCCGGCCGACCGGCGAGCGGGCCGGCGAGCTGACGACGCAGATGATGTCTTTCGTGGAAAACGTGCGCGGCGACGTGCTGGGCTCCGTTGGTCTCGCTTTCCTGCTCTATACCGTCGTGGCCACGATCCAGAAGCTCGAGGATGCCTTCAACTTCGCCTGGCACGTCGAACAGCCGCGCTCCTTCATGCGCCGCGTCAGCGAATACCTGAGCCTGATGGTCGTCGGGCCCGTTTTCCTCGTCGTCGTCTTCAGCCTGTTCGGGGCAGTGAACAGTCACTCGATTATGGTCTGGCTGACCCAGCATGAGCCATTCGGGTCGGTCATCCGGGGACTCGGCAGGCTGGGACCCTACCTCTTCGTCACGGGCGTATTCACTTTCCTCTATTCATTCGTGCCGAACACGCGAGTCCGCTTTCGCGCCGCGATCGCGGGCGGCATCACCGCCGGCGTGCTCTGGGCCGCGAGTGGCGCCGTGTTCACGAAGATCGTGGCGGCCGCGACGCAGATGGTCGCGATCTACGCGGGCTTTGCGATCTTCCTCGCGGCCCTGATCTGGATTTACGTGAGCTGGCTCATCCTGCTGATCGGCGCGCAACTCTCTTTCTACGTGCAGAACCCGCGCTACCTGCGTGTCGGGCAGGCGCCGCTCAGGCTCACGAGTGCGCTTCGCGAGCGCCTCGCATTCACCGTGATGCTGCTGATCGCGCGAAAGTTCGTCGCCGGCGAGCCGCCCTGGCAGCTGCGCGAGCTCGCCGAGGATCTCCAGATCCCCGGCTCGGCGCTGGGCACCGTGACCGGTTCGCTGGAGCGCGCGGGGCTGCTGACCCTCACGGAGGACGAGGAGCTCCTGCCCGCACGGGACCTCGAGAGCATTGCGCTCTGCGACGTGCTGAATTCCGTGCGCGACGAGCGCGAATACGCGACATGGCTACTGTGGCGCGCGCGCACCGAGCCCGTCGCCGACGACGTCGCGAACTCGCTGGAATCGGCGATGCGGGAAAAAATCGAGGGTATGTCGCTTCGGGACCTGGCGTCCCGCCAGCCCGCCTAGTCGCCGGCGATCGTCATCTCGTCGATCAGGAGCGATCCGGAATGGATCGCACCGCGGCAATCCACGTCGTCTCCCTGCGCCACGATGCCGAGGAACATCTCGCGCAGGTTCCCCGCCACCGTGATCTCGTGAACGGGGTGCGTGACCTCGCCGTTCTCTACCCAATATCCTGATGCACCTCGCGAGTAGTCGCCGGTCACCGGATTGACGCCCTGCCCCATCATTTCCGTCACGAGCAGGCCCGAGCCGAGCTTCCGCAGCAGCGTCTTCGGGTCGAGCATGTGGCCCTGGATGACGAGGTTGTGCACGCCGCCGGCGTTGCCGGTGGTGACCAGACCGAGCTTCCGGGCGGAATACGAGTCGAGCAGGTAGCCGTCAAGCACGCCGTTGACGACGAGCTCCCGGTCGCGCGTCGCGACGCCCTCGCCGTCAAACGGCGCCGAGCCGAGTGCGCCGCGCAGGTGCGGCCGCTCGATCAACGAGATTGCCTCGGGAATGATCTGTTCGCCCTTCGCGTCGAGCAGGAAGCTGCTGCGTCGGTATTGCGCGGAGCCGCCGATCGCGCCGACCAAGTGACCGATCAGGCCGCGAGCGAGTTCGGGGGAGAAAAGCACCGGCGCCTTGCGGGTCGACAGCTTGGACGCCCCAAGCCGCTGGACGGCTTTCTCGGCCGCCCGGCGGCCCACGTCCTCGACGTCCTCAAGCGTTCGCCAGTCGCGCGCGGCCGTGTACCAGAAGTCGCGCTGCATCTCGTCTTCGTTCTGGCCGAGCACCACGCAGCTCACGCTGTGCGATGTCGAGGGATAGCCGCCGATGAATCCATGGCTGTTGCCAAAGACGCGGAGCTTGCGATGGGTCGAGACCGACGCGCCTTCCGAATTGCGGATCCGCTTGTCAAATGCGAGCCCCGCGGCCTCGCAGCGCTTGGCGAGCTCGACGGCCTCCGGCGCTTCGAGTTCCCAGGGGTGGCTCAGGTCGAGGTCCGGGACTTTCTGCGCCATCAACCCGGCGTCGGGCAGGCCGGAAAACTCGTCGTCAGCCGTGAAGCTCGCAATGGACAGCGCTTTCGCAATCGTTTCTTCGACCGCCGCAGGCGTGAGATTGGCGGTGCTCGCGGAGCCCTTGCGTCGGCCGGCATACACGGTCACGCCGAGGCTGCGGTCCCGCTGGTATTCCAGTGTTTCCACTTCGCCGAGCCGCACGGTCACGAGGAGGCCGGTCGAAACTCCGACGCCCGCCTCGGCAGCCGTGGCACCGCCCGCGCGCGCGAGCGCGAGTGCACGCTCGACGACAATCTCGAGCGCTTTCTGGTCAGGTTGGGCGGCGGCGGCCATTGGCCCGGTGAATTGTACCGGCGCTCGGGCGGCGGGCAATGGCGCGCGTGCTAGCATCGATGAATGCGCCGCCGCGAGTTGCCTGGCGGCATCCCGCCGCCGACCAAGACCGAGCTCAAGCGACGGGCCCAGGCCGTGCAGGATCTGGCCGACCGCCTGATTGACGCGCCTGCAGAAGCGATCCCGGATCTCGGGCTGCCGGAAAAGCTCGCCGATGCCATTGCGCTCGCCCGCAGGATCACGAGCCGTGGCGCACTCGTCCGGCAGCGCCAGTTCGTCGCCAAGCTGATGCGCGGCATCGATCCGGAGCCGATCCGGGCCGCCCTCGATGCAGCAGCCAGCGCGGCGCGCCAGGACGCGGCCCGGTTTCGCCGCGCGGAACGCTGGCGCGACCGGCTCGTGGAAGGCGGCAACCTGGCGATCGCGGAGTTCGCGGCCGAGTGTGGCCTGGCCGACCGCCAGGAGCTGGAGCGGCTCGTCGGCGCCGCGCTTGCGGAACGGAAGTCAGGCAAGGCTGCCGGGGCCGGCCGCAAGCTGTTTCGCCGGGTGCGGGACGCGCTCGCAGGCGATCGCTAGCCCTCAGTACTTGTCGGGCAGTTCACGCCCCCCGTCGACCTGCTCGATGGTCAGGTAGGAGGCCGGCCGGGCTTTTTGCAGTCGCGCCGCCGCCTGCTCAGCCCCGCGCAATACGCGCAGCACGTTGCCGCGGGCTAGCTTGCCGAGCATTTCATCGCTCCAGCCGCGGCGGATGAGCTCCGCGAACAGGTGTGGATAGCGCGACGTATCCTCGAGTCCCGTCGCCATGTACGCCGGATCACCGAAGAAATCGGCGCCGATGCCGACGTGATCGATTCCCGCGACGTCACGCACGTGCTCGATGTGGGCAGCGACGTCCTGGATCGTCGCCTTCGGTTCCGGGTGATCGACCGAGTATTTCTTGACTGCCGCGTCGTAGCGCGCATCGCCGAGCTTGATGCCGCCGGTTGCCGCCTCGAAGCCGGCCCTCCATTGCCCGTGCTCGGGGCCAATGACGCTGAATTCCGAGATGAAATCGACCATCACGACGCCGCCGTTTTTCGGCAGCCGCGAGAGCACCGAATCGGGAACGTTGCGCGGGCTTTGGGTGAGAGCGAGGGCGCTCGAATGCGAAAACATGACGGGCGACTCTGCCATGTCGAGCACGTCGTTCATCGTGTCGATGGATACATGCGAGATGTCGACTACCATGCCGAGGCGATTCATCTCCCGCACGACTTCTTCGCCGAATTTCGAGAGGCCGCCATGACGCGGCGCATCCGTCGCCGCATCCGCCCAGTCATTGCCGTTGAAATGCGTGAGCGTCATGTACCTCACGCCGAGCCGGTAATAGTCGCGCAGCGCGCCGAGGGAATTCTCGATGGCGTGGCCGCCTTCGATTCCGAGCAGCGAGGCGATTCGGCCTGCGGCGTTTGCCCGTTCGATGTCGTCGGCGGTGAGCGCGAGCTGCAGGTCCTCGGGATAGCGCTCGATCATCCGCAGCGCGATGTCGATCTGTTCGAGCTGGATTCGCGCGAAGCCGCGCTTGCCGACTTCGGGCAAGCTCGGTATCCACACTGACCAGAACTGCCCGCCCACACCGCCTTCGCGCAGGCGGCCGATGTCCGTATCGCCCGCGGTGCGCCGGTTCAGGTCATAGGCCGCGACGTCGCGCGGCGGCTTTCCGCTCTCGCGAATGACCGCCGGGAGGTCGTTGTGCCCGTCGATCAACGGATGCATCTTCAATAGCTCGCGCGCATGTTCGAGCGCAGGGTCCTCCGCAGGCTGCAAGCCGGTCGCGAGGATCGCGAGAAACGCGAAAACGACTGCTGGATTCATCTATGACGAGCCTTCTTGTAGGACGCTGTCGCCTTCCGGAGACAGAGCCGGGGTTGTCGGAAAGTCATGGCGCGCTAGCCTGACTGCGTTGCCCAGCGTATCAAGCATCCCCTGATCTTCGGGCATCCCCCCTGCGCCGCACCACTCCCTGTCGGCGCAGGGGTATTTCAGGTTCTTGCCGCAGCCGTCTTTCCTTTCACGACAGTCACTTGAGCGGGTCGAAAGGCCGCGCCATTGGCCGTTTTGCTAGACTCCCGCGATGAAACCGCTGGTCGGCATCATCATGGGCTCGTCGTCCGACTGGGACACAATGCGGCACGCAGCCGAGGTCCTGACCGCGCTCTCGGTGCCCTTCGAGAGCCGCGTCATTTCCGCGCACCGCACGCCCGATCTCCTGTTCGAGTACGCCAGCTCGGCGGCGGAGCGAGGCCTCGAAGTCCTGATCGCGGGTGCGGGCGGCGCCGCACACCTGCCCGGCATGACCGCGTCGAAGACATTGCTGCCCGTCATCGGCGTCCCGATCCAGTCAAAGGCGCTGAACGGCCTCGATTCATTGCTTTCGATCGCCCAGATGCCTGCGGGCATCCCGGTGGCGACCGTCGCGATCGGCGAGCCGGGCGCGCGGAATGCGGCCCTTCTCGCCGCCGCGATCCTCGCCGGACACCACCCGCCGTTCAAGGATGCGCTCCGCGCGTTCCGTGAGCGACAGACCGCGGAAGTCCTGGCGAAACCGGACCCGGCCGTCGGCTGAGGCATCCATGCGCATCGGCATCATCGGCGCCGGACAGCTCGGCCGGATGATGGCCCTGTCCGGCATTCCGCTCGGACTCGAATTCACCATGTACGACCGGAGCGCCACAGTTCCCGGCGCGGCCGTCGCGAAGATCGTCACGGGCGCATTCGACGACAGCAAGAAGCTCGAGCGCTTCGCGCGCAGCGTCGACGTCGTGACCGTCGACTGGGAAAACGTGCCCGTCGCGTCGGCACGCGCAATCGCGAAAATCCGTCCGGTGTGGCCGCCACCGCGCGCGCTCGAGGTCGCGCAGGACCGGCTGTTCGAAAAGCACCTCTTCCAGCGTCTCGGCATGCGCGTCGCACCGTTCGCAGCGGTCGATTCCGAGGCTGACCTCGCCCGGGCGATCACAAGACTCGGCGTGCCGGGAATACTCAAGACGCGGCGGCTCGGCTATGACGGCAAAGGCCAGGCGCGAGTGCGGCAAGCCCGCGATGCGGGCGATGCCTGGGCACGGCTGCGCGGGCAGTCGCTCATCTACGAGCGCTTCGTGAATTTCTCGCGCGAGGTCTCGCTCGTCGCAGTCCGCGATCGGGCGGGATCAGTCCGCAATTACCCTCTCGCCGAAAACGAGCACGAGCAGGGCATCCTCGCGGTCACGCGGGCGCCCTTCACGAGCCTTCGGCTGCAACTTGCGGCCCAGCGCAATCACCACCGCCTGTTCATGGCGCTCGGCTACGTCGGCGTCCTCTGCGTCGAGTACTTCGTCGAGCGCGGACGGCTGGTCGCAAACGAGATGGCGCCTCGCGTGCATAACTCGGGCCACTGGTCGATCGAAGGCGCCGAGACCAGCCAGTTCGAGAATCACGTCCGGGCGATTGCGGGCCTGCCGCTCGGCGACACGCGTCCGCGCGGGCACTCGGTGATGGTGAACCTGATTGGCCGGATGCCGGTGGCGGAAAAGTTATTGGCCACCGCCGGCATGCACTTGCACGACTATGGCAAAGCGCCCCGGCCCGGCCGGAAATTGGGCCATGTGACCTTTGTCACATCGAAGCGCGCGCTGCGCGACCGGGTGGCGCGGCAACTGCGACGCCGGTTGATTTCCTAGCCGGAACCGGCACTTGCGCTTGTGCTAGCCTGTGCGACTGCATGTACCTCGAACACTTCAACCTGAGCGAATTGCCGTTCCGGCTGAGCCCGGACCCGTCGTTCCTCTATCTCTCGAAACACCATGCGCGCGCCAAGGCGTACATGGAATCGACGATCTGGTTCACCGACGGCTTCGTCGTCATCACCGGCGAAATCGGCTCCGGCAAGACGACTCTGGTCGAGACGTTCCTGCGCGAGCTCGAGAAGGACGTCGTCGTCGCCCAGGTCGCGCAGACCCAGGTCTCCCCCATCGAATTCCTGCAGGCCGTGCTCGTCCAGTTCGGCTTCTCGCCGTTCAAGATGCGCAAGGCCGAGCTGATCGCGACCTTGAACCAGTTCCTCGTCGAGCAATACGCGGCGGGGCGCAAGGTCATGCTGATCGTCGACGAGGCCCAGAATCTCTCGAACCGCGTGCTCGAGGAAATCCGCCTGCTGTCCGGCGTCGAGACGACGAAGGAAAAGGTGCTGCGCATCATCCTGGCGGGGCAGCCGGAACTCAATGAAAAACTGGATTCGGCCGAACTCGTCCAGCTGGTGCAGCGCATTCGCCTCCGTTTCCACCTGACTGCGCTGACGCCGGAGGAAACCCAGGCGTATATCCTGCATCGACTCGAGGTCGCGGGCGCACATGGCCGGCAGCTCTTCGAGCCGGAAACACTGCCGGTCATCTACCGCTACACCGGCGGCGTGCCTCGCCTCGTCAACACGCTCTGCGACACGGCGCTCATGATCGCGTTTTCATCCGGTCAACCTGGCGTCGGCATGACCGAGCTCAAGGACGCCATCGACGAGCTGCAGTGGGTGGAGTTCGCTGCGCGCACGAATCGCATGCGCGCCGGTATTGCCCAAATCGCGGCCGCGCCGAGGGTGATCTCGAGCGACGAGGTGGTGGCGCGCATCATCGTGGCGCACGGCGGCGAGCACGTCGAGGAGCGGCCGCTCAGGATCGGTCGCCTGATCATCGGTCGCACCGCCGACAATGACGTGCAGATCGAGAGCAAGTTCATCAGCCGCCACCACTGCCAGATCACGACGACCGGCGAAGGCAGCGTGCTCGAGGACCTCAACAGCACGAACGGCGTCTACGTGAAGTCGAAGCGCATCCGCCGCCATCACCTGAACGACGGCGACGTGGTCGTGCTCGGCAGGCACGAGATCATGTATATCGACGAGCGCTCAGTCCGCGGGCGCGGCCAGGCGATGGATCCTACCGGCGATCACGAGGCGCTCGGCGGACGGCCCGGCGGAGAGGATGAGCCCGACGACGAAGTCCCGGCTGCAGGCGCGGCGTCCTAGCCCTCTTCGTCGAAATCCGCGCCGTAGTGGCGCTTCTGGATACGGTAGTCGCGGCGCCGGAGCACGAGCACGAGCCCGCCTACGACTGCAACGACCCCGAACCCCGCCATGATTCCCGACCACTCGGCCACGCGCCAGGCGAAGGACGCAAAGATGGCGGCGGCGCCGATCGCAATGTATGCGTAAGGCAGCGATTCGTAGAGCGGGCTGGCGACGCGCATCGAAGTACCCGGACCCTCAGCCCGTACCGCCCACAGTCAGGGTATCGACGCGCAGCGTCGGCTGACCGACACCGACTGGCACCGTTTGTCCGTCCTTGCCGCAGCTGCCGATTCCCTCGTCGAGCATCAGGTCGTTGCCGACCATGCTGACGCGTGTCAGCACATCCGGCCCGTTGCCGACGAGCGTTGCGCCCTTGACCGGCGCCGTGACCCTGCCGTCCTCGATCAGGTAGGCCTCGCTCGCGGAGAACACGAATTTCCCCGAGGTGATGTCCACCTGGCCGCCGCCGAAGTTGACGGCGTACAGGCCGCGCTTGACCGAGCGGATGATCTCCTGCGGATCGTGCGGTCCCGGCAGCATGTAGGTATTCGTCATTCGCGGCATTGTCGTGTGCGCGAAGGATTCACGCCGTCCGTTCCCGGTCGGCTTTGCGCCCATGAGGCGCGCATTCAGCTTGTCCTGCAGATAGCCTTTCAACACGCCGTTCTCGATGAGCGTCGTGCACGAAGTCGGCGTTCCCTCGTCGTCGATGTTCAGCGAGCCGCGCCGCCCGGGCAGCGTGCCATCGTCCACGACAGTGCAAAGCGGGGAAGCCACTTTTTCCCCGATTCGTCCGGTGAACGCCGAGGTTCCACGGCGGTTGAAATCGCCCTCGAGTCCGTGGCCAATGGCTTCATGAAGCAGCACGCCCGGCCAGCCCGGACCGAGCACGACCGTCATCGGGCCCGCTGGCGCAGGCACGGATTCGAGGTTGACGGTCGCCTGGCGCACGGCCTCGCGCGCGAGGCGGAGCGGTTTCTCGCCCGCGATGAACTCCTCGAGCGAATAGCGGCCGCCGGTTCCCGCATAGCCCTGCTCGCGGCGTCCGTCCTGCTCGACGATGACGGAGACATTCATTCGCACGAGCGGCCGCACGTCCGCGGCGAGCGTGCCGTCGCTCGCGGCGACCAGAATGATCTCGTGCACGGCGGCAAGGGTTGCCACGACCTGCTTGACGCGCGGATCGATCGATCGCGCGTGGCGGTCAAGCTCAGTCAGGAGCGCGACTTTGTCCGCGTCGGCGAGCGACGCGATCGGGTCGTCGGGAGGATAGAGCCGGTGCGCCGCGGTCGCGTGCCAGGCCTGGACCTGGCCCTTCCCGCCCTCGCGTGCGATGGCGCGAGCGGCCTTCGCGGCTTCGAGCAGCGCCGACGGCACGACCTCATCCGAGTACGCGAAGCCCGTGCGCTCGCCGGCCATCGCGCGCACCCCGACACCCTGCTCGATGCCGTGACTGCCTTCCTTGACGATGCCGTCTTCGAGGGCCCAATGCTCCTCGCGCGACAGCTGGAAATAGAGATCGCCGGCATCGACGCTCGCGCCGAGCAGCGAGCCGAGTGCCTGCTCGAGGCGCCGGTCGTCGAGCCCCGACGGCGCCAGGATCCGGTCACGCGCACATTGGAGTGCGTCGGTCGTCATGCCAGGACCCGGTGCCGCAAGGCAGGGAAGCCTTCGCGCGTCGACCGCTGCCCATCCCGATCGAGCGCTGCCGTGACGACGCGGCTGCCGCGCGGTTCGCGCGCCAGCACGCGGCCCCAGTAGTCCGCGACCAGGCTGTCGCCGTAGGTTTCGCGGTTGCTGTCGTGAACCCCGCTCTGGGCGGCCGCGATCACGAAGCAGAGGTTCTCGATAGCACGCGCCCGGAGCAGCGTCTCCCAGTGCGCGCGACCGGTCGGGCTCGTGAATGCGGACGGCACGCTGAAGATCTCGGCTCCTTCCGAAACGAGTCGGCGGAACAATTCGGGGAAGCGCAAATCGTAGCATACGGTCAGCCCGAGACGGCCGGCGGGCGTTTCGACCAGCACCGGCTTTGCGCCGGGCACGGCATTGGCGGACTCGCGATAGCCCTCGCGGCCGCCCGGCAGGTCGACGTCGAACAGGTGGATCTTGTCGTATCGCGCCGCTCGCTTGCCCGCGTCGTCGTAAACCACGCAGGCGTTGGCCGGCCGCGGATCGCCTTCAACTGCGATCGGCTGCGTGCCGGCGACAATCCAGATCCGCAATTCGCGCGCCAGGGCCGACATCGCGTCCTGGACCGGCCCGTCGGCATCCCGCTCGACGATCTGCCGGCGTTCCGCCTCATTGCGGCCCATGAATGAGAAATTCTCCGGCAACACCGCGAGGCAGGCGCCTTGATCCCGTGCCTCGGCGAGGAGCCGCCGGGCGGTCGCGAGATTTCGCGCGACATCGGCGAGCGACGTCATCTGGATGGCGGCGACGATCGGATGGTTCATGTCGGTCCCTGCGACGCCTGGCGGTCGTCCTTCATCTCCTGGGCGTCGATGCGTCGCACCTGCGGATCATCCCAGCTGCCGGTGATCCGATAGTAGCCCCGGGTCACGCCCTTGAGAGGTTCCTTGAAAATCTGCGAAAAAAGCAGCAATGCCGCACCGACCGCCGGCCCGCCCGCAAGTGCGCCCGCGACACCGAGCGAGGCGCCGAGCTGGCCGGTCACGACCGCGGTCTGGTCGTAGGTCCGGTCTCGCAGGTTCGTGTGGCCGGCAATGCCGATTTCCGCGGCGGAGCCGCGCAATGTCAGGTTGTCGGTGAAGGCGTCGCCATTGTTCAGCCGGAAAGTGCCACGCAGCGTGTCGAAGGACAGCCCCTCGCCCGTCAGGTCGCCGAAATCGAGCGCCAGTCGCCGCGGCAGGTGCGCAATGCTCATCAGGCCAAAGACGCGACCCGCGCCAGGCTCGACGGATGTCAGGTTGCCGTTGGCCGCCGAGATCTCGAGCCTCCCGGAAACGCGGTTAATGGCGCTCGCCTCCGGCGGACCCGGCCAGCTCAGGCGCGCGGACACGCGACCGTCTTCGCCTTCGACAAGTGCGCCGAGCTGCATCGCGTTCATGAAGGCCTGGACGTCGGCCGTATCGACATCGAACTCGAGGCGACATTCCGCGGACTGGTCGCGGATGAGCCAGCTGCCTCGCCCCTCCGCGCTGAAGCCCGGATGCTTCATCGTGAATCGATTGAGCGTCATGCCGGCCGTTCCGCGCGCGAATTCCGCCTCGACGTGACCGAAGCTTCGCTTGTCGAAAATGAAGTCGCCGATATCCACGCGGATTGCCGGGAGCTTACGAGGATCGGGATCCGGGCGTTCGCCGAATCCCGGCGCCCGTTCGTCGATATGCAGGCGGTCGAACGCCAGCACCATCGGCACCTCGCCCGGAAACGTGAATGGCACCGCGAGGCTGCCGGCCATCGCGCTGCCATTCACCATGACGTCCCAGGCTCGCTTGCCGGGCCGCAGCCCGCCTCTCACCTTTCTGAAGGCATAGCCAAGTGCCTCGAAGCGATCGATCGTCAGGTCGGCGCCACCAATCCATTCCTGTATCGGGCGCCCTCGCGGCTCGTCCCATTTCAGGTCGAGCAACTTCGTCAGGCTCGCGGAATCGACGCTGCCGGTGAGCCACAGCCCGGCGGTCTTCGGCAGGGCATCGGGAATCGCGCCGCCGAACGCGACGATGCCGCGCTCAACCGGCGCCTTGTCCGCGCTGCTCCGCCATTGCAGCAGTGCGTTCACGTCGCGGCCATATGAACCCTCGATGCGCGGGCCGCTGGTGCCGTCGAAGCTCGCCGCAAGAGAGAGGGGGCGCACCGTATCCGCGCTCTTGTCGAACGGCTCGGGCAGCTCCGACGCAAGACCGCGGAGATCGCTCGCAATGCGCGCCGTGCCGCGCGCCGGACGCTCCGGATCGACGTTGCGCTCGAGGTCGATCGACCCGCTCCACGATGTGCTCCCGGACAAGCCCGCATTGACCGGCATGCGTGCAACGGGCTGCAGGGCGGAGCCCTGCACGGTGCCCGTGGCATCGACACGGGTGCGGAGATTTCCGCTGGCAAGCACCGTCGTCGCAATCGAAGCCTGCCAGCGCCCTCCGAGGGCGCGACCCGAAAGAGCCGGCGCCTGCATTTCCCGATTGCGGACCCAGAGGTCGCCGACGATGTCAGTCGCGCTGATCGGCGAGCGCTTGTGCTGGAGCGAGACGCCGTCGAGTTTCGCCATCACGGTGACGACGCGGCGTTCCAGATCCTTGATTGGCAGGACCATCGCGAGTTCGGCCTTCACCGGACCCGAGCCGGTGAGCTCGGCGAACACTGTCCCGAACGAAGGAGCGAGCGGCGTGCCCTGCAGCATGCGGATGCCGAGCCCGGCGTCTGTTTCTGCCGTGCCGCGAGTGGCGAAGACCGCGTCGCGCAGGTCGCCACTGTTGATCTCGGCCGCAGTGAACGGAATGCCACCGATGCTGCCGCGGCTTGCGACCGCGTGCAGCGCCGGGCCATCGAAGCTGAAATCGGATTCGATTCCACGCAGCTCCGGCCAGCCGGGCGCGTAGAAAAGGTTCACGCCCGTCACATGGCCGCTCGCGCGGAACACCCCCTGGCCTTCGCGGTAAGGGAAGCCGCCTGTCGGGCCGGTGATGGAAACCGTCGCCTGCGTCACGCGGCCCGCGCGAAAGGCCGCGTCGAGCCAGCCAATCGTCTTCGGTTTCAGGCGGCCGGTCTGCAGGTAGCGCCAGAGCTGCGTCACGTCGAAATCTGTCGCCGTCGCGCTGACGTCCATGAGCGGCAGCTCGCCGGGCCGAAGCAGCATCCGGAGCTTGCCGCGCGAAATTCCGTGACCGCTGTCCAGGAGCGCGTCATCGAGCCAGATGCGAACGCCATTGCCGAAGCGCTCCCACTCGACGCGTCCCTCTCCGCGCACGACCGGGGCCGGTGCGCGCAATTGCTGCGGCCAGTCGATAGTGGCGTCGCGCGTTGCAAGCGTCACGATGCCGCCGGCGCCGCGTCCCTCGACCTCGCCATCGAAACCTGTGATCCCGGCCGCCTTGCCGAGCGGGCCGTAGCCGAGATCCGTGAAGCGGAGGCGGCCCGTGATGTCCGGCATGCGCTTTGCGCCGACGTCGGCGGCCGTGAAGTCGAGCGCGAACAACTCGCCGCGAGGCGCGAGCGTCGTGATGTGGTCGCGCAGCGTTCCCGGCGGCAGAACTGCCGCGAACACCGCGAGGTTCTCGATGCGCAGGTAATCGGCGCGCGCGGCCACCGCCACGATGCGGCCTTCCTTGCGGGTCAGGCGCGCCTCGAGGCTCGTCGGCCGCCAAGGCTTGCCGGCGCGCGACAGCTCGAGCCCCGAGGCCTCGAGCGATACCGTGGACGCGTCGCTCTGGACGCGGATGTCGCCGGCCACGCGCGTGAACTCGTCGGTGGACCCGGCCAGCCGGAGATACGAGAGCGCCGGCTGGACACGTACGCTGGTGACATCGCGCCCGGCCCCGCTCGCGGAAACGAGGATCGACCCGTGCCCGGCTGCCGGTACGCGGAAGCTATCCGGCAGCATCGCGGACCATTGTTCAAGATTCAGGTCGCGTGCATCGACGCGCCCGCGCCATGCAACCTTGTCGGAGTTCGCGAGGTTGCCATGCGCCTGGCCCTCGAAATCGATGTAAGAGCCGAGATGCTCCGGCAATTCGACGCGGCCGACGACCGTGATCTCGTCGCCCTTGCGCAGGATGTCCACGTCCGCGCCGGTCAACTCGAAGCGTCCCTGTCGCGCGCGCAGATCGAGGACGTCGAGGGTCGCGTCGGTGACAGCGTAGTGGCCGCGCGGCAGGCGATCGAGCGTCATCGGTTCGTGTTCTTCGTCCGGCCGCTGCAATGCCGACTGGCCGACCAGCCGGATGCGGCCGTCGGAAGTGATCACGAAACTGAGACGCGGCCGCACGAAGGACACTCGCGAGACTTCGATCCGGCGATACCAGATCGAGCGGGGGATCGAGAGGCTGACGCGGCCGGATGCCGCAGTGACGAGCGGCTCGTCGCCCGAATCCGGCAGGACGCGCGCGCCGCGAAAAACGACCTCGGGACCATGCCGGCCGATGCGTGCATGGACGGAATCGAACTGCAGCGTGAGTCCCGTCGCCTCACGCAGGCGTTCGACGACGCGCTGCTGGTAGCCCGGCAGGAGCTCGATCGCCAGGCGGAAAGCCCCGATCCCCAGTGCGAGCAGGAGCGCTGAGAGGCCGACGAACGCGGCAATCCAGCGCCACAATCGCTGCATCCAATGGGTCCAGGGGCTCATGATTCTTGGACAAGGGCGGCGAAGACCGCGTTCCGGCGATTCACGTGACCTGCCAGCGACGCACGCCCGCGGCGTCGAGGAGCCCTGCGGTTTCGAACAGGGGCAGGCCCATCACGCCCGAAAAACTGCCTTCGAGATGCGCAATGAATGCGGCGCCAAGTCCCTGGATGGCGTAGGCGCCCGCCTTGCCCGCCGGCTCGCCGGTCGCCCAATAGCGCCTGCATTCTTCCGCAGCGATGGCGCGGAATGTGACGTAACTCGTGCTGGACTTCGCCTGCAGGCGACCGTCGTGCCAGAGCGCGATGGCCGTCAGCACCTCGTGCCTCTGTCCCGCAAGCATCGTCAACATGTCGACGCAGTCGGCCTCATCCGCGGGCTTGCCGAAGATCCTTCCTCCGAGGACGACGGTCGTGTCCGCCGCCAGCACCGGGCGATCCGGACGATTCTCGAGGGTCTCGACAACGGCTTGCGCCTTGCCTCGGGCGAGCCTCTCGACGTAAGCGTCCGGCCGCTCGCCGGGCCGCGGGGTTTCGTCGATGTCGGCGGCAACAGGGCGGTGGCGAACGCCGATCTGGGCCAGCAGGAGACTCCGCCGTTTCGACGCCGAGGCCAGGACAATGGAGTCGTAACCCATTGAGCCACGAGGATAGCCCAAGGAACTCACTCAGGCTCGGTGATACGGATGGCCCAGAAGGAGGCTGTGCGCACGATAAAGCTGCTCAGCGACCATGACCCGCACGAGGCCATGCGGCCAGGTCAGCGGCGAAAGCGACCACCGAAAGTCGGCGTTGCCGGACAGCGCCGGGTCGAGTCCTTCCGGACCGCCGACGAGCAACGCAAGGTCGCGGCCGCCGGCCATGCGTGCCGAGAGCCATTGCGCGAGCCCGGACGTCGACATGGAGCTCCCGCCGACCTCGAGCGCGACGACATAGTCGCCCGTGCCGATGGCGGCGCGCATTCGTTCGGCCTCACGCGCGATCGGTATCTCGATCAACTCGAACTTGAGCCCGCGGCCGAAGCGACGCCCGTACTCCAGGACGCCTTCGTCGATCCATTTCGGGAGTCGGGTCCCGGCTGCGATCAGCCGGATGCGCATGAGGTTCCTTCCTAGGCGAGCTGGGGCTCGCGCCTCGCCGGGCGCAGGTCCCAGAGTTTTTCGAGGGCGTAGAACTCGCGGATTCGCGGCAACATGACGTGGACGATCAGGTCCTGGAGATCGACCAGCACCCACTCGCCCTCGCGCTGGCCCTCGACGCCATAGGCGCGGTGGCCCGCTTCGCGACAGCGCTCGATCAGGCGGTCAGCGATCGACTTGACGTGCCGATCGGAATTGCCCGTCGCAACGATCATCGTGTCGGTGACATCGGTGAGCTTGCGCACGTCGAGCACCTTGACGTTGACGGCCTTCATGTCTTCGAGCGCGGCGACGGCGATCTTGGTCAGCGTGCCAGGTCCGGTCCTGGTCTTCTTGGAGGCGGGAGCTGTGCGTTTTCTCTTCGGTCTCGTGGCGATCATTCCTTCGTTTCACCTTGCCGGGCGTAGCTGCCCCCGTCGAGGATGATCCTACGCGAAGCCTCGGGCATCAAGTAGCGCGGATCGCGGCCGGCAGCGACGACCGCCCGCACGGCGCTCGAGGACAGGTCGAGTTGCGTGCCTTCGCTCACGTAGACGTGACCTGCCGGGCTTTCTGACAGGCGCGCGGGATGCGCGCAACGCCGGTCGCGCAGGAGCGCGGCACCGAGGCCGTGCCCGGGCGCGGGCGCCTTCGGCCGCAGCGCGATCACGATGTGGGCGAGCGAAAGCAGCTCTCCTGCGCAATGCCAGCGATCGATGCCTGCGAACGCATCCATGCCCATGATCAACACGATTGGTTGAGCGCCACGTTCGGCGCGCATTTCCTCGAGCGTAATGATCGTGTACGAGGGGCCGGAGCGCCTGAGCTCGCGGTCGTCCACAAGGAAGCGCGGATCCTCACCAACCGCCGCGCGTACCATTGCAAGGCGCGTCTTCGCATCTGCGAGCGGCGCGGCCCGGTGCGGCGGGTCGCCAGCGGGCAGGAAAGCAACGGCCTCGAGCCCAAGCAGTTCGTGCAGTTCGTGGGCCGTGCGCAAGTGCCCGTAGTGAATCGGGTCGAACATCCCGCCAAACACGCCGATTGGGCGCATGTAGGGAATGGGGGCTCTAGCCGCGCAAACTTGGGAGGGGCAGTTGGCTGCCTGCGATCGCGGCGACGAGTCGCGTCAGCGATGTCCAGGGCTCGCCGGCAGCCTGGCCCTTGACCTGCCGGTCGATGCGGGCCGCCGCCGAAAACCAGGCTTCGAAAGGCTGGCCAGCCGTGCGCTGCGCAGCGCGCTTCAGCAAGGCCCCCCGTCGCTCCGCCATTGCGCCGTAGCCGGGCTTCGCCGTTCCGTTGCGCGTGTCGGCTAGTGCGCGCAGTTCACGGCATACGGCCCATAGTACGAGCGGTGGCTCGGCCCCTTCGGCACGCAGGCCGTCCAGGATCCTGAGCGAGCGCGGTACATCGCCGTCGAGCGCGGCTTCACCGAGCTGGAAAACGTCGTATCGCGCGCTGTTGGCAACAGCGGCCAGCACGTCGTCAGGGCCGACCCGGTCACCGGTGTGCAGCAGCGCGAGCTTTTCGATTTCCTGCTGTGCCGCGAGCAGGTTGCCTTCGACGCGCTCCGCAAGCATTTCAGCCGCGCCGGGCCCGAAACTGAGGCCGAGCCGCGCGGCGCGGTTCGAAATCCATTGCGGCAGCCGGCTGATCTCGACCGGCCAGGCCTGGACAAAAACACCATGCTTCTCGAATGCCTTGAACCAGGCGCTCGGCCAGGTCTCTTTCTCCGGTTTGGTCGTCATGACGAGCAACAGGTTGTCGGGTCCGGGATCGGCGGCAAGCCGCGCGAGCGTTGCGCCGCCCTCCTTGCCCGGACGTGGCGTCGGCATCCGGATTTCGATGATGCGCCGCTCTGCAAAGAGCGACAGCGTCTGGCTTGCCGCGGCGACTTCAGTCCAGTCGAAGCTGCGGTCGGTGATGAAGAGGTCGCGGCCCGTGAATCCGTCCGCGCGCGCACGCGCGCGAACCGCGTCCGCCGCCTCCCCGGTCAGCAGCGCCTCGTCCCCGGCAATCAGCCAGGCGGTTGCGAGGCCTTTCTCGAGGGTACGCGATACCTGGTCAGTGTTGATTCGCATGAGCGCTCAATTGTAGCCATCGTCGAGCACCCTGTGAGATAGTCAGCGCGATGAATCGTCTGACCTTGATCGCCCTGTCACTTGCGCTCGCCGCCCCCACGTTGCGCGCCGATGAACTGCCCTTGTTTCAGGTGGGCCTGCACGGCGGCTACCGCACCGGGGGCAGCCTTGAAGACGCGGACACCGGCGCGGACCGCGATTTCGAAGACAGCGAGACCATTGCCCTCGCCCTCGAACTGCGTTTCGCGCAGGGCGACGACCGCTTCTACCAGCTCTGGTACTCGCGCCAGGATTCCGAAGTCGACGACGGCATCGAAACCCACGGCGCCGACATCGAGTACCTGCACATCGGCGGCACCCTCCCCCTCGGGGGTTACGAGCATGTCCAACCCTATTTCGCGGCCGGCCTTGGCGCGACGCGCTTCTCGTCGTCTGCAGCCGGCGCCGACGACCGGACGAGTTTCTCCGGCTCGGCTGCTTTCGGCCTCGAGATCCCGCTCGCGAAACACGCCGCCATCCGCCTCGAGGCGCGTGGTTACCTGACTGCCGTCGACACGAGCAGCGCCTTCTTCTGCAAATCGGACAACGGGGAAGGCGTCTGCCGCATCGTCGCAAGCGGCTCGTCCTTTCTCCAGGCCGAGGCGCTTGCCGGCATCCTCGTCCGGTTCTGATTTCGATCCCGTGAACGATTCATCGCGCCAGCGACGCGTGTTCTATCCACCAATCGAGCCGCGGCGCCAGGGCCATCTCGCCGTCGGCGACGGCCACGAGGTCTACTGGGAGGAGTGCGGCAATCCGGCCGGCAAGCCGGTCGTGTTCCTGCACGGGGGACCGGGTGCCGGCTGCGATACCCGCGCGCGCCGCTTCTTTGATCCGGCGCGCTACCGGATTTTCCTCTACGACCAGCGCGGCTGCGGGCGGAGCCGTCCGCACGCGAGCCTCGAGCACAACTCGACCTGGGATCTCGTCGCGGACATCGAGCGCCTGCGCGAGTCGTTCCGCGTCGAACGCTGGCAGGTATTCGGCGGCTCCTGGGGCTCGACGCTCGCCCTCGCCTACGCCGAGTCGCACCCGGACTGCGTCAGCGAACTCGTGCTCCGCGGCATATTCATGCTGCGCAAGGCTGAGCTCGACTGGTTTTACCAGCAGGGCGCGTCGGCCCTGTATCCGGATCGATGGGAGGAATACGTAGCGCCAATCCCGCCTGCGGAACGCGGCGACCTGATGCGTGCCTTCCATCGTCGCCTGACTGGCAATGATCGCGCCGCCGCCCAGGCGGCCGCGCGCGCCTGGGCCGTGTGGGAGGGCGCGACGAGCTACCTGCTGACCGACGACGAGAATGTCCGCAAGTGGGGTGAGGATGAATTCGCGCTCGCGGTCGCCCGCATCGAGTGTCACTATTTCGTGAACGGCGGGTTCCTGAAGAAGGAGAGCCAGTTGCTCGACGACGTGGGGCGCATCCGCCACCTGCCCGCCGTGATCGTGCAGGGCCGGCACGACGTCGTCTGCCCGATGTTCACCGCCTGGGACCTGCATCGCGCCTGGCCCGAGGCGGATTTCCGCGTCGTGGGCGACGCCGGGCATTCGGCCTTCGAGCCCGGCATCACCGACGAGTTGATTCGCGCGACCGACCGCTTTGCGTCAGCCTAAAGGGGACGCGCACCTTTAAAGGGGACGCTCACCGTTAAAGGTGCGCGTCCCCTTTAAAGGTGCGCGTCCCCTTTAAAGGTGCGCGTCCCCTTTAGCCTGGTCAGCATTCCGGCACGTTGACGGCAAGACCTCCCTGGGAGGTCTCCTTGTAGATGGACTTCATGTCGTACCCGGTCTGCCGCATCGTCGCGATCACCTGGTCGAGCGAAACCTTGTGCGATCCATCGCCGCGCAGCGCGAGCCGCGCCGCGTTGATCGCCTTGACCGCGCCCATGGCATTGCGCTCGATGCAGGGAATCTGGACGAGCCCCGCGATCGGGTCGCAGGTCAGGCCGAGGTTGTGTTCCATGCCGATTTCGGCCGCATTCTCGACCTGGCCGTTGGTGCCGCCGAGCGCGGCCGCAAGTCCCGCCGCCGCCATCGAGCAGGCGACGCCGACCTCGCCCTGGCAGCCCATTTCCGCGCCCGAAATCGAGGCATTGCGCTTGTACAGGAGGCCGATTGCACCGGCCGTCAGCAGGAATTTCTGAATGCCGGCGTCATCGCTGCCGGAGCAGAGGCGCAAGTAGTAGTGCATCACCGCAGGAACGATGCCGGCGGCGCCGTTTGTGGGCGCCGTGACGACCTGACCGCCGGCAGCGTTCTCCTCGTTCACGGAGAGAGCCCAGGCGTTGACCCATTCCATCGCGTCCGCGCGCACCAGGTCTGCTTCGAGCGCGCGCACGAGATGCGGCGCGCGGCGCTTCACCTTCAGGATGCCCGGGAGGATTCCTTCCGCGGCGAAGCCGCGTTCCACGCAGGCCTGCATGACCGACCAGATCCGTTGCAGTTTCGCGTCGATTTCGGCTGCGGGACGCAGCGCAAGCTCATTCTTGCGCATCAGTTCCGCAATCGTGAGCCGCGCGTGCTCCGCCACTGCCAGCAGTTCCGCTCCACTGCCGAATGGCAGTGGGATTTCGGCGGGCCCCGCGACAGCGTCCCCCGGGTTCTCGCCCTCGCGCTGCACCGCGCCGCCGCCGATCGAGTACATCTCCTCGGTCAACAGGGTCGCGCCGGCCGCGTCGCGCGCGGTGAAACGCATCCCATTGGAGTGGCCCGGCAACATCTGGTCGCGGTGGAACAGCAGGTTCATCGGCTCGTCGAATGCGATTTCGCGCCGGCCGAGCAGGCGCAGTCGGCCGCTGTCGCGGATGCGCTTCAGGGTCGGCTCCATCATCGCCGGGTCAAGACCCGAGGGATCATTTCCCTCGAGTCCGAGCAGGATGGCGCGGTCCGTGCAATGCCCGAGACCCGTGAGCGCGAGCGACCCGTAGAGCTGCGCGAACACTTCCGTCGTGCGTTCGAGCAGCCCACGCGCCTCGAGATCGAGGACGAAGAAACGGGCCGCGAGCATCGGGCCCATCGTGTGCGACGACGAGGGGCCGACGCCGACCTTGAATACGTCGAATACCGAGAGGTTCACAGGGCCGCCAACCGCCGCAGGATCAGGTCCGCGATGTCACCTGCGAGCGCAACGCGCAGCGACTCCTCCTCGTGCTCCTTGGCGAGCACGGCAGTCTCGTCGTATCCATAATCGCGCGTCAGTTTTACCGGCTGGCGCGCAAGCAGCTCCGAAGCGCCGCTCGTCACGGAAAACTCTGCAGCGTAGTAGACCTCGTATTCTCCCGGCTTGTTGTCGGCCGTCACGGACAGGAGCTCGCGCCCGGTGTCGTCGAGGTGAATGCGGATCACCGCGCTCGCGGCGGCGGCATTGGCCGCAGGCTGGGCACCTGCCGCGCGCAAGCGACTGTCGAGCGCGGCATAAAGCTCAGTATATCGATCCGACGTTTCGACGTAGGGCGACGCGAACGCGGCCGGCAGCGGCTCCTGGCCACGCAGGTGGAATCCGCAACCCGAGGCGAGGGCGAACAGCGCCAGGATGAAAAACCGTCGCAACATCACACCACCACGTTCACGAGTTTCCCGGGTACGTAAATCAGCTTGCGAACCGGCTGGCCTGCCACGAACTTGGCGACGCCAGGATCGGCGAGCGCAGCCTCACGTGCGACCGCTTCGTCCGCGCCTGCGGAAACCTGCACGCGCGCGCGCAGCTTGCCGTTGACCTGCACCACGATCTCGACCTTGTCCTGCGCCAATGCCGAGGAGTCGGCCTCCGGCCAGCGCTCGTCCACGACGAGCGTCACATGGCCGAGCGCGCGCCACATCGCCTGCGCGGCATGTGGCACGATCGGCGACATCATCAATACTACGAGATCGAGCGCTTCCTGCATCACGGCGCGGCCCTGCGGAGAGTTGTCGCCGAAACGTGCGAGGCAATTGTAGAGTTCCATCGCGGCGGCAATCGCCGTGTTGAACATGCGCCGCCGGCCAATGTCGTCGCCGACCTTGACGAGCGTCTGGTGCACCTGGCGGCGCAGCTCGCGCTGCGCTCCGCCGAGCGATGCCGGATCGACCTTGCCGGCCAATCCGCCTTCGACGTGGGCGTGGACAAGCTTCCACAGGCGCTTCAGGAACCGGAATGCGCCCTCCACGCCCTCGTTCAACCACTCGAAGGTGTGTTCGGGCGGCACGTTGGACATCGCGAAGAGGCGTGCCGTATCGGCGCCGTAGCGGTCTACCAGTTCCTGCGGGTCGACGCCATTCCGGCGCGACTTCGACATCGTGCCGATTCCGCCGTACTCGACCGGCTGGCCGTCGGACTTCAGCACGCCCTTGCGGGCGTCGCCCTCGCCTTCCGCAGCGACATCGGCGGGATTCAAATACACGATGCGACCTGATGCCGGCTTGCGGAACCAGATCTCGTTCAGGACCATGCCCTGCGTCAGCAGGCGCTGGAACGGTTCGTCGAGGCTCGTGAGTCCGCAGTCGCGCATGACGCGCGTCCAGAAGCGCGAATACAGCAGGTGCAGGATCGCGTGCTCGATGCCGCCGATGTACTGGTCCACGGGCATCCAGTATTTCGCGCGTTCGTCCACCATTGCGCGGTCGTTGTGTGCGGAGGTGAAGCGGAAGAAGTACCAGGACGAATCCACGAAGGTATCCATCGTATCGGTCTCGCGCCGCGCGGCTGCACCGCATTTCGGGCAACGGCAATCGAGGAAGTCCTTCGATTTGGCGAGCGGATTGCCGGAACCGTCGGGCACCAAGTCCTCGGGCAATCGCACGGGAAGGTCCGCGTCCGGCACCGGCACATCGCCGCAGGACGGACAATGGATGATCGGGATCGGGCAGCCCCAGTAACGCTGGCGCGAAATGCCCCAGTCTCGAAGACGCCAGACGAGCTGCTTGTGGCCGAGGCCTTTCGATTCCAGGTCCTTTGCAATCGCGTCGGTCGCGTCGCCATAGCCGAGACCGTCATAGGCGCCCGAGTTCACGCAGCGGCCATGCTCCGCGTACCAGGGCTGCCAGCCATCCGTGGAGTACGGCTTTCCGCCGACGTCGATTACCGGAAGGATCGGCAGGCCGTACTTCTTCGCGAAGGCGAAGTCGCGCTCGTCATGGCCCGGCACACCCATGACGGCGCCCTCGCCATAGGCCATCAACACGTAGTTGCCGACCCACACTGGCACGTCGGCGCCGGTCAGCGGGTGGCGCACGGTGAGCCCGGTCGCGACGCCCTTCTTCTCCATGGTCGCGATGTCGGCTTCCATGAAGCTGCCCCGCCGACATTCGTCCACAAAGCTGCGCACTCCTGCGTCCTTCCGCGCCGCCAGCTCCGCGATCGGATGCTCGGCTGCGACGGCGACGAAGGTCACGCCCATGATGGTATCGGCGCGCGTCGTGAAGACCTTCATCTCGCCTCGCCGTCCTTCGATCTCGTAGGGGAACGCGAGATTCACACCCTCGCTGCGCCCGATCCAGTTCGCCTGCATCGCGCGAACGCGGTCCGGCCAGTCGGGGAGACGGCCCAGCGCCGCGAGCAGTTCCTCCGCGTACTGCGTGATGCGCAGGTAGTACATCGGAATCTCGCGCTTCTCGACGAGCGCGCCCGTGCGCCAGCCGCGGCCGTCGATCACCTGCTCGTTCGCGAGCACGGTCTGGTCGACGGGGTCCCAGTTAACGACGCCGGTCGTCTTGTAGGCGATGCCGCGCTCGAGCATGCGCAGGAAAAGCCACTGGTTCCAGCGGTAGTAATCCGCGTCGCAAGTCGCGAGCTCGCGCGACCAGTCAATGCCGAAGCCGAGCGACTTGAGCTGACCTTTCATGTGCGCGATGTTGTCGCGGGTCCAGCGTGCGGGCGCAACCCGGTTCTCGATCGCCGCGTTCTCCGCCGGCAGGCCGAATGCGTCCCAGCCCATCGGCTGCAGCACGTTGAAGCCCTGCATCCGCATGAAACGCGCCAGCACGTCGCCGATCGTGTAGTTCCGTACGTGCCCCATGTGCAGTCGTCCGCTCGGATACGGGAACATGCACAGGCAGTAGTACTTCGGTTTCGCGGGATCCTCACGCGCAACGAACGTGCCGGCGACATCCCATTCTTGCTGGACCGCCGTCTCGATCAGTTTGGGTTCGTATCGTTCGCGCATCGAACTGGGGAGGATACCTTAGGCCGTCCGTCAGGAGGACGTTCTCAGGATCGTGTGCGCCAGGGATGGCGCGCCCGAAGCCTCCAGGGACGGATTCACGGCGGTCCTGAGAACGTCCTCCTGATGGACGGCCTCAGACAGCCTTTCTCGCACGCACGCGCGCGACGCCGAAAGCAATCAGTAGCAGGAAGGCGAACGACAGGATCGGCCAGTTGCCGGTGCGCGCGTAAGGCGTGAGGCCGGTGCGTGGCTCCACCCTGGACTTCAGGACGCCGGCCTCGAATTGCGGGATGCGCGCGATGACTGCGCCGTCGGGACCGATCACGGCGGTGATGCCGTTGCTCGTTGCGCGCATGAGCCAGCGGCCGGCTTCGAGCGCGCGAAATCGCGCCATCTGCAACTGCTGGTGGGGTGCCGAGGAATCCCCGAACCATGCGTTGTTGGTGACGTTGACGAGCAGCGTCGAGTGCGGAAGCACGGCGAGCTGATCGGCGCCGTAAGCGTCCTCGTAGCAGATCGTCGCCGCCAGGCGTTCACCGCCCGCCTTCAAGGGCGGCTGATCCTCCGCGCCCGGCGTCATGTCGTAGTACGGCAGGCTGTGCAGCCGCATCCACTTGCGCACCGCTTCCGGCACCGGAAAGAACTCCCCGAATGGCACGAGCCTGCGCTTGAAGTACCAGCCGTCGCCTGCGGCGCTCATGGAGTACAGGCCGTTCCTGATCTCGGCGGTCTCGAAGTCGAAGCGCAGCAGGCCGATCATGACGTCCGAACCGCGCGCCGCCGACTCATGCCTGATCGCCGCCAGATAGACTTCTGCCTCGTGGGCGAGCACGGGCACCGCGGACTCCGGCCAGACGATGATGCGCGCGCCGAGCGCCTCGCGATTGAGGGCGCGGTACTTGTCGAGCGTGGCAGCCCGGTTCTCGACCAGCCATTTCTCGTCCTGCGGAATCGCGCCCTGCAGCAGTGCGATATCGATCGGCCTGGCCGACGGCTTCGTCCACTCATGCCCGGTCAGCAGCCAGCCGCTGCCCCACAGGACACCGGCCAGGACGATCGCGGCGATGCGTGCGCGGCCGGCATGGTGGAACAGCACGATGATGGCGCCCGCCATCACGACGGTGGAGAAGGTGACCAGGTGAATGCCCCCGATCGTCGACAGCGCCGCGAGCGGCGAGTCGCTTTGCGCGTAGCCGAGTTGCAGCCACGGAAACCCCGTGAAGAGCCAGGCGCGCAGCCACTCCATCAGGATCCAGGCTGCCGGAATCAGGAGCAGCGACCGCGCCGGGGAGGGATCGGGCGCAATGCGCATGGCGACGTAGCCGAGCAGTGCGTAGTACGCACCCTTGATCGCGAGCAGCGCCGCAACCAGGAATACCGCGAGCCAGGCGGGCGCCTGACCAAAATCGTGGATCGCCGTGTAGATCCACCAGGTGCCGGCGCCGAAGAGCGCAGCGCCGAACCAGAAGCCCGTGCGTGCGGCGTCACGGGGCGACGCATATTCCCAGAGAAGGAAGAGCGCCGCAGGCCCGAGCCAGGCGAGAAAGTGGAAGCCATACGGCGCGAACGCGAAAGACGTTGCGGCGCCCGCAATGGCCGCAATCAACTCGCGGTAGCGCAGGAGCCTCGAGATCGGCCCGACCGCCCCTGTCACGCCTGCGCCTCGCCCGGCCGCGGGGGCACGGGCTCCGGCGTCGTCACACGCAACTGGTCGATTCGGCGGCGATCCGCACGCAGCACCTTGAATTCCAGGCCGTCCATGGTCACCGCTTCCCCGCGACGCGGCAGGCGTCCGAACTGGTGCATCACGAGGCCGCCGATCGTGTCGTATTCCTCGTCGCTGAAGCGCGTCGCGAAATACTCGTTGAACTCCTGCATGCGCGTGAGCGCCTGCACGACGAACTGCCGGTCGCCATCGCGCCGGATGGTCTGGTCCTCGTCCGTGTCGTATTCGTCGGCGATCTCGCCGACGATCTCTTCGATCACGTCCTCGATCGTGACCAGCCCCGATACGCCGCCATACTCGTCCACCACGATGGCCATGTGGTTGCGGCTGACGCGGAATTCCTTGAGCAGCACGTTCAGGCGCTTGCTCTCCGGCACGAACGAGGCGGGTCGGAGCACTTCGCGGATGTCAAAGTTCCCTTTCGCACCCTCGGCGTAATAGCGGAGGAGATCCTTGGCGAGCAGGATGCCGACGATCTGGTCGCGGTCGTCGCCGATGACCGGAAAACGCGAATGCCCGGATTCGATGACCGCCGGCAGCAGCTTTTGCGGCCCCGAATCCCGCTCGAGCACCACCATCTGCGAGCGCGGCACCATGATGTCGCGCACATGCTGGTCCGAGACCCGCAGCACGCCCTGGATCATCGCGAGCGCGTCGGCGTCGATGATGCCGCCGCGCGCCGCCGCGCGCAGGGCCTCGACCAGTTCCGCCCGGTCGCGTGGCCCCTCCTGCGTGAGGCGCCGAAGCCAGCTTCCACCTTTGCGCTTCGCCATCGACTCAGTCTCCGTACGGGTCCGCAATGCCGAGCCGCGCGAGTAAAGCTCGTTCCCGGTTTTCCATGAGCTGCGCGTCTTTCGCGCGTTCGTGGTCGAAGCCGAGCAGGTGCAGCGTCCCATGGACGATCATGTGGGCCCAGTGGGCCCGGAGCGCCTTGCCTTGCTCGCGCGCCTCGCGCGCGACGACCGGCGCGCATACGACGAGGTCGCCCAGCTGCCTGCGGCGCAGGCCCCTTGCCGCCGGAAACGAAAGGACGTTGGTCGGTTTCGCGCGGCCGCGCCAGCGCTCGTTCAATGCGCGGCTCTCCTTGCTCCCGACCACGCGGATGCCGAGCTCGCCGCGGCGGCCGCCGGCAGCGAGCCGCGCCCAGTCGCGAAGGCTCGACGGGCCGGGCGCCCAGGGCCGGCGCGTGCGATAACTGAGCACGACGTCGAGCGTCACTTGCCGCCTCCGTTGCTGTCACCCGACTCGCGCTCGTAGGCCTCGACGATCCGCTGCACGAGGGGATGGCGCACGACGTCCCGCGCCGTGAAGCGCGTGACCGCGATGCCCTGGACTCCGTCCAGCACCTCGAGCGCGTGCCGGAGTCCTGATTGCCGGTGGGCCGGCAGGTCAGTCTGGGTGATGTCGCCGGTCACCACGGCGCGCGAGCCGAAGCCGATGCGCGTGAGGAACATCTTGATCTGCTCGACCGTGGTGTTCTGCGCCTCGTCCAGGATGATAAAGGCCTCGTTCAGCGTGCGCCCGCGCATGAAGGCGAGCGGCGCGACCTCGATGACGCTTCGCTCGATCAATCGCGCGACGCGATCAAAGCCGATCATCTCGTAGAGAGCGTCGTACATCGGGCGCAGGTAGGGGTCGACCTTCTGCGTGAGGTCGCCGGGCAGGAAGCCAAGCCTTTCGCCCGCTTCAACCGCGGGACGCACGAGCACAAGCCGCCTCACGCTCTCACGCTGCATCGCCTCCACCGCACAAGCGACCGCGAGGTAGGTCTTGCCGGTGCCCGCAGGGCCGATGCCGAAAGTCAGGTCGTGCGTGCGGATGGCGTGGAGATACTGCTGCTGGTTCGCGCCGCGACCGCGGATCAGGCCGCGGAGCGTCTCGACGGCATGCTCGTCGTCCGCGAGCTGCGCGCCCATGCCGCTCTCCTGGATCGCGAGGTGCACATCCTCCGGCGTCACGGGCTGAGTGCCCGCGCGCTCGTAGAGGACCCGCAGCACGGCTGCCCCCGTGGGCGCATTCGCACCGCGCACGGAAAAGCGGCCCGAGCGCCGGCGAATCTCGACGCCGAGCCGGTTCTCGATCTGGTGCAGATTCTCGTCGAGCGGCCCGCAGACCGCGGCCAGCCGCGCATTGTCTTCCGCGCCGAAATCGACGCTGGATTCGGGCGCTGCGTTCAAGCGACCAGCCGGCCGCGCAGCGAATTCGGCATCGCCTCGGTGATGCGAACCTCCGCGAAGCGGTCGACGAGCGATTGCGGCCCGTCAAAGTTCACCCAGCGCATGTTCTCCGTCCGGCCCGCGAGTTGGCGCGGATTGCGGCGCGAAGGCTTCTCGACCAGCACCCGCTGCAGGCTCCCGACCATGCCCTCGCTGATGCGCCGGGCCTGGCCATTGACCTGCGCCTGCAGGATCTCGAGCCGTTGCTGCTTGACCTCGTGCGGCACCTGGTCCGGCAGCGAGGCGGCGGGGGTCCCGGGCCGCCTGCTATAGAGGAAGCTGAACGACTGGTCGAAGCCGACGTCCGAGATCAGCTCGAGCGTCTGCTGGAAATCGGCATCCGTCTCGCCCGGAAAGCCCACGATGAAATCCGACGACAGGCTGATGTCCGGGCGCGCGGCGCGCAGGCGGCGGATCTTCTGCTTGTACTCGAGCCGCGTGTAGCCGCGCTTCATCACGGCAAGGATCCGGTCCGACCCGCTTTGCACCGGGAGGTGCAGGTAGTTCGCAAGCTTTGGCACTTCCGCATAAGCGTCCACGAGCGCCTGTGTGAATTCGAGCGGATGCGAAGTAGTAAAGCGGATGCGTTCGAGCCCGTTGAGGCGGGCTACGTGACGGATCAGGCTCGCGAGATCCACGAGTGTTCCATCCACCGCGGGGCCGCGGTACGCGTTGACGTTCTGGCCGAGGAGCGTGACTTCGCGTACGCCCTGCTCCACCAGGGATCCGACCTCGTTCATTACCTGCTGGAACGGACGGCTCATCTCTTCGCCGCGCGTGTAAGGCACGACACAGAAGCTGCAGTAGCGGCTGCAGCCTTCCATGATGGAAACGAACGCCGTGGCACCCACGGCACGGGGTTCCGGCAGACGGTCGAACTTCTCGATCTCCGGGAACGAGATATCAACCTGCGGCTGACCCGTCGCGCGTAGTGCCGCGATCATGGCGGGAAGCCGGTGGATCGTTTGCGGGCCGAAGACCAGGTCGACGAATGGAGCGCGCTCCAGGATGCCCTCGCCTTCCTGGCTCGCGACGCAGCCGCCGACACCGATCAGCAGCTCCGGACGGCGGAGCTTGAGCAATCGCCATTTGCCCAGGTAGGAAAAAACCTTTTCCTGCGCTTTCTCGCGGACCGAACAGGTATTGAGGAGCACGACATCGGCCTGTTCCGGGTCGGCCGTGATCTCGAGGCCGTCGGATTCGCGGAGGACGTCCGCCATCCGCGCCGAATCGTATTCGTTCATCTGGCAGCCGAACGTCGAAATGTAGAGCCGGCCGCTCATGTGTCGGGTGGGCGCTCCAGTGCGAAAAGGGCGCCTAGGGTACCGGTTTTGGGCTCCCCGATGAAGCACCGCAACATCGAAGCCGCCGTCTCAGGCGGCTTGTAACCCATTGTTTTTACTTATTTTTACGCGCCATTTCGCGACCGAAAGTTCCGGTCGCGACGAAGTCGGCGGGCTTCAGGTCGCCCATCACGAAGCGGCCGGTCGCCGTGATGCGCGCGCCCTGCGGCAGGGTGTCGGCCATCGTGCGGCGCCGGGCCATGTGCACGGAGTACTCAAGCTCGTGCAACAGGGCGGGCCTCGAATAGTAGTACCCCTGCCCGCCCACGCAGCCGAGCTCGATCAGTTCGCGCTGTTGCTGTTCGAGTTCGATGCCCTCGGCGACGACCTCGAGACCGAGCGTCCCACCGAGCGTGATGATCGATTTCGCGAGCCCGGCGCCCTCGTCGATCGTGCCGAGCTGCTCCACGAACGAGCGGTCGATCTTCAGGATGTCGATCGGGAACCGGTGCAGGTAGGACAGCGACGAATAGCCCGTGCCGAAGTCGTCGATCGCGATGCGCACGCCGAGTTTCTTGAGTTGCGTGAGCGTGGCGAGCACGTCCTCGCTGTTCTGCATCAGCACGCTTTCCGTCAGCTCGATCACCAGGCAGCCCGGATCGATCTCCGAAATGTCGAGCGCCTTCTGCACGTCGGCGCAAATGTCGGACTTGGCGAGCTGGACCGCGGAGACATTGACGCCGACGCGAACCTGGCGGCCTTCGGGCAGGCGAGCCTGCCAGACGCGCACTTCGCGACAGGCCTGGGCAAGCACCCAGCGGCCGAGAGGTACGATCTGGCCAGTCTCTTCGGCCACCGGGATGAACTCGGCCGGAGCGATCGTGCCGCGCTTGGGGTGACGCCAGCGTATGAGCGCCTCGACCCCCAACAGGTAACCGGATTTCAGCTCGACGATCGGCTGGTAGTGAAGAAGGAACTGGCTCTCGTTGATCGCCTGCGAAATTTCGGCTTCCATCTCCTGGCGCCTGCTGACCGCGCGCTGCATGGATGGCTCGTAGACGGTGAAGCGGCCTTTGCCCTGCGCCTTGGCCGAATACATGGCAACGTCGGCGTTTCGCATGAGCTCCTCGACGCCGTCCTCGGGAGTCGCGAATGCGACGCCGACGCTTGCCGCGACACGCATGTCCGCGCCCGGCAGGTCGAGGGATTCCTGCAACGACTCGACGATACGCGAGGCGATCTCGATCACCTGCTCCTTGGCGGTCAGGTTCTCGAGCAGCACCGCGAATTCGTCGCCGCCGAGGCGCGCGACTGTGTCGCCGTTTCGAGTCGACTTGACGAGCCGCTGCGCGCTCTTGTGGAGCACGCGGTCGCCAATTCCGTGCCCAAACGAGTCGTTGATCCGCTTGAAGTTGTCGAGGTCGACGAATATCACGGCGACGCCGCGGCCGTTCCGCCTGCTGACGGCGACCGCGTGCTCGACGCGGTCGCGGAACAGCGAACGGTTCGCGAGCAGCGTCAGCGGGTCGTGGAAAGCCATGCGCTTCAGCTGCTCTTCGATGCCCTTGCGGTCCGTGGTGTCGCGCAGGTTCAGCAGTCGCCCGCCGATGGCGGGCTCGGAATCCATGTTGGTGCCGTGAATCTCGACCACGCGCTGCTTCTCGTCGCCGCGCGGCACGCGCGCCTCGACGTTGGCCGATGCGCCTGGCGCCCCAAGGTCATGGCTCAGGAATTCGCGCAGCCGCGCGCGATCGTCGAAAGCGACCAGCTCCTCGAGGTGCTGGCCGATCAGGTCCTGGGCTGCGAATCCGAAAATCCGCTCGGCGGTGGGCGTAACGTACGTGATCGTGCCCTCGGCGGTCACGATCGCGATGACGTCGGCCGTGTTGCGGATGAGCGCGTTGAAGCGGGCCTCGGCCGAGCGGGTCGCGAGACCGGTCTGGACCGCGACCGCCAGCGCCGTCGCGATGGCCTGGCGCGCGAACAGCAGGCCTGCCGCAATGCAGACGACCCAGGCAATGAGCCCGGCGGGATCGGCAAAGTTTCCCTTATGCAGCACGAGGAGTGCGTAGCCCGCGAGCATGAGCGCCGCATAGGGTATGAGCGGGGCGAACGGCGAGCCGCGCTCTGCCGCGTCCATCGGCGGCGCGCGCCGCTCACTCCGCACGTAGTCGAAGTGGGCCGCGATCGCGAATGTCGCAATGGCTGCGATGTGCAGCGGTTCCGCAAACCATGACGTACCGCCGGCCGCTGCCGCATGCGCTTCGAGCAGCCGCGCGCCCAGCAGTGAGCAGAGTGCGAATGCGAAGGCGACGAGCCCGGGCCAGCCCTGCCAGTCCGAGCGGCGCAGAAGCAGGGTTGCGGCGAGAACTCCGATCACGGCATCGAGGCCCACGGTCCAGGAGCCGCGCTCGGGCAATGCGTCGGGTGCGAGGTCACCCGGCAACGCGAGCCACAGGACCGTTCCCACGCAGAGCGCGACGAGTGTCGCTTCGAGCCAGAATTGCGGGCCGAATGACTTGCCGCGCGTCGAATGCAGCAGTCCCGTCGCGGCCAGAGCGATGCATGGGAAGAAGGCGAACTGGAGAAGGCTTGCAGCGGCCTGTACCGCGGGGTCATCGAAGGAGCGCGAGGCCGGAACGGCGATGGTCGACGCGAGCTGGGCGGCCAGCGCGAACGCCAGCCAGCGCCAGGCATTACTCCGCCTGGACTTGAGGCCAGCCAGGCGCGAGACACGCCACGAGGCGAACATCGCAGCAACGGTTGCGGCGATGCGGGTGAGGAGCGAAACGAGCTGGCCGTAGGAACCACTGTCAACGAAGACATCGATCGCGGAGAAAACAGTCAGCCCGACGCAAAGCAGCACGAACCATGCAGCCGGGTGGTCGAACCACGGCCCCAGTGTTTCGCGCAGCCCGCTACCGGGCGGCTGGCTTCGGTCCAGCTCCATCGTGCCGCTCTCCCTTCTCCGGACCCCAGGGACGGCTTCGCCTGGAACCCGAAAAATCGGCTCGATGGTGACTTAATCTGGCCGGGGCTTACGCCAACCACATCACATAAAACGGGCGAAGGCAGCGGTGAGGCGGTCTGGAGGTGCCGGCGCATGGGCGAATCCGTGACCGGAGTCGCCTCCGCAAGAGGGGACAGTCCGCCTTTGAGACGGGCGCGATGCGCCCGTCTCAAAGGGGACAGTCCCCGGTGCCACTAGAAAGGGATGTCGTCGTCGAAGGACTCGGCAACGCCCGCCGCTTCAGCTCGGGCAACCGGCTCCTCACTCCGCTGCGGCGCGCGCTCCGCGGGAGCGCTCGCGCTGCGGTCGCTCGAGCCGCGGCCACCGAGCATGTTCATTTCGTTGGCGACGATTTCGGTCGTGTAGCGGTCCTGGCCCTCGCGATCCTGCCACTTGCGCGTGCGGATCCGGCCCTCGACATAGATGTGCGAGCCCTTCCGCAGGTATTCAGCCGCAATCTCGGCGAGGCGATCGAACATCACGACGTTGTGCCATTCCGTCGCTTCCTTGTTCTCCCCGGTCTGCTTGTCGCGCCACTGGTCCGAGGTCGCGAGCCGGAGGTTCACGACGGCCTTGCCGGAGGGCATCGCGCGCGACTGCGGATCCTGCCCGAGATGACCGATAAGAATGACTTTGTTGACGCCCCGTGCCATGGGAATCCCCGCTTGTTATGAGTGGCTCATTGTAGTCGTCCGGCGCCGGCGCGGGCACTGCCAATCGCGCCTGATTGACGCATTTCTATCGCTGCTGCCCAGGGAATCCAGGCCAGGCCGACGACGGCGGAACAGGCAAATATTCCCGTGAGTTCCCAAGGGCTTCCGAGCAGGCCGCCGCCCACCACGCCACCCGCGAAGGCACCGGCAAACTGGCAGGTTGCGAAGACGCCGAGCGCCGCGCCGCGGGAAGCTTCGCCGACCGACTCGGTCAGGGCCGCCGGCAGCCGCGCCTCGAGGAAGTTGAAGGCTCCGAAATAAAGGACCAGCGCCGCGGCCAGCCCGGCGAAATGCGTCTTGGCCCAAACGAGTGCCGCCAGGGCCGCAACCAGCGCGACGCCGCCCACTCGCGCCGCAAGTCCGTGTCGCCCGCCGCGTTCGGACCAGAGCATAAGCGGCATGGTCAGGGCAACGGACGCGGCAAATACGCAGAGATAGAACAGCCAGTGCCTCGAGACGTCGATTCCATGCAGGTCGCGCAGCGCATGCGGCACGGCGATGAAGGTTGCGGTCAGCGTCAAGTGCAGCATGAAGATGCCGGCGTAGTGCGGCAGCAGCGCGCTCGTCAGAACCTGGCTCCAGTCGCGGCGGGCAGCACCCCGCTCCTGCGCAGGCGGCTCGGCGGGCAACGCGAACAGCACGAGCGCGAGCGCCACGACTCCCAGCGCTCCGATCAAGACGAAAACGCCGGAGATGCCGACGGCCGCCGCGAGCAGCGGCCCGGCGACCAGCGAGATGACGAATGAGGCGCCGATGCTCATGCCGATCGCGAACATCGCGCGCGTGCGTGATTCGGGTCGGGTCAGGTCCGCCAGCAACGCCATCACCGGCCCGGAAACCGCGCCGAGCCCCTGCACGATGCGCGCGAGAACAAGCGACCAAGCGGTGGCCGCGACCGCGCCGAACGCCGAGCCAGCGACATGCAGGATGAGTCCCACCACGATGAGAGGCTTGCGCCCGATACGATCGGACCAGGCGCCGAAGGGAATCTGCATCAGGGCCTGCGTGAGGCCGTAGGCGCCGACGGCGAGGCCAGCGAGCAACGGCGTTCCGCCGGGCATGTCGCCCGCGTGCAGGGCGAGAACCGGAAGCAGGAGAAACAGGCCCAGCAGCCGCACGGCATAAATCGCGGCGAGCGAAGCAACGACACGGCGTTCGGCGGGGCGGAGTGCCGCGCCGCTTGGCTGGGCCACTGGAAATCCCTTTGCGATGCCCGGAACGGGCGGGCTATTCTATCAGGCTGCCCCGATGAGCCAGACCATCCAAATCCGCGGTGCCCGCACGCACAATCTCCAGAGCCTCGACCTGGAGTTGCCGCGCGATCGCCTGATCGTTTTCACCGGGCTTTCCGGCTCTGGAAAGTCGTCGCTTGCCTTCGACACGATTTATGCCGAGGGCCAGCGCCGCTACGTCGAGTCGCTGTCAGCGTACGCACGGCAATTCCTGTCGATGATGGAGAAGCCGGACGTCGACACCATCGAAGGGCTCTCGCCCGCGATTTCGATCGAGCAGAAATCGACGTCGCATAATCCGCGCTCGACCGTCGGCACGGTCACCGAGATCTACGACTACCTGCGCCTTCTCTATGCGCGCGCAGGCATCCCGCGCTGTCCCGACCACGGCCTCGACCTCACGGCGCAGACTGTGAGCCAGATGGTCGACCAGGTGATGTCATTGCCGGAAGGCACTGCCTTGGCACTGCTCGCGCCGATCATTTCCGGCCGCAAGGGCGAGCACCTCCAGGTGATCGAGGAACTGCGCGGCAAGGGCTTCGTGCGGGCGCGCGTGGACGGGAAGTACGTCGAATTCGACGCCGTGCCGAAGCTGGACGCCAAGAAAAAACATTCGATCGATGTCGTGGTCGACCGCCTGAAGGTCCGTGCCGATCTCCAGCAGCGGCTCGCCGAGTCCTTCGAGACCGCGCTCCGGCTCGGCGAGGGCTCCGCCCGCGTCGCATTCCTGGACGACCCGAAGCGCGAGGAGCTCGTGTTCTCGGACAAGTTCGCCTGCCGAGTCTGCGGCTACTCCGTATCCGAACTCGAGCCGCGGATCTTTTCGTTCAACAATCCCTTCGGCGCCTGCCCGGGCTGCGACGGCCTCGGCGTCAAGCAGTTCTTCGACCCGGATCGCGTCGTCGCGAATCAGCAGCTCTCGCTCGCGAACGGCGCGGTGCGCGGCTGGGACCGGCGCAACGCCTACTACTACCAGATGATCCAGGCACTCGCGGATCACTATCGCTTCGATCCCGAGTTACCCTACGCCGAGCTGCCCGCCAAGGCACGCGACGTGCTGATGCAGGGCAGCGGCGGCGAGGAAATCGAATTCCGCTACTTCGACTCGCGCGGCCGCACGGTCCGGCGCAAGCACAAGTTCGAAGGCATCCTGCCCAATCTCGAGCGGCGCTACAACGAGACGGAGTCGCTCGCGGTGCGCGAAGAGCTCGCGCGCTACCTTGGCACGCGACGCTGCCCCGAGTGCGACGGCGCGCGGCTCACGAAGGCGGCACGCTTCGTGTTCGTCGGGGGCGCCTCATTGCCTTCAATCAGCGCCCTGCCCGTTCGCCGCGCGCTCGAGTTCTTCAACGCGCTGGCCCTCGAAGGCTGGCGCCAGAAGATCGCGGCGAAGATCGTCAAGGAGATCACCGACCGCCTCGGCTTCCTGGTGGACGTCGGCCTCGACTACCTGACCATCGACCGCAGCGCCGAGACGCTCTCGGGCGGCGAGGCACAGCGCATACGGCTCGCGAGCCAGATCGGCTCGGGACTCGTCGGCGTCATGTACATCCTCGACGAACCCTCGATCGGCCTGCACCAGCGTGACAACCAGCGCCTTCTGGACACGCTGCATCGCCTGCGCGACCTCGGGAACACGGTAATCGTCGTCGAGCACGACGAGGACGCGATACGCCAGGCCGATCACGTGCTGGACCTCGGGCCCGGCGCCGGTGTCCACGGCGGGCGCATCGTCGCGCAGGGCACGCCGGCGCAGATCGAGGCGAGTCCCGCATCGCTGACAGGCCAGTACCTCTCCGGCCGCAAGCGCATCGAGATCCCCGAAAAGCGGCGGCGCAACGAGCCGAAGCAACAATTGAAGCTCCGTCAGGCGAGCGGCAACAATCTCAAGAAAATAGATGCCTCGTTTCCTGTCGGGCTCTTGACCTGCGTCACCGGCGTGTCGGGATCCGGCAAGTCCACGCTCGTCAATGACACGCTGTATCGCGTGGCTGCGCGCTCCCTGAATCTCGTCGCGGAGCAGCCGGCACCCAGCGCAGGCGTCGAGGGACTCGAAGCCATCGACCGCGTGATCGACATCGACCAGAGCCCGATCGGCCGCACGCCGCGCTCGAACCCGGCCACCTACACGGGACTCTTCACGCCGATCCGCGAGCTGTTCGCGGGCACTGCGGAGGCGCGCTCGCGTGGCTACCAGCCGGGCCGATTCAGCTTCAACGTCAAGGGCGGGCGCTGCGCAGCCTGCGAGGGCGACGGCGTCATCAAGGTCGAGATGCATTTCCTCCCGGACGTCTACGTCGCCTGCGACGTCTGCAAGGGGCGCCGTTACAACCGCGAGACGCTCGACGTGCACTACAAGGGCAAGAACATCCACGAAGTGCTCGACATGACGATCGAGGACGCGGCCGTGTTCTTCGCCGCCGTGCCCGTTGTCGCGACCAAGCTCCAGACACTGCTCGACGTCGGACTTTCCTACGTCAAGCTCGGGCAGAACGCGACGACGCTCTCCGGCGGCGAGGCCCAGCGTGTAAAGCTCGCCAAGGAACTCTCGAAGCGCGCGACCGGTCGCACACTCTATATATTGGACGAGCCAACGACGGGCCTGCATTTCGAGGACGTCAAGCACCTGCTCGCCGTGCTGCACCGGCTGCGTGACGAGGGCAACACCGTGATCGTCATCGAGCACAATCTCGACGTGATCAAGACCGCCGACTGGGTGATCGACCTCGGTCCCGAAGGCGGCGACGGCGGCGGATCGATCGTCGCCGAGGGCACGCCCGAGCAACTCGCGCGGGCTCCGCAATCGTTTACGGGTCGTTATCTCAAGCGCGTGCTGGCGCGCGGGAAGAAAGCCGCATGAAAAGACGCTCAGCCATCGCATTGATATTTGCGGTTGCCGTCGCACTGCCCGCCTTCGCCGGCGAGCTGACCGTCACCAACGCATGGTCGCGCACGACGCCGCCAGGCGTCATCGTGGGAGTCGTTTATTTCACGATCAAGAACGACACCGGCAAGTCGGACCGTCTGCTGAAGCTTTCGACGCCGGTCGCGTCGAAAGTCCAGGTTCACCGCACGGAGATCCTCGACGGCATCGCACGCATGCGCGAAGTCGCGGTTCTGCACGTCGATGCCGGACAGACGCTCGAATTCGCGCCGAACGGCATGCATGTCATGTTGATGGGGCTCAAAAAGCCGCTGGTCGACGAGCAGAAGTTCGAACTCGAACTGTTGTTCGAAGTCGCAGGGCCGCGGAAAATCAAGGTCGTCGTGAGGACGGACTAGTCGTCGATCGAGGCGCGGCTCAGCGCCCGACCGCGTGCGCCGGCCCCGCGCTCGTGAAGTGGTGCGCGATCTCTCCCTGGCCGCGCTTCTCCCGGAATTTTCCATTCGTGAATTCATTGACCACGCGCCGCCAGAATCGGATCGCACCGGGATTGCGCGACTGCTCGGCGACGGTCCACTCGCCGGCGTAGCGCGCGAAGATCAGCATCGCGGCGCCGCGCCCGACGCCCTTGTTGCGGAACGGCTTCCGGATGAAGAACTCGGTCAGACGGTAGATCCGCTTCGGGTCCTCGCTGCTCGAAAGGCTGCGTTGCACGACGGCGAAGCCGACACGCTCCTGCTCGCGCAGCACGAGGAAGGGCGTGCAGCGGTCGTCATGAAACCAGCCCTGGATGAGTTCGGAAACGCTCTGCCCGGTGACGGTGAGCGAGGGATACACGCCGGTCGTGTCGGCGGTCAGGTCGGCAAGGTATTCGCCGTAGGTCTCTTCAATCCAGTTGCGGTCGGCCCTGGAAGAGCGTGCTTCGCGGAGAGTGATCGGCATTCGGGGTCCTGGAAAGAGAACGGCCGGGGGAAGCCGCGGGGCCTCCGCGCCATCCACCCGGCCGTTCAGGCCAATTGCAGCAATCGCTTACTGCGAAGGAGGAGTCGGTTCCGTGGTCGGTTCAGCAGCAGGATCGGCCGGAGCAGCGGCATCAGCGGCCGCATCGCCAGCAGCAGCAGCAGCGTCGCCCGCAGCTTCGGCCGAAGCGGCGGCGTCGGCAGCAGCAGCGTCGGCAGCGGCGGCGTCGGCAGCCTCTTCCTTCTTGGCGCCACAGGCGCCCAGCACGAGGGCAACCGCAATGGCGCCCCAAATCTTTGCATTCATCGTCAGTTACCCCAGTACGTCAGTGAGAAAAATAAGTGCACTTCCGCGGTCAAAACAGCTCAATTTTTAGGCTTGCTGCCTCGTCGCGTCCGCGGATTTTACCGGTATTGGGGTGGTAAGCAAAGGTCGCCATTTTGCGACAACTGGCCGAGCCGGTTACGCTCGACGCATGAAAAAGACGCTTGGCGAGTTGTATGGAGACCACTTGCGAGAGGTCATGTCAAGGGCTGACCGGGCTTTGATTGCAGGCGGTTACGACGGATTGATCACCGGCTCCGGAAGGCAGGTTTATTACTACCTCGACGACAGCACCTATCCCTTCCGGCCCAATCCGCGCTACCGGGCCTGGCTCCCCGACGGTACCCCGGACAGTTTCGTCGTTTACCGTCCCGGAGCCCGCCCGAAGTTCGTTTTCCACCAGCCGGACGACTACTGGTTCCTGCCGCCGGCCTCGCCGGAGGGCTATTGGGTCGGGCAATTCGACCTGGTCGTGGTCCGTTCGCCCGCCGAGCTGCGGCGCGAGGTCGGCGCGAAGGGACGATGGGCGGTGCTGGCCGAGCCAGTCCCCGCAACCGAGGGGCTCGGCGACCATGATCCGGCGGCCGTCACCGGTCCGCTGGACTATGCCCGTGCGGTCAAGACGCCCTATGAAATTGAGTGCATGGCGCAGGCGACCATCGCGGGCGTACGCGCTCATCGTTCAGCCGAAAAGGCGTTCCGCGACGGCGCTTCCGAGTACGAGATCCACCTCGCCTATTGCCGGGCGGCGGGTGTCCGCGAGGAAGAGCTGCCCTACAACAACATCATCGCCTTCGACCGGCATGCGGCAGTCCTTCACTATCAGCTGCTGGACCGCGAGCGCCCGGCGGAAGTGAATTCCTTCCTGATCGACGCTGGCGCTCAGCATGCCGGCTATGCCTGCGATATCACCCGCACCTATGCGGCGGAGCCCGGGGAGTTCCTGGACCTGATCCGCTCGATCGACTCGACGCAACAGAAGCTCGCGGACAGGGTGCGGCCGGGCGTGGATTACCGGGACATCCACCTCGAGGCGCACCGCTCGCTCGCGGGCGTGCTGGTGACGCATGGCATCGTTTCGGGTTCGCCGGAGTCGGCCGTCGAGACGGGGATCACATCCGTTTTCTTCCCGCACGGCATCGGCCACCTGCTCGGCCTCATGGTCCACGACGCCGCGGGATTCGCGGCGGGCCCGAAGGGCGGCACGCGCGAGAAGCCGGAAGGCCATCCTTACCTGAGATTGACGCGCGACCTCGAGCCCGGGTTTACCGTCACGATCGAACCGGGGATTTACTTCATCGACTCGCTGCTCGAACAGGCGCGCGCTGACGAGCGCGGCCGCTCCATCGACTGGAAGCGGGTCGAGGCGCTACGTCCCTGGGGTGGCATCCGCATCGAGGACAACGTGGTCGCGCAGGAGGGCACGCCGCGAAACCTCACGCGCGAGGCGTTCGACGCGGCGGCCTGAGCCAGAAGCTCAGCGTTGCTGTTGGCGCAGCAGGTCGCGGATTTCGGTCAGTAGCACTTGCTCGGGCGGTGTCGTCGCCACCGCGGGTTGCTCCGGCGGCCTCTTCATCTTGTTGATGACCTTGAGCGCCAGGAAGATCGCGATCGCGATGATCAGGAAGTCGAGCAGCGCCTGGAGGAACTGTCCGTAGGCGATCGTGACCGGCTCGCCGGTCGTCGCATTGGTGCCGAGCACGACGCCGAGGTCCGAGAAATTGACCCCGCCGATGGCCCAGCCGACCGGCGGCATGACGATGGAGTTCACCAGCGCCGACACGATCTTGCCGAACGCCGCACCGATGATGATGCCGACAGCCATGTCGACGACATTGCCCTTCATCGCGAACTCTTTGAATTCCGAAATCAGGCTCATGATTCCCTCCCATGTGAAAAGGGGACGCGCACCTTTAAAGGGGCGCGTCCCCTTTAAAGGGGCGCGTCCCCTTTAAAGGTGCGCGTCCCCTTTGGGATTAGAGCAAAAAAAGAGCCGGGGATGTCCCCGGCTTCTCCATGGCGACCGAGGGCCGCCGTGGCGGCCCGCAGATTGGAAATCCTAGCCCGCGGCCTTCTTGCGCTTCTTCGGCGCGGCCTCGGCCTTCTTGGCGGCCTTCGGCGCAGCCTTCTTCGCGGGCGCCTTGTCCTTCTTCGGGGCGGCTTCTTTCTTCTTCTTCGCCGGCTTGTCCCCGGTCGGCGCGGCCACGACGGCTGCGCCCTCGACCAACTGCATCAGCGCCATCGAGGCGTTGTCGCCAACACGCGGTTCCATCTTCAGGATCCGCGTATAGCCGCCAGCACGGGTGCGGAAGCGCGGCCCGATGTCGGCGAAGAGCTTCTCGACGAGCCCGTCGTCGCGGAGCGTAATCCAGGCACGGCGGCGCCCCGGCAGCGTATCGGTCTTGCCGAGCGTGATCAGCGGCTCGACGACCCGGCGCAGTTCCTTCGCCTTCGGCAGCGTCGTGCGGATCGTCTCCACGCGGATGAGCGCGGCGCACATGTTCCGCATCAGCGCCTTGCGATGGGAGCTGTTGCGCGAGAGTTGGCGTCCCGACAGTTGATGTCGCATCTGTTGCTGTCCCCGTTACCGCTCAGGCCGTGCGCAGTTCGTCTTCGCGGCGCAGCGACGCCGGCGGCCAGCCCTCGATGCGCATGCCGAGCGTCAGCCCGTGGCTCTCGAGGACTTCCTTGATTTCCGTCAGCGACTTCTTGCCGAGGTTGGGCGTGCGCAGCAGCTCGACTTCCGTGCGCTGCACGAGGTCGCCGATGTAGTGGATGTTCTCCGCCTTGAGGCAGTTCGCGCTGCGGACCGTCAGCTCGAGCTCGTCCACGGGGCGCAGCAGGATCGGATCCGGCAGCGGGCCCGCCTCGCGCGAGGGCGACTCGCCTTGGCCCTCGAGGTCGACGAACACGGTCAGCTGTTCCTTCAGGATCCCGCCGGCGCGGCGGATCGCCTCGTCGGGGTTGATCGTCCCATTCGTCTCGATGTCGATGATCAGCTTGTCGAGGTCGGTGCGCTGTTCGACGCGCGCGGACTCGATGCCGTAAGTCACGCGGCGGACGGGCGAGAACGAGGCGTCGAGTTGCAGGCGGCCGATCGGGCGGCTCTGCTCCTCGAACTCGAGGCGCTGGACTGCCGGCCGGTAGCCGCGGCCGCGCTCGATCTTCAGGTTCATCGTGAGCTCGACGGGCTTGTTGAGGTTCGCGATCACGAGCTCGGGATTCACGATCACGACGCCGTGGTCGATCTGGATGTCACCGGCGGTGACCGGGCCCGGTCCCTTCTTCGAGAGGCGGAGCTCGACGGAGTCGCGCGAGTGCATCTCGATCGCAATTGATTTCAGATTCAACAAAATGTCGACGACATCCTCCTGGACGCCCTCGATGCTGGTGTACTCGTGGAGCACACCCTCGATCTCGACCTCAGTTACGGCGCAGCCGGGCATCGAGGACAGCAGCACGCGACGCAGCGCGTTGCCGAGCGTGTGGCCGAAGCCCCGCTCGAACGGCTCGATCACGATGCGCGCCTGGCGCGCAGCGGTCTCGGTGACCTTGACTGACCGGGGCTTGAGGAATTCCGTGGCGGTACCTTGCATTGCCGTCACCTGTTACTTCGAATAGAGCTCTACGACCAGATTCTCGTTGATGTCCGGGAGAATCTGGTCGCGGTCCGGCAACGCCTTGAGCGTGCCGGTGAATTTCTTGTCGTCCACGTCGACCCAGTCGGGCCAGCCCACTTGCGTCGCGATCGCGAGCGCCGCGGCGATGCGGGCCTGGGCCTTCGACTTCTCGCGCACGGCGATCACGTCGCCGGCGGAGCACTGGTACGAGGGCACGTTGACCGTGTCGCCGTTCACTTCTATCGACTTGTGGGAGACGAGCTGGCGCGCTTCCGCACGAGTTGTCGCGAATCCCATGCGATAGACGACGTTGTCGAGCCGGCCCTCGAGGTACCGGATCAGGTTCTCGCCGGTCGAGCCGGGGCGTCCCGCGGCCTTCGTGTAGTAATTGCGGAACTGGCGCTCGAGCACGCCGTACATGCGGCGGAGCTTCTGCTTCTCGCGCAACTGCACGCCGTAGCCCGACAGGCGCGTGCGGCGGTCGCCCTTGACGCCGCCCGGCGGCACTTCGAGCTTGCACTTGCTCTCGAGCGGCTTGATGCCGCTCTTCAGGAAGAGATCCGTGCCCTCGCGGCGCGAGAGCTTGCACTTGGGACCGAGGTATCTTGCCATTGTCCTCTCGACCTCAGACGCGCCGCTTCTTGGGCGGGCGGCAACCGTTATGCGGAATCGGCGTCACGTCTTCGATGCTCGTGACCTTGAGGCCGCAGGCGTTCAGCGCGCGGACCGCGGACTCGCGTCCAGGGCCGGGCCCACGCACGCGGACCTCGACAGTGCGCAGCCCGTGCTCCTGCGCCGCGACGCCCGCCTTCTCGGCCGCAACCTGCGCGGCGAAAGGCGTGCTCTTGCGCGAGCCACGGAAGCCCGAGCCACCCGATGTCGCCCAGGCGAGCGTGTTGCCCTGGCGGTCGGTGATCGTGACGATCGTGTTGTTGAACGACGCGTGAATGTGCGCGACGCCGTCGGATACCTGGCGCTTGGCCTTCTTGCGCGCCTTGGCGGCGGCCGGCGCGGCGGCCTTGTCGGCGCCCTTCGCGTCCGACTTCGCCTCTGCCTTGGCGTCGGCTTTCTGTTCGGTTTTCTCGTCAGCCATCGTCAGACCTTGCCCGGTTGAACGTTCGTCTTGACCGCCGCGCGGCGCGGGCCCTTGCGCGTGCGCGCATTGGTGCGCGTACGTTGCCCGCGTGCCGGCAGGCCCTTTCGGTGGCGGATCCCGCGGTAGCAGCCGAGGTCCATCAGGCGCTTCAGGCTCATCGAATTCTCGCGGCGCAGGTCGCCCTCGACCATGAAGCGCGAGACCTGCGTGCGCAGCGAATTGACCTCAGGCTCCGTCAGGTCGCGCACGCGCGTCGACGGGTCGACGTTCGCCGCCTTGCACACGGCCAGCGCCCGCGAGCGGCCGATGCCGTAGATGTGCATCAGCCCCACGGAGACGTGCTTGTTGACGGGAATATTGATGCCGGCGATACGCGCCATGGCTACCTGCCCCTGCCTCGCGGAGAACCGCGAAGTGTACTTGAAATCGCCGCTTTTCTCAACATATCCAGGCTCCTGCGCTCAGCCCTGGCGCTGCTTGTGGCGGGCGTCGGACGAGCAGATGACCCGCACGACGCCCTTGCGCCGCACGATCTTGCAGTTCTTGCAGATCTTCCTGACCGATGGACGAACCTTCATCTCACGGACCTCTTTTGCCGTAGCCGCGCAGGTTGGCCTTCTTCATGAGCCCCTCGTACTGGTGCGACATCATGTGCGCGTGCAGCTGGGCCACGAAGTCCATGACCACGACCACCATGATGAGGAGCGAGGTGCCGCCGAAATAGAATGGCACGCGGCCGTAGGACATCAGGATCTCGGGCAGCAGGCAGACGAGCGTGACGTAGAAGGCGCCCCAGACCGTCAGCCGGGTCAGCACCTTGTCGATGTACTCGCCGGTCTGCTGGCCGGGCCGGATGCCGGGGATGAATGCCCCGCCCTTCTTCAGGTTCTCGGCCGTCTCGCGCGAGTTGAACACGAGCGCGGTGTAGAAGAAGCAGAAGAAGATGATGAGGCCGCCGTAAATCAGGAGGTGCAGCGGCTGGCCCCAGCCGAGGGCCGCGGCAATCGTCTGCAGCCAGGTGCCGGCCTCTCCCGTGCCAAAGAAGCTCGCCAGCGTCGCCGGGAACAGCAGCAGCGACGACGCGAAGATCGGCGGGATGACGCCGGACATGTTGAGCTTGAACGGTAAGTGGCTGGTCTGGCCCGCGTACATGCGCCGGCCGACCTGGCGCTTCGCGTAATTGACCGGGATGCGGCGCTGGCCGCTCTCGACGAAGACGCAGAAGGCCGTGACCGCTCCAATCAGTAGCAGCAGGATGATTGCGAACGCGGGATTCATCTCGCCGCTGCTCACCTGCTGGAAGGTGCCGCCGATCGCCGCCGGCAGGCCCGAGATGATTCCCGCGAGGATGATCATCGAGATGCCGTTGCCGATACCGCGCTCGGTAATCTGCTCGCCGAGCCACATCAGGAACATCGTCCCGCAGGTGAGCGTCAGCACGGCGGGCAGTACGAAGCTGAACGTCCCCGGGTGGATGACGACGCCCTGGTTCTGGAACGCAACGGCTGCGGCGAAGCCCTGGAATGACGCAAGGATCACGGTGAAGTAGCGCGTCCACTGCGTGATCTTGCGCCGCCCGGATTCGCCTTCCTTCTTGATCGCGGCCATCGAGGGCACGACCACTGCCATCATCTGCAGGATGATGGACGCGGAAATGTAGGGCATGACGCCCATCGCGAAGATCGAGAGGCGCTCGAGAGCGCCGCCCGAGAACATGTTGAAGAGCCCGAGGATCGTTCCTTCCTGCGTGTCGAACAGGCGCGCGAGCGCGACCGGGTCGATGCCGGGGACCGGCACGAAGGTGCCGATGCGGTACACGACGAGCGCGCCGAGCAGGAAAAGCAGGCGATGGCGCATCTCGGTGAAGCGCGTGACTTCACCGATCGCGAGTGCCGCATTGCCTGCCGTGGTCGCCATGGATTTCAGCCGGCCCTCAGGCCGCCTTGCCCTCTTCGATGCTGCCGCCAGCCTTCTCGATCGCCGCACGCGCGCCCTTCGTCGCGACAACCGCGGGACCCTGGAGCGTCACTTTCCGCTTGATCTCGCCGGAGAGGATCACCTTCGCGCGTTCCGTCTTGGCGGGAACGATGCTCGCCGACAGCAGCGCGGCGAGGTCGATCAGTTCGGCCTTCACCTTGTCGAGGTCGGTCAGCGTCACTTCGGCACGCGTCTTTTTCATGGCCGAGCGGAAGCCGACCTTCGGCAGGCGGCGCTGCAGCGGCACCTGGCCGCCTTCGAAGCCGACCTTGTGGTAGCCGCCCTTGCGAGCCTTCTGTCCCTTGCCGCCCTTGCCGCAGGTCTTGCCCTGGCCGGCCGAGGCGCCGCGCCCGACGCGCAGGCGCTTGCGCTTGCTGCCCGGGCCCGGCTTCATGGTGTTCAATTGCATGACTTCGCTCCTCAGGCCTTCTCGACGGCGAGCAGGTGCTTCGCGGCATTGATCATGCCGCGCACTTCGCGCGTGTCCTCCACGACCCTCGTGTCGCGGATGCGCCGGAGCCCCAGTCCGTAGACCGAGGACCGGATGTTCTGCAGCTGCCCATGCACGCTGCGGTTTAAAGTGACCTTCACCTTGCTCTTGCTCATGAAAATCAGCCCGTGATCTCGTCCAGTGTCTTGCCGCGCTTCGCGGCGATGCGGTCCGGCGAAACCATCCGCTCGAAGGCGTCGAAGGTCGCGCGCACCACGTTGATCGGATTCCGCGAGCCGTAGCTCTTGGCGAGGACGTTACGGACGCCCGCGCACTCGAACACCGCGCGCATGCCGCCGCCCGCGATGACGCCGGTACCGTCGGATGCCGGCTGCATGTAGACGCGCGTCGTGCCGTGCCGGCCCTGGATCGCGTAGTGCAGGGTCGCGTGCGTGATCGGCACGTTGGTCATGTTCTTGCGCGCCTGTTGCATCGCCTTCGAGATCGCGACCGGCACCTCACGCGCCTTGCCGTAGCCGAAGCCGACGCGCCCGGCGCCGTCGCCGACCACCGTCAGCGCCGTGAAGCCGAACTGGCGCCCGCCCTTGACGACCTTCGCCGTGCGGTTGACCGCGACCAGCTTCTCGATCAGGTCGTCGCCGGACTGTGAACGTTCCACTCGTGCCATCGCGTGTTCCCCAGGACTTCAGAATTTGAGGCCGGCTTCGCGCGCGGCCTCGGCGAGCGCCTTGACGCGCCCGTGGTAACGGAAACCCGAGCGGTCGAATGCCACTGACTCGACACCCGCTGCCTTGGCACGCTCGGCGATCGCGCGTCCGACAGCCTTCGCCGCGGTCGCGTTGCCCGTGCCCTTCAGCTCTTTCGCCACCGCCTCCTGGACGGTCGACGCGGCCGCGATCACCTTGGCGCCGTCCGGCGTCGTGATCTGGGCGTAGATGTGCTGCGGCGTGCGGTGCACCGTCAGGCGCGCCGCGCCGGTCTCGCGGATCTTGGCGCGGGCGCGCGTCGCGCGCCGCAGTCGCCGGTCTTTCTTCGTGAGCTTCATAGCCTTACTTCTTCTTGCCTTCCTTCATGACGATCCGCTCGCCGGCGTAGCGCACGCCCTTGCCCTTGTAGGGCTCCGGCGGGCGATAGCCGCGGATCTCCGCCGCCACCTGACCCACGCGCTGCAGGTCGGCACCCTTCACGATGATCTCGGTCTGCGAAGGCGTTTCGATCGAGATGCCTTCCGGCACCGGGAAACTGACCGGGTGCGAGAAGCCGAGCGTGAGGTTCAGACTCTTGCCCTGCACCGCCGCGCGGTAGCCGACGCCCACGAGCTCGAGCTTGCGCTCGAAGCCCTTGGTCACGCCCGCGACCATGTTCGCGAGGTTGGCGCGCGTCGCGCCCGCGGAAGCGACCCGCTCGTTCGTGCCCTTGCCGTCGGCGACCGCGACGTGCAGTTCCTGGTCTCTCTGCGCGACCGTCACGCCCTCGCCGAGCTTCAGCGTGAGCGCGCCCTTGGTGCCCTTCACGGTCACCGCATCCGCGGCGATCGTCGCATTGACGCCCTGCGGCAGCTTGACCGGCAACTTGGCGATTCTGGACATGATCCTACTTCCTCAGGCCACGACGCAGAGCACTTCGCCGCCCTGGCCGGCGCGGCGCGCCTCGCGATCCGACATGACGCCCTTCGGTGTCGAGACGATCGCGACGCCGAGGCCGCCCAGGACCTTCGGCAACGCGTCCTTCGCCCGGTAGGTCCGCAGCCCCGGACGGGATACACGCTCCAGCCTTTCAATAACCGGCTTGCCCGCGTGGTACTTCAGCGCGATGACGAGTGCCTTGCGCCCGCCATCCTTGCTGACGACGAAATCGGTGATGTAGCCCTCGTCCTTCAGGACGCGGACGATCGCTTCCTTGACGCGCGAGGACTGCACGGAGACCTCCGCCTTGCCGGCACTCTGGCCGTTGCGGATGCGCGTCAGAAGGTCAGCGATCGGGTCGGTCATGCTCATTGTCTGTTCCTCACCAGCTCGCCTTACGCAGGCCCGGCACGTCGCCGCGCATCGTCGCCTCGCGGAGCTTCACGCGCCCCAGGCCGAACTTGCTGTAGTTCCCGCGCGAGCGGCCGGTGATCGCGCAACGGCTGCGGGCCCGCGACGGGCTCGAGTCGCGCGGCAGTTTCTGCAGCGCCTCGACCGCGGCCATGCGGTCCTCCTGCGACGCCTTCGGGTCGCGGATCTGTTCCTTGATGCGCGCGCGCCTGACGGCGTACTTCTTCACCACCTTCGCGCGGCGCTTCTCGCGCTCGATCATGCTGGTCTTCGCCATCGGTCACTTCCTGAACGGAAAATTGAACGCTTCGAGCAGCGCGCGACCTTTCTTGTCGTCGCCGGCCGAAGTCGTGATCGTGATGTCCATGCCGCGTACCTGGTCGATCTGGTCGTACGCGATCTCGGGGAAGATGATCTGTTCCTTCACCCCGAAGCTGTAGTTGCCCTGGCCGTCGAACGAGCGCGGGTTGACCCCGCGGAAGTCGCGGATGCGGGGCATCGCCACGTTGATCAGGCGGTCGAGGAACTCGTACATGCGCGCACCGCGCAGCGTCACCATGCAGCCGACTGCCTGATTCTCGCGGATCTTGAAGGTGGCGACCGACTTCTTCGACTTGCGCACGGACGGCTTCTGGCCGGTGATCTTCGCGAGGTCTCCGGTCGCGGCGTCCATGACCTTCTTGTCGGCGACTGCCTCGCCGACGCCCATGTTCACCGTGATCTTCGTGATGCGGGGCACCTGCATGTCGGTCGCGAACCCGAGCTCCGAGCGGAGCTTCGGCCTCACGACCTCGCGGTAGTGCTTTTGCAGCCTGGCTGATGTTGCGGCCATCTCTCCGGTCTCCACTGCTTACGCGTCCACCAGTTCGCCGTTCGACTTGAAGAACCGCACCTTCCGCCCGTCCTTGAGCGTGCGGACGCCGATGCGGTCCGCCTTCTTCGTGCCCGGGTTCAGGAGCGCGACATTCGACGCGGCGAGCGGCGCTTCCCTCTGGATGATGCCGCCCTGCACGGCACGCTGCGGATTCGGGCGCTGGTGCTTCTTGATCATGTTGACGTTCTCGACCAGCACGCGGCCGTCGGGCTGCACGCTGACCACGGTGCCGGTCCGGCCCTTGTCGCGACCCGCCGTCACGACGACGGTGTCGCCCTTGCGGATTCTCTTCACAGGACCTCCGGCGCAAGCGAGATGATCTTCATGAACGCAACGTTGCGCAGCTCGCGCGTCACGGGCCCGAAGATGCGGGTGCCGATCGGCTCGAGCTTCGGGGTCAGCAGCACCGCTGCATTTCCGTCGAAACGGATCAGCGAGCCGTCGCCGCGACGCACGCCGCTGCGCGTACGCACCACGACCGCGTCGTAGACCTCGCCCTTCTTGACCTTGCCGCGCGGAATCGCGTCCTTGATGCTGACCTTGATCACGTCGCCGACGCCGGCGTAACGGCGGCGCGTGCCGCCCATGACCTTGATGCACATCAGCTCGCGGGCGCCGGAATTGTCCGCCGCCTGCAATCGCGTCCTGAGCTGGATCATGGCCTTGCCCCTCCCGCTCTCATTCCGCCGGCGCGCGCTCGAGCACGCGCACCAGGGTCCACGCCTTGTGCCGCGACAGCGGCCGGCATTCCGCGATGGCGACCGTGTCGCCCTCGCGGCATTCGTTCTTTTCGTCGTGCGCGAGCAGCTTCGTCGTGCGGCGCACGTACTTTCCGTAGGTCGGGTGCTTGATCAGCCGCTCGACCGAGACGGAAATCGTCTTGTCCATCTTGTTGCCGACGACGGTGCCGGTCAGCGTCTTCGGCGACTTGTCCACAATCTTTTGTTCAGTTTCAATCTTCACGCCTTGCCCCCGGCGCTTTTCGCGCGATCGAGCTCATTAAGCACGGTCTTGAGCCGCGCAATGTTTTTCCGCACCTTGCCATGCTGGTCAGGGCGCGCCGGCTGGCCGGACGCCGAAGCCATGCGCAGCTTGAACTGCTCGCGGCGCAGCTCCGCGAGTTCGACGCGCAACTCCGGCGCGCTCTTCTTGCGATATTCCTTGATGGCCATCAGCGCACCTGCCGCCTGACGAATGCCGTCGCGACCGACAACTTGGCCGCGGCCAGCTTGAATGCCTCGCGCGCCGTCTCTTCGGGCACGCCCTCGATCTCGAACAGCACCTTGCCGGGGGTCACCTTGGCGACCCAGTACTCGACGTTGCCCTTGCCGCTGCCCATGCGGACTTCGAGCGGCTTCTGCGTGATCGGCACGTCCGGGAACACGCGAATCCAGATCTGGCCCCCGCGCTTTACGTAGCGCGTCATCGCGCGGCGCGCCGCCTCGATTTCGCGCGCGGTCATGCGCGAGCGGTCGATGGCCTTCAACGCATAATCGCCGAACGCGACCGAGCTGCCGCGGTGCGCGCTGCCCTTCAGGTTGCCCTTGAACTGCTTGCGGTACTTGGTCCGCTTTGGCTGCATCATGTCCGTGAATCCTTCAGGTCAACCCGCCGCCGGCTCTGGCGCCGCGGGTACCGCGGGCGCGGCGGGCTTGTCGCTCGCCGAAGCCGCCTCGGCCTGTGCCTGAGCCTCGAGCGCCTGCTCTTCGGCCTCGTCGCGGGCGAACACCTCGCCCTTGAACACCCAGACCTTCACGCCGATGACGCCATAGGTCGTGCGCGCTTCCGCCGTGCCGTAGTCGATGTCGGCGCGGAACGTATGCAGCGGAATCCGGCCCTCCCGGGTCCACTCCGAGCGCGAGATCTCGGCGCCGTTCAGGCGGCCCGCGATGCGGACCTTCACGCCAAGGGCGCCGCTTCGCATCGTGTTGGTGACCGCGCGCTTCATCGCGCGGCGGAACATCACGCGCTTCTCGATCTGCTGCGCAATGCTCTCGGCGACGAGGGTCGCGTCGAGTTCGGGCTTCCTGATCTCGGCAATGTTGAGCCGCACGTCCGCGACCGCCATCTTCATGAGCTTCGCGACTTCGACGCGAAGCTTCTCGATGTCCTCGCCCTTGCGGCCGATCACGACGCCGGGGCGCGCGGTGTGGATCGTGATGTTGGCCTTGCGCGCGGCACGCTCGATGTGGATCCGGCTCACGGAGGCATCGGCCAGTTTCTTGCGCAGGAACTCGCGCACCCGCCAGTCGGACAGGATGTGCGACGGGAAGCTCTTGGTGTCGGCGTACCAGCGCGAATTCCAGTCCCGCGTGATGCCGAGACGGATGCCGATCGGATTGACTTTCTGGCCCATGCTACGCCCTTACCGCGCCTTGTCCGCGACGGTGATCTTGATGTGGCTCAGCCGCTTGACGATGCGGTTCCCGCGTCCCTTGGCGCGCGCGTGGAAGCGCTTCGCCACCGGAGCCGCGTCGACCTCGATGCGCTCGACACGCAGCTCGTCGATGTCCGCCTCGAGGTTGTGCTCGGCGTTCGCGATCGCGGACTCGAGCACCTTGCGCACGATCTTCGCGCCCTTCTTCGGCGTGAAGGCGAGCACCGCGAGCGCGTTGCCCACGGGCTGGCCGCGCACGAGGTCCGCAACGAGGCGGCACTTCTGCGGCGAGATGCGCGCGTGGCGCAGCGTGGCTGATACCTGCATCGACTTACTCCGCCACCGCCTCGACCTTCTTGGCCGAGGAATGGCTCTTGAAAATCCGCGTCGGCGCAAACTCACCGAGCTTGTGGCCGACCATGTTTTCGGTGACGAGCACCGGCACGTGCTGACGGCCGTTGTGCACGGCAATCGTGAGTCCGACCATGTCAGGCAGGATCATCGAGCGACGCGACCAGGTCTTGATCGGGCGGCGGTCGTTCTTGTCGCGGGCCACCTGTACCTTCTTCGCGAGGTGCAGGTCGACGAACGGGCCCTTCTTCAGCGAACGTGACATGTCGCTCTCGCTCCTTACTTGCTGCGCCGCCGCACGATGAATGCGTCGGTGCGCTTGTTCTTGCGCGTCTTCTTGCCCTTGGTGTGCCAGCCCCAGGGCGAAACCGGGTGCGGGTTGCCCTGGCCGGAACGGCCCTCGCCGCCACCGTGCGGGTGGTCAACCGGGTTCATCACGACGCCGCGCACTGTCGGGCGGATGCCGCGCCAGCGCTTGGCGCCGGCCTTGCCGAAGCTGCGCAGGTTGTGCTCGTCGTTGCCGATTTCGCCGATCGTCGCGCGGCAGTCGACGCTGACCTTGCGGGTCTCGCCGGACTTCAGGCGCAGGATCGCATTGCCCGCCTCGCGTCCCGAATATGAAGCGGAGCTGCCTGCGGCGCGCGCAAGCTGGCCGCCCTTGCCGGGCTTCAACTCGATGTTGTGCACGATCGAGCCGACCGGAATGTGGCGGAGCGCCATCGAATTGCCCGCGCGGATCGGCGAGTCGGCACCCGATTGCAGCTCATCACCGATGGCGAGGCCTTTCGCCGCGAGGATGTAGCGGCGCTCGCCGTCCTTGTAGAGCAGGAGCGCAATGTACGACGACCGGTTCGGGTCGTACTCGAGGCGCTCGACCTTCGCGATGATGCCGTCCTTGTCGCGCCGGAAGTCGATCATCCGGTAGTTGTGCTTGTGGCCCGAGCCCTTGTGGCGCGTCGTCATGCGGCCGACGTTGTTGCGGCCGCCGGTCGACTTGTGGCCGGCCACGAGCGCGCGAACCGGCGCACCCTTGTGCAGGTGCGAGCGGTCCGGACGCAGCTGGAAGCGCGTTCCCGGCGATGTCGGCTTGAGTTTCTTCAGTGCCATATTGCTATCCAGTTACGCAGCTGCGCTTCAAGCGCGCTCGCTGCCACCCAACTCGATCTGCTGCCCCTCGACGAGGCGCACGTACGCCTTCTTCCAGTCCTGCCTGCGGCCGGGCGAGCGGCCGAAGCGCTTCGCCTTGCCGGGCTGGTTGACCACGCGCACCTTGTCCACCTTCACTTCGAAGAGGAACTCGACGGCGGCGCGGATATCCGGCTTCGTCGCGTCGCGGCGCACGCGGAAAACGTACTGGTTCCCTTCGGTCGCGACGCGAGCGCTTTTTTCCGACACGTGCGGCGCGATCACGACACCCGCGAGCCAGTCCTTCGAAGGCGTCCTCATGCCAGCTTCTCCTCGAGCATCCTGAGCGCACCGACGGTCGCTAGCACCTTCGGGTAGTGCGCGAGCGCGAGCGGATCGAGGTTCGCAACCGTACGGACGTCGACGCCGACCAGGTTGCGCGACGCGAGATGCAGCTTCTCGTCGTAGGCCTCGATCAGGATCAGGACGTGGTCGAGGCCCAGCTCCGCAAGCTTGCCTGCCAGCATCCTGGTCTTCGGTGCCTCGAGCGCGAGCTCGCCGGTCACGACCAGGCGCTCCGTGCGCGCAAGCTCGGACAGCATCGAGCGGATTGCGCCGCGATACATCTTCCGGTTCACTTTCTGCGCGAAGCTCCGCGGCTTCGCCGCAAAGGCGCGTCCGCCACCGACCCAGATCGGGCTCCTGATCGAGCCCGCGCGCGCCTGGCCCGTGCCCTTCTGGCGCCACGGCTTCTTTCCGCCGCCGCGCACTTCCGACTTGGTGAGCTGCGCCTTGGTGCCTGCGCGTCCCGCGGCCGCATAGGCCGTCAGGACCTGGTGCACCAGCGGCTCGTTGAATTCACGGCCGAAGGTCGCATCGGAGAGTTCGATTTCGGAGCCCTTGGGCCCGCCATTCACCAGCTTCAACTTCATTGCCAGTGTCCCTCGATCACTTCTTCGCCGTGCCGGCGGACTTCCGCCTGGCGCGTGCCGCCGACTTCACCGACGGGCGGACGACGACGCGGCCACCCGGCGCGCCCGGCACGGACCCGCTGACCAGCAGCAGGTTCCGCTCGAGGTCCACCTGGACGACCTTCAGGTTTTCTTCCGTCCGCCGGGCGTTGCCCATTCGGCCGGCCATGCGCTTGCCCGGGAACACGCGTCCCGGCGTCTGGCGCTGGCCAATCGAGCCCGGAGAGCGGTGTACGACGGAAGCGCCGTGGCTCGCCATGCCGCCGGCGAAACCGTGGCGCTTCATCACGCCCGCATAGCCCTTGCCGATCGTGGTGCCTGCGACGTCGACGATCTGCCCTTCCTTGAACAGGTCGACCTTGAGTTCCGCGCCGGCCTTGAGGTCCGCGCCTTCGCCCTCGGCGAGGCGGAACTCGACCAGCTTTTCGCCCGGCAGCACGCCCGGCTTTGCGTAATGAGCAGCGACCGGCTTGCTGAGCCGGGACGCACGACGGGAACCGAAAGTGACCTGGACGGCGCGATAGCCGTCGGCCTTCGAGTCCTTCACCTGCACGATGCGATTCGGCAGGGCCTCGATGACCGTCACCGGCAGGGAATCGCCTGCATCGGTGAAAACCCGAGTCATGCCGGCCTTGCGGCCGACCAGACCTATGGTCATGATTTATATCCTTTTTTCACCGCACCGGCTGCAATTGGCCGATGCTGTCCAAACAGCCGGGAAACCCGGCCCCGCAAAAAAGCCGCCCAGTATAGCGGCGCCCTAAATCAGTTCAACTTGATCTGCACGTCCACGCCCGCCGGCAGCTCGAGGCGCATCAGCGCATCGACCGTCTTGTCGGTCGGATTGACGATGTCCATGAGCCGCTTGTGCGTGCGGATCTCGAACTGGTCCCTCGCGTCCTTGTCGCCGTGCGGGGAGACCAGCACGGTGAAGCGCTCGATCTTTGTCGGCAGAGGCACGGGGCCGCGCACGGTCGCGCCGGTGCGGCGGGCCGTCTCGACGATTTCGCGCGCCGAAGTATCGATCAGCTTGTGATCGAAAGCCTTCAGGCGGATGCGGATGTTCTGACTGGTTGCCATCGTCGTTCCTTACTTGATCACCTTGGAGACGACGCCGGCACCGACGGTGCGGCCGCCCTCGC
>DAIQBB010000006.1:0-139294 GCA_036781365.1 Steroidobacteraceae bacterium | reverse complement strand
TAGCCGAGGATGCAGGGGCCGTAGGCCAGCCGGTAGTCGATGTATTCGTTGCCGTCGATGTCGGTCAGGCGGGCGCCCTTGGCCGACTTCACGTAGATAGTCTTGTCCTCGCCCCAGTAGCGGAAATTGGAGGAGACACCGAGGGGCAGGCGGCGGATGGCCTTCTGGAACTGGGCATTGGACTTCGCGAGGCTTCGGGTCATGAGGGCAGGCCTCCTGCCGGTCCGTAAAGGGTCGATCGGGATGGCCTAGTTTCCCTCAAAAGGGGCTACGGCGTCCATTTTGAGTGAATATGTGTTCATTCATTTGATTGGGTGGCGGAACCGGGTAAGATGGTGCCTCCATGCGCGCCCAGTTTCGTCATAAATAACTGATTTCGAAAGGTTTTTGTGAATGCGAAACGCCAGCTCGCGGTGGTCCCGAAACGCCGTACGGCGCCCCCGGAAAAACGCCGCGAGCAGCTGATCCAGGCCACGATCAGCTCAGTCGCCGACCGCGGCCTTGCTGATACCACGATAGCGACCGTCGCCCAGGAGGCCGGGCTCAGCCAGGGCATCGTGAACCTGCATTTCCGGAGCAAGGAAGGCCTATTGACGGAGACACTCCGCTACCTGGCCGACGAGTACCGGACGGCCTGCCAGGAAGCTGCCGCCGCAGGCGAGAGTTCCCCGGTCGAGGGGCTGCTCGCGATGGTGGAACTCGACTTCCGCCGGACCATCTGCTCGCGGGACAAGCTTGCGGTCTGGTTCGCCTTCTGGGGTGAGCGGCGGTTTCGGCCGACCTACCGCCGGATTTGCGCGGAGCGGGACCGGTCTTACGATGACATGGTGCGCCTCACCTGCGCGAAGCTCTGCGAGGAGGGCGGCTACTCGGACGTCGAGCCGGCACTCGTCGCCGACGGCCTCTCCGCGCTGACCGACGGACTCTGGCTCGACCTCCTCGTGAGGCCCGATTCGATGAGCCGCGAGCGTGCCAGGCGGATTACCTTGTCGTACCTGGCCGACGTATTCCCGCGGCACTTCAGCCAGCCAACGGCGGAGATGCGAGGCTAAAGCCATGCAGATCGCGCTCGACGCAACGGCCCGGGACTGGCGCGATCGCGCCTTCAAGTTCGCGACCGAGGAGCTGATTCCGTTTGAAGTGGAGGCCGAGCTGAACCAGGGCCGGCTGCCGCCGGAAGTCGAGAAACGGCACAAAAAACTTGCGATCGAACTCGGCTTCAGCGCCATGGACGTGCCGAAGAAACGCGGAGGCCGCGAGGCGCGCATCGTGGACCAGGTCGCAGTCTGGGAACAGCTCGGCCGCGTCACCAACGCGCTCTGCTGGTGCTTCTCCGAGGCCCAGAGCTGGATGTTCGAAGCCTGCAGCGAAGAGCAGCTCGAGCGATTCATCCTGCCGCTCATGAGCGGGGCGCGGAAGGAGTGCTACGCGATCACCGAGAGCGGCTCCGGATCGGATGTCTCGGTCGAAACGGCGGCGCGGCGCGCGAAAGGCGGGTACTCGATCGACGGTGAGAAGTGGTATGTCACGAGCGCGAACCACGCGGACTTTTTCATTCTCCAGGCGCGCCTTGCGGACGGGCCCCACGCGGGCTCCGACTCGCTGTTTTTCATCGACACCGGGACGCCCGGCATCGAGATCTTGCGCACGCCGCTCTTCAGCCACACGTTCAGCGCCCATCATCCGACCTACCGGTTCAAGGACGTGTTCGTGCCCGAGAGCCAGCGGCTCGGACCCGAGGGCGACGGCATGCGCTTTTCGCATGCCTGGTTCCGGCGCGAACGCCTCATGATCGCGGCGCGCTGCTGTGGCGCGGCCGCCCGGCTGATCGAGGAGGCGACCGCCTTTGCAAGCACGCGCATGATCGGCGGCGAGCCGCTCGCCGAGAAGCAGATGGTACAGGCGATGCTCGCTGACAGCGTCACCGAACTCTGGGCCGCGCGGCTCATCACCTTCGAGGCCGCCGAGGCGCATGATCGCGGCGACGACCTGCGCTCGCTCCATGCGCGCTGTTCGATCGCGAAGCTCTATGCCTCGGAGGCCGCGAACCGGATTGCCGACCGCGCGCTGCAGATTCTCGGCGGGCGCGGTTACATGCGCGAGAATGCGGCCGAGCGCTTCTACCGGGAGCTTCGCGTCGACCGGATCTGGGAAGGCGCGAGCGAAGTGCAGCGCCTGATCATCGCCCGCGCGCTCCTGAAGCGCGGCCTCGAGGGCATGTAAGCCGTGAAGCCTCCGCTCGCGCCGTTCGCCCTGTTGGCCCTCGTCGCGGCGGCAGCGGCGGGAGCCGCCGAGGAAAAAGTCCTCAATGTCTTCACCTGGCCCGATTACATCGCGCCGGACACGGTCGCGAACTTCGAGCGCGAGTACGGCATCAAGGTCAACTACGACGTTTACGACTCGACCGAAATGGCCGAGGCGCGCCTGCTCGCGGGCCGCACGGGCTACGACGTCGTGGCTCACGCGGAACGCTATTCCGCGCGCCTGATCCCGATCGGCGTCTACCGGCCGCTCGACAAGTCGAAACTGCCCAACTGGCGAAACCTGGATCCCTGGGTCCTCGGGATGCTCGATTCGGCGGATCCGGGCAACCGCTACGGCGTGCCGTATCTCTGGGGCACGACCGGATACGCCTACAACGTGCGCATGATCCGCGAACGCATGCATGACGCGCCGGTGACGAGCGGCGACCTTATCTTCAAGCCGGAGATCGCGAAACGCTTCGCCGATTGCGGCATCTCGTTCCTCGACGAGCCGACCGACGTGATCCCGATGGCGATGCTCTACCTCGGTCACGATCCCAACAGCCTCGACCCGGATGACCTCGCGGACGCCGAGCGGCTGCTGAAGGGCGTGCGGCCCTACATCCGCTATTTCAGTTCGGCGAAGATGCTGGTCGACCTGCCGAACGAGGAGGTCTGCATCGCGATGAGCTGGTCGGGCGATTATGCGCAGGCAATGGCTCGCGGAAAGCAGGTCGGCAAGCCCGTGCCGCTTGCCTACACGACCCAGAAAGAGGGCACGCTCGCCTGGTTCGACCTCTGGTTCATCCCGGCCGACGCGCCGCACCCGGAGAACGCGCATCTCTTCCTGAATTACCTGCTCCGGCCCGAAGTCGCAGCGCCGATCGTCCTTGAAACGCACTACGCCACGCCGAACCTGAAGGCCATTCCGCTCCTGCCGGCCGCCGTGCGAAATGACCCGGCGGTATTCCCGCCCGAGTCGCAGAAGGACCAGCTGTACAAAGGCGTGATCCACGATCCGCTTGACGAGCGCCGCCGCTCGAGGCTCTGGTCCCGCGTGAAGACCGGCCTGTGAACGATCCAGAAGCCTCGCCGATCGTCCAGATCCGCGAAGTCAGCAAGCGCTACGACGGCGTAACCGCGGTCGACAACGTGTCGCTCGACATCCTGCGCGGCGAGCTCTTTGCGATCCTTGGCAGCTCCGGCTGCGGCAAGACGACGCTGCTCCGCATGCTGGCCGGATTCGAGCACCCGACCTCGGGACGGATCCTGATCGACGGTGCGGACATGACCGACGTCCCGCCCTACGAGCGGCCGGTCAACCTGATGTTCCAGTCCTATGCGCTCTTTCCGCACATGACGGTCGAACAGAACATCGCCTATGGCCTGAAGAAGGAGCGCGTGCCGGCCCAGCAGATCCGCGAGCGGGTTGCGGAGATGCTCGCGCTCGTCAAGCTCGGCGCGCTCTCGGGACGCAAGCCCGACAAGCTTTCGGGCGGCGAGAAGCAGCGGGTCGCGCTCGCGCGCTCGCTCGTCAAGCGCCCGAAACTCCTGCTGCTCGACGAGCCGCTGGCGGCGCTCGACAAGAAGCTGCGCGAGCACACCCAGTTCGAACTCGCCAACCTGCAGTACCAGCTTGGAACGACCTTCGTCGTCGTCACCCACGACCAGAACGAGGCGATGACGCTCGCGAGCCGCATCGCCGTCATGCATGAAGGCAGGATTGCCCAGGTCGGCACGCCGGGAGAAGTCTACGAGTACCCGGCGAACCGTTACGTGGCGGGATTCGTCGGCAACATCAACCTGATCGAAGGCAGCGTGACGGGCTCGGCGGATGGCCGGCTGACACTTCGGTCCGACGCGCTCGGGGCCGACCTGTCCGTAGCCTGCGACGATGCAAGTGGCCTCGACGGCGGTGTTTGCGTCGCCGTGCGCCCGGAGAAGATCACGATCAGCCGCGAAGCGCCGAACGGCGGCGAGCGTAACGTCGTGAAGGGCATCGTCCGCGACCTCGGCTATTTCGGCGACCAGTCGCTCTACCGCGTACGCACCAAGAGCGGCGCCGTGCTCCAGGTCAGCGCGCAGAACCTGCGCCGTTCCGCGAAGCTGACGGTGGAATGGGACGACGAGGTGTTCCTGTCGTGGGAAGTCGGCAGCACGATCCTTCTACGATCATGAACGAAAATCGCAAAGGCAACGACGAACAATCGCTGCGCTGGTTGCGCCGGGCGGTCGCCTTCCCGTACTTCTGGCTGCTGCTCTTTTTCCTCGCGCCATTCCTGATCATCCTGAAGATCAGCCTCGCCGAACCGGTCGTGGCCCAGCCCCCATTCACGGCGCTGCTGGAGTGGGGCGAGGACGGGTTCGAGGGCATCCGGGCGACGCTCTCGAACTACGCCTTCCTGTTCCAGGACGGCTACTACGGAATCATCTATCTCGCCTCGCTCAAGATGGCGGCGATCGGGACGCTGCTCTGCCTGCTGCTCGGATACCCGATGGCCTATTACATCGTGCGCCAGCCGCCGAATCGCAGGAACCTGCTGCTGCTCGCGGTGATCCTGCCGTTCTGGATTTCGTTCCTGCTGCGCGTCTATGCCTGGATCGGCCTCCTGAACAACCGCGGCATCATCAACGAGTTCCTGCTGTGGACCGGCGTGATCGACCAGCCGATCCAGATGCTCTACAACGACTTCGCCGTCTACCTCGGCATCGTCTATTCCTACCTGCCGTTCATGATCCTGCCGCTGTACTCGAACCTCGAGCGGCTGAACCTCGACCTGCTCGACGCAGCCGCCGACCTCGGCGCGCGGCGCTGGCGGGCCTTCGTCGACGTGACCCTGCCGCTCTCGGTACCGGGCGTCATTGGAGGCTGCCTGCTCGTATTCATCCCGGCCGTTGGCGAGTTCACGATCCCGGCGCTCCTGGGCGGCGCCGACACGCTGATGATCGGGCGCGTGCTCTGGGATGAGTTCTTCATCAACCGCGACTGGCCGGTCGCCTCGGCCGTGTCTGTAGTATTGCTGCTCCTCCTGATCGCGCCGATCATGTGGTTCCAGCGGCTCCAGAGCCGCGAACAGTCGGAGGCGCGATGAGGGGACGATCGCTTCCGCTGACCTCGATAGTCGTCTTCGGCTATGCGCTGCTCTACATCCCGATCATTTCGGTCGTCGTCTATTCGTTCAACGACTCGCGCCTCGTGACGCTCTGGGGCGGGTTTTCGCTGCGCTGGTACGCGAGCCTCCTGCACGACGAAAAGCTGCTATCGGCCGCATTCCTGTCGCTGCGCATCGCGGTCGTGAGCGCCACTTTTGCGACGGCGCTCGGAGCGATCGTCGCGCTCGCACTCCATCGCGTCGCGCGCCTGCGCGGCAAGCTCCTGCTTTCGGGCATGATCACGGCGCCGCTCGTCATGCCGGAAATCATCACCGGACTGTCGTTGCTCTTCCTCTTCATATCGATGGCGAACCTGATCGGCTGGCCGATGAACCGCGGGGCGGCGACGATCACGATCGCCCACATCACCTTCTCGATGGCCTACGTCGTCGTCGTAGTCCGCTCGCGGCTTGCCGCCATGGACGATACGCTCGAAGAGGCGGCAATGGACCTCGGCGGGCGGCCGCTCGCCGTGTTCTTCGACGTGACCGTGCCGATGCTGCTCCCGGCACTGGTATCCGGGTGGCTGCTTTCGTTTACGCTGTCGCTCGACGACCTCGTGATCTCGAGCTTCGTGTCGGGCCCCGGAGCGACGACGTTGCCGATGCTCATTTTCGCGAAGGTGCGCCTCGGCGTGACGCCGGACATCAACGCGATCACGACGATCATCATTGCGCTGGTCGCGCTCGCCGTCGCGACGGCGTCCATCGTGTCGAACCGGCGCCGGCCGGTTACGGCCGGGTAGCGGACCAGGGAGGGAAGGGCGTGGGCGAATCCTTGAAGAAGCTGTTTGACGGGTACCGGGAAGGCTATGCGCTGCCCGGCGCCGTCTATCACGACCCGGAGATCTACGAGCTGGAAATCCGGAACATCATGCTGAAGTCCTGGCTCTTCGTCGGGCACGCGAGCCAGGTCCCCGAACGCGGGGACTACTTCCTGTTCGAGATGGCGGGTGAATCCGTCATCGTCGTGCGGGATGCCGAGGGCGGGATCAACGCCCTGATGAACGTGTGCCGTCACCGCGGCTCGCGCATCTGCGATACCGCCACCGGGCGCGAGTCGAGATTCACCTGTCGCTACCACGGCTGGACGTACGGACTCGATGGCGCGTTGAAGGCCGCAGCACGCCAAGCCGACGATTTCGACCGCTCGAAATACGGCCTGAGGCGGCTGCACTCGCGCGTATTTGACGGCCTGATCTTCGTGAACTTCGACGACGACCCGCCGGATTTCGGCGCGTTCGAGCGCGAGATGGCGGCGCCGATGCGTCCCTACGGACTCGACAAGGCGAAGGTCGCACATCGCCAGAATTATCCGATCGCCAGCAACTGGAAACTCTCGGTCGAGAACTACTGCGAGTGCTACCACTGCCTGCCGGCGCACCCGGAGTACTCGATTGCACACGGTCGCGCGATCCCGCTATCCGAGTGCGACGTGGCGCTTGCCGAGGTGATGGCGAAGGCGCCGTCGGTCGGGCTCACCCAGCACTTCGTTCACCGCTCCTGGCTGCACGCGGAGCATTTCGGCCTCGAGTACAGTTTCGACCGTTACCCGCTGTTCCGCGGCTACCTGACCGGCAGCCGCGACGGCAAGCCGCTCGCGCCGCTCCTCGGCACGATCACGGGCTACGATGGCGGCACGACCGACCTGCACCTCGGGCCGATGACATTCGGGCTCGCTTACTGCGATCACGTCGTGCTGTACCGGTTCACGCCGCGCGGTCACCACCTCACCGACTGCGAGATCACCTGGCTCGTCAACGAGAAGGCCGTTGAGGGCAAGGACTACGATCTCGCAAACCTCATTTGGCTGTGGGACGTCACGACGATTGCGGACAAGGCGATCATCGAGCGCAACCAGCAGGGCGTCGACTCGCGCTACTACGTGCCCGGGCCGCTCTCGCCATTGATGGAGCCGTTCACGCAACAGTTCCTGAACTGGTACGTGGCGGCCATGCAACGAATCACGGGCGGCGGATTGCCGGGTCGCCGGCCAGTCGCTAGTATCCGGAAGACTGCGGAGGGAAGAAAATGACAAACTCGAACCGCCTTGCGCCGGGGCCTGATTCGCAGGCGCTTTCGGCAGCGATCTCAACCGTCCTGTCAATGGCCTCCGGTACGGCTGCGGCTCAGGATCAGCCGGTGACGGGCCTCGAGGAAGTCATCGTTACCGCGACTCGGCGCGCGGAGCGACTCCAGGACGTGTCTGAGTCGATCGCCGCCTTCGACGCCGACGCAATGGCGATGCGCGGTGTCAGGCAGATCGACGACATCGTCAAGTACATCCCCGGCGTGTCGATCGCCCAGCGCGAGCCGGGCGGGACGACGATCATCTTCCGCGGCGTTGCGAGCTCCGGCATCCAGTTTGGCGCCGTCTCCTCGTCCGCTCTCTACCTCGACGAGCAGCCAATCACGCAGAGCGGGCGCAATCCCGACCCGCGCTTCATCGATATCGAGCGCGTCGAGGCATTGCGCGGCCCACAGGGCACGCTCTACGGCGCCAGCTCCCAATCTGGCACGCTGCGCGTCATCACCGCGAAACCGGATTCCTCGGGCTTCGACGCCTGGACCGAGGCGGAGGTCACGAGCGTTTCCGAGGGTGACACGGGTTACGACATCAGCGCGATGCTGAACATCCCGATCGCCGAGGACCGGCTCGCGCTGCGGCTCGTCGGCTTCGCGGCCGAGGACGCCGGCTACATCGACAACGTGCTCGCGCCGAGCCAGCTCGGCACCTTCACCAATTCCGACCTCGTCGAGGAGGATGTCAACTCGATCGAAACCGTGGGCGGCCGCGCTGCGCTGCGCTTCGACTTCACCGAGAGCGTGAACGCGACGCTCTCGGGCATCTACCAGGACATCTCGGCGGACGGGCACAGCGACGTGACGCCCGCCTCGGATGCCTACCCCGAAGTCGGCGACCTGCAGCAGGTGCGCTTCTCGGACGAGACGCTCGACGACTCGTGGTACCAGGTCGGGCTGACCCTGAACGCGGGCACGCCGATCGGCGACCTGGTGATCTCGGCGTCCTACTTCGACCGGGATTTCCACTACGAGGCGGATGCCACCGACTACGAATTCAATTTCAATTGCCCCAAATACGACCTCGACTACAACCCGAACCCGCCGCCGCCGTTCTGCCAGCCAAATTTCGAGTTATACAACTTCGGCGGCGACCCGCGCGGCTTCGCCCAGAACGACGAGCAGACCGAGATCACGACCTTCGAGGCGCGCCTGCAGTCACCCGCTGATTCCGACAGCCGCTGGTCCTGGCTCGCTGGCGTCTTCTACAGCAAGGAGAAGGGCCACACCCAGTTCGACAGCTTCGTGAACGGCTACGCGGGCACGCCTGCGTTTGCGTACATGTCATATCTCGAGTACTACTACAACGGCGAGTTCCTCCAGCCGACCGATCAGTGGTGGATCGGTCTTTACGACTCCGAGCTGGAGCAGCGCGCCGTGTTCGGCGAGCTCAGCTTCGACGTTACCGAGAACTTCACGATCACCGCGGGCGCGCGCTGGTTTGAGTACGACCGCTTCTTTGCGCTGCACCAGGAGGCGCCGGTCGGGTTCGACGGCGGTCCGTTCACAACCAGGACGGAAGAGGTCGCCGACACTACCGAGGACGGCACGGTCGGCAAGCTTAACCTGACCTACCGCATCAACGACGATCGCATGGTCTACGCGACCTGGTCGGAAGGGTTCCGCAACGGCGGCACCAATCCCGTGCGACCGTCCTCGATACTCCCGCGCAGCTTCGAATCCGACACGCTCACGAACATCGAGCTCGGTGCAAAGACGGAATGGCTCGGCAACCGTCTGCGCTTCAACATTGCCCTCTATTCGATGGAGTGGGATAACTTCGCGGTCCAGATCGAGGACCCGCAAGGGGCGGTCTTCCAGCTCGGCTATGTCAACCTGCCGAGCGCGGATATCAAGGGCATCGAGTCGGAGTTCTCGTTCGCGATCAACGACGCCTGGCAGCTGGACGCGACGCTCGGCTACAACGAGGCCGAGGTGTCCGAAGCGGTTGAATTGGTGCTCGACCCCGATGAGCCGTCAATACCCGTGCAAAAAGGGGCCCGCCTGCCGCTCACGCCGGATTGGACCGCCTCGCTGGGCATTGAGTATCGCGCGCGCGGGCGGCTGCTCGAAGCGCAACCCTTCGCGCGGCTCGACCTCGCCTATGTCGGCGAGTCGGTGAACAACCTCGAGGGTATCGAATCCGTCGCGGACGCGGGCGGCGTCCAGATCCAGGAGGCCTACGACACCGGTGACTTCCGCGTCGGGCTCGAAGGCGAGCGCTGGACTGCCGCGCTGTTCGTCGAAAACATCTGGGACGAGCGGGCGAACCTGTTCCTCAGCAACCGCTGGGCGGTCCAGAGGCAGTCGATCAACCGACCGCGCACCATCGGGCTCCAGTTCCGCTACGACTGGTAACGGATCCGCCATGGACATCGGGGTGCCGCTGCGGAGCTTCGGCAAGGTGTCCATGGAGGCACTGGCCGAGGTCATCCTCGCGCAAGACGAAGCGGCCTGGAACGAGAACATCCAGCGGCAGAAGGATTACGAGGTCCACGAGCAGACCCGGTCGATAGTGCTGCTGTTCGCGAACGTGGAGGACTGGCCCTCCATCGAAGTCACCAAACAGCCCGGATGGGACCGCCTGGCCAAGCTCGCGGTGCCCGTAATGCACGAGATCGTTGGCAAGTTTTACCCGGCCGGTGGCACGATCATCCGCGCGATGGCGGCGAAGCTTCTTGCGGGCGGGCGGATCCTTCCGCACCGCGACTCGCACCCGTCTTTCGGCGCGGGCCACCGCATCCACGTTCCGATCATCACCAATCCGCGCGTGCGCTTCATGATCGACGGCCGGCCCTACCAGCTGCAAGTCGGCGAGGCTTACGAGATCAACAACCAGAAAGTCCACAGCGTCATGAACAAGGGCACCGCGGACCGTATCAACTTCATCTTTGACTACGTTCCGCCTGGCGCCATCCCGGGCCGTGCGGCCTCGCCGGCCAATCCCGAAGTGCGGGCCGCGACTTCGTAGCGCCGGTAGCGGTCGCGGATCGGCGCGATCACCTCGATGAGCTCGCCCAAGTGGTGCTCGTAATGGAGCCAATGACCGACCGAACGGTCGTAGATGGGCTGGCGCACCTGCTCCGATGAGGGTGTCCGGACCGGCCGCTCGCTCTCGTAGAAGCGCAGGCAAGCCTTTTCCCACGGCAGTTCGCAGAATTCCAGCAGCCGCCGGACCTGGTTCTCGAAGTCGGTGACGACTTCCTCGTATTGCACGGTCAGCACGCGTCCGGGAATGACCGTGGCCCAGTGATCCATGAGGCGCTGGTACTGGAGGTAGTACTCCCCTATCTCGGTCAAGTCATACGTGAAGTTCTGGCCCTTGGCGAAGAGCTGCCGGTAGCAGGACAGGCAGGCGTCGAGTGGATGGCGGCGCGCGTCGATGATCTTCGCGGTCGGCAGGATCGTCGCGATGAATCCGGCGTTCGGAAAATTATTCGGCATCTTGTCGATGAAGCGTGGAGTGCCGCTCCGCCTGTGCACGCGCGCGGACGCAAGGTACTCCTCACCGAGGGCGCGCAGATTATCGGGCGTCAGCTCCCGCATTGCCTCCGGGTAGTTCAGACCTTCGTTGCGGTTGCGGTTGAGTGAACTCGAGGCGCGGCCGATGTAGGGCAGCTCGCTCGTGCCCTCGACCTGGCTGTGGCTGGCGAGGATCTGCTCCAGCAGAGTCGACCCCGAGCGCGGGAGCCCGAGGATGAAGATCGGCGACGGATCGGCGTGGCCCGCACCGGCGCACGACACAAAGAAATCCGGCGTATACACCTGGAGCAGCCGGTCGTTCATCGCCTCCGTCAGGACGGGATCGTAGGAGACCTGGGCGCGCTGCTTCTCGTTGCCCGTCCGGTAAAAATGCCAGGCGCGCTCGAAATCGCCGCGATCTTCGTAGGATTTCCCCAGCGCAAACAGGAAGTTCACCTCCGACTGCGCATCTTCCTCGGTCGCCGCTATGCGCTTCTCCATCTCTGCAACCATTGCGTCGTCAAAGCGATACCGCTTGAGGTTTGCGAGGCTCCAGTAAGTTTCGCCGTTATCTGGGACCTGGCGGATGCAGGCGTTGTAGGAAGCAACCGAGCCGTCGTAATCGCCGACGGCTTTGAGCACGTGCCCGAGCCCCATCAGGGCGCCGATGTGCGTCGGCTTGAGCGAGAGGCAGCGCCGGTAGGATTCAATGGCCTCGTGCGTGAATGAGGCGCGTGCCAGCGTCGCTGCACGCAGGTAATGGACTTGCGGATGCGAGGACTCAAGGGTGATCGCCCGGTCGAAACATTCGAGCGCTTCGCCGTAGCGGTCCTGGTCCTTGCACAGGCGCCCGAGGTCGACCAGCGCCAGATTGAAATCGGGCGCGATCTCGATGGCCCGTTTGAGCAGGATCTCCGCGTCGTCCGCGCGCTCCGCCTTCATCGCAAGCAGCGCGAGCAGCCGCAGCGCATCGACGTTGCGCGGATTATCGCGAAGCACGCGGCGGTATAGGCGCTCGGCTTCCTCCGTCCGGCCTTCCTTGTGGTGTTCGGCGGCGAGCGCCATGAGGCGCCGCTCGGGAGAGCGCTCGAAGCACTTCTCGAAGGCGACGTCGGCTTCCTTGCCGCGGCCCAGGAACGCGAGCGCCTTGCCGAGGTTGAACCAGGCGCGCTCGAGCGTTGGGTCGAGACGGGTCGCGCGCTCGAGAATCGGCAGCGCGTCCGCCGTACGGCCCGACTGCATCAGCAGGTACCCAAGGTCCTCGTGCGGCTTGGCGAAGGTCGGCGCCGCAGCGATGACTTCGCGCAGCGTCGCTTCCGCTTCCTCGCGGCGATCCATCTTGACAAGCAGAGCCCCCAGAAGACCGAGCATGTTGACGTCGCGCGGGTAGCGCTCGAGCGCCGCGCGGCAGCGCGCCTCCGCCGTGCCCAGCTGCCCGTCGTTGATGAGGCCGATGGTCTCGTTGAACACCGACTTGGGCGCGATCGGCGGCCGCAACGGGCGGTCAGTAGCCATCGCGCACCGCGATCAGGTAGGTCGCGAGCAAGCGCAGGAGCGCCGCGTGGGCGGCGACTCGCCGCTCGAGCGGCAGCGCCGCGGCAGGCGTTTCGAGCACCAGAACAGTCGCTGCGGCAGGTCCTGTGCGCCGCACGCCGTTGACGACGAGCTCCCGAGCGCTCATCAATTCGTCGATCGAACTGTCGCCTACGGGGCCGATTATTCCGCGCTCGATCGGCTCGTCGAATCGGGTCCGTCCGCCCATCTTGATCGGCACGCCGTTGTCCTTCAGGACGCCGACGGCGGCGATTGCGAGCCCGTCCTTCTCGCCCTCGACGCCCTGCGAATAGACGTAGCCCTCGTCGATCAGGTTGTCCTCGTGGAGGTCGATGCTGCAGACCGGCGGATAGTCGGCCAGTCGGCGCAGGATGAAGGCTGTGATCGCATTCGCTTCGGGGCTCGAAGGAGCCGCTGCGCGCGCTTGTGACGGATTCTCCGCGGAGGGCAGGAGATGAGACGAGTCTCCGACGCTTTGGCCATCGACGCTCTGCGAGTAGGCAGCGACATTCAGGTAGCGCCAATTGCGCGCGTAGCCCTGGGGGTTCAGGAGTGGCATCAGGACAACCGGGCGAACGGTGCCGAGCTTCGCAATGTCGTCGATCGTTTCGGCGACTGCATTTGGGCCGGCCGGTTCCTCACCGTGAATTCCCGCGAGGATCCAGATTGCGGGTCCGGGAGTCGGCGAGCGGAGCGCGATGACGGGCAGCGGCGCCGCCGTGCCGGCTGGAGCCGACTGCACGATGACCTCCGCTTTCCATCCCTTGTCGACGAGGCCGAGCCAGCTGCGGTAGAGCGATTCGATGGGCGCGCGACCGTCCGCATGCGTCGCGATGCCCGAGGGCGGCGAAATGCCGGATTCCTGAGCTATCGCGGGCGGTCCAATAGAAGCGGAGACCAGAAGCGCGACGGTGAGTGCACGAAACGGGAGCATGGACGAATGGTGGCACCGAAGCCGCAGGCTGTCATCCGCGGGGCGGTTGCAATGGAAAGCACGTTCTGCCGACGCCGCAGCACGGATCGCCGCATCGGCATTGAATCGCCAGGGACTCGCGTTCTAGCGTCGGCATCCTCTCCACCGGAGTATCGTCATGCTGCGCACCACGATTGCTTTCATACTGCTTGCCGCGACTGCGGCCGCCACGCCCGCCGCGGACAACCCGGAAACGATGGCCGAACGCTCGCAGTCGCGGGCACGGAAGGTGCTTGACCAGGCGGTCGAGGCGAATGGCGGCGCAGAGGCGCTGCGCGCCGTCGAGGTCGTACGACTGAAACTGACCGGACAGACTTTTCCGCGCCTGCAGATGACCACGCCCGCGCCGCCGTTCGAAGGCGGCAGCTTCGACGAGACGCTGCTGGTCGACCTCGAGAATAACCGGCTGCGCTTGGAGCAGAAAACCGGTGGATTCGGCTTCGACGGCGACAATACGGTCACGATCGTCGACGGCACCGGCAATGCTTACGACAACCGCGCAAAGACCGCCACGCCGATCCCTGCCGACCAGGCGACCCAGCAGCAATTCATCCAGTACCACAGGCGCCTGCCGAACCTTCTGCTCCGCCAGGCCCTCGATCGCACGAACTCGCTGCGTTACCTGGGCGAGGACCAGTTCGAGGGTCGCCGCCACGAAGTGGTGACTTTCGTGATGCCGGACACGCAGCAGGTCGCACTCTACATCGATGCTGCTACGGGCCTGATTTCCAAGTACGAACTCATCTTCGTCGACTCGCTGACGGGTGTCGAAGCCTCCGAGATCATCTTCGGCGACTACCAGAAGGTCGGGAACTACCAGGTGCCTCGCCGCTGGACCAACCGGCAGGTAGGCGAAGACCAGACGCGGTACACGGTCCAGGCCGAATTCAATCCGGCGGTGACCGACGACTCATTCCGTGTCGCCGCCGCCGGCTACACGGTGGTCAAGCCCGTGCCGACCAACCTCGAGGAAAAGATCGACGAGCTCGCCGCGGGGGTCTATGTGATCCAAAACGTCGCGGGCCAGAACCAGAATACGCTGGCGATCGGTTTCTCCGATCACGTCGTCGCGATCGAGGCGCCAGGCTCAAGCGAAGGCGCCGACGCCGTCATCAAGAAAATCAAGGAGCTGTTCCCCGGCAAGCCGATCCGCTACGTCGCGATGACGCATCATCATGGCGACCACATCGGCGGCATGCGGAGCTTCATCGCGGAAGGCGCGACGGTCATCACGACGGCCGCAAACCGGCCGGTGATCGAAGAGATGGCCGGCGCAGAGCAGAACGACCGGCTGTCCGCCAACCCGAAAAAGCCCGAGTTCCTGCTGATCCAGAACGGCAGGCGCGTACTCGAAGACCAGACGCGCAAGCTCGAGCTGATCGACATCGGCCCGAACCCGCACGCGAAGGAGATGGTGATCGCCTGGCTGCCCGCCGAGCGCGTCGTGTTCCAGGGCGATTTATTCTTCGTGCCGAACTACGACGCCCCGTTCGGTCCACCGCAGCCATCGACCGTTTCATTTGCCGGGAAACTGAAGGAACTCGGCCTGTCGCCGTCGCGCATAGCCGCCGTGCACGGGGACACCGCGACCATTGAACAGTTCCGCGAGGCGACTGCCGCCGTCAAGTAATCGCTGCGTCCGCCGGCGCCCAGCCTGGCGTCAGGTCGATGGCGGCCGGCAGCAGTTTAGGGGCCGGGCATGCTGGGATATGCTCAGGACCTCCACCTAAACGCTTGGAAACCCGGGTGTCGTTCGCGCACGCGTCGCTGCTGGAAGCCGCGGGAGGCCAAGGACAGGTTTCCGGCGCCGTCGGACTATCGAGTCCGACCATGTAGGCCAGTGCCCGAAACGCAGTTCAGAACGCGTTCATGTCGTGCAGGACGATGCGTGCCGTCTTCATGCGGATCGCAGGCGATCTCCTGATCGAGCTTGGGTACGCAGAGCACCGTGCCTGGTAGTATTCACGGCAATCATCGGAATATGACAGGGGAACATCGCGAATCCTGGACGACAGCACACGTATTCCCATGTTCGTTCCCGCACAGACCGGCCAACAACCCTGAACGTATGCTCTTGCGTCGTCTCATCTCGTGCAGTTGAGTTGCAGCGGTGCCGGGGCCGAATCGATGCGAATTCGCTGCGTTGCCCCCGATGACTCGCCACTGGGCGCAGCCGCAGTGGTCCGGGCCGGAATGACAGTTTGAGCCCGGCATCCATTCAGGAGCAGTACAGATGAAGAATTCCCTATTGGCCGGATTGATTCTCGGAGGTGTCGTAGTCACGGCGGTCGGCGCCTACGCGAGCACGACGAGTCTGAATCCGTGGCAGGACTATGCGGATGTCGTCGCGATTGAACCTGCGTTCGACAACAAGCAGGTCGGGCGGTATGTCTGCAATGACGAGTCTGTCACGCAGCAAGTGCCGGTCAAGGACGAAAAGCGGATTGCCGGCGCTACGATCGGCGCTGTAATCGGCGGTGTGCTGGGCAACCAGGTCGGCAGTGGCGACGGCAAGAAGCTTGCGACCGCAGCGGGCGCGGTTGCCGGCGGCTACGGTGGCAGCAAGGTCCAGAAACACATCCAGGAAAACAATACCGAAACCGTCTTGGAAGAGCGTTGCGTGACCGTCTATGACAACCAGAAGACTCCGGCCGGCTTTGAGGTCACCTACCTGCTCGACGGCAAGCAAGGCGTCGTCCGCATGGATCATGACCCGGGCAAGCGGATCCGCGTCGAAGACGGCGAACTGGTCCTGAGCAAGTCCTGAAACCTGCGCCGCCAGGCGCCTGGACATCGAGCTTGATTGCAAAGGCCCCGCTTGGGGCCTTTGCTTTGTGGCCGCTCAATAGGCGTTTCGGTCGCGCAAGACGATGGACACAGTCTTTAACAGGATCCGGATGTCGAGTCCCACTGACCAGTTCTTGAGGTAGTCGAGGTCGAACTCGACGCGCTGGCGCATGTCCTCGATGTTCACCGTTTCCCCGCGAAGCCCGTTGACCTGGGCGAGCCCCGTGATGCCGGGCCGAACCTTGTGTCGCAGCATGTAGCCGCTGACCAGCTTGCGGTAATGCTCGTTGTGCGAGACGGCGTGGGGCCGTGGGCCGACAAGGCTCATGCTGCCTCCGAGCACGTTGAGTAGCTGCGGCAGCTCGTCGAGCGACGTGCGCCGCAGGAACGCGCCTACCCGCGTGACCCTCAAGTCGAAGCGCGTCGCCTGCATGAGCGGGTCGTCCTCGCACACGGTCATCGTGCGGAACTTGTAAACCATGAACTCGCGGCCATCGAGTCCGTAGCGTCGTTGCCGGAAGAACACGGGACCGGGGGACGACTGGCGCACCCGGATCGCAATCACGGCCATGACCGGCGCCGCCAGAAGCAGCGCGCCTGCGGCGAGAATGATGTCGCTCGCGCGCTTCAACACGCCTGTCATGCCGCAGAAGGGCGTTTCGCGGACGGCAACGAGCGGCATTCCGCCGACCTCGCCAAATCGCGCCTGCATCAGGTCGAATGCCGAAAGGTCCGGAACGAAATAGATCGACGCGGTCGTGTCGCCCAGCGAGTCGAGCAGCGCGCGGATCCGCGGTTGCTTCGAAATCGGGAGGCACACGTAGATGACGTGGACCTGGTTCTGGCGCGCGTACTCCGGGAGGTCCGAAAAGCGGCCGAGCAGGAACGGCCGGCTCTCGCGGGGCAGGCGATCGACGCGCCGGTCATCGAAGAATCCTTCCACATTGCCGTGCCAGGGTTCCTCGGCCAGTCGCGCCGCCAGCTCGCGGCCGACTTTGTTGGCGCCGATGATCACCTGGCGACGCCGGGTACCGCCATGCTCCAGCAGCCAGCCGGCGAACTTCCGTGCCGCGGCATGCGCAGCCGTGAGCACCAGGGGCGTCAAGACGAACCACGTCAGCATGACCCGGCGCGAAAAGAGGCTGCTGACCTTCAGCAGGTAGCCGGTCAACAGCAGGATCCCGATCACGCAGGCCCATTCAATCGTCCGGTGGCGCAGGATGCGCCCCCAATCCATGCCGTTCCCGATGAGCTCGAGCTGCGGCCGGGTCAAAACCTTGAATGTCACGGCATACGCGAATACCGCGAGCGCGATGTAGAGGCTGTTGAATTCCTGGCCGTGGCTCATGGCCGCGAGCAGCAACGTGCCGGCGACGATCGCAGAGTTCAGGTGCTCCTTGATCAGCGCGATCGATGGGGGTTCGCCGACGCCGGTACGCGCCCAGCTGCGCGACAGCGCGCTGTCCGTGTGGCGGAAAGCGACCTGGTCACGGCGCGCCGTAAGCCGACTTGCCTGTGCTGCGGACATCCCTATCCTCGAAACGCCGGCGCACCGCGCGGGTGCGCCAATCCTGCGACTGAGGTCACAAAAATAGATCGGGAACGCGCGCCGCATGCGCGCTATTGACATAAGCGCGCAGTAAATTTTTCCTGCGAAATTGCGCCGGTCGCGCCGGTCGCGCCGGTCGCGCCGGTCGCGCCGGTCGCGCCGGTCGCGCCGCTCGTGCGGTCGGGCGTTTCATTTGCGGCGGAACCCGTAGGCGAACTGCGCGGCGAAGCGCGCCGGCACCGGATGCCCGCGGATGCCCAGTTCCTCGGGCCAGCGCTAACCGGGCAGGTGGTGAGTGCCGAACAGGCGGTCCAGCCAGGGGAAGTGGACCGCGAAATTGCGGTCCGGAGGGAAGACGGCGTGGTGCCAGTGATGGAATCGCGGCGTCACGAGGAGGTGCTAGAAGGCGCGCAGCCGTCCTCGCCGCGGCCGTCCTCGAGCGGGACGCGGATGTCGACCGGTGTCTGGTCCTTTGGCGTCAGGCGAAAGTGAATGACGCCGTCGTTGTTGGCGCCTTCGCTGAACTCGAGACGCTACTTGTTCGAATAGTGAATCGCCGCGGTCGTTGGCGTGGCCACCTGAGCGACGGCAGCCTCGCAGGCGAAGACGGCTGCGGGTCGTAGCGGCCAAGGCGATCAGCTCGCCCATGAGCGTGCGTCCGTGACCTGATCAAAGCAGCGAGGAGCGAGCTCAATCCATTATATTGCCGCAAGTGTCGACCGCCAGCGTCGAAGTTGGGAGGCGAAATTGAACGCAAGCATGCTGGTCTGGCTGACGCCGGCCCTCGCCGCCACGTTCTTCTGGGGCATCGCGCAGGGTCTGGTCAAGAAGTACATCGGGGAAGTACCGCCGGCGCGTTTCTGCCTTTATTACGCCGTTGCGAACGCGATCGTGAATGTCCTGTTCTGGGCCAGTCACGATGTGCCGCCCATCCTGGCCGAGGAAGGCCGGATGTTCCTCATGATCGGCCTGCTGGCCTACGTGCTGGATGGCATCGCCTGGATTTTCTATTACCAGTCGATCGTCTACGGGCCGATTTCGATCGTCGGAACCCTGTCGGCGGCTTACCCCGCGCTGACGGTCATATTTGCGAATCGTTTTCTGGGCGAAACATTGTCTTACTACCAGCTGGCCGGCGTGATCTGTGTCGTTGCCGGCTGCCTGGGGCTGGCGTATTCCCCACCCGATCGCGAAGGAAAAAAGACTCAGGCGCGCTGGATCCCGCTGGCCGGCACTGCACTCCTGATCTGGGGCGTGAACGGCACTCTCATCAGGTATGCCTACGCTTACTATGGTGAAAACGAAGCCAACATCGCCAACGAGGCGAACATGGCTCTGTTGATCGCAGTCGGCGGCCTGCTCACGCTCGGCATCTACGGATTCATCTTCGGTCGGAAAGGCGCGATGTCCGGCAAGGAGTGGTCGCGATCGTTTCTGCCGATGGCGACGATGGCCCTCGGCGGACTGATGGCAGCCATCGCCTACAAGAAGGGACCGGCATCGATCGTCTCGCCATTGTCGGGCGCCTATCCCGTGGTCACGCTGGGCTTCGCCTGGGCAATCCTGCGGGAGCGCCCTACGGCGCTGCATTGGATCGCCATCGCGTCGGTCCTCGCGGGGTTTGTCCTCACGACCATGGGCGCCGGCTAACCTGCTTGGCATTGCGCAGCAGACTCTACACCCAACTGGGACTAGACTCGGATGTCAGGTGGATGGGGCGCAAGAAGACGGCAGCCTCGACGGCATTACAAGGATGCCGGTTTCATCACAACCGCCCAAGGCACGATGATTATCGGCGCGTAATTCAACCCTCGGTGCAATCAGTCGCGCCGCCCGACAGGCGAGCTGAATGATGGATGCTCACTGATGAAAAGACCGTTCTCTGCTTGCCAGGGCGAAGAGCCTTACGTTTTCGTCTGCTATGCGCACGAAAATGCCGACATGGTCTATCCGGAACTGGAACGCCTGCACAACGCCGGCGTGCGCATCTGGTATGACGAGGGGGTTTCGCCGGGCGCACGCTGGTCGGACGAACTCGCCCGCGCGCTGAGCGGCAGCGCGCTCGTGCTGTTCTTCAGCACGCCGCTGTCGGTCAAGTCGAAACATTGTCAAGATGAAGTCAGCTTCGCTCTCGACGTACAGCGACCTTTGCTGGTGATCCAGGACGGCGTATTCGAAATGCCGCCGGGCATGCGCTTGCAACTCGGGGCGCAACAGTCGATCTTGAAGCATGAACTGAGCGCAGCGCAGTTCGCGGAGAAACTCGCAGTTGCGATCGATCGTCATGTGGGCGGTCCGCCCGCGACCGGGTCCCCAATGCGCGCAGCCACAAACGGCTCGCGACGGCGCCTGGTCCTGATCGCCGGGACGGTCGCGGCTCTCGCCTTGGCCGCGTCATTCACCCTCAACGTTGCCGGCTTGCGCGACCGCATTTCGGGCAAGACGGCCAGCACGCGTATTGAGTCCTTGGCGGTATTGCCGCTCGATAACTTCTCCAAGGATCCGAGCCAGGACTATTTCGCCGACGGCATGACGGAAATTCTCACTGCGAACCTGGCACAGATCAGCGGGCTTCGCGTGATATCACGAACCTCAGCAATGAAGTATAAAGGCGCGCGCAAATCACTGCCTGAAATTGCTCGGGAGTTGAACGTCGACGCGATCGTGGAGGGTTCCGTACATTCTTCCGAAGGCAAGGTGCGCATCACGGCTCAGCTGATCTATGCGCCGCACGACCAGCACCTGTGGTCCGACACCTACGACCGAAGGCTCAGCGATGTGTTGTTGTTGCAAAGCGAGGTGGCGCGAACCATCGCGGATCAAATCAGGGTTACGCTGACGCTGAAGGAGGAACTGCGGCTGACCGGTGCCCGGCGCGTCGATCCCGTGGCTCAAGACGCTTATCTAAGGGGCAGGTATTACTGGCAAGAGCGGGACTCCGACCCGGAGAATCTGAAAAAAGCGTTCGATTATTTCCAGGAGGCGCTCGAACAAGACCCCCGCTATGCACTCGCCTACGTAGGAATTGCGCAGTACTACAGCGTCCTGCCTTTCTACTCGAATTCGACGCCTGACGAGGTGTTCCCTAAAGCCAAGGCGGCGGTGGCGAGGGCGCTCGAGTTGGACGACACACTCTCCGAAGGGCACGCGACCCAGGCCTATATCAAGACCTATTACGATTGGGACTGGGTGGGGGCTGAAATCGAATTCCGGCGCTCGCTTGCCCTCAATGCAAACGACTCCACGGTTCTGCACTGGTACAGTCGGTTTCTCGCGAGTGCGGGGCGCATCGACGAAGCGTTGACAAACATCGAGCGCGCGCGGGAGTTGGACCCATTGGAACCCGGTCTCAAGGCCAACGTTGGCGTGATCTATTATTTCGGCCGTCGCTATGACCAAGCGATCGACGAACTGAAGGAACTCCTTGAAACGGATCCGGGCTTTTCAACTGCGCACTGGGGACTTGGACTTGCCTACGAGCAGAAAAAAATGTACGCGGAGTCCATCGCCGAATTTGAGAAGGTGGGTGGCCTCGAAGACAGCGGGCCGAACACCGTCGCATCGATGGGCCACGTTTATGCCGCGATGGGCGATCGGACGTCGGTAACGAAGGCCCTCGACAAGTTGAAGAGCTTCGGAAAAGAAGGGAGGGTGTCGCCGTACCAGCTTGCCATCGTTTATGCGGCGCTTGGCGAGACCGACAAGGCGTTTGAATCGCTCGGCCAGGCCCTGCAGATGCGATCCACCTTGCTGACCTATTTGAAGATGGATCCGCGATTCGACAGTCTGCGAGAGGATCCGCGCTTTTCGCGGCTGCTGGAGCGAATCGGCATTCCCGCCTGATCGTTCACAACGGGGTATTCAGCGCGGGCACTTCTGTCTGGCTGCCGTTCCGGTTCGACTCCGCCATCCGCCGCGGCGGCAACCTTTTGCCAATTCGGCAGCAGAACTGAGAGACGTTTCACAATTGCGGGGGCATTTCGGGTCTTCGCGGCTCGTCGGCATTCCTAGAATGACAGGGGCATGCCCTCGTCGAAAAGCCCTGACAATCAGCGGGAGCGTCCCTTGGCCTGCCGCGCACCGGCGGAGCGACGCCTCTCCATCTTTGGCGCCCTGTGGAAGAGCAGCTTCGCGCGTCGCCGCCTGGGTCCCAGGCGTGAAACGGACCGGCACCCGGTCATGACCGACTGGTTTCAGCCGCAATTGCTGGCTACGGCAATCATCATCCTGATTCTGTCCACCATGGATGCCTTGCTTACGCTCGAGCTCGTTTCACGGGGTGCGGTGGAAATCAACCCGTTCATGGAGCCGCTGGTGCGCGGCTCCGGCTACGGCTTCGCGTTCTGGAAGATTGGGCTTACCTCGATGGGCGTGATCGTACTGACCATGGCCGCGCGGCTCCGGATCCTGGGCAAGATCGCCGCGGGGAGCATCCTCTACCTGGTCCTATGCGGCTATCTGGCGCTTGTCGGCTATGAAATCGTGCTGCTGCGCAGCATCGCCGGGCACTAGACGGCATCCTTGGACCGACGCATCCATCTGCCGCTGGAACCCCTGTTGTCAATTCGGTTAGTCGCATACATTGCGGCGAACGCAAGTCCGGCGGTTCGCTCGCAGGGAGCTTTAGGTGAGAGCCAGATTAGTCATTGCCACGGCGTGCGGCGTGGTGCTGGTGGGCACGGGCGTGTTTTTGTTGTTCATCGTCGCCAGCATCTTCGCGCTCGATCGCGACGTGGCGGTCGCGAAATTGCGTGTTGCCGCGGCATTCCGCTCGGGCGAACTTGTCCAGGACCCGTTTCAGGAGGGCTCTACGACCATCGGCAGCCATCAATGGAACGACTGCCTCATCACGGCGATGGCCATCGATCAGCGCGGCGATCGCACCCGGCTAGCCTTGTCGCCCATCGTCGCCGGCTTTCCCGGGCTCGCCGCCGACACTGACCCGTGCACTCTTCTAAAGACCATGGTCGCGGGCTCACCACCCGACGCCGAGCTCTATTACTACGATCGCTATGTCCACGGAGCCACGGTGCTGCTCCGCTTCCTGCTACCGCATTTCACGATTTCCCAGATCCGCTCGCTCTATCGCACGGCAGTCACTGGCGCCCTGATCTGCGGCTTCGCGTTGGCGCTGATCGGCATCGCCCGCGGCAGACGCGTAGCGGAATTCGCGGTTGTTTCGGTCACTCTCCTCGCTCTGATGCGGTTCTTCGGGCTGGAGTCGTTTTCCCAGTCGCTGGGGCATGGACCCGCGGATCTTATTGCCGCGCTCTACGCGCTCATGGTTGCTGTCATGCTCTTCGCTCCTGTACGTCCAGCCATCGTGATTCTGGCGGCAGCCCTGTTCGGGGCCCTCACCATCGTATTCGAGCTTTTTACGGGCGGCATTCCGCTCGGCCTTGCCATGGTGATTGGACTTGCATCGCTCGATGCCCGGTCCGTCGATCAACCTCGGGAGTTCCAGCTGGCAGCCTGCGCAGCGGCGGGTTACGTCGGGGCCGCTGCCGTCACCTACGCCATCAAGGTCGCTGCCATTGCACAAATTGCCGGCTTTGGCGTCATCGCGGACATTGCCGGGCAGCTGCATCACTATTCGCCGGCATCGGAGCAGGGCCCAGACTTTCTTGCGGCAGTCCGTGCGATCTGCAAGTCCATCGGCGTGCTGGCTGGCGGCATGACGCTGCTCGCCTGGGCTGCCGTACTGGGCGGCGTCGTCGCCGGAATCTACGGGTTGAATTGGATCCTTCTTCGGGTTGCCGATCCGGTAGTCCGCCAGCGTGCAGTGCTGCTTTCATTGTCCGTGCTTCCTATTCCAGCGTGGTTCCTGGCATTTCCGAACCAAGTGAAGACGCACGCGTGGTTCATGGATCGCATTATCGTGTGGGTGATCGCCGCTGGATTCTCGGTGTTCCTCCTGTCAATTGCAGCGAGGTATCGAGGGCGTTCTCCGTCGGAGGAATTGCGGCATTCGGGCGGCGCGACCTGATGCGAATCGATCGGGCTGGCGGTATCCAGATGGCCTGTGTCTCTGCTGACGCGAGCGAAACCAGGCTGTTCCTGCTCGGGCACCAGGATGACGAAATAGCTTTCGCGCCTCTCATTTCCCGGTTCAAGTCGCAGGGGCTGCCGGTTCGCGTTGTCTACCTGACTGATGGGGGCATCGGACGAGCGACGCCGGAGCGTCGCAACACGGAGAGCACGCGGGCTTTGGCGTCGCTCGGGGTCCCTTCCGCGGAAATCACCTACCTGGGAAACGAATTGTCCGTGCCGAATGGGCTGCTGTTCCGGCGGTTATCTCAGGTCTACAGTGCGCTCGAAGCGCAAAGCAGCGGGATTAGCTCGCTTGGCGAGATCTACACGCTGGGTTGGGAAGGCGGGAATATGGACCATGACGCGGCCCACTTGATTGCTATGGTACTGGCGATCGTCAAAGACCGCGTTCGCGGTGCCTGGCAAGTGCCGTTCTACCGCGCGGCCGACCGCGGTCCTCCATTCTTTTCGCTCTTTGCTCCGCTGCCGGCCAATGGCCCGGTTTCACGGCTATCGCTCACGCGGCGGGAGTCGCGGCTCCGGCTGGGCCTCATTCGCTACTTTCCTTCGCAGTGGCGCAGTTTTGCGGGGCTCGGCCCGGCGATTCTCTGGCATGCTCTTGCGAATCCCGTCCTGAAGCTTCAACCGATGCTGCTCAACCGACTGTGGGAACGCCCGACTGCGGGCCCGCTGCTCTACGAGCAGCGATACGCCGTGAGTTTCCGAGAATTTTCCGAGTACGCGGCCGCTTTTCTCCGCGACCGTGGGATCACGCCCGCGATGGAGTCCGCGTGAAGCTGGCCGCGGTCATTCCCTGCTACCGCGTGCGGCGACACATTGTCTCCGTGGTCGAAGGCGTGCTACCCCATGTGGACCACGTCTTTGTCGTCGATGATTGCTGCCCGGAGCAGACGGCCGACCTTGTCATGGCGACGTTCCCTTCCGATCGAGTCACGGTATTGCGCCATCGCACGAACCGGGGTGTCGGAGGAGCAACCGTAACGGGGTACGGCGCCGCGTTCGCGGCCGGCTACGACGTTGCAATCAAGCTGGACGGCGACGGTCAGATGGACCCGGAGTATATCCAAGACCTGGTACAACCGATCCTCGCCAAGGAAGCTGATTACACCAAGGGAAACCGGTTCTATCAGCGCGAGCACGTGGCGAAGATGCCGACCATACGCATGTTCGGCAACTCGGTTCTATCTCTCATGACGAAAGTATCGTCGGGTTACTGGAACATCACGGATCCGACCAACGGATTTACTGCGATTCATGCCGTTGCGGCCCACGAGGTCGACCTGGCAAAGGTTGACCGCCGCTATTTCTTCGAGTCGGACATCCTCTTTCGCCTCAACATCGCAAGAGCCGTGGTAATGGATGTGCCGATGCCGGCTATTTACGGGCTGGAAACGAGCAACCTGCCCATCGGCAGCGTGCTGTTGGAATTTCCGGTCAAGCACATCAGGAATCTTTTCAAGCGATTCGCGTACAACTATCTGGTCCGCGATTTCAGCGTCGGAACGATCCAAATCCTTGCAGGCCTTGTCTTCACCGTATTCGGAGTCACGTTTGGATCCATCAGCTGGATAAGAAATGCGGCGGCTGAGCGAGACACTCCCGTAGGGACCGTAATAGTGGCAACCTTGCCGATCATCCTGGGTTTTCAGCTGCTGCTCGCGGCGCTCAGCTTCGACATCGCCAACATCCCGTCGCGACCGATCCAGAAGATATTGCGGCCGAGAAGGTGGTCCGAGCGGCAGTTCGCGGAAGTCGCCGGCGAAGATACTGCGACTTCGGCTAAGAACCTATCGAAAGACGAAGAACTTTGACGTCAGAAAATTGAACGCGAGTCCCGACACCGAACCGCAGGCAACGCCAAGGTACGGGAGCAAGGAAGCGATCTGTACTGACCAGACGTAGGCCTCGCGGAGCTTGACCGCCACAAGAACATAGACCGCAAAATTGACGATTCCGCCGATCGCATTGAAGAACACGAACCGGGCCCATTGGCGGATCGCGCCGTCAGCGCCGGTGCTCGCAAAAGTCAGTGATCGATTGCACGCCCAGGTGAACGTTGCAGCGATCAGGTACGAGAACACGCGCCCAGAGTAGAGGTTCAACCCAATCAGGTGCAGTGCTGCCCAGAGTGCGGCAATGTCGACAAAAAGGCCGCCGACGCCGATTGCGGCGAACCGGACGAATTCCTTGTTAGCCCTCAGCCTCATCGGCACTGCGGCGGAGCCGGTCCACGGCATTCAAAGCAACGGCACCAGCAGCAGCGCCACGATATTGATGATCTTAATCAGCGGGTTGATCGCCGGGCCTGCCGTGTCCTTATAGGGATCGCCCACGGTGTCGCCGGTCACGGCCGCCTTGTGCGTATCGGATCCCTTTCCGCCGAAATTGCCTTCCTCAATGTACTTCTTGGCGTTGTCCCATGCGCCGCCGCCCGTGCACATCGAGATCGCGACGAAGAGACCGGTCACGATGGTGCCGATCAGCACGCCGCCGAGCGCGCGGATGCCCGCTCCGGGGCCGAGCAGGAAATTCATCCCGAACCCGACGACGACAGGAATCAGGATCGGGAGCAGGGAAGGCACGATCATTTCCCGGATCGCGGCGCGCGTCAGCAAGTCCACGGCGCGGGAATAGTCGGGCTTCGCAGTGCCTTCCATGATGCCCTTGATCTCGCGAAACTGGCGGCGTACTTCGATCACGACCGAGCCGGCAGCGCGGCCGACGGCTTCCATTGCCATCGCGCCGAAGAGGTAGGGCACGAGGCCGCCGATGAAGAGGCCGATGATGACGGCCGGATCGGACAGGCTGAACACCTCGAGCTTGCCCGCGATTTCCAGGTTGTGCGTGTAGTCGGCGAAGAGTACGAGCGCGGCGAGACCAGCCGAGCCGATCGCGTAGCCCTTGGTCACCGCCTTGGTCGTGTTGCCCACCGCATCGAGCGCGTCGGTGATCTTGCGCACGTCCTTCGGCAGTCCGCTCATTTCCGCGATGCCGCCGCCGTTGTCGGTGATCGGGCCGTAGGCGTCGAGCGCGACGATCATGCCGGTCATCGAGAGCATGGCGGTCGCGGCGATCGCGATGCCATAGAGCCCCTGCAGCGAGTAAGCACCCCAGATCGCGGCACAGATGGCGAGCACCGGCAGAGCGGTCGACTTCATCGAGACAGCGAGGCCGGCGATGACGTTCGTGCCGTGCCCGGTCTGTGAGGCCTCGGCAACGTAGCGCACCGGCTTGAACTCGGTCGAGGTGTAGTACTCGGTGATCCAGATCATCGCGGCCGTCAGGCCGAGTCCGATCAGCGCGCAGTAATAGAGCGGCATCGCGACTTCGCCGAGCATCATCCGGGTGATCGGATAGTAGGCGATCGCCGCGATGACGCCGGAGACGATCACGCCGCGATACAGCGCGCCCATGATCTTGCCGCCGTCCTTCACCTTGACGAAGAACGTGCCGACGATCGATGCGCCGATCGACACGGCGCCGAGCACGAGCGGGTAGAGCACCGCTGCCTCGCCGAGCTCCTTCATCATGAGTCCCGCGAGCAGCATTGTCGCGACGACGGTGACCGCATAGGTTTCGAACAGGTCAGCCGCCATGCCGGCGCAGTCGCCGACGTTGTCGCCGACGTTGTCCGCGATCACCGCGGGATTGCGCGGGTCGTCTTCGGGAATGCCGGCCTCGACCTTGCCGACGAGATCGGCGCCGACGTCAGCGCCCTTGGTGAATATTCCGCCGCCGAGCCGCGCGAAGATGGAAATCAGCGAGCCGCCGAACGCGAGCCCGACGAGCGCATGCAGCGAGTGGTCGCTGTCGCCGGTGAGCCGCATCATCACGGCGTAGTAGGCCGCGACGCCGAGGAGGCCGAGGCCGACGACCAGCATGCCGGTGATCGCTCCGCCGCGGAACGCGACCTGCAGCGCGGGATTCAGCCCGATGCTCGCCGCGTGCGCGGTTCGCACGTTCGCCCGCACCGAGACGTTCATTCCGATGTAGCCGGCCATGCCGGAGAGGACCGCGCCAAGCGCGAAGCCGACCGCCGTGTACCAGTCGAGTGCGAATCCAAGGACGACGAAGAGCAGGACGCCGACGATCGAGATTGTCGTGTACTGGCGGTTCAGGTAAGCGCGGGCTCCCTGCTGGATTGCGGCGGCGATCTCCTGCATCCGCACGGTTCCTGCGGGCTGCGCGAGGATCCAGCGCGACATGAAAATTCCGTAAACGATGGCGACCACGCCGGCCAGCATCGCAAGCCAGAGCGCTTCTTGCATTGACATCACAAACTCCCCGAAGAGAAAAAGATCATATCACGAAGGTCGTCGACAGCCGGCGCCGCACGCGCGCTCCTTTCAGCGTTGCGTATGCAGGAATACCGTTCTCATATGGCGGATAGTCCTCGCCGCCGATCAGCGGCTCGAGGTAACGCCGGCCGGCGGCGGTAATTCCAAAGCCGTCCGCGGTGATGAAATTCCGCGGCAGCATTTTCTCGCGATTGGCTACGGCCTCGATGCCGACCGAACCAATGTCCCAGCGATAGGGCTTCGCCGACTTGCGGCGTATGACCGGCATCACTGCGTTCTTCCCCGCGAGCGCGAGCTCGACGGCGGCGCGGCCGACGGCATAAGCCTGTTCGACGTCGACGCGCGAGGCGACATGACGAGCCGAGCGCTGCAGGTAGTCCGCGAGGGCCCAGTGATACTTGTAGCCGTGCGCCTGCTTGACCATCGCAGCGAGCGTCGGGGCGACGCCGCCGAGCTGCACGTGGCCGAAGGCGTCACGCGTGCCCATGTCAGAAAGGAATTTTCCCTCGGCATCGCGGGTGCCTTCCGAGGCGACGATCACGCAGAATCCCTTCTGCTCGACGGACTCCTTGACGCGCGCGAGGAAGCGCTCGCGCTCGAACGGGATCTCAGGGAACAGGATGAGGTGCGGCGGGTCCCCGGCCTTGCGCGCGGCAAGGCCGCCCGCGGCGGCGATCCAGCCCGCGTGGCGCCCCATGACTTCCAGGATGAAGACGCGGGTCGAGGTGCGCGCCATCGAGGCGACGTCGAGCGAGGCCTCGAGCGTCGACACGGCGACGTACTTCGCGACCGACCCGAAACCCGGGCAGCAATCGGTGACCGGCAGGTCGTTGTCCACGGTCTTCGGGATTCCGATGCAGGCTACGGGATAGCCGGTCCGCTCGCCGAGCTGCGACAGCTTCAGGGCTGTGTCCATCGAGTCGTTGCCGCCGTTATAGAAGAAGTATCCGATGTCGTGCGCGCGGAACACCTCGATCAGGCGCTCGTACTTCGTGCGATCGCGCTCGAGGTCCTTCAGCTTGTAGCGTGCCGATCCGAATGCGCCCGATGGCGTGTGGCGAAGCGCTCGAATCGTCGCTGCGCTCTCGCGGCCCGTGTCGATGAGGTCTTCCGTGAGGGCGCCGACGATGCCGTCGCGGCCCGCGTAGAGATTGCCAATGCGGTTCTTGTGCTTGCGGCAGGCCTCGATGACGCCGCAGGCCGTCGCATTGATGACGGCCGTGACGCCGCCGGATTGAGCGTAGAGTGCGTTGCGCGGACGGGGCCGCGGAATCCTCGTTTTCGCCATCGTCTCATCCGTTTTGCGGGGCGCCGACACGCCCCGTGGGGGGCGAAGCATAGCCGATTCGCCCCGGTTTGACGCGATAGCGGGCCGCGGGCAGGATGGGCGCCCCTCGACGGGTCAGCGCCCGCGGAGTTTGACGGAATGAGGTTGGTATTGCTCGGCGCGCCCGGTTCGGGCAAGGGCACGCAGGCGCAACGCTTGCAGGCCCGTCATGGCATTCCGCAGGTATCGACAGGCGACCTGCTGCGCGAAGCGGTCGCGGCAGGCAGCGAACTCGGGCGCGCGGCGAAAGCCGTGATAGAAGCGGGCCAGCTCGTCGACGACCGCACCATGCTCGGCATCATCCGCGAGCGGCTCTCGCGGCCCGACGCGGCACGCGGATTCATCCTCGACGGATTTCCGCGCACGATCGTGCAGGCGGATGGTCTCGCGGCGCTGCTCGACGAAATCCGGAAGCCGATCGACGCGGTCGTGTTATTCGTCATCGACCCCGCGGTCCTGCAGAAGCGGCTCGCGGGCCGCAGGAGCTGCCGCCGCTGTGGCCGCGTGTTCCACCTCGAGTGCAATCCGCCGCGCGCCGGCGAGCATTGCACGGACGGCAAGCCGCACGACCTGTTCCAGCGGCCCGATGACAATGAAGAGACCGTGGGCCAGCGGCTTGCGGTCTATCGCGATCGCACGCAACCGCTCATCGACTACTACGCGAAGAAGGAGCTGCTTCGCCGCATCGATGCGGACGGCAGCCTCGACGAAGTCGCTTCGCGCCTCGAAAAGGCGATCGCCTAGAGCGCCGCCAGCAGTTGCACACCGACAACGGCTTTCCGCCAGCCCGTGAGCACCGGCAATTCACGCGCGCCGCGCGCGAGCGCCGCGAGTTCCCGCCGCGTTGCAAGCACCTCCGGCTGGATCCCGAGTTCGGCCGCGATCGCGGCAAGTCTCGCCTGGAGCGCTTTCTGGACCCGCAACTGCTCAGGTCCAGGCCGGCCCGTATCGTCCACGGCTCTCTCCGCATTCTCTTCTGCCGGCGCCGCAACGGCCGCAAGCAGTTCGTCACCGGCGCGTGCGGACGTGCCCTGCGGCACGGCGGAGATTCGCGACAGCGCATCGCGCGTCCGCGGCCTTGCCTGTGCGAGCTCGTGGATCGCGGCATCCGGCAGTATCCAGCCGCGGGGCAGGTCGCGATCCATCGCGCGCCGTTCGCGCCAGGCGGCGAGGGCGCGCGCTGCGGCGAATGCCCGTGAATCGAACCGCTCCAATCCCTTCAGGCGTCGCCAGGCCTCAGCAGGCTCAACTCGATAGAGTGCGATCCCGCGAAGCTGCGATGACTCTTCTTCCAGCCACGTGCGACGACCTGCCGCAATGAGCCGTTCCTCGAGCTTTGCTGCGAGCGCGGGCAGGTAGCGGACGTCGTCCGCCGCGTAGGCCAGTTGTTCTTTCGACAGCGGGCGGCGGGCCCAGTCTGTCCTCGCATGGCCCTTCGCGAGTTCGACCTGGAGCAGCTCCCGCACGAGGTCTGCATAGCCGATTTGTGCCGGAAAGCCGAGGAGCGCGGCGGCCTGCTGCGTGTCGAAGACCGGCGCGAGCGGCTCTCCTGTCAGCGGCAGGAGCGCCTCGATGTCCTGGCGCGCCGCGTGCAGCAGCTTCAGGCGCCCGGGATTCGCGAGTTCGGGCGTGAGTGCGCCGCCATCGGCGATTGCGAGCGCGTCGATCAGGCTGACTTCGTCGCCGACGGCGACCTGGATCAGGCAGAGCTTCGGGTAGTAAGTCCGCTCGCGGACGAACTCCGTGTCGATCGCAAGCGGCAGGCTCGCCGGCCAGGAAGCGACTCGCGTTTCGAGAGCTGCGGGAATGTGGACTGGAGTATCGCCGGCGGTCATCGCCACCTTATTATGCGGATGCCGGCGCCGTCACCCAAGGCAGCATGACTCGATTGCTGAGATCCCTGACCCAGATCGCCCTGCTGCGCAGGGATGCGAGCATCCTTCCGGCCTCCTGGGCCTGGGTCGCGATCTCCGCCCTCGGCTACGCCGCCACAAATGCCGTCGTGGTCTGGGCCAGCGATGCGGACGACATGCTCGCCCGTATTGTCGTCGACCTCGCGCTTTCGCTTGCATTCATGTGGATCCTGCTCGCGATCACGAACCGCACGCACCGCCTCCCGCAGACGGTGATCGCCGTGTTTGGTGTCTACATGCTGCTCGCGCCCGCGGTGATCGCGCTGCTTCTGATGCAGGGACCGTCCAGGCCGAACCCCGCGATCCTTCTCCTTTCAACCGCCGGCACCATCCTGATCGTTATCTGGTACCTCCTGGTCGTCGGGCACATCCTCAAGGGTGCGCTCGACACCGGACTCGTCACAGGCTTCGCGATTGCGGTTGCCTGGCTGCTCGCGAGTATCGCCGTAGTTCGGTTCCTGTTCGGCGAGGCGACCTGATGCACGTCCATATCCTCGGCATCTGCGGGACCTTCATGGGTGGCATTGCGGTCCTCGCGCGCGCCGCGGGCCACCGCGTCACGGGTTCCGATGCCAACGTCTATCCGCCGATGAGCACGCAGCTCGAAGCCCAGGGCATCGCGCTGATCGACGGCTACGATCCCGCGCAGCTCGACTTGAAGCCCGACATCGTGCTGGTCGGCAACGTGATGAGCCGCGGCAATCCACTCATCGAACGGCTGCTCGACAGCGGGCTGCCATTCAGCTCGGGCCCGCAGTGGTTTGCGGAAAACATGTTGCGTGGCCGCGAGGTCGTGGCGGTCGCCGGCACTCACGGCAAGACGACGACCGCGTCCATGCTCGCGTGGATACTCCACGATGCCGGGCGCGAACCGGGATTCCTGATCGGCGGCATTCCCGCGAACTTCGGCGCCTCGGCGCGCGCGGGCGGCACCGGGACTTTCGTGATCGAGGCCGATGAATACGACACGGCTTTCTTCGACAAGCGCGCGAAATTCGTTCACTACCGTCCCCGGCACCTGCTGCTGACGAACCTCGAGTACGACCACGCGGACATCTATCCGGACCTCGCCTCGATCCAGCGCCAGTTCCACCATCTGGTGCGCACCGTGCCCGGGTCCGGCCGGATCACGTGGAATGCCTGCGACGCGGCGCTCAAGGCGGCGCTGGCGATGGGCGCCTGGACGCCGCTCGTCGAATACGCGCGCGAGACTGCTGCCGAGTGGCGCGCGCGGCTCGTTTCGCCGGAGGGCAGTGCCTTCGAAGTGCTGCATCGCGACGCGCCGGTCGGAATCGTTCGCTGGCCGCTGATCGGAATGCACAACGTCGAGAACGGCCTTGCTGCAGTCGCCTGCGCGGCGGGCATGGGCGTGTTGCCGGCGCAGGCCGCAGCGGCTCTCGGTCGATTTACGGGCGTGCGGCGCCGCATGGAACTGCGAGGCGAGGTGGGCGGCATCCGTGTATTCGACGATTTCGCACATCACCCGACGGCGGTCGCGCTGACCATCGACGGCCTGCGGCGGCAGCCGGACGCCGGCCGCATTGTCGCCGTCCTCGAGCCGCGCTCGAACACGATGCGACTCGGCGTCCACCGCAAGGAACTCGCCGAATCGCTCGCCGGGGCGGACAGGGTCTGGCTGTACCAGCCCGCAGGGCTCGACTGGAACCTCGACGGCGTCGCGTCTGCCCTTGGCGCGAAGGCGGCGATCCGGCGCGAGCTGCCCAAGCTTGTCGATTCCCTCGCGCAGGACCTGCAGTCCGGTGATCGCGTGGTGATCATGAGCAATGGCGGTTTTGGCGGCCTGCACGAACGCCTGCTCGCCGCACTGCGTGCGCGGTCCGCGTGAACGCCGAAGTCAGGGAGCTTCCGCTCTTTCCGCTGAATACGGTGTTGTTCCCCGGCGGGCCGCTGCCGCTTCGCATCTTCGAGCCGCGCTATCTAGACATGGTGAGCCGATGCATGCGCGAGCAGTCGGGCTTTGCCGTCGTGCTGCTCGCAGAAGGCGAGGAGGCAACGTCGGCGACGAGTTTCGCCGCGACCGGAACCGAGGCGCGAATTGTCGACTTCGACCGCCTCGAGGGCGGCTTGCTCGGAATCAGCTGCATCGGGCGCGAGCGCGTGCGGGTCGTCGAGGCCTGGCGCGAAGCGGATGGACTCAATCGCGGCCGCGTGCTCGAAATCGCCCCGGACCCGATCGTGCCGGTGCCGCCGGACCAGGCCTGGATGAAGGAAGTCGTGATGCAGGTGCTGCCGGAAGCTGACGATTCGTATCGCCACGTGGAGCATCGTGACGATGCAGCCTGGGTCGCGAATCGCCTCGCAGAGCTCCTTCCATTGACCCTGGCCGACAGGCAGACACTGCTCGAGCTTTCAGATCCACTCGAGCGGCTCGCCGCGCTCGAACCCACGGTGACGCGAAACCGGGCTTAGCGTGTGGGCCGCTCGTCCGCCACGAGCCAGCCGCGCCACCAGGCGAACGCAAGGAGTAGTGCGGCCCAGCCGGCGACCAGCCAGCCGGTGTAGGCGTTGAAAGCACCGACGAGCCAGGACCAGGTCGCGTCCTCGTTCACTCGGGTAACGGACATCGTGACCTTGATCACTGCGACCCAGCCCATGTGCAGGCCGATGCCGGCGGCAATCGCGCCGGTACGACGCCGGACGAAGGCGAGCATCAGGCCGACCAGCAGCAGCGCTATGAAAGAGTCGACGACTGGCAGCGGATCGGAGAAATGGGCGAGTGCGTGGCCAAGCAGCCGAAGGCCGCTGTCCCAGGTGACCTCGTCGGCGGGAATCTTCGCGCGCGCGAGGAAATGGACTGCCGAGTAGACGAGCGCGGTCGACCAGGCCGCCGCCGCGAATCCGGATTCCCTCGAGACGGCGCGGTACATGAGCCCGCGAAAGAAGGTCTCCTCGACGATTGCAACACCGAAGCCGGCGAGCAGGCCGCCCAACAGTGCTTTCATCAGCATCGCGGCGTCGAACCCGGTCCGGAACTTAAGGATGTCGAGCGCGAGCATCGCAAGCGTCATCGGCAGCATCGTCGCGATGCCAAGCGCGAGGCCGGCTCCGGCCTCGCGCAGGAAACGGCCTCGCGGCAGGCCGTAGCCCCAGTCCTCGCGGCCGCGCAGGCCGAGCCCCCGGAGCGCAAATACGATTCCGAGGAGTAACAGGAGCTGCCAGAAGCGACTGACGACCCGGTGGAAAGGCCATTCCGGTACCAGCGCATGCGCGAGCAGCCATGCCGGCCAGGCGAGAAGGGCGGCGAGCAGCAGGGTCCCGAAAATCGCGGCGAGGAATCCGGCCGCTGCGCGCATCAACGATCCCGGACGATGCCGGTAAACACGCGGCCGGCCGCTTCGACCGTCGCCGCGATTTCCGCATCCCCATGCGCGGCGGAAACGAAGCCCGCCTCGTACGGCGAAGGCGCGAGATAAACGCCGGCATCGAGCATGCCATGGAAGAAGCGCCGGAAGCGGGCGGCGTCGCAGCCCATCACCTGGCTGTAGTTCGACACCGCGGGTTCTCCCGTGAAGAAGAGCCCGAACATGCCGCAGACGCGGTTGGCGGCGAGCGCAACTCCTGCCGAACGTGCAGCGCCTGCGAAGCCGTCGACGAGCCGGTCGGTCGCGGCGGCGAGGTGCTCATGGAAACCGGGCTTCGCAATCGCATCAAGTGTCGCGAGGCCCGCCGCCATCGCGACCGGATTGCCGGAGAGTGTGCCCGCCTGGTAGACGGGCCCGAGCGGCGCGAGCTGCTCCATGATCTCGCGACGCCCGCCGAAGGCGCCGACGGGCATGCCGCCACCCACGATCTTTCCGAGCGTCGTCAGGTCCGGCTTCACGCCGTACAACGCCTGGGCGCCGCCGAGTGCGACTCGAAATCCAGTCATGACTTCGTCGAAGATGAGGATCGCGCCGTGCCGCGTGCAGAGCTCACGCATCGACTGCAGGAATCCGGGAGCCGGCGGGACACAGCCCATGTTGCCGGCGACCGGCTCGACGATGACGCAGGCGATCTCGGCGCCAAGCACCTTGAAGCACTGTTCGAGGCCTGCAAGGTCGTTGTAGCCGAGTGTCGTCGTCGCCGCAGCGACCGAAACCGGCACGCCCGCCGAATCCGGGACGCCGAGCGTCAGCGCGCCGGAGCCCGCCTTTACGAGCAGGCCGTCCGAGTGGCCGTGGTAGCAGCCTTCGAACTTCACGATGCGGTCGCGGCCGGTAAATCCGCGCGCGAGCCGGATTGCGCTCATGGTGGCCTCGGTTCCCGAGCTCACCATGCGCAAGAGCTCGATCGATGGCATGAGGCCGACGATCCTGCGGGCGAGCTCGGTCTCGATCAGCGTCGGGGCGCCGAATGAGAGGCCGTCCACGACGCGGCGCGTAACGGCCGCAATCACGCCGGGATCCGCGTGACCGAGAATCATCGGCCCCCACGAACCCACATAGTCGATCAACCGCCGGCCATCCTCGGTCTCGACGCAGGCGCCGCGCGCGCGGCGGATGAAGATCGGTTCGCCGCCAACGGCGCGAAACGCGCGCACCGGCGAATTTACGCCGCCGGCGATGTAGCGGCTGGCTTCGTCAAAATGCGACATGCCCGTAGTCAGGGTCTCTGGACGCGGAATCCGCGTTTTTCGAGGAGGGCGGGGAGGCCACGCTCTCCAACAAGGTGCATCGCGCCGACGACGACGAGCACGTCATCGCCGTCCTGCAGCATCTCGCTCACCTGTTCCGCCCAGCGCGCATTGCGCTCGTAGATAAGCACGTCGGCGAGTTCGGGGTATCCTTCGAAGTCGTCCTCCAGGCTCTTTTCGAGTCCCGCCTCGTCTCCGTCGCGCCAGGCGTCGAGCAACGGCTTGATCAGCGCGTCGACGTCCTCCGCTTCATCGAGCGCCTGCAGGAGGATCTCCGCCTGGAGATCCGCGGGCAGCGCATCAAGCATGCCGAGCTGGCCATCGAGCGTTTCGAGCCCGCAACCCGACTTGCCGTCCTTGCGGGCTTCAGCCTGGATGATCTGTTCGACTCCGTGCTGCACGTCGTATCCATTGGCCTGGAGGGCCATCACGGAAACCGTGAGGCCGGCAAACCACGGCTCGAACATCGCGAGCGCCTCGAGCGGGATGCCGGCTTCTTCGGCGGCATCGCGGGCCCGGTCCGCATCGGAGCCGAGCAGGTCAAAAAGGCTCCTGCCTTCCGGATCGACTGCGCGTGCGAGCGTCACGGAAGTGGACTCGGCTTCGCTCTGCGCGTCCTGGTCGATCTCCATGCAGACGCGTTCGGACTCTTCCAGCGCCCTGGCCAGTGCGCCGCCGATCGAAAAGCCACCCTCCGGCAGGAGATGCACCGAACCGAACAGGTAAACCGTGCTTTCGCCGCCCGTCACCTGCCATAGAGCGGGCTCGGCCCGTGCGGCGCCGCAGGCGAAGGCCGCGATTGCGCATGCGGCGACGACGCGTGCCGTCATCTCAAGCATATTCGTCCACCCACTCGATTCCGGTCTCGATGCCGCCGTCATCGCCAAGCTCGAGCCAGCGATAGGCGGGCGGGCGCGAGTCCACCTCGAACTCATCCGCATTCTGCGCAAACTGCATGCAGGTTGACGGCGTGCCCATCAGGCGGATTCCGCCGTGCATGCCTTCAAATGGCTGGTGCGTGTGGCCCCAGGCGAGGCCGCGTACGCCCGCATGCCGCGAAAGCAATGCGAAGAACTCGGCTGCGTTGTCGAGCATCAGCTCGTCGAGCCAGGCGCTGCCGTGCGGAACCGGATGATGGTGCAGGCAGATGAGTGCGTGCGCGCCTGCCTCCGCACCGAGCGCGGCGTCGAGGCGCGCGAGCTGCGCGGCATCGAAATGACCATGGTGTTCGCCCGCGACCGTGCTGTCCATCATGACCACCACCCAGGCGCCGTAGCGCGTCGCGAATTCGTGCACGAAGGGCGCGCCGAGCTCGCGCTTCACGACGGCGGGATCGTCATGATTGCCCGGCAGGCAATGCACCGGCGCGTCGGAGTCCCTGAACCGGGCGTGGAGCGCAGCGTAGCCGCCGGCATCGTCATGCACCAGGTCTCCCGTCAGCAGCACTGCGCCGGGGTGTGGATGACGGCGGCGCGCGTGCGCAACGCAGCGCGCGAGTGTCTCCTCGGTCGCGATGCCGCGGACGTCCGCGCCCGGCGTTCCGGGAAGATGCGGGTCCGTGAATTGCAGTGCGAGCACCTTGCGAGTTCAATAACGGTAGTGATCGGGCTTGTACGGCCCGGCGGCCGGCAGGCCGAGATAGCGCTCCTGCTCCGGCGTCATCGTCGTGAGCTTCGCGCCGATCCGGTCCAGGTGCAGCCGCGCGACCTTTTCGTCGAGGGACTTCGGCAACACGTAGACGCGATGTTCGTAGCGCTCGCCATGTGCGAAGAGCTCGATCTGCGCCAGCACCTGGTTTGTGAACGAGTTCGACATCACGAACGACGGGTGTCCGGTCGCACAGCCGAGGTTCACGAGCCGGCCCTCCGCCAGCACGATGATGCGCTTGCCGTCCGGGAAGATGATGTGGTCGACCTGCGGCTTGATGTTCTCCCAGCGATACTGGCGTAGCGAGGCGATGTCGATCTCGCTGTCGAAGTGGCCGATGTTGCAGACAATCGCCTGGTGCTTCATGCGGCGCATGTGGTCGTGGTTGATCACGTTCACGTTGCCGGTCGCCGTCACGAAAATATCCGCCTTGTCGCAAGCGTCGTCCATGGTCACGACGCGATAGCCTTCCATCGCCGCCTGCAGCGCGCAGATCGGGTCGATCTCCGTGACCCAGACGGTCGCGCCGAGGCCGCGCAGGGACTGCGCGCAACCCTTGCCGACGTCGCCATAGCCGGCGACGAGCGTGATCTTGCCGGCGATCATTACGTCCGTTGCGCGCTTGATGCCGTCAACCAGCGATTCGCGGCAGCCGTAGAGGTTGTCGAACTTCGACTTGGTGACCGCATCGTTCACGTTGATCGCGGGGAACGGCAGCTTGCCCTCTGAAGCCTTCCGATACAGGCGCTTCACGCCCGTCGTCGTCTCCTCGGTGACGCCCTTGATCTCGGCAAGGCGGGCCGAGTACCAGCCCGGCTGGGAATCGAGGCGCCGCTTGATCGACGCGTAAAGCGACGTCTCTTCCTCGTTCGTGGGCTTCGAAATCACCGATGGATCACGCTCGGCCTCGGCGCCCAGCATCAGGAGCAGCGTAGCGTCGCCGCCGTCATCGAGGATCATGTTGGCGTGCTTGCCGCCGGGCCACTCGAAGATGCGGTGTGCGAATTCCCAGTACTCTTCGAGCGACTCGCCTTTGTGCGCGAAAACCGGAATGCCCGCCGCGGCAATCGCGGCGGCGGCATGGTCCTGCGTCGAGAAGATGTTGCAGGAAGCCCAGCGGACTTCGGCGCCGAGCGTGGCAAGCGTCTCGATGAGCACCGCCGTCTGGATCGTCATGTGCAGGGAGCCGGCGATGCGCGCGCCCGCAAGCGGTTTCGCGCGCGCGAATTCGGCGCGGGTAGACATCAGGCCCGGCATCTCGGTCTCCGCGATTGCGATCTCGCGCCGGCCCCATTCGGCCTTGGCGATGTCGGCAACCTGGAAATCCTGGGGCTTTCTGCTGATCACGGCATTCATGGTAGTACCTCTCCTTTGCAAGCGAGAGCGCCGTTGTCATTCGCAACCCCCGAGCCTGGCAGGCCTTCGCCTGTTGCAACGCTCCTCGAGGATCGCGGGGACTGTCCCCTTTTTCGAAGAAAAAGGCGGACTGTCCCCTCTCAAATTCCTGCAGCCTTCCTTAGAGCTTCGGCCCGGTCCGTGCGTTCCCAGCTGAAGGCCGTGAACGTCGCACGGCGCCGGGCGGCGCCGCCTTGCGAATCATCCTGCCAATCGTATTCCATCTCGACCGGTTCGCGCCCGAAATGCCCGTAGGACGCCGTCGGGCGATACATCGGGTGGATCAGGTCGAGCATGCGGATGATGCCAAAGGGGCGAAGGTCGAAATGCGACGCAACCAGCTTTTCGAGACGCGCGTCAGGCAGCCTTCCGGTGCCGAATGTCCGGACGGAGACCGAAGTCGGCCTGGCGACACCGATCGCGTAGGACACCTGGATTTCGCAGCGGCTCGCGAGGCCGGCCGCCACGATATTCTTGGCGACATATCGCGCCGCATACGCGGCGGAGCGGTCAACCTTGGAGGGGTCCTTGCCCGAGAACGCGCCGCCGCCGTGGCGCACCATGCCGCCGTAAGTGTCGACGATGATCTTGCGACCGGTCAGGCCGCAATCGCCGACCGGCCCGCCGGTCACGAACCGGCCCGTCGGATTGATGTGGTACTTCGTGCGCTTGCCGAGATACCGCGCCGGCAAGACGGGCTTGATGATCTCCTCCATCACGGCCTCGCGGAGATCCTTCTGGCGGATCTCGGGCGCGTGCTGCGTCGACAGCACGACCGCTTCGATGCCGACCGGCCTGTCGTCAGCGTACGCGAATGTGAGCTGGCTCTTTGCGTCGGGGCGGAGCCACGGCAGCTTCGGGGTCCGGCCCTTGCGGACTTTCGCCTGGCGCTCGACCAGCTTGTGCGCGTAGTGGATCGGCGCCGGCATCAGGGCGGCGGTCTCGTCGGTCGCGTAGCCGAACATCAGGCCCTGGTCGCCCGCGCCCTTGTCTTCGGGATTCGTGCGGTCGACGCCCTGCGCGATGTCGGCAGACTGCTTGCCGATGATGTTGATTACGCCACAGGTTTTCCCGTCGAAACCGATCTCCGACGACGTGTAGCCGATGTCGCAGATGACTTCGCGCACCAGCGACTCGAGGTCGATCCAGGCGCCGGTCGTGATCTCGCCGGCGACGACTGCGACGCCCGTCTTGACGAGCGTTTCGCAGGCGACGCGCGCTTTGGGGTCGCGCGCGAGCAGGGCGTCCAGCACGGCGTCCGAGATCTGGTCCGCGACCTTGTCGGGATGTCCTTCGGAAACGGATTCGGACGTGAACAAGTAGTCACCGGACATCGAAAAATTATACGCCATCGGCGACAATGGGAGTTTCCCGCCGGAGTCCCCAGATGCCGAGTCGTCGCGAAGCAGCCAACGCCATCCGGGCGCTCAGCATGGATGCCGTTCAGCGCGCCAATTCCGGACATCCGGGCATGCCGATGGGAATGGCCGATATCGCCGAAGTGCTGTGGCGGGATTTCCTGAAGCACAATCCCGGCAATCCCCGCTGGGCCGACCGTGACCGCTTCGTGCTGTCCAACGGCCATGGCTCCATGCTCCTTTATTCCGTGCTCCACCTGACCGGCTATCCACTCGCGATGGACGAGCTGCGGAATTTCCGGCAGCTCGGCTCCCGGACCGCGGGTCACCCGGAGCACGAGATCGACGTTGGCATCGAGACCACGACGGGCCCGCTCGGGCAGGGGATCGCGAACGCCGTCGGCATGGCACTCGCCGAAAAGAAACTCGCCGCTGCATTCAACCGTCCCGGCCACGAAATCGTGGACCACTGCACCTGGGTGTTCCTCGGCGACGGCTGCCTCATGGAGGGCATCTCGCATGAGGCCTGCGCACTCGCCGGCACCTGGGGCCTCGGCAAGCTCATCTGCATCTACGACGACAACGGAATCTCGATCGACGGCGAAGTCGCGGGCTGGTTCACCGACGATACGCCGAAGCGCTTCGAGGCCTACGGCTGGCAGGTGATTCGCGGCGTCGACGGCCATGATCCAGACGCGATCACGCGCGCGATCCGCAAGGCCAAGCGCGAGAAGTCGAAGCCGACGCTGATCTGTTGCAAGACCGTGATCGGGTACGGCGCGCCGAACAAGCAGGGCAAGGAGGAGAGCCACGGTGCCGCGCTCGGCACGGACGAAGTCGCGCTCGCGCGCAAGACACTCAACTGGCCGCACGAGCCCTTCGTGGTGCCCGATGAGATACGTGCCGCCTGGGATGCGAGTGCAGCGGGCAAGCGGGCCGAGGGCCGCTGGCGGCGCCGCTTCAAGGCCTATGAAGAGGCGCACCCGGAACTCGCAGCGGAATTCCGCCGCCGGAGCGAGTCGGCGCTGCCCGCGGGCATCGATGACTGGATCGGAGAAGGCGCGGCTGCAGCGCAAGCCGCGGCGCAGCCGGTCGCGACGCGCCAGAGTTCACAGGCGGTGCTGAATGCCCTTGGCCCGCGGCTGCCGGAACTGCTCGGCGGCTCTGCCGACCTCACCGGCTCCAACAATACGCGCATCAAGGGTGCGGCGGCGTATGCCTCCCGGGAACCGGGCGGCGCCTACCTGCATTACGGGGTCCGCGAATTCGGCATGGGTGCGATCATGAATGGCGTCGTCCTGCACGGCGGCTACATCCCGTTCGGCGGCACCTTTCTCGTGTTCTCGGACTACGCGCGAAGCAGCCTGCGCATGGCTTCGATCATCGAGGTGGGCAGCATCTTCGTCCTGACGCACGACTCCATCGGCCTCGGCGAGGACGGCCCGACTCACCAGCCCATCGAGCATCTCGCGTCGCTGCGCATGATTCCGCGCATGGAAGTCTGGCGACCCTGCGACACGGCGGAAACCTGGATTGCCTGGGGCGCCGCGATCCGCCGGCGCAAGGCGCCAACCGTGCTTGCGCTGACTCGGCAGTCGCTGCCGCAGCAACCGCGGGATGCGGCCCAGCTCGGAGCGATTTCCCGCGGCGGCTACACCCTCGTCGATTGCGCTGGACGCCCGGACTGCATCCTGATTGCGACCGGCTCGGAAGTCGCGCTCGCGGTCGAAGCGGCCCGCTCGCTCGCCGAACGCGGCCGCCGTGTCCGCGTCGTGTCGATGCCCTGCACGAGCGTCTTCGACGCGCAGGATGAGGCATGGCGGGCATCCGTCCTGCCGACCGAAGTCACTCGGCGCGTCGCGATCGAAGCGGGCGTTCCGGACGGGTGGTGGCGTTACGTCGGCACGCGCGGCCGCGTGATTGGCATGACCCGCTTCGGGGCGTCGGCACCGGCCAAGGATTTGTTCAGGCACTTCGGTTTCACGTCCGCCGCCGTCATCGAGGCGGCGGAGTCATTGCTAAACGGAGAGAATTGACCATGGCGATCAAGATTGGCATCAACGGGTACGGCCGCATCGGACGCAACATCCTCCGCGCCCTCTACGAGGCGAAGCGCACAGGCGAGATCAGCATCGTCGCGATCAACGACCTCGGCGACGCGAACACCAATGCGCACCTGACGCGCCATGACACGGCCCACGGCCCGTTCCCCGGCAAGGTCGCGGTGGACGGCAATCACATGGTCGTGAACGGCGACCGCATCAGGGTGCTCGCCGAGCGCGACCCGTCGAAGCTGCCTTGGGGCGAACTCGGCGCCGAGATCGTGCTCGAGTGCACGGGTCTCTTTGCCAACAAGGAGAAGGCGTCGAAGCACCTGGCCGGCGGCGCGAAGAAAGTCGTCGTGTCGGCTCCGGCCGACGGCGTCGACGCCACCATCGTCTACGGCGTAAATCACCAGACGCTGCGCAAGGACATGACCGTCATCTCGAATGCCTCCTGCACGACGAACTGCCTCGCGCCGCTCGTCAAGCCGCTGCACGACGGTCTGGGCGTCGTGGCCGGCATCATGACGACGGTGCATGCCTACACGAATGACCAGGTGCTGACAGACGTCTATCACTCGGACCTCCGCCGGGCGCGATCGGCAACGATGTCGATGATCCCCACGAAAACCGGCGCGGCAGCGTCGGTAGGCCTCGTGCTGCCGGAATTGAAGGGAAAGCTCGACGGATTCTCGGTCCGCGTGCCGACGATCAATGTCTCGTTCGTCGATCTCACGTTCACCGCAAGTCGCGCGACGTCGGCCGAGGAGGTCAATGGCCTCCTGCGCAAGGCCTCCGAGGGTTCGCTGAAGGGCCTCCTCGACTACACCGAGGAACCCCTGGTATCGATCGACTTCAACCACAACCCGGCGTCCGGAACCGTGGATGCGCAGCTCACGAAAGTGCTGGGTGGCACGCTCGTGAAGGTCTGCTCCTGGTACGACAACGAGTGGGGTTTCTCGAATCGCATGCTCGATACGACACTCGCCTGGTCCCGCGCGGGCTAGGGCTCCAGGGCCCGATGAAGGCAATCCGGATGACGGACCTCGAGCTCGCGGGCAAGCGCGTGCTCGTCCGCGAGGACTTCAATGTCCCGATCGCGGATGGCAGGGTCACGAGCGACGCGCGCCTCCGGGCGGCGCTGCCGACACTCCGTCGTGCGATCGATCAAGGCGCCCGCGTGCTCGTGATGTCGCACCTCGGCCGTCCGAAGGAAGGAGAACACGATCCCGCGCTGTCGCTCGCGCCCGTCGCGAAGGCACTCGCCGCCCTGCTTGAGAGGCCGGTGCGATTCATCGAGGGCGGACTGGACGGTGCGACCGCCGCTCCCGGCGAAGTCGCCTTGCTGGAGAATGTCCGTTTCCTGAAGGGGGAGAAGAAGGACGACCCGGCGCTTGCCAGGCGGATGGCGGCGCTTTGCGACGTGTTCGTCATGGACGCATTCGGGACTGCGCATCGCGCCGAGGCGAGCACTCACGGCGTAGCGCTCGAGGCGCCGATCGCATGTGCGGGGCCGCTCCTTGCGGGTGAGATTGATGCGCTCGAGCGCGCGCTGCACGAGCCCGCGCGGCCGCTGGTCGCTGTCGTCGGTGGCTCCAAGGTGTCGACCAAGCTCTCCGTGCTCGAGAACCTGGTCGCGAAGGTGGACCAGCTCGTGGTCGGCGGCGGCATTGCGAACACCTTTCTGGCCGCGGCCGGCGCCCCGGTCGGCAAGTCGCTGCACGAGGCCGACATGGTCGGCGTCGCAAGACGCCTGCTCGCCGACGCGAAGGCGCGCGGCGTCGGCGTACCGATACCGGTCGACGTCGTGGTTGCCAGCGAATTTTCGGCGAGCGCGCGCGCGGAGACCCGTGCTGCCGGCGCGGTCGGCGAGGACGAGATGATCCTCGACATCGGTCCGGCTTCGGCCCGGGCGATTGCCGACATCGTCGCGAAGGCCGGTACCGTCATCTGGAACGGCCCGCTCGGCGTCTTCGAATTCGACCAGTTCGGGGAGGGGACGCGGGTTCTCGCGAAGGCGATCGCGGCGAGCAAGGCGTTTTCGATCGCCGGCGGTGGCGACACGCTGGCCGCGATCGAAAAGTACGGCATCGAGGACGATATCTCCTATATTTCGACCGGCGGCGGTGCCTTCCTCGAGTTCGTGGAGGGCAAGACGCTTCCGGCGGTTGCCGCGCTCGAGCGGCGCGCCGCGGAATCCAAGGGGCGCTGAGTGGCCAGACGTACCAAGATCGTCGCGACGCTCGGACCATCGACTGATCCGGAAGCGGCGCTGCGGGACCTGATCGCGGCGGGTACGGACCTCGTCCGCGTCAATTTCTCGCACGGCAGTTTCGACGAGCACGAACGCCGCATTCGCGAGACTCGTGCGGCAGCCGCCAGGGCTGGCCGCGTGGTCGGCATTCTCGGGGACCTGCGCGGCCCGAAAGTGCGCATCGAGCGATTTGCGACCGGGCGCGCCGCGCTCGTCGAGGGCGAGGTGTTTACGCTCGATCCCGGCTTCGATCCCGCGGACGGCACTGACAGGATCGTGGGCGTCGCCTATGAGTCGCTGCCCCGCGACGTCCGAACCGGCGATACGCTGCTCCTGAACGACGGGCTGATTTCGCTCGAGGTCACCGGCGTCGAGGGCACGAAGGTACACACGAAGGTCCTGACCGGCGGCGAGCTGACCGACAAGAAGGGGCTCAACAAGCTGGGAGGCGGGCTCTCCGCGGGCGCGCTGACCGCGAAAGACCGCGACGACATCCGCATGGCGGCGGAACTCGGTGTCGACTACCTTGCCGTGTCATTCGTGCGCGACAAGGCCGACGTCGCCGAGGCCTGGGACCTCCTGCGCACTGCGAAAGGGGAAGGGCGGATCGTCGCGAAGATCGAGCGGCGCGAAGCCATCGACAATCTCGAGTCGATCATCGAGACGACCGCGGCCGTGATGGTCGCGCGGGGCGATCTGGGAGTCGAGGTCGGCTACGCGGAGCTCACGGGTCTGCAGAAACATATCATTGCGCGCGCGCGCGCCAAGAGCCGTCTCGTGATCACGGCGACCCAGATGATGGAATCGATGATCCACGCGCCGGTGCCGACCCGGGCCGAAGTTTCGGATGTCGCGAACGCGGTGATGGACGACACCGACGCCGTCATGCTCTCGGCCGAGACCGCAGTCGGTCGCCATCCGGGTCGCGTCGTGCGCGCGATGGCGCAGGTGATCGAGGGTGCGGAGAAGTGGCAGCTCTCGAACCGGCCCGAGCTCCGCGCCGACGGCCACTTTGCCCGGACCGACGAGGCGATCGCCGCCGCCGTGATGTACACGGCGAACCACCTCGAGGTGCGCGCGATCGTCGCGCTGACCGAGTCAGGGTCGGTGGCGCTCTGGATGTCGCGCATCCGCTCAGACATCCCGATCTACGCCTTCACGCGCCACGCGGCAACACAGCGGCGCGTGACGCTCTATCGCGGGGTCTACCCGGTCGAATTCGACGTGACGCACCCGCGGCCGGAGCGCATGTACGCCGCGATCTTCGAGCGCATGCTGGCCGACGGGCTCGCCGCCGAAGGCGACCTCATCATCGTGACTAAAGGCGAGTTCTCGGGCGTCTCGGGCGGCACGAATTCCATGAAGATCGTCCAGGTCCAGCGGCCATCCAAGTAGAGATTCGAGAAAGGAAGCGTCCCCTCTGGACGCGCGTTCTCGTCTGGGCCGCTGGCGTGACCTTCGCGATCTTCTTGTTCGCGGTCATCGCTGCCTGGCTCATGCTCCGGGCGAGCTTGCCGACGATCGATGGCGAGGCTGCGCTCGCCAGCCTCGGCGCGGGTGCCACCATCGAGCGCGACGCAGCGGGCGTTCCCGTGATACGCGGCGAATCGCGCATCGACGTCGCGCGCGCGACGGGCTATGCACACGCGCAGGATCGCCTCTTCCAGATGGACCTTCTGCGCCGCACCGGGGCCGGCGAACTGGCCGCGCTGCTCGGCGCGGGCCTGCTCGACGCCGATCGGAAGATACGCCTGCACCAGTTCAGGCGGAAGGCGAGGGAAGCGCTGGCCGCGTTGGACCTAGGTGACCGCGCTCTGCTCGAGGCCTACGCCGTTGGCGTGAACGCGGCAGTCACCTCATTCGGCGCGCGACCCTTTGAATACCTGCTGCTCGGCCAGACGCCCGAACCCTGGCGCGCGGAAGATTGCATGCTTGTCGTCTACGCGATGTGGATCGATCTCCAGGGACTCGATGCCCACAACGAGCAGCGCCGCGGCCGGCTAGCCGCAGTGCTGCCGGAGCCGGTGTACCGGTTCCTCGTCGAGCCGGAGCCCGCGGGAGAGGCGGCCCTCGACGGCAGCCTCCTGCCGCAGATACCGATGCCGACCGCAGAGGAGTACGACCTGCGCAGTCTCGATCGCGGCCTGTTCGAGCGGCTCGATGGCGGGCGTGCCGGGCGTAATGCGTTCCGCCGCGAATTCGGCGAGCGTGACTCCATGGTGGGCAGCAACAACTGGGCCGTTGCCGGATCGCGTGGCCGCGGCGGCGTCGCGCTGCTCGCGAACGACATGCACCTTGGCCTCAACGTGCCGAACATCTGGTACCGGGCGCGCCTCGTCGTGGAGACGGAAGGCCTCGACGTCGCGGGCGTGAGCCTGCCCGGCGTCCCTGCGATCGTTGCCGGCAGCAACCGGCACGTCGCCTGGGGATTCACCAACAGCTATGGCGATTTCCAGGACCTCATCCGCCTCGAGCGCGGAGCAACCAAGGACAGCTATCTCACTCCCGATGGACCGCGCAAATTCGAGTCGGAGAGCGAGACGCTTTCGGTTGCGGGCGGGGAGCCCGAGACGCTCGTCGTCAGGAAAACGATCTGGGGTCCGGTTATCGGCGACGACGGCGAAGGGAACCTGATCGCGCTCGCCTGGACCGCGCATCGTCCGGGCGCAACCGACATGGCGTTGCTCCGGCTCGAGCGTGCGCACGACCTCGATTCGGCGGCAGAGACCATCGGCGGTGCCGGCATGCCGGGGCAAAACGTGATGATCGCGGACGAGCGCGGCCGCATCGGCTGGGTGCTCGCCGGCCGGCTGCCGCGTCGCCGGATCATCGATCCTTCGCGCCCGGCAGCCTGGCACGAGGAAGGTGCGGGCTGGGACGGATGGATTCCGCCGGCGGAATCGCCGCGCCTGCTCGACCCGCCTCACGGATATGCGTGGAGCGCGAATGCGCGGGTGCTGGGCGGCGAGGCCTACGCGCAGATCGGCGACGGCGATTATGCGCCGGCGGCTCGCGCGCGCCAGATCCGCGACCGCCTCGCGGCGATCGAGCGAGCCGCCGCCTCCGACATGCTCGCAATTCAGCTCGACGATCGCGCCGATTATGCCGCGCGATGGCAGCCCCTGTTCCGGCAGGCGCTCACGCGGTCGGGCGAGGCCGAGGCCGGACGGCTCGTCGCGGAATGGAGCGGCCACGCGGTGATCGACGACGCGGGATACCGGCTGTTGCGCGAGTTCGAGCGAAACGTCTCGTCGCGCGCATTCGAGACCATTGCCGCCGCGGCGATTGCGCGCTGGCCCGACTTTCGCTGGCGAGCGCCGCAGCGCTTCACCGAGGTCGCGTGGCGGCTGGTGCAGGAGCGTCCCGCCAACCTGCTCGATCCGCGGTTCGCGGACTGGGACGCCTGGCTCGCGGATCTCGCGACAGCGACGGTGCGCGACCTGCCGGCTGCCTGCGCCGATCTCGCGGGTTGCACCTGGGGCAAGGTCAACGTCAGCGAAATTCGTCATCCGATCAGCGAAGCCCTGCCCGCGCTCTCGCACTTCCTCGACATGCCGGCCTTGCCGCTCCCGGGCGACTGGTCAGTGCCGCGCGTGCAATCGTCTACCTTCGGCGCATCAGAGCGTTTCGGGGTTTCGCCGGGCCGCGAGGCCGAAGGTTACCTGCACATGCCGGGCGGGCAAAGCGGGCATCCGCTGTCGCCGTTCTATCGCGCCGGGCATGACGACTGGGCGCATGGCCGTCCCGCACCGTTCCTGCCGGGCGCCGCGGCGCATGTGCTGCGACTCTTGCCGGCCGATGGCTGATTGCTTCGCGCCGCGGTTTATGATCTTTGGATGTAACGACCAAGGGAGGAAATCATGATTGCCGGAAAAAAAGGGCTGGTGCTGTTCGCGGTGACGTCGCTTGCCGCAGCGGCAGCTTCAGCCGCCGATCAGCCTTCGGGCAAGCTGTCGGATGAAGCCATGCGCGGCAGGTATCTCGCGCAGATCACGGGCTGCAACGACTGCCACACGGCCGGCTACGCCGAATCCGCCGGCAAAGTCGAGGAATCGAAGTGGCTGACCGGCGACCGGCTGGGCTGGAGCGGCCCCTTGGGCACGACCTATGCCGCGAATTTGCGGCTCGCCGTGAAGGACATGACCGCTGACCAGTTCCTGATACTCGCACGGAGCCCGCTCCGGCCGCCGATGCCCTGGTTCAACTTTCGCGACATGAAGGATGGCGACGTCAAGGCAATCGACGCTTACCTGAAGCATCTCGGGCCAGCAGGAGAACCGGCACCCGCCTACGTACCGCCCGACAATTCGCCCGCGGGACCATTCGTGAAGTTCCCGGAACCGCCGAAGAAGCCGGGCGCCTGACGGACAAAAGGAGACATCGGATGCTTCACTCACTGTGGCGTGTGGCCGTGCTGGCCCTCTTTGCAATTGCCGGCGCCGGCGCGGAGCCGCTCGTCATCGAGGCGGACGGCTATCTCGATGTCGTCGCGGGGCGCATCGTGTCGCCTGCGGTGATCGTCGTTGAGGGCGAGCGGATTGCCGCGATCAATCCCGCGACGCCACCAGCGGGCGCGAAGCGGATCGTGCTCTCCGGACATACGCTGCTGCCCGGCCTCATGGATGCGCATGTCCACCTCAATTACATCATCGGCGAGGGCTGGGAGACGGAGCCGGTCCGTTTCACGGCCGGCGACTTCGCGCTGCGCGCGATCCCGCATGCTTCAAAGACGCTGCTCGCCGGCTTTACGACGGTGCGCGACCTCGGCACCGGGCTCGGCTTTTCCGACGTCGCCCTGATGAACGCGATCGACAAGGGGTGGGTCGCGGGGCCGCGCGTGATACCCGCGGGCCACGCGTTGTCGATTACCGGCGGCCATTGCGACCAGTCCACAGGGCTCGGACCGGGAGTCGCTCCGCCGGGCTTCATGTCGGGTTCTGCCGACGGAGTGGATGAAGTCCTGAAGGCCGTGCGCTACCAGGTCAAGCACGGCGCGAAGGTCATCAAGATCTGCGCGACGGCGGGCGTTTTGTCGTTCGAGGGGCCTGTGGGCGCGCAGCAGTACTCGCTCGAAGAGCTGCGCGCGGCGGCGGATGAGGCGCACCGTCACGGCCTGAAGATCGCGGCACACGCTCATGGCACCGAAGGCATCATCGCCTCGAGCGAGGCCGGCATCGACAGCATCGACCACAACTCGATGATGACGGAGGAGGCGGCGAAGATCCTCGCAAAGAACGGCAGCTTCGTCGTTCCGAACCTGCACCTCATCGATACGCTCAAGACCACCGAGCTTCCGCCGGCCCTTGCGGCGAAGCAGGCTTATCTCGAGCCACTCGCGATCGAGAGCTTCAGGCGCTCGCTGAAATATGGGCTCAAGGTTTCCTTCGGGACCGACGCTGGCGTCTTCCCGCACGGCGACAACGCGCGTGAATTCGCGGCACGGATCAAGCTCGGCGACACGCCGCTGCACGCGATCCGGAGCGCGACCATCGTCAATGCGGAACTGTTCGGCACGCCCGACCGCGGAAAGATCGAGGCCGGCCTGCTCGCCGATCTCGTCGCCGTCGCGGGCAATCCACTCGAGGACGTCAAGCTCCTTGAGGACGTGCGCTTCGTCATGAAAGGCGGCGTGGTCTACAAGCAGCCGAACTGAACCGCCCTGCGGAAAAGGGGTCACCCTTTTCCCGAAGGACCGAAGGAAAAGGGTGACCCCCTTTCCCGCAGGGCCACGCATTCCTACTGCAGTGACCTCATCGCGCGGTCAAGTCCCGCGAGCGTCAGCGGAAACATCCGGTCCTCGACCAGCTCGCGGGTGATCCGGATCGAGGGCGTGAACTCCCAGCGATCCTTTGGTTCCGGGTTGAGCCAGGCGTGGCGCGGATACGAAGCAAGGAGTCGCTTCATCCAGGCTGCGCCCGGTTCCTCGTTCCAGTGCTCGATGCTGCCGCCCGGCTGCAGGATTTCGTAGGGGCTCATCGTGGCATCGCCCACGATGACGAGCCGGTAGTCGTGGCCGTAGGTCCGCATGAGTTGCGCGAGCGACCTCCGTTCGCCGTGGCGCCTGCGGTTGTCCTTCCAGACCGACTCGTAGACGAAATTATGGAAGTAGAAATGCTCGAGGTGCTTGAATTCGCCGCGGGCGGCGGAGAAAAGCTCCTCGCAGATCCGCACGTGGTCATCCATCGACCCGCCGATGTCGAGGAAAAGCAGGACTTTCACTGCATTGTGCCGCTCCGGCACCATGCGGATGTCGAGCAGGCCAGCGCGCCGCGCGGTTGCGTCGATCGTGCCGTCGAGGTCCAGCATCTCCGCAGCGCCCTGGCGCGCGAAGCGGCGCAGGCGGCGGAGCGCCAGCTTGACGTTGCGTGTGCCGAGCTCGACTGAATCGTCGAGGTTCGCGTATTCCCGCCGCTCCCAGACCTTGACCGCGCGGCGGTTGCCGCCGCCGCTGCCGATGCGGATTCCCTCCGGGTTGTAGCCGTGCGCACCATGGGGCGAAGTGCCGCCGGTGCCGATCCAGCGATTGCCGCCCTGGTGGCGCGCCTTCTGTTCCTCGAGCCGCTTGCGGAGGGTCTCCATCAGCGCATCCCAGCCGCCGAGGGAGGCGATGCGCGCCTTGTCCTCCTCGGACAGCCGCAACTCGAAGTCTTTTCTCAACCAGTCGGCCGGAATGTCGGACGCGAGAAGGGCCTCGAGCGCGAGCTCCGCACCCTTGAAATGGGCGGCAAACACGCGGTCGAAGCGATCGTAGTGACGCTCGTCCTTCACGAGAACGGCGCGGGCGACCCAGTAGAAATCCTCCGCCGACAACCCGATCAGGCGCGCCTCGAGCGCCTCGAGGAGCGCGAGGAACTCGGTGAGGGAGACCGGCACGCCCGCGGCGCGGAGCAACAGGAAAAAACGGATCAGCATGGGCCGGCCATGCGGCGGCGTTTCAGCCGGGACGACCCGCGCGCCGGTTCAGGAATACGAGCTGTTCGAAGAGGTGAACGTCCTGCTCGTTTTTCAGCAGCGCGCCATAGAGCGGGGGAATCGACGACTTCGCGTCGTCGGACCGTAGTGCCTCCGGCGGGATGTCCTCCGCGAGCAAGAGCTTGAGCCAGTCGAGGAGTTCCGACGTGGATGGCTTCTTCCTGAGGCCGGGCACGTCGCGGATGCGATAGAAGGCCGACAGGGCCTCCGCCAGCAGGGATTTCTTGAGTCCCGGGAAGTGCACCTCGACGATCCGCTCCATGGTTTCCGTGTCCGGGAAGCGGATGTAGTGAAAGAAGCAGCGCCGCAGGAATGCGTCCGGCAATTCCTTCTCGTTGTTGCTGGTGATGAAGACGACCGGGCGGTGGCGTGCGCGGACGAGTTGCTGCGTCTCGTAGACGTAGAACTCCATGCGGTCGAGCTCGCGTAACAGGTCGTTCGGGAACTCGATGTCCGCCTTGTCGATCTCGTCGATCAGGAGAACGGCACGGCGCTCGCTTTCGAAGGCGCGCCACAGCATGCCGGGCACGATGTAGTTGGCAATGTCCTTGACGCGCTCGTCGCCGAGCTGCGAATCGCGCAGGCGCGAGACCGCGTCGTACTCGTACAGGCCGTGCTGTGACTTGCTGGTCGACTTGATGTGCCACTCGAAGAGCGGCGCGCCGAGCGCGCGCGCGACCTCTTCCGCGAGCTGTGTCTTGCCCGTGCCGGGCTCGCCCTTGACGAGGAGCGGACGGCCGAGCGTGATCGACGCGTTGACTGCGAGCGCGAGCTCGCCGGTCGCGACGTAGCTGTCGGAACCCTCGAACCTCAAGTCGATTTCGCGGGCGCTGACCGGGCCGCGAGCTGCTTCAGGTCCGCGAGCACGATCTCCGAATGGCCCTTCGGGTCCACCTTTACGTAATGCTTCGCGATCCGGCCTTCGGGGTCGATGATGAAAGTGTCACGCTGCGAAAGCACCATGTCCTTGTAAGTCGTGAGCGTCGCGTAGGCTGTCGCCGTCTTCTTTTCGGAGTCGGCGAGAATCGGGAATGGCAGGCTGTGCTGGTCGGAGAATGTCTTGTGCGAGGCCACATCGTCGACGCTCACGCCGAGGATTACGGCGCCCATCTCCCGGTAGGCGAAGATGTTGTCGCGGAACTCGCAGGCCTGGGTCGTGCAGCCCGGCGTGTTGTCTTTCGGGTAGAAGTACAGAACCACCCACTTGCCCTTGTAGTCCGACAGGGCATGCGACTTGCCAGTCTGGTCCTGGAGCTTGAAGGCTGGGGCGGGCGAGCCCACCGCCGGCGGGTCCGCGGCGATCGCCGTGCCCGCAAGGAGCGTGGCGAGGGCGACGGCTACGGCGGCGCCATGCATGAAACGCGACATGGGGAATCCTCCAGTTGACGGGCGCGAATCGCATAGTATCGCGGCCTGCCGACAGATGACCATGACGACACGTCCCAGTTCCCTTCCATGAACAGTCCTACGCTCACCGCCATGCCGCGCGTCGCGCTCGTACTGCCCGGCGGCGGTGCGCGCTCCGCCTACCAGGTCGGCGTCCTCCGGGCCATCGCCAGTTGGTACCCGACGGCCTCGCCACTGCCGTTCTCGATCGTTTGCGGCACGTCGGCGGGTGCGATCAATGCCGTCGTGCTTGCCGCGCACGGTCATGACGTCCGGCGGGCGACCGCCGAGCTCGCGCGCGTCTGGGGCGGATTCCGCATCGGCCAGGTTTTCCGCGCCGGCACGCCCGACATGCTGCGGGCGGGATTGCACCTCATTGCCGCGCTGTTGACCGGCGGTTGGTTGCTGCCGATGCCGCGGGCGCTGCTCGACAATTCACCGCTTCGCTCGCTGCTCGCGGGGCGCATCGACTTCGCGGGCCTCAGGCGCTCAATTGCCGCGGGCCGTCCCGATTCGCTCGCGGTCACCGCGACCTCCGTGACCGGCGGCGAGTCCGTCACGTTCGTCGAGACTTCGAGGCATTTCGTACCCTGGGATCGCGCGTCGCGTCGCGGCGTCGCGGCGGACATCGGCGTGGATCACCTGATGGCGAGCGCGGCCATACCGCTCCTGTTTCCGCCGGTCGCCATGGACGGCGCACACTTCAACGATGGGGCCACGCGGCAGTCGACGCCGCTCGCACCGGCGATCCATCTCGGCGCAGACCGCATCCTCGTCGTCGGCGTGCGCCCACCGGGCCGGGCGCGCAGTGCTGGAGGTCATGCGCCCAACATGGCCGAGCAGTTCGGGTTCATGCTCGATTCGCTTTTCGTGGAGGGACTGCAGGCCGATTTCGAGCGTCTCAACCGGATCAATGAGCTGCTCGCGCACCTGCGTCCTGGACCGGCGCCGCACGGCTTGCGCCACGTCGAGACGCTGCTCGTGCAGCCCGAGCGCGATCCGGGTGAGTCGGCCATCGCGCATCGGATGGCGATGCCTTCGGCGCTCCGTGCCCTGCTGCGAGTCCTCGGCGCACGAGGTGCGCGCGGCGGCAAGCTGATGTCCTACCTGATGTTCGAGTCGCCGTACACGCGCGAACTGATCAAGGCCGGGGAGGGCGATGCCAACCGCCGCCGCGCCGAGATTGGGGCCTTTCTCGGCCTCGACCGCCTTCTCGGCGCGCGCATCGACTGAATTTCAGACGAGGAAGACCAACCCGGTCGCGGCCTGCGGTCGCGGTGTCGATCACTGCGGCAGCGCGTTGTGGCGCACGAGCAGTTGCGGGTACTTCTGCCGGAAATGCGAGGCAAGCCGTTCGACCAGGTAGACGGAACGGTGCTGGCCGCCGGTGCATCCGATCGCGATCGTCAGGTAGCCGCGATTCGTTTCTTCGTACTCGGGCAGCCGGCCCTCGATGAAACGCACGAGGTCAGTGACCATCCGCTCGACGCGCGGGCTCGCCTCCAGGAACTCGATCACGCGGGCATCCCGTCCCGTCAGCGGCTGGAGCGCCGGCTCCCAGTACGGATTCGGAAGCGTCCGCGCGTCGAATACGAAGTCGGCGTCACCGGGCGTCCCGTGCTTGAAGCCGAAGGACTCGAATAGGATCGACAGCCGCCCGGGCGCCTGCGGCTCGACGCGCTTCGCGATCATGTCGCGCAGTCCATGCACGCTCGTGCGCGACGTATCGATGACGAGGTCCGCGCTGTCGATCAGCGGGTGCAGCAGGCGCCGCTCCTCGGCGATCGCGTCAGCGAGGCTGACGCCCGCGCCTGCCAGCGGGTGCCGGCGACGGGTTTCCGCATAGCGCCGCAGCAGGACTTCGTCCTCGGCGTGCAGGTAGAGCACTTCGCAGCGAAGGCCCGCGCGCCTGAGGTCCGCGAGGAGCTCGGGGATCGAGGCCAGGTCATCCGGGCGATTGCGCGCGTCGAGTCCGACGGCGAGCCGGCGGTAGATGGGTTCCTCGCTCTGCAGCGTATGCGACACCAGGCCCTGCACGAGGCCCGCCGGAATATTGTCGATGCAATACCAGCCGAGGTCCTCAAGCATGTTGAGCGCGACGCTCTTGCCGGAGCCTGAAAGGCCGCTGACGACGACGAGCCGGGTCATGGAGCTGGCGCGGTCAGGCCGGCCTGCCGCGCGCGACATCCGCCGCGTGGTGATCGGAGGTCTTTTCCTTGTGCTTGCGGACCAGCCGGTCGAGCTTGTCCGCGAGCGCGTCGATCGCGGCATACATGTCGCCGTCTTTCGCGTCGGCGTGGATCACCGCGCCGCTGACGCCGAGCGTCGCCTCCGCCTTGTGCACGAGCTTCTCCACCGTCAGCACGCAGTGAACGTCGATCACCTGCTCGAAATGGCGCAGGACGCGGTCCAGCTTCTTGCGGACGTAGTCGCGAAGCGGCGGCGTGACTTCGATGTGATGGCCGGTCAACGTCAACTGCATGGTGAGTTCCTCCTTGTTGCTGTCCTGTCTGCCCGTCAGCGCGCGGCGCCCTGCCGGCGGGCGCTCGACGGCGCGATGCCAAGTGCTTCGCGGTACTTGGCCACCGTCCGGCGCGCGACCTGGATCCCGCCGGCCGCGAGCATCTCGACGATCTGCTGGTCGGAAAGTGGCCGGTCCGGCGGTTCCTGCGCGACCAGCTTGCGGATCTTGGCACGGATCGCGGTGGACGAAACACCGGTCCCGTCCTCCCCCGGTACGTGGCTCGAGAAAAAGAAGCGGAACTCGAATACGCCGCGTGGCGTGTGCAAGTACTTGCCGGTCGTTACGCGCGAAATCGTGGACTCGTGCATTTCGACGGCATCGGCGACGTCCTTCAGGATCATCGGCTGCATGGACTCCTCGCCGCGATCGAGGAAAGCCTGCTGGCGCTCGACGATCGTGCGTGCCACGCGGAGCATCGTATCGTTCCTGATTTCGAGGCTGCGCAGGAGCCAGCGAGCTTCCTGCAACTGGGTGCGAAGCACCGCATGGTCGGGCGCGCGGGTGATCATGCCCGCGTAACCTTCGTTCACGCGGATCCTCGGCAGCACCGAGGGATTGAGCTCGACGACCCAGCCGTGGGGAGTCCGCCGCGCGAAGACGTCCGGCACGACGTACTCAGTGCGCAGCGCCTGGAAGGCCGCGCCCGGCCGCGGATGGCAGCTGCGCACCAGGGCAAGCGCGACGTCGAGCTCCTCGCTGCTGACGTGCAACTCGCGCTGCAGCGCCGCGAGCTGCTGGCCCGCCATCAATTCGAGATGCCGATGGGCGAGGGTGCGCGCCACGCCGAGGCCTGGCATCGCGTGGTCGATCTGCGCGAGCTGCAGCTCGATGCACTCGGCGACCGAGCGCGCGCCGACGCCGGCAGGATCGAATTGCTGGACGATGGCGAGCACGCGCTCGACACCGTCGGCGTCCGTTACCGCCTCGTCCGCGACCGCCTCGGCGATCGATTCGGCTGATTCCGTCAGGTAGCCGTCATCGTTGATCGCATCGACGATGGCGCGGCCGACCGCGAGGGACTCAGGCGGGAGGTGGGCAAGCTCGAGTTGCCAGGCGAGGTGATCGCGCAGCGTGCGCCCCGACTCGTCGGCCAGTTCGAGATCGACGTTGGCCGAACCGGACCACGGCGTCTCGGATTCGGCGGCGCTCGGCTCGACCCAGTCGTCGCCGATCTCCACTACGGGTTCGGCTTCATCGCCTTCCGCGGAATCGCCCGACGGCTCGCCCACCGGCGTGTCGAGGGCCCAGGTCGCCTCGAAGTCCTCGTCGGATTCGAGCATCACGTTGGTTTCTAGCGCCTGCAACACCTGGGCCTGCAACTCGATGGTCGGCAGCTGGAGCAGGCGGATGGCCTGCTGCAACTGCGGCGTCATCGTCAGCTGCTGACCAATCCTGAGCTGGAGGCTCGGTTTCATCCCGCTCCGTCAGAGCCTGAAATCCTGCCCCAAGTAGACCTTGCGCACCTCGGGATTTGCAAGGATCTCGTCCGCGGATCCCGACGCGAGCACGGTGCCCTGGTTGACGATGTACGCGCGGCCGCAAATGCCCAGCGTTTCCCGCACGTTATGGTCGGTGATGAGCACGCCGATACCGCGGTCGGCGAGGTGCCGGGCAATGCGCTGGATGTCGTGCACCGACAGCGGGTCGACACCGGCGAAGGGCTCGTCCAGCAGGATGAATGCGGGATTGGCGGCGAGGGCGCGGGCAATCTCGACGCGGCGGCGCTCGCCGCCCGAGAGGCTCATGCCGACGTGGTCGCGCAGGTGCGCGATGTGCAGTTCCTCGAGCAGGCCTTCCAGCGCCTCGTCGCTCGCCGTGTCGTCGAGATCACGCCGCGTCTCGAGGATCGCCTTCACGTTGTCGACCACCGTCATGCGCCGGAAGATCGAGGGCTCCTGCGGCAGGTAGCCGACGCCGCGCCGCGCGCGCGCGTGCATCGGCAGCGAGGTGATGTCCTCGCCGTTGAGCTCGATGCGCCCGCCGTCGCAAGGCACGAGTCCGACGATCATGTAGAACGCGGTCGTCTTTCCGGCGCCGTTCGGGCCGAGTAGCCCGACCACCTCTCCACTCGAAATCGAGAGCGAGAGCGATGAGACGACCTTGCGCTTGCGGTAACTCTTCTCGAGCCCGGAGGCCAGGAGTTCACTCATGATGGCGGCTTCGGCTTTTCCGCCGCCGATTCGCCGGGCTGGATCGTGATCACGACTGGCTCGCGCGACACGACGCGCTGGTTCACCGTGCTGTAGACGAGGGTCGCGCCCGTGACCTCTGTCTTCCCGTCAGACAGCCAGGCTTCGCCGGCGAACTCGACGGCACCGCGCTTCAAGTCATAGTCGATGTGGTTCGCACGCCCCTGCGCATGTTCCTCCTTGCGCCGCTGTTCGAAGGTCGCGGGATTGCCCGTCACGCTCGCGGTCTCGATCTCACCGCCGGCAAACCGCACGCGCGCGGTCTCGCTCGCGATGGCCGATTCTGGCGTCGAGATGCGGACGTTGCCGGTGAACTCCCAGCTGCTTTCCTGGAAGTCGAGCCCGCTCGCCACGGCGCGGTCGGCGGTGATGCGCGTCTCGCCCTGCGTGATCGTGATCGCGTTGAATTTCAGAACGCCGTTCTGGTAATCGAAGTCCGAAGAGCTTGCCTTGACCTGGATCGGTAGCTGCTCGGGCTCCTGCGCCGCAGCCGCCCCGAGGCCTGCGGCTGGCAGAAGGAGTGCTGCCGCGAAGCGCTTAAGGCGCGAAGTTGCCATTGACGTTGGATTCCAGTCGCAGGCTGCCGGCTTTCAGGTCCGCGTGCATCCCGAGCGCGTGCATGCGGTGCGAGCCGAGTGCGAGCTCGACGGGCGACTGCGTCTCGGCAGTTTCGGCCACGGTGTCGAGCATCATGCGCGCGGTATGGAGTTCCGCAGCGCGGGGATCCTCTCCCGGCTGCCCCGTGAGCCGCACGTCGCCTTCGAACTCGACGACGCGCCCACCCGGCGGCACGCGCGCCTCGTTTGCGGTCAGGTGCCAGAGCCGCCCGGTCGGCGCGTGATAGTCCACCGCGACGTCCGAGAGCCGCACGACGCCGCTTGCCGGATCTTCGTTGGCGGAAATCGATTGCAGACCGATCCGTAGCCGGCCGTCGGCGCCGAACTCCTCGAGGTCCACGCCCGTCAGGAAGTAGCCCGGCCTCAGGACGTCCTCTTCGTCTGCTGCCGGCTCGCGATCGACGACTCGCCATTGCACGAGCGCCGCGATCAGCGCCACGAGTCCCGCGAGCAGTAGGATACGCGCTATCACTGCGCCGCACCCCGCTCGGCCAGCAGCCAGTCGCAGAATTCACGTACGGCACCGCGGCCGCCGCGGGCGCGGGTCACGTGTTTCGCAGCGGCGAGCACGTCCGGGTGTGCGTCCGCCACGGCCGCGGGCAGCCCGACCACGTGCATCAACCCGAGATCGGGCGTGTCGTCCACGAGGCAGGCAACGCGGCGCGCGTCGATGGCGTTTCGCTTCAGGAGTTCGGCGAGTGCGCGCGCCTTGTCGCTGACCCCCTGGGCGACGTCGCTGACGCCGAGTTCGCGCATCCGTGCGGTGACGGCGCCCGATCGTCGGCCCGAAATCACGGCAACGCCCACTCCGGAGGCGACGAGCATCTTGATGCCGTGGCCATCGCGCACGTCGAATGACTTCAGGCTTTCGCCGTCGGGGCCGTACCAGAGCCGGCCATCGGTCAGCACGCCGTCCACGTCCAGCACGACGAGCGCGATCTCGGCGGCCGGCGTCACATCACCCCCGCGCGCAGCAGGTCGTGGACGTTCAGCGCCCCGACCAGCGTGCCCGACTCATCGAGGACCAGCAAGCCGTTGATCGAGAACTTCTCCATCATCAGCACCGCCTCGGCGGCCAGCTCGTTCGGCCCGATCGAGCGGCATCCTCGCGTCATGACGTCCGCCATCGTGCTCTTGTGGATGTCGATGCGGCGATCGAGCGCACGCCGCAGGTCACCGTCAGTGAAGATTCCGACAACCTTCTGATTCACGTCCACGACCGCGGTCAGGCCGAGCCGCTTGCGCGACATTTCCAGGAGTCCCTCGGGCAGGGGAGTCTCGGGCCGCACCATGGGCAGGTCGGCCCCGCGGCGCATGACGTCGGAGACGCGCAGCAACAGCCGCCGGCCCAGCGCACCACCCGGATGCGAGCGCGCGAAATCGGCCTCGGTGAAGCCACGATGCTTGAGCAGCGCGACGGCGAGTGCATCGCCCATCGCGAGCGTCGCGGTCGTGCTGGCGGTCGGGGCGAGGTTGAGCGGGCAGGCCTCGGCCGGCACGCTGATGTCGAGGTGCACGTCGGCCTCGCGCGCGAGCGTCGACTGCGGGTTCCCGGTCATCGCGATGAGCGCAGAATCCATGCGCTTGAAGAGCGGCAGGATCGTGAGCAGTTCCGCAGTCTCGCCGGAATAGGAGATGGCGAGCACGACATCGCCCTTGGCGACCATGCCGAGGTCGCCGTGGCTCGCTTCGGCCGGGTGCAGGAAGAAGGCGGGCGTGCCGGTGCTTGCGAAGGTTGCCGCGATCTTGCCGCCGATGTGGCCGGACTTTCCCATGCCGGAGACGACGACGCGGCCGGTGCAGGCGAGGAGCATGCGGCAGGCCTGCTCGAAATCCACGCCCAGCCGGTCGACGAGGGCGGCGACGGCGCGGGCCTCGATCTGGAGCGCTTCGCGCCCCATCTCGATCAGGCGCTTGCTGTCGGCGACGTCATTCATCGGTCACGCGGGGCGTTTCAGTGCGATTCGGCATCATACACCGGCCCTCCGGCACCAATTAGAATGCCGCCATGTCGCCGGAAGAGATCAGCCAGCAGATCGAGACCGCACTGCCCGGCGCCACGGTTCGCGTCGCGTCGGATGACGGCGTGCACTTCGCCGCGCTCGTGGTCGCCCCGCAATTCGCCGGACTTCGATCGCTGCAAAGGCACCAGCTCGTCTATCGCGCGCTCGGCGGCGCAATGGGCGGCGCGATTCACGCCCTTTCGCTCGATACGCCGACGCCCGAGGAGTGGGCGCGGCGCACGCCCGGCTGAGCCGGGCCGGAGAATTACCTGGACAAGTTCCGGATCACCGGCGGCCGGCGTCTCGAGGGCGAAGTCCGCGCCTCCGGCGCGAAGAATGCGGCGCTGCCGATTCTCGCCGCGGGTCTGCTGGCGGACCGGCCGGTCACGATCCGGAATGTCCCGAAACTGCACGACGTGACCACGATGATTCGCCTGCTCGGCCAGATGGGTGTTGCCGTGACCGCGGGCGACGGGGGCGAGGTCCAGGTCGACGCGGGCGGGCTCACCAACGCCGTCGCGCCCTATGATCTCGTCAAGACCATGCGCGCGTCGATCCTTGTGCTCGGCCCGCTCGTCGCACGCCACGGCGAAGCACGAGTCTCCCTGCCGGGCGGTTGTGCGATCGGCGCGCGCCCCGTCAACTTGCACGTTGCCGGGCTCGAGGCGATGGGCGCAGAGATCGCGATCGAGAGCGGCTACATCCATGCGAAGGCGGGAAGGCTTGCCGGCGCGCGCATCGTCCAGGACACCGTGAGTGTCACCGGTACGGAGAACCTGATGATGGCGGCGACGCTGGCGAGCGGGCGCACGGTCATCGAGAATGCCGCGCGCGAGCCCGAGGTCGTCGACCTTGCGGCATTCCTGGTCGCGATGGGGGCAAAGATTGCCGGTGCAGGCACCGACACGATCGTCATCGAAGGTCGCGAACGGCTCGGCGCCTGCGAATACCGTGTGCTGCCGGACCGCATCGAAACCGGCACCTTCCTGGTCGCCGGGGCCATCAGCGGCGGACGGGTCCGGGTCGTCGGCGCGGAACCTTCGCATCTCGACGCCGTGATCGCGAAGCTTAGGGAGGCGGGCGCGACGGTGACAATGGGCCCGGACTGGATTGAGGTCGACATGAAGGGCAGGCGCCCGCACGCGGTCGACATCCGCACCGCACCGCATCCCGGCTTCCCGACCGACATGCAGGCCCAGTTCGCGGCGCTCGACGCGGTCGCCGACGGCGTCGCCACGATCGTCGAGACGATCTTCGAGAACCGCTACATGCACATGCTGGAACTGCGGCGGCTGGGTGCCGATGTGCGAATCGAGGGCCACACCGCCTTGATCCGCGGCGTGCCGCGCCTGTCCGGCGCGCCCGTCATGGCGACGGATCTTCGCGCTTCAGCCAGCCTCGTGCTCGCAGGCCTCGTTGCCGAGGGCACGACGGACGTGCAGCGCATCTACCACATTGACCGCGGCTACGAGCACATTGAAGAGAAGATGCGGGGGCTGGGCGCCGACATCCGGCGATTGCCCGGTCCCGCAACCTGAGGGGCGCGGGTCAGGAAGAGCGCGTGGCACCCGCTTCCTGCGGGCGCTCGACGACCTCGATGCGGACGTTATGTTCGCGGCCTTCGGCTTCATTCGGAGAACGCCGCCAGAGGCGCAAACGCACCGGCTGGCCGGGCTTCAACATCGCCACCCGCGCGAGCAGGTCCTGCGCGCCGCGCAGCGGCTTGCCGTTCACCTGCGTGATGACATCGTTACCGGCGACACCCTGCGTGTCGGCCGGGCTCTTCTCATAGACGAAGCGGACCAGGACCGAACCGTCCGCAAGCCCCAGCCTGGCAATCTCTTCGGCCGTGAGGTCGCGGGGGACCACGCCGATCCATCCGCGCACGACTTTGCCGTCCCGCACGATTGCGTCCACGACACCGCGCACGAGGTCCACCGGAATCGCAAAGCCAATGCCCTCGATGCCGGCCTGCCGTCCCGCAATCGCGCTGTTGAGGCCGACGAGCTTGCCGCTCGCGTCCACGAGCGCGCCGCCGGAGTTGCCGAAATTGATCGCAGCGTCAGTCTGGATGAAGTTCTCGAAAGTCGTCACACCGATTTGGCCACGGCCGGTCGCACTGACGATGCCCTGCGTCACTGTCTGTCCGAGTCCAAGCGGATTGCCGATCGCAAGTACGGGCTCGCCGACCCGGAGCCGGTCGGAACGCCCGAGTGGCATGATCGGCAGCGTCCCGAGGCCGATCTTAAGCACTGCGAGGTCCGTGTCGCGGTCGACGCCGACGAGCGTCGCGGGAGCGACGCGCCCGTCCTTCAATTGCACCTGGATCTGGGCTGCGCGCGCGATAACGTGATAGTTCGTGATGACGTGGCCGCGGACGTCGTAGATGATCCCGGACCCGAGGCTGCGCTCGACGCGCTCGCGGTAATCCGGCCAGACGTCGCCGAAGAGCTGCGCGAACTGCGGTGGCAGTCCGGCGACGTTCGGGACGACGATCCGGCGCTCCGTATAGATGTTGACGACGGCCGGCGCCGTGGCATCGACGGCGTCCGCATAACTTACGAATTGCGACGCCGCCGCCGCGGGCGCTTCGGGTTGGGTGACGGCGGGTTCCCGCGTTGCAGCGGTCGTGCCCGGCGCGGCAGGCGTCAAAGGCACTTCGGTCGCGGGCCGCAACAGTACGAATGCGAGCGCGCCCGCAAGCCCGAGTGCGACCCAGGGAGAAATCCAGCGTAGCCAGCCCGGAATGCCCGACATCGGTGCGGCAGCCTCCGATTGAACGTGTATCGCCGTGTATAATGCGACAACTCTCAAGACGAACGAAAATCGGCCGATGAGCGAAGCAATCGACAAGGGACGGCGCCAGCTCCTGACCGTCGCCACGACCATGACGGGCGTCGTCGGCGCGGGATTCGCCGCCGTGCCGTTCCTCGCTTCCTGGAAACCGAGCGCACGCGCCAAGGCGCTCGGTGCCCCGGTCGAGATCGACATCAGCAAGCTCGAACCGGGCGCGATGCTGAAGTTCGAATGGCGCGGGACGCCGGTGCTGGTGGTGCGCCGCACGCAGGAAATGATCGAGCGGATCGAGTCGAACGACGGCCTGCTCAGGGATCCCGGCTCCGACAAGTCGAAGCAGCCGGACTACACGAAAAACGCGGCGCGCGCGATCAGGCCCGAGTTCCTGGTATTGCTCGGCGTCTGCACCCACCTTGGCTGCCTGCCGCAGAACCGGTTCACACCGGGCGCCAGCTCGGATGGCACGCTCACGGCCGATTGGCCAGGCGGTTTTTTCTGCCCCTGCCACGGTTCGAAGTTCGACCTTTCAGGCCGCGTGTTCAGCGGCGTGCCGGCGCCGACCAACCTCGAGATCCCGCCGTACAGCTTTGCCGACGACAACCACCTCGTGGTTGGCCTCGACCCCGTTAAGGAGGCCTGATGGCGGAGCCGACGGCCGCGCCTGCACCCGGCAAGATCGCCCGGCTCGGCGCCTGGATCGACGAGCGCTTCCCGATGACGTCGCTCTGGAAGGAGCACGTGTCGGAGTACTACGCGCCGAAAAACTTCAACTTCTGGTACTACTTCGGCTCGATTGCGCTGTTCGTGCTGGTGCTGCAGATCGTCACCGGCATCTTCCTGACCATGAGCTACAAGCCCTCGGCCACGGATGCTTTTGGCTCGGTCGAATACATCATGCGCGACGTCGAGTGGGGCTGGCTGATCCGCTACCTGCATTCGACCGGCGCCTCGGCGTTCTTCATCGTGGTCTACCTGCACATGTTCCGGGCGCTTTTGTACGGCTCGCACCGCAAGCCGCGCGAGCTCCTGTGGATCTTCGGCGTGCTGATCTACCTCGCGCTGATGGCCGAGGCCTTCTTCGGCTACCTGCTGCCCTGGGGCAACATGTCCTACTGGGGCGCGCAGGTGATCGTCTCGCTGTTCGGAACCTTCCCGCTGATCGGCGATTTCCTGATCGAGTGGATCCGCGGCGACTATTTCATCTCGGACATCACGCTGAACCGCTTCTTCGCGCTGCACGTGGTGGCGCTACCGCTGGTGCTGATCTTCCTGGTGGTCGCGCACGTGCTCGCGCTGCACGAGGTGGGCTCGAACAACCCGGACGGCATCGAGATCAAGAAGACCCAGGGCGGTGACGGCCATCCGCTCGACGGGATACCGTTTCATCCCTATTACACGGTCAAGGACATCTTCGGACTCAGCGTCTTCCTGGTGCTGTTCGCGGCCGTGGTGTTCTTCGCCCCCGAGATGGGCGGCCTGTTCCTGGAGGCGCCGAACTTCGAGCCGGCGAATTCGCTGCTGACCCCGGAGCACATCGCGCCGGTCTGGTACTTCACGCCGTACTACGCGATCCTGCGTGCCGTGCCGGCGTTCCTGGACACCCAGATCTGGGGCGTGCTCGCGCTGTTCGCGGCCGTGCTGCTGCTGTTCTTCGTGCCGTGGCTCGACCGCTCGCCGGTGAAGTCGATCCGCTACCGCGGCCCGATCTACAAGGTCGCGCTGATGGTGTTCGCGGCCGACTTCGTCCTGCTCGGCTATTGCGGCCTGAAGCCGGCGGTCGCGCCGTATACGACGCTGTCCGTCGTCGGCACCGTCATCTACTTCGCGTTCTTCCTCGCCATGCCCTGGTACTCGCGCATCGACAGCCACAAGCTCGAGCCGTCCCGGGTGACGCCTTGACCCGAATGCGCGCGCTGCTCGTGCTGCTGGCCGCGATTCCCGCGGCCGCAGGGGCGTCAACCGAAGGCTTTCCGCTCGAGCGCGCGAACGCGGATGTCTCAAACCTCGCGTCGCTGCAGCGCGGGGCGCGCAATTTCGTCAATTACTGCCTCGGCTGTCATTCGGCCAAGTACATGCGTTACAGCCAGGTGGCTGAGGATCTCGCGCTGACGGAAGACGAGCTGCGCGCCAACCTGATGTTCACGGGCGACCGCATCTACGACGCCATGGAGTCCGCGATGCCCGCGGACAAGGCGCGCGATTGGTTCGGCAATGCGCCGCCGGATCTTTCGCTGATCACGCGCAGCCGCGGCCCCGATTACTTGTACACCTTCCTGCGCTCTTTCTACGTGGATCCGTCGCGGCCGACCGGCGTCAACAACGCGGTGCTGCCGCAGACCGCCATGCCGCACGTGCTCGCCGCGCTCCAGGGTTTGCAGCTCCCGCGGTATGAAAAGAAGGTGGACAAGGACGGCAAGGAAGTGGAGCACCTCGTGGCGCTCGATCCCGGCACGACGGGCGACCTGCCCACGGCCGCGTTCGACAGCTTCGTGCGCGATACGGTCGCTTTCCTCGAATACGTCGCCGAACCCGCCAAGGCGAGGCGCAAGTCGCTCGGCGTCTGGGTAATCCTCTTCCTGCTGATGTTCACGGCCTTTACCTGGTTCCTCTACAAGGAATACTGGAAGGACGTGAAGTGACTTCCGCGCGCCCGCGATGAGAGGCTGAAGCCATGGCCGCGGCGCAGACACCGCGTCGGCCCTACCTGGTTCGCGCGATGCACGAATGGATGACCGCGAACAACCAGACGCCGCATCTTGTCGTCGACGCGAGCGCCGAAACCGCCGAAGTGCCGCGCGCCTTCGTCCGTGACGGGCGCATCACGCTGAATGTCAGCTGGCAGGCGACCCAGGGACTCAAGCTCGGCAACGAGTGGATCGAGTTTTCCGCGCGCTTCGGCGGCGTCTCCCAGCACGTCCGTGTCCCGGTCGCGTCGGTGCTCGGAATCTACGCGCGTGAAACCGGGCAGGGCATGCTGTTCCAGGACGAGGGCGAAGCGCCGCCGCCGGCGGCAGGCGCCGGCGACACCGGCAGCCGGCCGAAGCTGCGGGTCATCAAGTAACAAAGACTAGTGTCGAGTCGCGAGCGGGATCCGGCGGGGTTACTCGCTCGCGAACTCTGCCGGAACTTTAAGAGTTCGCTCGCGAGTACCCCGCCACCTCGCTCGCGACTCGAAAATAGGCTCAGAGACTGAAGGCGCCGCGGATCAGTTGGCAGTCAAGGTCGTCGACTGGACCACTGACTTCGACGACGTCGAAGCGTGCGGGGAGTTTGGCGAGCGGAGGGTTGGTCGCGAGCAGGGCGCGGGCGGCGCGGATGATGCGCCGGCGCTTGTCGAACGTGATGCTCGCGGCGGCGCCGCCAAAGCGGTCTGACGCGCGGTATCGGACTTCGACGATTGCGAGCGCCGTGCCGTCCATGGCGACGAGATCGAGCTCACCGCCTTTTGCGCGAAAGTTGGTGTCCACGATCCGGTAGCCGTGACGCTCCAGGAATCGCGCTGCCGCCACCTCGGCCGCGCGGCCGAGTGCGAGGTGCGGCGCGGTGCTCACGAGATCGGCGCGGCGCTGGGGACGGGCGGCCAGGGAACGACGCGCCCGCCGACGATCTGGGCCCAGTCGAGATCGCGACGCACGCGGCCGCGGCCGTCCACCGCGAGCCGCCCGGTCATGCCGGGAAGCGGGCCGAGGCTTCCACTCCGCATTCGGGGAAGCTCGTTCACCAGCCGGAACGCGTCGTAGCCGAAAGCATAGAGCCGTCCGAGCTGGCCGCCGCGTCCCGGAAATACGCGATCTGCGGTGTCGTGCGCGGCGGCCGAGACGCCCTGCGGATCGAGCACCCAGGGCATGTCCGGGAAAATCACGCCGTCGAGGTCCACATTGCCCGGTCCGGCCGGGTCGTAAATGTCCGACGTCGCGTACATCGGCAGCGCACTCGCGTAGTTGAAGCGAAGCTGCGTGCGGATCAGGCGCCCATGGACGGGTTGCGCCGCGACGAAAATGAACTGCGCATCTGGGCGCGGCGCGCTACCGCGTTGGCCGGTCGTGCGCAGCAGGCGACGCATGGTGTCGTTGAAATCCGAGGTGGATGGCAGGTAGTCCGCCTGGTCCACGACCTGGCCGCCGGCTGCCGCGAATTCCTCTGCGAATGCGGCGTGCACGCGCCGGCCCCAGTCGGATTGCGGCACGAGTGTCACGCCGCTCGTGCGGCCGTCGGCGGCGACCCGGCGGGCCGCGAGGCGCGCCTCGTCTTCAGGCGACAACGCGTACTGGTAGAACCGGTCCGGCACTTCCACGCCGTCCGGCAGGAAATTGAGCGCGAGCGTCGTCGCGCGGCCATCCGCGAGTGTCGCGAGCCCTGCGACTTCCTCGCGCGTGAGGGGCCCGACGACGAAATCGCTCCCGTCCGCGAGGGCCTGGAGGTACGCGGATGGCGCGTCGCGCTCGGCGACGTCATAGATGCGCACCCGCGGCCGCGACGAACCGCCGTCGTCATAGTAGGCGCCAAGGAATCCGTCGCGCACCGCGCTGCCTGCCGGTGCGGAGCGTCCTGACAACGGCAGGAGCAACGCGACCTGCCGCGGCCGATCGCCTGGAGCCACGGGCCGCTCGGAGACGCCCTTCCACAGGGAATCGCTTGCCGGATGCGCCGGATAGCGTTCACGCCAGGCCTGCAACCGGCGCGGAGAACCGAGCGCGCCGGACTTTGCGTCCGCAAGGATGCGGCCGAGCTCGAGCCAGCCGGCAAGGACCTGATCCGCGCCCGCGGGCGGCCGTGCGTCGCCACCGCGCAGCACCGCCGCCTGGATTCCGTCCACGATCATGCGCTGGTTCGCCTGGCGATCCGCGGCGCTTGCAAGAAGCTTGTCACGCGCGATGAGGCTCGACACCGCGTCCGCGATCCGCAGGTTTCCGAACTGCACGCGGGCGCGAGTTGCGAGCGTTGCCTGGTCGTCACCGTCTATTCCGCGCAGGATCTCGGCTGCTCGCGCCGTGTCGCCGCGCGCAAGCGCAATCTCCGCGTCGAGCCGCCGCTGCTCGCGTGTGTCCGCGCCGGAAAGCGGCGCCACGAGGTTCGCCATGGCGGCCTCGGCCGCTGCGACGTCGGCGCCCCGGAGCCACTCGCCGGCAGCTGCGAGCCACAGCCGGTTGCCGCTTCCCGCCGCGGCGCCCCGCGCGGCGGCTTCGTAGCTTCGCGCCGCGGCCGCGTGATCGCCCTGGCGCGATTGGCGTCCCGCGCGTTCGACTGCGGCGTCGGTGCCGCCGAGCGGCGGAAAGCCCGCCGTCTGGCAGGCTGCGACGAGCACGGCAGCGAGTGCCGCGGCGATGGCATTCCTTGCGATCCGGAGTTTCGCTTGCATCGGCGGCGGCCCTTGGCGACGATCATCCCGCCGCGCCACAGCAGCAGTGGCAGGTGCGGTCGGGGAGGGACATCTTATAGTGGCTGAATCGGGCGTGCTCTATGTCGTCGCGACGCCAATCGGCAACATGGGCGACATTTCTGTGCGAGCTCGCGAGATTCTCGCGGGTGTCGGCGCTGTCGCGGCCGAGGACACGCGTCACAGCGGCCGCCTGCTCAGGGAGCTCGGGCTCGAGCGCCCGCTCGTTTCGCTGCACGAACACAACGAGCGGGCGCGCGTCGTCGAGCTGGTCGGGCGCCTGCGCGGCGGCGAAAGCATTGCGCTCGTTTCTGACGCGGGCACGCCGCTGGTGAGTGACCCGGGCTACCTGCTGGTTGCCGCCGCCATCGAGGCGGGCGTCGTCGTCACGCCGATTCCCGGTCCCAGCGCGGCGATCGCAGCGCTTTCGGCTGCGGGGCTGCCCTGCGACCGATTCTGTTTCGAGGGATTCCTGCCGGCACGTGCCGCGGCGCGCAGGCGCCGGCTGGCCGAGCTCGCAGCGGAAACGCGCACGCTCGTCATTTACGAGGCGCCGCATCGCATTGCTGAGTGTCTTGCTGACCTCGTCGCGGCCTGCGGCGCGACGCGTCGGGCCTGTGTCGCGCGCGAGATCACCAAGCGCTTCGAAACTTTCTATCGCGGCAATCTCGGTGAGCTTGCCGAGCGCGCGAAGAACGACGCGGATCTTGCGCGCGGTGAGGCCGTCATCCTCATCGAGGGTGCGGAGCAGGCGGATCCGGGAGCGGCGCAGCTCGACGAAACGCTTTCGGTCCTGCTCCGCCACCTGCCGCCGTCCGCGGCGGCCGCTGCGGCCGCAAGTCTCATGGGCGTGCGCAGGAATGACGCCTATGCGCGAGCCCTTGCGATCACGAAGGACAAGTCGCCCGACCAGGCTTGAGGCGGGGCCCGCCACGCACTAAGGTGTCCATGGGAGTCGGCCAGGCAATCGCCGTATTCGCAAGAATGCGGAGGAAAGTCCGGGCTCCATATGGCACGGCGCCAGGTAACGCCTGGGGGGCGCGAGCCCACGGAAAGTGCAACAGAAAATACACCGCCCAAGCGCGCGCAAGCGCGACGGCAAGGGTGAAAAGGTGCGGTAAGAGCGCACCGCGTCGACGGTAACGGCGACGGCACTGAAAACCCCGCCCGGAGCAAGGCCAAATAGGGAAACACGCGGCGAAAGCCGCAGCGCGCGGCCCGCGCGCGTTTCCGGGTAGGCTGCTTGAGGTGCACGGCGACGTGCATCCCAGAGGAATGATTGCCCTCGACAGAACCCGGCTTATCGGCCGACTCCCACTTTTTCCACAGACTGGTCAAAAAAACAGTGTCTTCTTGACGCATCGCCGCAGATTAGGCGCGTAACCCGCTGATTTATGGGTCGCTTAGCTTCGTAAGGCTGGGTTTTCAGCTTCGTCGCTAAGTGACTGACGCGTCACGAAATTTCTCAAGCCAACCCGTTGACCCTGCTTCCCGCGCTGCCTATAGTGGTAGCGAGTGGGAGAAAGTGGGGGGGAATGGGACAACGTCCCGTTTTAGCTCGTGTTTCGCGGCGCAACCAAAGTCACCCTCGATGCGAAGGGCCGGATGGTCATTCCCACCCGGTATCGCGAGCGCCTGGCCGAACGCGGCGACCCCCGGCTCGTGGTCACGATCGACCGCGACCAGTGCCTGCTGATCTACCCGCTGCCTGACTGGGAAGAAATAGAACGGAAGCTGATGCGACTGCCGACCCTGAACGAGCACGCGCGACGACTGCAGCGGTTGATGGTGGGCTACGCGACCGACGTCGAGCTCGACGGGCACGGACGCCTGTTGCTGCCGCCGACGTTGCGCGGATTCGCGCACCTCGACCGCAACGCGATGCTGATCGGGCAGGGCAATCGCTTCGAGCTGTGGGACGAGCAGCGTTGGGAAGAGCGTCGCGAGCAGTGGCTGAACGGCGAAGACACGCCGGGGTCGCTGCCGGCGGAGCTGGGTTCACTTTCGCTGTGATCGGCGCGCCGAACGGCGTGCCCTGGGAAGAGCCGCGCGGCGGGGTACACGCGCCGGTGCTCAGGAATGCGGCGATCGATTCGCTCGCGGTCCGGGCCGATGGCTGCTACGTGGACGCGACGTTCGGTCGCGGTGGTCATGCCGGGGAGATCCTCGGCCGGCTCGGTGATGGGGGGAAGTTGATTGCCATCGATCGCGATCCCGAGGCCGCGGCGGCCGCGGCCGTACTTTTCGACGCAGACACGCGCGCACGTTTCGTGCGCGCGCGATTTTCCGAGCTTGCGCAGCACGTCGCGCCGCGGAGCGCCGACGGAATCCTCTTCGACCTTGGCGTTTCCTCGCCGCAGCTCGACGAGGCACGGCGCGGGTTCAGCTTCCTGCGCGACGGTCCACTCGACATGCGCATGGATCCGGACGCAGGCGCAACCGCGGCCGAATTCCTGGCGCGCTCGGACGAGCGCGAGATCTCGGCCGTGATCGCTCGCCTCGGCGAGGAGCGCCATGCCCGACGTATCGCGCGCGCGATCGTCGGCGCACGCGAGTCCGGCTCAATCGAGACGACGGGGCGGCTCGCCGGCATCGTCGCGGCGGCCGTGCCGGGGCGCGAACCAGGCCGCCATCCCGCAACCCGCACGTTCCAGGCGCTTCGCATCCACGTCAACGATGAGCTCGGCGAGATCGAGCGCGCGCTGCCACAGGCGGTTGCCGCGCTCGCGCCCGGCGGGCGCCTCGTCGTGATCAGCTTCCACTCGCTGGAAGACCGCATCGTCAAGCGCTTCATGCGCGACGGGACACGCGAGGATCCGGCCTGGGCCGGATTGCCGTCGATTCCCGCCGCGGCTCGGCCGCGGCTGCGCCTCGTCGGGCGCGCGACCTTTGCCGACGAGTCCGAAGTCGCACGCAATCCGCGCGCGCGGAGCGCAGTCATGCGCGTTGCCGCGAGGCTCGAATCATGAGCCGTCGCTGGACGATCATCGGCCTGCCGCTGCTGTGGCTCGCGGTGCTCGCCTCCGCGATCGCGGTCGTGCGCGCGCGTCACGAGTCGCGGACTCTCTTCGTCGAACTCCAGCGGCTTTCGGCGGAACGCGACGAACTCAACATCGAGTGGAGCCGGCAGCAGCTGGAGCAGAGCGCCTGGTCGAATCACGGATTCGTCGAGCGTGTCGCGGTGGAACGCCGCGACATGCGGTTCCCCAAGCCCGACGAAGTGCGGATCGTCGCGCCATGAGGCGGCGGGACGGGGAGATCGAATTCGACGCGCCGCAGTTCCGTGGGCGCGCGCGCCTCCTGACCGGGGTGCTCGCGCTGATTGCGCTCGTCCTGCTCGGGCGCTCGCTCGAACTCCAGGTCTTCGACCGGCAATTCATCACGAAGCAGGCGGACATGCGCCACGCGCGCGTCGCGACGATGCTCGCGCATCGCGGCGCGATCCTCGACCGGTTCGGCGAACCGCTCGCCGTCAGTTCGCCGGTCGACACGGTGTGGGTCAATCCACCCGAGTTTGCCGACGCGAGCGAGGGAATCGCGCGGCTCGCGCGCGAACTCAAGCTCAATCGCCAGTGGCTCGTGCAGCGGGTCACGAGCAACCTCGACCGCGATTTCCTTTACGTGGCCCGGCACCTCGAGCCTGCGGAAGCGGACAAGATCCGCGGCCTGAAGATCCCTGGTGTCTATTTCCAGCGCGAGTACAAGCGCTTCTATCCGAACGCCGAGGTGACCGGGCACTTGCTCGGTTTCACCAATCTCGACGAAGCCGGGCAGGAAGGCCTCGAGTTGGCATACAACCGCTCGCTCGCCGGCATTGACGGACAGAAGCGGGTAATCCAGGACGGCCGCGGGCGTGTGATCCAGAACGTCGAGGTCCTGCACTCGCCGATCGAGGGCGAGGACCTGCGCACGAGCATCGACCTGCGGGTCCAGTACCTCGCCTACCGCGAACTGAAGGCGGCGGTCCGCAAGCACCGCGCGCTCTCGGGCACGGTGATCGTGCTCGACATCGCGACTGGCGAAGTGCTCGCGATGGTGAACCAGCCCACGTTCAACCCGAACGTCCGGACTCAGTACGACGTGGCGCGCTACCGCAACCGCGCGGTGACGGACATCTTCGAGCCGGGCTCGAGCATCAAGCCATTCGTCGTCGCGTCCGCGCTCGCGTCGGGACGCTATCGCACGGACACGATGATCGATGCCGCACCATTCAAGATCGGCTCGAGGATCATCCGCGACCACCACGACCTCGGCACGATCGACCTCGGCGATGTGCTCGCGCGTTCGAGCAACGTCGCGATGGCGAAGATCGCGCTCTCGCTCGACAAGGACCTGATGCACGACACGCTGAAGGACCTCGGCTTCGGCAAGGTCTCGGCGAGCGGCTTTCCCGGTGAATCTGCCGGACTCCTGACGGGCACGCAGAACTGGCGTGCGATCAACATCGCGACCATGGCTTATGGCTACGGCCTTTCGGTCACGCCGCTCCAGCTTGCGCAGGCCTACGCAACGATCGGCGCCTTCGGCATGCAGCGGCCGATCACTTTCCGCCGCGTCGAAGAGCGGCCCGCGGGCGAGCGCAAGCTTTCCGCGAAAGTTTCGCGTGACCTGGTCGGGCTGCTCGAAAAGGCCGTCACACCCGCGGGCACCGGCGTCAAGGCGGCGGTTCCCGGCTATCGAGTCGCTGGCAAGACCGGCACGGCCTGGCGGGCGATTCCCGGAGGCTACTCGACGGACCGCTACCTTTCCGTGTTCGCCGGTGTCGTGCCGGCGACGGAGCCGCGCCTCGCAGTCGTCGTCATGGTCGACGAGCCGAAAGGCGATTTCTATTACGGCGGCGACGTGGCGGCACCCGTCTTCTCCGCCGTTACGTCAGGTGCGCTGCGGCTGATGTCGGTCGCACCGGACGACCTTGCTCGGGTCGCGCCCGTCGAATACGAGGACGGCGGGCCATGAGCGCGGCGATCCGGCTCGACGAGCTGCTCGCGGATGTTGCCCCTGCGCCGCGCGTGGACGTGGCGGGTCTTTCGCTCGACTCACGGGCAGTCGCCGCGGGCGACGCCTTCGTCGCGCTGAAGGGCGGCAGCCGGCACGGACTCGAACACGCACACGAAGCGGTCGCGCGGGGCGCGCGTGCAATCCTCTGGGATCCCGCGGAAGGCCAGTCGCCCGGCGCTGCAGTTGCGGATGTTCCCTTCGTCGCCGTGCGCGAGTTGCGCGATCGGCTCGGCGGCATCGCGGACAGGTTCTACGGAATGCCGTCGTCACGGCTCACGGTCGCGGGCGTCACGGGCACGAACGGCAAGACCACCTGTGCCTGGCTGCTCGCCTCCGCGGTCGAACGGCTCGCGCGTCGCGGCGCCTACCTCGGCACGCTCGGTTCCGGCTTCCCGCCGGACGTGGAGGGCGGGTCGCTGACGACGCCGGACGTCATTACGCTGCATCGCCAGTTGCGCTCACTCGCAGACGCGGGTGCGACGCACGTCGCGATGGAAGTGTCATCGCATGCGCTCGACCAGCGCCGGATCGACGGCGTGCGCATGCGCGTTGCCGCGTTCTGCAACCTGAGCCGCGACCACCTCGACTACCACGGGACGATGGAACGCTACGCCGAGGCCAAGGAGCGCCTGTTCCGCCTGCCCGGGCTCGAGCACGCCGTGATCAACGTGGGCGATCCGGTCGGAGCGCGATTCGCATCCGCGCTCGGGCCCGGCGTCGACCTGACTGCAATCGCCGTCGGCGGCGAGGTTCCGACCGCCCGGCGATTCATCCACGTCGGGCGCGTCCTTTCAGGCGAGGGCGGTCTCCAGCTTGAAATCCGTGGCCACTTCGGCGCCCGCCGCCTGCGCTCGCGGCTGATCGGCGGATTCAATGCCGAGAACCTTGCGGTCACGCTCGGCGTGCTGCTCGCCTGGCAGTTCGAAGTGGAAGACGCGGTGGCTGTGCTCGGCGCCTGCACGGCGCCGCCCGGACGCATGGAGGGCTACCGGCTCAGCAACGGGGCGCTGGCGGTCGTCGACTACGCGCACACGCCCGACGCGCTTGCGAAGGCGCTCTCGGCAGTGCGCGCGCATTCTCGCGGCCGCGTAATCGTCGTCTTCGGGTGCGGAGGCGAGCGCGATCCCGGCAAGCGTCCGTTGATGGGCGAGGCGGCGGAGCGGCTCGCAGACCGCCTCATTGTGACCGACGACAACCCGCGCGGCGAGGATGCGGATCGCATCGTCGCCATGATCCTGCGCGGACTCCGGCGTCCGGAAAATGCGCTCGTCGAGCGCGATCGCGCCCGCGCGATCGACGCGGCGATTGCCGAGGCCCGGGCGGGAGACGCCGTGCTGATCGCCGGCAAGGGCCACGAGGATCACCAGATCGTCGGTAACCAGCGGCGCCCGTTCAGCGACCGTGATTGCCTCCGCGCGCGCATCGGAAGCGCACAGTGAAGGGTCGCTTGTCGGATGTCGCTGCAGCGACCGGGGGCCGCCTCGCGGGTAACGACGCTGAATTCGAGGGCGTGTCGACCGATTCGCGAACGCTGGGTCCGGGCCAGCTTTTCGTCGCCCTGCGTGGCGAGCGTTTCGACGGCCATGCATTCGTCGGGGCAGCGCGCGATCGTGGCGCGGCCGGGGCGCTCGTCGAGAGCTCCGCGGACAGTGCGCTGCCGCAGGTGGTCGCCCACGACGCGCAGGCTGCCCTCACCGCGCTCGCCGGCGCATGGCGCGGCAAGAGCAACGCATTGGTCATCGGTGTCGGCGGCAGCAATGGCAAGACGACGACGAAGGAACTGCTTGCCGCAATCCTCGATTGTGCGGGCCCGACGTTGGCAACGCGTGGCAACCTCAACAACCACATCGGCGTACCCCTGACGCTGCTGCGCCTCGAGACATCGCACCGCTATGCCGTCGTCGAGATGGGCGCCAATCACCCCGGCGAGATCGCCGCGCTTGCCACCTTGGCGAAGCCTTCGATAGCGCTCGTGACCAATGCGGGTGACGAACACCTCGAGGGATTCGGCGACCTTGCCGGTGTCGCGCACGCCGAAGGCGAGATGTACGCGGCGCTGGAATCGCGCGGCATCGCCGTCATCAACGCGGACGATCCGTTCTGCGAGTTGTGGCAGACGATGGCACGCACCGCGCGCATCGTCCGGTTCGGGATCGAAGCCCCGGCCGACGTACGGGCGCAGGCGATACAGGGCCGCATCGAATCGGGCGCCTTCGCCACCACATTCGCGCTCGCGATCAATGGCGCCCAGGCGCGCGTGAGGCTGCCGCTCGCGGGACGTCACAACGTCTTGAACGCGCTCGGCGCGGCCGCGGCCGCCCACGCAGCCGGCGTCGGGATGACCGAGATCGTCGCAGGCCTCGAGCGCATGCGTCCGGTCGCCGGGCGTCTGCAACTGAAGCCCGGCCCGCGTGGATCCTGGCTGATCGATGACTCCTACAACGCGAACCCGAGTTCGGTGCGTGCCGGGATCGACGTGCTTTGCGCGCTTCCGGGCGAGCACTGGCTCGTGCTCGGCGAGATGGCGGAGCTCGGCTTGGAAACCGTGGCGAGCCACGCGGGCGTCGGCGATTACGCGCGCCGCGCCGGCATCACGCGCCTCTTCGCGATGGGCGAGGCGGCGCGCCACGCGGTCGACGCCTTCGGCGGCCGTGGGACCTGGTACGGCGACGCCGCGCAGATCGCCGATGCACTGGCCGCGAGCCTCGAGTCCGGGGTCACGGCGCTCGTGAAGGGTTCGAGGGTCAATCGGCTGGAACGCGTCGTGGAGCGCCTGGTCGCTCCGCTGTCCGCGACGCCGCTGCCAGTTGCAGGCAACGGGAACTGAGGGAACAAGATGCTGCTCGACCTGTTCGACTGGCTGACGGATTTCTACGGCGGGTTCCGCGTATTCGGCTTCCTCACGCTGCGCGCGATCCTTGCCGCCCTGACCGCACTTACGATCGCGCTCTTCGTCGGGCCGTCGATGATCCGCATGCTGGCGGCTCGCCAGATTGGACAGGTCGTGCGCGACGACGGTCCGGGCTCGCACCTCGGCAAGAAGGGAACGCCCACGATGGGCGGCGCGCTGATCCTGATCGCGGTCACGGCAGGCACACTGCTCTGGGCCGACCTCGAAAACCGCTTCGTCTGGATCGCGCTGACCGTGACGCTCGCATTCGGCATCATCGGTTTCTACGACGACTACCTGAAGCTCGTCGTGCGCGACCCGCGCGGACTCGCGGCGCGCTGGAAGTACCTCTGGCAGTCGCTTGCCGGCCTCGCGGCCGCGGCTGCGCTCTGGCAGACCGCGGAATCGCCGGCCGAGACCACGCTCTACGTACCGTTCTTCAAGAACGTCGTGCTGCCGATGGGCGCGGCGGCGTTCGTTATTTTTACCTACTTCGTGATCGTCGGCTCGAGCAATGCGGTCAACCTGACCGACGGGCTGGACGGGCTCGCGATCATGCCCTGCGTGATGGTCGCAGGCGGGCTCGGGGTTTTCGCCTACGTGACGGGCCGCGTGGATTTCGCCGGCTACCTCCAGATCCCCTACGTGCCGGGCGCCGGCGAAATGCTCATCTTCGTCGCGACGATCGTCGGCGCCGGCCTCGGCTTCCTGTGGTTCAACACCTACCCGGCGCAGGTCTTCATGGGCGACATCGGCGCACTCGCGCTCGGCGCGGCACTCGGCGTGGTCGCCGTGATCGTGCGACAGGAGCTCGTGCTCGCGATCATGGGTGGAATCTTCGTGCTCGAAACCGTCTCCGTGATCCTGCAGGTCGCGTCCTTCCGGTTGCGAGGCAAGCGCATCTTCCGGATGGCGCCGATCCATCATCACTACGAATTGAAGGGATGGGCCGAGCCGAAGGTCATCGTCCGCTTCTGGATCATCTCTTTCATGCTGGTCCTCATCGGACTGGCGACGCTGAAGCTCCGCTGATGCAGCAGTCGGCAGGCAGTCCGCGCAGCGTGATCGTGGGCCTCGGCCGTACCGGTGTGTCGGCAGCCAGGCACCTTGCTGCGCGCGGGCACCGACTGGTCGTGACGGATTCGCGCGCGGACCCGCCTGGACTTGCGGAGCTGCGCCGGCTCGTGCCCGAGGCAGCGACGGCACTCGGGGGATTCGACCCGGCGGTGCTCGAGGGCGCTGACCAGATCGTCGTGTCGCCCGGCGTCTCGCTCGCGGAACCCTTCCTGCGGAAAGCCGCGTCCCGGGGCCTGGACCTCGTTGGCGACATCGAGCTCTTCGCGCGCGAAGCGGGCGGCCGCGTCGTCGGAATCACCGGCACGAACGGCAAGAGCACGGTCACGACGCTGGTCGGCGAATTCGCCAAAGCCGCGGGCGTCGAGGTCCGGGTCGGCGGCAACCTCGGCGAACCCGCGCTCGACCTCCTCGCCGGCCCGCCCGCCGCGATGTACGTGCTCGAGCTCTCGTCCTATCAGCTCGAGACGACACACTCACTCCAGCTCGAGGCGGCTGCCGTGCTGAACGTCACCCCCGATCACCTCGATCGCTACCGCGACCTTGCGGAGTACGCCGCGGCGAAGGCACGCATCTTCGAGCGCGCGTCAACGGCCGTCGTGAACCTCGACGACGAGATCGTCGTGCGCATGCTTCGGCCAGGCCAGCGCCGCGTCGGCTTCAGCCTTCGCCGCCGCGACGCCGATTTCAGCCTGCTCACGAAGGAGAACGGGGAATGGCTCGCCGAAGGCGCCGAGCCGCTGCTGCCGGTCGGCGAACTCCGGCTGCCGGGACGACACAACGCAGCGAATGCGCTCGCCGCGCTTGCGATCGGAAGCGTCTGCGGCTTCGCGCGCGAAGCGATGACCTCGGTCTTGCGCCGATTCGGCGGGCTGCCGCACCGCACGGAGCGTGTGCTCGACCGGCGTGGCGTCGCCTGGATCGATGACTCGAAGGGTACGAACGTCGGCGCGACGGTCGCCGCGATCGAGGGGCTCGACGGTCCGCTCATCCTGATCGCTGGCGGTGACGGCAAGGGCCAGGACTTCGCACCGCTCGGTCCCGCGTGCAAAGGCAAGGTCATGCGCGCCGTACTGATCGGGCGCGACGCGCCGCTCATTGCCAACGCGCTCGTGAAGAGTTGCCCAGTGTCGATCGCAAACTCAATGGAGTCGGCGGTGGGTGTCGCGGCTTCCAGCGCGCGGCCGGGATACACGGTGCTGTTGTCGCCGGCCTGCGCGAGCTTCGACATGTTCCGTGACTACGCCGAGCGCGGAGATGCCTTTGTTGCAGCCGTCCGGACTCTGCCGCAATGAGTGCCGGCGTGTCATTGCAGTACTCGCGCTCGGCGGGCCGCCAGCAGCGGCTCGCCATCGACCCGGTGATCGTCACCGCGGTCTTCGGACTGCTGCTCGTCGGGCTCGTGATGGTCACCTCGGCTTCGCTCAACGTCGCGGAGCGGCTGACGGGCGACCCGTTCTTTCATTTCGAGCGGCAGCTCTTCTCCGTCCTGCTCGGCTGCACCTTCGGCGCGGCGATGCTTGCCGTACCGATCCCGCTGTGGAAGCGATTCGCGCCCTGGCTGCTGGTCGCGAGCTTCGCGCTGCTCGTGCTCGTACTGGTCCCGGGTATCAGCCACGAGGTCAACGGTGCCAAGCGCTGGATCCGGATCGGGCTGCTGAACTTCCAGCCCTCGGAGATCGCGCGCTGGTTCCTCGTGACCTACATGGCGATCTACGCCGTGCGCCATCAGACTGAACTTCGCAGCTCGGCACAGGGTTTCTTCAAGCCGCTCGCCGTGCTCGCGGCGGCCGCGGTCCTGCTTCTCGCCGAGCCCGATTACGGCGCGGCCGTCGTGCTCTGCGTCACCGGCACGGCCGTCCTCTTCGTCGCAGGTGCGCGGCTGCGGGACTTCCTGCTGGTTTGCGGCATGGGCGCAGTTGGCATGGCGGTCCTCGCGCTCGTGAGCGGCTATCGCATGCAGCGGCTCACCTGCTTCATCAATCCCTGGGCAGATCCGTTCAACTGCGGCTTCCAGCTCACGCAGTCGCTGATCGCGATCGGCCGCGGCGAATGGTTCGGCGTCGGTCTCGGCTCGAGCATCCAGAAGCTCTTCTACCTGCCCGAGGCGCACACCGACTTCGTCTTCGCCGTGCTCGCCGAAGAGTTCGGGCTTCTCGGTGTCACGGTCGTCGTGATCGCCTTTCTCGCGCTCGTGCTGAGGAGCCTCAGGCTCGCACGCATCGCCGCCGACGCCGGCATGCCGCTCCATGCCTGCATTGCCGTTGGCTTCGGCGTATGGATCGGCCTGCAGGCATTTCTCAACATCGGCGTGAACATGGGCCTGCTGCCCACGAAGGGCCTGACGCTGCCGCTCCTTTCCTACGGCCGCTCGAGCATGCTCGTGACGCTCGCATGGGTCGGCATGTTGCTGCGCGTCCATCACGAGGTGGTCGCCTCCGGCAAGAGCGCAATACCGCCAGAGGGGCGGTCGGCATGAGCCGGACCGTCATGATCATGGCGGGCGGAACGGGCGGACATGTGTTCCCGGCGCTCGCGATCGCGGGACAGTTACGGTCGAGCCGCGACATCGTGTGGCTCGGCACCGAGCGCGGCATCGAGGCGCGCGTCGTGCCGGCCGCCGGCTATCCGGTCGAATGGATCGAAGTCGGGGGCTTGAGAGGCAAGGGTGCGGCGGGCTGGCTCGCGAGCCCGTTCACGGTCGTCCGCGCCGTGCGGCAGGCGCTTGCCGCGCTCCGCCGGCGCCGGCCCGGCGTCGTGCTCGGCTGCGGCGGCTTCGCTTCCGGCCCGGGCGGAATCGCGGCCTGGCTCGCCGGCGCGCCCCTCGTCATCCACGAACAGAATGCAGTCGCAGGTCTGACCAACCGCTGGCTCGCGCGCATCGCCTCGCGGATCGCCGAAGGATTTCCGGGCAGCTTCCCCGCGTCACGCGGCGCGCTCTATGTCGGTAATCCGGTGCGGCCCGAGATCGCGGCGCTACCGCCGCCGCGGCAGCGCTTCGAGTCGCGCAATGGCCCAATCCGGCTCTTCGTCTTCGGCGGCAGCCAGGGCGCGTCGGCGCTCAACCGGCTCCTTCCCGCAGCCGTCGCATTGCTACCGGAGGCCCGCCGTCCCTGGGTCCTTCACCAGACGGGCGCGAGGGATCGCGACGCGACGGAAGCTGCCTATCGCGCCGCGGGCGTCCAGGCCGAGGTTCGCGCATTCATCGACGACATGGCCGCCGCGTACGCCAATGCCGATCTCGTCGTCTCGCGCGCGGGCGCCTCGACCGTTGCCGAACTCGCGGCCGTCGGCGTCGGCTCGATCCTCGTGCCGTTTCCGGCGGCGGTCGACGATCACCAGACGAAGAATGCCGACTGGCTCCGGCGCGTGAGCGCGGCACAGGTCGTGCCGGAGACCGGGCTGACCGCAGAAGAGCTCGCGAATCGCCTGGCCACGCTCTTTGGAAACGGCCACGGCCGCGCGAGGCTTCTTGCGATGGCGGAGGCGGCGCGCGCGCTTGCCGTGACCGATGCCGCCCGTCGCGTCGCCGATCTCTGCCTCGAGGCGGAAGGCGGGCGCTCATGAGCGATCGCATGCGGCGCGTCGGCCTCATTCACCTGATCGGCATCGGCGGCGCCGGCATGGGCGGCATCGCCGAGGTGCTCTTCAATCTCGGCTATGCCGTGCAGGGCTCGGATCTTCGCGCCAACCCCGTGACCGCGCGGCTCCAGGCAATGGGCGTGCGCATCTTCATTGGCCACGCGGCCGGACAGGTCGCGGGAGCGAGTGTCGTCGTCATCTCGTCCGCCGTTTCGAATGCGAATCCGGAACTTGTCGCGGCCATGGAGGCGCGGATTCCGGTCGTGCGGCGGGCCGAGATGCTGGGCGAGCTCATGCGCTTCCGCCAGGGCATCGCCGTCGCCGGCACGCACGGCAAGACGACGACCACGAGCCTGGTCGCTTCTGTCCTCGCGGAAGGCGGGCTCGACCCGACCTTCGTGATCGGCGGGCAGCTGAAGAGCGCGGGCAGCAACGCGAAGCTCGGCACGAGCCGCTATCTCGTCGCGGAAGCGGATGAGAGCGACGCCTCTTTCCTGCACCTGCAGCCGGTGATCGCGATCGTGACGAATGTCGACAACGACCATCTCGTCACGCATGGCGGGGATTTCGAGAAGCTCAAGCAGAGCTTCGTCGAATTCCTCCACAACCTCCCTTTTTACGGGCTCGCCGTCCTGTGCGGCGACGACGAGGTGGTGCGCGAACTGCTGCCGCAGGTTGGCCGCCCGACGGTCCGTTACGGCCTCGGCGCGGATGCAGACCTGCGCGCCGTCTCGCTCGAGCGGGAAGGCGGCAGGACGCGCTTCCAGGCGATCCGCGCGGGACATCCGCCGCTGGCCGTCGAACTCAACCTGCCTGGGCTGCACAACGTGCGTAACGCGCTTGCGGCCATCGCGGTCGCTACCGAGCTCGAGGTCGATGACGCGGCCATCCAGCGCGCCTTGTCCGGATTCGAGGGCATCGGCCGGCGCCTCGAAGTCGTGGGCGAGGTCGCGACGCGATCCGGCCGGATCACGCTCGTCGACGACTACGGTCATCACCCGACGGAGATCGAGGCGACCATCGACGCAGTCCGCCAGGCATGGCCCGGCCGTCGGCTCGTGCTCGCCTTCCAGCCGCACCGATACACGCGTACTCACGACCTGATCGACGACTTCGGCAGGGCGCTGTCCGCTGCAGACGCGCTGCTCGTGACCGAGGTCTACGCCGCCGGCGAGGAGCCGATTGCCAACGCCGACGGCCGCGCGATCTGCCGCGCGGTGCGCGGGCGCGGGCGGCTCGAGCCCGTATTCGTCGAGGACGTTCGCCAGCTGCCGGCCGCACTCGCGGGCGTCATCGCGGATCGCGACGTCGTGTTGACCATGGGTGCGGGCAGCATCGGTGCGGTCGCGCACGAGCTGCCGACCCAGCTCGGCGTGACGAGCGCGAAGGCCGGGCGGTGAGCGCAATCGCAATCGCCGCGGATTTCGAGGATCGCGTACTGCGGCGCGAGCCGATGTCGCGCCATACGTCCTGGCACGTCGGCGGGCCGGCCGACGTCTGGTTTTCGCCGCGCGACGTCGAGGACTTGTCGTCCTTCCTTCGCTCCCTGCCCGCCGAGGTCCCGGTCACCTGGGTCGGGCTCGGCAGCAACCTGCTCGTGCGCGACGGCGGCATCCGCGGCGTCGTGATCTCGGTGCACGGAATCCTGAACGCCCTCGATCGCGTCGGTGACGACCGCGTGCGTGCGGAGGCTGGTGTTCCGTGCGCGAGGCTCGGTCGCCAGTGTGCGAAATGGCAGCTGGGGCCGGCGGATTTCTTCACGGGAATTCCGGGGACGATCGGCGGCGCGCTCGCGATGAACGCGGGCGCCTGGGGCGCGGAGACCTGGCCCCATGTCGTGGAAACCGAAACGATCGATCGTGTCGGTTTGCGCCACCGCCGCAACGCCACGGAATACAAGTTCGCCTACCGCAGCATCACGCCGCCGGTCCCGGGTGAATGGTTCCTGGCGGCGACTTTCCGGTTCGACCCGCGCCCCGACGCCAACCGCGATTCGATCCGCAAGCTCCTCGAGAAGCGCCACGCGAGCCAGCCGATCGGCACGTGGAGCTGCGGTTCGGTGTTCACAAATCCGCCGGACGGACACGCGGCGGACCTGATCGAGCGTGCGGGGCTGAAGGGTTTTCGTATCGGCGGTGCCGCGGTCTCCGACAAGCACGCTAATTTCATCATCAACGAAGGCGAGGCGACCGCCGCCGATCTCGAAGCGCTCGTGCGTCACGTTCAAGCGACGGTCGAGAGCGTGCACGGCGTGCGTCTCGTCCCCGAAGTCCGCGTGATCGGGGAGGCCACATGAGCCTCGCACGTCGCGTTCGTGATGCAGCCAGCGCGCGCGGGATCCGGCGGGGTTGCTCGCTCGCAAACTCCGCCGGAACTTACGAGTTTGCTCGCGAGCACCCCGCCACCTCGCGCGCGCCTGGTGTGTCGCGGCGATTCGCGCGCGTGCGAGCCGCGGCGGGACCCCCGAGTGAGCGAATGTCCGTTCTTCTGAGCGAACGAGGGGAGTCCCGCCGGCGAAGCACGCGTGCGGACCGAGCGCCGAATCCTGCGCGCTGGCTGGAAGTGGCGGTGAGCGCATGAGCCGCCTGCGTCACACGGGCGACGAATTCCGGCGTGTCACGGATGCCGCCGCATTTGGACGCGTTGCCGTGCTGATGGGCGGCTCGTCGGCCGAGCGCGAAGTGTCGCTCATGACCGGCAACGCAGTGCTCGAGGCACTGCGCGCCCGGGGCGTGGCAGCGCAGGACTTCGATCCGGCGGATCGCGCGCTCACCGACCTCGTGACAGCCGGCTTCGATCGCGTCTTCATCGCGCTGCACGGGCCGGGCGGCGAGGACGGGGCCGTGCAGGGTGCGCTCGAGTGGCTCGGCCTGCCCTATACCGGAAGCGGAGTACTGGGCTCCGCGGTCGGCATGGACAAGCTGCGCACCAAGCGGCTCGCGCAGGCCGCAGGCATCGCGACTCCGCCGTGGCTCGTGCTGAACGGCGCCCCCGATTTCGACCGCGCGGTCGCCGAGCTCGGCCTGCCGATTGCGGTCAAGCCCGCCACCCAGGGTTCGAGCGTCGGGATGAGCCGGGTTGCGAGCGCAGGTGAGCTGCCGGCCGCGTGGCGCGCGGCCTCCGCACTCGATCCCGTCGTGATCGCGGAGCGCTGGATCACGGGCGGCGAGTACACGGTCGCGGTCCTGCAGGGTGAAGCCCTGCCCGCGATCCGCATCGAGACGCCGCGGACTTTCTACGACTACCAGGCGAAGTACTTCGCCGACGACACGCGCTACCTGATTCCCTGCGGTCTCACGGTGGCCGCCGAACTGGCGCTGCAGCAGGCGGCACTTGCGACCTTTGAAGCGACCGGCGCCTCCGGCTGGGGCCGTGTCGATTTCGTCATGGGCGGGGACAGCAAGGCTCTTCTGCTCGAGATCAACACCGTGCCTGGCATGACGGGCCACAGCCTCGTTCCGATGGCCGCGCGCGCCGTCGGCATCGATTTCCCGGAGCTTGCCTGGCGCGTCCTCGAGACCAGCTTCGCGCGGGAGAGGGCCTGAGCCATGGGACTCTTGCGCAGGCGCAATCGCAGGAAAACGGCAGGCCGCCACCGCATCGAGTGGCCGACACTCGAGTGGCCGCGCGCGGGACGCATCGCTGGCGCGATCGCGGCGATCGTCGCAGTCGGGATGCTGCTTGCGCTCGGCCTCGACCAGCCCGTTCGCAGCTTCGTGATCGACGGCCCGTTCCAGCGGGTCGCAGCCGTGGAAGTGCAGCAGGCCGGACTCGGTGCGCTGAAGGGCGGATTCGTGAGGGCCGATCTCGACAAGGTCCGCAAGGCGGTGGAGGCGCTCGCCTGGGTGGACCGCGCACGCGTGCAGCGGCTTTGGCCGGATCGCATCCGCATCGAGATCGTCGAGCAGCAGGCCGCGGCGCGCTGGGGCGAAGACGGGCTGCTCAATACGCGCGGCGAGCTCTTCGCCGAGGGTGTGCGCCACCCGCCGCCGGAATTGCCGCGGCTCAACGGACCCGCGGGCACGGAATGGCAGGTCGCGCAGCGCTATCTCGCGATCCAGGGCCGCCTCAGCGGGCTCGGGCTGCAGGTCGCGGGGCTCCGCCTCGATGCACGCGGTGCCTGGGAACTCGACCTGTCCACCGGCGTCACCGTGCGGCTCGGCCGCCGCCAGGTGGACGAGCGCATGGACCGCTTTGTCCAGTTCAGCGCGCCGGTCATCGCCGGTCGCGCCGCGGAGATCCGCTACGTCGACATGCGCTACTCGAACGGCTTCTCGATCGGCTGGCGCGGAATCGGCAAGCCGCCCCGCGACGTGCCTGCCTCGGTGGCCAGACAGATTAATGGAGTTCCCGGTTTCGATGGCTAAACGCACTGACCGCAACCTGATAGTGGGGCTCGATATCGGCACGTCGAAGGTCGTGGCGCTGGTAGGCGAAATGCACGGCGACGGCAGCCTCGAGGTCATCGGCCTCGGCTCGCATCCTTCGCGCGGCCTCAAGAAAGGCGTCGTGGTCAACATCGACTCGACCGTCCAGTCGATCCAGCGCGCCGTCGAGGAAGCGGAGCTCATGGCGGGCGTCGAGATCCGCTCGGTCTTCACGGGCATCGCTGGCAGCCACGTGCGCAGCCTCAACTCGCACGGCATCGTCGCGATCAAGGACAAGGAAGTCGTCAGTGGCGATGTCGCGCGAGTCATGGACGCGGCCCAGGCCGTGCCGATTCCTGCGGACCAGAAGATCCTCCACGTCCTGCCGCAGGAATTCATCATCGACGGGCAGGAGGGAATCCGCGAGCCGATCGGCATGTCGGGCGTGCGGCTCGAGGCGCGTGTGCATATCGTGACCGGCGCCGAGAGCGCGGCCCAGAACATCGTCAAGTGCGTGCAGCGCTGCGGGCTCGAGGTCGAGGACATCGTGCTCGAGCAGCTCGCGTCGTCGTTCGCCGTACTGACCGATGACGAGAAGGAGCTTGGCGTCTGCCTCGTCGACGTCGGCGGCGGCACGACGGACATCGCGGTTTTCTCCGGCGGCGCGATCCGCCATACGGCCGTGATCCCGGTCGCGGGCGACCAGGTCACGAACGACATCGCGGTCTCGATGCGGACGCCAACGCCGTACGCGGAAGAAATCAAGATCCGCTACGCCTGCGCGCTCTCGCAGCTCGCGAATCCCGACGAGACGATCGAGGTGCCCTCGGTCGGCGACCGGCCCTCGCGCCGCCTCGCGCGCCAGACGCTCGCCGAGATCGTCGAGCCGCGTTACGAGGAGCTTTTCATGCTGATCCGCGACGAGCTCCGTCGTTCCGGCTTCGAGGAGTCGGTGGCCGCGGGCGTCGTGCTGACTGGCGGCAGCGCAAAGATGGAAGGCGCCGTCGAGCTCGCCGAAGAGATTTTCCACATGCCCGTCCGCCTCGGCAGTCCTGCCGGCGTGACCGGGCTAGGGGACGTCATACGCAATCCGATCCACGCGACCGGCGTGGGTCTCCTGCTTTACGGCCGGGTGAATGCCGGCCAGCCGGCGCCGAAGCTCATCGGCGACGGCATGAAGACCGTGACGGAGCGGATGAAATCGTGGTTTCAGGGATATTTCTGACGTAGCGGAGGAGAGGACATGTTTGAACTGATGGATACATTCAGCCAGACGGCTGTGATCAAGGTGATCGGCGTGGGCGGCGGCGGCGGCAACGCCGTGTCGCATATGGCGAAGAGCGGCATCGAGGGCGTCGAGTTCATCTGCGTGAACACCGACGCACAGGCGCTCAAGCACTCAGGGGTGAAAACCTCGCTCCAGATAGGCTGCAACATCACGAAGGGACTCGGCGCCGGCGCGAATCCTGAAGTCGGCCGCCAGGCGGCGATGGAGGATCGCGACCGCGTGATCGAGCTGATCGAGGGCTGCGACATGCTCTTTATCACTGCCGGTATGGGCGGCGGAACGGGCACCGGCGCGGCGCCGGTCGTTGCGCAGGTGGCACGCGAGCTCGGAATCCTCACCGTCGCGGTCGTGACAAGGCCGTTCACGATGGAGGGCAACAAGCGCCATTCGATCGCGGATTCAGGCATCACGGAGCTCTCACGGCACGTGGACTCGCTGATCACGATTCCCAACCAGAAGCTGCTGCAGGTGCTGGGTGGCCAGACGACGCTGCTTGAAGCCTTCAAGCGCGCGAATGAAGTGCTCCAGGGCGCGGTCCAGGGCATCGCGGAATTGATCACGCGGCCAGGGCTCATCAACGTGGACTTCGCCGACGTCCGCACCGTGATGTCCGAGACGGGCCTCGCGATGATGGGCTCCGGCATCGGCACCGGCGAACACCGGGCGAGAGTCGCGGCGGAAATGGCCGTGTCGTCGCCGCTGCTCGAGGACATCAACCTCGCGGGTGCACACGGCATCCTCGTCAACGTCACGGCGGGTCTCGACCTGTCGATCGGCGAGTTCGAGGAGGTCGGCAACACCGTCAAGCAATTCGCGGCCGAGGACGCGACCGTCGTGGTCGGCACCGTCATCGAGCCCGAGATGCAGGGCGAGCTGCGCGTCACGGTCGTCGCGACCGGCCTCAACCGCAACAAGGCCAAGGCCGCGGCGCCTGCGCAGGCAGCGGCCCCGGCACCGGCGGTTGCCCGTCGCGGGGCCGACGTTAAACTGGTGGCACAGCGCGGTCGCGCGCCGGCCCCGGACTACAGCCACCTCGACCGGCCGGCGGTTCATCGCCAGCCGCAGCGTGCGGTGGGTGACGGCCTGCGTGCGACATTCGGCTCGGAGGACGTGCTCGACATCCCGGCATTCCTCCGGCGCCAGGCGGATTGAGGCGGCCGGTGGCCCGCAATCCTGCAGAGCGTGAGGGGTTTCGCGCCGTGCGGCTGCGTCTTCGGGCGCGGCGACGCGCGTCAGGCCGTCGCGCCGAGCGAATGCGCGGGCGCGATCCGCCCGTGACGCCATGAGCAAGGGAAATCGGCTGCCGGCCTTCCTCCGCTGGCCGGCAGCCGGTGACCCGCGCCATGTGATAACTTCGGGAAAGGCAACCCATGGCCCAGCAACGCACGCTGAGAGACTCGATCCGCTCGACCGGTATCGGCCTGCACACGGGCCGCAAGGTCCTCATGGTGCTCCGGCCCGCGCCGCCCAATACGGGCATAGTGTTCCGTCGCATCGACCTCGAGCCGCCGGCAGACATTCCCGCGCGCGCCACGAACGTCACCGAGACCACGCTCGGCACGACGCTCGCGGCGGGCGAGGCCGGTGTATCGACGGTCGAGCACCTGATGTCGGCGCTCGCGGGCCTCGGCATCGACAACCTCTTCGTCGAACTCACTGCCGGCGAAGTACCGATCATGGACGGCAGCGCGGGTCCCTTCGTTTTCCTGATCCAGTCGGCCGGCATCGAGATGCAGAACTCGCCGAAGCGTTTCGTGCGGGTTCGCCAGCCGGTCGAGGTGCGCGACGGCGACAAGTGGGCACGCTTCGAGCCCTACGAAGGATTCCGCGTCAACTTCGAGATCGAGTTCGACCATCCCGTGTTCCATCGCCACGCGCAGCGCGCGACGATGGATTTTTCAACCACGAGCTTCCTCAAGGAAGTGAGCCGGGCGCGAACCTTCGGCTTCATGCGCGACATGGAATACCTGCGAGGGCGGAACCTTGCGCTCGGCGGCACGCTCGACAATGCCATCGTGCTCGACGATTACCGGATCCTGAACGAGGATGGCCTGCGCTACGAGGACGAGTTCGTGCGCCACAAGATCCTCGACGCGATTGGCGATCTCTACCTGCTCGGCCATTCGCTCATCGGCGAATACACGGCCTTCAAGTCGGGCCACGGTCTGAACAACCAGCTCCTGCGCGCGATGCTCGCGGACGAGGCGGCCTGGGAAGAAGTGACGTTCCGCGACGAAAGCGCGGCGCCGATTTCCTACGCCGCGGCAACCGCGACAGCCTGACAAAGGGGACGCGCACCTTTAAAGGTGCGCGTCCCCTCTTGCTCGCGGCCTCGCCCGCACCTTGACCTTTATTTCCTCGATCACGGTGCCGAGCTCCGCGCCGAGCGCCGTCGTGAGCTTTGGTGCGACATAACGCAGGCGCGTGCCCCAGGCGGCGGTGCGCACGAAGGCTGTCAGCGTCGTCCCACGGATTGTCGCGCTCCACACCTCTGCCGCTATCTCGGGCGGCAAGGCGCGCTTGAGCGCAGCCAAGGCTCGTTCAGCTTCGGCCGTGCCGGCGCGCAGCTTCTGTAACATTCCTGCGCCATGTTCCAGCAAGTCACTGACAGCGGTCGGTTTTTTCATTTGTAGGCGATGGTCCGACCTGCGAAATGGTGATCAAAGTACTTGAAGCGCAAGGCTTTTATTGGCATCGTGCGCGGGTCCTGCAAGGCCCGAGAGGCCCATCCGTCATTATGACCATGAAGCGCCTGCTCGCGTACACCGCCGCCAGTATCTCAATTATCACCCTCGTCGCCGGCGCTTGGTTTGCCGGTGGCCGCTGGGGCGCGGACGCTCCGTTCGGCGAATTCACCGTGGCGCGGTGGAACGACGACCTCGCGGCCCAGCGCGAGGACCTCGCGCGAATCGAACAGGACGTCGACGACCAGGTGGCGGCGCTTGCGACTCGAGTCGGCCGCATGCAGGCGCAATTGATCCGTCTCGATGCGCTCGGCAAGCAACTCACGGAAGTCGCGAAACTGAAGCGCGGCGAGTTCGATTTCGATCAGCCTCCGGCGCTCGGTGGACCGGAGACCGGTCCCGGCGAGGGACCCGCCGTACCCGCGCTCGACTCGATGCTCGACACGATGGATGCGCAGATCGACGATCGCCGTCGGCAATTGACCGCGCTGCAGAACCTGATCATGACGCGCGAGCTCGCGCGGCAGATCGTGCCGGGCGGACGTCCAGTCGAGTCGGGATATATCTCGTCGCTCTATGGCAAGCGCACGGATCCATTTGACGGCAACCAGGCGAGCCATCTCGGACTCGATTTCGCGGGAGCGGCCGGCACGCGGGTGCTCGCGGTCGCCGATGGCATCGTGAGTCACACGGGCAGCGACGGCGGCTATGGCCGGCTCGTCGAGGTCACGCACGGCAACGGCTATGTCACGCGCTACGCCCACAACGCCAAGCTCCTCGTGAAGCCGGGCCAGACCGTGAAGCGCGGCGATCCGATCGCGCTCATGGGCTCGACTGGCCGTTCGACCGGCACCCACGTTCATTTCGAGGTGCTGCGCGACGGCAAGCCGATGAACCCGCTGTCCTTCGTCCGTCGGTAAGCTGCCGGCTCGCAAAAAAATCCGGGCTCCTGTCGTAGTAAACTACCGGTTTTTTACCGGTCCCCATAGCGGACGCCTTGTTTTCCCGTCCCTCCGCCCCGAGGTCCCAGGCGCGTGTTGAACATCTTTACCCGGATATTCGGCAGTCGTAACCAGCGGCTGCTGCGGCAGTACGCGGAACGCGTCAAGCAGGCGAGCGAATTTGCCGCCGCGCTCTCCACTGGGAGTGCGGAGGGTCTTCGCGCCCGGACTGACGCGCTGCGCGCACGCCTGGTTGCCGGTGAAACGCTGAACGACATACTGCCGGAGGCATTCGCGACTGCGCGCGAAGCCGCGAGCCGCTCGGTTGGCATGCGTCCCTTCGACGTGCAGCTGGTCGGCGGCATGGTGTTGCACGAAGGCAAGATCTCGGAGATGCGCACGGGCGAAGGCAAGACGCTCGTTGCCACGCTTCCTGTCTACCTCAACGCGCTCGCCGGCAAGGGCGTGCACGTCGTGACGGTCAACGAATACCTCGCGCAGCGCGATGCGGAGTGGATGGGCCCGATCTACCGGCTGCTCGGCCTTTCGGTCGGCGTCATCACGAGCGGACAGCCGCAGGCGGAAAAGCGCGCGGCCTATGCCTGCGATGTGACCTACGGAACGAACAACGAATTCGGATTCGACTACCTGCGGGACAACCTTGCGGCCCGGCTCGAGGACCGCGTGCAGCGCGGGCAGTACTACGCGATCGTGGACGAGGTCGACTCCATCCTGATCGACGAAGCGAGGACGCCGCTCATCATCTCGGGCCCCGCCGAGGAGAGCACCGAGCTCTACGTGAAGATCAACGAGCTCGTGCCGCGATTCAGGCGGCAGGCGACTGAGGAAGGCGAGGGGGACTTCTTCGCCGACGAGAAGTCGCGCCAGGTGCACCTGTCCGAGTCCGGCTTCGAGAAGGCCGAGGAACTCATGCAGCAAGCCGGGCTCCTGCGCGAGGGCGAGAGCCTCTACGATCCCGCCAGCATCCGGCTGATGCATCACCTGAATGCGGCGCTCCGCGCGCACTGCCTCTACCACAAGGACGTCGAGTACATCGTTCGCGGCGCCGATGTCATCATCGTCGACGAGTTCACCGGCCGCACGATGCCCGGCCGCCGCTGGTCCGACGGCCTGCACCAGGCGGTGGAGGCCAAGGAAGGGGTCCGGATCCGCGAGGAAAACCAGACCATCGCCTCGATCACCTTCCAGAACTATTTCCGGCTTTACGGCAAGCTCGCCGGCATGACCGGCACGGCCGACACCGAGGCCTTCGAGTTCCAGCAGATCTACGGGCTCGAGGTGGTCGTGGTGCCGACCCACAAGCCGATGGTCCGCAAGGACATGCCGGACCTCGTCTACCTGAACCAGAATGACAAGTTCGACGCGATCATCGAGGACATCCGCGACTGCGTGAAGCGCGGACAACCGGTGCTTGTCGGCACGACCTCGATCGACACGTCCGAGAAGCTCTCCAGCCACCTCAAGTCGTCCGGCGTCGCACACGCGGTGCTGAACGCCAAGCAGCATGAGCGCGAAGCGATGATCATCGCTCAGGCGGGCCGGCCGGGCACCGTGACGATCGCGACCAACATGGCCGGCCGCGGCACCGACATCGTGCTTGGCGGCAACGTCGCGCGCCAGGTCGACCAGCTGCGCAAGGACGGCGTGATGAGCGAGGAGCAGCTTGGCGGACGCGCCCGCGAGCTCGAGAACGAGTGGAATTCGCTGCACGAGCAGGTGATCGCCGCCGGCGGCCTGCACATCGTCGGCACCGAGCGCCACGAGTCGCGGCGCATCGACAACCAGCTGCGCGGCCGCTCGGGCCGCCAGGGCGATCCGGGCTCGAGTCGTTTCTACCTCTCGCTCGAGGACAACCTGATGCGCATCTTCGGCGACCCGGAGCGCACGAAGTCGCTGTTGCGCACGGTCGGCATGAAGGAGGGCGAAGCGATCGAGAGCGGCATGCTGACGCGCCAGATCGAGCGCGCCCAGCGCAAGGTCGAGTCCCACAACTTCGACGCGCGCAAGAACCTTCTCGAATACGACGACGTCGCGAACGACCAGCGCAAGGTGATCTACCGCCAGCGCACCGAGATCATGTCGACCGACGACATCGCGGGCGTGATCAAGGACGTTCGCGCCGAGGTTGTCGGCAACATCGTCGACGGGTACGTCCCGCCGGACAGCGTCGAGGAGCAGTGGGACGTCGCGGGCCTCGAACAGGCGTTCGAGCGCGACTTCGGCGTGAATGTCGGCCTCGCCGACTGGCTCGCCGCGGACCCGTCGCGGCATGGGGCCGAGGCGTCAGCAAGGCTGCTCGAGGCCATCGAAGGCGCCTACGACGGGAAATCGCAGCAGGTGGGCGCGCCCGTTATGCGCCATCTCGAGCGCGCGGTGATGCTGCAGCAGCTCGACATGCACTGGCGCGAGCATCTGGCCGCCATGGACTACCTTCGCCAGGGCATTTACCTGCGCGCTTATGCGCAGAAGAACCCGAAACAGGAATACAAGCGCGAGGCATTCGCGCTTTTCACGGCGATGCTCGACCGCATCCGCAGCGACAGCGTGATGTTGCTGCAGCGCTTGCAGGTGCGCTCGGAAGAGGAGATTGAGCGCGAGGAGGCCGAGCGTCAGCGCCGCCTTCAGAGCCGCATGCAGCTACAGCATGCTGCGCCGCCGGAACTCGCCGCACAGGCGCTGCCGCCGTTGACGGACGCGGGCGAGCGCGCGGAAGCCGCAGCGCCTGAGGCCGAGCCTGCCGCTCCCTTCGTGCGCGGCGAGCGCAAGGTCGGCCGCAACGAGCCTTGCCCATGCGGCTCAGGGCGGAAATTCAAGCATTGCCACGGTGCATTGCAGCACGCCTGAGGCTAACCTCTGGGCAGGCGAGGTGTGGGCAGACCACGGATGGCAGGTTTGGCTGAAATTCATGTGGTTGCAGGCGCGATCGCGGACGCGGAAGGCCGCGTATTGATCGCGCAGCGCCCGCGTGGGCGCCATATGGCCGGGCGCTGGGAATTTCCAGGCGGCAAGCTGGCGGTTGGCGAGGATCCGTACGCCGGGCTCCAGCGCGAACTCGCCGAGGAGCTCGGCATCACCGTGCGCGACGCGAAACCGCTTATTCGCCTGCGCCATACCTACCCTGAACGTCGCGTGCTGCTCGATGTCTGGCAGGTCACGGCCTATGACGGTGAGCCGAATGCGCTCGAAGCCCAGGCGCTCGCATGGGCGCGGCCCGACGAGCTGCCGCGGCACGACCTGCTCGAAGCCGATCGCGCGATCGTTACTGCGCTGCGACTCCCGCGCCTCGCGCGGATGCTGTCCGCCGGGGAGGCGCTCCAGTCAGTCCGCGGCCGCGCCGCGCAGACGATACTGCTGCCGATGCCCGCCGACGGCGATGCCGAGATTGACGCGCAGGCGGTCGCGGCTGCGCGCGGCCTGGGCCACCGCGTTTTCGTGATGGGTGCGGACGTCGACTCCGTGCGCGTGGCAGCGCTTGCCGGGTGTGACGGTGTCGTGCTGCGCTGGGTCGGCCAGAGCCTGCACGTGGACCGGACCGGAGCCTTCCTCGTCGGCGCGCTATGCGAGGACGCCGAGGGCGCGACGCAGGCCGTCGCCGAAGGTGCACACTTCCTGGTGATAGCGCCGGAGGACGGTCCGCTCTCCGAACGGCTGCTCGAACGGCTTTGCGTGATGATCGGCAGGCCCGTTTTCGCGGGCTGGTATCCCGATGCGCGGCGCCTCGATCGCCTCCAGCAGACCGGCGCCCACGGCTGCGCAATCCGGCGCTAAAGTGACTGTCCCCTCTAAAGGTTCCGGTCGAAGAAGTCGAGGATCGTCTTCCAGCCGTGGATGCCGGTATCGCGGAAGCTGAGCGCTCCGTGCCGGCTGCCAGGGTAGGGCACGAGTTCGAAGGGCTGCCCGCTCGCGACCAACGCCGGAATCAAAAGCGTCGTGTTCGTAAAGAGCACGTTGTCATCCGCCATGCCGTGGATGATGAGCAGGCGGTCGCGCAGCGCGCCCGCGTAGGTCAGCACGTTCGATAGCCGGTAGCCCTCCGGATTCTCCTGCGGCGTGCCCAGGTAACGCTCCGTGTAATGCGTGTCGTAAAGCCGGTAGTCCGTCACCGGCGCACCGGCGACGCCTGCCTTGAACGTCCCCGGCGATTGCGACATCAGCAAGAGCGTCATGTAGCCGCCGTAGCTCCAGCCATAGACGCCGACGCGCGCGGGATCGACGAATGGCTGCGACTTGAGCCAGGCGATGCCCTTCAGCTGGTCCTCCACCTCGACGCCGCCGAGCCGGTGATAGAGGGCTTCCGTGAATTCCTGGCCGCGACCGCCGGAACCGCGGTTGTCGATCGCGAATACGACGTAGCCACGCTGCGTGAAGAGCTGCGCAGTCTGGCTGCCGCGCCTTTCGCCCCAGCGGCGCTGCACGGTCTGCACCGTCGGTCCACCGTAGACGATCAGCACGGCGGGATAAAGCTTGCCGGGCTCGTAGCCCGCCGGCTTGTAGAGCTGGTAGTAAAGCGGCGTGCCGTCTCCAGCCGGAATCGTGCCGAATTCCGGCAGGACGTGACGATCGAGATAAGGCGCATACGGGTGCTTCGCGTCAACCCGGTTCTCGACGAGCCAGGCGAGGCGCTCGCCGGAAATGTCGTGCAGCGAAACCTGCGGCGGCTGCGCAGGATCGCTGTAGCCGAGCAGGAAGCGCCGCGAGTCGGCGCTCATCGTCACGTTGCTCCAGCCGTCCTGTGCCGTGATCGCGACCGGCGTGCGCGTTTCTTCACCGTCCAGGTCGGCGACGTACAGTTGCCGCTCGAGCGGCGTCTTCAGCGTCGCCATGAAATAGACCTTGCCGCGCCGCTCGTCGATTCCGCGCACTGCCGGCGCCTGGAATTCCCCCGCGACGTCCCATTCGCCCGCGGTCACCGGCCCCTTCAGCACGCCGTCGTAGTCGTAGAGATAGAGGTGATTGTGCCCGCTGCGCTGCGAGGCCCAGAGAATCTCCCTCCGCTCGGGCAGGAAGTAGAGATCGTCGTGCAGGTCGACCCAGCTGTCGCGTCGCTCCGAGAAAAGCTGGCGGCCTTCGCCGCCCGTCACCGGGAAGGAGAGGACGTCGAGCCGCTTCTGGTCGCGGTTCTGCCGCTGCACCAGCACGCGATTGCTCTCCGGATACCATTCGACCCGCGCGAGGTAATAGTCCTTGCGCCCGAGATCGGCCCAGGCCACCGTGCCGGTTTCGAGCGCGAGGATCGCAAGCCGCACATCGGCATTCGCATGGCCGGTCGCGGGATAACGCTGCCGGAACACGCGAATGCCTTCGGCGCCGATCTCGAAGCGTTCGACCTCTGCGACCGGCGACTCATCGACACGGGCGAAGGCTATGTGCTTGTCGTCCGGCGACCACCAGTAGCCGGTGTCGCGGTTCATCTCTTCCTGGGCGATGAATTCGGCGACGCCATGGCTCACGAGGCCGCCGCCGCCCGTCGTGAGTCGGCGCTCCGCGCCGGACGCGACCTCGACCGCAAACAAGTCCTGATCGCGAATGAAACTGACATAGCGTCCGCGCGGCGAGAATTTCGGATCCGTCTCGAAGGCCTCGGTCATCGTCAGGCGACGAGCCGCCTCCGCAGCCGGTTTCGCAAGCTCATAGACGTAAAGGTCGCCCGCCAGCGGCACGAGCAGGAGCCGCGAGTCCGGCGACCATTGGTAGTCGACGATGCCGCGCAGCGCCGCAATGCGCTGGCGCTCGCGGCGGGCCTCTTCCTCGGCGGACAGCTTCTCTTCGCCCGACGAGAAGGCGCGGGAATCAACCAGCAGCCGGTGGGTTTTTCGCGCGACGTCATAAGCCCAGAGGTCGAAGACGGCCGGCGCGTCGTCGCGCGCGCGCAGGTAGCTTACGAGCTTCCCGTTCGGTGAAAAGCGCATCTGGCGGAGCGAAGGACCCTGCAGGTCCGGCGCATCGAATAGCCGCTCGATCGGCAGGTTGCCGGCTTCGGCCTGGGCGAGGCACAGGGCCGCCGTGAGTCCCATCACGAATGAACGCATCAATGCTCCGTCCTGTCGCAGCGTGCCGGGGCGACGCGCGTCATTTGATAAACTGCGCGCCTGATCCACCCGGGAGTGTAAGCACGGTGTACCGACATGTCATATCCGGTCTTGCGGCGGCCTCGCTCGCCGCGGTGTCCTGCATGAGCGCTGCAGATGATTCCACCAGCGCAAAGGGAATCCTGCACTACCCTGCGGCCTCGCGCGGCGCGACGGTCGACACGCTCCATGGAACCGAGGTCGCGGATCCCTATCGCTGGATGGAGTCGACATCGCCCGAATTGACTGCGTGGGTCACTGCGGAGAACGCCGTCGCCGAACCTTATCTCAATGCAATTCCGGCGCGCGAGGCAATCCAGAAGCGCCTGACGGAACTGTGGAACTACGAGCAATACGGCTACAGCTGGATGGGCGAGAAGTCGCGCATGCCGGTCAAGCTCGGCGGACGTTATTTCTTCGTCGAGAAGAGCGGAAGCCAGAACCAGGGCGTCCTGTATTGGGCGCCCGCGCTCGATGCTCCGCCGAAAGTACTCGTCGACCCAAATACGCTCTCGGCCGACGCGACGGCTTCGCTCGCCGACTATTCGATCAGTCCCGATGGCCGCTACGTCGCCTACGCGGTGTCCGATGGCGGCACGGACTGGGACACTAGGCATGTGCGCGAGGTGGAATCGGGTCGGGACCAGCCCGACCTCATCGGCGACACCAAGTTCACGGGTGTGTCGTGGCTGCCCGACGCCAGCGCCTTCTACTACTCGCGATACCCGAAAGGCGCTGATGGGAAGGGTGACGACCAGCAGCCCGTGAGCGTATACCGCCATCGCCTTGGCTCGGCGCAGGCAGAGGACGTGCTCGTGTATTCAATACCCGAGAATCCGCGCCACAACCCGTACGCCACGGTGACGGAAGACGGGCGCTGGCTCGTCCACGGCATTTTCTATGGATTCGACAGTAACGCGGTGCACGTGCAGGACCTCGCGAAGCCGGATTCGACCGTTGTTCGCCTCCTCGACAAGTGGGACGGCATCTACGACTTCCTCGGCGCCATGGACGATCGCCTCTACTTCAGGACGACGCAGGGCGCGCCGCTCGGCCGCGTGATTTCAGTCGATCCAGCGACACAGGCGCAAGTCGAGGTCGTGCCGCAGGCGAAGTCGGCCCTCCACCAGGCGAGCCTCGTGGGCGGCCAAGTCATCGCGAGCTATCTTGCGGACGCGCGCTCCAAGCTCGTCGTCTATGCCAAGGACGGCAAACGGCTGCGCGACATCCGTCTGCCGGGCAATGGCACGGTCATCGGCTTTCAGGACGCGCCCAAAGAGTCGGAGAGTTTCTTCGCGTATACGGACTACCTGACGCCGCTCGCCCTCTACCGGTACGACGTCGCGAAGGACGAGGTGAGCCTCTTCCGCAAGCCGACGGTCGCATTTGACGGCAGTGCGTACCTCACCGAGCAGGTGTTCCTCCAGGGCAAGGACGGCACGCGCGTGCCGATGTTCATCACGCGGCGCAAGGATTCGAAGCTCGATGGTTCGAATGCGACGCTCCTATATGGCTACGGCGGATTCGATGTCTCGCTCACGCCGACCTACAGCGCCGCGGTCGCGGCCTGGCTCGAGCGCGGCGGCATCTACGCAGTCGCGAACCTGCGTGGCGGCGGCGAGTACGGCGCGGACTGGCACGACGCGGGCACCAAGACGAAGAAGCAGAATGTGTTCGACGATTTCATCGCGGCTGCGGAGTGGCTGATCGCGAAGGGGTATACGTCGCCCCCGAAGCTCGCGATCCATGGGCGGAGCAACGGTGGCCTGCTCGTGGGTGCAGTGATGGCGCAGCGGCCCGAGCTCTTTGGAGCCGCGCTGCCCGGCGTCGGCGTCATGGATATGCTCCGCTACCATTTGGCGAGCGCAAACGCCTACGCCTGGTCGAGCGATTACGGCACGGTCGAGGACGAGGCGCAGTTTCGCGCGCTCGCCGCGTACTCACCGGTTCATGGCCTGAAGCCCGGGCGCTGCTACCCGCCGACGCTCGTCACGACCGCCGACCACGACGACCGCGTCGTGCCCTGGCACAGCTTCAAGTTCGCGGCGGCGCTGCAGTACGCCCAGGCCTGTCCCAATCCGGTGATCATCCGCATCGAGACCCGCGCCGGCCACGGCGCCGGGAAACCCACCTGGATGCTGGTCGAAGACTGGGCCAATCAGTGGGCTTTTCTGACTAAAGCCCTCGGCATGCCAGGAGGCAGCTGACCCTCGGACGGCGGCTTTGCAGGGGACTGTCCCCTCTTCCTATCAATGCTTCGGAGTGTCTCCGTCTGGAATCTCCGCCGGCTCCCCCGGAATCGCGTTCCGCTCTTCCAGCCAGCCGCCGAGGTCGATCAACTTGCAGCGTTCGCTGCAAAACGGCCTGAACGGGTTGCCCTGCCAGGCGTGGCGCCGGCCGCAATGGGGACAGGTGACTTCGAGCGCCATCGCGCTCAGGTGCAAGTCGCGAGCACAAACGAGACGTCTTCGGTCGCCTGCACGGGGCGGTTGTGGACGCTGTGCCAGCGCAGGAAGCGTAGCGAGCAGCGGTGATGGCTGCCGCTCACCTCGGGGAAAAGCCTCACCGCTCCCGGCAGCGTGATGCGCAGGAGCTGCACCGGCCGGTCGCGTTCGAAGATGATCTGGAAGCTTCCGCCGGCCGCGGTCTCCTCGGTCGGGCGCGCGTTCTCGCGGGTGATCCAAAGGAGTTCCGAGACCGACTCGCAAAGCGGGCGGATCGTCGCGAGCCAGGCCGCGAGGTCGGCTTCGCGCGTGTCGGGATCGCGCGAGAGCCAGTGGAAGAAATCCGGCAGGTCGAATTCGCAGGTGCCGCCCGGGATGGCGCTCCGGTGCTTGATCGCGTTCAGGAACTCCGACTCGCGCAGCTTCTGCAGGAAGTTCGCACCAGCCGAATTCAGCTCCTCGCGGCGGCGCATCAGCGCCGAAAGCACGGCACGCAGCCGCGCGGAGTCGACGCCTGGCCGGTTCTGGAAATCCTTCAACGCCGACATCTGCCGCTCGAGCTCCTTGAGCACGTCGCCGCGCGCGTCGCCGCGCGAGGTGATCGCGAGGATTTCGAGCAGCCCCGCGACCGCGGAGCGGCTTGACCAGGCATTGGGAAGCCCCGCGTGGTAGGAGAGCTGCTGCCACAGGAATTCGAGGCGCATGAAGGCGCGCATCCGCTCGTTGAGCGGCTGCTCGTAGACGATGGGCTCCGAATCGGGCCTTTGTTCCGGCGCGGCCTCGAACATCTGCCTATTTTGCGGCACGGCTTCCATGTGCGTAAACCTTGCCGGCTGTGACGGACGGCACGCTGTTGCGACCCTGGCTCAGCGATTCGCAGCCAATTCGCGGTATTTGAGGTCCAGCGACTCCACCCTGGCGGGCAGGTCGGCCGCAGACCCGTCGTTTTCGATCACGTCGTCCGCCTCCGCCAGGCGCTCTTCGCGCGTCGCCTGGGCCTCGAGCATACGCAGCGCGGCCTCCCGCGTCTCCCCATCGCGCTCAATCAGCCGCCGGATCTGTTCCTCCTCGGGGCAATCGACCACGAGGACCCTGTCGACGATATGCCCGAGGCGGCTCTCGACCAGCAGCGGGATGACGAAGACCTGATAAGGACCCGGAGCCGATCGTGACTGGCGCTCGAGCTCGGCGAGGACCGCCGGATGCAGAATCGCCTCGACCTGCCGACGCGTCGACGCGTCGGTAAAAAGGCGGCGGCGCATTTCCCCGCGATCGAGCCGGCCATCCCGATCGAGGATGCCGCCGCCCATCGCGTTGACGAGCGAGGCGAGTGCGGGCAAGCCCGGCTCGACGACCTCGCGCGCGATGACGTCGGTGTCGATCACCGTCGTGCCGCGCGCCGCGAAGAGCGAGGCAACCGTCGACTTGCCGCTTGCAATGCCGCCGGTGAGTCCGATGCGAAGCATCGCGTGCCTACCCGAGGCCCGTGAAATCCAGGTAGCTATCGACGATGCGGGGCCCGCAGAGGAGCGCAATCCAGGCCGCGCCCGCGAGGTAGGGGCCGAACGGAATCGGCACGCCGCGGCCGAGGTGCTGCGCTGCCATCATCGCGAGGCCGACCGCGCTGCCTACGAGCGCGGCGAGCAGCAGCACGAGCGGCAGCATCTGCCAGCCGAGCCAGGCGCCGATCGCGGCGAAGAGCTTGAAGTCACCGTAGCCCATGCCTTCCTTGCCCGTGATCAGGCGGAATAGCTGGAAAATCATCCAGAGAAACAGGTAACCCGCCACGGCGCCGATCACTGCGTCGCGAAGCGCGGCCGGAGGCGCCGCCATTCCGGGTGAATGCCAAAGGCTTGCAATCAGTCCGATCCAGAGCAGGGGAATCGTAAGCAGGTCCGGCAGAAGCTGGCGGTCGATGTCGATGCCTGTCAGCGCAATCAGGTAGGCCGTGAGTACGAACCCAAGCGCCGCCGAGAACCCGAATCCGAAGTGCCAGGCGACTGCGGCGAAGGCGAGGGCGGTTGCCAGCTCGACAAGCGGATAGCGAAGCGAGATCGGAGCGTGGCATGCGGCACAGCGCCCGCGGAGCGCCACATAGCTAAGCACCGGGATGTTGTGGATCGCGCGAATTGGCGCGTTGCAGGACGGGCAGCGTGAGCGCGGCGCAACGAGGTTGTACTTTTCACCCGGTACGGGCGCCGGCCGGCCCTCGAGATCGGCGGCCTGGGCGCGCCACTGCCGCTCGAGAATGAGCGGCAGGCGGTGGATGACGACGTTGAGGAAACTGCCGATCGCGAGCCCGAACACGAAGGCCACCGCCGCGAAAACGGCGGGATTCGCAGCGAGCAGCGCCAGGGGCGAGGGCTCGGTCAGACCACGGCGCCCAGCTTGAAGATCGGCAGGTACATCGCGATGACGAGGCTGCCGACCAGCACGCCGAGGATCGCCATGATGAGCGGCTCGAGCAGCGAAGACAATGCGTCGACCGCGCTGTCGACCTCGAGTTCGTAGAAGTCGGCGACCTTGGCGGCCATCGCGTCGAGCGAACCGGATTCCTCACCAACGGCGATCATCTGGATGACCATGTTCGGGAAGAGACCGGTGTTCTCCATCGCGCGCTGCAGGCGCTGGCCGGTCGCGACCTCGTCGCGCATGCGGAGCACCGCATTCTCATAGACGATGTTGCCGGTCGCGCCGGCAACCGAATCCATGGCCTCGACCAGCGGCACGCCCGCCGAGAACATCGTCGAGAGCGTGCGCGCGTAGCGCGCGATGGCGGCCTTCACGAGGATCGGCCCGATGATCGGAATCTTGAGCATCATGCGGTCGATGAAATGACGAAGCGCCACCGAGCGTTTCTTCATATGCAGGAAAAAGACGACTCCGCCCACAAGCAAGGCGCCCATCCACCAGCCCTGGTTCTGTACGAACACCGACAAGTCGATCACGGCGCGCGTAAACGCCGGCAAGTCCGCGCCGAAGCCCTTGAAGAGCGCCTCGAACTGCGGGATCACGAACAGCAGCAGGATCATGGTCACGATCACCGCGACCGCGAGCACCGCGGCCGGGTAGAAAAGCGCCTTCTTGATCTTCTTCTTGAGTGCCTCGGTCTTCTCCTTGTAGGTCGCGACCTTGTCGAGCAGCGACTCGAGGGCGCCCGCCTGTTCGCCAGCCTCAACCAGGTTGACGTAGAGATCATCGAAATAAAGCGGATGCTTCTTCAGCGACTCGTGCAGCGAACTGCCGCCCTCGATGTTCGTCTTGATGTCGAGGATCAGCTTCTGCATCGACGGCTTTTCGTGGCCGACGCCGACGATTTCGAAGGCCTGGACGAGAGGAATGCCCGCCGCAAGCATGGTCGCAAGCTGGCGGCTGAAGATCGCGATGTCGCCGGGCGTCGGTTTGCCGCCGGTGCTGAAAAGTCTCGTCTGCTTGCGGACCTTGGTCGGGACGATGTTCTGGCGGCGCAGGTCGGCGCGCGCGTCCTGCTCGCTGACCGCGAGGATGCGGCCGCGGATCTTGTTTCCCTTGCGGTCCTTGCCCTCCCACTTGAATGGGATGTCTCTGGCGGCTGCTGCTGCGGTCGGCGGCATGGTGTCGGTCGTCCTCTACCCTGACTTTCGGATGTTAACGCCCGGGGGAATCACTCAACTGTGACGCGGTTGACTTCTTCGAGACTGGTCTGCCCGTCCCGGACCTTCTTGAGGCCCGCCGTGCGCAGATCCCAGACCCCCTGCTTGCGGGCCTCGTCGCGGATATGGGGGGCGCTGCCGCCCTCCAGGATGATCCGGCCGATGGACTCCGTGACCGGCAGCACCTCGTAGATGCCTATCCGGCCCTTGTAACCGTCGGTGCACTGCGAGCAGCCGACGTGTTTGTAAACCTTGAACCCTGTCGTGGCGATCTGCTCTTCGGTGAAGCCCTCGCGGAGCAGCGCCTCGTGCGGCAGGTCGAGAGGCTGCTTGCAGTTCACACACAGGCGCCGCGCAAGGCGCTGCGCGATGATAAGGCTGACCGAGGTCGCGATCGCATAGGGCTTTACGCCCATGTCTACCATGCGGGTGAGCGTCTGCGGCGCGTCGTTCGTGTGAAGCGTGGAGAGGACCAGGTGGCCCGTCTGCGCCGCCTTGATCGCGATCTCCGCGGTTTCGAGGTCGCGGATCTCGCCGACCATGATCACGTCCGGGTCCTGGCGCAGGAAGGCGCGGAGCGCAGAGGCGAATGTGAGCCCGACTTTAGGGTTCACGTTCACCTGATTGACCCCCGGCAACACAATTTCAGCGGGGTCCTCGGCGGTCGAGATGTTGGTGTCTTCGACGTTCAGGATCGAGAGCCCCGTGTACAGCGATACGGTCTTGCCGCTGCCGGTCGGGCCGGTCACGAGGATCATGCCCTGGGGCTTCGCGAGTACCTTGAGGTAGAGCTCCTTCTGGAACCCCTCGTAGCCGAGGGCGTCGATGCCCATCATCGCCGTGCTGGCATCGAGGATGCGCAGCACGATTTTCTCTCCGAAAAGCGTCGGGCAGCTCGAGACGCGGAAGTCGATCGAGCGGTTCTTCGAAAGCCGCATCTTGATGCGGCCGTCCTGCGGCACGCGCCGCTCCGCGATATCGAGCCGCGACATGACTTTCAGGCGCGCGGCGAGCTTGGTCGCGAGCTGCACCGGCGGCTGCGCGATCTCGCGCAGCACGCCGTCGATGCGAAGCCGGATGCGGTAATACTTCTCGTAAGGCTCGAAATGGATGTCGGACGCGCTCTTGCGGATCGCGTCGAGCATGATCTTGTTGACGAAGCGGACGATCGGGGCGTCTTCGACGTCGTCGCGCGCCGAGTCCGAATCCATCGCTTCGTCGGCGTGCGAGGTGTCGAGGTTTTCGAGGTCGAAGTCCTCGTCGCCCCCGCCGAGAGCCGGCATCTGGGTGTCGACCTGCTCTATCGCCTTCTGGACCGCGCGTTGGAGCTTGTCGTCCTCGACCACGACGGCCTCGATCGCGAGTCCCGTCTGGAACTTGATCTCATCGACTGCGTGCAGGATGGTCGGGTCGGAGACACCGACATGCAGTCGCTTGCCGCGCTTGACCAGAGGCAGCACACGGTGCTTCGCGAGCAGCTTGTCGCTGACGAGGCGGATTATGTCGATGTCGGTCGCGACCGAGTCGAGGTCCAGGAGCGGCATGCCAAATTCCTGGGCCGCGGCAATCGCGATGTCGCGGGCGGAGGCCATGTCGTGAGACACGAGCCAACTGACGAGGTGGGTCTTCCGCTCCCGGGCGCTCGCGATGGCGTCGAGCATCGCCGATTCCTCGACGAGGCCGTCGAGCACGAGCCGCTGCGGCAGGCCGGTCAATACGGCCCGGACCGAACCGGCGGCGACGGCGTTATCGTTCAATGACCCGCTCCCTGCACGGCGTTACCTTACCCCTGAGGCACCCGGAAAACCGGGATCTTGTAGCCTAACCCACCGCGCCAGCAATTGTTAAATTAGCTGGAATGCTCCCATAGAGTGGCATCCAAGCCCTTGACCGGGTTCACATTCGGGGCAGTTCAGGATCGGCCGGAAGTTCGCCCGTCAAGAGCGCTCGACGACCGCTCGGCGACGCCGGGCTTTGGGCTCGTGCGACGGAACGGAGACGCGTCCAGGGCCCATGAATGCCGGTCGTGACGGTCGGCCAACAAGTGCCTTGGACCCTCTTGTTGGGTTGGCCCCGAATCGAAGACCAGGCGTCTGCAAGGCGCCAAAAAAACAAGGCCCCTGCATGCAGGGGCCTTGGCGAGGTCCGGTCAGTGCTACCGGGCAACTCTTTAGGGTCAGACGATTACGTCCGGCAGCTCTTCGGCATGAACTTGTCCAACATACCCGCGGATACGGCGTTGGGGTCCGATGCGGTACCGGCAGCGTCCACGTCGGTGATGCTGGCGCCCGCCGGCACGGCCGCATTGCCGCACACCCAGACGATGTCGAAGTTGTCGTTCATGTACGGCTTGATGGTCAGCGATTCGCCGTTGATCCGGCCATTGGCCTGGTCGCCATAAGTGACCGTGATCGTGCCATTGTTAACCACAAGGCCTGTCACGTACTTGGCTTCCTTGGTCGTCGCCGCGAGAAGGCCGAGCTCCGTGATATCGAGGGGCCAGTTGCCCGTGTTTGCAGTCGTTTCGGCGATTGCGGTCTTGAGATCCGCCGACAAGGTAAGGCCTTCAGTGACCTGGGCGCGAATCGTGTAGTCCTGGTACGCCGGGATCGCGATGGCGGCCAGGATTCCGATGATGGCCACCACGATCATCAGTTCGATGAGCGTGAAGCCCTTTTGAAGCGTCTTCATTTCAATAGACTCCTTTGACAAACTAGGGCGGCGCTCATGCGCCGATGCACTGTAGGTACAGCAAGGATCATGCCAAGCCCGTCGGCGCGTGTAAGTGACGGACTTGGCAGTATTTTTTCGGGACTTGTCAGAAGAGCGTCGGGGTTTGACGACGCCGGACCCGACCTGATGCGTCAGAAAGTGACGCGATGGGTCACTCGATGCCCAGTTTCTTGATGCGGTACCGGAGGGCCCGGAAACTGATACCGAGCGCCCGGGCCGCAGCCGTCTTGTTGTACCGGGCTTCCTCGAGGGCCTTGCGGATCGAAGCGCGCTCCATGTCCTCGAGCGTCTGAGGCAGGGTACCGGGCCGGTGCAACGGCACCGAATCCTCGAAAGTGGGCGGGCCGCGCAGCTCGATGTCGTCGGGCTGGATCGTTCCGCCGTCGCAGAGCGTGAGTGCGCGCTCGATGACGTTTTCGAGCTCACGGACGTTGCCCGGAAAGTCATGGCTCGCGAGGAGCTGCATCGCCTCGTCCGAGATCGAGGGCGGCGCCATGTTGAGTCGTGCGGCGAACCGCTGTGTGACGGCGGTGGCGAGTTCGGGCACGTCGCCCAGACGTTCACGCAGGGCCGGCACGCGCATCTCGATCACGTTGATCCGGTAATAAAGGTCTTCCCGGAATCGACCGGCGGCGACAAGCTCGCCGAGGTCCCGGTGCGTCGCGGACAGGATGCGCACGTCGACGGGTTGTTCGCGCTGGTCGCCGACGGGACGCGCGGTCTTCTCCTGGATGAGCCGCAGGAGTTTCACCTGCATCACGAATGGCAGGTCTGCGACCTCGTCCAGGAAGAGGGTGCCGCCTTCCGCGGCCTGAACGAGTCCGAGCTTGTCCGCGACCGCGCCCGTGAAACTTCCGCGACGGTGGCCAAAGAGCTCGCTTTCCATGAGCTCGGAGGGAATCGCTCCGCAACTGACGGGCACGAACGGCGCGTCCTTGCGCGGACCGGACTCGTGAATCAGGCGTGCGACCAGTTCCTTGCCGGTGCCCGATTCGCCCGTGATGTGCACGGGCGCCTGGCTGCGGGCGACGCGGCTGATCATCGTGCGAAGTTTCTGCATCGGTTCGGAGTCTCCGAGGAGCCGCCGGCCGCCGTCGGTGAATCGACGGCTGTCCGAGAGTTTCAGCGCCTGGTTGACGAGCTTGCGCAGGTCCGAGATGTCGACGGGTTTTCGCACGAAATCGAAGGCGCCGAGCTTCAGGGCGAGGACCGCCGCCTCGACGTGGCCGTGGGCCGTGATCACGGCGACTGGCAGCTCAGGCGTCTGCGTCTGGATCCATTCGATGAGTTCCGTGCCGTCACCATCCGGGAGGCGCAGGTCCGTGAGGCAGAGAGCGTAGTCCTGCCGGCCCTGAAGTTCACGACGGGCGGAAGCAATGTCGTGGACGGCATTCGAGTCCACGCCCATGCGTGCGAGCGTCAGCGAGAGCAGCTCGCAGATATCCGGTTCATCATCGACGATCAGCGCGCGCGGGTTCGCCATGACGGATCAGGTCTGTTCCCAGCGCTGGGGATCGGCGAACACGATCCGGAAGACGCTGCCGCCGCCCATGCGCGGCTCGTAGACGAGCAGTGCCCGGTTACACTGCGCGAGTTCGCGCGCGATGAAGAGGCCGAGCCCGGTGCCGCTGGCGCGCGAGGTGAAAAAAGGTTCGAAAATCCTGTCACTGATCGTCGAGTCGATTCCAGGCCCGCGGTCGAGGACCTCCAGGAAGGGCCGATTGCTGCCCGCCAGGCGGCCGATACGGACATCGACTCTGTCATCGTCCAGTTTCACCGAGTACCTGAATGCATTCTCGCAGAGATTCCACAGGATCTGGCGAAGGTGGGAGGGGTCGACGTGCACTTCAAGATCGGGATCCGGTGTCTCGGCGAGGAGTTGCCCGGGCTGGTGGCCGCCGGTGCTGACGAATTCCTGCACGAATTCATTGATCCATTCGGTGAGCGGCATGCGCTCCGGCCGCGTGCTCTCGCGGCGTCCGAGCTGCTGGACGTTACCGATGATCGTACTGACGCGCTCGGCATTCGCCCGGATGATGTCGCTCATTCGGCGATTTGGCTCGGAGAGATTCGCGTCCTCGCCGAGGAGCTGCGCGGCATGACTGATCGCGCCGATGGGATTGCGGATTTCGTGGGCAATGGAGGCTGAGAGGCGTCCGAGCGCGGCGAGGCGTGTCTGGTGAATGCGGTCGTCGAGCGCTGTCAGGTCCTCGAGGAAGACTAGCACCGGCGGGGGAATTCCCTGGCCTAGCGGGGCGAAATGTGGTCGTACCTCGCGAAGTCCGTCGACCGCGAGCAGGTTCCCGGCCACGGTGTCGGTCACGGGCTCGCTCTGCCGCCACATCGTCAGAAGATAAAGGAGCCGCGGCGAAACCTCGCCGACGAGCGCGTCCGACTTCGCCTCGCTGCCGAGGATCTGTCGCGCCGACTCGTTGATGAGACGGATGCGGTCCTGCTCGTCGACGACGACCAGGCTCTCGCGCAACCGCTCGACGATGTACTGGGAGAGCTCGGCCAGGTTCGCGAGGTCGAGGTCACGCTGGCGGACGAGCGCCTCGCTCTCGCGCAGGCGGCCGGCGAGCGGTGCGACAGCGAGAGCGGCGATGAGTATCACGCCGCCGAGCAGTCCCGCCTGGGTCAGGTCCGAGGAATCGGAGATTCCCCCGAACCAGAGCATGATCTGCTGGCCCAATACGCAGAGTGCGGCGATCGCGGCGACCACCGTCGCGATGCGCTTCGGCAGGAGCAGGCTCACGCCGGCGACCGGCATGATGAGAAGGAGACCGGCGCCGCTCGACGCGCCGCCGCTCGTGATGAGTAGCGCTGTCACGGCGACGATGTCGAAGGCGACGTGGATGAATGCCTGCGCCTGGAGGCTTGGCCAGCGCGACTTCAGGAGGCCGATACAAAGTACGCCCGTCGCGAACCACGCCGCAATTGAATACAGATAAAGAGCAGGCGACGCGACGCCGAGGGTCTGCGGCTGCGACGTGACCAGGGCGAGGACGACGAGCGCCGACGGAACGCTGAGCCGGTAGAGGTTGAGCAATCCGAGAACGCGCCAGGCGAGTTCCGGGTCGCCCGCCGTTCTCTCGATTTCCGCCGGATTTTTCACGGCGGCACTTTAGCACGCGTCTCGCGGACCACCTTCGGCGCGCCCCGCGTTTGCGACGCGGTTCAAGGCAGCCGTTACAATGCTGTGATGAATCTTCACGAATACCAGTCGAAGCGCATATTTTCCGACTACGGTGTACCCGTGCCACGGGGCAAGGTGGCCGCGAACGAGGCCGAGGCCGTCGCCGCGGCCCGTGAGCTTCCGGGTCCGGTCTGGGTCGTGAAGGCACAGGTGCATGCCGGCGGCCGTGGCAAGGCGGGTGGCGTCAAGCTCTGCCGCTCGGCGGCGGAAGTCGGCAAGGCGGCCGCGGCGATGCTCGGAGAGCGGCTCGTGACGCCGCAGACGGGCGCCGCGGGCCTGCCGATCGACCTCGTCTACGTCGAATCCGGCAGCGCGATTGAGCGTGAGCTGTACCTGAGCCTGCTGCTCGATCGCGAGCGCAGCCGTATCGCGTTCGTCGCCTCGGCAGCGGGCGGAATGAACATCGAGGAGGTCGCCGCAAGGACCCCGGAGCGGATCCTTCGCATCGACATCGAACCCGCGGCGGGGCTGCAGGGTTTCCAGTGCCGTCGCCTCGCATTCGGCCTCGGGCTCGCGGGCAAGCAGCTCGCGGAGTTCGAGCGCATTGCGCGCGCACTCTACAGGCTCTATCTCGAACGCGACCTTGCGCTCGTGGAGATCAATCCGCTGATCGTTACGAAGGACGGCACGCTCGTTGCGCTCGACGCGAAAATCAACGTCGAGGCGAACTCGCTGTTCCGCCAGCCGGAACTGGTCGCGCTGCGCGATCCGTCGCAGGAAGACCCGATGGAGCGCGATGCGTCCGAGCACGAGCTCAACTATGTTTCGCTGGACGGCAACATCGCCTGCATGGTCAATGGCGCCGGCCTTGCGATGGCGACAATGGACCTCATCCAGCTGCACGGCGGAGAGCCCGCGAACTTCCTCGACGTCGGCGGGACCGCGACCGCGGAGCGCGTGACCGCGGCGTTCCGGCTGATCCTGTCGAACGAGCGCGTGCGCGCGGTGCTCGTCAATATCTTCGGCGGCATCGTGCGATGCGACGTCATTGCGGAAGGCATTGTCCAGGCCGTGCGCCAGGTCGGCGTGTCAGTGCCGGTGATCGTGCGGCTCGAGGGCACTAATGCGGACAAGGCGCGCAGGATCCTGGCCGCGAGCGGACTCGCGATCACGGCGGCAAAGGACCTGACGGACGCGGCGACCAAGGCCGTGCGGCTCGCTCGCCGCGGGAAGTCGCGATGAGCATCCTCGTCGACAAGTCGAGCCGCGTGATCTGCCAGGGTTTTACGGGCAAGCAGGGCACGTTTCATTCCGAGCAGGCGATTGCCTACGGCACGAACCTCGTGGGCGGCGTAACGCCGGGGCGAGGCGGCTCGACGCACCTCGACCGGCTGGTGTTCGACACGGTGCACGATGCCGTCGCGAAGACGAAAGCCGACGTCAGCATGATCTACGTGCCGGCGCCCTTTGCGGCGGACGCGATCCTCGAAGCTGCCGATGCCGGCATCCGCCTCATCGTGTGCATCACGGAGGGCATACCCGTCATCGACATGGTGCGCGTGAAAGCTGTGCTGCGGAACGGGAAGAGCCGCCTCGTCGGCCCGAACTGCCCGGGCGTCATCACGCCGGGCGAGTGCAAGGTCGGCATCATGCCGGGTTTCATCCACAAGCCGGGCCGCGTCGGGATCATCTCGCGCTCGGGCACGCTCACTTACGAGGCCGTATTCCAGACGACGAACCTCGGCCTCGGGCAGTCGAGTTGCGTCGGCATCGGCGGCGACCCGGTCCGCGGCATGAACTTCATCGACGTGCTCGCGCTCTTCCAGAAGGACAAGAAGACCGCGGGCATCATCATGGTCGGCGAGATCGGCGGAAGCGACGAGGAGAATGCCGCGGAATACATCCGCCGCAATGTTTCAAAGCCTGTCGTCGCCTACATCGCGGGCGTCACCGCGCCGGCCGGCAAGCGCATGGGCCATGCCGGCGCCGTGATCGCGGGCGGAAAGGGCACGGCGGCCGACAAGTACGCGGCGCTCGAGGAAGCCGGCGTCGCGACGGTGCGCTCGCCCGCGGAGCTCGGCACCGCGATGAAGAAGGCGCTCGCATCCGGCGGGCGGCGCAGGAAGAAGCGCTGAGCCCGTCGATGCGCATAGCTCTCGCCCAGATCAACCCGACCGTTGGCGACGCACCGGGGAATGCTGACCGGATCATCCGGCGCATCGCGGAAGCCCGACGGCAGGGTGCGCGGCTGCTCGTCACGCCGGAGCTCGCGCTCTCCGGCTATCCGCCGGAGGATCTGCTGTTCCACCGCGGGTTTCGCCGCCGCATTGAGGAGGGCCTCGCGCGGCTAGCAGACGCGGCGCGGGGAATCGACCTCCTGGTCGGCTATCCGGAATACTCGGGCGGTGTGCTGTTCAACAGCGCCGCCTGGCTCCGTGACGGTGTACGGATCGCGAATTACCGCAAGCAGCGCCTGCCGAACTACCAGGTGTTCGACGAGAAGCGCTACTTCACGCCGGGCGACACCGCGGTCGCGGTCGAACTTGACGGCATCCGCGTCGCGCCGCTCATCTGCGAAGACGTCTGGCACGTGGAGCCGGCCGCATCCGCGCGTGCGGCAGGAGCCGACATCTGTGTCGCCCTGAATGCTTCGCCGTATCAGCGGGGCAAGCAGGCGGAACGCGAGGCGAACATGGCGCTTCGTGTGGGCGAAACCGGAATTCCATTCGTCTACCTCAATCTCGTGGGCGGCCAGGACGAGCTCGTGTTCGACGGCCACTCCTTCGCGGTCGACGCGGGCGGCCGCGTCGTTCACCGCGCGCCGGCCTTCGAGGAATCCCTGTCCTGCATCGACGTGTCGCTCGGGGAGGGACCGGCGCAGATCGAGCCCGAGAGCCTCGCCCCGCTGCCGGGCGCCGAGGAGAGCGTGTATCACGCCATCGTGACCGCCGTGCGCGACTATGTCGGCAAGAACCATTTCAGCAATGTCGTGCTGGGCCTTTCGGGCGGCGTCGATTCCGCGCTCGTGCTTGCGATCGCCTGCGATGCGCTCGGGGCGTCGCACGTACACGCGGTGATGCTGCCTTCGCGCTATACCTCGAGCATGTCGGAAAAGGACGCAACCCTGATGGCGCGCGGCCTCGGCGTGCGTTACTCGGTGATCGCGATTGAAGGAATGTTCCAGGCGGCCCTCGCGGCGCTCGCGCCGGAATTCAAGGACCGCTCGCCGGATTCGACGGAAGAGAACCTGCAGGCGCGATGCCGCGGCATCGTCCTCATGGGCATATCGAACAAGCTCGGCTGCATGCTGCTCACGACCGGCAACAAGAGCGAGATGGCTGTCGGCTACGCGACGCTCTACGGCGACATGGCCGGCGGCTACGCGCCGATCAAGGATTGCAGCAAGACGCTCGTGTACCGGCTTGCGCGCTGGCGGAATGGCCAGGGTGCGAAGCCGGTGATTCCGCAGAGGATCATCGACCGGCCGCCGACGGCGGAACTTCGGGAAAACCAGCTCGATTCGGACAGCCTGCCGGCCTACGACGTACTTGACCCGATCCTGGAGGCCTTCATCGAGGACGACCGCTCCGTCGATGAGATTGTCGAGATGGGATTCGACCGGGCGACCGTCACGCGCGTGCTCGAGCTTGTGAAGCGCAACGAATACAAGCGTCGCCAGGCCCCGCCAGGACCCCGGGTGAGTGGCCGCGCATTTGGCCGCGACTGGCGGTACCCGATCACTTCAGGCTACCGCCCCGGCGAATCGTAGCTACGGCGCGCGGCCACGCCGCCCGGGAACCTGCTCGCGCGCTCGGAAGAACGGACATTCGCTTGCTCGCAGGTTCCCGGGCGCCTTGCCCGCGCGCCGGGGTGGCGGCTTCACCAGAATGGCCACCAATCTCGTCGTTTCTCAGGCTCCGGAGCGTTCGGGTAATTTATCGCAAACACTTCGGTCGAGCGCTCGGCGAGGTCCTTGAGTCCGAGCCCGTGGTAAGCCTCGATCATGATTTCGAGCGCGTCTTTCACGGCCGGCGCACCGTCGAAGTTCTCGATGCAGAAGCGCGCGCGATCGATGGCGGCCACATAGGCCTCGCGCTTCAGGTAGTGCTCCGCGACGTACACCTCGTAGTCCGCAAGGCGGTTTCTGAGGAAAATCATTCGCTGGCGCGCATCGTGCGCGTAGATGCTGTCCGGGTGCTGCCGGATGAGCGATTCGAAGGCGTCGAATGCGCGGCGCACGTCCTGCGGCGGGCGTTCGTTCAGGTCCGTGTTGAACCAGCGCTCGAGAAAGTTCGGCGAGCGCTCGAAATACACGAGGCCGCGAAGGTACATCGCGTAGTCGACCCGTGGGTGCGTCGGGTTCTCGCGGACGAACTGGTCGGCCGCGTCGATCGCAGACTCCTGCTCGCGGCTCCGGTAATAGCCGTAGATAATGTCAAGGCGCGCCTGGCGCGCCTCCTCGCTGAACGGGTAGCGTGCTTCGAGCGCCTCGTAGTAGCGAACCGCACCGCGGTAGTCGCCGCCGATCAGCAGGTCATGCGCCTTCTCGTACATGCGCCCGGGCTGCAATTCTTCGGCGGCGCGTTCCTTGTACCCGCAGCCAACGACTGCAAGGGTGCTGCACGCGATCAGTACGACGCGCGCCATAATTCCGGCTGGCTGCAAAATACTGGACCCCGACTGTTGATCCGACGCAGTATACCGGACAAAAGACCGATTCCGACCCGCATGAGTTCCACCCGTCACCAACGCGAACTGCGATTGCCTCCGCAGGCAGCCGGCCAACGCCTCGACCAGGCGCTCGCCGGGGCCCTGCCCGAATTCTCGCGATCGCGGCTGAAGCGCTGGATCGACGAAGGCTGGCTCCGCGTCGACGGACGCGTGCCGCGTCCGCGCGATATCGTGGCGGGCGGAGAACGAGTCGTCCTCGACGCGCCGGACGAGGACGCCGTCGCTCCTATTGCCCAGGAAATCGCGCTGTCGATCGTCTTCGAGGACAAGGACGTAATCGTCGTCGACAAGCCGGCGGGCCTCGTGGTCCATCCCGGTGCAGGCAACCCCGACCGGACCTTGCAGAACGCACTCCTCGCGCACGACCCAAAGCTTGCAAAGCTTCCGCGCGCGGGCATCGTGCACCGGCTTGACAAGGACACGACCGGTCTCCTCGTGGTCGCGCGCAACGAGCCCGCGCGCGTGAAGCTTGCCGAGGCGCTTGCGGCGCGGGAGATCCACCGCGAATACCAGGCCGTCTGCGTCGGCGTGATGACTGCGGGCGGCAAGATCGACGCGCCCATCGACCGGCATCCGGTCGACCGGGTGCGCATGGCCGTGCGCTCGAGCGGGCGCGAGGCCGTCACGCACTATCGCGTCATCGAGCGCTTTCGCATCCACACCTGGGTGCGCGTGACGCTCGAGACCGGCCGCACGCACCAGATCCGCCTGCACCTTTCGCATGCGGGCTATCCCCTGGTTGGCGATTCGGTCTATGGGCGGCGGCTTGCAATCCCGCGCGGCGCGACGCCCTCGCTCGCGACGGCGCTGCGCGATTTCCGCCGTCAGGCGCTGCATGCCGCGAAGCTCGGCTTTCCGCATCCCCGCGACGGCCGGGCGGTCGAGGTCGAGGCGCCGCTCCCGTCGGATTTTCGCGCACTCGTCGCGGCGCTCAAGCGCGATCGCGACGCTGCGGGCACCGCATGACGGCACCCGCAATCCTCCAGCCGGATTGGCCGGCGCCTCGTGGCGTCCGCGCCGCGATGACGACGCGCACAGGCGGCGTGAGCCGGGGAACGTTCGCTTCCTTCAATCTCGCCGCACACGTCGGCGACGACGAATCGGCCGTTCGGACAAACCGCCAGCATTTGCGGACTGCGCTGGATTTACCCTCGGAGCCTGCTTGGCTGCAGCAGGTGCACGGTATCGCCGTATCCCACTTGCCCGGAGCGAACAGGGAACCCGCGGATGCTGCCGTCACTCTTGTACCGGGTGTCGTCTGCGCCGTGCTGGTCGCGGATTGCATGCCGGTGATTCTCGCGAGCCGCGCGGGCGATCGCGTCGGTGTCGCTCACGCGGGCTGGCGGGGGCTCGCGGCTGGGGTCATCGAAGCCGCGGTTGCCGCGCTCGATTGCGAGCCGGCGGAACTCATGGCCTGGCTCGGTCCCGCTATCGGACCTTCCGCATTCGAAGTCGGCAGCGAAGTGCGCGCGGCTTTGCTCGCTGGCGATGCAGGCGCCGCCGCAGAATTCAAGCCGGGCCGTGAAGGGCGCTGGCTGGCGAACCTGCCGGAGCTTGCAAGGCGCAGGCTCGCTGCCGCGGGCGTCGCCAACGTGTACGGCGGCGATCTCTGCACCTATTCGGAACCCGCGCGCTTCTATTCGTACCGCCGCGATGGCGCAACCGGCCGCATAGCCGCACTCGCTTGGCTCGCCTGAGGTAGGCTGTCGCCCGTGTCGTCGCTGGCATCCATCCTGTTGCTGACCGCAGCCTGCGGCGCCCTTTCGGCGCTCATCGCCGGCGGCTTCATGCTGTTGTCGTCGGCGCGGCGCAACGCGCTGTTGCCGCCCCTCGTGAGCTTTGCGACGGGAGCGCTGCTCGGCGCCGCGCTCCTCGCGCTGCTGCCGCACGCGCTCGAATCGGGCGCGGGCGCGCATGGAATCGGCATCGCACTCGCGGGTGGAATCATCGCTTTCTTCGTGCTCGAGAAGATGGTGCTCTGGCGGCATTGCCACGTGGACCATTGCGAAGCTCATGGACCGCAGGACCATCACCGCGACCGCGCCTCGGCAACGCTGATCCTCTGGGGTGACGCCTTCCACAACATCCTGGACGGCGTGCTGATCGCGGCGGCCTTCCTGACGAACCCGCATCTCGGCATCGTCACGACAGTCGCGGTGTTCGCGCACGAGATTCCGCAGGAAGTGGGGGATCTCGCAATCCTCCTGAACGGCGGAATGTCGCGCTCGCGCGCGCTGCTGCTCAACATCGCCGTGAGCCTGTCCTCGATGGCCGGGGCTGTCATCGCCTGGTTCCTGCTGGCGCAGGCGCTCGAGTGGCTCCCGTACGCCCTCGCGATCGCGGCCGCGAGTTTCCTCTACGTCGCAGTCGCCGACCTCATTCCCGGTCTACACCGTAGGGTGGATGCCCGTACATCGCTTCAGCAGGTCGCCCTGATTGCGCTAGGCGTGCTGGTGACCGGCCTGACGCACGAGTTCGCGCACTGACGGAGCGGTCGGGCGTTGCGCGGACTACGGCGCGCGGGAACTCGGCTCGCTCGCTCAGAAGAACGGACATTCGCTCTCTCGCCGGTTCCCGCGCGCCTTGTCCGCGCGGCAGCCGGCGCGTCCCAGTTGCACGGACGAGCGCCGGGCGGGTCCCCGAGCGAGCGAATGTCCGTTCTTCTGAGCGAGCGAGGGTCCCCGACCGGCGCGAAGTCCGCGCAACAGAGACCAGCACGTCAGCTGTTGAGACGCAGCGCTTCGCGTAAACCGATCAGAACGAGTTCCGGAATGTGTGCATCGAAGATCTTCTCGTCCTCGAACAACCGAGCGAATCCACCGGTACCGACGAGGATCGTGGGCTTGCCCGAGAAGTACTGCGTGCGTACTTCCGCGCAGAGATGCCGGAGGATCGCGATGTTGCCGTGATAGAGCCCGGCCTGGATGCTCTCGACCGTCGACCGCCCGAGGAGCTCCGGTGGCTTCCGGATTTCGACCTTCGGAAGTCTTGCGGTTCGTGCATCCAGGCTCTCCATCGAGAGCCGGAGTCCCGGCAGGATCAAGCCGCCGAGGTAGTCGCGGTCTTCGGTGAGCGCATCGATCGTCGTCGCCGTGCCGAAGTCCACGATGATCGCGTTCTGGCCCGGGAAGAGCTTGGCCGCCGCAATTGCGCCGGCGATCCGGTCGCTGCCCACCTCGAGCGGATTCCGGTAGCGGATCTTGAGACCCGTGCGCACGCCCGGCTCCAGCAGGAAGGGCCGGAGGCCGAAGTACTTCATGCTCGCGTTCCGCACCGAGTGCACCATGTCCGGGACGACCGAGCAGATCGCGACCGCGGTAATGCTCTTCGGGTCGAAGTCGTTCTCCTTCAGCACCTGGCGGCAGAAGACACCAAACTCGTCGGAGGTGTTCTCGGCGCGAGTGGCGCGGCGGAACTGCAGGCACAGGCGTTCGTCGTCGAACACGCCGCCGAAAATCTGGCTGTTGCCGATGTCCAGGACGAGAATCACCGCGGGCTCCCCTTGAGCTGCTCTTCGAGCAGCGCGGCGATCGCGGTCGCGAGTTTCGCGCGCCCGACATAGCGGCGGACGCGGCTGCTGCCGTTCTCGTGGACGAAGAACAGGTGCTCCTCGCCTTCCGCGAGCGTGGAAACGTCGTTCTGCACCACATAGCGGGCGCGACTGCGCTTCAGGAGTTCCCGCGCCGCCCGCGCCTGGGAGCCCGGGTCCGGGTCGTGCGTCAGCTTGAAGCCAATCAGGATCAGGTTCGGATTGCCGGCATAGCCGAGGATCTTGTCGATGATCTTGTGCGTCGGCTGGAGCTTGACCGCGATTTCCTGCCCGGATTCGATTTTCGCGTCGGGGGTAGGGTCGATTACCGCGAAATCGCCGACGGCTGCGGCGTGGATCACTGCGGCGCAGGCGCTGTCGCGCGCGAGGCGGCGAAGCGCGGCGTCGAGGGAGGCGTGGTCGGTGAAGGACTCGCGCCGCGCGACACCCGTCGCCTGCGCGGAATCCTGGCCTGCGACCTGGGTCACCTGGAATCCGCGGGCGGCGAGCGCCTCGCAGATCGCAGCGCCGGTGCGGCCGCTGCTCAGGTTGGAGATGAACCGCACGCTGTCGATCGGCTCGCGCGTCGCGCCGGAAGTGACGACGACCTTCATCGTGTCGCCGTTAGCTCCTGCATGACGAGCTTCTCCAGCTCGTCCACTTCGAGCAGGCGGCCCTCGCCCTGTTCGCCGCAGGCGAGGCGGCCGTCACCGACCGGGAGGAGTTGCGCGCCGAAGGCGGCGAGCCGCTCACGCGCCGCCCGCGTGGCCGGGTGGTCCCACATCGTCGCATTCATCGCGGGAGCGACGAGATATGGCTTGGCTCCGATTTCCCAGGCAAGGAACAGCGCGCCGATTGCGTCATCGGCGAGTCCCGCCGCGAGCCGGTTCAGAGAGTTCGCCGTCGCCGGGCAGAGGAGGGCCATATCCGCCCAGCGTGCGAGACGAATGTGATCCATCGTGCGGCCGGGCTCGTAGAGATCGGTGAACGGCGGCCGGCCCGTCAGGCCCTCGAGCGTCGCCGCACCGACGAAGCGCAGCGCACCCGCGCTTGCGACCGTCTGAACTGAAAAGCCTCGCTTCATGAGGCGCGAGATCAGCTCGCAAGCCTTGAAGCAGGCGATCGAGCCCGTCAGCTTGAACAGGATCTTGTGACCTTCGTCATTCGACATTGTCGATGAGCCTCACTTTCCCGAGCCGCACCGCGCCGAGCCGCCGGCCATCGCGGTCGGCGACGTAGTCGACCTCGAAACCCTCGCTGGCAAGCGCTCGTGCCGCCTCGGCCGGCGAGATCCGCTCCGCGACGCTTGCCGCGAGCAGCCTGTGGAACGCCGGTGCGCGTGCGCGATCTGCAGCGGAGAGCAGCCGGTTTCTCGAGCTCATCGCGAGCCCGTCGGGTTCTCTACGCGTCGGGCAGCGCACGATCTGGGTGTCGATGAAGAAGGCGTGCACGAGGCCCTCCACCAGCTCGAGCTGCTGGATATCCTTTTCCCCGAAATAGGCGCGTTCGGGACGCGTGAGCTGAAGCAGCTTCAGCACGACCGTCAGCACACCGTCGAAATGGCCCGGACGCGAGGCGCCTTCGAGCCTCAGGCTCAATTCGTTTTCCGTCACGCGATAGCGATAGCCGTCGCGGTAGATCTCATCCGCAGTCGGCAGGAATGCGAGATCGCACCCGGCACCGCGGAGCAATTCGAGGTCCTGCTCGATTGTTCGCGGATAGCGATCGAGGTCGCCGGGATCGTCGAACTGCGCGGGATTCACGAAGATGCTTGCCCAGGCGCGCGCGTTCTCGGCTTTCGCGCGCCGCACGAGCGCGAGATGGGCTTCGTGCAACGCGCCCATGGTCGGCACCAAGCCCGTCGTGCCCGCGCCACGGGTGCGGCGGTGCTCGACGACTTCCGCGACGCTCCGCACGATCTTCACGCGTCGTAGCTCTCGGCAGCCGCCGGGAAGGCGCCTTGCTTGACGTCCTTGTCGAAGCGGTCGACCGCATCGCGCACCTGGCCGAAGCCATCGAGGTAGGTGCGCAGGAATTTCGGCCGGTGGCCGTTCGAAAGACCCAGCAGGTCCTGCAGGACTAGCACCTGCCCGTCGCAGTCGATGCCGGCCCCGATGCCGATGGTCGGGAGCGTGAGCGAATGGGTGATTCGCGATGCAAGTGCAGCCGGCACGCATTCGAGTACGAGTGCGAAGCAGCCGAGCTCCTCGACGCGTTTCGCCTCGGCGACGATCCGCTCGGCGTCGTCCTCGGAGCGGCCCTGGACACGGAAGCCCGCAAGCGCGTTGACTGACTGCGGCGTGAGGCCGAGATGGCCCATGACGGGCACGCCCGAGCCGGTGATCGCCGTGATCACGTCTTCATGGCCCGCAACGCCCTCGAGCTTCACCGCCTGGGCGCCCGCACGCATCATGGCCGCGACTGCGTCGAGCGCCGCGGGCACGCCCTTGCGGAATGAGAGGAAAGGCAGGTCGGCAATCAGGAAGCGGGACGGCGCGCCGCGGCGGACCGCGGCCGTGTGCATCGCCATGAGTTCCACGGTTGCGGCGAGCGTGTCCGTGTGACCATGCATCACCATCGCCGCACTGTCGCCCACGAGGATGCAGTCGACGGCCGTCGCCTCGAGCACGCGCGCGAGGCTCGCGTCATAGCAGGTGACCATCGAGATCTTGCGGCCGCTGGCTTTTGCAGCGGCAAAGTCGAGGACCGATTTCATGCCCGTTCCCTCCCGGCGGCTGCGATGAACGCCTGGTAGACGTCCGCGAGCGCCGTGCCTTCGAGTGCTTCAAGGTGTGCTTCGATCGTTTCGGTATCCCCGCGCGCGACCGGGCCGGTGAGCGCGCCGTCGCCGGAGGAGATGACGTTTTCGATGATGCGCCGCGGATAGCTTGCGAGCGCGTCGCGCGGCGCACCGAAGCGCGTCTCCATCGCAGCAAAGAAGTCGCGCCACAAAACGGCCGTGAATCCGCCCGCGAGCGCACAAAGCGCGTGGTAGTAAGCCTTGTCTTCCGTCTTGAGCGGGAAGCAGGGGTTCGGCAGGCGTGGAAAGAGCGTGCGGAACTCGCCGACCGGGTCCGGATGCGCGGCATCGTGATCGACGAAAACCGGGATGTCGCGGTAGAACATTGGCTCATATAGAGCCGTGCCGAAGCTCATGAGCGGATGGCTGCCGAATGTGCCTTCAAATGTCCGGCCACCGCAGAAATGCACGTAGCGCCTGTCGTCGAGACCCTCGGCGCAGAGCCGCGCCATGACCGGGGCGATCGCATCGTCCGATACGGCGAGGAGAATCGTCGGGCAGTCGGCGAGGGCTTCAGGCGCGGTGATTCCCGGCAGGCCATTGCTGCGGGCGAGCTTTCGCGACCACAGCTTCCAGGGGATGCCGAGGCTCGTGAAGTAGTGGCGCCAATGCCGGGAAAGGCGGCCATCCCCGACGAAGCCGTAGGGCGATGACCCGGAGTCCGGGCGTTCAGCGGGTACCTGTCCCATGGATCAAGTCCCAGTCGTCAGTTTCGGCGTCGTCATCTGTCGCGGCCACCCGGGGGTGGTCCACGCACGCCCACTTTAAATCGATTGATTGAGCAGTGCAAAAACCGCTTAAATTCACGGTGTTACAGGTTGAATCGACCTTGGCTCGGCCTCATTGAGCGGGCAACGCGGGGTAATCAGTGGCATGAGCCAACCGACCACGATCTTCGATCAGGCGCTTCGAGACTCAAAGTCGCTCGCCATCAGGCGCGACCACCAGTTTGTCGAGCCGGCGCACGTGATGTTCACGCTCCTCAACCAGGAGGGCGGTGGCGTGCGTCCGTTGCTCGATCTGGCCGGAGTCAACGTCAATCTGCTGCGCTCACGACTGCAGGAGCAACTCGATCGCATCGCTACCGTCGAGGGCACCCATGGCGACGTGCAAGCCTCGAACGACCTGCAGAAGCTGCTGAACGTCGCTGAGAAGCACGCGCAGAAGCGGGGCGATCGCTACATCTCGAGCGAACTCTTCGTGCTCGCAGCCGCCGAAGACCGCGGCACCCTCGGCCGGATTCTCAAGGACTCCGGCGCCGTGAAGGGCGCCATTGACAAGGCGATCGAGGATATACGCGGCGGCGATAAAGTGGACGATCCGAATGCCGAGGAGCAGCGCGGTGCGTTGCAGAAATACACGCTCGACCTGACCGCGCGGGCGGAACAGAACAAGCTCGACCCTGTGATCGGCCGCGACGACGAGATCCGCCGCACAATCCAGGTGCTGCAGCGGCGTACGAAGAACAATCCCGTGCTGATTGGCGAGCCGGGCGTCGGCAAGACCGCGATCGTCGAGGGGCTCGCGCAGCGAATCGTAAACGGCGAGGTGCCGGAAGGCCTCAAGAACAAGCGCATTCTTGCGCTCGACATGGCCGCGCTGATTGCTGGCACCAAGTTCCGCGGCGAGTTCGAGGAGCGCCTGAAGGGCGTGCTGAACGACCTCGCGAAGCAGGAAGGCCAGGTCATCCTCTTCGTCGACGAGCTGCACACCGTGGTGGGCGCCGGAAAGGCCGAAGGCTCCATGGATGCGGGCAATATGCTGAAGCCGGCTCTCGCGCGCGGGGAGTTGCACTGCGTCGGCGCGACCACGCTCGACGAATACCGCAAGCACGTCGAAAAGGACGCCGCGCTCGAACGGCGATTCCAGAAGGTGCTGGTGGACGAGCCCTCCGTCGAAGACACGATCGCAATCCTGCGCGGCCTGAACGATCGCTACGAGACCCATCACAAGGTCGAGATCACCGATCCCGCTATTGTTGCTGCTGCGACGCTGTCGCACCGCTACATCAGCGACCGCCAGCTCCCGGACAAGGCGATCGACCTGATCGACGAGGCGGCGTCGCGCATCCGTATGGAGATCGACTCCAAGCCTGAAGCCCTCGACCGGCTGGAGCGTCGCATCATCCAGCTCAAGATCGAACGGGAGGCGCTCAAGAAGGAAAAGGACGAGGCATCGAAGAAGCGCCTTGGACAGCTCCAGGAATCGCTATCCGATCTCGAGCGGCAGTACGCCGACCTCGAGGAAATCTGGAGGGCCGAGAAAGCTGCCTTGGAGGGTACGGCCCACATCAAGGAAGAGCTCGAGCGCGCGAAGATCGAGTTCGAGGCGGCGCGCCGCGGGGGCAATCTCGCGAAAATGGCGGAACTCCAGCACGGCACGATCCCGAAACTCGAAAAGCGCCTCGCGGATGCCCACAAAGCGGAGACGAAGGCACCGCAGCTCTTGCGCAACAAGGTCGGCGAGGAGGAAATCGCCGAGGTCGTCTCCAAGTGGACCGGCATTCCCGTCTCCAAGATGCTCGAGGGCGAGCGCGAGAAGCTGCTCAAGATGGAGGAGGCGATCGCGAAGCGCGTCGTCGGGCAGAGCGAGGCCGTGCGAACGGTGTCGGACGCCATCCGCCGCTCGCGCGCGGGACTCGCGGACCCGAATCGCCCCAATGGCTCCTTCCTTTTTCTCGGCCCGACCGGCGTCGGCAAGACCGAGCTCACGAAGGCGCTCGCGGAGTTCCTCTTCGACACTGAAGAGGCACTCATCCGCATCGACATGTCCGAGTTCATGGAGAAGCATTCGGTCGCGCGGCTGATCGGAGCGCCGCCGGGCTATGTCGGCTACGAAGAGGGCGGCTACCTGACCGAGGCCGTCCGTCGCCGTCCGTATTCCGTGATCCTGCTCGACGAAATCGAGAAGGCGCACACCGACGTATTCAACGTGCTGCTCCAGGTGCTGGATGACGGCCGGCTGACCGATGGCCACGGCCGCACGGTCGATTTCCGCAACACGGTCGTCATCATGACTTCGAACCTCGGCTCGCAGTTGATCCAGGAGCTCGCGGGCGAGGAGAACTATGACCAGATGAAGAAGGCGGTGCTCGACATCGTCAGCCAGCATTTCCGGCCGGAGTTCATCAACCGCATCGACGACATCGTCGTGTTCCACCCGCTCGGCCGCGAGCACATCCGCCGCATCGTCGAGATCCAGACCGGGTATCTCCGTCGCCGGCTCGCCGAGCGCGACATCCGGATCGAGCTCGACAAAGCGGCCCAGGACCTGCTGGGCGAGGCAGGCTTCGACCCGGTGTATGGCGCGCGGCCACTCAAGCGCGCGATCCAGCAGCAGCTCGAGAACCCGCTGGCCCAGAAGATCCTCGCGGGCGAATTCGGCCCGGGCGACACGATCAGGGTGGCAGCGAAGGACGGTACGCTGGTTATGCGAAAATGACGGCATGCCGTTCTACGAATACCAGTGCGCCGCCTGCGGGCATCACCACGAAGAGCTCCAGAAGGTCTCGGACGGGCCGCTCAGGAAATGCCCGGTCTGCGGCCGTTCGAAGCTGCGCCGCCTCGTCTCTGCACCGGTTTTCCGCCTGAAAGGCGGCGGCTGGTACGAGACGGACTTCAAGAAGGACAAGGACGGGCAGCGCAACATTGCCGGCGACAAGGAACCTGCTACAAGCGAAGGCCCACCGGCTGGGAAGCCAAAGGACGAGAAGGCGGAAGCGAAGCCGGCTGAGAAAAAAATTGAGACGGAGATCGCCCCGAAGCCGGCGGCCGACGCAAAGAAACCGAAGGCCGCGAGTCCGAAACCGGTCCGCCGTCGCCGCCCGGCGCGCCGCTAGGCGCCGGTTGCCACGGCCGCTGCCGCGCACGTAACATCGCCCGCTTTGTCCATGCGCACACACTACTGCGGAGAAATTGGCGAATCACTGGCGGGCCGCACCATCGAGGCGGCCGGCTGGGTGCATCGTCGCCGCGATCACGGCGGCGTGATATTCGTGGACCTGCGCGATCGCTCAGGCCTCCTGCAGGTCGTTTTCGATCCGGACACGCCCGCCGCATTCAAGGCGGCGGAACACCTCGGCCGCGAGTTCTGCATCCAGGTGCAGGGAAAGGTACGCCCGCGACCCGCCGGGACGGTGAATCCGAACCTGCCGTCCGGCCAGATTGAGCTGCTCGCGTCAAAGCTCGTCGTGCTGAATCCGTCCGCGACGCCGCCATTTTCGCTCGACGAGGAAGTCGGCGAGGAGCTGCGGCTCAAGCATCGCTACATCGACCTGCGCCGCGACGTGATGCAGGAGCGTCTCCGCCGCCGCCACGCCATCACCCGTGCGATGCGCGAGTACCTCGACGACCACCAGTTCGTCGACATCGAGACTCCGATGCTGACTAAGGCTACGCCCGAAGGCGCGCGCGACTATCTCGTGCCATCGCGGACACACCCGGGCAAGTTCTTCGCGCTGCCGCAGTCGCCGCAGATTTTCAAGCAACTCCTGATGATGGGCGGCTTCGACCGCTACTACCAGATCGTCCGCTGCTTCAGGGACGAAGACCTTCGCGCTGACCGCCAGCCCGAATTCACGCAGCTCGACATCGAGACTTCCTTCCTGGACCAGGACCAGGTGATGGCGTTGATGGAAGGCCTCATCCGGCACGTGTTCTCGCGCGTGCTGAAGGCCCACTTGCCCGACCCGTTCCCGCGCCTCACCTACGCCGAAGCGATGCGGCGCTTCGGGTCCGACAAGCCGGACCTTCGCGTGCCGCTCGAGTTCACGGACGTCGCGGATCTCGTGCGCGACTCCGAGTTCAAGGTGTTCGCAACGCCCGCGGCTGATCCGGACGGGCGCGTGACTGCGCTTCGCGTTCCGCGCGGCGGGGAACTGACACGCAAACAGATCGACGACTACACGGCGTTCGTCGGCCGGCACGGCGCGCGGGGCCTCGCCTATATAAAGGTGAATGACGCGACAAAGGGCCGGGACGGCCTGCAGTCGCCGATACTCAAGTTCCTGTCGGACGCAGCGGTCAAGGGCATCCTGGAGCGCACACGCGCGGAAACCGGTGACCTCGTCTTCTTCGGCGCGGACAAGGCGAAAGTCGTCAACGACGCGCTCGGCGCGTTGCGGCTCCAGCTCGGGCGAGACCTCGGTCTCGTGGAAGAGGGCTGGCAGCCGCTCTGGGTCGTCGATTTCCCGATGTTCGAGTGGGACGCGGAGTCGAAGCGCTGGATGGCGATGCACCATCCGTTCACATCGCCGGCAATTCCCGAAGCGGCGACGCTCACGGCCGACCCGAAGAACGCGCTTGCCCGCGCCTACGACATGGTCCTGAACGGCTCGGAAATCGGAGGCGGCTCGATCCGCATCCACCGCGAAGAAATGCAGAGCGCGGTGTTCGACCTGCTCGGCATATCGCGCGAGCAGGCATCGCTGAAGTTCGGCTTCTTGCTCGAGGCGCTCCGTTATGGCGCGCCGCCACACGGCGGCATCGCATTCGGCCTCGACCGGCTCGCGATGCTGATGTCGGGCGCGGAAAGCATCCGTGACGTCATCGCATTCCCGAAGACGCAGTCAGCCTGGGATCCGCTGACCGATGCGCCATCCGAAGCCGATGACGCACAGCTTGCGGAGCTGCACATCCGCGTGAAAAAACCGCCGGCGCCGACAGGCTGAACGCAAACCGCATCCCGGTCGTCGTCGTCCACGGCCTGTGGCTCAACGGGCTGGAATTCTTCCTGCTGCGCGACCGGTTGCAGGGTGCAGGTTTTGCTCCCTCGGTATTTCGCTATCCGTCGATGCAGGCGTCACTTCGCGACGTGGCCGCAGGGCTTGCCGAACGCCTGCGTGCCTTTGGCGGTCCGGTGCACGTGATTGCGCACAGCCTCGGCGGGCTCATCACTCTCGAGACACTTGCGACCGAGCGTGACCTGCCGCCGGGCCGCATTGTCTTTCTGGGTGTACCCGTACGGGGCTCGCGCGCAGCCAGGGCAATTGCCGCCTGGTCGCTCGGTCCGCAGATATTGGGCGCGCTCGCGGTTGCCGAACTCACGCGACCGCGCGAACGGCGCTGGACCGGGCCGCGCGAGATCGGGCTGATCGCTGGATCGCGCTCCGCGGGACTCGGACGGCTCTTCGCAAATCTCCCGCAGCCGAATGACGGAACGGTGAGCGTCGACGAGACGCGCCTGCCGGGCGCGACGGCTGAGATCATTCTCGACGTGAGTCACACCGGCATGCTCCTCAGCGCTCCGGTGGCGAATGCTACGACACGCTTTCTCATGCATGGCTCCTTCGAGGCCGCGGATGTGAGATCGAAGTTATAGTTCGCCGATGCAAGGCCCCTGGTTTGCCATCGGTTTCGTGCTCTATCTGCTCCACTTTGTCGCCGCGGCAAATCCGGGTCAGGTCGAGGCCACCTCGCTGGCAGTCGTGCTCGCCGTAGCGGCCTGCGCCCGGCGGCACCTAGCCTAGGGGACGTTCCCCTTCAGCGCCGCTCGGGGACTGTCCCCTCTTGTCATCGTCGGTGCTGCTGCTCCAGCTTTTCCAGGTACCCCCGCGCACTTTCAATCACGTCGCGCGGGACTCCCGCTTTCTGTGCGACCTGCAGGCCGTAACTCCTGCTCGCCGGGCCCGGCTTGACCGCATGCAGGAACACGATTCCGTTACCGTGCTCAGTCGCATCGAGATGCACATTCGCGATCGAAGGAATTTCGTCCGCGAGCTCGGTGAGCTCGAAGTAATGCGTGGCGAATAGGGTAAAGGCGCGAAGCTGCTTCGCTATATGGCTCGCGCAGGCGAAGGCGAGCGATAGCCCGTCATAGGTGCTCGTGCCTCGGCCGATCTCATCCATCAGCACGAGGCTCCGTTCGGTCGCCGCATTCAGGATAACGGCTGCCTCGGTCATCTCGACCATGAACGTGGAGCGGCCGCCGGCCAGGTCGTCGGAGGCGCCGATCCGGGTGAAGATGCGGTCGAATGGCCCGATCACGGCCCGCGTCGCGGGCACGAAGCTGCCGATCGAGGCGAGAACGAGAATGAGCGCGGCCTGGCGCATGTAGGTCGACTTGCCGCCCATGTTGGGACCCGTAATCACCAGCATTCGGCGGCTGTCCGTGAGTTCGAGGTCGTTCGGGACGAAGGGATCGTCGAGAACCCGCTCGACGACGGGGTGCCGTCCGCCCTCGATGCGAAGGCCCGGCTCGTCGGAGAGCGTCGGCTCGACGTAGCGCAGGCTCACTGCGCGCTCCGCGAGATTCGCGAGCACGTCGGCCTGAGCGAGCGCCGCGGCCATCCGCTTGAGCGATGCGAGTTCGTCCGTCAGGCGATCGAGGAGTCCGTCGAAAATCTCCCGCTCGCGCGCAAGCGCGCGATCACGGCTGCCGAGCACCTTGTCCTCGAATTGCTTGAGCTCCGGCGTGATGTAGCGCTCCGCATTCTTGACGGTCTGGCGGCGCAAGTAATCCGCCGGCGCGCGCTCCGACTGGCTTCGCGGAAGCTCGATGTAATAGCCCTGGACGCGGTTGTACCCGACCTTGAGCTGGGTGAGCCCGGTGCGACGCCGCTCGCGCTCTTCGAGCTCGAGCAGCTTGTTGTCGGCGCCGGTCGCGATCGAACGCAGCTCGTCGAGAGCGGCGTCGAATCCGCTGGTAATGACGCCGCCCTCACGAAGCAGTGGCGGCGGCGTCGCGACGATCGCACGCGTCAAAAGGCCTTGTAATTCCGGGCGCGGCGCGAGGTCCCGTGCCGCGGACGCCAGCAGTGCCGCATCGAGGCCTGCGAATGCTGCCTCGAGCCGTGGCAGTTGCCCGAGTCCTTCGCGAAGGGCCGCGAGGTCGCGCGGCTTCGCGGAGCGCAGCGCGACGCGCGCGAGCACGCGCTCGACGTCGCCGATGCCACGCAGGATCTCACGCAGGGCGTCATATCGGTCCGCCTTGATCAGTGCGGCGATCGCTCCGTAACGCGCGCGTAGCGCGTCGCGGTCGCGGAGCGGCCTCTGGATCCAGCGGCGCAGTTCCCGCGCGCCCATCGAAGTCGCGGTGCGGTCGATCACGCCCGCGAGCGTCGCCTCTTCGCGCCCGGCGAGATTCGCGTCGAGCTCGAGATTGCGCCGGGTGGCGGCGTCCATGACGAGCGCCTCATCGCGCGATTCGCGTGCGAGCGACGTGAGGTGGGGCAGGGCGCCCTTCTGCGTGTCGCGTGCATATTGCAGGAGTGCCCCCGCGGCGCCGATCGCGAGCGTCAGGTCTTCGCAGCCGAACCCAGCGAGATCCTGCGTGCCGAACTGCATCGTCAGCGCGCGCAGCGCAGAGTCTTCGACGAAATGCCAGGGCGGGCGCTCGACAACGCGGGTCGCGACCACGGCCTTGACGCCTTCCGGCAGCAGCAACTCCGCCGGCTTCAGGCGCTCGAGCTCGGCCGAGAGCGCCTCGCGGCCCTCGCCCTCGAGGACGCTGAAGCGGCCGGAGCCGAGGTCGAGCCAGGCGAGGCCGAAACGCTCGCCGTCCACGGCCAGCGCGGCGAGGAGGTTTTCGCGCCGCGCGTCAAGCAGGGCATCGTCGGTCACGGTCCCTGGCGTGACGATACGCACGACCTCGCGCGTGACCGGCCCCTTGCCCTTGCCGACTTCGCCGGTCTGCTCGCAGATCGCGACCGGCTCGCCCTGCTTGACGAGGCGGGCGAGGTAACTGTCAAGCTTCTCGACCGGTACGCCCGCCATCGGGATTGCGGCGCCGCCTGATTCCCCGCGCTGCGTCAGCACGATGTCGAGCAAGCGCGATCCGCGGCGCGCGTCGTCGTAGAAGAGCTCGTAAAAATCGCCCATGCGATAGAACAGGAGGACGTCCGGGTTCTCCGCCTTGATGCGCAGGTATTGCTGCATCATGGGGGTGTGCGCCTCGAGGCCGGGGAACAGCGGCGCGGTCGCGGGCCTGGTCTCGGGACTCCTCATTTGAGGCATTATGACGGCCCGAATGCAGGACGACACATGAGCATCACCTACCAGTCGGATCAAGGCGTTGGCACGATCACCATCGATCGCGCGGCCAAGAAGAACGCGATCACGGGCGAGATGTACGAGCAATTTGTCGCCCACCTGAAGCAAGCCGCGGCAGACCCTGCCGTTCGCTCGGTCCTGATCACGGGCGCGGGCGGCACGTTCACCGCCGGCAACGATCTCAAGGATTTTTCCAACCCGAAGTTTGCGCAGATCGATTCGCCAGTATTGAGCTTCATGCAGGGGCTGGCTGCGTTCGAGAAACCCGCGATTGCCGCCGTCGAGGGGCTCGCGGTCGGGATCGGCGTGACCATGCTGTTGCACTGCGACCTCGTGTACGTCGCGGACAACGCGAGTCTCTCGATGCCGTTCACGAGCCTCGGACTCGTGCCGGAGTTTGCTTCGACCTTGCTCCTGCCCTTGATCGCGGGACGGGTGCGCGCGGCGGAGAAGCTGCTGCTCGGCAAGCCGTTCCCGGCTGCCGAGGCTGTCGTCATGGGAATTGCGAATGCGTTCCTGCCAGCGGCAGAAGTCCTTCCGTACTCGCTGAAAGTGGCGCGGGCTTTCAGTGCGTTGCCGCCCGGGGCGGTGCGGGACACCAAGAAGCTGCTGCGCCAGGCTCAGGCAGCGGCCGTGCAGGAAGCGATCCTGCGCGAAGCGTCGTATTTCGGGCCGCGGCTCGCCGGTGCCGAGGCGCGCGAGGCGATCGCCGCCATCATCGAGAAGCGCGCCCCGGATTTCTCGAAGTTCGCCTGACACATGGCCTCGCTGCGAGATGCCGCGCTTGGGAAGCTCGCCCGCTCGGTCGGGCAGCGCTTGCGGCTGGCGGGTCTCCAGGTCGCCACCGCGGAATCCTGCACCGGCGGCCTCCTTGCGAAGTGCCTGACGGACATTGCCGGCAGCTCGGACTACTTCGAGCGCGGCTGGATCACGTATTCCAATGCCGCCAAGCACACGGATCTGGGCATACCGAAGCGGCTCATCGCGCGCCATGGTGCGGTCAGCGAAGAGGTCGCGCTCGCGATGGCCCGCGGAGCGATCGATAACTCCCAAGCCCGGGTCTCGATCGCGATCACCGGCGTTGCGGGTCCGGGCGGCGGGACGAAAGCGAAGCCGGTCGGGACGGTGTGGATTGCTTGGGGCTTCAGGCGCCGGGGCAAGACGCTTGCGATCGCACTTCCGTTCCGCTTCCGCGGCGGTCGCGATGCCGTGCGCCACCAGGCAGCGGCCGTAGCGCTTGCCGGCCTGCCCGAGTCGTGAAACCCGCCGCAAAGGGGACGCGCCCCTTTGAGAGCGGCCCACGGCCCTTGCGAGTCTTCTTTGCCTTGTGGCCGGGCAACGCGTTTCGTTCGGCCTTGGCAGCTGCAGCAGCCGCGACGCTCGACGGCGTCGATGGGCGGCCCATTGCACCCGGAAACCTGCATGTGACGCTTGCCTTCATCGGGATGGTGCCCGGGACGGCTCTTGCGCACCTGATCGAAGTGGGCGGGAACGGGCCGTGGCCCGCAGTTGAAGTCAGCTTCGAGCGACTCGAATACTGGGCCAAGCCGAAGGTCGTCGTGGCGATGCCGGTTTCCGTGCCGGCTGCCGGACGGGAGATCGTCGAGCGTCTCTGGCAAAGCCTCGAATCACTCGGTTTCGAACGCGAAATGCGGCCCTGGCAGCCTCACCTGACCCTGGCCCGACGGGTCCGCCGGCCGCCACCCGAGAACCTCCGCCTCGGGCCGGTTGAATCCACGGGAGACGCCCCGGTCTGGCGCCTCGCCCTCGTTGAATCCGCCGCCCACCCCGACGGTGCACGCTACAGGCCACTCGCCGACTGGCCGCTAGAAACCTCAAAGGGGACGCGCACCTTTAAAGGGGACGCGCCCCTCTAGAGGGGCGCGTCCCCTTTAAAGGTGCGCGTCCCCTTTGAGGTGCGGCTAGGTCGCGTGCTGAGCCAGCGGTCCCCGCAGACTGCCTCCCATGAAGGACCGGGCACCCGACAATTTCAGTGTTGTCGAAGTATTTTCCGGGGGTGACACGGGTCCGTTGTGGAATAATCGGAACAGATTTGGAGGTACGACAAGCATGGAAGACAGCAATCGCAAGAAGGCGCTCGCAGCGGCGCTCAGCCAGATCGAGAAGCAATTTGGAAAGGGCTCGGTGATGCGCCTCGGTGAGCACCCGGCCAACAACGACATCGAAGTTGTCTCGACCGGATCGCTCGGGCTCGACGTTGCACTCGGCATCGGCGGCGTGCCGCGGGGCCGGGTGGTGGAAGTCTATGGTCCCGAAGCCTCCGGCAAGACGACTCTCGCGCTCTCGATCATTTCCCAGGCGCAAATGCTCGGCGGCGTCGCCGCATTCGTCGACGCCGAACACGCACTCGACCCGGTTTACGCCGAAAAACTCGGCGTCAACGTCAAGGAATTGCTGATCTCCCAGCCAGACACCGGCGAGCAGGCGCTCGAGATCACCGACATGCTCGTGCGTTCCGGCGCGGTGGACATCGTCGTCATCGACTCGGTCGCGGCGCTGACGCCGAAGGCCGAGATCGAAGGCGAGATGGGTGAGATGCAGGTCGGTCTGCAGGCCCGGCTGATGTCGCAAGCCCTGCGCAAGCTCACCGGCAACATCAAGCGATCGAACACGATCGTGCTCTTCATCAACCAGATCCGCATGAAGATCGGTGTGATGTTCGGCAATCCCGAAACGACGACCGGCGGTAACGCGCTCAAGTTCTACGCTTCGCTCCGCCTCGACATCCGCCGCATCGGCGCGTTGAAGAACGGCGAGGAAGTCGTCGGCAACCAGACCCGCGTCAAGGTGGTCAAGAACAAGGTCTCGCCGCCGTTCCGCGAAGCGGAGTTCGAGATACTCTACGGCAAGGGCATTTCACGGGAAGGCGAGCTGATCGACATGGGCGCGATGCACGGCTTGGTCGAGAAGTCCGGCTCCTGGTACGCCTACGAGGGGGAGCGCATCGGCCAGGGCAAGGACAACGCGCGCACCTACCTCATCGAGCACCCGGAAATTGCGGCGAAGATCGAGACGGCATTGCGCAACCGGCTCCTGCCGGTGCGCCGTCCAGTCGCGGTTGCGAGTGAGGCGGCGGAAGCCTGACCCGGCTGCGCTCGCCGCCGCGGACGATCCGCAGGCGGCCCGGCTTGCGGCCCTCAAACTGCTGAACCGGCGCGACTACGGCGTTCGCGAACTGAGCGAGCGCCTGGTCGCGCGCGGTTTTGGGCAGCCGGCCGCTGACTCGGCCGTCGCGGAACTCATCAGGGAGCGCCTCGTCGACGACGCCCGCTACGCCCTGCATTTCGTCGCGTATCATGCGAATCGCGGCCAGGGGCCGCTCGGAATTACGCACAAACTGCGGGAAGCGGGCGTGTCCCGGGATGAAATCGCGGCGGCGGTCGATGCCGGCTCGCCCGGCTGGCGAGCGCGTTGCGCCGAGGTCCGGCGCAAGCGCTTCGGCGCCAAGCCCCCGACGACCTGGATCGAACGCGGCCGGCAGGCGAGGTTTCTGAGCCAGCGTGGTTTCACCGCGGAGCAGATTCGCGCCGCGGTCGGCCTGTTTCCCGGCGAGGAGTGATGGCGGCGAAGCTGAAAAAGACACCTACGATGTCGAGCAGCGAGCTCCGGGCTGCGTTTCTGGAGTTTTTCCGTGAGCGTGGCCACGAAGTCGTCCCGTCGAGCCCGCTCGTCCCGGGCAACGACCCGACGCTCCTCTTCACCAATGCCGGCATGGTCCAGTTCAAGGACGTCTTTCTCGGCAAGGATGAGCGCAGCTACAGGCGCGCCGCGAGTTCCCAGCGCTGCGTGCGTGCGGGCGGCAAGCACAACGACCTCGAGAACGTCGGCTACACCGCGCGCCACCACACCTTCTTCGAGATGCTCGGCAATTTCAGTTTCGGCGATTACTTCAAGCGCGAGGCGATCGAGTTCGCCTGGGACTTCGTCACAGGCACGCTGAAGGTCCCCGCCGAGAAACTCTGGGTCACCGTTTACAAGGATGACGACGAGGCCGCAGATCTCTGGTTGAGACTGATAAAAATAGATCCCAAGCGCTTCATGCGCATGGACGAGAAGTCGAACTTCTGGGCGATGGGCGACACCGGACCTTGCGGCCCGTGCTCCGAGATCTTTTACGACCACGGGCCAGACGTGAAAGGCGGCCCGCCGGGCTCGAAGGACGAGGACGGCGACCGCTACGTCGAGATCTGGAACCTCGTCTTCATGCAATACGAGCGCTCGGCCGACGGGAAGATGACGCCGCTGCCCAGGCCTTCAGTCGACACCGGCATGGGCCTCGAGCGTACGGCCGCCGTCATGCAGGGCGTGCACTCGAATTACGACATTGACCTCTTCAAGAACCTGATTGCGGCCGCAGCGGACGCCACGAGCCAGAAAAAGACTTCGAGCCCTTCGTTGCGCGTCATCGCGGACCACATCCGCGCCTGCTCCTTCCTGATCGTCGACGGCGTAATCCCCGGCAATGACGGCCGCGGCTACGTGCTGCGCCGGATCATCCGCCGCGCGATCCGTCACGGATACAAGCTCGGCCAGGAGAAGCCATTCTTCCACTTGCTCGTGCCTGCGCTCGCGAACGAAATGGGTGCGGCTTACCCGGAGCTCGCGAAAGGCGCCGACCACGTCGTGCGCGTGCTGCGCCAGGAAGAGGAGCGCTTCGCCGAGACGCTCGAGAACGGCATGGCGCTACTCGAGGGCGCGATCGGCAAGCTGAAGAACAAGACAATCGCGGGCGAAACGGTTTTCAAGCTGTACGACACTTACGGCTTCCCCATGGATCTCACGGCGGACATCGCGCGTGAGCGCGGACTTGCGATCGACCAGGCCGGCTTCGAGAAAGCGATGGATGAGCAGCGCGAGCGGGCGCGCGCGGCAAGCAAATTCGGCGTGGACCTGCGCGGCCCCGAAACGCTCGATTCCGCGAGCCAGTTCAGCGGCTACGATCACCTGCAGGACGAAGGCAAAATCGATGCCATCCTGAAAGGCGGCGCCGAGGTTGCATCTGCATCGGTGGGCGACGAAGTCCAGATTGCGCTCGACCGCACGCCTTTTTACGCCGAGTCCGGCGGCCAGGTCGGCGATGTGGGCACGTTGACAAGCGGGCCGTCGCGCTTCCAGGTGCGCGACACGAGAAAACTCGGCGACGCACACCTGCACATCGGCAAAGTCGAGTCGGGCACATTTGAGAAAGGGGCGGTCGTCATGGCCTCCGTCGACGCCGCGACGCGCCAGGCGACGGTGCTCAATCACTCCGCAACACACTTGCTGCACGCGGCGCTCCGTGAGGTGCTCGGCACGCATGTAATCCAGAAAGGCTCGCTCGTCGCGCCGGATCGCCTGCGCTTCGACTTCTCGCACACCCAGGCTGTGACGCCGCAGGAGCTCGACACGATCGAGCGCCTGGTCAATGCCGAGATCCGCAAGAACTCCGCCGCGGATATCAAGCACCTGTCCTATGACGCCGCGATCAAGTCCGGCGCGATGGCTCTCTTCGGCGAGAAATACGGCGACGAGGTGCGTGTGCTGCGCTTCGGCGAATTCTCGACCGAACTCTGCGGCGGTACGCACGTGTCCCGCACCGGCGATATCGGCTTCTTCAAGATCACGAGCGAGGGCGGCATCGCCTCCGGCATCCGCCGCATCGAGGCGGTGACGGGTGAGGGCGCGCTCGAGGCCGTCAAGGCGGCCGACGCGACCCTCAAGCGCGTGGCTGGAGCGCTTCGTGCGGCGCCGGCCGAGCTAGAGGGCAAGGTCGCGCAGCTCCTGGAACAACAGAAAAAGCTCGAGCGCGAGAACTCGACGCTGCGTTCGAAGATCGCAACGGGCGGCGGCGCCGATCTCGCCGGGAAAGCGGTGCAGGTGAATGGCGTTTCGGTGCTCGCAGTCCCGATCGACGGCGCCGACGCGGAAACGCTTCGCAGTGCAGCCGACCAGTACAAGGGTCGCTTCGAGAACGCCGTGATCGTCCTCGGCAGCGCAGCCGACGGCAAGGTGATTCTGGTTGCGAGCGTGTCGGCCGCGGTTTCGAAGACCGTGAGTGCGGGCCAGCTCATCGGCAAGGTCGCTGAAATGGTCGGCGGCCGCGGCGGCGGTCGGGCGGACTTCGCACAGGCAGGCGGCAACGACCCCTCGAAGCTCGAGGAGGCCCTGCGCGCCGTGCCGAAGCTCGTCGCTGAGAAGCTCGGAGGAACCTGACCCCGGGCTGCAGGTCAGAGGTTGCGTGACAGTATTCGCGCTACCGTTTCTGGTGCTGCTCGCCCAGGCCGAGCCGCCACTTGGCTCGGTCCAGGACGTCAAAGTGCCGGCGGCCGACCGGCCGTTGAGCATCAAGCCTGTGGTCTTCGAGCATGTCGCCGTAATCGGGGACGAACCGCGCTTCGTCGCGCCTACGCGCCGCGACAAGATCGGCCGCATCTGGGCGCCAGTGTCAGTCAACGGCCAAGGGCCGTTTCGCCTCGTGCTCGCCACCGGCGCGAGCAATTCCGCCCTGACTCCGCGCCTGGTGGAGGCGCTCGGGATCCAGATCGATCCCGCTGACATGGTCATATTGCGCGGCGCGACCGGGTCCGCGACCGTGCCCATGGTGCCGATCGATACATTGGAAATCGGTGATTTGCTGATGGAGCCGCGGCGGCTGGCGATCCTCCCGGACGCACTCGGCGGCGCCGATGGCGTACTTGGCATGGAAGAACTTGCGAACAAACGCATCCACATAGACTTCCGTCACGACCGCATCACGATCGTGCGCTCGAGGAACCAGCGCGCAGCCGGGGGATTGGAAACTATTCCGGTGAAGTTCCTGCACGACCGATTGCTGTTCGTGGATGCCTTCATGGGTGGCGTGCCGGTGAAGGCGATTATCGACACCGGAGGCCAGTCGACACTCGGCAACGTGGCACTGCGTCTCGCGCTTGCGGAACGCCGCCCTCGCCACGAACAAGTAGGCAAGCTCGACCAGATCATCGGGTCGACGCTCGACATGCAGGTCGGCACCCGCCTGGAGACGCCCGCTCTCGTCCTGGGAACGATCACGGTACGAAATCCCCCGATGACCTTCGCGGACTTCGCGATCTTCGAGCACTGGAAATTGACGGAGGAGCCCGCCATGCTGATCGGCATGGACGTGCTCGGACTCCTCGACACGCTGATCATCGACTATCGACGCAAGGAACTGCAGGTAAAGCTGCCCCGGAACTAGGAGTTCAAGGTCCCGCTTTGGCCGTGGCCGGTCGAAGATTGCGGGAATCTCTGACATTCGAAGGAACCTGACCCCGGGCCGACAGTCGGATGTTACGTGGGGGTCTTGACGCTGTCGCTCGCAATCTTCCTGGCCGAGGTCGCCGCGCAGGGCGCGCCCCCGGTCGACCGCTCTATTAAGATCGAGCCGGTCATCCTCGACGACATCGCGGTCACGGCCGACGAGCCGCGTTTCGTCGCACCGACGCGGCGCGACAAGATCGGCCGCATCTGGGCGCCGGTCGTGGTCAATGGCAAGGGCCCATTCCGTCTCGTGCTGGATACCGGCGCGAACTCCTCCGCGCTGACGGCGAAAGTGGCAGAGGAACTCGGTATCACGCTCGATCCCGCACACAAGGTGATGCTCCGCGGCGCGACCGGCTCGGTCGAAGTACCGCTGGTGGCGATCAAGACGCTCGAATTCGGCGACCTCCTGATCGAGCCGAAGCGCCTGCCGATCATTCCCGATGCACTTGGCGGAGCGGAAGGCGTGCTCGGGACCGACGGACTCGAGAACAAGCGTATCCACATCGATTTCCGCAGGGACAGCATCACGATCATGCGCTCGCGGAATGAACGCGCCACCAGCGGCTTCGCGACGATCCCCGTCAAGTTCATGCGCGGGCGGCTCCTGGTCGTTGACGCCTATCTCGGCGGCGTGGCCGTCAAGGCCGTGATTGACACCGGCGGCCAGGCAACGCTCGGGAACGAGGCGCTGCGCGTGGCGCTTGCCGAACATCGCCGCAAGTACAACGTCGTGACGCCCGACGAAGTGACTGGAGCGACGCTTGACGTGCAGACGGGCAATCGTGTCTCGACGCCATCTCTCGCGATGGGGGAGATCCTGGTGCGCAATGCCGGGATGACCTTCGCGGACTTCGCGATCTTCGAGCACTGGAAGCTGACGGAGGAGCCGGCCATGCTCGTTGGCATGGACGTGATCGGCTTGCTCGATACGCTGATAATCGATTACCGGCGCAAGGAGCTTCAGGTGAAGCTGCGCCGGAGCTGATCAGGCGGCCCGGCGCGTCTCCATCGGGTCCGGCTGCGATTCCGCCGGCCGCCGGCGGTTTGTGACCATGCGCTCGTGAAGCTCGCAGATCATGTCGCTGCCGCGCGTCGAGCAGACGCCTGGAATCAGCGCATGCACGAGGCAGACGATCCCGCCCCAGATCATGCGAAAGCCGAAGCCCATCGCGCTCGCGAGGTGCTCGAAATAGCTTTCGTTCACGCTGGCGGGATGGTCGTTAATCAGGCGATTCCATGCGCTCATGCGCTCATGATAGTCCCAAGAAAGCGAGAATATCTCCCATTTCGTGTGAATAGAGCTACTATATTTGGGATATTTTGCTAATATCTGGTCATGAGCAAGCTCGACCGGATCGACCGCCAGATTCTCACCCTCGTCCAGGCCGATGCCTCGCTGCCGATCCAGCAGATCGCGGATAAGGTCGGGCTTTCCGTCAATCCCTGCTGGCGGCGAATCCGCCGGTTGGAAGCGGAAGGCGTGATCCAGGGACGCGTCGCACTCGTGAACCCGGAGAAAGTGGGGCTCGGCCTCACGGTGTATGTGCGCGTGAAGACGAACCAGCACAGCGCGGATTGGGCGCGAAAGCTCAACGAGGTGATCGAGGCCATGCCCGAGATCCTCGAATGCCACCGCATCGGCGGCGACGTCGACTATCTCCTGAAGGTCGTCGTGGAGGACATGGCCGGTTACGACCGCACGTACAAGGCGCTGATCGGGCGGCTGCCGAGCCTCGCGGATGTCTCCGCGCTCTTCTCGATGGAGCGCCTGAAGTCCGTCACCGGCCTGCCGATTCCCGCCGAAAGCTGAAACAATCGCCGCGTCATGGCAGTCATCGTCCAGAAATACGGCGGCACTTCGGTCGGTTCCGTCGCGCGCATTCACGCCGTGGCGGCCCAGGTCCACGCGCTTGCGAAGCAGGGCCACCAGGTCGCCGTCGTCGTCTCCGCGATGGGCGATTCGACCGATCGGCTGATCGAGCTGGCGCGCGAGGTCTGCCCCGAGCCGGATGCGCGCGAGCTGGATGCGCTGCTCGCGACCGGCGAAATGGTCTCAACGGCACTGCTCGCGATCGCGCTCAAGAAGGGCGGCTGTGTCGCCCGCTCATACAATGCGCTGCAGCTTCCGATCGAGACGACGGGGCCCGCGGGCCGCGCACGCATCGAGCGCGTCGATTGCGACAAGCTCAGGAAGGATCTCGCGGACGGCGTCGTGCCGATCGTCGCCGGTTTCCAGGGCCGCGCGGCGAACGGCGACATCACGACAATCGGGCGCGGCGGTTCCGATACGACCGCCGTCGCGCTCGCGGTCGTGCTGAAGGCCGACGAATGCCAGATCCTGACCGACGTCGATGGCGTCTACACGACGGATCCGCGCATGGTGCCCGAGGCACGCCGCCTCGCGCAGGTAAGCTTCGAGGAGATGCTCGAGCTTGCGGGGCAGGGCTCCCGCGTGCTGCACCTGCGCGCGGTGGAGTTCGCCGCGCGCCACGGCATGAAGGTCCGCGTGTTATCGAGCTTCGGGCCGGGCCCGGGCACATTGATTTGCGAGGAGAATCCGAACGTGGAATCCCCCGTCGTTTCCGGCATCGCATTCAATCGCGACGAGGCCGCGATCGCCGTCACCCAGGTCCCTCACGAGGCGGGTGTTGCCCACGCAATCCTCGCGCCGGTGTCGGAGGCCTCGATCGAGGTGGACATGATCGTCGTCAATGCCCCGCGCGAGGGGCGGGTTGATCTTTCCTTCACCGTGCATCGCGACGACTACGCGCGGGCGCTCGCTCTGACTCAGGCCGCCGCCGGCCGCTACGCCGGTTCGGCGGTCGCCGGCGACGACCGCGTCGCAAAGCTTGCCGTCGTCGGCTCCGGCATGCGCTCGCACGCCGGTGTCGCGGCGCGCCTTTTCGAGACGCTGGGCAAGGAGGGGATCAACGTCCGACTCGTTTCGACGTCCGAGATCAAGATCAGCGTGCTCGTCGCGGAAAAAGACCTGGAACGCGCGGTTCGCGCGCTGCATCGAGCCTTTGGTCTCGACCGCGCCCCAAGTGCTTGATTTGACATAATCACACCCTCACAACCCCTGTGCTATCATTTTTGCGCGATCGATAAGAAACGACGGATGGGGGAGAAGGGAGCATGCTGATCCTGACGCGTCGCGTCGGCGAAGCGCTGATGATCGGGGATAACGTCACCGTCACCGTACTCGGAATCAAGGGCAACCAGGTCCGCATCGGTGTGCTCGCGCCGAAAGAAATCGGCGTTCACCGCGAAGAAATCTACGAGCGGATCCGCCACGAGAAGCTGGCGCCGGCCGAAGAAGGCAAGGACCCCGCGACGGCCGCGATCGTCTGATCGCGCGCCACCTTATGCTTTGCCGGCCGAGCGGCCGGTGAGTATCATTTGCGCCCCTTCGCGCTGACAGGCGAGCACCGGAGAGATGGCCGAGTGGTCGAAGGCGCACCCCTGCTAAGGGTGTATGGGTCAAAAGCCCATCGAGGGTTCGAATCCCTCTCTCTCCGCCAATT
>DAIQBB010000005.1:0-168402 GCA_036781365.1 Steroidobacteraceae bacterium | reverse complement strand
ACCGAGTTCAATGCCAGCTATACCCACGCTTGACTTCAAAGACGGTTACTCGCTCCTGGCGTTCCAGCTCATCTTCGGCGTCCTGGTCGGCGGCGCGACTGCGGCAATCTTCGCCCCCTTGATGGCCTGCGTGACGGGCTGGTTCGAAACCCGGCGCAGCCTGGCCGTATCCCTCGTTTCCGCAGGCATGGGCATGGCGCCGATGACCATGTCGCCGTTGGCGGCCTGGCTCGTCTCGAACAATGATTGGCGGACTGCGCTGCTGATCATCAGCGCCGTGGTGGCGGCTATCATGATTCCGGTCGCATTCCTCGTGCGCAGCCCACCGGCGCTGGCGAGCCATGGCACCGCGGCGGTTGCCGGCCAGGATCCTGAGCCGCAGATGTCCCGCATGCGGGCGCTGCGTTCGCCTCAGTTCATGATCCTTCTGCTGACGAACTTCTTCTGCTGCGCCACGCATTCAGGCCCGATCTTCCACACCGTGAGCTACGCCGTGACTTGCGGCATACCGCTGATCCTTGCCGTATCGATCTATAGCGTGGAAGGACTGGCGGGCCTCGGCGGCCGCATCGCGTTTGGCGTGCTCGGAGATCGACTTGGAGCCAAGCGAGTCCTGGTCGTGGGATTGCTCGTCCAGGCGTTCGGAACCCTTGGCTATCTTGCCGCGCGCGAGCTCGCGACCTTCTACACGGTCGCGGCGATTTTCGGCTTCATTTACGCCGGCGTCATGCCCCTCTATTCCGTCATCGCGCGCGAGAATTTTCCGCTGCCGATGATGGGGATGGTGATCGGCGGCATGGCAATGGCCGGCGGACTCGGTATGGCGACAGGCCCGGTGGCGGGAGGTCTGATCTACGATTCCTTCGCCAGCTACTCCTGGCTCTTCATCATTTCATTCGGCCTCGGGATCGGCGCCTTTCTGATCGCCTTGACCTTCAAGCCTTTCCCGAGGAAACCACCGGTAGCCGCGCCGGCGTGACCGGTCTAGCGATTGGCGATGACGATTATTTCGTCGAGTGCCACGATCGGGGTGAGCTCGCCGATTTCAACGACGCCGCCCGGCGCCGAGAAAAGGTATGCGCGATCGAGCACGAGCGCGGTGACACCGAGGATCGCGATTGCGACGACGGCGCTGATCAATCCGTGAATCCCGAATTTCCTGCTGTACATAAGGGGGTCCTTGTTTCGGGTCGCCTTTATCACTTTGATCCCGCGCACCCCTAAAAGGTTGGACCGGGCTCACAGATCAACGAGCTGGGCGCCGTTCCGCTTCGTCAAGACGCCCGAACTGGGCGATTGGCTTGCCTGCGAGCGGTCGGCGGGTGTTGCTATTTGGCCGAGCTGCGCGCGCTGCCCCGCTTGGCGGTGTACGGCTGAAAGAACATGTACAGGCCGCTGAACATCTGTAGAAATAGCGGGGGCAGTGGCGAGTAGACCAGCCAGGTAGGAGGTTCCCCCAGCGCCATGGCGACGAAGTTGGCGATGACGGTCAGTGTAAAAACGATGCCCAGCCAGCGATGGGCTTGCCGAGTCCACATGCTCAAATTCATTGAGATTTCCGCTGAAGACGAGTCGTACGTTGCAGGCTGGCTTCAATCCATCCGCGCCAACACCCGCTCCAGGTTTCCAAGGAATTGCTGCCACCCGGCCTTGGCGCCGCCGTAGGCCTGCTTCTGATCCGGCCGGAAGCCCGACTGCTCCATGCGCAGATGGGTCCCCGTGCGCGTTGGAGTGAGCGTAAAGGTCACGACGCTCTGTAGATTGTAGGCCGCATCGTCGTGCGCAAAATCCCAGGAATAGGTCAGGGTCTTGTTCGGCTCGATGGCGAGGACCTCGCAGTCGAGCACTCCGCCCCAGTCCCCGCGAAGATTGAAGCGGTGACCCACGACGGACTTGAAGTCGTTCTTCATCAGCCACTCCTCGATCAGGTGGGGTTGCGTGAGCGCGCGCCAGATCCTCTCCGGTGGATGAGGGATATCGCGTTCGACGACGACGGAAAGCCTTTCGGTCGCTGGCTTGTTCATGCGCTTCTCGAGCGCGACGTGTTCAGCGTTACGGCAGCGCGAATGAGCGCCTTCAATGCCTTTCCGTCGATCTTGTCGCCCTCGTGGAGATCGATGGCGCGCCGGGTCTTTCCTTCGAGGCTGGAGTTGAACAGGCCCGAGGGGTCCGGGAGCGAGGCGCCCTTGGCGAACGTCAACTTGACGGCACTCTTGTACGTCTCGCCGGTGCAGATGATCCCGGCATGCGACCACACCGGAACGTTGCCCCACTTCCACTCCTCGACCACTTCGGGATCGGCCTGCTTGAGGAGCGTTCGGACCCGGGCAAGCGTTTCACCCCGCCAGTCATTCAACGCCTTGATCTTGGAATCGATCAGTCGAGACGGAGAGTCGCCGTTCAATGGTCCATCCTTTTGAGTAAATCTTCCAGACGATCGAATCGCGTTTCCCAGAAGCCGGCCATCTGGCTTGTCCAGTTGATCAGCGGCGCGAGCGCTCGGAACTGCGCGCTGTAGTGTGACTGGCGACCTTCGTGGCGGTCGCGCACCAATCCGGCCTGCTTCAGGACCCCCAGGTGCTTTGAGACCGCCGGTTGCGAGACCCCGGCCCGGGCTGTCAGGGCTCCGACTGTCTGCTCTCCTTCGCGGCACAGGCGCTCAAAGATGGCCCGCCGCGTCGGATCGGCCAGCGTTCTGAAGAGCATGTCGTGAACCTTCGGCATATGTGATCTATAACCCGGTGGCTATGGATTAATATATAACCACAGGGATATGTGTGAGTCAAGAAGCGTGACTGAGATTTTAATGTTGGGAGAGTATGATCGCGAGGGCGCCTTTGCGACCCGATACTTGCTCTCTCGCCGTAGGAGCGCCCACATGGTTGTCGAGTACATACGCTATAGCCTGACGCAGCACTCTGCGGACGAGCTTGTCGCAGCCTATCGAAGGGCGGCGGAACACCTGCGCGCCGCCCCGGAGTGCCTCGGCTACGAACTGACGCGCTGCGAGGAAGAGCCGTCGTCGCTCGTGCTTCGCATTCAGTGGATCTCGACCGCGGAGCATCTCGATCGCTTTCGCAAGCGCGCTCACTTTCCGCCCTTTCTGGCCGCGATTCGGGACTTCGTCGGAGAGATCGCCGAGATGCGGCACTACGGCGTCACCGATCTGGAGTGGGTCCGTTCCCCGGGAGCACCTTTGGATTCACGACATTGATGGGTTTGCCGGCCGTATAGGCGACGATCTGGTCGAAGATGTCCGAGAATTGAACCTCGTACTCGTCCCGCGTGACATATCCAATATGCGGCGTGCACACGACGTCATCCATTGCGAACAGCGGATAACGAGTGTCGAGTACCGGCTCTTCTTCATAGACATCGACGGCGGCCGTTCCCGGACGTCCCGCTTTGAGTGCGGCAACCAATGCGCCAGGCTCGATCAGCGGAGCGCGACTGGTATTGACCAGCAGGGCTGTCGGCATCATGAGGGCAAGGTCATCCGCCGTCACGATGCCACGAGTTCCGTCGACGAGGCGCAGGTGGAGCGAAATCACGTCGCACGAAGAGAAGAACGCCGCCTTGCCGGGCGCCGCGACATATCCGTCGTGTTGCGCTCGCTTCAGCGAGCCGTTGCGCCCCCACACCAATACGTTCATCCCAAAGGCCTTGCCGTAACCCGCGACGATGCTCCCGATCCTGCCGTAACCAAAGATTCCCAGTGTCTTGCCTCGCAAGCTGTTGCCGACGCCGATCTGCCACCTTCCCGCTTTCAGCTCGGACATCTGCTGCGGAACCTGGCGCATCGCCGCTAGCACCAGAGCCCACGTAAGTTCTGCTGCGGCATACGACGGAGTGCCAGGATGCTGGCTCGACGAAACAACCACGCCGTGCTTCGTGCAGGCTTCGATGTCGATGTGGGGGTAGACGCTGCGCTGACTGATGAGCTCAAGCCTGCCCAGTCGATCAAGCAGCGGAGCCCGGATCTCGGTACGCTCGCGTATCAGCACCAGAGCTTCGGTATCCCGCAACCGCCCGGCCAGCTTATCGACATCCTGAACGTGATCGGTCCAGATCGTGATCTCGTGGCCTGACAGCTTCCTGAAGCAGTCGAGTGTGCGCAGCGTGTCGTGGTAGTCGTCGAGAATCGTGATCCGCATCGGTCAGTAGCTCGACCCGCCACCGCCGCTGGCTCCGGCGATGAGCGCCACAAGCGCTGCGCCACCGAGGATCCACCATGCGGTTCGCGTCCTGCTCTTGTCCTGGCGCGCGACCTTGAGACTGGCGATCTCCGAGTAGGCCACGCGGGCGTCTGCACCTAGCAGCTCCTCGTTCGTCACCCCGGTGACCTTGAAGCGCTTCACGTCGCCCGCGCGGGTCGTTGTTTCGACGGTGTCACCAACCTGAACCGCTGAAGTTGCGGAACCACCCTGCGGTACCGGCACGGCCTGCATGGCAGTGCAGCCCTGAAGGAACAGACACAGACAGCCAACTAGCGCTATGACTTGCCGCATGAGCAATTCCTTTACCGGATCATTTTTCCGACCAGCCCGTTGAGCTCGCTAACTTCCTGATGCGAGATGACGACGAAGGACGGATATGGAACGGTCAGATCAGCGAATGTGATCGCGCCGCCGCCTTGGCCACTGCAAAACACCTGCTCGACCCCTCTGACTCGCACGGTGACGATCAGATTTCCTGCCACGCCCAGGAACCGCACGAGATGCTGATATTCGGGCAATGGGCTGGCTTCAATCGTGCAGAAACTGGTCACACCACTGACGTTCGCTGTCGGTATGCCCTGGGGAAACGCTGAAATGCCAAGCAGGAGCGTTGGCAGCAGAAAACCGGTTTCCGGATCCGGAGCGATATCACGATCGGTTGAGCCGAAAACGAGCGCGTCGCGTGACCCGGATCCACCGATGAATGCCTCGCTTCCGTCGCCTGGGGCCCAGAGATTGACGTCGTTTCCCGGTCCGCCGAACATGATGTCGCTGTTCGGGGGACCGCCCGGCGGCGTGCCGCCGTCAGGTCCACCCAGGATGATGTCGCGCCCGGCGCCACCATTCATGACATCGTTGCCGTTCAGGCCAAACATCACATCGTTCGCCGAGCCGCCAATGAGAATGTCGGTGCGGTTGAGTGACTGATTGGTTGCGGCGCCCGCCTGAAGCGCCGTGTTGTCCTGTCGGTCGTCGTCGAGTCCAATGAGCAACTGCGGCCTTTGCCTGGTTGCGTCGTCGTTGGCGTGCGCGGTGGACAGGAGCACGCCCAGAATTGCGACTGACAAGGCGGCGGCCGGCACAAATACCGGACTACGAGATATCTGCAAATGACTCATTACTTTCTCCATTGCAACAGGTTGTTCGTTTGAAGGTCTTCTTCGACTACTTTGAAAAGTGAACTTTCTCTCAAGTGAATGTCCCGCCTGGTCACAGACGCGGATGCGGATACAGGCCCGATGAGGCGACTTCTGATACTGAAGTCATCTATCCCTCGCGGGCGCTGCCGCGTGGGGCCCGGATCAGAAGTAGACGTGCACCTCCAGGAAGATGAGCCGGCTGTCCCGCTGTAGGACTCCGGATGCGCCCTCGATCGCGCGCGCACCGCCGCGCAGTTGCAGGTACTGGATCGGCGTGTATTCGTAGACGAGCGAGTAGTGGTCCTGCTCATCGTCATCGACGTCGGCGTCGGGCTCGTGCTGCTCGATCGTCGCTTTCAGGTTGTGACCCTGACGCGGCTGCCAGTCGGCCTCGAGCAGGCCGACCCAGCGGCGTACGTCGCCGCCCGGCAGGCCGGTGTCCTCCACGTAGTCGATTTCGGCGAGCCAGACCACGGGCCCGGTAAGCAGGGCGCCGAAGAGCCCCGAGCTGAACCGCTCCGTGTCGTCGGCGTCGTTGAAATTCGCGCTCGCGCCGAGCCGCCACGCGGAGTGGACATATTCGCCGCGCAGGCTGTACTGCTTGCCCGAGTTGGTCTCAGGCCCGCCGGCGGATCCATTGCTCAAGGCAAGTTGCGCGCTCCACGGCCCGCTCTCGAGCCCGAGCTCGATGCCGTTGTCCGGCGTGTTCATGTTGATGCCCGGCACCTGGCGGATGAAAGCCGAGTCGTCCTCGAGGCGCAGCCCGAACGGCAGGTATATCTGCCCCGCCTTGACGTAGTAGCGCTGATTCTCGTCGAACCAGAACAAGCCATACGCCTCCTGGTTGCGGCTGTCGCCGGGCCCGAGGTGCTGGTCGAGGTACAGCGACAGGCGGCCCGGGATCATGCGCGCCTCGAGATAGGCGCGCAGCTCGTCGACCGCGAACGCCGGGTCCACGTCTTCGCCGCCCGAGACATCCGTGTACGTGGCGCTGCCGCGGAAATCGCCGCCGATTGCGAGGAAGCGGTTGATTTCGCCCTGCCACACGGTGTCGCCGATGTCGAGGCGCCGCGCGGCGATCGCGCCCTGCGCGATGCCATGACCCGTGGCGTTGCGCATGCCGCCGCCGGTCGGGTTGACGTGGCAAGACGCACACTTGAGGCCTTGCCGGGCCGCGATGTAGGGCTCCGCCTGTGCCGCGCCGGCCGAGGCCGCGAGAATCACTGCTGCGAAGGCGGTGCGCAGGAGGGTCGTTCTGCCGCGCGCCGTCATCGCTGCGGTCCTGCGGAGAACTCGGCGACGAAATCGCCTCCGGGCGTGCCGTCGGCGTCGCCGTCGATCGAGCGGGCTTCCAGGTCGGCGAGTGCCAGGGGGGGCGAGCCGGAAACCCGGAGCCGCAATCGATCGGCGCCCAGCGACGCCGCCGGCACGATGCGCATGACCGTGGGCGATTGCTGCGTGAGTACGAGGCGGATCGCGATTTGCCTTTCGTTGCCGTTGTCGAAACGGCCGTCACCGCCGCTGGCTTCCAGCGTCACAACGCCCGCAGCGAGCAGCGCGGCGTCGAGCGCGCGATTCGACGCGACCAGAAGCTCGGCGACGGGCGGGGAGTCGGCAGGCGCGATGTCGGCTTCCGGGTCGGGCGACAGCAGGCGAAGCGTCGCCGTTGTGCTAGCGGCGAGGACGGCATTCGTGGCCGCAGCGCCATCGGTGATCCACTGCCGGATCGCGTCGATGGCTTCCTGCGACAGCGCCGCGCCGCCGAGCGGCATGCGTCCGCCGACCGCGGCCGTGCCCTCGATCTTCTGAACCAGGTAGCTGTCGTCAGGATTGCCTGGCTCGACGCGCAGGAGCGCGGGCACTTGGACGCTCGGCACGTTGACGAGCATCGCTTGCGACATGCCTTCCTCGAGCCGCAAGCCCTGCGGCGCGCCGGCGCCGGCGTGACAGGTCGTGCAGATCGGCGTGAAGACATTGTCCTGGATCGACTCCAGCGTGGCTTCGATCGGTGAATCGTCTCCGCCTCCACCTCCGCCACCCCCGCCGCCACCATCACCACCATAACCGCCGCCGCCGCAGGCGGAGAGCAGGACACCGACGAGTAACGAGAGATAGCGTTCGTTGGGAATCATGACGCACCGAAAGTGATGTGAAGTTTGGCGACCAGTCCGGCGCGGCGACACTGCAGTACGTCAGTTTGCTGCACTGACATTCGTCAGTCCGTGGACCCTGACTTCGGACGGCTGGATCGGAAGCGTGGCAAATTTGCCCAGTACTGCAGGGGCAACTCGACGATTGGCGCGCGCCTCCGGACTGAGACGTGCTGAGACGAGGCGCAGATGACTGATTACGAGATCACGCCGCGGGAGATCAGGCGCGATATGGACCGCGTGGCGAAGCAGAACCGGCTAGCGCATCAGTCCCTCCTTGTGCGCGAGCAGAGCAGCCTGCGTGCGGTCGGCAACGCCGAGCTTATCGAGCACCTGACTGACGTAGCCCTTCACGGTGCCCTCCGTGAGCTTCAGATTGCGCGCTATCTGCTTGTTGCTGCGTCCCTCGGCAAGCTGCGCCAGCACTGACCGCTCACGGACGGTGAGCGCCTCGGCGCGGGAGGGTGGCCGGCGCATACCCTCGACCAACTGTCGCTGCGCCTGCGGGTGTAGCCAGGGCTGACCAGATGCGACCGCGCGTACCGCGCGCACCAGATCCTCCCGCAGCGCATCCTTGAGCAGATAACCGAGTGCGCCGGCTTCGAGCACGTCGCGCACCTGACAGTCCTCGACATAGCTGGTGAATACGAGTACCTGCACGGCAGCAACGCTCTGCTTCAACCGTCGAATCGTCTCGACCGGACCGGGGCCGGGCATCTTGATGTCCATCAGGACGAGCGCCGGGTGAAGCCGGTCCGCCTCTCGCAGCGCGGCATCGCCGTCGCCGACTTCGCCAACCACTTCGAAGTCGTCGTGCTGATCGAGCAGCGCACGCAGGCCCTCCCGGACGACCGCGTGATCGTCGGCGAGCAGGATGCGAATGACTTCCTTCATCCCGCCTTCCTGTCGTCGCGCGGGATCGTGGCCTTGAGCAGCGTGCCTTGCGGCAGGCGCGGTCCGACCTCAAGCGAGCCGCCAAGTTCGACCAGACGCCGTTCCATGCTGGCGAGACCGAAACCGCGTGCCGCATCGTCAGCTACGCCTCGGCCGTTGTCGGCGACCTCAAGATGTACGCGCGTGCTGTCTGCGCGCACGACAATAGCAACGCGTCCCGCCTCGGCGTGCCGGATCACGTTGGACACCGCCTCCTGACAGACGCGCAGCAATGCCCGCTCGTGCCGGACCGCCTGCGGCGCGTAACCTAGGAAATCCAGGTGCAGTCCAAGGTTTCCGGGCACCATGACCGGCAACAGGCGCGTGACGGCCGTCTCGAGACCGTGCTGCTCGAGCAGTGCGCCTGCAAGCACCTGCAACTGTGCGGCACTGCGCGCAACATCCTTCGATCCATCGGCTGACGGCTCCTCATCGGGCAAGCCATCCCCGGGCATCAACTCCCGGAGCAGCGCCCGCATCTCCCCGAAAGCCATCTGTGCCAGCTCACCCAGCCGTTCGGCGCGGCGCTCGCCGTCAAGTGGATCCTTACGCCAGGCCGCGGTCAGCGACTGCGCCATCAGGCTGATCGACGACAGGATCTGCGTGACGTTGTCGTGCAGCTCCCGCGCCAGTCGCTGGCGTTCCTCGAGCACGGCCAGCCGCTGGGACTGCTCATTGAGCCGTGCGTTGTGCAGCGCGACTGCCAGATGCTCGGCGACGATGCCCATGCTCATGCGGTCGAGCTCGTCGAACGGTCCGTCACCTTCGACGTTGATGACACCCAGCAGCTCATCGCCGTAAAGCATCGGCACCGCGAGCTCGGCGCGCGCAGGAGGCATCCCCGGCGGCGTGATGTATCGCAGATCCGCGGCCACGTCATTGACGAGCTGCGCGCGCCGCGTGCGCGCGGCGGCGCCCATGATGCCGCGGCTGACCGGCAGCAGGTCAATCTGCCGGCCGTGCCGCTTGAACTCGCCGCCGCAAATGCGGATCACAAGCGTCTGCGGATCGCTCGGCTCTATCAGCGGTATGTCGACGCGTGCGAAGCCGAGCAGTTCGTGGATGGCGTCGGCCGCGCTCTGCAGGAGCGCATCGAGCTCGGTCTCGCTCGCGATGATGCCGGCGACCCGCGCGATCATCGCGAAACGCGCCGCGCGGCGCTCCTCGTTGCTGTAGCGACGCGCGTTGACGATCGCAATCGCGGCATGGCGCGCGAATTGGGCGAGCAGTTCCTGTTCCGCGTCGCCAAGCTGCTTCGGCGGAAACACGCCGATGCCGAACACGCCGATCAGCTCGCCGCGGCTCTCGATCGGCATGCCGATGACGTGCATGTCCCTGGCGGCGGTACGGATGGGATGCGGCAGATCGCCATACCGGCAGCGCAGCGGCGTGCCGAGCTCCAGAACTCGACCGGTCAAGCCGTGACCGCGCGGCAGCTCGCCATGCAGTTGCTCGTCAGGGATTGCGTGGACCGCTGCGGTGCGGATCATGTCGCGCTCGGATACGTACAGGCCGATTGCGCCGTCGTCCGCACCAATCAGTCTGCACGCGCGCTCGACGAGGCGGGCGAGAAGCGGCTCGAGCGCGAGCTCTCCGGAAATGTCCTCGACCATCTGCGACAGGCATTCCAGTTGCTCGCCGACTTCGGGATGGCCGGGAGCAGGCGAGTCGCTCATGGAAGCGGACATTCGGCGAGCCAGGTTGGGGGCGTTACGGGAAGTGTACGCCGTCTCGCAAATAGTCGTGCAACGCCTCCGGCATAGGAGGCATTGCTCCGTCGTCGTGCCGATGGAAGTCGATCAGCGTGGTCGCATTGCGGTTGCCGCGTGTGCTTCCCGGGCCGCTGTCGTCCGGCAGGCCGAGCTGCACCGGGCCATTCGCAGATGACTCATCGCTTTCTCCTTTGATTACTCGGCGACCAGGACGCCCGATCCACCCATCTCTGTCGGCACGTCTCTCACCTTCGGCAGTCCGTCCTTGATGTGCAGCTTCGTCTCCAGATAGTTGACGTGGACACCGGGTTGGTACGGAAAATCCGGAATGACGGCCGCGTACACGTCGATGAGCCCCATGCCGGGATGCTCCGTGAAGAGATGGCCGCCGCAGGTCTTGCACCACTTGCGATAGCTTTGGGGCGTCTTGTTGAACGTGCCGATCTGCTCCGCACCCTGCGTGACTCGGACCGCCTCGGGTTTCCAAAGCGTGAATGCGTTGACTGGTGCTGCCGACCAGCTCCTGCAGGACTCGCAATGGCAGTAGCCCACGCCAGCCGGCTCGCCGCTGACTGTCAGTTTCACGGCACCGCAGAAGCATCCGCCGTGATACGTCTTTGCTTTAGGTGTCGTTGGAGCGTGACCGTTCGCCGTGTCATTCATGATGCCGTCCCTTCTGAAATTGGCTTGGTTGCGTAAATCGGGCGCTGTTAATATTCCTGGTCTCACACCTTGGTCGATTGATTGGGCGTCCAGCTTTATTGCCCGGGACGCCACGATCGGCCCCCGAGGCGCAAATGGATGCCTTGTCCGATGCCCTTCGCGCCGTGAAACTCAGCGGCGCCGTCTATTTGAGCGCGGAGTTCAGCGCACCGTGGTGCGTAGAAGGCCGTGTGGATGCGGTGTTGTTCGCCGCCTACCTCCCGACTTACAAGCGCTTGATCGCCTATCACCTCGTCGTCGAAGGCTCGCTGCGCGCGCAAATCGCTGCTGACGACGCTTCTACGATTGAGGTATGCGCCGGCGAGATCCTGGTCGTGCCCCAGGGCGAGACTCATCTGCTTGGCAGCGCCAGCGGCTTGCGGCCTGCTTCGTTCGCCCAGGTGGCGACGGATGAAATAGAGACCAACGCCGGCGAAGTCATGAACTTGAAGTACGGCGGTGGCGGGGCGAGGACACGAATCGTCTGCGGATTCCTCGCCTGCGACGAGGTCCTGAGCAATCCGCTGATTGCTTCTCTCCCGCGCATTTTCAAGGTCGACGTGCGCAAAGGCGGCGCCGCCTGGCTCGAATCGTCGCTGCGCTTCGCGGCGGAGGAGGTGGGTGCCTCGAGAACGGGCCGTGCCATCGTGCTGGCCAAACTGTCCGAGCTGTTGTTCGTCGAGGTCGTGCGCCGGTACGTCGATACCATGCCCGAGGGACAAAAGAACTGGCTCGCCGGGTTGCGCGATCGCTTCGTCGGCCGGGCCCTGCAGCTCTTACACGGGAAGCCGGCGCACGCGTGGACGGTTGATGAGCTCGCCCGCGAAGTGGGTCTGTCGCGTTCGGCGCTGGCGCGGCGCTTCACCGATTTCCTGGAACAGCCCCCGATGCAGTACCTGGCCCAGTGGCGCCTGCTGGTGGCGGCTCAGCAGCTGCGGGACGGCGTGGCACCGATCACTGACGTGGCTTCAGACGCGGGTTACGAATCGGAAGCCGCCTTCAATCGCGCATTCAAGCGGGAATTCGGGCTGCCGCCCGCGGGTTGGCGACGCAGGGAAAGACAGACGAGGAACTCACCAAACGGTCCGTAGCTGTCCACTCGTATCGCTAGTAGGGCCTGCCGTTCTTATGCGCAAACTTCCACTTTCCATCAACCAGCAAGGCCTTGAGATCATCATCCGGATAGCTCCCTTCGTCACCAGGCGTCCTGTCGCTGACTTCGAGATAGACAACTTCTTCAATCGTCTCGTTGATCAGGTGATGGCCGTTGCCTGTACCTGCCCTGAAGCCGGCGCACATGCCGGGAGATAGTGGTGTTCGTCCTCCATCGGTTTCTAGAGTCGGGTGACCCTGCAAGATGTAGATGAACTCGTCTTGCTTCGTATGCGCGTGTCGAAGTGCCGAGATTGAATTCGGGGCGAGCCGCGTGAGATTGACGCCAAAATTGGTCAGGCCAAAGAGATCGCCAAGCGGGTGCTTCGTTCTTCCCGACATCCGCGCTGCGAACAGCTCAGGATAACTCGATGGCCTTGGCCGCTCGGCTGCCTCTGAAGCATTGATTGCAATCGGGTAGACGGTCTTTGTCATCTAGGCGTGCGTGTCGGAACGGTGGGGTGATCCCATCATCGCCAACCACGATCCGCCAAGAATCATGAGCAACCCCAGCAGTGACATGACGCCGAGCTGTTCTGACAGCACGACGATGCCGAAGATCACCGCCACCACGGGATTCACGTAAGTGATCACGCTGGCGCGATTGGGGCCGGCTTCGATGATCAACTGAAAGAACACCGACAGGCCGACCGCAGTGCAAATCACACCGAGCACGACGATGGACGCAAGGGCCGCTGTGCCGGGCAGTTGCGGGGGCCAGTCGGCGAGCGCGGCGGGCAGCAGGACGATCGCGGCCAGCGTCAGGCTCGAAGCAATGGGGCCCAACGGATCGAGATCCGCCAGCCAGCGGCTGATGATGAGCGGCGCGATGGCATAGCCGAGCGTCGCCACCAGCACCAGCATCGCGCCGAACATCTCGCCAGGCCGCCCGGCGACGTCAAACCCGAGCAACGCGACCACACCGACGAACCCGATGAAGAGCCCAACTAGCCGCACGCCAGTAGGCCGATCCCCTGGCGAGAGGCGGAGCGACAGCAGCGCGATCATCAGCGGCATGGACGCTACCAGGATCGCGGTGAGCGACGAGGTAATGTACTGCTCACCCGCGGCGATCAACACGAAAGGCACGGTCACCTCACAGGTGGCATAGCCCACGATGGCGAGTTTGCGGTCGCGCAGCCCGCGCAGGGCGCCGCGCGACCAGGCGAGCGGCAACAGCAGCACCGCCGCCAGGGCGACACGGGACCAGGCCACGAACGCGGGTGGCACGCCTCCGTCCACCGCGACCTTGATGAACAGGTACGGCACGCCCCAGATCACCGAGCTGAGAATGAATAGCAACCAGGCCCGTGGGCTCATCGAGCGGTTCATCCTTCTTCAGAATCGATAGCGCACCTTGACAATGAGCTGATCGCTGTCGCGTAAATCGAATGCGGACGAGAACAAGTGACTCATGCCGCGCTCGGCCGGATCGTCCTCGAACTCGAGTCCGCCCCGCCCGTAGACGACGTAGAAATCAGACTGCGGCGCGAACGTCCAGCGATAGCGGATCTGCAATCCGAAGTTGTTCACCTGGAAATTCGGCACCACGTCGGCACTCACGAGCAGATCTCCGGACGGCGCAATGCGAAAAGGAGTCGCATCGTCGGCATCGATGCCGAGCCACTGAAGCTTGACGCGTAGCTCCTGCTTCCTTGCCGGGAACCAGTTCAGATCGCCGGCGAGCGTCGCCCGCTTCCGATGGAAGCTCGCAAGCTGGTCGTCCTCCAGCCAGATAAGCCAGTCGCGGCTCCACAGCATCGCGACACGCAGCGCCACGTTCAGGTCCTGGCGCACGAAGTACTCGACCTTGCTCTCCGCCTCGAACGCATAGTCATCGTCGCCTTCCTGCAGGAGCGACGCGCGGCCGTAGCCGCGCCACTTGCCGATGCGCGCGCTCTGGTATGTCTGCTCGAGAACGACGAGGCGGGCATCGACGTTGACGTTGCCGTTGCCTCGCGAAATCAGGTCGTCCACGCCGTCGCCTGCGAGCTCGAGCGAGCTGGTCAGCAGGGCGCCCGAGTGCTGCTGGGCTTCACGAAAGAAGACCAGGAAGAGTGGGAGGCGGTCCCCCGAATCGTTGCTATTGAGCTCGAGCTCGGTGCGCCACAGCACGCCAGCCCGACGGTCGCTGGCAGCGAACTCGCGATAGCGGCGCGAGACGGAATAGAACGCACGGTTCAGGCTGGAACGCTCCTGGAAGCCGAGATCATTGAAGTCAAGCTCGCCACTCAGGTGCATAAGCAATGCCTGGTGCTGCCAATCGGGCGATGGAGCGAAGCTCGCCTGCAGCAGCGCGCCGTCGCCACTGGTGTCGAGGTTTGCCTCGTCGATGTCACTCGCGAGCAATTGCGCCTGCACAGAGACCCGCGCGTCCGGGCGCCAGATGAGGTCGGTTGCATGCACCTGCGCGGTTCGGTCGAAGAACGGCCTGTCGGTCAACGCGCCGAGATAACCGACGGTCCAGGCTCCCGCGCTCCAACGCAGGCGCGGCGCTGCAAAGGCGCGGCCGATGTCGTCGCCGTAATCGCGCTCGACCGCGGACAGCAGGCCGAAGTCGAGGTCGCCGACCGTGCCGTTGAGCTTCACCGCGCCATCGATTTCCGCGGCGCGGGCCGGGTCGTCATCGCGCGGTCCCCCGACACGCCGCGTATAGATCAGCCGGTCGTTGCCGGCGAGGCGCACGTCGAACAACGCCTGGTTTTCCGCGAAGAACGGCCGCTTGTCGCTAAACAGCACTTCGATTGCGTCGAAGTTGACGACCAGCTCATCGGCCTCGACCTGGCCGAAATCCGGGTTGAGAGCGGCGGTGAGCTGAAAGCTACCCGATGGCTTCCACAGGATGTCGGCGCCGAATTTCAAGTCGGTCTCGCCCGCCACCCAGTTGCTCGCGCTGGTGGCGTAAGGGAACACATGGAACAGCGAGCTCTGGTACTGGTCGATTTCGACCTTCGGGAATTCGGAGAGGTAGCGGGGCTGCGAGAAGCTCTTGCCTTCCAGCGCGCTGCGCTCCTGCGTCTCGCCGATCACCCGGTCGAAGACGACACCCACGGTGCGTTTCTGGGCGGCCGGATTCTTCATGCTGGCGAGCGTCCAGGGGAAAAGCACCTCTACGAACCACTCGTCTTCGAGGTCGAGCACCGCGTAGTCGATGTCGCCGTCCCAGTCAGTGCTGTAGAGGTTCTCGTTGGTGATGGTCGCGTCCTGCAAGGAGCCGGCGAGCGCGATGGTCACGTTGTAGGCGACCTTCGCGTCCGCATCGAGGTCGATGTAAACGTTCACGCGATCGCCGTTGTTATCCGTGTCGCGCGGCGTCTGCTCCTTCTGGCGCGGCGTGCCGGCGGGATGCACGCAGCGAAAACCAACGACGATGCCCTCCGGTGTGCCGAGCAGGCGAACCTCGGTCGGGTGGCGCGGGCTGCCCAGCGTGTACGGCTGGGTGACGCGAAAATCGGTGAATACCTGGGCACGATCCCATTCCGGCTCGTCGAGCCGCCCGTCGATCTTGATCGCGGCCGAGGCGCGCCCGGCCACAAGCCCGACCGCCATCGCGGCCGCCCACGCGGCGACGTGCCCGCTCATGGCGCGAAGAATGCGAATGCGCGCGCTTCGATGCTCTCGCGTGGAAGCGCGTCGGCCGGCGTATGCGGATGCTCGAAGGCGGCATGCGCCCCGACACCGCCGTGCGCCCGATCCGAATCGAAGCATTTGAGCAGCAGGACTTCGTCGCGGTGCATGTCCGGATAGAAGTACCAGCGGTGGCGCTCGCTATACGCCACGTAGGAGATCTCGCCCACGCGATCGCGAAAGTAGAGGTCGCAGGCGACGAAATCGTCCGGCCGCATGCTGGTTGCGTCGCACACAGCGAGCGGCATGGTCCTGAGCGGCCCGCGAATCGGGCGCCAGACGTTGACCTCCAGGACGCGATGCCGCAGCAGCCGGGTGGCGGTGCTTCGCGGCAGCAGATCCTGCACGCGGCGCGGTCCAGACTGCGCCGTGTAGTCGTTGTGCACGCGATGCACGGGCTCGTGGATCGTCGTGCCGTCGCGATTCGAGGCGGCGTCGCCGCGTACCGTATGGTCGAAGATCAGGATCGAGCGTGCGCGCGTGGCATCGATGAGCAGGCGCTCGAGCTCGGGGTAGTAGATCGCTTCGACTTCGGCAGCGTCGTAGAAGTCATTCACCCGCGTGGGCTGCCGGCGGAGTGCGAACGCCTCGGCGTCGAGAGACGGTTGCACCACGCGCTGGCGAGCGTCATGGATCAGAATTCGGCGCTCATCAAATGTCGCCGACCGGCGCGGCACCCCGGGCGGAGGCTCGTATTCGTAGGAAAACGGCTTGGCCGAGGTCGGAATAACGTATTGGACGCGCGCTTCTACGGTTGCGGGATCGCGCGCCGGTTCCACTTCGACGCGCCGAATTGATTGCTGCACTGTCATTCTCCTATCGGGCCTGGGCAGCCGGCGCTGGCGCCGCGGGCCGGAGCGGGTTGGGGGTTCCGGTGCTCCCACCGGCCACGAATGGCGCGTCGGGCTGGGCCCAGATTTCGATATCCTCGACCTGCAGCGCGGCGCGGACGGCCGGGCGCTCGAGCAGGCGTTCCGCATGCCTGGTCCATGCCGGAAATGCGCTGCGCACATCGAAACCCACGCGCGATGCCCAGCGATAGAAAACCAGGGCGTTGCAGTCGGCGACGGAGTAGCGATCGGCGACGAGGTAGTCGTGTGCGGCGAGCCGCGCCTCGATCTCGCCGAGCTGCTGCCGGAGTGTTGCCAGCCCCTTGTTACGCAGCAGAGGGTGCAGATCCGCGTCGTCGAGGAAGCGTGCACCGCGCCAGATAAGAGCAAAGGAGATGTGCACGGCGCTCGTGAACCACGCGAGCCATTCGGCGCACTGCAGCGCCTCCAGCGTACCGCGCGGCGGCATGAGACCGCGGGAGCGGCTGGCGATCCAGCCGAGAATAGCGGACAGCTCGGTGACCGGCGTTCCACGGATGACGAGAGTCGGAATCCTGCCACGCGGATTGACTGCCAGATACTCCGGGCGCAGGTGCTCGCCCTGCGCGATCGCGGTGCGTCGCAACTCGAAGCGAAGCCCGGCCTCGCGCAGGGCAATGTGTGCCGCCAGCGAACAAGCGCCGGGTGAGTAGTACAGCGCAAGCGCGGACTGGCGCCGACCTGGGAACAACTGTGACTCGAAGGACAGGTCATCCGGATGGGACATCGAAATGACAGTGGCACGGCCGGCGGACGACCGCAGCTAGATTGCCTAACGATTCGTTAAGTTAGCCTGATCGTTCGGGTGGGCGGCCGGGCGTAAGGTCGCAACTGGAGGGCACGCTCACGGGCACACTCTGACTCGTAACGCGTTACGCTTTTCCCCCTGGAGGCGTGAAATGAAAGTGCGAGCAAGCGCAACTGCGGTCGCGGAGAAACTGGCCCGGGACTTCCTTACCCGTGTCTGGGGGCCGCAGCACGACGTCGACGCAATCGACGAGTTGATGACCGCTGACTACGTGCTCCATTCTGGAGGCAAAACAAGCCGCGGCCGTGATGCCTTCAAGGCTTGGATCGTGGAATTCCAGCGGGTCATGCCGGAGGCGGTAGACGAAGTCCTCGACGTGTTCGCAAGCCCCTCGGGCGATCGCGTATGCGCACGCTGGATCAACCGAGGGAAGAACAACGGCGTGTTCGGGCTGCCGCCTGACGGCCGGCCGGTTGAGTTTCACGGCATCAGCGTGTACCGCGTGCGCGATGGGCGATTGTCGGAGTGCTGGGTGGAGCGCGAGGCGCCGAAGTACCAGGCCAGGTTAACCCACGCCAAACGACGAACTGGACAGCCTGCCCGGCAAACCGACATCGCGTGAAGATCGCACTCATTCAGCAGCGCGCGACAAGGGACAAGCAGCAGAACATCGCGCGTGGGCTCGCGAACCTCGAGGCGGCGGCTCGAAACGGCGCAACACTCGCCTGCTATGCGGAACTCGCCCTGGAGTGGTTTCATCCGCAGCATCCCGCGGCCGGTGATGTTCGGAGCCTCGCCGAGCCGCTGGATGGCCCGCTGGTCCGGGCGTTCCGCGAGAAAGCGCGGGAGCACGGGATCGTCGTGGTGCTGAACCTGTTCGAGCGCGAGGGCGCCGCAACCTTCGATTCATCGCCGGTGATCGACGCTGACGGATCGTTGTTGGGTGTCACGCGCATGGTGCACATCACCGAATACGCCTGCTTCCACGAACAGGGCTACTACACGCCGGGTGACAAAGGCGCGCCCGTATTTCGCACGCGTGCCGGCAACATCGGAGTGGCCATCTGCTATGACCGTCATTTCCCCGAGTACATGCGCGCCCTGGCGCTCGCCGGCGCGGACCTTGTGCTCGTTCCGCAGGCGGGCGCCGTCGGCGAGTGGCCCGAGGGCTTGTATGAAGGCGAAATGCGTGTGACGGCGTTCCAGAACGGCTATTACGTCGCTCTCTGCAATCGTGTCGGTCGGGAGGACAGCCTCGACTTCGCGGGCGAGTCATTCGTGTGCGCGCCCGACGGCACCGTCATCGCCCGGGCGGGCCGGGGAACCGACGAAATCCTGTATGCCGAGGTCGATCTCGCCTCGACCGCGACTTCACATGCCCGCCAATTGTTCCTGCGGCATCGTCGGCCTGAGCTCTACGCGCAGTGGTTGGCGAAGTGATAGAGGCACGATATCGAAGTCATTCGACCACCTCGACCAAGGGCTTTCCTTTCTCGACGATGTAGGTCGCGAGCTCGGACCCTTTCTCGCGGCCGACGTTTCTCGCGCCGTGGACAACTCCCGCCGCGATGAAGAGGACATCCCCGGCCTTCAGCGTCACTGAAGGCTTTCCCTCGATTTGATATTCCCAGGTTCCTTCGAGGACATAGATGATCTCCTCGCCGGGATGCCGGTGACTCGGGGCGACCGTTCCCGGATCCAGTTCAACGCGTACCTGGATCACCTCGCGTCCCGCCGCGCTGAGGTCGTGCCGCTGTAGTTCTGTGCGATGGGTTCCTACCTGCTGAGCACTCGCCATCTGCAGCGCCGCAGGACTGGCGGCGAACAACACCGCCGCGGTCAGAGCTAGTCTCAATCCCATCGGACTCTCCTTTGGCGTAGGGAAGGACCACGCGTTACCGCAGCGACTTGAACGCCGCCCGCACTTCCTCGGAGAAGAGCTTCGGCTCTTCCCAGGCGGCGAAGTGGCCACCCCTGTCGACCTGATTGAAGTAGGCGAGGCCGGGGTAGACCGTCTCAACCCAGCTGCGCGGGGCAGCCCAGATCTCGCCGGGGAACGTCGTGAAGCCGACGGGAACCTTGACCGGCGGAGGAGCCTCGCCGGACGCACCGGCTGCGGCCAGAAACTGTCCGAACTCCCAGTACCACCGGGCGGCCGAGGCGCCGGTGCCCGTCAGCCAGTACAGCGTGATGTTGTCGACGATGCTCTCCCGGGTGAGATTGCCCACGGGCTTGCCGTCGACGAACGCGCGGGAGATCTTGTAGTAGCTGTCCGTGTCATGGTCGAGCAACCAGGCCGCGAGCCCGACGGGTGAATCCAGCAGGGAGTAGCCGATCGTCTGCGGCCGGGTGGATTGTTCCAGGAAGTAGCCGAAGCCACTCGTCTTAAACGTTGCGAGCGCAGCATGAGCCGCGCGTTCCTGCTCGGATTTCGCCGGCAGTTGATCGGCGATGCCCAACGCCCCCGCGAGCAAGCTGAGGTGGATGCCGACCAGCCCCTCGGGCGCTTGGCGCCCCATGAAGTCCGTGACGGAGGCGCCCACGTCGCCCCCCTGGGCGACGTAGCGCGTGTAACCGAGGCGCTTCATCAGCTCCGCCCACGCGCGGGCGATGCGGCCGGAGTCCCAACCGAGCTCGGTCGGCTCGCCCGAGAAACCGTAGCCAGGCAAGGACGGCAGTACCAGGTGGAACGCATCGCCGGCGGTGCCACCGTGCTTGGTCGGGTCGGTCAGGGGACCGATGGTCTCGAGCAGCTCGATGACCGAGCCGGGCCAGCCATGCGTCATGATCAGCGGCATCGCGTTCGGGTGGCGCGACTTGACGTGGATGAAGTGGATGTCCACGCCGTCGATCTTCGTCACGAACTGCGGGTAGGCATTCAGCTTGGCCTCGGCCTTCCGCCAGTCGTGCTCAGTCGACCAGTAGCGCGCGAGCTCCCGCATCGTCGCCAGTTGCACGCCCTGCGACCGGTCCTCGACGAGCTCCTTGGTGGGCCACCGGGTCGCAAGCAGGCGCTTGCGAAGGTCATCGAGCGCTGCCTGCGGGATGGCGACGCGAAACGGGCGCACTGCGGCCTCGTCCGAGCGAGCAGGCTGCTGTTCAGTTGCTGAGGTGGTCGATGCCAGCGTGTTGGCTGCAGAGGAGGAGGCTTCCACCGCGTAGCAGGGAGTTGCGATCAGCATGAAGCCGAACGCGCCTGCTGCAGCCGTCAAGGTGGACTGGAAGGCTCTCCTGATTGAGTCGAATTGTGAACTCATCTCTTTGAACTCCTTGAGCGTTTCCAGAGGGGGGTGGCTCGAGATCAAGGCAACAGGCTACACCCGTGGATTCCCCTGAATATTGGACGATAGTGTCGATACCTTCGTCTACTGGATACCATGCATTGCGTCTGCTCTGATCGGGCGCGCATGAGCGAGATAAAAGCGGCAATCTTTCGCGACGGCAAGGTGCTCGAGCACGTGGCGCTCGACGTCAGGACTCCACGGCTGGGCGAAGCGGATTTCATCTGGATCGAAGTGCTCGATCCGGTCGAAGGCGACTTTTCGGCCCTGCAGGAGCGGTTCGGGCTGCACAGCCTGGCCGTCGAGGACTCGATGAGTGCGGCGCAGATATCGAAAGTCGATCTCTACGACGATCAGATCTTTGTCGTGCTGAAAGCGGCCCACCTGGAAGGCGACGCAATCCGTTACGGCGAGATCGACGCGTTCGTAGGCAGGCGCCACATCATCACGGTGAGGCGTGACGCCGACTGCCGACATGCCCATGCCCTCGAGCGATTTCAGGGCGGGCCCAGGACCTCCGAAATGAAGCCGGACTTGATACTGCACGGCATCCTCAACTACGTCGTCAACGGCTACTTCCCGATAGTGCAGATGGTCGAGGATGAGGTGCTTTCAATGGAACCGCATTTGCAGGATGCGCTTCTCGATCGCGGCGCGATTACGCGCCTATTTCAGCAGAGACGCGAAGCGATACACTTTCAGCACGTGCTCGTGAGCATGTCCGACGTATGCGGCAAGTTGAGCAATTTGGAGGTTCCGTGCATCAGCGCGGAGGCCAAACCCTATTTCCGGGACGTACGCGACCGTCTGATGCGTCTCGATGGCATGGTGAGCGGCCTGGTCGACGTCATTCGGACGGTATTTGAGACAAGCAGCCTGCTCGAACAGCAACGCCAGGGTGTCAATACGCGCCAGCTCGCTGCCTGGGCGGCGATCCTGGGCGTGCCCGCCACCATAGCCGGGATCTACGGCATGACTTTTCCGGACGTGCCGGTGCTGAGTTCGCCCTATGGGTATGCGATCGTGCTCGGCGCGATGATGGCGATCTGTCTTGGCTTGTATATCCGATTCAAGAGACTGCGCTGGCTGTGATGAGGTTGAAACAGCCCGAACCGACACCATGATGCAATGGCCGCGCCCCGTCCGGGGTGCGATCATTCAACCGCCCTCGCGGCACGAGGCAGAACGCATGAACAAGTTTGCCAAGGATCCCACAACGATCGCGAAGCTCACCCCGGAGCAGTACCGCGTGACGCAGCAGTGCGGAACCGAGATGCCCGGAACAGGCGCCTTGTTGCACAACAAGGAGCCGGGCATCTACGTCGACGTCGTTTCGGGCGAGCCGCTGTTCGCCTCCACCGACAAGTACGACTCCGGGTCCGGCTGGCCGAGCTTCACCAAGCCGATCGAGCCTGCAAACGTCAAGGAGCTGTCCGACGAGTCCTACGGCACGGTCCGGACGGAGGTGCGTTCGGCGCACGGCGATAGCCACCTGGGTCACGTCTTCACCGACGGACCTCGCAATCGCGGGGGCCTGCGCTATTGCATCAATTCGGCCTCGCTCAGATTCATTAATCGGGACGACATGGAGAAAGAGGGCTACGGAGCCTACTTGAATCAGGTAGGAGAAAAGTCATGACGCAAGAACGCGCAGTGCTCGCCGGCGGATGCTTTTGGGGCGTGCAGGATCTCTTTCGCAAGTACCCGGGCGTGATTTCGACCCGCGTCGGGTACTCGGGCGGCAACACGCCCAACGCGACGTACCGGAACCACGGGTATCACGCCGAGGCCGTCGAGATCCTCTTCGATCCGGCGAAGATCAGCTTCCGGCAGATCCTCGAGTTCTTCTTCCAGATCCACGATCCCACGACGCGCAACCGCCAGGGCAACGACGTCGGCACCAGCTATCGGTCGGCGATCTACTACACGACCGACGAGCAGCGCCGCGTCGCCGAGGACACGATCGCGGATGTCGATGCATCCGGGCTGTGGCCCGGCAAGGCCGTGACCGAGGTGGCGCCGGCGGGCGACTTCTGGGAGGCCGAGCCGGAGCACCAGGACTATCTGTTGCGGAATCCGGGCGGCTACACCTGCCACTTCGTCCGCCCTGACTGGACGCTGCCGAGGCGCAAGAGCCGGCAGGCAGGTTGAGGCGCGAGGAGAGTCGCATGCAGGAGATTCGACGCGCGGCGGACCGGGGCTACGCAGACCATGGATGGCTGAAGTCCTTCCATAGCTTCTCGTTTGCCGACTACCACGACCCTGAGCACGTGGAGTTCGGCGCGCTCCGCGTAATCAACGAGGACCGCGTGACTCCGGGCCAGGGCTTCGGGACGCACAGCCATCGCGACATGGAGATCATCAGCTACGTGCTGGAGGGCGAGCTGGCGCACAAGGACTCGACTGGCACCTCTTCCACGATCCGGCCGGGCGACGTACAGCGCATGAGCGCCGGTCGCGGGGTGCAGCACAGCGAGTACAATCCCTCCGCCAGCGAAGGCGTGCACTTCCTGCAGATCTGGATCCAGCCGAATGTGCGCGGCATCGCGCCAAGCTACGAGGAGAAGCGCTTCTCCGCGGACGAGAAGCGCGGGCGGCTGCGACTCATCGCCTCGCCGCACCGCGCCGAGGGCTCGGTGCTGATCCAGCAGGACGCGCGCGTTTACGCCGGCCTGTTCGACGGCGACGAGAGCGCGGACCTCGTCATCGGGCCTGGACGGCGCGCGTACGTGCATGTGGCGCGCGGCGCCATCACGGCGAGCGGCGTCGCGCTGCAGGCGGGCGATGCCCTCAAGCTCACGGATACAGATAAGTTGACGTTACGGCAGGGACGCGACGCGGAAGTGCTGGTCTTCGACCTGCCCTAAGTCGGGCCGTAAGCCCGGCGCAATTTCAGGTGACTCTCTCGACGGTAGGCCGCTGGCGATTGGCCGATCATTGCGGTCATCAGTCGCGTGAGGTGACTCTGGTCCGCGAAGCCGGATGCTGCCGCGATTTCGGCGATGGACGCCGAGGTGTGGCGCAGTTGCTCGAGCGCACGTGCGAGCCGTATCCGCCGCACAAATTCGCCAAACGTGCATCCCATGCGCGATCGAAACTGGCGTGCAAGATGTATCGGGTGAACGCCGGCGGCGGCGGCCACCGCCTTCAGGCTGATGCGGCTTGCGTACAGGTCGTTCGCGATCTCGACAGCCGTGCCTAGCCAGCGCGGCGTTCCCTTCCGGCCCGTGCCATGACAACAATTGCTTACGATTTCCGCTGCCAGGGACTCGACCACTAGGTTCGAAACGGGACATTGCCGATTCAGCTCACGGGCGAGCTGGCCTGCGATAAAGGTCTCCGGTCCGGTCATGACATGACGTGAGCTGAACAGCTTTTGATCTGAATCCGTCGGGTCATCGAGCTCGATGCCCAGGAGCACGGCTTCCTGCGACTCGAAGCTGTCGGAGTGCTCCTCGCCACTGGGGTGAAAAATGAGCGTTCCGGGTGCGCAGCGGATCGGACGACGATCGCAGTACTCGATATAGCTGCCCCGGACGACAAACGAGATGAAAGCCCGCTCGTGCGCATGACTCTGCAATCGGACATTAGGCGAGTAACGATTCTGCGTCACCAGGAATGCGCCGAACTGGCGCACGTGCTCGGCATCGCCAAAGAAGGCGGGTGCGCGCGACGAGCTGGAATCGGCCGAGCAATGCGCCATGACCTCGGATGCTAATCGAGTTCAAGACGCGGCGGAACGTGCGTTGTGTGATCTGTCCTCGGAGGATGAGCCCTATGAGGACCTGGCCTGGACTGCTCATTGCCGTGCTGTTCGCCGCGACCTGCCACGGGCAGGAGGCGTCGAGCACACCGGCCGAGCTGGCTTCTGCGGCGCAGCTCGCCGGCCTGTGGCAGGCGAAGCGCGTTTTCGAGCCGCCGATCGAAGGGCCCCTGCGCATCGTCAGAAGCGACGCCGGTTGGACGGGGGAAATTGCCGGCAGGACGGCTCCGGTGCAAGTCAGCCATGACAGCATCCGCTTCGAGCTGCCGGAAGGCGCAGGCACTTTCCTCGGCGTCCTGGCGGACAGCGAGTCCAGGATCATCGGCCACTGGATCCAGCCAGGCACCGACGCGGGAGGGCCCTACGCTTCTCCGGTGGTCCTGCTGAAGAAGGCGCCCGGCGACTGGCGGGGCACAGTCTCACCGCTCGAAATCGATATGACGTTCTATCTCGTCGTGAAACTTCGCGACGACGGTTCCGCGGGCATTTACCTGCGGAATCCCGAACGCAACGTGGGCTATTTCCAGTTTCCTGTGGATCGACTTGAACGCGATGGAAACGCGGTGAAACTGGTCGCCAGCGGCCAGGATGGGAAGCCAGAACGCGTGCTGCTGGAAGGCCGCTATGATCCCGAGAACGACCGGATATCGATCTACTTCCCGAGCCGCGGTGGTACATACGACTTCCGACGCATCGGAGAACAGGAGCCGTCGGACTTCTACCCGCGCGGCCGGCCCCCCACGAAATACGCCTACTCACCGCCTCCACGCCACGATGACGGTTGGCGCACTGCTTCGCTGGAGGAGGTCGGGATCGACCGCGCCGTGATTACGAAGTTCATCCAGAAATTGATCGACACGCCGATGGACTCGGCCGAGGCACCCGAGGTTCATGGTGTGCTCATTGCCCGCCACGGCAAGCTCGTCCTGGAAGAATACTTTCACGGCGAGCACCGCGAGAGGCCGCACGACACTCGCTCCGCTGGAAAAAGCCTGGCCGCGGACATCGCCGGAGCTGCCATGCAGGCAGGCTACGACCTGAATGTCTCGACCCCCGTCTACACGGCGATGAACGGAGGCGTCATCCCGCCGGATCTCGATCAGCGCAAGCGCGCGCTGACGCTTGAGCACCTGCTGACCATGTCATCGGGATTCGATTGCGACGAGGACAACGAGTCTTCGCCGGGGTACGAGGACAACATGAACGTGCCCGACGTCTATCGTGCGACGTTGGAATTGCCCATGGTGCGCCCGCCCGGGGAAAAGGCGGTGTACTGCTCGGTCGGCGCGAATCTCGCCGGCGGCGTGGTGGCGCGCGCCGCTCGCCAGCCCTCCCTGCCTCTGTTCCACCGGCTCATTGCCGATCCGCTCGGCATCGGGCGGTATTACATGGGAGTCACGCCCACGCACGACTACTACCTGGGGGGCGGGGCGCGGCTGCTGCCGCGTGACTTCCTCAAGCTCGCGCAGGTACATCTCGACGGCGGCGTGTGGAACGGCAAGCAAATCTATTCGCCAGACTGGTCCCGCAAGGCCACGTCGCCGCTGGTTCGCTTCTTTGAAACCTCGAAGTCGCGATACGGCTATCTCTGGTGGGTCTACGACTTTCCCTATGGCGAACGCACCGTACGCGCCTACTTCGCGAGCGGCAACGGGGGACAGCTTTCCATCGGCATCGACGAGCTGGACCTCGCGATCGTCTTCTACGCGGGGAACTACAACGATTGGGAGACTGGCCTTGTCGCCCTGAAGGAATACATTCCGCAGGACATCCTTCCGGCGGTGCAGGGGGGACGCTAGCAGCGTGATTCACCGGCGCGCCTTCACCACGTCTCCGATGCTTCCTAAGGTTGAGGCGGGCGAGCCTGCTCCGCGTACTCCGGAAGGCCGTCGACGATGGTGTCCCACGGTGCCTTGAAGTCCACGTAGAGATGGTGTGCCGGGCGGATGCCGGGATCGCCGTCCAGCAGTCCGCAGCGGATGGAAAGGATCCCGCGACGGTGCTCTGCCTCGCTGAACACGGGGGAGCCACACACTGAGCAGAAGTGCCGGAACTCGTCAGGGCTCGAGCGGTAGGCCTTCAGGACATCGCGGCCGGACAGGATCGAGAAATCCTCTTCGCGCACCTGCATGTTGGTCGCAAAGCTCGTGCCGGTCGCCTTGCGGCACATGATGCAGTGGCAGTAGTACATGAGAAGCGGCCGGCCGCGCACCTCGTAGCGAACCTTGCCGCAGAGGCAGGAGCCCTGCAGCAGGTTGGTAGCGGATGCCGGCGCGCTCACAGTATCGGCACGCCAATCCACCTGGCGTGCAACCAGAGCAGGAATGTCACATAGAGCGCGATTCCACCGATCACGGCCATCGCGTCGTTCGCTGCCGACCGTGGCAGGGCGATCGCCGGGCGCGCCGGACGATGAACGAGCGATGTGCGCACGGCCACGGACCACACGAGAAAAGTGCCGAACAGAAGCAGGTCGGCAACGCTGCCGTTCGTCAGGAGATGCGCAGCGGCCCAAAGCATGGTCGCCAGAAGCAGCGGATGTTGCGTGCGGGCCTTGATGCGCCCCGGCAGCACCGAGGCGAGCGCTAGTGTAAATGCGGGCAGCATCAGGAGCGCTGCAACGTAGCGGCACCATGCCGGCGATACGTACAACACCGCGGCGGATGCCCGGACGGCTCCATAGCCGGTGACGAGCAGGTAAAACCCCAGCAGTGCGGCGATCGAGTAAATGCCCTGCCAGGCTCGTTTGCCCAGGCGTTCGGCCACGCGATTGCGCCAGCCCGGCGCCAGCAATGAAATCGAGTGGACGCCGAAAAAAACCACGAGTCCGAGGATGAGCCTGTTCATTGGCGTTTCAGGACGATCTTACACGCGACTGTTGCCAGCATGGGATGAGCCCGCGGAGCAAGGTAGTATCGCCACCTGTCGTTGACCTTTCCCCAGGAGATCGCGCCATGTCGATGAACCGCCGGGACTTCGTTGCAACTGTCGGCCTGTCGCTCGTTGCCAGCGCCGCATCCCGCACCGCCGCGGCGAACGAGCCCGTCGCCGTCCCTGCGATCGACAACAACTCTGACTGGGCCGCCGTGCGCGCCCAGTTCGATCTTGCGCCGGACTGGATGCATTTTTCGCAGTTCTACATCGTCTCGCACCCAAAGCCGGTGCGAGACGCGATCGAGCGCTTTCGCGGCATGCTCGACGCGCAACCCTTTTTGACGGTCGAGCACGGCATGGGTTTCGACGCGTTCCTTGGGCAGGAGCGGCAACAAGATCCGTTCCCGGTCCGCGTGCAGCGCGCGGCCGCGGCCTACATCGGCGGCAAGCCCGAGGAAGTTGCGCTCACGGACAGCACGACGCAGGGGCTCGCCCTCGTCTATCAGGGGCTGACCCTCAAGCCGGGTGACGAAGTGCTCTGCACGACGCACGACCACTACGTGCATCACGAGGCGATTCGCCTCGCGGTCGAGAAGTCCGGCGCCAGTTGGCGGCGCGTTCCGCTCTACGAGGATTCGGCCAACGCATCGGCCGACGAAATGGTCGACCGCCTGAAGCGCGCGATCGGTCCGTACACGCGGGTCGTCGGCATCACCTGGGTGCACTCGAGCAGCGGCGTCAAGATTCCGGTGCGCGCGCTGGCGAAGGCCGTGACCGAGGTCAATGCCGGTCGCGGGAAGAACGAGCGGATTCTCGTCGTCCTGGATGCCGTGCACGGCTTCGGCAACCAGGAAGAGCAGCTCGCGCACCTCGGCGTCGACTTCGCTGCGGCCGGCACGCACAAGTGGATCTTCGCGCCGCGGGGCACGGGCATTCTCTGGGTGCCGGAGAAGAACTGGGGACGGATCCGCCCGACGATCCCGACGATGTACGACATCGAGCCGTACGCCGCGTGGGAAAACGAGCGGCAGCCGAATGCGCCGAAGAGCATCTCATGGGTTTCGCCCGGCGGGTTCAAGGCATTCGAGCATCAATGGGCAATGGCTGAGGCGTTCGAATTCCACCAGCGCATCGGTCGCAAGCGCGTCGCGGACCGCATTGCCGCGCTCAACACGCAGTGCAAGGAAGGCTTGGAGAAGATTCCAAAGGTGAAGCTGCTGACACCGAAGGATCCGGCCTTGTCCGCCGGCCTCATCGCTTTCGAGGTGGAAGGGCAGCGCGCCAGCGAGACGGTGCACAAGCTTCACGCGCGCAAAGTCGTGGCATCGACCTCGCCGTACAAGATCTCGAAAGCGCGGATCGCGCCGAGCCTCGTCAACGACGAACGCGAGGTCGAAGCCGCGTTGCGTGCCGTACGAGAGATTGCCTAGATGGCGCCATGATTTGCCACATCACGACGCGTGCCGCCTGGGAGGCGGCGCAGGGGAGCGGCCAGTTCCTCTCGCCGGAGTTCGATGACCACGGGTTCATTCACTGCTCGACGCCCGAGCAGGTCCTGCTGGTCGCGAACGCCTTCTTTCGAGGGCGGTCCGACCTCGTGCTGCTCGTCATCGACCCCTCCCAGCTCGAATCTTCCGTACGCTGGGAACCGCCGCATTCGACCGGCAGATTGCCGGATTTCACGCGGAACGCCGTGTTTCCGCACGTTTACGGCCCCATCAACATCGACGCCGTCGCGCGGACAGTCGACATGGTGCCAAACGCAACCGGTACTTTTGTCCTGCCACGACCGTCGTAACTACGAGGCAAAGGGCTAGTCGAGAAACCGCACCATCAGAGTTTCAGGACGATCTTGCCGACGAAGTTGCCGGACTCCATGAGCTTCAGTGCTTCGTCGAACTGCTCGAGCGGGAACACGCGATGAATCACTGGGCGTAACTCATGCTTGTTGATGAAACCGCTCATGCGCATGTAATCGGCCCGCGATCCGACATAAATGCCCTGGGCTCGCGCGCTCTTCATCAGCAGGTTCACGGCCGGAATCTCGCCGTCGTATCCGGAAAGTCCGCCGACAATTGAAAGGGTGCCGTTGTACGCGAGGCTCTGTGCCGACAATGGCAGCGTGTTCTTTCCGCCGACGTCCACGATGACGTCCGCGCCGCGGCCATGCGTCAGCTCGAGAACACGCTTCGGCCACTCCGGCGTCGTCCGGTAATTGATGCCGGCGTGCGCGCCTAGCACCCTGGCGCGCTCGAGCTTTTCATCCGAACTGCTGGTGACGATGACTTTTGCGCCGGCCGCAGCGGCAAATTGAAGCGCGAAGGTTGAGACGCCGCCGGTGCCCTGTACGAGCACGAAATCGTCGGGCCCGGGCGCGCCGTTCGCCGTGACGGCGCTCCACGCAGTGAGCCCGGCCGTTGGAAGCGCCGCTGCCTCCTCGTAACTGAGGCCCATTGGGGCCGGAACCACCGCCGTATCGTCGATCACGAGGTACTCGGCCAGCACACCGTCGACCGACGCGCCGTGCGCATCGCGCATCGCCTCATCGTTCGGCGGCCCGGCCGTCCAGTTCCTGAAGTAGAGGCTGGTGACGCGCATCCCTGGCTTGAATCCCACCACCCGGCCACCGACCGCGATAACGTCGCCAGCCGCGTCCGAGGCTACGACCTGTCCGCTCAGGTCGCGCCCGCCGCTGGGCTCGAGCATCTCGATATCGCCGCGATTCAGGGAGATCGCGCGGACGCGTACGAGCACCTGGCGCTCGCCGAGCGTAGGCACGGCGGCCTCGACGAGCTTCCATCGGTAACCCGTGTCGGTCTTGTCGAGGACGACTTTGCGGGTCGCGACAGGTGGTTTCTGCGCTTCGGTCGCCGCCAAAGGTGGTGAAAGACTCGCGAGCGGGAGCAACGCGATCAGGGGGACGAGCCAGGTGTTCATGAGTGTGCCTCTCAGACCGCTCATACCCGCATTCTCTCACGCGCCGATACTGGCCCTGACGGGGATCAGCGCGCCAGCACGACGGCGACTTCGGCGTCGTCGTTGTTTGCGACCACGAAATCCTGCTTTCCGTCAAGGTCGAGATCGCCCACGGCGATGCCCTTCGGCAGATCTCCGACCGGAATGGTTGCGACGACAACGAGCCGCCGGTCCGCGGCGAGTCGCGCAATGATTGCCGTTCCGCTGTTCATGTTCGAAACCGCGATGTCGTCGTGACCGTCGCCATCGAGATCGCCGACCGCCAGTTGTGTGGGCGCAACCCCTGTAGCCAGTGGCGTCGATCCGGTCATGCGATAGCCACCGCTGTCGCCCGCCATCAGGACCGTGAGCCCGTCCGTGCCCTGACCGGCGGAATTGCTGGGTGAGTTCGCGACCGCCAGGTCCAGTCGTCGATCCCCGTCGAAATCCCCGATCGCCACGGCGGTTGGGAACGGATTAGCCGGAAATGGAGAGCCGGGCGCTTCCCGGAACCCACCGCGTCCGTCGCCGGCGAGAATCGTCACGCTGGCACCGCGCAGGTTCGCGGTGACGATGTCGGCACTGCCGTCACGATTGGCGTCCCAGGCACGCACTCGCTGATAGGGGTGTCGGCCGACGCGCAGTATCGCGTGCGCCGAGAATCCCCCGTTGCCGTCGCCGCGCAGCACCTGGACTTCATCGGTTTCGAATCCGTCGGTAACGAGGTCGAGGTGCCCGTCGCCATCGAAATCGGCGGTGGCGATCCCGTGCGGGTGGGGCTTGACCCGCACGCGTATCGGCGAGCCCGGAGCGGGCTGGAAGCGCCCGCTGCCATCACCCAGCAGCACGGTAAGGTGATCGGTCTCGTGATTGGCGATCGCGATGTCGGGCGCCGTGTCGGCGTTGAAGCGGCCCACGGCGATGTCGTTCGGCATGTTTCCCGCGGCAAACGGCGAACCCGACGCTTCGATGAATCGTCCGGTGCCGTCGCCGAGCAGTATCGTGACGTCGTGGTTCCTCTCGCTGGCGACGATGAGATCGAGTCGCCCGTCCGCGTTCAGGTCGGCAAGCGCGACCGCTCCCGGAGACTCGCCCACGCGGATGCGCTCGGTGACAGTGAAAGCAGGTCCCTCCGCAGCCGGCGCGCAGGCAGCCGTGCCGCCGAGCAAGACTCCCAGCAGCGCTCGTTGTATACGGCATCTCGTTACCGCCCATGCCGAGGACGCACTCATGAGCGTGTGCTCCTTTCAAGCCATCTCATCCAGCGTACGTGCCGTGCCAGTGCGTCCCTGCTTATGGCCTAATTCTCGCACGCGGCAAGGCCTCTCAGAACCTTTGCGGCGGTTGACGGAACTCACTGACGAACCGATCGAAAAAATCGAGGTGCGTCATGACTCCGCCCCGCAATCTGTCGCTGATTACCAGTCTATTGCTGGCCGCCTGTGGTGGCGGTGGAGGATACGGGGGCGGAGGCGGCGGAGGCGGCGGCGGTGACCCGCCCATCGAGGCGACGCTCGCGTCGATTCAGGACAACGTGTTCACGCCGATCTGCACGAACTGCCATGCCGGGGCCGCCGCACCGCAGGGCCTGCGGTTCGAAGAAGGCATGTCGCACGCGATGCTCGTCAACGTTCCGAGCGTCGAGGTTCCGTCGCTGTTGCGGGTGGATCCCGGCAATCCCGATGACAGCTACCTGATCCAGAAGATTGAAGGCACCGCGGCCGTGGGCGGGCGCATGCCGCTCAACGGTTCGCGGCTTCCGCAGGACACGATCGACGCCATCCGCCAGTGGATCACGGACGGCGCTACCGCGAGCGCGGCGGCCCGGTCCAGCATGGCCGCGGCCCAGCTTCAGCTGCTCGCGCCCTGGCCGGAGGCGGACATTCGCCCCGAAGACGCCCCGCCGGTGGCCGAACTGCTCGTGGCGGCGGACCAGCCACTCGACGTGAATCTGCTTGGAGCGGGCACCGTCACTCTCCAGGCGAGCGGCGGAGACGGCAGCTTCGGCGAAGGCAACGAAGTGGCGATCGCGCACCGGATCGTCATGACGCAGCACGACCCGTCGGTCTTCCGCCTGATCCCCTTGCGGCCGCTCGCGTCGGACCGGTACCGGCTGAAGGTTTCCGGGTCGGCCCCGCTGGCCGTCGCGGATCTCGATGCCGTCGTGATCGACGGCGATGCCGACGGCAGGACGGGAGAGGATTTCGTGGCCGAATTTTCGGCCGGGCCTCAGCGTTGACGCGCCGGGGCAGGACTTGCCTGCGCCTGGCCGCGGCGGCAGGGGCCTTTTGCCTGCTGTCGTTGAGCCTGCCGGTCGCCGCGGAGCCGTACCTCGCGGTGCGTCAGGGATTCAAGTGCTCGGGCTGCCACGTCAATCCGACGGGCGGGGGCCTGCGCAATTCCGCCGGCAACGCCTTTGCACAAAACGAGTTGGCGGCCCGGCGCATCGACACCGGCGAGACGCAATGGCTCGGCGAGTTGAACCGTTTCATCTCGTTCGGCGGCGATTTCCGCGGCAGCGCGACTTTCACGGACTTCCCGGATGCGGAAGACGAAGATCTCGCCTTCGCGGTTGACGAGCTGCGGGCCTATCTCGATGTCCGGGTCATTCCCGAACGGCTCTCGGTATATCTCGACCAGAAACTCGCGCCCGGCGGCAGCCAAAACCTCGAGGCGTACGCGCGAATATGGCTTGACGAGTCGAACCGCTATTACGTCAAGGCAGGACAGATGGTCCTGCCGTTCGGGCTGCGACTCGAAGACGATACGGCGCTCGTCCGCCAGGTTTCAGGTATCAGCTTCGACACGCCAGACAACGGAGTCGAGCTCGGTCTTGAAACCGGTCCTTGGAGCGCGCAGCTCGCGGTCTCCAACGGCACGGCCGGCGGCGCCGAGAATAATTCCGGCAAGCAGTGGAGCCTGCGCGGCGAGCACGTCCAATCGGTCTGGCGTGCGGGCGCAAGCTACAACTTCAATGACGCCGGCGAGACCGAGCGGCATCTCGCGGCGCTGCACGCTGGCTTGCGCACCGGCCCCATCGCGTGGCTCGTGGAGGTGGATTACGTCGAGAATCGGGGCCTGCCCGGCGGAGACTTGCGCGGCTGGGTCGGACTGATCGAGGGCAACTGGACGCCGCGGCGCGGCCACAATCTGAAGCTGACGGTCGAGAAGCTCGAGCCGGATACGGATGTCGACGACGACGAGCAGGATCGCTACTCCCTCGTTTACGAATACTCTCCTTTCCAGTTCCTGCAGCTGAGAGGTGGAGTCCGCGTCTACGACGGCGTTACCGGGAACGACGCGCAAAACCGGCGTTTCGGCTTCATCGAGCTGCACGGCTTCTTCTAGCGAATCCGCCGGGCACGCCACCGCGCTAGAATGCCAGGGCGCGCGTGTTTCGCGCCCCCGGTACCTGCGTGAATTCCCGTCATTGCATCGCCTGTGGCTGCGGCGTCGTCTGGCTTCTGGCCGGCGCACCGGTTCACGCGCACGAGCTGCACGGCTACCTGACGCTCGTCAGCGACTACGTGTTTCGCGGCGCGTCGCAGTCGACCGAGGACCCGACGGTCCAGGCGGGCGTCGATTACCTGCATCCGAGCGGCGTGTTCGCCGGAATCTTCACGGCGCACACGGACTTTCCGGAGAGCTCGTTTGGCTCGAATCCTGGGCCGATCGAGCTCGACGCGTATCTGGGCTATAGCCGCGCTGCGGGACGCGACTGGTCCTGGGACGTCGCCGCGCTGCACTACGACTTCCCGGACTCACACGGATTCGATTATTCGTATGACGAGCTTGCCGCGAATCTGCACCTTCGCGACGTCCTCCGCCTCGGCGCGACCGTATCCGACGACGCGGGCGCCGGCGGCGCCAGCGGCTGGACCGCTGAGTTCGAGTTGCGACAGTCGCTGGGAGACCGCTTCCAATTGTCGGGCTCCCTGGGTCATTACGAATTCCAACGGAGCGACTGGAGCGATTATTTCTACTGGGATTTCGGCGTTTCGGCGACTGCGGGTCGATTGACATTCGATGTCCGGTACTTCGACACGAACAGCGAGCGGGCCGGCTTCGCCGGTCCGCGGCTGACCGGGTCTCGCCTGGTCGGCAGCGTTTCAGTGGGGTTCTAGCGGGCCGGACTCGCGGCTGTGCTTGCGGCGCGTTCGGGGCGATCGTCCGCACCGCAACGGATCGCGCTCGATAGCTCGGCCAGCGCGTCGCAGGCGCTGACCACCATTCGATTGTCCGCTCCACCGCGCCCGACGGGTCGCGAAGTACGCACAAGCAAAGACTCGATATCGGATGCGTGCAACGCGGGATCGCGCTCCAACAGGAGGGCCACGATTCCCGAAACGTGCGCTGCGGCGATCGAGCTGCCGGACAGGAAGTCGTAGCCGTCCGGCGGGACCAGCGTCAGAACTTCGAGACCGGGCGCGCTGAGCCGCCCGGCTTCGGCCGGCGTCCCCGGGCCGCCGACCGCGATCACGCCTGGAAGGGTAGCCGGAAACATTACATTCGCCCGGTCGTCGCCCCGTGCAGCGACCACCACGATGTTCCGCTCGATCGCCTTGCCCAGCAATCGCTCGAGCAGCGCGTCATGCGGGCCGCCGAGACTGAGATTCAGCACGTCGCTGCCGGCAGTGATCGCGTGGTCGAGCGCGCGCGCGAGGCTGAAACTGGTGCAGGTGCCGCGTCCGTCGGCGTTCCGTTGCGTGCACGCCTGCAAGGCCAGCAGCCGGGCGCCCGGCGCAACGCCGACGATGCCGCGTTGATTGCCCGCCACTGACGCGATGACGCCCGCGACGGCCGTTCCGTGCCGGTCAGGCGCTCCGGCGCCGCCTGAGATGAAATTCCGGGCATCGATCGTTTGTCCCCGCAGATCCGGGTGCTCCACGTCGACGCCGGTGTCGATGACCGCGATGCGGACGCCCCGGCCCGTCGACCAGCGATGTGCGCGCGTGATCCCCGAGTCCTCGAGCGAGCGCTGCAACGAAAGGTAGGGGTCGTCCCACGTGCCGTGGTCGCCGGACTCCTGCACCTCGAATTGCTGCATCCGCTGCACCGATTCGACCCGTTCGTCCTCGTCCAGGCTTGCAATCACGGCGGCGAGCGACGCGTCCGGCTCGATCTCGAACACGGCGCAATGGATGCCGAGACTTTGCATCGGCCAGCCTTCCACTGGCTTCAGGCGAAAATCGGCCGCGACCTCCCTGAGTACGCGCGCGACGCGTTCCGGAGTTCCGGAATAAGTCCGGGCCTGGCGATACACCCCGCTGCGTGCGCCACGCAAGTCGAATCGATCGATGTCCGGATCGGCGATCATCACGAGGATGCGTCTCTCGCTCACGCCGCCCACAATCGGTGCAGTGCTCGCACAACCGGCGAGCAGCGCAGCGATCAGGACCGCGGCAAAGGCGTGCAGAATCATGGACCGTCGGACACAGGCGGAGAGGTCACGAGGCTGATACGCGGATCTTTCCTCAGTGCGGCAACGATCGCGGCCCGGTCCGTTCCGTCGGTAAACAGCAGTGTGACGACGCCGTCATCCATCGGTGGCTCGGCGATCGTCAAGCCAAGACTCGCCAGCAGTTGCAGCCGTTCGGATTCAGTGACGCCCGGTGCGAAGACGACGCGCAAGCCTGCAGCCCCCGGATCAGCAGGCTGCGCGCGGGTCAACGTCTCGTAGGTGCGAGGCGACGTGGAAGGAACGATCGCCACCCACCACAGCGGCACTGAGACGGCCGCTGCCAGTGAGGCGGCGAGTGCGAATGGAGTCCAGGGCAATTGCCGTCCAGCATGTCGGACGCGTGACCGTGGCGACGCTTCGCTGGCATCGATTCGCGCCATCAGGCGCTCGTAGGCACGACCGGTCGCGGCCGCTTCGGCGTCATCGCGCCGGATCAGCTGATGCAGGCGCCGCAAGCGCTCGAGCTCTTTTCGGCAGGTGAGGCTCGTCAGCACCTGCCGGCTGACGAGCTCGCGCTCTTCGCCTTCGAGGGTGCCGTTCACAAACCAGGGCAGCAGCTCCAGCGCCTTTCGCTCGTCGCCGCGCAATTCATTACTCGTCATGGCTCCTTCTCCAGTGCAACAGAGTCGAGCGACACCAGGATGTCGCGCAACCGGTGTCGCGCGTGAAACATGCGGGTCTTCACGGTGTTGACCGGGCAGTCGGCGATTTCGGCAATCTCCTGGTACGAGCAACCCGCAAAGAACGTCAATTCGACGACCAGGCGCTGGTTTGGCACGAGGCGATCCAGGGCGCGACTCAGCCATTCCCGTGTTTCCAGTGCGCTGGCAGCCTCGTCGGGCCTCCCGATCTCTTCCGTCGATTCCTGCGGTGCAACGTTGCGCTGCTGACGCTCGAGTGCCTTGAGCGCCTTGCGCCAGGCGATGCCGAATATCCAGGTCGACACTTTCGAGCGCAGCTCGAAGCCGGGCGCGTTCTGCCAGACGACGAACATGACATCATTGATGACCTCATCGATGGTGTCGGGCGAGGCCAGGAACCGGCTCAGGAAGCGCGCCAGCCGTCGGCGGTAAATGCCGTACAGTTCGGCAAAGGCGGTCTGCTCCCGCGCGGCGACCCGCGCGACCAGCGCGGCTTCCGGATCGCAAACGGGCGCCTGCGGGTCATACCGCGGACCGGACCTGAGTTTCATGGGCGATCCCGTTTGCGTAAGTGAGCCCCTACCTACGGTAAGTCCCGGCATCGGGGCAAAAGGTTCACCCTGGGCGATTGTCGAATGGTGCAGAAGCTGTTCGACTACTAATGAATAGACGTGGACGGAAGGAGAAAGTCATGCGTAAGGCCAAGAGCCGCAAGGGAAAACCCAGGAGGGCGGGAACCACCCGCATCGGCGATGTCGCGCGCCGCGTCGTTTCAGGCACTGAGTGGCGGCGCGCCCGGGCCGCCATGACCGCCAGGGAAAAGAAGCACATGCGCGCTGGCGACGCGCTCGCAGCCGCGCGGCGGCGCATGCCGTGGATGAAAATCGAGAAGCGCTACGCCTTCGAAGGGCCCCAGGGGCGAGTCAGCCTGCTCGACCTTTTCGAGGGCCGTACACAACTCATCCTTTATCACTACATGTTCGGGCCAAAGGTGGACGGCTGGCCGGAGAAGGGTTGTGTCGGCTGCTCGTTCGTGGCGGACCAGATCAGCCATCTCGACCACATCCACGCGCGCGACATCACCTTTGCGATGGTGTCGGCCGTGCCTTTGGCGGACATCCAGCGCCTGCGTGAGCGGTGGGGCTGGAAGCGGTGGCCGTGGTATTCGACGACCGCGGATTTCAACTGCGACCTGGACGTCTCGGACGAGAGCGGCAACAGCTTCGGCCTGAATGTCTTCTATCGCGACGGAGCGGGCGTGTATCGCACGCATTTCGTTGCGCGACGGGGCCTCGAGGCATTCGGCACGGCGTGGTCGTTCTACGACGTGACGCCCCTGGGTCGCCAGGAAACCTGGCAGGACGTTCCGGCCGGAACGCCTCAGGGTGCACCCTATGTGTGGTGGCGCCGGCACAGCGAATACGATGCTGATGCCGTCGGCGCGAGAGGCTGACCGATGTGCCCCGCGTGCCTGATGTCGGCAGCGCTGATCGTGGGCGCTGCGACGGGCGCCGGCGGAACCGTGGCGCTGATCGCGCGGAAAGTCTTGCGCCGCCGATCGAGGCGACCGGCTCGGAAATAAGCGCCTTGTCGGTGGATTCAGGTTGCGAGCCGGTCGCGCAGCCATTGGTGAAATTCGTGCAGTGCCCATTCCTGCGGAACCAGGACCCCGGCCTCGTGGCGCCTGGACTTCTGGCCCCGTTGATTGATTTCGCACACCTGCCCGTCCTGCTGGACGATCAACCGGCCCAGTTCGAGGATCGGGTGGATCCCATCGGCGCAGGTCTCCGCGGCGCCGCGGGGCAATAGCCAGGTGACGTTGATTTCAATTTCCTCGGGACCTCGCGGCAGGACGTGCACGCTTCGCACGTAGTCCACGTGCGCCACGATGAACATGCTGCCCGTGAACGACGCAAACGCCATGCCCGCGCCGTCCAGCGCATCCGCGGCACCCGCGATCTCCGGCAGCCGGGATTGGCCGTCCATGGTCCAGGTGCGGTAGCCCGCCGCGAGGCGCGGTTGTCCGTCGCCTCCTGTCGCCGCTGCTTTGCTGCCATCGAAATCGGCCTGCGTAAACGTTCCTCGCTTGTACAGGGGCACGATTCGGCAAAGCTCCGGGTGTATGCGCGGACAGTGATAGCACTCCGAGTAGTTCTCCCAGAAGATTTTCCAGTTGCAGGCGAGCGTCGTCCGGTCCCGCTGCACGGTCACCATCTCGGCCAGCGGCCAGGATTCGACATTGCCGGCCTCGTGACCGAGGAATTCCTGCAGCGTCTGCGCTGGCGCCTCAGCCAGGTTCACGAACAGGTAACCGCCCCATGTGCCGATGTGCGCGGCATACAGCGGATAGTTCTCGACGTGGAAATCTTCGCACTCTAGCCGGACCGGCGTCGCAACCAGCTCGCCCGTGAGTGAGTACGTCCAGCTGTGGTACGGGCACACGATGCGGCCGCCGGCAAAGTGGCCTCTTTCTCCGGCACAGAGGATCGAGCCGCGATGTCGGCAGGTGTTGTGAAAAGCACGCGGCGCACCATCGCGGTCGCGCGTGACGATCAGGCTCTGCGTCCCGATCCGGGCGATGAAGAAATCACCCGGGTTCGCAATCTCCTCGAGGCGGCCGACGCAAACCCATTCCCGGTACCAGACCGCTTCCAGTTCGTGCGTGTAGTGCGCGTCGTCGAAATACCACGTGGCCGGCAGCGAAGCTTCGGTCCGGGTCAGGCGAGGCATGGTCGCGGAGGCTGCGGGCGCACTTGAATTTACTTCAGCCTTGCAAACACGCTCTTTGCGGCCGCCTTGATCGGCTCAGTCGGATTCTTGATGCCGCCGAGTTCGATGGAAAAGAACGTCGTGCCCTTCAGCTCATCGTGATCATTGTCGTACCAGCAGGACATGTCACCCAGGCCCGTAAGTCCTTCCTTTCCTTTCTGCGCACACATGGCCCGATACATGGCCGCCGCATCCGGACTCAGGCGTATCAGGGTCAGCTGGATCCTGTGATAGCCGGACCCGACGTATTCGCAGCTCGCAGCGGTCATGCCGGGCCCCATCGGTAGACCGGATGTCGACTCAGGCCCGGTGACGTCTTCGCCGAGGGCCGCGACCGCGTCCTGCTTGGTGAGCAAGGCACAGGCATCGTCTTTTGGTGCTGCGCTTGCCGGAACAACCACGCTTGCCAGACCGGCAACGATGACCGTTGCCAGGGTGACAAAACTTGCCGAACACTTCGTTCCTGGCATGTTGCCTCCCGTGAGCGTTTCAAATTGCGAATGGCTGGAATGTTACGCTGATCTGCTCGCTCATTACGGTCCTGCGCCGGTCGTGGCGGCGAATAGTTGCCACGGTCGGGATATGTCCTTGAGTTCATGCGTGCCGCGGTCCGCGAACTGCAGGCCCGACCCTGATACGAGATCCTTGACGGTGCTCGAGACCAGGACTTCTCCCGGCTGCGCGGCCGAAGCGATGCGCGCACCCGTGTGCACGGCAATTCCGCGCACCTTGCCGCCGGCGACCTCGATTTCGCCAGTATGCAGGCCGGCCCGAATATCGATTCCAAGTGGAAGCACGGCTTCGCGAATACGGCATGCGCAGCCGACGGCGCGGGCCGGTCCGTCGAATGTGGCGAGGAACCCGTCACCCGCCGTATCGACCTCGCGTCCGCGAGACCGCTCGAGCTCCTTGCGTACGATCGTGTGATGACGCGTGAGGAGATCGCTCCATGCACGGTCGCCGAGCCGGGCGGCATGTTGGGTTGAACCGACGATGTCCGTCACGAGCACGGTGGCGAGGACACGGTCGGGCTCGCGCTCGGGCCGGGCGCCGGTCAGGAATTCCTGCATCTCGTCCAGGATCGAGTCCTGGTCGCCCACCCACGGCATGTGATCTTCGCCGGGTAGCTCGACGAAGCGGGCTTCGGGAATTTGCTCCGCCATCCAGCGGCCTTCCTCGACGGTCACGCTCCGGTCCCCGGTGCGATGCATGACGAGGGTCGGAACGTGGATCGCGGGCAGGACATTCCGGATGTCGATCGCGGAGTTCATACGTAAGAGCGCCTCGGCCGCGCCGGGGCTGGCGGCGCTGCGGAAATACGCAGACAGGCGGCGCGTGAAGGCCTCATCGTCCAGCTTGCTCGGGACGTAGCGGTCCAGGTTCATGCCCTCTCCCCACTGGCGCGCGACGTCTTCGTAGAGCTTCTGGCGCTCCTCGACGGCCGGCGCCCACGGATAGTCGGCACTCCAAATGCGCTTGGCGAACGTGCCGAACATGACGAGCGCGGTCGTGCGCTGCGGGTAGGTCGCTGCAAAGAGCGTGCTGAGGTTGCCGCCCTCGGAGAATCCGAAAATCGCGGCGCGCTCCGATCCCGCGGCGTCCATCACCGCGCGCAGGTCGTCCATCCGCGCCTCGAGCGACGGGAGTTTGTCGTACGGAACGCGATCGGAGAGCCCCGTGCCCCGCTTGTCAAAGACGATGAGGCGCGAAAAGGACGCGAGCCGGTTCAGGAAGCGCGCGAGTGTGGGCTCTTCCCAGGCGAGTTCGACGTGCGAGACCCAGCCCGGAACGTAAACCAGGTCGAGCGGGCCCTGGCCCACGACCTGGTAGGCGATGTGGAGGTCACCGCTGCGGGCGTATTCGGTTTTGGGGAGCAAGATCGGGGAATCGGGGTCGAGTCGATGAAGCCTACGATGACGAAGTCGACGCGCGCTGATGAGCGCCCATCGAAACTTCTGCGTACCGACTCGACCACAGCAGGTGCCCGAGACCGACCCACAGGAACGCAACGGCGAGCCACTGCCAGAATGCGAAGCTCAGCCACGGCGAAACGCCCATCTCACGCCAGCGGTGGTCGACCCAGCCGAGGTCGCGCTGGTCGAAGTATATTGCGATCTGCGTGATGAAGATCGCGGCCAGCGGCGCGGCCACGACCAGCGCGCCGGTCCAGCCGCGCCGGAGGCGCTGCCCGTAGAGGCCGAGCAGGCCAGTATAGAGCCCGGCGAAAGCGCCGACCGCGAGCGCCTCGTGGCCGTTGTGCACCAGCGAGGATAAGCGCACAAACGTCAGCCGCTCGACGCCGACCGCCACGCCGAACAGGATGCCGGCGCGCAAGGCAAGAATGGGCCAGCGCCGGTCGCCGGTCGTATCCCGCAGGTACGAAACCACCGGCCAAAGCGCGAGCATGGAAAGCCCGAGCGCGATCGAGAACCAGCGTCCGCCCTGCGGGTTGTGCTTGCGTGAGGCGAGCTCGGAGACGACCCTGTACATCCAGTCGTACGGCGCGTCGGGGAAGTGCCGCGCCGCCATCACCACGCCCACCGCGAACGTCATGAGCGCGAGCGCAAACGCCCATGCCGCGATCTTCCACTGCGTTTCCTGCTTCACGATTCCCCCTCAAGCGCATATTAAACGGTGGATCCGGGACTCTGGAAGGAATTCTCCATGGGCGCCCGCGAGGCTCTCGAACCAGCCCGAAGGATTCCATTCGGCACGGCGTCCAATACACAGCAAGACATTGTGATTGGGAATCCACGCCAGACTGGAGCAAAGGCCATGAAAGAACATGTTGGAATATTCTGTAAAACTGTAGCGGCCGGCATAGCAATGGCGGCGACGGCAATAACCCCCGCCAGCGCCGCCCCACCCGAGCCGTTCAAGCAGACGAACATTCACTTCGAGACGAACGCGTCGGCTTGCGACATGGGCATTCAGATGAGCTTCGATACGGACGGTGTTACGGAGGGCGAGGTCGAGGATCCCAACGAACAGGTAGTCTTCCGTTTCGGGTCGATATTTGGCTCGGAGGACACCCACGACCTGACAGAAAGCTTTCAGGAACGCGTAGAGCCGCCGATCACTGACCTGGAAACTAAACTCGGCTGCGAGCCTGCCGACGATGCCATCTCGATGGCATTACTCTTTGCAAGGTGGCCCGCCGGGACGTACGAATTCGACGGCGTCAGCGGTGGAGTCGAATTTGAAGGCACTGCGAAGCTCACGCACAGGATTCCCGCCGGCCCGGAAATCACCGCGCCGGAAGACGGCGACGTGGTCCCCCACGACGCGCCGCTCCTCATCCGGTGGAACAAAGTGACCGGCCCGATTCTCCCTGGTCTTGGACCGATCGAAATCGTCGGCTATCACGTGGTCGTCGTCGACGTTACCAATCCGGCGTTGGCGCCGGGGAAAACGAAGACCGCGTTTGATGTCGACGTCTCGAAGGCAGAGACGAGCATGCTGGTGCCGAAGCAGTACCTCGAGCCGAACAGGATCTATGAGTTCGAGGTCCTGGCCACCGAGAAGGGGGGCAACCAGACGATCACGGAAGGGGGTGCTTTCTGTACGCGCCCGATCGTTGCTGCAGACTGTGAGTTGCCGGACTAAGCGCAGCGCCCTCAATCAGGGCAAGCGGAGACGTGCGAGGCGGTCGGCGGACGAGGCGTGTTACTCGTCCGACGTCCGCAGCGTCGCAATCCAGCCGTCTTCCGCATCGTACGCGACTTCAACCTGCCAGGGGCGGCAGCACACGGGGCAGTCCTCGATGTAGGACTGCTGGCTGCCGCCGCCGTCGTCGATGGCGAGGTCCACGGCCTCGCCGCAGTACGGACAGCTCAACGAAAGTAAATCACTCATCAGCGAGATTGCGTGAGCAGCTACCGGTTGCGCTTTTCGACGTCTTCGCGCAGCTGCTCATTGCGATCCTGGTACTCGCGGAAGAGCTTGGCGAACTCCGGCTCCGAGCCGGCAAAGTACCCGATCTGCCGCACCCGCACCTGGCCACCATCCTCGAACATCTGTCGCGTGATCCAGGCTGGGTGCGCGGGATGATCTTTCAGCGTGAAGACCCAAAAGGTGCGCGTTCGCGGGTCCGAGAAAACGACGAGTTGCTTGTCCTTGTAGATCTGCGCCGACGCTTCGTGAAGCTGGCGCACCTCTTCGGCGTACTTCGCCCATTGCTCGACGGTGATCTGCGGCGCCGGGTAGGGCTGGAGTTCCTGCGCAAGCGCGGTGGTCACGAGGGCACCGAGCCACGTGACCAAGCAGGCGAAGCGAGCGAGAGTTCCGGAGTTCATCAAGCGTTAGTGTAACGCCCCTGCGGCCAAGTCCAGAATCGCCTCAGGAGGCCAACGTCGCCGTCGGCAAGGTGAACTTGAAAGTCGCCCCTCCGCCTGGATTATTGTTCGCCCAGATTCGTCCCTCGTGAATTTCAATGATGGAGCGGGCGACCGCGAGTCCCAGCCCCATGCCGTGTTTCTTCGTGGTGTAGAAGGACTTGAACACGTCCGACAACTTGTCCGATCGAATGCCGTGCCCCGCGTCGCTGACCGAGACGCTGACTGAGTTCCCCTCGGACAATTCGGTGCGCACGACGATGCGCCTTTCTGCTTGTGGCGTTTCCGACATGGCGTCCATTCCATTCAAAAGGAGGTTGAGCAGGACTTGCTGGAGATAGACCCGGTCGCCGCGAACCACGGGAAGTCCAGGGGCCAGTTCGGTTTGCAGGACGACGTTGCGGCGGCGGGCGTCGGGCAGGACCATTCGCGCGACCTCGGCGGCAATCTCGTTGAGATCGAGCGAAAGCATCTCCAGCTCGCGCTTGCGCAGCAGTGCCCGGACGTGATGAATGACATCGCACGCGCGCAGGTCGTCCCGGCGGATGTCGGCAAGGATCGCCCGCACTTCGTCCAACGGAGGGGATTCCGACTCCAGCAGCACTTCTGCCGCCTCGGCATTGATGAGGATCGCGCTGAGCGGCTGGCCGAGCTCGTGAGCGATTGAGCCCGTCAATTCACCGACCAGCGCCAGCCGGTCTGCGTGAGCGAGGCCTGCCATGGCATCCTCGGCGTGCTTGCGCTCGGTAATGTCGTAGCCGACCGCCTGGTACTCGACGATGCAACCGTGCACGTCGAAGAGCCCACGGTCGCGCCAGTGCTGCCAACGGATTTCGCCGTCCGGAGCAAGAACCTCGTGTTCGATGGTCGCCACTGGATTGTCGGGAGTGATGGTCGCGAGAAATGCGCGCGACGCTTCGTGGCTTTCCGGCGGTATCAAGGACCAAAAGGTCTGGCGGAGCAGCTCCTCTGCCGGGATTTGGAAATAGCGGCAATAGGCGCCATTCACGAAAGTGAGTGTTCCGTCGGCGCGAAACCGGCAAATCAGTTCTGTTTGGTCTTCGACCACGGCCCGGTAGCGCGTCTCGCTTTCCCTAAGGGCTTCCTCCTTGCCTCGCCTTTCCGTGACCTCGGACGCCAGCACGAGCAGGGGGACAAACAGCACCAGCAGGAAGATCTGCAACCCGAGAACGCTTTCACCGGTGGACTGAGTGACGAAGGGCCCATAGCCGGCGATCGAGCTGAACATCGTCATGATGGCGAAGATCAGGAAGGCGAAGGACAGCCCACCGGGACCAAAGCGCACTGCGGCCCACAACAGGAATGGCAGCGGCAAATAGAACAGCGCGGGCAGGTTCTTGTGTGCTTGCGGGGCAAGCCCAAACACCCCGACTGCGCAAACCAGCAGGCCGAGCGTCAAAAGTGCGAATTCCGTGTACTGCGCCGGGGAAGCGTTCCTGACGATGTCGCGGCCGCGACTGAGGCCGATCCACAGGCCGGGGGTCGCGGCCAGAAACGGCAGGAGATTTGACAGGAAAACGAGGTTCCACGGTTCCCAGGCATCGCCACCGATCCATACTGAAACGATCAACGGCGACCAGATCAGGGTGCCCACCGCGACCGCGACGGTCGTTACGGCAATAAAAATCAGCGCCTGACGCAGTTCGCCCAGGGCGAGGCTGCCGAGTCCGACCCGGCGCAGTGCCGCCGCAGTCAACAGGACGAGGCCGCAGTCGAAGACGTAGTAAAGAGTGGCCGTCGACGGCGACACGCCAAACTGCGCTTGCGCCAGGAGATGAACCGGAAATGCGATCAGCAACAGCCATGGCCACTGCGATCGTGCAGACAGGAGCAGGGCCACCAGCAGGACGGTGTTCGGCGGCCAGATGATCGAGATATACGACGATGGAAAGATGAGCGCGTAGCCGAACCAGGAGCCGGCGTAATAGGCTGCGCAGACCAGCAAGGCGCGTAACGCCAGGTCGACATGGCGTTGCGAACCCCGTGGCTTTGCAGCACCGGCTGCGTCAACTTCGTAACCCATGCGCTGCCCCCTGTCGAAAGGATTCCACAAGCCGTCGAAATAGGCGAGGCTTGAGGGCATGGATACCCGCACCGTCCTCGTGACCGGCGCGAATCGCGGCCTTGGCCTTGAGTTTACGCGTCAGTACGCCGTCGACGGCTGGCAGGTATTTGCGGCTTGCCGGTCGCCGGACGGCGCGAAGGAGCTGGCGCTACTTGCGGCGGAGAGTAACGCGCGGATCCGCGTGCTCCCGATGGACGTCACCGATACGGCGAGTGTTCGCGCGTCTGCCAGGGAACTGGCCGGCCAGTCCATCGATCTCCTAATCAACAATGCCGGCGTCATGGGGCCGCGCAATGCAGAGCTCGGCCGCGTCGACTATGCCGCCTGGATGAAGGTGCTCGACGCCAATTCGCTGGGACCGATGCGTGTCGTCGAGGCTTTCCTCGAGAACGTCGCGGGCAGCAGGCTCAAGACGATCGTCACGATCACGAGCGGCATGGGATCGATCGCGGACAATACTTCCGGCGATTCCTATGCGTATCGCAGCTCGAAGGCGGCGGTGAACATGATCATGAAGAGCCTCGCGATCGACCTCGCGCCGCGCGGCATCACCTGCGTCGTCATGAATCCAGGCTGGGTGCGTACCGATATGGGCGGGCCGGGCGGGAAGATCTCGCCGGCGGAGAGCATCAAGGCGATGCGAACGGTCATCGCGAGGCTCAAGCCGGAAGACTCCGGCAAGTTCCTGAATTACGACGGAGGCTCTTATCCCTGGTAGGTCGTGCGCGAGCCGGCGCGCTCAGGGAAGGACACCCAGCTCATCGAGTGACTTGTGCAGGACCGACGCGTCGCGATATACGCGGTACGCGCCGGCAGCGAGCAATTCGTCTTCACCGTAGCCGCCGCTCAACAATCCCACACTCAGCATGCCGGCGCGGCGGGCCGCCAGCAAATCCCAGACGGCATCGCCGACGACGTAGCATTCGTCGACGGGCACGCCGAGTTTCTGCTGGCACGCGAGGAACAAATCCGGCTCGGGCTTTGCGCGCTTGACGTCGCGGCGCTCGATCACGACGGTCTCCGGGCCGATGCCGAGCGCTTCGAGTGACAGATCGATTTCCGGACGGCTGCCGGAGGTCGCGATTCCGAACGGGATTTTCTGGGCCCGCAGCGAGCGCAGGAGGTCGATGGCGCCGGGGAGCGGGCGGCGCTCAGGCAGGAATTCGCGAAATAGCTCGCCGTGGCGCTTCAGGAGCGCTTCTTCCTCGGCCGCGGTAATTTCCCGCCCAAGCTCGCGGGCGGCGGCGCGCGCGGCGAGACCGCCGCTCATGCCGATGCGCCGATGGATGCGCCACCCGTCGATGGCGAGGCCGACTTCTGCAAACGCCCGCTGCCAGGCGAACACGTGAGCGTAAACCGTGTCGATGAGCGTGCCGTCGAGGTCGAATATGAGTGCCTGCATGCAGCTCTCTCGTCAGGCGGCGCTGGCGAGTGACTTTCGCTCCGCTAGAGTGAGGACTTGCGGCGCCCTGATCGGTGCGCCGGAGTCAGGCGTGAAAAACGGATTCACTTTGTCTTTACCGCGAAGTCGCGCACCGATGACCTTCCTCATGATTTTCATGATCCCAAGAAATGCTGCAACAGGCGTCGCCCGGACCTTGCCGGTTGCGGAGCCGGTCTTGAGCGCGATCTTCAGCGGCCCAAAAGATTCATCAAGATTCGGCAAGCACGCCCGGATCAATCCCACGTACGGTGTCTTCCGCTCTTGTGGTGTATTTCCGATCGGAGTGCGGCAGCATGTCGCATACCATCTCAGCAAGCCTTTAGGGCTCAGCGACATGCAAGCGAGCCTGCCCAGGCCTGCCGTAAGGTGAACCGCAGCCGGCAGGACGGCGACGATCTCTGTACCGCCTTGTTTGTCCAGGATTGCGTCCGGAGAACCAAGGTACCGGGCGAATGCCTGGCAGTCCGTGCAATAGCAGACGGCGCGGGCATACGAGTGTCGAGAATCGACATTGCCTTGGACCGCACCACAACGGCAGCGTAGCTGGCTCATGGCCGAGTTTTCATTGCATCCCCCTCAAGCGCCTCGCGAAAACCGCCACCAGATTGCCGCCGCGATCGCCGCCGGCACGCCAAAGACGACGAGGCCGATCGGCAGCTCCTCGACGACGGTGTACCCGTGGCGGACGCCGATTGAAAGATTAATCGCCGCAGCGACAAGCCAGACCGGGATGAACCAGAGCGCTGCCGTCGCCGCGGCAGCCGCACTACCGCCGCCGAATTGCCGCCCGACCATGACGAAGAGCGCGAGCAACAGGAGACCGCCACCAATGACCATGATCGTGTGCATGACGTCTCCCTGCGCCGCGACGAGCTGGCGCAGGTCATAGCCTACTGCTTCTCGATCAACTTGTAGTCCGCCGGCACCTGAAAGAGATCGTCGGCCACGGAGCCGGTCTCGACCGAATCGGTGATGGAGTTCATGGAGAGGCCACCCATCTTCGACATCAGGCTGCCCATCATGCCTTCGGCCTGCGGCTTGATGTCCCAGTTGGATTCGTAGGGCACGCCGCCGATCTTGGCGAACTCCGCGTGCATCTGCGCCATCGCCTTGGCCTGTCCGGGCGACCCCTTGGCCGCGCGCGGGTCGGAGAATATCCAGCCCTTCTCGGCGGCGCCGCTGTAAAAAGCCGCGTACTCGGCCGAGCCGGGAGCGCCCTTTGCCATCCAAGTGACACCGGTCAGCTGGATCGTGACTTGCATGCCGCCCGCGCCACCGACCGTGGCAGGCACGACGATCTCCATGTCGTAGCCATCGGTGTCATGGCCGGCAATCGCCTTCTTCTGGCCGTTGGGCTTGACCGACGCCTTCATGCCGTCGACGGAGACTGCTTGGGAAAGTTCCTGCGAAATGGCGGCCATGTTCCAGGCCTCGGCCTCCTTCTTCTTCGCGTCGAGGACGTACATCTTCTGGTTTTCGACGTCGAAAATCGTCGTGCTGGACTTCTTGCCCAGCTCGCCATCGACGCGCATCTTCAGGCCCTTGATGTAGGTGGTGCTCGTCGTCGTGCCCGACATGCCGAGCCCCTTGCCGGTGCTCGTCTGCTTCATCGTGACGTCGGCATGCGCGGACGCCCACAGGGCGAAAGCGAGGACGGCGGCCATGATCATTCGTGTCATTGCGCATCACTCCTTGGACGGATCGAAGGAATGATACATCGGCAAGTTCGAGCTTTATCCCTGGTACGGCGTTGCCAGTTCCTCGCCGCAACCGCGGTATGCCTTGCCGTTGAGCGTGACGGTGACGGTCGCCGGGAAGGGCCTTCCGCTCATGCTGTCGGCGCATGACACGGGCACGATCACCACCTTGAGGTCATTCGCCTCGCTGACGGCGTGATAGGTCTGCGTGCCATTGCCCGGATCCACGCTTGGCCTCGGCGCCGGAGTGACGGCCGTGCCCTTGCCGTAGTCATACGTAAAGCGGATCTCAGAGCCTTTCCGGAGTTCCAGCTGCCAGCCGGGCTCCTGTCCGACGCCGCGGAAGTCGCGGTCCCGCTTCAGCTCGAAGAAAACGCCATCCCACGGCGACAGCGCGCGATCCGATTCGAACACCAGCAATCTCCCGCCGAATGCATTCCAGGGTGCGCCGCCGCAGGAAACCTCGATCACATTGAACTGTGCCCGGGCCGGGATCGGCTTGACGCTGCCGGGTGGCAGCTTGTACTCGTTGACGAGATAGCTGTCCGCCGGTACCCGGTTCGACGTGTAGCCAGGTTCGCCACATCGCCCGCCGGGCGAGGTCGCCGCGCTCGCTGTCAGGCGCACGGTCTCGCCGTAGCGCGTCCTGGCCGCGTCATCACTCAATGCGCTGATACCGGGCGTGTGATGGGCGACGATGGTCCAGATTCCGCTAACCGCAGGGGTCGATGCCGCGCCCTTGGGTGCGACTGAGATGCCGGACGTCTGCGCAGCCGCTCCCGATGCGATGAAACGCAGCGGCTCGGCCTTGTCGGCGACGTACATCTTGAGCGTTTGTCCGTCGGTTTCGAAGCGCTCGGCATCCCGAAGTGCCGCGAAATACTTTTCTTCCTGGTTCATCACGGCCTCGACGCAGGCCTTCCGTGTCGTCGCGATGCCGCCGAACTGGATCGAGCTGCCGTCGATTGTCACGACGCCGTTGAAACGGTTGCAGGAACCATTGCCGCTCGCACGGCCTTCCGACGGGAATACCAGCGTGGCCTGCACGCGGTCAACGACGCCAGCGCCCGCGAGATCCTCGAGTCGCCAGGCGGTTCCCCACAAGGCGGGCAGCGGCGCTGCGACAGCCTCCAGTCTTGCAGTCGCAGCCGGTGCCTCTGCCTTTGGCGGCAACGGGAGTGCGGCTTGGTCTGCCGGCGCGAATCGAATCTCGACCGGTTCGCCAGGGCTGTGTATCCGGATCCGGAACCTATCCTCGGTCAGCTCGAGGATCTCGACGTCGTATTTCTGCCCTTCTTCGGAAATGGTCAGTCGGCCGCCATCGTGGTTCCAGGTGCCGAAGGCAGGAGTGGAATTCGGCGAGGACATGACAAGCGTGCCGTCCGCCAGGAAAGTGCGAAGCGAGCCGATCTCGACCTGGTGCGATTCGGCGACCTCCCAGACCTTGTTGATGAACGAGGGCGTCGCAGTTGCAGCCGTTGACACTGCGGCCGGCTTCGGCGTCTCAGGTGGAGTCGCGGGTTCCGAGCACGCAGCCAGCGTGAGGAGCGCGGAAATAGCTACGGCGGTCCATTGAATATTCATGTCGCCTCCAAGCCCGGTAGTCAGTCTCCCCGACGTCCAGCAGGCAGCTTCAGGTCGCAGGACATTCGTCTGGCAGGCCCGCGGAAGAGTTCCATGCGCCGCCCGGCGCCGGAAAGCGCTCCTGAAACGTGAACGCGCGGGGCGTCGGCCCGTGACGCCGGAGATGTTCCAGGCGTTCGATCGCTTCCTCCACGGACGGGCGATGACCGGCGCGGACCCACCACAGCACGGTGAACGGCTGGTCCATCCGCTCGAACCACTGCCGCCGCTTTCGCATCACTTCGACGTGGAGACTGCGATACACGAAGGCGTGGAGCGCTTCGGTGGATTCCCATACGGAGAAATTGACCAGCATCTGGTCGTCATCGAATGGGCGCAGTGCAGTGGCATCGCCGTCGTCCGTCTGGAAGCGCCAGACGAAACCCGGCGCGGCGTCGGCGAGTGCATTGATCTCCTCGAGACGAGCCACGAAACCGGAAAGCTCGGGCGAATCGAGGGGAGCGACAATACGCCCGATGTTCAGCTGGGCCAGCTCGTAGTCGCGCATGGCGCTATCTTACTGCGGTGCCGCGGTCCGCAACGGGAGCATGCTGATGACACATTCGGTGGCGTGGTCGATCCTCCTGGTGGCTGGACTCCTGGAGATCCTCTGGGCGGTCACGATGAAGGCATCGGAAGGCTTCAGCAAATGGCATTTCACGGCGGTGACGATTGCCGCTGCCTGGGCGAGTTTTTTTCTTCTCGGGCTGTCGCTGAAGTCGCTGCCGGTCGGAACGGCCTACGCGGCGTGGACCGGAATCGGGGCCGTGGGAACGGCCGCCCTCGGCATGTGGCTGTTCCATGAACCGGCGACCTTTGCGAGGATTGGTTTCATTGCACTCATCATCGCCGGCATCGTGGGGCTGAAGGTCACGAGCAGCCACTGATTGGCATGAGGACATAACGAACAAGCCTTTCCGCACCGACGTACACCTGCCGTAGGCTGACCTCGGCAGTCATTGCCGGGAGTTCGCCGAGTGTCGAGCGCGGGCGCAGTTACGCAGCTAGCCGAATATCCACTCGATCCGCCGCGGGTCGAGTTGCTGGCGCGCGTGGTCGATGGCCTCGATGCGCCGGCATTGCAGTGGATCTCGGGCTATGCCGCAGGACTCGCTGCGGCGCGCGGCGGCGCGGCGCCGGTCCTGCCCGCCGCGGCGGCGGATACCGTGCCGGATGCGACCATCGTATATGGCTCGCAGACCGGCAATGGCCGGAGGATTGCGGAATCGCTCGCCGCAAGGCTTCAGGGACTCGGAATCGCGGCTCGCCTGCTGCGCGCGGGTGAGTATCCATTGCGTGGCCTGGCCCAGGAACGGCGCCTGTTCGTGGTCATGAGCACCCATGGCGACGGCGATCCGCCGGACGATGCCCGGGCATTCACGGATTTCCTGTTCGGGCGCCGCGCTCCGCGCCTGCCCGCGCTCGAGTACTCGGTTCTCGCGCTCGGCGACACGAGCTATCCGCGCTACTGCGAGATCGGCCGGCGCATCGACGAACGTCTCGCCGAACTCGGCGCGACGCGAATACATGATCGGACCGATTGCGACGTCGCCTATGACGTGCCGGCCGCCGCCTGGTCCGCGCGCGCAGTCGAGACCATGCAACGACTGCGGCCCGGCCCTGATCGGGACCGGGTTGCCATACTGCGGCCCGTCGTAACGGCGCCGGCGTGGAGCCGGGAGAAGCCATTCGCAGCTGAGCTGCTTGCGAATCAAAGGATCACGGTGGGAGACGGCGTGCGCGACGTTCGCCACATCGAGCTTTCGCTCGCCGGATCGGGCCTTCGCTACGAGCCGGGCGATGCACTCGGTGTATTCGCCGAGAACCCACCGGAAACCGTCGAGGCAGTGCTCGCGGCAGCGCGGCTCGACGGCGGGGAGCTGCTCGAACGTGACGGTCGGCTGCTTGCGCTTTCCGAATGGCTGCGATCGGGACTCGAGATCACGCGTGTCACGCGGCCCCTGATCGCAGCGGTCGCGGAGACCAGCGCCAGCGCGGAACTGGGTGCGCTGCTCCATCCGGGCCAGGAAGCCGCGCTCCGCGAGTTCATGAGCCGTAGCCAGTTGCCGGATCTCCTCGATCGCTTCCCGGCGCAATGGGATGTCCCCACCCTGGCTGCCGCGCTGCGGCCCCTGGTACCGAGGCTGTATTCGATCGCTTCCAGTGCAAAGGAGGTCGGCGATGAAGTTCACCTGGCGGTCGCGCGCCTCGACTACGGAGGCGATGGCAGCAAGCGCCCGGGCGCCGCCTCGCATTTCCTCGCGACCCGCGGCGAGGCGGCAACGGTCCGGGTTTACATCGAGCCAAACAAGCGTTTTCGGTTGCCTGCCGACGATTCGCGGGACGTGATCATGATCGGCCCCGGCACCGGAGTCGCGCCGTTTCGCGGGTTCCTCCAGGAGCGCGCCGCCGTGGCGTCTACGGGGCGCAACTGGCTGTTCTTTGGCGCACGCCGTTTCGCACGCGACTTCCTGTACCAGCTGGAATGGCAGCGGGCGCTGAAGCAGGGTCTGCTGACGCGACTCGATCTCGCCTTCTCGCGTGACGGTGGCGAGAAGGTCTACGTGCAGCAACGACTCGCCGAGGCCGGGCGCGAGTTGTACGACTGGATCGAATCCGGTGCCACGCTCTATGTCTGCGGCGACGCCACTCGCATGGCGGCCGATGTCCACTCCGCGCTGGCCGCGATCATCGAGCGACATGCCGCTGTGTCGGCCGGGACCGCGCGCGAGCGGCTCGACCAGCTCGGCGCCGACGGCCGTTACCTGCGGGACGTGTACTGATGGGCGCGCCGGTCCCGACGCCAGTCGAGCGGATCAAGGCCGCGAGCCGGGGCCTGCGCGGTTCGATCGTCGAAAGCCTTGCGGACAAGGTGACGGGTGGCCTGCGCGAAGACGATCAGCAGCTGCTCAAGTTCCATGGAAGCTATCAGCAGGACGATCGCGACCAGCGCGAGGAGCGCCGCCTCGCGAAGCTCGAGCCCGCCTACAGCTTCATGATCCGCACCCGGCTACCGGGCGGGGTTTGCACGCCGTCGCAATGGCTCGTGCTTGACGACCTGGCCGGGCGCTACGGCAACGGCAGCTTGCGGATCACGTCGCGCCAGGCATTCCAGTTGCACGGCGTCATCAAGACCGAGCTGAAACGGGCCATCGCCGAGATGAATGCGGCACTCGTCGATTCGATTGCCGCCTGCGGCGACGTCAACCGCAATGTGATGGCGAGCCCGAATCCCGTCGAGAGTGAGCTGCACGGCGAAGTGCATCGCTGGGCGACGCGACTTTCAGAGCACCTGATGCCGCGCACGCGCGCCTATCACGAGATCTGGCTGGACGGCGAGAAGGTGGCAGGCACGGAAGAGGTCGAGCCGATTTACGGTTCAACCTACCTGCCGCGCAAGTTCAAGGCTGCGATCGTCGTGCCGCCCTGGAACGACGTCGACGTGCTGGCGCAGGACCTCGGCTTCATCGCCATCGTCGAGAACGGCGAACTCGCGGGATTCAACCTGACCGTCGGCGGCGGCCTCGGCGTGACGCACGGCGATCCGGCGACCTATCCGCACCTGGCAGACTTGCTCGGGTTCATCGCGCCGGAGCAGCTGCTCACGGTGGCCGAGGCAGTCGTGACGATTCAGCGTGACCATGGGGACCGCAGCGAGCGCAAGCATGCGCGGCTGAAGTACACGATTGCGGATCGCGGCCTCGACTGGTTCAAGGCCGAGCTCGAGCGCCGCATCGGCTTCGCGCTGGCTCCGGCGCGGCGCTTCGAATTCACGGGCAGTGGCGACCGGTTCGGTTGGGTCGAAGGCGTGGACGGCCGCTGGCACCTGACCCTGCGCATCGAGTCCGGCCGGGTCGTGGATCGCGGCGACCGCCGGCTGCGGAGCGGCCTCGCGCGCATCGCGGCGATTCACCGGGGCGATTTCCGGTTGACCCCTAATCAGAACCTGATCATCGCCGGTGTCGCAGCGGATGAGCGCTGGCGAATCGATGCCCTGGTCGCGGGCTATGGATTGGATCTCTATCGTACGGCGCAGCCACTGGCGCGCGATGCGCTGGCCTGCGTGGCACTGCCGACCTGTCCGTTGGCGATGGCCGAGGCTGAACGCTACTTGCCGGCTGCGGCTGCGGCCATCGATGGCCTGATGCAGAAGCATGGTGTCGGCGGCGAACCGATATTGTTCCGGATCAGCGGCTGCCCGAACGGCTGCTCGCGGCCCTATCTCGCGGAGATTGCGCTGGTCGGAAAGGCGCCGGGCCGCTACAACCTCCACCTCGGCGGAGGCCGGGACGGCACGCGGCTCAATCGCCTCTATCGCGAGAACGTGGACGAGAAGGGATTCCTCGACGTGCTCGATCCCTTGCTCGCAGCCTGGGCTCGGGAGCGCGAGTCCGGCGAAGCCTTTGGCGACTACCTGCACCGCGCCGGAAAGCTCGAGGCGCCATCGGGAGTCGCGGCATGACGCCTCCGCATGCCGCGCTGCGCGCCGAGCCGACGCTCGATCTCGACGCGTTGAACGCGGAGTTCCGCGGGCTTCGGGCGGCGGAACGCGTGGCGCGCGCTCTCGAACTGCTTCCGGGCCAGCACGTGCTGTCATCCAGTTTCGGCGCCCAGGCGGCGGTGTCCCTGCACCTGGTGACGAGCGCGGCGCCCCGCATTCCGGTCATCCTGATCGATACGGGCTACCTGTTTCCGGAAACGTATCGGTTCGTCGACGGGCTCCGGCAGCGATTCGACCTCAATCTCAAGGTGTATCGAAGCGGCTTGTCGCCTGCCTGGCTCGAGGCGCGCCACGGCAGGCTCTGGGAGCAGGGGCGCGAAGGCATCGAGCGCTACAACCAGCTTCACAAGGTCGAGCCGATGGAGCGCGCGTTGCGCGAACTTCGTGCCGGCACCTGGTTCGCCGGTCTCCGCCGCGAGCAAGCTGCCAGCCGCGCCGTCATCGGGCCCGTGCAACTGACCGGGGCAGGGCGTTTCAAAGTGCACCCGATCTTCGACTGGACCGATCGCGATATCTATCGTTATCTCAAGAAGCATGATCTGCCCTATCACCCCTTGTGGGAGCAGGGCTATGTGTCGATCGGCGACCGGCACACGACCGTGTCGCTGCGGGATGCGGTCGACGCCGACGCGACCCGCTTCTTCGGGCTGAAGCGTGAGTGCGGCCTGCACGAGCAGAACGGCTCCGGACTCTGAGCTGACCATGCGATATTTCCCGGTCTTCCTCGATCTCCAGGATGCGCCGGTCCTGGTCGTAGGCGGCGGCGAGATCGCCGCACGCAAAGTGGCGTTGCTGCGTGCGGCCGGCGCTTCGATAACCGTCGTCGCCCCGCATATCTCGCAATCGATCGAGACCCGGGTATCGCAGGGCATGGACTGGATACCCCGCTGCTTCGAGCCGACGGATGTGCACGGCATGCGCCTCATCATTGCGGCGACCGACGATCGTACGCTTAATGCCGCGGTCGCCGCGGCGGCGCGTGCTGCCGGCGTATCGGTCAATGTCGTGGACGATGCGGCGCTCTCGACTTTCATCGTGCCCGCGATCGTGGACCGCTCGCCGATCGTGGTCGCGATCTCGAGCGGCGGCGCGGCGCCGATGCTTGCGACACGCCTGCGCGCGCGAATCGAGGTGCTGCTCGACGAATCCTGGGGCCGGCTGGCGGTCTTCGCGGATCGCTGGCGCCAGCGTGTTCGCGCGGCCATCCCGGATCTCCCGAAGCGCAGGGGATTCTACGACTGGCTGCTCGATGGGCCGGTGGCCACGGCGGTGCGCGCGGGACGGGAGAAGCTTGCAGATCGACTGATCGAGGGCCAGCTCGCTCCGGGCGCGGGAGTTCGTGCGGGCAAGGTCACGCTGGTGGGCGCGGGACCCGGCGATCCGGGTCTCCTGACGGTGCGCGCACTGCGTGCGCTGCAACAGGCCGACGTGATCCTCGTGGATCGGCTCGTGTCAAAGGAGATCCTTGGCGTGGCACGCCGCGAAGCTGAAGTCATCGATGTCGGCAAGGAGCCGGGCGGCCACGGTACCAGGCAGGAACGCATCAACCAGTTGCTCGTACTACACGCCCGCCGCGGCCGCATGGTCGTGCGGCTGAAAGGCGGAGACCCGTTCGTTTTCGGACGCGGCGGAGAGGAACTTGAATACCTCCGGCAGAACGGGATCGCCTATGAAGTCGTTCCAGGCATCACGGCGGCCATGGCCTGCGCTGCCTATGCGGGGATTCCGCTCACCCACCGCGATCACTCGCATGGCCTGCAGTTCGTCACCGCGCACTGCCGGGAATCCCTGGATCGCGTGGACTGGCACGGACTCGCGCGGCCGGATCAGACGCTTGCCATCTACATGGGCGTTGCGGAGCTGGATGCCGTTCGTGACCGGCTGCTGGAAGCCGGCATGCCGCCGTCAACGCCCGCCGCATTCGTCCAGGACGGCACACTGCCACAGCAGCGTGTCGTCGTGACAGAGCTTGCCGCACTGCCTGAGTCCGCTCGCCGGCATGCGATCGCATCGCCATCCATGCTGTTCGTCGGCCAGGTGGCGGAATTTGCAACCGAGCTCGCCTGGTTTGGCTCCGAGCCGATCAACGATGCTTGTCCGCCTGCGCGGGTCGCTGTATATGGCAAGTCATGAAACTGCATCAACTTCGTTACCTGGTTGCGGTCGTGCAGCAGGGCCTCAACGTCACGGCCGCGGCCGGCGTTCTGCATACGTCGCAGCCCGGGGTGAGCAAGCAAATCAAGCTGCTGGAGGACGAGCTCGGCTTTCAGGTATTCAAGCGCCAAGGCAGGAACATCACGCGTCTGACGGCCGCGGGCGAGAAAGTGGTGGAGCACGCCGTGCGGGTCATCGAAGAAGTCGACAATATCCGGCGATTGTCAGCCGACTTCCAAAACGAAAAACGCGGCTCGATGTCGATCGCGACCACCCACACGCAGGCGCGCTATGTCCTGCCGGAAGTCATCCGGCGTTTTCGTACCAGCTACCCTGAAGTCGACCTGCACCTGCACCAGGGAACTTCCGAACAGATAGCCGACCTCGCCTCGAAGGACCGCGTGGATTTCTCCATCGCGACAGGTTCACATGACCTGTTTCCGAGCCTCGCCCTGATGCCATGCTATCGCTGGCATCTCGACATCGTCGTTCCCAGGTTCCATCCGCTCGCCGACACGAAGCAGCCGACGCTGAAGGAGGTCAGCGAGTTTCCCGTGGTGACTTACGTTTTCAGCGTCACCGGGCGCTCGTCGCTGGCGGAAACCTTCGAGCGCGCCGGCCTGAAAATGAACGTCGTCCTGACTGCCCGCGACTCGGATGTCATCAAGACCTACGTTCGACTCGGCCTGGGCGTCGGCATCGTGGCCTGCGTGGCGCGCAGCGAAGGCGAAGATTCGGATCTCATAGCAATCGACGGTAGCCGGTTGTTCCCGGAGTACGTCACCTGGATCGGCGTGCGCCGCGGCCGGCTGCTACGGGCCTACATGTACGAGTTCATGCGCCAGTTCGCGCCACACCTGGTACGCAAAGTCGTGGATCAGGCGCTGAAAGCGAAGGATGCCGCGGCGGTTGAAGCGATATTCGACGAAGTGCCGCTGCCGCAGTTCTAGGCGATGGGCGGAGCGCGATTGCTGATCGAACGTATCTGCCTGAATCCGTAGACGAGAGCGGCAATTCCAAACAGGACCGCCGGGACCGAAGTCACGGGAAACAGGACGGGATCCGGCTCACTCATGCTTTCGGGCGCCATCTCCACGGACAGCAGGGAAGTGCCATTCTGGATCGCGTGGGCGATGATGGATGGCCAAAGCGAACGAGTCGTGTAGTACAGCCACCCAAGAACGAAGCCGATCGCCGTGGCGACGATGATGTGGTTGAGATAGTAGTGCGCGAGGCCAAACACGACGGACGAGAGCGCGATGGCCAGCAAGGGGGAGTAGTTGTTCAGGAAGCCGCGGAGGAATACCCCGCGGAACAGCATCTCCTCGATGAAGGGCGCGATGAGGCAGAGCGTGACGAAGGACACCAAGCCGCCCGACAACAACTCGGTCATCGAGCTCGCTTGCCCATCGGACATCGGGAGCAAGCGGAAGACCAGGTTGGAGAGTTCCCACGTCAGGATGAATTGACCAAAGCAGAGAATCAGGAGGGCGGGAAGGATTGGGCTGACGGTCAAACCGGGCTCCTGGCCTCCGGGATTGAATAGCTGACGGTAGTTGAGTCCCTTGTATGCAAGCAGCAACGACAGCAGTATGCCGGCAGCCAGGACGGTGACCGCGGAACCGCGCGGATCACCCGAATTGAAATTCAGTCCGGCGAACTCGAGCAGGGTTCCCGCAAGTATCTCGAAAAAAACAAGCACAATGACGACGACAATCGCCTGCCAGAAGTTCGGAAACTTCTTGTTGCGCTCCTGAGCCATTGCCTTCATTACGGTTTCATCAAAACGCTGCGCAAGCACACGACGGATGCGTTCGGGTCCGGTGCCTTGGAATCGGTTGCGAAATACCGGGCAGGCAGTTCCGCCAGCGCCAGGTGCCGATCATTCCGGGCCGAGTCTGCAAAGAACCGTTGCGCCAGGTCTGACGATCTGGAAAGTGTTTCTGCCCTGACGATCCACACCACGATATCCAGCTCGGGCTCAAACGCGGCCACGAATCGATCGTCATTACTCAGGTCCGTGTGTAGCGTCAGCGCTGCCGCGCGGCATTCGTCGAGCATCCCGGCAAATTCGCCACCGCGCACCAACGGAAACAAGCGCTGCGTCGCCCACAACGCGACCGCCGCCGCGCCCGCTCGCGAGCACTCCAGGCTGATTTCCCCCAGGTGCAGGTCCTTCGAGCTGAAATAGGTGTACGGCGAGTCATGCTTGTAGAACTTGCCGACGCCAGGATCCCGAAACAGCACGCACCCGCATCCGTATGGCTGCAATCCGTGCTTGTGCGGATCGATGACGATCGAATCGACGTCCCGGAGCCGGTCGAATGCCTGGCGGGCTGGCGGGGCCAGGTTCGACGCAAGGATGTAGTAGCCGCCGTACGCGCAGTCTGCGTGTAGCCTGAACTTGTAGCGGTCCCGTAGTTCGAGGATCCCTGGGAGGGGATCGACCGACCCGGTCGCCGTCGTTCCAAGCGTCGCGACAACCGTCCCGACGCCGCCTTGCTTCAAGCGATCTTCCAGCGCGGTCAGGTCCATTCGCGCATGCCGATCGGTCGGCACGCTCTCGAACGCCAGTTTCAGCACGCCGCTGATGCGGTTGTGCGTGTAATGCGCCTGTTCCGAGGCGAGGATCACGCCGTCGGGCCGAAGCTGCCCGGCGATCCAGAGCGCCTCGAGGTTCGCCATCGTGCCGCCGCTCGTCAGGTGGCCGAGATGGGCGTCCCACCCGAACATGCGCGCGATCTCGGCGACCGCTTCCTTCTCCATCCGTGAACTTGCGCGCCCGCCGTCAAGCGCGTGGTTGTTGGGGTTGATATGCAGCGCGAGCGAGTAGGCGAGGCGCGCCACCGGATGCGGCGGCTTCAACATCTGCCCTGCGTACTGCGGGTGGAAGTACGGATAGTTGTCGTGCATGCGCTCGGCGACTTCGAGCAGCACCTTGCGGATTGCGGCCTCGTCCACGTGCGGCGGATCGAATGCCGGCAGGCTGGAAAAGCCTCTTTCCATCCGCTCGATCGCCTCCCGGAGCAACCCGAGCGAGTCCTTGTCGAACTGGAAAGCTCCTCCCTGACTCACTTGTCCAGAATACGCGATCCCCACGTGAGCCGCCGTCCCTCAGCGCATGCGCGGATGAGCATGTTGAGCCGGTTGGCGCGCGTCTCGGGTTTCCTGGCTGTGGTGATCCACCAGTTGACCAGGTGCAAGTAGCCCGGCGTCAAACTGCCGTAGTACTTCCACGCAGCGGCATTGCGCTTGATCGTCTTGATGTCTTGCGGCGGCAGCTTCGCCTTCGTGCGCTGTTCGTAATGCGCCCGGCCGGACCTGGTCTTGGTCCTGGCAGCAAATGCCGCGAGCCCGGCGGCCTTCATGCGGCCGGCTCTCTTGAGCTCGGCCATCCGGCGGATGTTGATGTTGCTCCAGTGGGAGCCGCGCCTTCGCGGCGTGAAGCGGATCTGGTAGCGCTCGTCGTCTATTCGTCGACGTACGCCGTCGATCCAGCCGACGCAAAGCGCTTCATCCACTGACTCGGGCCAGCTGATGCTCGGGGTGCCGGTCCCCTTCTTCATGTAGCCGGCGACGAGTTCCGGCGCGGTCGCGGCATTCTTCGCGAACCAGCGTCGGAGTGCTTTCGCGTTCTCGAAGAAGACGGGCTTCTGAGTCACCGGTGATTCCGGAATCAGCCTGCGGCAACCGCCTCGACTTCGATCTTCCACTGCGGCTCGAGCAGCCGGCAGCAGACGACCGTCACCGCCGGCCGGTGCGAACCCAGGTATTTCACGCGCATCCGGACATTCGCCTCGTCGTACTGCGGGTCCGCGAGATAGAAACGCAGGGAAACGAGACAGTTCAATCCCATGCCGGCGTTCTTGAGGATCGTTTGCAGGTGCGCCCAGATCCGCTCGGCCTGGCCCTCGAAGGAATCCGGCATGGTCCTGCCATCCGGTTCGTAGCCATTCAGGCCGCTGATAAAGAGCAGGCGTGAGCCGGCCGCGACCTCGACCGCGTGGCTGTAGGAGCGATAGGGCGGAAAGACGCCCGCCGGATTGTGCGTGGTGATTGCCATCCTTCTAGGCGCGCCGGTTGTCGACGATGTATGACCGGGTGATCTCGCCGATGTTGCGCGTGCCCGCCTGGCGCATCGCAAGCAGCAGTTCCTGCCGCAGGATCGAGAGGACTTTCTCGACGCCCTCCTGCCCGAACGACGCGAGGCCCCAGATGTAGGGCCGCCCGAAGGCGACGGCGTTCGCGCCGAGCGCGAGGGCCTTGAAGATATCCGAGCCGCGGCGGAAGCCGCCGTCGACGATGACCGGCACGCGACCGCGGACGCCGCCGGCGACCTCCGCAAGACTATCAATGGAAGACCGGCCGCTGTCTTCGGCACGGCCGCCGTGATTCGAAACGATGAGGCCATCGACACCATGCTCGATGGCGAGCTCCGCGTCCTCGCGCGTCACGATGCCCTTGACGACGAGTTTCCGCGGCCAGATGTCGCGCAGCCGCTTGAGATATTCCCAGGTCATGTTGATCGGCGTCAGGTCGGTGACTGTCGAGATGTCGAGGCCGGCGAACATCGGCTTGCCGGTGATGAAGCCGCTCAGTCTTGTGCGGCTGGTCGTATGACAGGCCGTGCAATCGCGCGAATCGCGCGGGAGCGAGCGCGCCAGCGTGAGGCGGTTGGACCCTCCCTGGAGGTCTGCCGTCAGCGCGAGAACGGGACAGCCCGCCGCTTCGGCGCGGCGCACGAGCGCCTGCGTGATGGCCCACTGGTCGGTGGGATAGAGCTGATACCAGATGGGTGCTCCACGCGCGGCCGTGACGTCTTCGACGGAAGTGGAGGCGACCGTCGAAAGGATCTGGAGATGCTTCATCGACTTCGCCGCCCTGGCCGTTGCGAGCTCGCCATCCGGATGGAATGCGCGCTGGCTGCCGACCGGATCGATGACGATCGGCGAATCCCACGTCGTGCCGAACAGGTTGACGGACATGTCGATCTTGCTGAGGTCGACGAACCGGCGGACCCGCACGCCGTAGTTCGCAAATCCCGCAGTGTTGGCGTGCAGCGTCGCGTCGCCGTCGACGCCCGTCGCGAGATACCCGAAATGCGCGGGCGGCAGCACCGAGCGCGCGACGCGCTCGAAGTCAAACACGTCGAGCGCCTTGTCTGCGGCGGCAATGATCGGATCCGCATCCTGGGCCAATGCCCTGATCGCCGGTCCCAGGCCGGCGAGTACCGGACCCGCGAGCATGGTCTGCAGGACGCGCCTGCGCGTCCGCGGATTGTCGGTCACGTTGAATCCCCCTTGTAACCCGCCGATTCTGGCCTAAGGCACGACCGCAAGGAACAGAAATACCGCGAACAGGACGAGGTGCACGGCGCCCTGAAGCACTGTCGCCCGGCCGCGGGATACAGTCATCGCCGTAATGAGCAGGGTCAGCGCGAGGAGTGCGACCTCCTTGTCGGCGAGGCCGAGATCCAGCCTCAGGTCCAGCGCGATGGACGTCGCCGCGACGACGGGGATGGTGAGGCCGATAGTCGCGAGCGCGGACCCCAGTGCCAGGTTGAAGCTGGTCTGCATACGGTTGCGAAGGGCGGCGCGCGCAGCGGCCCAGGTTTCCGGCAGCAGGACCATGAGCGCGATTGCGATGCCGACGACGGTGTGCGGCACGGACGCGTTCTCGACCGCGGCGCCGATGCTCGGCGAGAGACTCTTGGCCAGGCCGACAACCGCGACGAGAGAGAGGAACAGCAAGGCTAAACTCGTCCAGGCGACAGTGAGCGAGGGAGTCGGAACATGCGGCTCTTCCGATTCGCCCTCGATCGGCAGGAAATACTCGCGATGCCGCACGGTCTGGACGAACACGAAAACACCGTACAGCGCGAGCGAGACCAGGCCTGCGAAGACGAGCTGCGACGTCGAGAACTGCGGCCCCGGCTCAGTGACCGTGTAACTCGGCAGGACGAGTGTCAGCGTGGCAAGCGTCGCCAACACCGAGAACGAGGGATTGGTGCCTTCGACCCGGAACTCGAGCACGCGGTGGCGCAGCGCCCCGAGCAGGAGGCAGACGCCCACGACCCCATTGCAGATGATCATGACGGTCGCAAAGACCGTGTCGCGGGCCAGTGCGCTCGTAGCCTCGCCGCCGGAAAGCATCAGCGCGACGATCAGCGAGGCCTCGATCACGGTCACGGCGAGCGCAAGGACCAGCGTGCCGAAAGGCTCGCCGACGCGGAGCGCAATGACCTCGGCATGATGAACGGCCGCGAAGACCGATGCGAACAAGGCCAGGACGACGACACCAAGCAGGACCCAACCGAGCGGGCGGTCCCAGACCACCGCCAGCAGGAGACAGGCGGCGATCGGCAGTAAGAAACTCCAGACCGGTGTGCCGAAGACGTTCTTGTTCAGCATTCAGCAGTCGCCGACCCGCTTTGCCGTGAGCTGTTCTCTCGTCGTAATTCCGTCCTGGCGGGCCTCGACGTCGACGCGGTAGGCAGAGTCGCTTTCGGCGGTGATGACGCTCTTGGACTGCATTGAAACGCCCAGGATGGTGCATTCGGCGCTGAACGTATAAAGGTTGCCGCTGCGCGCGACCGGGCTCATCTTGCAGGTTCCAAGTGCCGCTTCGTTCTTCTTTTTCATGTCCGCCGTCGGATCGGTGCACTTCTGCGTCGTCAATGCCACCGGCTTTCCGTCGCCGCCATCGACGCTGCGGTCAAACTCCCACAGGCCCTGGCGAAATACCGGCAGGTCGTCGGCGAGGGCCGGCATGGCAAGACTGATCAGGAATATCGCAATGGAAATGCGCATGAGGATTCTCCTTTCGTACAGTGCGAACCAGAGTACTCCGTCAGCTGCAGGATGCATCTTGCTCACTGGCGATCCTCCTTCACGGTTCGGGACTGTCTGTGTCATCTTCCCCCTCGTCCATTTTCTTGCGCGCATTGGCTGCGAGCTTCTCGTATTTCCTGCGAAATTTCTCGAGCGCCACTTCGTCCAGCTCCTCGAGGTCCATCAACGCGTTGTGACCCTTGGTTACGCGGATCAGCTCGTCGAGCTTGATCTGGATCGCCGCGGTGTCGCGGTTCTGCGTGTTCTGGATCAGGAACACCATCAGGAAGGTGATGATGGTCGTGCCGGTATTGACGACGAGCTGCCAGGTCTCGCTGAAACCGAAGATCGGGCCTGAGAACATCCAGACGAAGATGGAGCCGGCGGCAATGCCAAACGCGGCCGGCCGGCCGGTGAATTGCGCGGCCTTCTTGGAAAAGCGCGTGAACCAGGACTGTTTGCGATACATGCTTGCTACCTCAGCGCATTAAGAATGGCCCTGAACGTGATCTCCATGTCGTCCTGCGTCGTCGCCCAGGAGCTGATGCTGATCCGCATCGCCTCGCGGCCCTGCCAGCGGGTCCCGCCGCACCAGCAATCGCCCGCCTTCTGCAACGCGGCGATCACTCTCTTCGTGCGCTCGTCATCGCCGAACGAGACGACGACCTGGTTCAGGACGACGTCGTTCAGGACCTCGACGCCTGCGAGGGTGAGCTGGTCCGCGAGCCAACGCGCCTGGTCGCAGTTGCGATCGATCAGTTCAGCGAGGCCGCTGCGTCCGAGTTGCCGCAAGGCAGCCCAGACATCGATGCCGCGTGCGCGACGGGAGCTGTCCGGCGTGAGATCGATGGCGTCGCGGTGCTGACCGAGCAGCAGGTAGTCGCCCGTGATGGACATCGCGGCACGAAGACTCTCGGCCTTGCGGACGAGGGCGACGCCGCAGTCGTAGGGCACGTTGAGCCACTTGTGGGCATCGGTCGCCAGGGAGTCTGCGTTCTCGAAGCCTGCCGTCAGTCGCGCGCGCTTCGGCGACGTCCGGGCCCAGAGGCCGAATGCGCCGTCGACGTGCACCCAGGCACCCGCCGCGTGAGCGCGCTCGATGATCTCTGCCGCGGGATCAAAGCTGCCTGCATTCACATTGCCGGCCTGGATGCAGACGATGGCTGGCGCATGGATCGCGGGAAGCGCCGAGGCGATCATCCGGCCTTGCGCATCAACCGGCACGCGCACCACGTGCGCGCGCCCGAATCCCAGCAGGGCGATCATCTTGAAAATCGTCGCATGCGCTTCCTGGCCCGCAATCACTTGCACCGCGGGTGCGCCCCGCAGGCCGTGCTTGTCGACGTTCCAGCCGGCCTTGCGCAAGACCTCGTGGCGGGCCGCGGCGAGGCCCGTGAAATTCGCCATCGTCGCGCCGGTTACGAATGTTCCCTCCGAATCGGCGGGAAAGCCGAAAAGATCCTTCAACCAGCGCAGCGCCGTTTGCTCGAACAGGGCCGCAGCGGGGGAGCTCGTATAGCTGAAGCAGTTCTGGTCCCAGCCCGTCGCCAGCGTGTGCGCCGCGGCAGCAGCCGGCAGGGCGCCACCCGTCACGAAACCGAAATAGCGGCCGCCGGCAGATGCGACGGTGGCAGGTGAGCCGTAGTCATCCATGAACGCGAGAACGTCGTCGGCGGGCGTCGGCCCATCCGGCATCTCAGTGGCAAGCGCAGACTCGAGCCGCCGCACATTCTCGGGACGCGGAAATACCGGTCGAGAGCCGAGCTCGTCGAGGTACTTCTGGCCGCGCCGAGCGGCGTCGATCAGCGGCTTGGGAGTTGCGTCATCCGTGGACTTCCGTGTCACAAGCTCCGTCCATTGAAATCGTTGATCTTGACCCTGGAAAGGTCGAAGTCCGGCAGGCAGCGCACGTTGACCGAGGCGACTTCGTTGCCCTTCGAATCTTTGCCGAATGCGATTGTCGCGCAGCCGCAGACATTGCAGAAATGGTGGGCAATGTGGTGCTTGTTGAACTTGTAGGTGCTGAGGTTTAACTCGGACGTCTTCATGTTGACCTGTCGCCGGGGCAGGAAAGCCAGCAGGTAGCCTTTCCGGCCGCAATGCGAGCAATTGCATTGCGTGACCTCCGATATGTCGGCCTCGATCTCGTACGCGATCCGCCCGCAATGACAGCCACCCTGGTACTTGTTCAATTCCGACTCCTTAACGTACGTCCGTGACTACCGCGCGGCCGCCGCGCCGCTCGAGATCAATGATGAGCGTTTCGCCCGCAGCTTTGTGGACGAGATAAGTCTCGGGTGTTTCGACGTACCGCGCGTGTGACGAGGTGCTGTGGCTGGAGACGGTCTCGCCCGCGGCGTCCCTGCACCAGACGATCATCGCTCCGACTTTGTCGAGTGCACCTTGTAAGGGCCCTCGCATTGGCCGGGCCGCGACGGCGTTGCGTGATGAATGCTGTCCGTCGCCCCATCCTGCGCACGCAGCCGGTCTGCACCTGCCTCGATGTCGGCGGCAAGGCGCGTTGCAGGATCCGTGGCTACGCCGCAGGCGGACAAAGTGGCGAACGCGAACGCAGCCGCCACCCGAGTCTTCACGCCTCGTCCACCAAGCCGGTCCGGATCGCGTGCTCCCTGTTCCGGAAGATCGCCATCGCGGTTCGCATCGGCAGGAAGCCAAGCTTCTTGTAGAAGCCCTCCTTGCCAGGGTTGGCGTACAGGATGATTTTGCGATGAGTCGCCGAGGACTCGCGGAGCTTGTCGATAATGGCCTTGCCGAGACCCCGGCCCTGGTAGCCGGGGTGCACGGCGACGTCACAGATATAGGAGCAATCGATTCCATCCGCAAGCGCCCGCCCGGCGCCGACGAGCAGCTCCTGGTCGAACACGAAGCACTTGAACATGCTGTTCGTGAAGCAGGTCTCGAGGTCCGCGGGACTCTTGTCGCCAAGCGGTGCGATTCGGTAGAGCTCCGAGAGCGCATTCCAGTCGATGCCGGCGTCGTCGAACTGCCATCGCATGGGCTATTGCGTCCCGAGGTGTCTCTTCGCGGAGAGCTCTCCGATCTGCCGGCCCATTGCGATGCCGGCGTCCGTCGAGCTGCGGTAATGCACCCCGTCGTAAATGCGCGCGATCGCCACTTCCTGGATGAACTCCTCGGTGGACTTCCAGCTGCGTTTCGATCCCTCGACCATGTAGCTGGTCGAGGTCAGCACCGGTGCCGGGCCATCGCCGATCTCAGCCTGCAGGACCGTGGCGACCGTCGCAGCCAGGATGCAATGCGCGCAGGGGTACTCGGGATGCATCGGCGTGTCGATGAGCGGCGACCAGGAACCGTCGCGCTCCGTCGCGTCGTTGCCGTCCTTATCGCCGTTTCGGATCGCGGTGATCGGACGCCAGAAGGCGTAGTGATACTTGGCATCGAACACGGCGATGACCGCGTCGTCGACGGCCTGCGAAACGGCGGCGAAAAGCCGGGCATTCTTCGCGACGTCGCGCCCGGGCTGGTCCGCGACCGAGCGCACGATGCCGTAGTAGATCGAGGGCAGCGTCGCTTCCCAGAAATGCGCGATCTCGGTCTGTTCCGGCGTGCGTGTCGAGCCGGTCTTGGCACCGAGCGCCTTGACCTCGTTGTAGTCGCGCGCCCAGATTGCGCTGCCGAGTTCCGGCGGGGGCCCCGGGCGGAACTGCGACGGGCCAATCATCAGCCAGGGCTTGCGTTGCGGCCACTGCGGCACGACGGGAAGCGTCGTCGGCACATAGACGCCGGCGGCTGTCGTCGGCCGATAGCTTTCCGGCGTCGATGCGCCGTCATCGGCTCGCAATTTCATGACCCGGGCGGCTGCTTCAACGCCGGCGGCGATGCCCTTGTCCCGGGCGTCACCTGCCGCGATCGAGGCCAGGGATTCCTGGTAGGCGTGCTCGATCGCCTCCTTCTGCGAGGGTGCCAGTGCCGTTAATACCGCGTGATTCGCTGCGGCGACCGCGGCCTCGCGCGAAGCGTCCGGCGACGACTTGATGGCTTCGAGCACAGCCGTCTGGGTGATCGCCATCGCGCGGTTTGCCAGGGGCGTATTGAACTTCGCCGCGGCGACCGTTGCGCAGGCCCTCGCATTCCAGTCAGAAACGATGTCGGCGCCCGCCGGCGCGGCGATCGCGATCGCCGCGCCGAGGAGCCAGGCGAGCCTCTCCGTTTTTCTCATGTGGCTTTCTCCCTGAATTATTCCTTGTATGGCGCGGCCCCTGCGATCGCTGCGACGATTGAGAAGACGAGCTGGAATGCGCCGACAGACAGCCAGAGGCCTTCACTATAGAAACCAAGCGGTATGAATTGCACCGGACCCGTGAGCGAGTAGGCGACCCAGGCCACGAGGCCCGCCCAGGTTGCGGTCGTCGCGCTCGGGCCGAGCCGCGGGCGGAGCAGCACGTAGACGTACATCGTCAGGAAGCCGCGGCCCATTTCGAAGACGACGAAATAAACCATCGACCAGCCGGCGTGTTCCTTCATGGTGGTACCAAGCGCCGCGACCAGCGCCGTCCACTGTTCGTTGACCACCTTCTGGTGCAGGAAGCCGTCGCTCACGAAACAGATCGCGGCGACTATCAGGGCCCCGAGCACGAAGCGGCCCCAGTTGACGTTCTTCATTGCAATCCCCCCTTCTGAATCGATGGAACGATGTATTCGCCGATCAATTGGTCAGGCCAGCGGCTCCAGATCCCGCCCTGCAGGTAGTTTCCACCGGTGAAAACGGCCACGAGGTGAAGTTCCGGCGCGACGATCAGGAGTTGCCCGCCATTGCCCGTCGCGGCATAGGCCGTATGGCGACGCTCTCCGGAGCGGAGGCCATTGAGATGCCAGGCGAGCGCATCCTCGCCTTCGGAGTACGCCTCGCCGAATTCCTCCTCAGTGAGGCCAGTCGTCGCGCGCGTGATCTTCATGCGTGGCGCGGTCGATTCCTTGACCCACGCGGCATTGACGATCCTTCGGCCTTTCCAGACACCGCCGTCGAGATACGCCTGACCGACCTTCAGCAGGTCACGTGGCCTCAGGAAAGCGCCACCGCCGAGATAACCCTCGTCGTTTGGAATCAGGTTCCAGTGCCAGGGGCCGAACTGGAGCGGCTCGGCGACCTTCTGCCGGAACAACTCCGGGAGCCAGGTCTTCGTTGCCGTCGTGAGTGCGCCGCCAACGAGATTGATGTTGGCGGAGCAATAAGCGTAGCGCTTGCCGGGGTCGTGCGCCATCGGCAGGTCGAGCGTGTACTTCCACCAGTCCGGCTGTTCGCGCTGCGCCTGCATGGTGTTTTCATTGCCCGGTGACGCGTCGTCGTAGTCGTTGCAGGCAAAGCCGGCGGAATGCGTCATGAGATGTGCGAGCGTGATCTGTGCCTTGCGCGGATCGGGATTGGCGAATGGCTCGCGTCCTGACATCAGCGCATAGACCTTCGATTGAGGGCCGATCTTGACGCCATCCTTCATCGCGGCGCCGAGCAGCACGGACGAAAACGTCTTTCCGGCAGAACGGAGATCGTGCGGCTGGTCCCGTTCGTACCCGAAGAAGTATTCCTCGACGACGAGCTTGCCACGATAGGCGACGAGCATGGAATGGATCAGTGACGGCCGGCGTGCCGCCGGATCGCCGTCGATGACGGTCTGCACCATGCGCGTTATCGCGGCCTCGTCGAGCCCCAACTCGCGGCCGCGCGCCGTTTCCCAGCCGTCGGTTGTGATGGACGGCTCGTGGTATGAGTAAGGGGCGCTGCCCGGCGGCCGCGGAGAGAATTTCGCCGCCTCCTCGGGTGTCCGGCGCACGAGTTCGATTTCGCCGCCGCCGTCCGGCCAATCAATGCGGATGCGCTGGGAGCCGCCCAGGTATTTCGCCTCGATGCGGTACTCGGGCGCGGCGGGATCGGTGCCGGCCGTGAAGTCCAGGTCATCGCCATCGCGTGCCACGCGATACTGCATCGCGGGCCCACGCGAATTCTGCTCAGGATTGCGGAATGCGGCCATGAGCACGCCGTCGTCATTCCGGAAGATCCTGAGATATAGCGTGAACGGGTTCGGGAGCGGGCGTAATACGCCGATGAACGTGCGCTGGCCGGTGAGCGACAGCGTCATCGGCGTCGCGAAGGCCTGGCTGGAACCGCCGGGGAAGCGCGGATCCTGCTTCGCCGCAGGGCGAATCCAGAAGCCAACGATCGCCTGCTCGCCGAGCGTTCCGCGGAAGCGGCCGGCATCGTCCGGAAATGCGAACCGTATGTCGGAGCCATCCGGCTTGAACTCGGTCGAGACATTGCCGACAGCGGCGCGCCAGGAGTCGGTGCGGCGCACGACCGTCAGTTCGCCCTGAAGTGGCGCGCCGAAGTTCGCTACATGGGACCAGATGCCGATCAACGCCTCGTCGTCTGCCGCGACGGTCGGCGCGGCGACGAGGATTCCCGCGGCACAGAGGAGTGGAGCCAGCCAGATAGGTTTCATGCGGTGACTCGCGTGAAATTCATGATCCAGTTCGTCTCCCAGTTCGCGCCGGCATCCGCGGAAAAGGCCTGCTCCCAACGCGGGGCGTCCTTGGCGGGCATTGACCAGAGGAAGCGAACACGAATCGGCCGGCCGTTGAGCTCGTCCTCCGCGTAAAACGCGCCGATGCCGTTTTCGAAGCCGCCGACGACTGGCTTGTCGAGCGAGCCCGGATTGCGGCCGTCGAGCCACCAGATGGTCCACTGCCAGGTTATCGAATTGAAAGTTCGGAGGGTCAATGCCCGGTAAGGATCGCCCGGGAGATTGAGTTCGTTGTCATCCATGTTGCCAAGACCGCCAAGGACCTTCCGGGTCTCGCAGCTGCCATCAAACTCGGTCCACTCGTGACATCCGGCCAGCCGCTCGTTGAGGCGGCGGTGATGAACCTGCCAGCGACCGATGAAGAAATCGAAATCGCCGGCGCCCGACCGGCTGGCATGCACGCTCATGATTCGCGCATCTTACTCGCGTGGCGCCGGGCGACGAATGGGTGGTCGGCTTCTTCCTACAAGCTCGGCGCCCATGAAGCCCGCGAACCGGATCTGCATGGCTCAGGGGCTCCTTGCCGGCAACCATCGATTGACGCGCGCGCAGTACTCCTCGTACTCGCGCCCGAACACGCGCTTCAGGTGCGGTTCTTCGTAGAACATGACGAACAGGTGGAATGCGACGGCGACGCCGAGCGCATACCAGAGTAAAGCCGTCGTCCAAAAAAGCGTAGCCCAGCCCACGATCGTCGTAAGCACGCCGAGATACATGGGATTGCGGACGTGCCGGTACAGGCCCCGCGACACGAATTTCCGCGGTTCGCCGATCGGCGCAGGCGTGCCGCGGCCGAAGACGGCGAAATCCCATTGGCAGGCGAGGTAGATCGCGGCGCCGAGCGCGATCAGCAACGAACCGGCGATCAGGGCAAGACCGGTTCCGATCGGTTCATTACGCGCGACATAGAGCGGCACGTATACGGCGACCGTGCCGGGCACGATGAGGGTGAATGCCAGATTCCGCAGGAACAGTAGCATCCACCCGCATCGTACACCGTGAGGTCAGGCAGTCGAACGCTGCTTGCCGTAGGTCTGTGCGAGGACCTCGATGGCACTGGTCCAGCCCTTGGTGTGTCCTTCGACCTGCTCGGAGGGCAGCTTCTCATGCGTCAGTACGATTTCCGTGACGCCGCGCGTCGGCTTGAACTCGATCGTGACGAGCGAATCGTTGTTCTTCGCGTAGGGCGAGTTCCATGTGAAGACGAGGCGCCGGGGGCGGTCGATTTCCTTGTAGGTGCCTGTGTGCGGCACGGGTCCCGATGGTGTCTGCATGATGATCTCGAACGCTCCGCCGACCCGCGGATCGACTTTGGCGCTCGTGCGCAGCGTGCCGACGGGAAGCAACCAGACGGCGAGGCTCTTCGCATCGAGCCAGGCGTCGAAGAGTTCCTGGGCGGGGGCGGCGATTTCGCGCCGCACGGTGAGGGTTGGGGCGGTAGCGTCGTTCATTTCGATTTCCTCTTGCTGTTTCGCTTGCGTTTGTCTGTGACAAATTTGTCGAGGGCTTCCAGGCGGTCCTCCCAGAAGCGCTTGTAGTGCTCGATCCATGCGGCGGCCTCGGCGAGCGGGGCGGCGTTTAGCGAGAGCACGTGGTCCCTTCCGCGCACCGTGCGCTGCACGAGTCCGGCGCGCTCGAGCATGCGGACGTGCTTGGAGACGGAATTCAGCGAGATCGGGAATTCGGCCGCGACCTCGGTGACGCGGGCATCGCCCCTAGCGAGCCGGGCGAGGATTGCCCGGCGCGTGGAATCGGCCACTGCCCCGAGCAGGTTGTCCATCGCCTGATTCCGATATTCACCCATAGGGGTGAATATAGACCAGCCATGCGTGCTTGGCAACCCCAAAGGGGACGCGCACCTTTAAAGGTGCGCGTCCCCTTTGAGTAAGTCGCTGATTTCGCCGAAGCCGGCGGAGTCTTTTGCGTAGGTGAAGCTGCCGCGGTCCTTCATTTCGCGCGCACCGCGCAGGAAAGCACCGAGCGCGGTCGTCGCAAGCGCGCTGCCGACGCTGACGCGCCGCACGCCCATGTCGGATAACTCCGCGAGCGTGAAGCGCTGCGGCTGCGTGCCCATCAGGAAATTCACCGGGCGATCGACGGAGCCGACGATCGCGGTGATCTCTTCGCGCGTCGTGATGCACGGCGCATAGAGCACGTCCGCGCCCGCTTCCTGGTAAGCCTGCAGCCGGCGAATCGTGTCCTTCAGGTCCGGGATGCCGACGAGGTAATTCTCCGCCCGCGCGGTCAGCGTGAACGGGAAGGGCAGCGCGCGCTTCGCTTCCACCGCCGCGCGAACGCGGTCGACGGCGATTGCGAGCTCGTAAACCTTCTCGCCCGGGCGGTCGAAGGAGTCCTCGATCGAGCCGCCCACGACGCCGGCCTCAGCCGCGAGACGGATCGTTTCTGCAACCAGCTTCGCGTCGTCGCCGAAGCCATTCTCGAGATCGGCGCTGACGGGCAGCTCAGTCGCTGCCGCGATCTCCGCCACATGCGCGAGCATGGCGTCGCGGCCGACTTCGTTGTCCCGCAGGCCAGAGGAGAACGCGAAGCCCGCGCTCGTCGTCGCGAGTGCCTCGAAGCCAAGCTTTGCAAGGATGCGCGCGGTACCGATGTCCCAGGGATTCGGAATGATGAATGCCTGCTTGCGGCCATGGAGCGCGCGGAAGCTTTCGGCTTTCTGGATTTGGGTCTTCATCACTTGTTTCCTTCCGTTGAAGCCGGGTCACGGCCCGGCAGCATGAGCTTGACGAGCGAGATTACGAGCCCGATCGATGCAACCCCGAGCGACAGCTTGAGCCAGATGCCGGCACTTGCCTTGAAGCCCATGGCGTCCGCCCAGAAGTAAATCGGCACTACCGACGCCAGCAACATCCCGCATAAAACCGCGCCGCCGCGCGGAGCCTTGAGCGACAGGGCGGCGAAGACGACGGCGAGCAGGAGCGACGGCACGCCAAAGAGGAGCACGAAGAGGCTGCTGGACTCCGTTGCGTAGCAGACGGCTGGCCACGCGAGCGCGGCCACCAGTACCGATAGTCGCCGTTTCATCTCGCTCCCTCGGTGACAGGCCGACAGCGTATCAGCCGTCGTAAGCCTTCTGCAGGGCCGCGATGTCGGGTTTCTTCTGCGTCATCATCAGCGCGAATGCCCGTTGCGATTTCGGCGACTTATGGTCGGCGAGAAGCTTCGGAATGACTTCCGGCACGATCTGCCACGAGAGGCCGTACTTGTCCTTGAGCCAGCCGCAGACCTGCGCCTGCGGGTCGCCACCGGCGCTGAGCTTTCCCCAGTAGTAGTCGACTTCCTTCTGGTCCTTGCAGCGCACCTGCAGGGAGACGGCCTCGGTGAACTTGAAGATCGGGCCGCCGTTCAGGGCCGTAAAAGGCTGCTTGTCGAGCTCGAACTCGACGATCATCACCGAGCCCGGCTTCTGGCCGTGGGTTTCCTTGCCGGCTTCGCCGTAGCGGCCGATTTTCTTGATTTTCGAGTTCTTGAAGATCTTGACGTAGTACTTCGCGGCCTCTTCCGCCTGGTTGTCGAACCAGAGACAGGGCGTGATACGAGTGGTGGACGGCATCTCGGGAGTCTCCTTGTGCTTGTTTCCTGGTAGTAGTCGCTTGGAGACGCGCCGAATCGACAAGTTCTTCTTGAAACGGGACAGACACTCTTGGCCGACCTGTCCGGGGCGAAATCGGGTACTAAGCCGTCTTCGGGGCGGCGAGGCTCTTGGTGTAGTTGTAGAACAGTTCGTCCCGATTCCATCCGCAGGATTCGTAGAGCAACTGCCCGATCCTGTTCGTTTTCGCAGTCTGCAGCTCGAGGCGTGCCGCGCCATTTCTTCGCGCGTGGGCTTCCGCCGCCTCCATGAGCGCGCGGCCCGCGCCCGTGCCTCGCGCTGACGGCGCGACAAAGAGGTCGTACAGCACGAAGGTGCGGTCGGCGAGGACGGAGCAGAACGCCGGGTAGAGCTGCGTGAAGCCGACGATGTCGCCTTCGGCGTTCTCGGCGACGATCACCACCGATTCCTTGCGCTGAAAGCGCTCGCTCATGTAGCGGCGGGCGAGGGCGAGGTCTGCAGGCTTCTCATAGAACTGCCGATAGGCATCAAACAGCGGTGCTATTGCATCGAGGTCCCGTGCCTCGGCAAGGCGGGTTTTGACCTTGCCCATCTCCTACTCCTTGCTCACGATTTCGAATCGCGCCCAGACGACTGCGTCAACCTTGATCTGATGCGGCTGAAATACGACAACCGTCACCGGAGTTCCCTGCATTTTACTTGCGGTGACGACGACCTCCGAGTAGCGGTCGTTGGCCCGTTCATTGAGATTGTCGGTCACCCAGAGTTTTTCTTCGTCCACCTGAAACGGCAAGCCCAGCTGGATACCGAGTTCCCCCGCAATCGCCGTGGCCTTTCCGCGCGCATTTCGTGCAGCGGCGACGAGCGCACGATCTTTGAGGGCAGCACGATCATCGACCCCGACCGTGACGTTTCCAATCTGATCCACCTTCGCATCGACAAGCGCCTGGGCAAATTCCTCGTACTTGGCGACGGCGCGCAGCTTGATGGTGATATCCCGGGATACTTCATAGCCGCGAAGTGTCTGGTTGTCGTTCCGGTCCGACTGGTACTCGCGTTCGACTTCAACGCCTGTCGTTTCAATATCGGAACCCGCAATCTGCAGTTTGGCGGCTGCAGTCATGATGCGTTGTGCCCGATCGTCGACGTCCGACTTGAGTCGGTCGAGATCAGGGCCGACAGCGAGCAGCGTCATCTGGATCTTGACGAAATCGGGTGGCACCTCGACGAATGCCTCTCCTTTGGTGGTAACGAAACGATCTTTTGCCAGGGCGGGCATGAATGCCATCAAGAGAGCCACAGCGAATAGTGTGCGCATGTCGAATTCCCCCTCTAATGCCGTTATGGCCCGCGCGGCAGCATCTTGTCCAGCAGCTCGTAGCCCGCGCGCTCGCCGTAGCCATGTCTCCGATAGAACGCCCGCGCCTTTTCATTCCCGTGCCCGAGCTGCAGCGAGACATTGGTGCACCGCCGGCGGACGAGCTCGTCCTCGGCGGTCTTCAGCAGTTTCGATCCGATGGCATGGCCGCGCTGTGACGGCAGGACGAAGAACTCGTCGATTTCAGCGGTGAGTCCGAGGTGCTCGAGGCTGAATACGTAGGCAGCGAGGAGATAGCCGACAGCATCGGGGCCAATGCTCGCGATCCAGGCGCTGCCTAGCGCCGGGTCGGCAAACAGGCGCTCGAGCTCGATCGCGACCCGGGCCGGATCAAAACCGCTGATGTCCTCGAATCGCCAGTATTCCTCGACGAGCGGCAGCAGCGCGGGAATGTCGATGCTCCCGATCGGGCGGATGACGACGGTCATGACCGTTTACCCAGTTTTCTTTGCCAGGCAATGCGAAGCAATGCCTTCACGTCGTCCGGCCGTGCCTTTTCGAGATCGACGCGGAGGCCGACGATCTTCCTGCCCCAGCCGAGTTTCTCGTAAGTATCCGGGTACAGGACGACCATGCGGTCGCGATCCTCCTCGTCGACGAAAACGTGAAGTGTGCCGCCTTCCATCGGTGCCGTCGCATAGATCCGGCCGCGCACGCGGAACGAGGTGTACCGATGGTGCGGCGACTCGGTCGTGCCAAGAAGCGCCATTGCCATCCGGCGGACATCGTCCAGCAACATGCGGGTCGTACCCTGCCGCCCGAAGCGGCGATAATCGCGGCGGAGGTGCCGCCATGTTCAGGAAAGTAGCATTCACGATGTATCCCGTGCAGGACTGGAAGCGGGCACGGGCGTTTTACGGGGAAACGCTGGGCCTCAAGATCGGCAGCAAGTCGCCGGACGGCGTCTGGACCGAGTACGACCTGCCGGGCGGTGGCTGCCTCGCGCTCTTCGGAAACAAGGACATGAAACCTTACGAGGACGCCGGCGCGAGCGTCGCGCTCGAGGTCGATGACCTCGACAAAGTCAACGCCGACCTCAAGGCCAAAGGCGTGCGCTACAAGGCGGACATGATCCACTCGCCGGTCTGCCGGATGTCGGTCATCCTCGATTCCGAGGGCAATTCGATCATCCTGCACGAGCTCAAGAAGAAATAGCGGCTAGGGCGCGAGCTTCGTCGCCACCATGTAAATGAAGGTTTCGAGCTCGGGCGACGGCTCCGGATACGGCATCTCGGAAAAGCCGAGCCGGCGGTAGAGCGCGATCGCGCGCGGATTGCTCGCGATGACGAACAGCGAGTATTGGTCCACGCCGAACTCTGCCGAGCCCCAGCGGGCCTGCTCGCGGATGAGCGTCGTGCCATGACCATGGCCGCGCAGTTTTGGCGACACCGCGAGCCTTCCGAAGTGGCATCGCCCGACGCGGAGATAGCACTGCCCGAAGGCCGCAAGCTGCCCGTCCCCAACGAGCGACCACGTGGGCAGGCTCGAGAGTTTTGCGTCCTCCCGGAATGTCGCTTCCGTGAAGGGAAACCGAAACGGCGGGCCGCCCCACGTTCGGGTCTCGTCGGCATTCCGGAACCAGGTCATCAGCCCCGGAAGCTGCGAGTCGTGAAATCGCTGGAACTTCACTCGGCTTGCAACACGATGTCCGACCGCAACACGATGTCCCAGCGCGCGATCATCGAATCGGGTTCGAGATCGGCGGTGGGCGGCAGGATCTTCGCCGTCGCGGCGACGCGCTCCTCGGCCGACAGGCCGCCGAAAATGATGTCCCCGGCGTTTTCCGGCTCGCCCGGGAAGTACATTTGGGTCACAAGCCGCGTTTTGCCGCCCGCGATGTCGAAGTGGATATGTGGCGTGCGGATCGCATCCGGATTCATGGGCCCGATCGGATAGGCCGCAGGCTTGATCGTCTTGAATCGGAACTGGCCATCGGCGTCGGTCGACTGCACGCCAAACCCCTGGAAGTTCGGGTCGAGCGGCGCGGGGTTGACGTCGGCCGGATGCGCGTAGCGCCCCCTGGCGTTGCACTGCCAGAGCTCGATCTTCGCGCCGCGCACGGGCTTGCCATTCCGGTCGAGGATCCGGCCCATCAGGTGAACGATCTTGCCCTCGGCGCGTCCCGACCGGCCTTGCACGACCGTGAGGTCGGCATCGCTGTCGAGCGGCCGCGAGATCGGGTAGAACGGCCCCATGGTCTGTTTCGGCGTGAACACCGTTGCTGACAGCGCGCGCTGAAACGGCGTGGCGGCGGCGAGGCTCCCGACCGCGAACGCGGCTTCGAGAATATCGCGGCGCGACGTGAACCGGTCTTTCTTCATGACTCATACACCCAGCGGCCGCCGACCATCGTCCGCTCGATCGGAATCGTGATCAGGCTCGACGGATCCTCGGCCAAAGGATTGCGGCCAAGCACGACGAGGTCTGCGAGCTTTCCAGCTTCGAGCGAGCCCTTCTCATGCTCCTCGAACGAGGCGTACGCGCCGTGAAGCGTTGCCACCTTCAGCGCTTCCTCGATCGTGATCCGCTGGCGTGGACCCCAGACATGCCCATTGATGTCCGTCCGCGTCACCATGGATTGCAGCGCCATCATCGGTTCGAACGGGCCGGGCGGATAGTCCGAAGCCTCCGTGACCATGACGCCGGCATCGAGGAAGCTGCGGTGCGCGAACATCCAGTTCAGCCTCTCCTCGCCGTATTCCTGCATTTTCTCTCCGTGGAAGTACACGTAGGTAGAGAATGGCGTCGGGATGATTTTGAGCGCGCGTATCCGCCGCACGAGATCGTCGTTGATGATCGTGCAATGCTCGATGCGGAATCGGGGGTCGCGGCGGGGAATCTCGCGCTGGAGCCGCTCATAGATTCCTACGACGATGCCGATCCCCACGTCGCCATTGGCGTGGATGCCGATCTGCCAGCCGGCCTCGTGCGCCTTGCGCGCCGTGGCATACAGCTCTTCCTCCGATGTGACGATGATGCCGTAGTCGTCCGGCCGGCCGACGTATGGCTGCGAGAGCCGCGCGGTCCGCTCCGAAATGGAGCCGTCGCAGGTCATCTTCATGGCGCCGACGCGGATCCATTCGTCACCGAGGCCCGTTCGCACGCCGGCGTTGAGCATCCGGTCGATGTGTTCCGATCCGATCATGCAATAGAGCCGGGTACTCAGCTCGCCTTCGGCGTGCGTGTCCTGGTAGGCGCGGAGATCCTCGGGAGTGCCGTATGCATCGGTCGCTGACGTGACGCCGGCTTTCGCGAACATCGCCGAAATCAGCTTGACCGCCCGCCGATCCTCTTCGTGGCTGTAAGCGCCGAACGCGGGGATCTTCTCCTCGAATGGAATGGTAGCCCGCTCCATCAGGCGCCCGGTGAGGCGACCCGATGCGTCGCGCCCGAACCTGCCGCCAGACGGGTCGGGGGAAGACTCCGACACGCCGATGCGGCTGAACGCGAGCGAGTTGACGTAGCCGGTGTGTCCGCCGCGGTGCAGGATGTAAACCGGATGCTTCAGCGCCGCGGTGTCGAGATCAGCGCGCGTCAGGAACCGGCGCTCGGCGGTCTTGGTGTCGTCGTACTTGAATCCGACAACCCATTCGCCCTCGGGCGTCGTGCTCGCGCGTTCGCGGATCGCGTCCTGGATGGCGGCGATCGAACGCAGGTCGCAGTCCACGAAGCGGAGGTGGCGCCTGCCGGAGTACGCGACGTGCGTGTGCGCATCGACGAACCCGGGGACGACCGTCTTGCCGCCGACGTCGATCTTTTTTGTGTCGCTGCTCGCAAGACCCGCGATCTCGTCGTTTGTCCCGACAGCGAGAATACGATCGCCTGCGATCGCGATGGCTTCGGCCTTCGCATTGCGCGGATCGATAGTGATGACGTGGCCGTTGTGCAAGATGACGTCGGGCTGTTGACGCGAAAGCGCGGCCATCGCCGGCCCGGTCATCAGGGGAAGGCTGGCGAGGGCGCCGGCTTCGCGCATCAAGTCGCGTCTGGAGATCATGGATTCAGAACCGGATTCTCGTAGCCCGCCCCTTGGCTTCGCCGCCGCCTTCAACGGGCTCGCCGCGCTCATTGAGCGCCTGGTAGCGGATTATGGACGCAAAGCTCTGGCCATCGGGCGACAGCTTGATGCGTTCCGTGAATACGCCGCGACCGGACGGCAGCCAACCCGTGCCTTTCAGGAATTCGTCCGGGGCCGAAGGCGCGGTCGCGAAATACTCGTATTTCGCCTCGAATTCATTCGGGCCGACCTCGCGCCAGACGCCGTAGGCCGGTGGAACGGGCGGTGCGCCATCGTAATTGGAGGATTCGGTCAGCGTCCCGCCCGCATTGAAGACGTACATGAATTCGAGATTCTTGATCGCTGCGAAGGCTCCGGTCTCGAACTGAAGCGAAGAGCGCCAGGCTCCGACGAGGCCACTATCGGCCGCACCGGCCGTCCATGTCGCAAAACTTGCAGTGACCAGAGCAATCGCCCGAATGAGTTGGCTCATGCGACGTACCCGATCCATTGGCGAGGGACTGATTGTAATGCGCCAGTGTTGGCCTGTACGTCCGCAATGTCCGGCATTGCGCCTGCTCGTCGAAGTCCAACTAGGAAACAGTCAGGACGGCCTTACCGGGAACCTCGCGCCGCTCGAGCTCCCGCAAGGTCGCCGGCAACTCAGTCCAGTCTCGTTGAAACGCGATGGGAACCAGCAACTTCCCATCGTGCACGAGTGCCATGAGCCGTTCGAGATCGGCAGCCCCCACACGTCCGCTCTGTACCTCTTCGAAAACGAGCAAGCCATAGATTCGAGCGGCTCCCTTGGCGAAGAGCGTGCGCGCATTGAAGGTCGTTTTCTGCTCCGAGGAATTGCCGATCGTGACGATCACGCCGGCGGGGCCCACGAGGTCGATCGCCCTGGCCAGTGAACTGCCGCCGACCGACTCGAGGATCAGGTCGAATGGGCCCTTGGCGTCCTCGATGGCCGCAACAACGCCTTTCGCACCCAGATTCCCGAGTTGGTCGTGAAGCTGCTGGCGCGAGCTGATTGCGAAGACGTCTGCACCGGCTAGTGCGGCGAGTTGAATCGCGATCTGGCCGACGCCGCCGGAGCCGCCCGTGATCAAAACGCGCTTCGAGGTCAGCGATCCGCCGAGGGCAAGCGCCCGGACGATGGTCAGCCCCGCGATTGGCAACGTCGAGGCGACGTCCAGGCCAACACCCTCCGGCACGATGGCGGCACGGGTCGCTGGCACGGCGACGCGCTGGGCCCAGCCGCCGGCATTGAGCAGCGCCGCCACGCGTGCGCCTTTTCGCGGACCGCCGCCGGCGGCGGCAGGCGCGACGACTGTGCCCGCCGCATCCCAACCGGGAATCTTCCCCTCGGCGGCCATTGCAACGCCGCGCACTTCGCCACGATTAAGGGAAATCGCCTGAACGGCGAGAATCAGCTCGTCGGCGCGCGGCGTCGGCTCCGGGACTTCGTCCAGTGCCAACTCGCCATTCCGTTTGCGCCAGGCCTTCATCGCCATCAACTTCACAAGTGGCTGAAGAATTCCGGGGCCTGCTGCCACCTGTCGCTGCGGCCGTCGACGTAAGTGATGGGTATCGCGGCAAGCTCCTGATCGGTGACATCCGTCAGGCAGCCGAGGTTGACGCCGTACATCTTGCCAATCGGCGTGTCGTTGCCGACGCCGAAGGCGCGCACACCACAGTGCCTGCAGAAGAAATGATGGTTCTTCTTCTTATTGAAAACGTACTTCGTCAACTCGCCCTCACCAGAAAGCAGCCGGAAATCCTCGGGCTTCGCTATGGCTGGCCAGAAGCGCGTGCGCCGGCAGATGGAGCAGTTGCAGCGGTACGAGCTTTGCGTCAGGTCGAGGTCCGCCTCGAACTTGACCGCGCCGCAGTGGCAGCTCCCGTGATACGTCTTCAGCACCGCTAGCCCTGGGTCTCGCGTCGTGCGAGCGTTACCCACTCCTTGTGGAGCGTGTTGTAGTGCTTGCCGGAACGGCCGGCGGTCTTGACGACGCCTTCGAGCAGGGCGCGCGCACGCTCGGGATCGCCGCGATCCTTGAGGATCATTGCGTAGCGGTACGCGGGCTCCGGACCCGGATAATAGGAAACGAGCGATTCGTATTCCTTCATTGCGTCCTGAATCCGTCCGGCTTCCTGGAGCGCGCGGGCGTACAAAAGATGGCCGTCCGGCGTCGTACGGTCGGGATGCTTTTCTTTCAACAGGTCCAGGCACTTCAGTGCATCGTCGTATTCCCGAAGGCCGAAATGCGACTTGGCGAGGCCAAGCAGCAGTTCCGGATCGTCGGCATGTACGCCCGACAGCGTGCGCTGGTAGAGCTGCTTGGCCTCGAAATTGTTGCCGTGCTGCAAGTACAGCTCGGCGAGGCGCATGGAGTTCTGTGCGGTATTCGCGACCGCGTACTGGTCGATCGCCTCGCGCAACTCGCGCTCGGGATTGATCGCCTTCACGATGCTTCGCTTCGCCTTGCGCGCGGTGCGGCTGCCGGTCCAATCCGGAAGCAGCTCAACGATCAAGTAAGCGAGGGACCCGATGAGGGGGAAGATCAGGACGATGAAGACCCAGGAAGTGTTCCGGCGCGTCTTGATGATGTGAACGACCAAGGCCAGCTGGATCAGGATCGAGACGACGAGAAACGGCACCGTTCGATCCTCGCCTAGCCGTGTTCCGGGACCTTCGGCGCGTACTGGTCGAAGTTCTCGACGTAATCGTCGAGATTCTTCACGAGCATCTTGCGGTATTCGGCGACGAAATACTCGATCGTCTCGCCATAGGCCTTGCGGACTTCCGCTGGAGAAGTCTGGCCGCTTGCGCCGACCCAGACATTGAAGCGCGCGCACGCGTACATCAGGGAGGCGCTGACCCTGCCGCGCGGAACATCGCCTAATTGCTCGGCGGCAACGCGAATATGGGCATCTGCGCGCTCATAGAACGACCCATCGATCTGCTTCGACAAAACCAGCCTCCTCGAATCGCACTACTGGACAGCGAACGGCTATCGTAACCGTTTGGCCCCGTGCGATGAAGGATCACCGCGCGCGCTTGGCCGCGGCTCTCGGGTCGCCCAACTTCCTGTTGAGCGCAACGGCTTCGCGAGTCAGGCGGCGAACGAGGGCCGGCGCGAGGGCGCTTCCTTCGAGCAGTTCAACCGTCGCCAACTCGTAGATCCCGCTGTGCTTCAGTCGCGGCTCGATCGCGCGCAACCGCTTCCCGCGCCAGAATCCGAACAGCACTCGCGTGTCTTCCGCGCGGATGTAGAGGACCGGGCCATTGGCCGAATAGACCAGATGCCCCCACTTGATTGCTTCATCCAGGGTTGCCGATGCGCGGACGTCGGCGCGAAGTCCCGCAACGCACTTGCGACGCCAGCCGGACAAGGCTGCGACATACGCATCCGGGCTCGCGGCCGGCGTGACTTTCTTCATCGATCAGTGATCGAAACCCTGCCAGTGCCTGAAGATCTCGGCTCCGAATCCCGCGAGCATTGCACCCGCCTTGGGGCCGGGATCGCCATGGACCTCGAATCGGGTCAGTTTTGAAACTGCGAGAAGCTTCGGGACAAACTCCTCGACGACCCGACCCGACAAGTGCGTCACTACCGCGTTCCCGTCCGTGTATTTTTCCACGAGCCGGCAATGCTTGCGGTCCTCACTCAGATACCACGCGTAAGTGAGGGCGCCGGGCTCAATCTGCGTCGCTGCGCTCATTGCCTTCGCGAGACTTTCGAAAGCCTCGAGCTGCCCGTCGTTGATTTTCAGGTCAATGGTGAACTGGACCGTGCTTTTGGCCAAGCTGTACTCCCTCAATGCGCCCGAGTGCTGTGGAAGAAATGGATCATCCACTTGTTGTCATGTTTTCGCAGTACCGCCGACTCCAGCCAGGTCACGTCGATCTTTCCCGAGGAATCGGTTACCGAGCCACGATTGACGTAGGTGATCCAGGCCGTGTTGCCGTCGACATGGACTTCGGGCTCGTTGACGGTCCAGACGTACACCTTGCCGGCCGCGTGCACTTCCTTGATGAGCGCCATCAGCTGATCACCGGAAAAGCGCTTGCCTCCGTCGAACGAATAGAAGTCGGGCGCCGCTACCGTGTAGAACTTGGCAAGATCGTCGTTCGTTGCCGCAACGTACATTGTCTTTATGGCATCGATGACTGCCGCATCGTCTTCGGTGATTGGACTGGCAATAATCGGCATTGCTGCCAGCAGTAGCAGCGTCGCGCAAATTGTCTTCATGTTATTTGGCTGCCTTCACCAGCCGGAATCCAAGATGATTGGTTCCCGTCATCGGTTCGCCCTTGCCGCGCGTGCCGACCATGTAGCGCGAGCAATACTGCTCCGTGCAGAGGTAGGAACCCCCCCGATGGACACGTTTCTGCACCCCCGGTTCGCTCGGGTCGACTGATTCGGCCGGACCCTGGGGATTGCGCGCGACGCCTCCTGAATTCTGGAGTTCCGCGTAGTAGTCGGGCCGATACCAGTCGCTCGTCCATTCCCACACATTGCCGGCGACATCGTAGAGGCCGTAGCCATTCGGCGGATACCGCGCGACTGGCGCCGCGCTCCGATACGCATCTGCCTGCGTGTCCTCCTGGGGGAAGTGGCCCTGGTGCGTGTTGGCCATCCACTTGCCGTCTTGCAGGAACTCGTTGCCCCAGGGATACACCTGGCCGGCCAGGCCCCCGCGCGCAGCGAATTCCCATTCCGACTCCGTAGGGATTCGCTTGCCCGCCCATTTCGCATAGGCCTCGGCGTCCTCGTAGGCGACGTGCAGGACGGGATACTGCTCGCGACCTTTCAGATCGCTTTCGGGTCCATCCGGATGGCGCCAGTTCGCGCCACGGGCGTACGCCCACCACAGGAAGTGATTGTCGAGCGGCACGGCATGGTCGGGCGGCGAAAATATCACCGAGCCCGCGACCAGGTTCTCCGGTGGTGCTCCGGGGTAGTCTTCCGCGCGCGGAGTTTTCTCCGCAAAGGTCACGTAGCCCGTCGCCTTGACGAAGGCTGCGAACTGCTGGTTGGTCACTTCCGTCTTGTCCATCCAGAAGCTGTCCACGTACACGCGATGAATCGGCCGGGAGTCGGTGGTGGCCTGCATGCCGACGACGTTGGCGTCCTGGCCGAGCGGGTCGACGGCGCCCATCGAGAACTCTCCGCCGGGGATCCAGACCATGCCGTTGGGCGCGGGTCCGGAAGGCGGCGTGGTGTTTGCATTCGTAGGGCCGAATGCCGGGGCCATTGCGGCCATGTCCGGTGTCGGCGCGGGATCTTCACGCGGCGCCTGCGGATCGCGCGTCAGGAGGGCGAAGGTGATGCCCGCCGCAGCAGCCACCACGGCCACGACCGCTGCGATCCACTTGCTGCTGCGTGGCCTGGCGTCCTTGGAATCTGGCTTCACTGGTAGGCGAACACCTTCTTCCAGTCGTCCTTGATGCTGACGACGGTCCAGCCGCGCGCCTTGGCTTCGTCGAGACCCTTGTCGAGCTTGCCAATGTGCGATTCGCGGTCATAGGCCCATTCACGGGCTGCGTCCGTGTGATGCACGTAGAGGCAGAAGCGCGGGCCATCGGCGATGCAGGTCCAAAGCAGCATCTGCAGGTCTCCGTCGGAATTTCCGAAGGCGGCGATCGGGCGGCGTCCGATGTGGCGCTGGATGCCGACTGGTTTGCCTTCCTTGTCGTCGTTGTGGACGAGCGTCGGCAGCTTGACGAGCGCGGGTTTGCCATCCTGCAGCTCGTACTTGAGTCCGCCGGAGGTGCCAACCACCTGTTCCGGAGGAATGCCATAAACCTTTTCCGTCCACGGGCGCATGAACTCGATGCCGCCGCCCGAGACGATGAAGGTCTTGAATCCATTGGCGCGGAGATACTCGAGCAGCTCGAGCATCGGCTGATAGATCATCGACGTGAAAGGCTGCTTGCTCACGGGATGCCTTGCGGTGGCGATCCAGTCCTTGACCACCTTGTCGAACTCCTCGGTGGTCATGCCGGAATGCGTCGTCATCATGATTTCGGCGATCGCCTTCTCGCCCCCGGCGAGCGCGCCCTTGACGTCGCCCTTGAGCAGCGAAGCGAACGGTTCCTGAGTCGTCCACTCCGGATGTTGCGGCGCGAGCGTCTTGACGCGATCGAGCGCGAAGAAGATCTGGAAGTACAGCGGCTGCTCGGCCCAGAGCGTGCCGTCGTTGTCGAAAGTGGCAATGCGCTCCGGAACCGGGACGAAGTCCGAAGCGCCTTCGCGTGTCACGCGCTCGACGAACTTGACGATGGCCTGTTTGGCGGCGCCGTCGTTCCATGACGGCAGCGAGTCGGCGGCGTACCCGATCGAAGTGAAGCTCAGCATGGCAAACAGGGCTGCGAGAATTCGATTCATGATGTGCATCCAAAAACTCGGGCCGCACCCGAGGGGCGTGCGGCCCGATTATCCACGTTCATTCAGCCTCGAGCGAGGCGTCAGTTGCTGGCTGGCTTGCTCACTTCCTCCATCACGTGGTCGAGGTTGAACGAACCCGGCTTCTGACGGGGCGGGAACTCCCTGAAGCTTTGCAGCCACTGGGCCACATAGGCGCCGGCCGGCGCCAGGAGGAACACGCGGTCAATGCGCCAGGTGGCATAGCCCATGCCCTCGTGATCCGCCCGCTCGAACGGGTCGCTTCGCAGGTTGAACAGCTTCGGCAGGCGCAGCTTCACGAACGGTTCCTGCCAGACGTCGAATCCGTGGTGGCGTTGCTCGAGGAATACCATCTTCCACTGGTCGTATCGGAGCGCAGCGACGCTGCCGTCGTCGGTCCAGTAGATGAATTCCTTCCGCGGCCAGGCGGACTGTCCCTTGAGCGCGGGCCCGAGGTCATAGCCGTCGATATGGACTTTGTAATTCGTGCCACCGACCGAGCGCCCCTTCTTGAGGTCTTCCTTCGCAGTGGCATCTCCTGCGGCTGCAAGGAATGTCGGCAGCATGTCCTCGTGGGAAACGATGTCGTTGATCACGGTGCCGGGCTTGATCACGCCGGGCCAGCGGATTGCGGCGGGCACGCGATAGCCGCCCTCCCAGTTCGTGTTCTTCTCGCCGCGGAACATCGTCGTGCCGCCGTCGGGCCAGCTCATCATCTCGGCGCCGTTGTCGGTCGAGTACATGACGATGGTGTTCTTGTCGAGGCCGAGTTCCTTCAACTTGGCGAGCACTTCCCCGACGTGGCCGTCATGTTCGACCATGCCATCCGGATAGATACCGAGACCGGTCTTGCCTACGGACTCTTTCTTGAGGTGAGTCCAGATATGCATCCGGGTCGAGTTCCACCAGAGGAAGAACGGCTTGTTTTCCTTCTTTGCGCGCTCCATGAAGTCGAGCGCCTTGGCCGTGACTTCCATGTCGATCGTTTCCATGCGCTTGATCGTCAGCGGGCCTGTGTCCGTGATCCTGCCGTCGGCAAAGCTGTGGATGACTCCGCGAGGTCCAAATTTCTTCTTGAATTCAGGGTTCTTCGGATAGTCCGGATTCTCTGGCTCCTGTTCGGCGTTCAGGTGATAGAGATTGCCGAAGAACTCGTCGAAGCCGTGCGCGGTCGGCAGCATCTCGTCGCGATCGCCCAGATGGTTCTTTCCGAACTGGCCGGTCATGTAGCCCTGGGCCCTGAGCAGCGTCGCGATCGTCGGGTCTTCCTTCCTCATGCCTTCCGGCGCGCCCGGCAGGCCGACTTTTGTCAGGCCGGTGCGGATCGGCGACTGACCGGTGATGAACGCAGCGCGACCGGCCGTGCAGCTCTGCTGTCCGTACCAGTCCGTGAACAGCGCGCCCTCCCTGGCGATGCTGTCGATGTTTGGCGTCTTGTAGCCCATCACGCCCTGGTTGTAGGCGCTGATGTTGAAGCCGCCGATGTCGTCACCCCAGATGACGAGGATGTTGGGCTTGCTGGCCTGGGCATCGGCCAGCATGGGCATCGCGGCCAGGACCGTCAGCAGCGCGAAGAATCGCGCCAGATTTTTCATATCGAAGCTCTCCCCAATAATCTGAAAGTAATTCGCTGGATTGAGAACCCAAGTCTATACGACCTTGGTCCCATCAAGCAGCGGCTTCCTTCGGATTCGGCCCGTATTCATTCGTGCCAGGCTGGCTGTCCTGGACAGCGAAAACCAACAGTACGATCCAGCCGATGAGAGGAATCAATCCGATCAATATCCACCAGCCTGTTCGGCCGATATCGTGGAGCCGGCGTACGCCAACCGCCAGCGACGGGATGAACATCGCCAGCATGAACAAACCGCTGAATAGGCCGATACCGGCTTCAAGGCTCATGAGGCCTGCCGCGGAATCCGCAATGGATAGGACGATGGCGATCAGGAAATAGAAGAGTACGAAGAACCAGTACTCCGACCGTTGCGAGCGACCGGCAAAAACAGCGTACTTTTTCAGCACGAGAAGAAACCAGTTCATGATGGGCCTCCCCTTTGTGACGGTCGGGCTGGAGTATAGCTCCGCGCCAGATTCGCACCAGCGGAGGCAAGCATTTGCCGCAACTCGCCACGATGGCATCGTGACTCATCTTCGCAATAGCAACCGACGGAAAAGTTGGATTCGTGTGAGAGCGCGGCAAGCAATGCGATGGCCCGGCGGTTGTCGGGCGTCGCCATCTCGGCGCGGTACTTGCGGATGAACGACGACCACTGCGCCGGGGTCTTGGCTCGTTGGCCCAGCTTCAAGGTTTCGACACTCGGTGCAAGGTTCGGGAACCAGACGTCGTACCAGTTCTGGCTGGAGAACTTCGCCTTGGGTACGCCGCGTGGCGGGCGGCGTACGGTACCGATTCGAGTCCCCTCGTTCGGTGCCCGCGGACCGCCAAGCCTGACGATTCGGATAGTCATGTCCTGTGCGCCCGTCGGCCGGAGCGTGAGAGTCGACGAACGGCTGAGTGCAGGAGTACGCGAGAGTAGAGCTTGTGGAATCCAAGCAGCGCGCGAAATGTGCTACCCATTCTGTTCTGGCCGGTCCGTCGATCCTCGACAGGCACAACGGCAGACCCGAAGAAGAGCTTGGTGGTTTGACCATCCGGTGATGGAGTGCTCATGAGCCAGGAGCGTGTGCGACCCTGATAGTCCGTCAGTAGAATTTGGCTTGGCTCGCGTGCCTCGACATCCCAGGCGGCAAAGGATTTCAGTTGCCCCGAGGCGAGGGCCTGTACTTCTGCATCGGTCGAAGGCCGTGCGACAAACCAGGCAAGGAGCAGTCGTTCGAGCTTGAACACGGCAGTTGTGTAAAAGGCCACGATGTACTCGGCGAGGCTGGCCGGGCGCGCGATCTCCATCGTGTAGCAGTCGGTGTAAGCGCCGCGGTCGAGATACTCGCGAAGCAGGGAAGCTTCGGGGAGCTCGCACGATTTTATGAAGGCCACTGTCGCTAGACTTGAAGGTCCATGACGCGCAGTTCGGCAACATCGGCCTTGAGGCGAGTCGCCACTGGCACGTGCGCGGGATGATCCAGATATGCGGAAAGCGCGGCGTAGTCGGCCAGGGAAACGACAATTCCGTGGGTCATGCCCGCGGCGCGATCCGAGAGATTGGGGCCACACTGGAGATCCCGAACCGCGGGAACTTTGCCGACGAGTTCCCGGCAAGCCGCAAGGTGCCGTTCAATCCGGTCGGCCGGTACATCTGGCTTGAAGCGTAGCCATGCGATGTGAAGCAGCGGCATGAGAACCCTCCCGGCATCCGTATATAAGGTGACCGAATGCGCATTGTTACGAATGATTCGAGTGGCGCGTCCTCTCACTCGAGTCCGGCTACGGCGTCTTCGATCCAGTCATATAGATATTGAGCGGCAGAGCGATCGACAAGGCACTCGAATCGCTCGGAGTTCACGCGACGAATGACGACCGGCAGTTGACCGAGCCGGGTGCGCGAGCAGGCCGCCGTGCCGAATGCATTCAGGGAGAAATCCAGCCCGCAGCCGCGCGCAAGCAGCGAGGCGGCGAGAGAGCCTTCGAGCACGAGCGTCGCACAGGCGTCGGAAACGTTGGTGACGGCGAACGAGCGCTTGCCGCAACCGGCGCGTACCGCCTCTTCGAGATCGCCGGCTTCGTGCAGGGCCGACTGCAGGAGCCAGAGATCCGGTGCGATGCGGCAGAAGACGGGATCGTCGCCGCTCCACGAATTCATTGCGATCGGAACAGTTCGCCCTGCGATACGCAGCGATGCGATGGTCTTCACGGACCGCGCTCCGAGCCGCAGCTGAAGGATATTTCGGTTCGGCAGGACTGCGAGCTTCAGGAAATCAGAAAACACGCGCCCGCCCGACGGCAGGCCTGACTGTGCGACGAGCGTGCTGATAACCTCAGGCATGGAGACGCTTGCCCTCCGGGTCCAGGAACGAGGAATCGACGACGGTCGCTTCGCTGCGCAGCGCGAGATCGTGAATCTCCAATTTCTCGCCGGCACGCGCCCGCCCGCCCCGAAGCATTGCGAGCGCTATGGACTTACCGATCGCTGGCGAGTGCGCCGCTGACGTCACCCAGCCGTCACTGCCCTCGGTCGTGCCGCTCAAGCGAAGGTGTGCGCCGGGCACGAGGAGCCGGGAGTCTTCGGCCATGAGGCCGACGAGTTGCAGGCGATCAGGACGCAGGCTGTCGCTGCGAGTGAGCGAGCGCTTGCCAATGAAGTCGCCTTTCTTCTTTGCGGCGGATTCTCCTCGGCCGACGTCGGAGGGCGAGGTGGTTCCGTCGGTATCGACGCCGACGTGCAGGAACCCCTTTTCGAGCCGCAACAGGAGGACGGTCTCGACGCCATACGGCATGACGCCGAGATCGGCTCCGGCCGCGAGCAGTTGGCGCCAGAGTGCAGCGCCGTAGCGCGCGGGTACATTGATCTCGTAGCCGAGCTCGCCTGAAAAGCTCACGCGGTAGAGACGCGCCGCCACGCCGGCGAAGCGGCCCTCGCGCAGGCTCATGTGCGGCATCGAACGCCAGTCGAACGCGATGTCCGTCTGGAAGCGCGCGAGCAGTTGCCGGGCGCGCGGGCCTGCGATCGCGAATGTCGCCCAGTGCGTCGTGACGGGAGCGACGAAGACTTCGAGATCCGGCCATTCGCATTGCCGCCATTCCTCGAGCCAGCTCGCAACGCGTGCGGCGCCGCCGCTTGTCGTGGTCACGATGAAGCGCTCGCGCCCGAGCCGGGCGAGCGTGCCATCGTCGATGATGACGCCGTTCTCGTTCAGCATGAGGCCGTAGCGGACGCGGCCTTCCTTGAGCGTCGCCATGTTGTTCGCGTAGAAGCGGTCGATGAAGCGCGCGGCGTCCGGGCCCGTCACCTCGATCTTTCCGAGCGGCGAGGCGTCGAAGATCCCGACGCCCGATCGCACGGCCGTCGCTTCGCGTTGCACCGCTTGTTGCGGGCTCTCGCCCTTGCGCGGATAGCAGGCGGGGCGCATCCAGCCGCCGGCTTCCCACCAGTGAGCGCCGAGTGCTTCGTGTTCAGGATGCGCAGGCAGCAGGCGCCGCGGCGCATAGCGCGTCCCGATCTGGCGGCCCGCCAGCGCGCCCAGCGTCACGGGCGTGTAGGGCGGGCGGAATGTCGTCGTTCCGACCTCGGCCGGATGGCGCTCGGCGAGCTTCGCGACCGTGAGAAGCGCATTGAGATTGCTGGTCTTGCCCTGGTCGGTGGCCATGCCGCAGGTGGTGTAGCGCTTCAGGTGCTCGATGTGCTCGTATCCCTCGGCGAGAGCGATCTTCGCGTCTGCGACCGTGACGTCATGCAGGAAATCGAGCCACTGGCGGCCGTCGCGTCCGTCGGCCGCGAGTGGCAGTGCACCGACGACGGGCGACAAGGGCGCTTCCTGTACGACCGGACGCGCCACGAGCAGTTCTTCGGGCCTGCCGGCGTACTCGAGTACGCGCCGGACCGCGTCCATCGTGTCGGCAAAACTCTGGTCGAGTGTCGTGCAGCCGTTCAGCGCGCCGGCGGCAAGGAGTGGCGGGCGCGTTTGCTGCGGGCGGAAGTTGCGGCTCGCTTCGTCGAAAACGAGCGGCGCGCGCGTGTGTGAATAAAGATGTACCGCCGGCATCCAGCCACCCGACATGCCGAGCGCATCGCAGGCAACTTCCTCGCCGGAGCTTAGTTTCACGCGCTGCAGGCGGCTGCCGCCGAGCGCCTGCACGACTGAGGTCGCCGCGCGTACTTCGACGCCCTGGGCGCGCAGCCACTTGGCGAGGTCCATGGGAGCTTCCGCGCGGCTGTCGAGAAGCATCGAGACCGGCGCTCCCGCAGCGACGAGGTCGAGCGCGGCGAGGTAAGCGGAATCGTTATTGCTCGCGAGCACGATGTTCCGGCCTGCGGCGACTCCAAAGCGGTTCGCGTACTGGCGCACGGCACCTGCGAGCATCACGCCGGGCAGGTCGTTCTGCTCGAAAACGAGCGGCTGCTCGATCGCGCCGGTCGCGAGCAGCATCTGCTTCGCGTGCACGCGCCAGTAGCGCTGTCGCACTGCCCGAGGCTCGCTTCCGAGGTCGAGTCGCTGGAGCAGACCGGCGGTCCCGTGGTCGTAGAGTCCGAATGCGGTCGTGGCGGTGAGAAGCCGGACATCACGCGAGGCCGCGAGCTCTCCGAGCACGCTTGCGAACCAGACGGTGACTGGCGCGTCGTTGATCAGCGTGTTGGTCGCGAGCAGCCGTCCGCCGCATTCGAGATCCTGTTCCGCGACGATGACGGTGAGGCCCGAGCGCAAGGCCACCTGCGCCGCGAGCAGCCCCGTCGGTCCGCCACCGACGACGAGCAGGTCGCAATGCGCGTTGACGGCGTCGTATCGCGCGGGATCGCGCTCCCGCGGCGGTTTCGCGATGCCGGCCGTGCGCCGGATCCACCATTCGTAGAAATCCCAGGACGGCCACTTGAAGGTCTTGTGGTAGAAGGCGGCGGGCCAGAGCGACGCCGTCCGGTCGAGCGTGCGGCCAAGATCGAAGCGCACGTTCGGCCAGGCGTTCTGGGCGCGCACCTCGAGGCCCTCACGCACCGGGATCATCGTCGCACGCGCCGAGGGCTCGAGCTCGGCACCGCGTCCAAGTGTCACGAGCGCATTGGGCTCTTCCGGGCCAATGGAGAGCACGCCTCGCGGCCGATGCAGTTTCATCCCGCGACCGACGATTGCGACATCGTTGGCGAGGAGCGCCGAGGCGACGGTGTCGCCGGCGAAGGCGGGCAGCCGCCGGCCGTTCCAGCGGAAGTGGATCGGCTGCGAGCGATCGACGTGGCCGCCCTTGTCGAGCCGGAAACCCATCAGTGCGCGACTCCGGAGGCGGCGCCTTCGTCCACGAGCGCTCCGGATGCGAAACGGTTGAGGCCGAAGGACTCGATCAGCGCATGCGGTTTTCCGTTCGCGATGGTCCAGGCCATGGTCTCGCCGCCGGCAGGAATCGCCTTGTAGCCGCCGGTGCCCCAGCCCGCGCTGATGAAGAGTCCCTGGATTGGAGTGAGTCCCATGATCGGGCTGGTGTCCGGCGAGATGTCGACGGTGCCTGCCCACTGGCGCATGACTCGCAGCCGGCTGAGGCAGGGAAAGAGCTCAACCGCGGCCTGCGCGTTCGCCTCGAGCACCGGCAGCCCGCCGCGCTGCGAATACGAATTGAACAGGTCCGTGGCGCCGCCGATTACGACTTCCCCGCGGCCGGTCTGGCTGACGTAAACGTGAATCGCTGCGGAGACGAGCACGGTGTCGATGAGAGGCTTCACCGGCTCCGTCACCATCGCCTGCAGGCAGGCGCTGTGGATCGGGAGCTTGAACCCGGCCTTCTGCGCCAGCACGCTCGAATGGCCGGCGACGGCGATGCAGACAAGGGGAGCCGCGGATTCCCCAAGCGTCGTCTTGACGCCGAGTATGCGGCCATCCTCGACCCAGAATCCCGTCACCTCGCAACCCTGGATAATGTCGACGCCGAGGCTGCCTGCCGCGCGCGCGAACCCCCAGACGACCGCGTCGTGACGCGAGATGCCGCCGCGCCACTGTACGGCGCCACCCTCGATCGGGTAGCGGCAATTCACGTTCAGCATCGGCTCGAGTTCCTGCAACTCGCGGAGCGTCAGCATCTCCGCGTCCACGCCGTTCAGGCGAATCGCATTGACGGAGCGGCGCATGATTTCCAACTCGTGCGGGCTGTGCGCGAGGCTCACCTTGCCGCGCTGGCTCAACATGATGTTGTAATTGAGTTCTCGGCTCAGCCCTTCGTAAAGCCTTAGCGAACGGTCGAAGAACTTCGAGCTGGCGAGATGGAAATAGTCGGAACGGATGACCTGCGTGTTGCGGCCGGAATTGCCCTGGCCGATGGCGCCGCGCTCGAACACGGCGACGTTTCGCATGCCGTGCTCTTTCGCGAGGAAATAAGCGGTCGCGAGCCCGTGCCCGCCGCCGCCGACGATGATCGCGTCATAGGCCTTCTTGAGCGCCGGGCGATGCAGCACGCGGGCCCATGGGCGCCGGCTGCTGACCGCGTGCCGGGCGAGGGCGAGGAATGAATAACGCTCGGTCATGAGATTCGTGGAATCATAGTGCATGCTCAGGATCGAATGCCCGTGGTGCGGACTGCGCGATGAGCCGGAATTCACCTATGGAGGCGAGTCGCACATCGCGCGCCCGGCGGCAGGATCCGGCGATGAGGAATGGTCGCGCTACCTGTTTTTCCGCTCGAACACGAAGGGCGAGCATGCCGAGCGCTGGTGCCACAGCTTCGGCTGCGGGCAGTGGTTCAACGTGCTGCGGGACACAGTGACGCACGAGATCGTCAAGACTTACCGCATGGGCGAGCCGCGACCAGAGTAAAAGGGGACGCGCACCTTTAAAGGGGACGGTCACCTTTAGGGTAGGACCTCGAATTCGCGCCTATGATCACCCTAAAGGTGACCGTCCCCTTTAAAGGTGCGCGTCCCCTTTTACTCTGGTCGCGTCAACCGCGTACGGCCGAAGACCCGCAGTTCGCCTTCCTTGGCATAGACCTCGTCGGTGACTTCGAGGGCACCGTCACCCAGGCGGTAGCTGCTCCGCCCGCGCTCGATCGCCTCCGTGCCCCAGTCGATGGTCATCGTGTCGCCTTCGACGCGGCCGGTGAGCGGCAGGCTGATGCCGCGCGAATCGAACCAGGTGCCGGAGATCGTGCCGTCAGTCTGCACGCGGTAGTAACCCTGCGCCTTGAAGTGCCAGGACTTGCCGTCGGCGCCGGTCATCACGTCTTCCATCGAGAGCCTGTGGAACTGCCCATCGAGCACCGGCTCCCAGTGCATGCGCATGTCCGCCGCCATCAGGCGCACTTCGCCATTGCCCTGCCAGTGTCCAGCGAGCTTGGTGAAGAATGCAGCCGCCGGCGACTCATCGGCCTGCACCGCCTGAAACGCGAATGCCATCACGAAGGCGGCCACCGCGCGCAAGACATGTCTCATGCCCGTCTCCTTTTCTTCTTCTCGTACATCGCCCGGTCGGCACGCGAGAGCAGCACGTCGAGCGGCGTATTGGATGTGAACGGCAGCTCCTCGATGCCGATGCTCATCGAGAAGCGCATCGTGGGCACGGCTTGCGCATTGAACTTGTCGATTTCGGCCAGTAAGCGGGCGTTGACAGCGTGTGCGCCGTCGCTCTCCTCGAGGAGTGCAAACACCGCGAATTCGTCGCCGCCCACGCGGCCGACCACGTCGCTCTCGCGGAAAACGTGCATGAGCACTTTCCCCGCGTCCGCGATCAGGGCGTCGCCGGCGGCATGGCCGCGGGTGTCGTTGACGCGCTTGAGCCCGTCGAGGTCGATGAAGACGAGTGCGCACTTGGACCGCGTGCGCCGCGCCATGCGAAGCGCATGGTCCGCGAGGACGAGGAATCCCCGGCGATTGCGCAGCCCCGTCAGCTCGTCGGTCAGCGCGAGCTGCTCCATTTCGACGCTGAAACTCTTGAGCTCGTGCTCGTATTGCCGGTGGCCGGTGACCGCGGCCGCGATCGCGAGCCCCATTACGGCCGTCAGTCCGACGAAGGCCTGCAACATCAGCAGGGACTCGCTCGTCTTTTCGCCGCCGAACGGGCCCGTGCCGTTCGCAGTTGCGGCGACGGCGATCGCCGACAGGAGGCACACGCCGAGGGCGACGCCACTCGGACGGAACCGGAATGCGATCCACACCAGGCAAGGCAGCGGCAGGAAAGTCAGCGGGCTTGGTTCACCCTGGCCCGGCGGCGGCGCTGCGAAGACGACAGCGGTCGTCACCGCGAGCAACGCGAACGAGGCGATCGACTCGCCGATTCGCCACGGCTTGCGCCCGATTTGCAATGACTGGCGCCAGGTCAGGAAGACCGGCGCGAAAACTATCATGCCGATCAGGTCGCCGAGCCACCAGGTCTGCCAGCTGGCGAGGAAGTCCTTGGCCGCGACGACGCCGGCGACATTCAGCGTGGCGACGCCCCAGCTCGAAGCGATGAGGCAGCACACGACGGCAATGCCCGTGAAGGCGAGCGTTGCCGGACCGGTCTCGAAAAGCCTGGCCACTCCAACCCAGCGCTGTAGCGCGCCCGCGCAGGCAATTGCCTGGACGGTCGAGCCGGCCGCGATGGAAAGGGCGATCACGACGCTCATCCACGTGAATTCGGCGGTCGCCGTGGTCACCGCGACGCCGAGGTTGACGAGAACGGAGCCGACCGCGATGCCGGGCCAGACACGAGGTCCCCACATCAGGATCGCAGCGAGGCCAATGCCGGATGGCGGCCAGAGGGCAGTTGCGTAGCCCGGCGGAATTGCGAGCGAGAGTCCGACGATTCCGGTCAGGGAATAGCCCGCGGCCAGGATCACGACCCTGACCCACCGGTCGGCCGTCAGTGACTCGATGATGGGCATCCCTCCCCAGACGAGCCTTCCGGGCCCCTGCATGACATTAGCAAAAGTCTGCCCTCTGGCAACTTGGGCCAAAGTCCTATGCGCTGCGCCGGCGCTCCCGGGCGATTAGCAGACTGAGGAGGAGCAGGAGCAAGCCCGAACCGTCGCCGCCGCCGCCGCGATCGGGAGGGGGTGGTGGGGGTGGAGGCGGCGGCGGCGGCGGCGGTGCCGCGGCCTGGCAATTGGCCTCGGCAGCGGGCGGTGCCGCGCCGGCCTGGGGCGCAATGAAAGGCTTGAACGAGCAGTCGGCGCCGCCGATATCGCCATCGACGCCTTCGGTGTCTTCATAGCGCAGCCAAGCGCCGTTTCCCCAGTCCACGGCGCTCCCGGGATCGCCGTCGAGCGCCATCTGGGAAAGGTCGACCTGGTTCAGGAACAGCACGGCGGGCGTCGCCGCCGTCACGCCGAGGTTGTCCGGCACGGTGAAATTGACCGCGAAGGCGTCGTCGGAATAGCGCAGATACCCGTTCGGTGCGCCACCCGGCGCATTGAGCCAGGTGCCTGCGCCGCCGAGCGAAATGTCCTGGCCGGGGAGCGAGGGAATCTCGAGCGTGACGGTGCCAACCGCCGCGCCCGGGTTTTGTCCGGCATAGGAGACGACGGCGCCGCTCGAATTGCGGATTCGCATGGGCTTGTTGAACGCGACCCACAGCCGATAGTTGACGCCCGGCAAGAGTGCCTCATTGGTATCGACCGTCAGCGCGCGCGCCGCCGATCCGTTCCGGTCCCAGGTAGCGCGGTAAACCACCGTATTGCCGGCGGTCTCGCGAATCTCGGTGGCGATCGCGGCCGGCGGGCCGCTCTGGCGGTAGAAACCGAGCAGGTACTGGCGCACGACGTCGTTTCGCATGCGCGCGACTTCAGCCGCCGGCAGGATGAACCCGCTGTGGCCATGGGTCGCGAGGCCGCCGTATTCCTGGCCGCCCGTCGCGGGCTCGAGCTCGAATGTCCAGCTCGGGATCGCGAGCTCGAATGCGAAGTGATCCGCAGTCGTGCCGATGCCGGGCGTACCGGCCGGGTCGCGTCCGTAAACATACGGGCGGCCCGAGGCGGCGATCATGCGTCCCGCGAGTGCCTGCGTGACCGCATTGAGCCGCACATTGTCCGGTTGCGGCGCGAAGTAATCCTGGCCGAAAGAATGCGTGTCGACGAAGAGCCGAAGGCGCGACGCCGGCCCGAGCGTCGCCGCCTGCTGCAGGGCGAGCAGCTCCGGCTCGGAGTTCGCCGCCGAGCCGCGAAATACGAGGCTCGTCGGGCTCGAGCTGCTGCGGTTCTGCTGGCCGAAGCCCTGCGACGAGTTGCGGTTGAGGTCGACGCCCCAGAAATTGTCCGCGAACGTCGCGATGTCGGAATCGATGAAGCCGTTGGTCACGGGGTTGCGCAGGTTCTTCCGCCGCATGCGGCCTTCGCGCGGCTGCTGGCGATCGGCTGTGACCGTTTCGGGAAAGAGCTGGGTCTGGATGAAGCCGTCCACGTTGTTCACGGGCACGACGATCGTCCTCAGGTTGTCGACGAGATACTGGAAGAAGCCGCCGTCGGCCTTGGTGGCAACGAGCGTCTCGAACAGCGCAGTCACGGCTTCCGGCGTCTGCCACTCGCGCGCATGGATGCCGCCGTTGATGAGCACGGCCGCCTCCGGAAAGCCCTCCGCCGTCGTGGAATTGGAATCGCCGATGACGTAGGCCCAGATGTCGCGGCCCGCGAGCGTCTGGCCGACGACCTCGCCATCCACCTCGTCGTTCAACGTGAGGAGCGACTGGTGCTGAGCATGCAGCGAGTCGTATTCGCGAAAGTCCGCGACCGGCGTCAGCGAGGCGACAGGCACGGGCGGCGGATAGCCGAGCGCTATGTTCGTGCCGAGGTTGTCGTTCTCGGTGTAGGTGAGGATGACGTTGCCGCAGCCCGGCGCGAAAGGGTTCGTGATCTCGCCGTTCGAATCGATGACGCAGTCGGCGGCCGCCGGCAGCGCGGCGCCGCAGGCGAGGGCGAAGCCGATGGCGCGGCTCAGCGAACGAGCCACTGCCGAACCTTCTTCTGCAATTGCGCGGAGCCACGCCCGGTCTTCGCGAAGCGTTCGAGCTCTGCGCGCGCGGATGGGCTCGCGTCGAGCCTGAGCGCAAGGACGAGCAGGCGACGGGATTCCTCCGACTGCGCCGTGGCGAGGCGCCGGCCGATCTCGGCGGAGACAGCCGGTTCGTGCAGCGCCGCGAGCGCCGCGGCCGCGGATGGGCTGATGTCGCGCGCCGACACGGAATCGAACAGGAAGCGCCGCGCGGCGGCGTCGTTGCGGGCGAGCCTGCCGATCTCGAGCACGGCTGCCGATGCAATCGCTTCACGCCGGCTGGCGCTGGAAAGCGCATCGAGCGCAGATTGGGCATCGAGTGAACGGGAGACGCTGGCGACGGCCGCCAGCGCGACCGGCTCGTCGGCGCTGGCGAGGACGAGGCCGAAGAGTTCGGGGTCCACGAGGCGCTCAGCGAGGATGAGTGCAAGCTCGTCGACGCGGTGGCCGCGAGCGAGCGATTCGACGATTGCGGCGCGCTGGGCTGGCAGTTGCCCGGCCGGCGCAGTGCGGAAGGCATCCGCGATTCCCGCGCGGATCGGGTCCGCGCCATGGATGGAGCCGCGCGACGAGAAGCGGTCGACGGCCGCAGTGGCTCCGGCTGCGAGCTCCGCCCGCGCAACTTCGCGGGCTGCGTTCCGATCCCAGTTCCGCAGCACGAAGCGCGCCGTCGCGCCCGCGTCATATAAAGGTGTAGCGCGCTCGCCATGATCGGGATCGACCCGCGTGTAGACGGTTGGCCGTCGCGCGGCGAGCCGGGCTACAGAGGCGCGCGCCTCGCGCGTCGGTGCGATGCGTGCGAGCGCGTGCAGGCCGCGGTCGAGCAGCCACTCCTGGGCGACGTCGGTGAACGTGCGATCGCGAGCGATGACTTCGAGCCGTGCGGCGAGCGTGGTCGCGTCATTCCCCGCCGCGAGCGCGGCGAGTTCCGCGTCCTGGGCCTTGACGGCGGGCATGGCGACCGCCTGACGGGCGCTTGCCGGGTCGACGATGCGGGCGGCTTGAACGGCCTGCCCGCCGAGACCCAGCGCGAGCGCAAGCGCGATGATTCGGACGTTCCCCCCTGCCATGAGGGGATTGGACCGGGGCACCTCGGCCGGGGTTCCGGGACGAGGCCGGGCCTTTGCCGTTACGCGGGGTCCATCGACGAGGCCGGCGCCGACGCGACCGCGGGCTGGCCGTTCAGGAGGTCCTTCCAGGTGAGCTCGTGGCCCTTGCGTTTTCCCTTCGGAACGAGCTTCAGGCCCTCGGGCGATATCGTGAGCGTGTACAGCTCGTCGTTGACCGGAAGTTCGCGCCGCAGGGGTTTCTCGAGCTTCGTTGCCATGATTTCTGACCGCCTCGGTGACTGTGGGGATGGCTCAGGGTGTTTGGTATAGCACCCTTGTGCGCGGAGCGGCAAATCGCTTCGGTACAATTCGAGCGATGCCTCTTACCGTCGTCATCCTGGCCGCGGGCCAGGGCAAGCGCATGGCGAGCGACCTGCCGAAGGTGCTGCAGCCCCTGGCGGGCCGGCCGCTGCTCGCGCATGTCGTTGCCACTACTCGATCGCTCGAGCCGGACGCGATCCATGTCGTCCACGGCCATGGTGCGGAATTAGTCCGCGCCGCGATCCCGGGTCCCGACATCCGCTGGTCCCTGCAGTCGGAGCAGAAGGGCACGGGCCATGCCGTCGTACAGGCGATGCCCGGGATTCCCGACGACCACATGGTGCTGGTTCTCTATGGCGACGTGCCACTGATACGCCCGGCGACGCTCAAGGATCTCGTTGCGCGGTCCGGGCCGAAGGCGCTTGCGCTCCTGTCGGCGCGACTCGCTGACCCCACAGGCTATGGGCGAGTCGTGCGTGACACCGCCGGCCGCGTCGCGCGGATCGTCGAGGACAAGGACGCGAACCACAAGGAGCGCGCAATCGGCGAGATCAACACCGGCGTCCTCGCCGCGCCGGCCGGAAAGCTCCGCGGCTGGCTCGGCGCGCTCAAGGCCGACAATTCACAGGGGGAGTACTATCTGACCGACTGCATCGGGGCCGCCGTTCGCGACGGCTGTGCAGTCGAGGCAGTGATCGCAGAAACGGCAGCGGAGGTTCTCGGGGTGAACGACAAACTCCAGCTCGCCGAGGCCGAGGCGGCGCATCGCCGCAACCGCGCCGCCGAACTGATGCGCGCGGGCGTCACCGTCGTTGATCCTTCCCGGCTCGACATTCGCGGCGAAGTTTCCTGCGGACGCGACGTCGTGCTCGACGTCAACATCATCCTCGAAGGCAAGGTCAAACTCGGGAATCGCGTAAAGGTCGGCGCGAACTGCGTGCTCCGCGACTGCGAGATCGGCGACGACAGCGAGGTTCGCGTCAACTGCCTGATTGAAGGCGTGGTGACGGGCAACGGCTGCGTCATCGGGCCGTTCGCCCGGCTGCGTCCGGGCACTCGGCTCGCCGATTCCGTGCACATCGGCAACTTCGTCGAAGTGAAGAACAGCGAGATCGGCGCCGGCAGCAAGGCGAACCACCTGAGCTACGTTGGCGACACAACTGTTGGATCAAAGGTCAACGTGGGTGCGGGCACGGTCACCTGCAACTACGACGGCGTCAACAAGCACCGCACGACGATCGGTAACGGTGCCTTCATCGGCTCGGGCACCATGCTCGTCGCGCCGGTGTCGGTCGGGGTGGACGCGACGATCGGCGCGGGTTCCACGATCACGAAACCCGCACCAGCCGGAAAACTCACCGTCGAGCGCAGCCGCCAGCAGACGATCGAGAACTGGAAGCGGCCTGAGAAGAAGCCGCCGGGCTGATGTCCGGATTTGAACGCAGTTCTCAGACGGCTCGGCGCCGGCCCGTGAGCGATGGAATAGAATGTCGGGACCATGTGCGGCATCGTCGGAGCGGTCGCTGACCGGGACGTCGTCCCGATCCTCATCGAAGGCCTGAAGCGCCTCGAATACCGGGGCTATGACTCGGCGGGCGTCGCTGTCCTGAACGGCGGCACCCACGTGTCGCGCCTGCGGGCCGTCGGCAAGGTGTCAAAACTTTCCGAAGCGCTTGCCGCTCATCCCACATCCGGTCATCTGGGCATTGCGCATACGCGCTGGGCGACCCACGGCGTCCCGAACGAGCGCAACGCCCATCCGCACATCTCGCGCGACGGCGTCGCGATCGTTCACAACGGCATCATCGAGAATCACGAGGAACTGCACGACGAGCTCGTAAAGCTCGGATACGAGTTCACCTCGGACACCGATACCGAGGTCATTGCGCACCGCATCCATCATCACCTCGCCGGAACGAAAGACCTGTTCAAGGCAGTGCAGAAGACCGCCGCCGAACTGCGCGGCGCGTATTCGCTTGCGGTCATGTGGGGCCAGGACCCGGACTGCATCGTGCTCGCGCGCGCCGGCTGCCCGGCGCTCATCGGCATCGGCGACAAGGAGAACTTCGTCGCCTCGGACATCGCGGCGCTCCTGCCCGTAACGCGGACTTTCGTGATCCTCGAGGAAGGCGACGTCGCCTGCATTCGCCGCAAGAGCATCGAGATCGTGGATGCAAGCGGCCGCGGGGTCGATCGGAAGCCCTACGTTTCGGAACAGAGCGCGGCGGCCGCGGAGCGCGGCGAATACGCGCACTTCATGCTGAAGGAGATCCACGAGCAGCCGCGCGCGGTCGCGCAAACCCTCCAGGAGCGTGTCGCGGGCGGGCGCCTGCTGTCACAGGCATTCGGGCCGGCGGCCACGGAGGTCTTCAAGCGCACGACCTCCGTGCACATCGTCGCCTGCGGCACGAGTTATCACGCGGGAATCGTTGCGCGCTATTTCATCGAGCAGCTCTGCCGCGTGCCCTGCCGCGTCGAGATTGCGAGCGAGTTCCGCTACCGCAATCCGGTCGTGCCCGCGAATTCGTTCTTCGTTTCGATCTCGCAGTCGGGCGAGACCGCGGATACGCTTGCGGCGCTTCGCCTCGCGCGGAAGGCCGGTTTCCTCTCGACGCTCGCGATCTGCAACGTGCCGGAAAGCTCGCTGGTGCGGGAGTCGGAGCTAACGCTGCTGACGCGCGCGGGACCCGAGATCGGCGTCGCCTCCACCAAGGCCTTCACCACCCAGCTCGCCGCGCTCGGCATGCTCGTGATCGCGATCGGCAAGCACCACGGATTGCCGCCCGAGCGCGAGAAGAAGCTCGTGCATCGGCTTCTGGAGTTGCCTGCCATGCTCGAGCAGACACTCGCGCTCGACCCGATCGTGAAGGAGCTCGCTAAGAAGATAGAGCCGAGACACCACGCGCTTTTCCTTGGCCGCGGCGCGATGTTCCCGATCGCGATGGAGGGAGCGCTCAAGCTCAAGGAAATCTCCTATATCCACGCCGAGGCCTATGCGGCGGGCGAGTTGAAGCACGGCCCGCTCGCACTCGTGGATGAGGACATGCCGGTGATTGCCGTCGCGCCGAACAACGACCTGCTCGAGAAGGTGAAGTCGAACCTCCAGGAGGTTCGCGCCCGCGGCGGCATGCTCTATGTGTTCGCGGACGCGGATTCCGGGATCGAGCCTTCGGACGGCGTGGAGGTCATCACGATGCCGCGGCATGTGAGCTACTTCCAGTCGCCGGCGGTCTACACGCTGCCGCTGCAGCTCCTCGCGTACCACACCGCCGTGCTGAAAGGCACCGATGTCGACCAGCCGCGCAACCTGGCAAAGAGCGTCACCGTCGAGTAAGCGGTGAAGGCGGAAACAAAGGGGACGCGCCCCTTTTCCCTTCGGTCCTTCGGGGAAAAGGGGCGCGTCCCCTTTGTTTCCCGCTGCTCCTGATGTTCGACGCCGACTTTTACCAGCGCTATTACGTGGATCCCCGCACGCGGGTTGCTTCGCGCGCGGACACCGTACGCCTCGGGCGGTTCGTCTGCGCGTATGCGTCCTACCTGGGTTTCACGGTCAAGCGCGTGCTCGATGCCGGCTGCGGCCTCGGGCACCTGCGACAGCCGGTACGGGAGTTTTTCCCGCGTGCGCGTTATGTCGGACTCGAGACGAGCGAATACCTTTGCCGGCGCTACGGCTGGATGCGGAAGAGCGTGGCGGACTACGCGCCGCGGACGCCGTTCGACCTCGTGCTCTGTCACGACGTCCTGCAATACCTCGACGATCGCACGGCCGTGCGTGCGCTCGCGAACCTCGGAAAATTGTCTCGCGGGGCGCTCTACTTCAGCGTGCTGACGGCCGAGGACTGGCGGCGCAATGCGGATCGCGAACGGACCGATTCCGGCGTGCGCCTGCGCCCGGCCGCCTGGTACAAGGCGCGCCTCCTGAGGCATTTCCGGCCGATCGGCGGGGGTCTCATGGTCCGGCGCGGCTACGATCCCTTGCTCTGGGAGCTGGAACGGCCCTGGCAATAGTGGAGGCGATCCGGCAATCGGGGACGTTCACCTATTTCCTTCGGTCCTTCGGGAAATAGGTGAACGTCCCCGATTGCCTAAACGTCCCCTATTGAGGGGAATTGATCTAGAATCTGCGCCTTATTTCAAGGGTCCCGGTGCGGACCGACAACATGGGGAGAAATCGACGATGTCGATTCTGAAGCTTTCGGGCCTTCGCGCCCTCGGTACCGCCTGCGTGGCGGCATTCGCGCTCGCCGGCTGCGGATCGGGCAGCGCCAACGACAAGTTGCCGCTCATTCGCGCGAAACTGTCCATCAAGGCCGTGTCGCAGGGCGGCGTCTGCGAGACCGTGCCGGTCCGCATCTCGCCAAAGCAGCTCAAGGGCAAGGCTAACAAGTACGCGAACAACCGCTTGATGGTTAAGGACGTAGAGATGACTGGCCCGACCGACGAGGCCGGCGCGCCGATGTGCAATGGCGCCGCCGATACGCTGCCGCTCGCAAATGGCGAGTGGGAGTTCAGCGCGCCGCTGGCTTCCGGAACGACGACCTGCGTGCGCGACATCCAGCCAGAGAACGATCTCGCGATTACTTTCGTCGATGGCGTCATGGGCTGCGGTGGCCCTGAATCGACGATGCCGGTGGACCCGCTGGCGCCGGTCGATCCGGCAATGCCGGTCGAGGGCACGGAGCCGGCCGAGCCGACCACGGGCTAAGCGCCTCGGTCGATCAGACAAGGGCCGGCACGGGCAACCGTGCCGGCTTTTTTATCCTTGCGAAACCCGATTCCTTTCTACGTGCCGCCGCTGCTCGGGATCCTCGGCCGGATCGCGCCGAAGACCGCAGCGCGGCTCGTAGCCGACATGATCGCGCGCCCGCGCGGGCGTAACCCGACGCAACCCTGGGAACTTGCGACGGGAGTGGTCGGTCGCGAAGTCGAGCTTCGCACGGGATTGCACGCGCGCAGCTGGGGCGAGACCGGACCACTCATGCTCGCGCTTCACGGCTGGCGCGGACGCACGACCCAGTTCCGGCCGCTCGCGGCGACGCTGCTTGAACGGGGAATACAGACGCTGGCTCTTGAATTGCCGGGCCACGGCGTTTCCGTCGGTGACAGCGCGACGCCGCGCATGCTCGGTGAACTGCTCGTGGAAGTGGAGCACATCGTTGGGCCCGTCCATGCGGCGATCGGCCACTCTTTCGGTGGTGCGGCACTCGGCGCGGGACTCGTCTACGGCTTTCGCCCGAAGCGAATCGTGATCGTCTCGGCCCCGACCCGCGTGAGCCGCATACCACTCCTGCTCGCGAAGACCGCGGGACTGCCGCGACCGGCGATGAAGGAGTTCGTGAAGATCCTCGATCGCGACGCGGGCCGTCCGTCCGCCGAGCTCGACCTCGTCTCGACAGCGCCGGCTGCCGGGATACCGGGCCTCCTGATTCACGACCTGGAAGACGCGGTCATCCCTTACAACGAGGCCCAGGCGCTCGCGAACGCCTGGCCGACTCTCAAGGTGATGACGACCAAGGGCAAAGGCCACCGCGACATACTCTCGGCGCCGGATGTCGTGCGTGCGATCGTCCGGTTTATCGATCCAGTAGCCGTTCCGGCTTTGTAACCAACGTCGACCGCGCAGGAAGTGTTTGGCAGGATTGGCGCGCATGAGGCGCAAGTTTCTCAGTGCCGGGATCCTTGTCACGGCACTGCTCGCCGGGTGCGACGAAAGCAGTGGCAGGAGGCCCGAGGAACCCCCGCTTCCAATGTTTTTCCGGCTCGACGGAGCCGCCTCGGCGACGGCTGACGACCTGGCGGTTGACTGCTCTCTCGAGTTCATCGTCGAGGTTTCCGGTGAGGTGTCGCGCACTGACGAGGTCGTCGAGTACATCGCGACGATGGGCGGCAACGCGGTCCGGAACTTCGAGCGACCCGATGGCCCTTCGGCCGGCTCGCGCTTCTGGGATGAGCTGCGCTTCTTCGACGGATTCCTGAAGGACGACGGCTCGATCGAGGGCGAATGGCTCTGCGCGCCGCTCGACGTGGAGCAGGGCGGAATCAATGACGACACCGTGTTTGCCGAAGGGAATTGGGAGACGACGGAGATCGTCGAAGAGCGGCGCTAGTCCTGCTTGGCTGTCCCGGCCAATGAGATGTCGGGAGCGACGGTGATCTTGAGCCGCCCGTAGGGTGACGGCGGCAACGCAGACTCGCCGCGGCGCTCCATCCAGGCGAGCGAGGAGAGGGACAGCATGTCGCCTTCGCGGTCGGCCGGTGGCGGCTTGCCGAGGAGCGCGGCCGGCGTGAAGACGACGAGATACTTTCCCTTCTGCTCGGCCGGATCGATGCCGATCGAGACCGCGAGCCCCGACTCGCCGCCGGGAGTCGCGAGTGCAGGCTCTAGGCGCAGGCTCTCGAGTCCCGTCATGTGCACGACGATGTAGGTGTCGTCGAGCAGCGCGATGACGGGATAGAAGACACCTGATGCACCGCCGTCCTTCCGGCTGAAGAGACTCTTGACGCGGACGCGGTAAGGCGCCGACCCATTCGGCAATTCGAAAGCCGCGAACGGGCTCAAGCCGCTCTGGAAATCGAACACGGGACTCGAGGAGTCGACGGCCGCGTCGGCGTAGCCCTGCTTGGGCAGTGCGCCGAAACGAAAGCTGGACGGATCGTCGCAGCAGGGCGTCGCTCTGGCGTAGGTTGAGAGACGAGCCTCCGCCCCCGCCGGGTAGGATTGCGTGGGCTGCGACGCGCAGCCGGCCAACACCGTGAACACGAATGTCGCGAGGACTGCGATTGAATTCCGCATCGAAGCGCGAGGCTAACATGAATTCCCTCTCCGTCGCCGTCGTCGGCGCCGGGCTCGCGGGCATCGCCTGCGCGCTCTCACTCGCCAAAGCGGGTGTCCATGCGCGCGTGTTCGAGGCGCAGCGCGCGCCGGGCGGCCGACTCGCGACGCGGCGCTTCGCGGTCGCAAGCTTTGATCACGGCGCGCAATACCTTACGGCGACGGACGGGCGATTCCGGGCCGAGCTCGATCGCGCGACGGCCGAGGGCGCCGCCGACCGTTGGCATCCTGCCTGGCCCAGCCGCGACCGGCGCGAGGATCTCTGGGTCGGTGTGCCCGCCATGAACTCGCTGCCGCGCTTCCTGGCCGCGGATCTCGATGTCGAATACGGTGCGCGGATCGTGCGGCTCGAGCGCAGTCGCGGCGGCTGGACCTTGCTCGACGATCGCGGCGCCGCGCACCCGGATTTCACGGCGGTCGCGATCGCATTGCCGGCGCCGGCCGCCGCCGCGCTTGCCGGCGGGCGCACGCCGCTCGCAGCGCGGGTCAAGGCCGTGCCGATGGCGCCCAGCTGGGCCGTGCTCGTCGCGTTCGACGCGCCGCTGTCCGGCATGCCCGACGCCGGTTTCGCGGGCGACGGGATGCTCCGCTGGTATGCCCGCAACGGTTCCAAGCCGGGTCGCGATGCGCCCGATGCCTGGGTGCTGCACGCATCGCCCGACTGGTCGCGCGTCGAATTCGATCAGCCCGCGCAGAACGTGCAGCGCGCGGTCCTTGACCGGTTCTCGGAGCACATCGGGCGGGCGCTGCCGCGCGCGCTCGTGTCGGACGCGCACCGCTGGCGCCACGCGCGCGTGGAAGCGCCGCTCGGCGAGGCATGCCTGCTCGATCCGGATTCCGGCATCGGATTCTGCGGTGACTGGTGCCTGGACGCGCGCGCGGAGGCCGCATGGCTTTCCGGTTCCGCCCTCGGAACGGCGCTCTCGGAAGCGCGGGAGGCAATCGGCTCCGGTAAGATACGCGACAGTCGATGAACAGTTTCCGTCACGTGTTTTTCCTGGCCGTCGCGCCGGCGCTTCTCGTTGCCGCCTGCGCGGGCGACGCGCCGGCCAGGCCGGAGCCCGAGAGAATGCTGAAGTCAGACCCGGTGCCGCCGGTCGCGGCCGTCCGGCCGCATGTCGTCGAATCCCCGCACGGCAACCGGACCGACGAGTACTACTGGCTGCGCGACGACTCCCGCACCAGCAAGGAAGTGATTGGCTACCTCGAAGCCGAGAACGCCTACAAGGCGGCGATGACCGCCCACACGAAGGCGCTCGAGGACAAGGTCTACGAGGAGATCGTCGCGCGCATCAAGCAGGACGACTCGACCGTTCCCTATCGCCTGCGCGGCCACTGGTACTACACGCGCTTCGAGACCGGCAAGGAGTACCCGATCTACGCGCGCAAGGCCGGCACGCTCGACGCACTCGAGCAGCTCATGCTCGACGCGAACCAGATGGCCGAAGGGCACGATTTCTTCCAGATCGGCGGGACCGCGATCGCGCCGGACAACAACCTGCTCGCCTACGTCGAGGATACGGTCGGACGGCGGCAGTTCACGCTACAGGTGAGGGACCTCGCGGGCGGGCGGACTCTGCCCGACCGCATTGAGAACGTCGAGCCCGCCTTTGCGTGGACGGCGGACAGCCGGAGCCTGCTCTACATCGAGAAGCACCCGGAGACGCTGCTCGGCTACCGCGTGAAACGGCACATGCTCGGCACGGACCCGGCAGAGGACACGCTCGTCTATGAGCAGGACGACGAGAGCTTCTACACCAGCGTCTCCCTCTCCAAGGACGAGCGCTACATACTCATCTTCGCGCAGAGCACGGTTTCGACGGAGTGGCGCTATGCGCGCGCGGACGACCCTGCGCTCGCATTCAAGGTCTTCTATCCGCGCGAACGAGACCTCGAGTACCACATCGATCACCTCGACGGCCGCTGGATCATCCGGACGAACTGGCAGGCGCCGAATTTCCGCCTGATGGAGGCGAAGGTCGGCGAAGAGGGCGACCGGGCGAACTGGCGCGAGTTCCTAGCCCATCGCGACGACGCCTTCATCCACGGCTTCGACGTCTTCAAGGATTTCCTCGCGATCGAGGAACGTTCGGATGCGATGCGCAAGATCCGCATCTGGCCCTGGGGCGGCGGCAAGGACTTCTTCATCGCGGCGGACGAGGCGGCCTACACGACGAGCCTCGGCCAGAATGCGGAGATCGACTCCAACATCGTCCGCTACCAATACACCTCGCTCACGACGCCTGCGACGATCTACGACTACGACATCCAGACCGGCGAGCGCCAGCTCATGAAGCGCACGCCGGTGCTCGGTCCCTTCGATCCCGCGAACTACCGCACCGAACTCGTGTGGGTGACGGCGCGCGACGGCGCACGCGTGCCCGTGTCCCTCGTCTATCGCAACGGGTTCAGCAAGGACGGCAAGGCGCCGCTCTTGCAGTACGGCTATGGGTCCTACGGCGCGACGATGGACCCGACGTTCTCCGTCTCGCGGCTGTCACTGCTCGACCGCGGATTCGTCTTCGCGCTCGCGCACATCCGCGGCGGCCAGGAAATGGGCCGGCGCTGGTACGAGGACGGCAGGCTCCTCAAAAAGAAGAACAGCTTCACGGACTTCATCGACGTCACGCACTTCCTGGTGAAGGAGGGCTACGCCGACCCGAGGCGCGTCTCCGCGATGGGCGGCAGCGCCGGCGGGTTGCTGATGGGCGCGGTCGCGAACATGGCGCCCGGCGACTACCGCGCGATCGTGGCCCAGGTTCCATTCGTCGACGTCGTGACCACCATGCTCGACGAGAGCATCCCGCTCACGACCAACGAGTTCGACGAGTGGGGAAACCCGAAGAAGAAGGACTACTACGACTACATGCTGTCGTACTCGCCTTACGACAACGTCGCGCGCCAGGACTATGCCCCGATGCTCGTGACGACGGGCCTCTGGGACAGCCAGGTGCAGTACTGGGAGCCCGCGAAATGGGTGGCGCGCCTGCGCGCGCGCAAGACGGGCAGCAACCCGCTGCTCTATCGCACGACGATGGAGGCCGGGCACGGCGGCAAGTCGGGGCGCTTCCAGCGCTTCCGGGAGATCGCCGAGGAATATGCTTTCATCCTTGACCAGTCGGGCCTTGCGGAATAGGCGATGAATCTCGGGCGCATGGAACAGGTTGCGATTCCCGTCCGCGACCTGGCGCGCGCCACGGCCTTTTACCGCGACACGCTCGGCATGAAGCTCCTGTTCGAGGTGCCGCCGCAACTCGCCTTCTTCGACTGCGATGGCGTACGGCTCGCGCTTTCCATCTCATCCGACCCGATGTACGACCCGCCGGGCTCGATCGTTTACTACCGCGTGGCGGACATCGAGGCGGCGCACGCCGAGCTCGAAGGCCTCGGCGCCGAGTTCCTGCAAGGTCCGCACAAGGTGGCCGAGCTCGGCGACATCGAGGTCTGGATGGCCTTCTTCGAGGACACCGAGGGCAACACGCTCGCGATTACCAGCGAAAAACCGGCGGAGCGGCATGACGGCGCCCTCGATCGTCGAACGTAGCCTCTCACGCGCGGTCGATGTGCGGCCCGCGGAGATCGGGGGCCTGCTGGGGGCTTTCGCCTACCACTTCCTGCTGTTCACGGCGTACTACATCCTGCGCCCGATCCGCGACAGCATGGGTGTCACCGGTGGCGTCGAGAACCTCGACGAACTGTTCGGCTGGACCCTTCTCGGCATGTTGCTCGCCGTCCCGGTGTTCGGCTGGTTCAGCGGCCACTTCCGCCGCTCCGTATTCCTGCCCTGGACCTACCTCTTCTTCGCCGCCCAGCTGGTGGCGTTCTGGGCGTTGTTCACGGCGCAGGAAGACGACGCAGCAACCGCGCGCGTGTTCTTCGTCTGGGTCAGCGTCTTCAACCTGTTCGTCATCTCCGTCTTCTGGAGCTTCATGGCGGACCTGTTCAACAAGGAGCAGGGCAAGCGACTGTTTGCCTTCATCACGGCAGGTGCCAGCGTCGGCGCGATGACCGGCTCCGCGATCACGAGTTTTCTCGCCGAGTCGGTCGGCGACATCAACTTGCTGCTCGTGTCGGCCGCGATGCTGTCTTCAACGATCTTCCTGATGCGTTACCTGCTCGGCTGGAGCGCAAGGAAGTCCGGCGGCGGCGAGCGCATCGAGGAGCGCCCGATCGGCGGCAATCCCTTCGCGGGCCTGAAGCTCGTGCTGTCCTCGCCCTATCTCGCCGGCATTGCCGCCTTCGTGTTCCTGATGGCTGCAGTCAACACCTTCCTGTACCTGCAGCAGGCCGGGTTGCTAAGCATCCACTACCCGGATGGGGCGGAACGTACGGCATTTCTTGGGCGCATCGAGCTCGCGATGAGCATCATCACGCTCGCGCTCCAGTTGTTCGCCGTCGGCCACCTGACCCGGCGCGCCGGCGTGGCCCGGATGATCATCGTCGTGCCGTTGTTCGTCGTGGCGGGATTCCTGCTGATTGCCGTCTCGCCGACGCTCGCGACGCTCGTCGGTGTCTTCATCGCGAGACGAGTCGGGCAGTACGCGATCGTCCGGCCCTGCCGCGAGATGCTCTACACGACGGTCGACCGTGAAGCGAAGTACAAGGCGAAGAACGTCAACGACACCCTGGTCTACCGCACCAGCGATTACGTCGTCGCCAAGGGGCACGACGCCTTCGTTGCGTCGTTCGCGGCCAGCCTGACGGCCGTCGCCTGGCTCGGCGCCGTGGTTGCGCTCTTGTGGGCGGCAGTCGCGTGGATGCTCGGCCGCGCGCACGAGCGCATGGCGAGCGCCGGGAAAAACGCCTGATTACTGCTCGAGGCGGAAGCGCAGCCGGGTTTCGACGCGCTGCTCGACGACGGCGCCGTTGACGACTCGCGGCTCGTAGCGCCAGCGCTTCACGGCGTCCATGGCCGCGCGATCGAAAGTGCCCGCCGGCTCGGAGGCGCGGACCTGCGCATCGCTTGTCGTACCGTCCTTCGTCACGGTGAATTCCAGGTCCACCCAGCCTTCGGTCTCGCGCTCGAGCGCCCGTGCCGGGTACGTCGGCGCGATGAAGAATGTCCGGTGCATCTGGCTCTCGGGCAGCACCGCAGGCGGCGCCTTGGCCGTCGGGCTCGTGGCGGCGGCCGCCGGCCGCACGATGCGCAGCGACATGATCTTTGCCGAGAGGTCCGACACCTCGGCGGCGGGCGCGCCGGCGTCGGCCGCCGCGCGAAGGTAGGACTCCGCGCGGTCCGGATTGTTGGCGGCGAGCGCTGCCTTCGACTCGGCGAGCGCGCGGGAGGCGAGCAACAGGCTCGTGTCCGCGAGGCCGTCGAAAGCCGGGTCGGATGCGCGAAGCAGGCTGACGTAGTGGCCGGCGGAGTCGCCCTTGGGCTCGACCAGCCGGCCCTGCGCGATGCGCTGGTTGGCGAGGATCAGGAGTTTCGAGTTGTCCGAGCGGATGTTGTCGTTGCGCGCGGCCGCAATGTCCGCCCGCATGGCGGCGACCTGGGCGTCGCTCGCGCCGATCTCGATGGCCGCCTGCATCCAGCGGTTGGCGTCGTCGAGCCGCTTGTCGTTGGTCGCCTTCTGGACGAGGGTCTGGAGCATCCCCGCGAGCGCGCTGACGCCGGCCTGCACGCCCGGATCCGTGCGGTCGAGGTTGCGTGCCGAGATGAGGTAGCTCTGCGCGCTGTCCGTGCCGGTCAGCTTGTTGCTGCGCATCCGCTCGTTCGCGAGCTGCACGAAGGCCTGCACCCGGACCGAGGGCAACTCGTTCTTCGCCGCCGACTCGATCGGGCGGCCCATGCTGTCGACTGCGCGCACCGGCTGGCCGGACTGACCCTGGAGCGCGCGCTCGCGCTCGAGCTGGCTCACGAAGAACTCGAGCCGCGAGTGGTCGGGGCGGACCGAGCGCACGGCGTCCACCGCGCTCGCGAGCCGCGTCAGGTCCTGTTCCATCAGTGCCCGCTCAGCCTGCACGAGGAGTTCCTCGGCGACGCTGTCGAGGCCGCGGCGTGCGAGGTCGTTGCCCGGGTCGCGTGCTAGCACGGCCCGGTAGAGCTCGAGCGCATTCTGTCCGGGCGGCTCGATGAGCGCACCCTGCGAGAGTGCAAGCCCTGCGGAGTCCAGCAACTTCTGGATTCGCGCAGCTTCGCCCGCGTCCGCAGTCGCCACAGGTTGGGCCCCGTCTCCAGGAGAATCCAGGCTCATGCGGTTCCACGGTTCCCACTCCACGATGCCCCAGGCGACGAGTGCGATCGGGACGAGCAGGAGCGAGCGGCGGCCCCAGCGGCGCGTGAACCCGTCGTCGAGCTTGAGCTTGATCGGCGAAAGGACGGGCAGCTCCGACGTGCCGCCGAACAACTGGTTCTTGTGGCGCGGCGGCATCGTCGCCGTGAGGTCCGTGCCATTCGGCCGGCGCTGCGTCGAATCGACGAAGTGACGAATCCGCTCGGCCGAGGCCGGCTTGTGCAGGAAGCGGAAGATGATGCCTTCGGAGACGAGCGGCGCGAGCTCGTGCTCGTCGTCGCGGCGGCCTGCGACGATGATCGCGAGGTCCGGGAATTGCTTGTGGACCTGGTTGACGAGGTCCTTGGTGTTGTGATCGGCGAGCGAGGCGTCGATCAGCAGTACGGCGTTGCCCGAGGCGACCATGAGATCGGCGGCGTGCGTCGCGTCATCGGCACGCCAGACGCGGTGGATTCCCGCGAGCGAATCGCGCAGCAGGTCGATGAGCGTCGGGTCGGCCGAGAGCACGACGACGTTCGCGCAGTTCGGCTTCGTCGCGGGCTGGCCCGCCTGCTGATCTGCGTGCTGCGCATCGTGCTGGGCGCCCTGCGGTGCGGGATGCTGAGCCGGCGCATGCGCCTGCCCGCGCGGGCGCGCCGGATTCTCCGGATCCGGAGCGTCGTCGCCAGGCTGGAGATTGGAGTAATCGATATTCACTGGCTGCTCTGAACCGCGCAAATCAGTCGTCTCCACGGGCATTCGTGCCCACGCACGACAGGAAGGTCAATCCTTGACAAAATCGGTCGTGGCGAACGAGACACAGGTCGCGTTTCCGCGAGCGCACCCCCTGCGGGCTTCGAAAAAGCCCAACCGCCCCGCGACTTGCGAAAAAGAGTCCCCAGGGTGTCCACAGGCCCTCCCTGCCCGTTGCAGGCGCGCTACAGCGCCCGGGGATTCTTCTATTCTGACCGAATTATGTGAACCTCGACAGGGGGTGGAAGGCACCGGTAAGGTGACCCGGCCCAATTGGGTGGGCGCTGCAACGGGAGTGGTGGCCATTACGCGACAGATTGCGTTTGTATCGACTCTGCCGGCCGAGCATTACCACCAGCTCGAAGTCCTGCTGTTTTTCAACGGGCGCCAGCACCGCGTGCGCGAGGGCATCGAAACCGCAATCGACCGATATGGCGCCCCCGAAATCGTTGCCGACGGCAAGTCGCTGCGGGTGCGGGTCGGCGGACAGACCGATGCGCAGTGCCTGTTTGCTGTCGAGCGGGACGGCAAGTCCTCCCGCCCGGTGGGCGTGATCCTCTACGTGCGCGACAGCTTCGAGCGAATCACGGTGCTGCACCTGGTCGTCGCTGAGGCTTACGCCGTCGGCGGGCCTCGCGCCAACTACAACCTCTTGCTGCGCCTGGTGCAGGCGGTCAGGCGCGTCGCCCGCTGCACCTCCGGCATCCGTCACGTCGAACTCCTCTACACCCAGAACAGGCCGCGCGCCGCCTACGCCTAGGCGGTATCGCCTCAGGCTGCGGCCCCCGACAGGCCGCCTGTCAGCACCATCCGCATCGCGGTCTCGACCGACAGGTCGAGTGGCACGACCTGTGAGCGCGGCAGGATCGCCGTGTAGCCGCCGATCTGGTAGCTCATCGGGAAGTACACCGCGAGCAAGTCGTCCTTCGACTCGACGATGCCGAGCTCGGAGGCGTCGTCCTGCGTCACGAACCCGATCACTTGTGCTTCGCCGAAACGGGCGAGCACGACCCTGCGAAGGTCACGCCGCTTCTTGCCGGAAGGCAACAGCTTCACGAAGTCCCGCGTGGCACCATAGATGGTCTTGACGACCGGGATGTGCTCGAGGAATCGCTCCCAGGCAGCGAGTGCGCTCTGGACCAGCAGGGCGTTGAACAGCGTCCCCGCGGCAAGCAGTAGCGCGAGCGCCGCGACGATCCCCATGCCGGGCAAGTAGTACTCCGCCGGAACGACCAGCAGGATGGCCCGGCGGAGCAGGGCCTCGGTCGAGCTTCCGAGCCACCACAGGAGCCAGATCGTGAATCCGAATGGCAGGACGACCACGAGGCCGCGCACGAGCGCGCTGCGAAGCTTGCGTAACATGTTCTTCTCCTACGGGGAGCGCGCATGATAGCGGGCCCGCAGGATGCGGCCGTAGCGCTATGATTCGCGCAGGGGGGCCGCAAGAACAGAACCGGAAGGAGCAGGCCATGGCCGTTGCGAAAGTCAGTGAAATCACCTCCACGTCCTCGAAGAGCTTTGCCGATGCGATTGAGAAGGGAATCAAGCGCGCGGACAAGACGCTGAAGAACCTCACGAGCGCCTGGATCGCCGACCAGGAAGTGGAGATAACGAAGGGTCAAGTGACGGCATATCGCGTGCGAATGCGCATCACCTTCATTCTCGAAGGCTGAGCCATGCGGCGATTGGCGCTCGTCGTCGCCGCTTTTGCGGTCGCATTCTCGGCGCAAGCCGCCAACCCGCTTTCGGTTGAGCCAAAAATCGTCAACGAGCGCATCGCCTGGGCGGATCGGTCGCTCGTCCTCCTCGACGTTCGTACGCCCGCCGAGTACGCCGAAGGCCACCTGCCGGGCTCGATCAACATCCCGCACACGGAGCTCGCTTCGCGCGTCGCCGAGCTGTCGGATTCGCGCGACCGGGACATCGTGGTGTATTGCAGGACTGGCAGGCGCACCGAGCTGGCGCTCGGCGTGCTGAAGGACGCCGGCTTCAAGCGCATCTTCCATCTGCAGGGCGACTACCAGCGCTGGAGCGAGGAAAAGCGGCCGGTGACCAAGACTCAGTGACCTGGCGCCTTCTTGCGGATGCGGTCCTCATCCTGCATTTCGCGTTCATCGCCTTCGTCGTGCTGGGCGGCCTCCTGGTCCTCCGCTGGCCGCGCCTTGCCTGGTTCCACCTGCCCGCAGCCGCCTGGGGTGCGGGCATCGCGTTCATCGGCGGCATCTGCCCGCTGACGCCGCTCGAAAATCACCTGCGCGCGCTGGGCGGCGAATCGGGCTACAGCGGTGGATTCATCCATCACTACCTGACATCCCTCATCTATCCGTCAGGCCTGACGCGCACGGTTCAAATCGCGCTGGGTGTCTTCGTAATCGTCGTCAATGTCGCGGCGTACGCAGTCCTCCTGTGGAGGACGAAAAGGGGACGCGCACCTTTAGAGGGGACGCGCACCTTTAGAGGGGACGCGCACCTTTAGAGGTGCGCGTCCCCTTTAAGTCAGTTCCTGGGCGGCGACGACGATACAGCCGGGGCCGCCGTGGACGCCGAGCGCGGTGCCGAGCGGGATGATGGGCAGGAATTCTGCGCGGGGCAGTCCTGCCGCGAGCGCCTCCCGCACTTCTGCAGCGCCCTGCGGCACATTCGCGTGCGAGATCCCGATTCGCCATCGCCGCGCCGGGTCGAGCCGCCGACGCAGCAGCTTTCCGTAGCGCCGGTAAGGTTTGCTGCGCCCAAAGAGCACGCCGCCGATGCCGAGGCTTCCGTCCGGCCGAACCATGAGGATCGGCACGAGGCGAAGCAGGTCCGCAATCGGCTTGATCCAGCCGGGCACGCGGCCTCCGCGTACCGCGAACTCGAGCGTGACGAGGCTGCCCCAGGTGCGCGTCAACCTGCCGGCCGCGATCGCAGCGTTCCGGACCGCCTCTGCGTCGCCACCTTCGGCCGCGACTTCCGCTGCGCGCATCACGATGAGCCCCTGGCCAAGGGCCGCCGTGCCGGAATCGTGCGTCAGGATCCTTGCCCGCGTGCGCGCGCGCGAGACCGCCGTCTCCGCGCTCTGGAAAGTCCCGCTCACGCGCGACATCAGGCCGACGTACACGACCGCCTGGTAGTGCGAGCCCAGGAATTCGAAGGCGCGCCGGAAGTCTCCCGGCGGCGGTTGCGAGGTCTTAGGGTGAACAGGGCTCGTCGCGAGCAGCCGGAAGAACTCCTCGGAGGAGAGCCCGACCTTGTCGAGGTAGCTCTGCGTTCCGAAGTGGACGCGCACAGGAACGACGTGGATGTCGAGCGCCTCGAGCACCGACTCGGGCAGGTCGGCAGCCGAGTCGGTGACGACGGCCACGCGGCGGCCCGAGGCGTGATGCGCCATCTCCTGCTGCCGCTGCATGTCGTCTGCTTTCTCGCCGCCGACCGCACCGAACCGGGCGGCAAGCGAAAACAGGCGCGGCGGTTCGTTGGTGTGGATGTGAAGCCGGACCTTGTTGCGCGTACCTGCGACCACTAGGCTCGAGCCGAGCGTCGAAGCCTCCTCGCGGAGCTTCCGCCGATCGATCGCTTCTCCCGTGATCGTGCACTCGGTGCAGTAGCGGTGCTCGAGATCCACCTGCGACCCCGCTGCAGTCTCGTCGTCGGAGATGAGCTGGATCGCGGCGTCATCCGCCGGGACGATGCCCGTCTCGAGGTAGTCCGTCATGCCGGCCACGAGCTCGACGAAGCCGAGCGCACCGGCGTCGACGACATTGGAACGCCGGAGTATTTCGAGCTTCTCGGGCGTCGCCTCGAGTGATACCCGCGCGGCAGCGAGTGCTTCGCTGAAGAGCGAGCGGAAATCCCGCGCGCCTTTCGCCGCCGCCGAGGCTGCGTCCGCAAAGTCCCCGATCACGGTAAGGATGGTGCCCTCGCGAGGCTCGGCGAGCGATTCGCGAGCGTAAGCGGCGCCAGTCTCGAGCGCCTCCGCGAATTGGCCTGGCGTGAGCGCAGGCGATTGCGCCGCGCGGTCGCCGACGCCCAGCAGGAACTGCGCGAGGATTGCGCCCGAGTTTCCGCGCGCGCCGTCGAGCGCGGCATCCGCGACGCGGGTCAGCAGCTGTCCGGCATGTAATTCCGGATTAGTACGCAGCGCCACGAGCACGGCCTGAAGGGTCAAGGCCAGGTTCGTGCCCGTGTCGCCATCCGGCACGGGGAACACATTGATCTTGTTGATCACCTCCTCGCGCGAGATGAGGCGGTGAATGCCGGAGCGCAGGGCGGCGGCGAGTTCCCTGCCGTTGAGCGCCGGGGCAGGCAGGACGGCGACGCTCATGGGCGGGCCGGTGTCAGAGGCGCGGCAGGAGGAAGCGGCGGCCGCGGTAGGTGAGCACTGCGCCCTCGCGCGTGATCTCCTCGACCATCGGTCCCTCGGCGATACGGGCGCCCTGCGTGTAGCGGCGCCCATTGATGAAGACGGCGCGCTTGGATGGATCGTCCACGAAGATGTGCAGGTCGACGGTGAGCTCCGGGAGATCGGTCGCGGCGACGGCGGCGGGCGCATTTTCCATCGGTGGTGCGCCGTAAGTTACTCCCGGACTCGAGGCCGGCGCATCCGGCACGAGCGTCGGGTCCGGCGCATCGGGAGGAAGAGTCGCGGGTTCCCCGTACATTTCAACCGGCGGCTCGGCGAATCCGCCGCGCGGCGAGGCAGCGGCCTCGAGAGCGCTCTGCGTTGCGGGCAATGGGTCGACGGCCACGGGCGGTGGGCTCGTCACGGAAGCGGGCGCGGCGGCGGCGACCGGAGTCGCAGCCAGGGCTGGCTCGCGCGTGTCGCGCAGCATGAAGTACAGGACGACGGCAATGTTGATCGCGAGCAATGCGCCGATCGCGATCAGTGCGATCGGCAGCCGGCCGTCTTCGCGCGCGATCGGGAACTCCGCCATGCTCGGCCCGCTCTGGCGCTGGCGCTCGATCTCGGACTTGCGGAGCGCGTCGAGGATGAAGCTCATGCGCCCGCCTGCGGTTCCGCGTGCGCGAGCGTCGGCGTGCCCGGCGCTCCGAGCGCGGAATCGAGCACGAGCTGCGTCTGCAGGCCCGCGACGCCGTCGACCTCCAGCCGGCGGCTGCGCTGGAAGCTCTCGACGAGTTGCTGGAGCTCGGCGTCGAAATAATCTTGTGTCTCGGCGGAAGCCGGCAGGCCGCCCAGCTGTTCGAGTCCCTGGCGCAGCCAGCGAACATCGTCCCCGCGCATGCCCGCGCGCAGGGGACGCAAGGCATTCGTCTGCGGCCGCCACAGCACGAGGAACTCGCCGAACCAGAAGTCAGCGAGCTCGCCGATCGGCACATTGGTCTTGCCGCTGCCGATGATGAGCTTCGCCCCGTCCTGCCCGATCTCCGACAGCACCACCTGGTGCGCCGAGCCCTGGTCGTCGACGAGGGAGAGGATTGCAGGACGGTTGATCAGCTTGAGTTGTGCGAGCGAGCCGCGCTGCCAGACGCAGGAGAGCCCGCGCGCATCCGCCTGGTCGCAGGCGAGACCGGCGCCCGGCTGGAATTCAGCGCCCCAGAGCGAGAAGAGTGACGTGAACGCGGCGTCCATCGTGGTCGCCGTTTCGTCCCTCGCGAGAGCCGCTCCGAGCGGGACCCGCGGAGGTGGCGCGGGCGCAGGTCTGGTCGCAGGCGCATCAGTGGCGGCCGCGATGCTTGCCTCGGGCTCCCGTTGGACGAGCGCAGGCAATGCGCGCCATACCACCACTGCAAGGAGCGCGGCACCGGCAACGGCGCCGCCAATTGCGAGCAGGCGAATCCAGGGCGCGAGCACCGGCCGGCCGTAAACCTCGGAGGCCGCGCGGCGAACGAGCGTGCCGGTCACGATGGGCTCTTCGCGCGTGTAGGCGCCGAGGAGCGCGCGATCCGCGACGACATTGATGATGCGCGGCACGCCATTCGAAAGGCGGTGTATTTCGCGCTGGGCGCCGGCAGTGAAGAGGTCTCGCGTGGCGCCCGCTATGCGCGCGCGATGCCGGATATAGGCGATCGTCTCGCCCTTGCGCAGCGCCTCGAGGTGATAGCGGCCCGTGATGCGCTGGGCGAGCTGGCGAAGCTCGGGCTTCGAGAGCACTTCCCGCAGCTCCGGCTGGCCGATCAGGATGATCTGGAGGAGCTTCTGTGTCGCCGTCTCGAGGTTCGTGAGGAGGCGAACCTGCTCGAGCACGTCGGGGTCGAGGTTCTGCGCTTCGTCCACCATCAGCACGATGCGCCTGCCGCGTCCGTGCGCGTCGAGGAGGTAGTGCGTGAGGAGGTCGACGAGCGCCTTCACGCTGTTCGCCGAGCCCTCCGGCACCTGCACGTGCAACTCGTCGCAGATGGCGAGCAGGAATTCCGCTGGCGTGACGCGCGGGTTCAGGATCAGCGCAACGTCGCAATGCGGCGGGAGCTGCTGCAGGAGGCTGCGGAGAACCGTCGTCTTGCCGGTGCCGACCTCTCCCGTCAGCTGGATGAAGCCACCGGCCTCGCTGATGCCATACGCGAGATGCGCGAGCGCCTCCGTGTGCCGCTCGCTGAGATAGAGATAGCGCGGGTCCGGGGTGATCGCGAACGGCTTTTCGTTCAGCCCGAAGAAGCTCGTATACATGACGAGGGAATGGACCCCGATTGCCGCTGGGTGTTCATGATGCCCTCAGCCGCACGCTCAGGCAAAGTACGGCGAGGCGGAGTTCAAAGGGGACGCGTCCCTTTTCCCGAAGGACCGAAGGAAAAGGGGCGCGTCCCCTTTGAACCCCCGCCCGCCCTCCGTTACCTGTCCGAACCGCGGTGGATGGCGTCGTCGCCGAAGCGGCCGTGGATTCGATCGAGCGCGTCATCGAGGCGGCCCGATTCCGCGAACTCGGCGGTCGTGAACAGGTCGAGCTGCTGCTCGGGCTCGAGGTCGCTCACGCCGACGCCGAGCAGGCGTACGGCGACGCGCGGCTGCTCCTGGAGCCAGTGGTCGAGCAGGTCCGCCGCGACCTGCGCGATGAGACGCGTTTCCTGCGTCGGCGGGTTGAAGCTGCGCTGGCGCGTGTAGGTCTCGAAGTCGCGCCGCCGCACCTTGATGCTCACCATGCCCGCCTTGAACTGCCGCGAGCGCAACCGCGCCGTCGTGCGGTCCGCGAGCTGCGCGAGCCGCTCCTGCAGTTCCTTGTGATCGCGGATGTCGACGTCGAATGTCTCCTCGGAACTGATCTGCTTCTCCGGCGCGTCGGACACGACCGGCCGCTCGTCGATGCCCGCGGCGCGGTCCTGGTATTTGCGCGTCTCGCGGCGAAAGAGCGGCCACAGCACCGACTCGGGCGCGCGCCGTAGCTGCCCGAGCGTATAGAGGCCTTCCTTCTCGAGACGTGCCGCCGTCTTCGCACCGATACCGAACAAACGTCGCACCGGCAGAGGATCGAGCATCGACGTCACGTCCTGCGGGCGGATGATGGTGAGCCCGTCCGGCTTCTGCATTTCCGAGGCAAGCTTGGCTAGCAGCTTGTTATGCGACACGCCCACGGAAGCGGTGAGCCCCGTCGTTTCCTGAATGCGCTTCTTGATCTCGCGTGCCATGTCCTCCCCGCTGCCGAAGAGTCCGCTGCTCGCGGTCACGTCGAGGAAGGCCTCGTCGAGCGACAGGCCTTCGACGATGTCCGTAAACCCGCGGAAAATCTCGAATACCTGCGCGGAGATCTCGCGGTAACGCTTGAAACGCGGCGCGACGACCACGGCCTGCGGGCAGCGCCGAAGGGCCTCGCGCATCGGCATTGCGGAATGCACGCCGAAACGGCGCACCTCGTAGCTCGCGGCAGCGACGACGCCGCGCCCGCCGGCGCCGCCGACGACCACGGGCTGGCCCGCGAGCTCCGGGCGGTCGTGCTGCTCGACCGCCGCGTAGAAAGCGTCCATGTCGACATGCAGGATCGTGCGGTTGTGGTCGCTCAAGAGAGACTCAGCATGGCGTAGACGAGTCCGGCCATCATTGTCACGCCGAGCAGCAGGAAGTAGGTCATCCCGAGCGAAAGGAACTTGAGCGTCGTCTTGAAGCGGCCCTCGCCGTAAACGACCCGCATCGAGCGGAACACGTAGTAGAAGAGGTACAGGTACAACAGGAAACTGACGAGGTTCAGGAAGCCGACAATCGGCAGCTTGAGGTTGGCGATCGCGCTCAGTGCCTGCGTCACGCCGATCAGCAGGAACGTGAAGGCATGGTTGTGCAGGAACAACACGAGGTGCTCGACATACAGGCGGCGCGGCCTCCAGTAAAAGAGAAGTGCCACGGCCGCGATGAGCGGCAGGAACAGGAACATGAGCTTTGGCGCCGTGGAGGCGAAGCGCTCGAAGAATCCCTTTCCGCCGTCCGCGCGCATGCGCTTGCAGGCGCGGCTGAATGATTCCTCGAGGGCCTCGAGCGACTTGCTGTCGGAGAAATCGACCGTGCATCCGCCGCCCTTGACGACCTCGTCAATTTTCGCGGGATCGATTCCCTCCGCCTCCAGCTCCCTGCGGATGTCCTCCGTGGCGACGATCTTCGCCGGTGCGACAACCGTGTTGCCTTTCGCGTCGACCTGCTCGAATTCCGTGGCAGGCAGGAAAGCCGAGAGGGCGAAGAACAGGATGCTGACGCCGAGGTAAAGCCGGAATGGCGGGAGGTATTCCTGGTGGCGGCCCGCGATGAATTCCTTCGTCAGCTCGCCGGGGCGCAGCGCGAGCATGCGCAGCGTCCGCCAGATTCGGCTGTCGAGGTGCAGCAGCGAGTGCGTGACGTCGCCCGCAACCTCCTTCACGGAAAGCACGTGAACGTCGGAAGCCTGGCCGCACTGCGCACAGTGCTTCCCGGAGACGACCGTGCCGCAGTTGAGGCAGCGCTTCGGATCGTGGGCCGCGGGCGTCAGCTCGTGCCGCGGCTTGAAGACACGCCGTTCGCAGTGCACGCGGCCGCCGAAGCGCTGCGCGGTTTCTGCCCGCATCCTTGTCGCGTCGTTCTCTAGGTAGTGATCGAGTGCCGCGACGCTCTCGACGCGGTAACGGATCCGGCGCCGCTGGCGCTCGCCCGGGGGCGTTTCCGGGATCTCGATGTTGGCTCCGTGGAATCCCGGGCAGGCGAGGACGTCGCGAACGTGGCCTGGCAGCCACGCGTCATAATCCGCGACGATGTCCGGGTCGAGCTGGCACTCGACTTCGTAGATGAGATTGTTGGTCACGCTGAGTCGCCCGGGCGACAGCGCGATCTTAGCTCAGGGACGGCCTCAGCACCCGGCGCAGGCGGCTTCGATGTGCCGGAGCTTGCCGAAATCGCTCAGGCGATAGAAACGGCGTAGCTCCGCCAGCCACGCGTCGTCATCTCGCCGGCAGAGTGAGCGGAGTCTTGGCTCGAGCCGGGCGCAGAAGCGCGCGGCCTCCCGGCTCGCGCGGCGGTACAGCGATTCGCGGCCGGCGGCGAGAGCAGGGTCGACGCGCGTCCGGCGGAAGAGAAGCGTGTGCAGTTCCGCCGGGAAGCGGTTCGGATGCCCGCGGCGGAGCAGGGCGAAGCTCGCGACGTACTTGTCGATCTCGGCCTGCATTTCGAGCGCGAGTCGCGACACCGGCCGGTCGTGGCCTGCATTGTGCGCGACACAGACGAAATGGCTGATGCCTTCGAGCGCGGTCCAGCAGTCGGCGAGATTGTCCTGGTCGAGGCCGTCGCTCGGGTCATGGCGCTCGAGCCGTTCGAGCAGCTTTGAATCTAGAAATAGGGACATGCAGAGCTCGTCATCGACCGCGCTCACGAAGAGCTGTTCGTCGCCCGGCGGGTCGCGGCATTCACCGGGCAACGCCTGGCGGTCAGTGACGAGAAAGTCTTCGACGCGACATCCAATATCGAGGTCGTAGATGCCGGTCAGCAGGATTTCGAGCCGTTCGAGGGCCCGTGCGGACATGGCGGCTCAATTCGCGATTGTGCCGGCAGGCACGGGCCGGATGCCGAGCTTGAGGAGGAGGCGATGCGCGCGCTGGCTGCCGGTCCGGTGCCACATCTCGTAGAGGCGCAGCACGTCCCGTGGCGACTGGCGCGCGGCGCCCTCGCCGATCTCGTTCAGGGCGTCGACGATCGGCTGGAACTTGTCCTGGAGTTCGGCAAAGACGTCGCCGAGCACGCGCTGCGCGCCGTGAAAGGGTGCCTGCGCGAGCGTGCCGTAGGCGCGTCCGCCCATGGCGATGTGATAGTCGACGTCCACCGGGCGGCGCGAAAAGCCGCCGGCGAGAAAACCGGACACGAACAGCGCAACGTCGCCGAGCCGCTGGAGCATGCGGAAGCGCTGCCGGTCGTCGGGCGCGTCCGCGGCCTCGGCGAGGAGCAGTGCGAGCGGCTTCAGCTGCGAGCGATCGGCGTCAGGCTCGAAAAGCGCATCGGTGTGCGCGAACATCGCGAGCAGGTTGACGATGTAATGTTCGGTGTGGTCGCGGACATGCAGGTGCTGGTGCTCGAGGGCGCCCTGCACCGCCTCGCGGAAGAACTCGCGCACGTCTGAGACGGTCTGGAGCTCCATGGCGCCAGTTCAGACGGTTCCGCAGGCCGATTCTGCAAACTGCGTCGCAGCTTTGCCGTAGCACTCGGCACGCGCGAGTGCCGGCGTGCCGCGCTGTGATCGCGGCACGGATTAAAGGACAGTAGACCTGGCGGGGACAGTCACTTTTTAAGGTGCCTTTCCACTCTGGAGTAGGATCCGCTGCAGGAGTCAGGAGCCGGCAATGCGCCTGCGGCCCGAGTTGTTGCCGATCGAGATAGCCCTGTTCGCCGCCGTTTTCTGGGCTGACGAAGCAGGCTACGTTCCGCTCAGCAAGACGCCATTCCTTTTCCTCATCGCGTGGGCATCGCTCCGCCTTCGCGGGCTCCGCTGGCGCGATGTCGGGCTGAGGCTCGCGGATCGCTGGCCCCGGCTCGTGGCAATTGGTGTCGCCGCCGGCATCGGCATGTGGCTGCTCGAGTTCTTTTTCACGATGCCGATGCTGCATCGCGTGCTCGGCTACTGGCCGGATCTCTCGGAGTTCAACGACCTAGTCGGCAATGCGGCGTTGCTGGCGATCTATCTTGCGCTCAACTGGGTGCTCGCAGCATTTGGCGAGGAGATGGTCTGGCGCGGCTACGCGCTGCCTCGAATTGCCGGGTTCTTCGGTACCGGCACGGGGGCTTGGGTGCTGGCACTCGTGATCGTGAACGTCGCATTCGGCCTCGCGCACCTCTACCAGGGGCCGTCGGGGGTGATCCAGGCGACCGTCGGCGGCGTGCTGCTCGGCATCCTCTACATTGCGACGGGGCGCAACCTCGTCGCGCCGATCGTGGCCCACGGCCTCGGCAACTCGATCGACTTCACCGTCATGTACCTGGGGCTCTACCCTGGCGTCGGCGTGTGAAACCTGCGCTGTCGACGGACCGCATCCTGCGAGCGGCGCAGGGGTGCCGTCTGTCGACAGCGCTCAGGCCACCTGCATGTCGCCGCCATCGAGCTGCAGGTCGTAGGAGCTGCCGGCGACCAGCTCCCGCGAGTCGAAGTCGTCGACGTGAATGATCTCCATGACCTTGCGGTCGTATTCGCGCAGCTGCGCGGCCTCGGCCTCGGTCACGATGCCGACTGCGAGGGCCTCCCGGATCTGGCCGGGCAGGTCGAGTGCCGTCACGCGGCCGGTCTTCACGCCCTCGACGCGGATCTTCTTTTCCAGCGGCTCGGCCGCGATCGCGAGCTCCATCGCCTGCTGCACGAGGCCGAGGTGATTCTTCGGCTCGAGCGTGCGGTAGATGTAGTGACAGAGCCGCTCGCGCGACTCGCCTGGGTTCATCACGAGCTCCGCGATCTTCGGGTTCAGCTGGTCCGAAGGCGCAGAGTAGGTGAGCCCGCGCGGGAAGATCATGATCCGCATCAGCCCCGCCAGCCAGCGCACCGGGAAGTTCCTGAGGAAGCTGTGCAGCTGTTCCTGCGCCTGGTAGAGCAGTGAGCGACAGGCGTACTCGACGAGCGGCACGTCGGATTCCGGCCGCCCCTGGTTTTCGAAGTGCTTCAGCGCCATCGACGCGAGGTACATCGAGGACAGCACGTCGCCGAGCCGCGCCGAGAGGTTCTCCTTCTTCTTGAGGTAGCCGCCGAGCGAAAGCATCGCGACGTCGGTCGCGAAGGCGAAGGAGGCGCTGAAACGGTTGATGTGCTCGTAATAGCGCGTCGTCGGCCCGGGCAGCGGCGACTTCACGATGCGCGACAGGGTGACTGCCCCGAAGAACGATCGCACTGCGTTCGAAATCGTGAAGCCGATGTGCCGGAAGAGAGCGTCGTCGAAATCGCGCAGTCCGCGCTCGCGGTCCGGGTCCTGCGCCGCATTCATCTCCTTCAGCACCCAGGGATGGCAGCGAACCGCGCCCTGGCCGAAGATGATGAGGCTGCGCGTCAGGATGTTCGCGCCCTCGACCGTGATGCTGACCGGCACCATCTGGTAGCCGCGGCCGATGTAGTTCTTCGGGCCGAGCATGATGCCCTTGCCGCCCTGCACGTCCATCGCATCGTTCGCGACCATTCGCCCGAATTCGGTCACGTGATACTTGAGGATACCCGCGGGCACGGACGGCTTTTCGCCGCCGTCGATCGCGCCGGTCGTCACCGAGCGCGCGGCGTCCATGATGTAAGTGCGCGCCGCCATGCGCGCGATCACCGCCTCGACGCCCTCGAACTTGCCGACCGGCAGGTTGAACTGGCGGCGGATGCGGCTGTACCCGGCCGTCGAGTACACGGCGCCCTTCGCGCCTCCGGTCGCAATCGAAGGTAGGGAGATGCAACGCCCGACTGACAACTGCTCGACGAGCATGCGCCAGCCCTGTCCCGCCATCTTCGGCCCGCCGATGATCGCGTCGAGCGGCACGAAGACGTCGCGGCCCTGGATCGGCCCGTTCTGGAATGGCCCGTTCAGCGGGAAGTGCCGCCGGCCGATCGTGATGCCCGCCGTGTCGCGCGGAACGAGCGCGACCGTGATCCCGTAGTCGGTCTTGTCGCCGCCCATCAGTTTCTCGGGATCGAACAGGCGGAAGGCGAGGCCGATGATCGTTGCGATCGGCGCCAGCGTGATGTAGCGCTTCGAGAAGTTCAGGCGGATGCCGATCGTCTCGCGGCCCTGGTACATGCCGCGGCAGACGATGCCGCTGTCCGGTATCGCGCCCGCATCCGACCCGACCCGCGGCCCCGTGAGCCCGAAGCAGGGGATCTCTTCGCCGCGCGCGAGGCGCGGGAGCAGGCGGCTCTTCTGCTCTTCCGTGCCGTAGTGCAGCAGGAGCTCCGCGGGCCCCAGCGAGTTCGGCACGACGACGGTCGAGGCGACGGTGCTCGAGCGGCTCGCGATCTTCACGATGACGGAGGAGTGCGCGTAGGCCGAAAATTCGAGCCCGCCATACTTCCGGGGGATGATCATCGCCCAGAAGCCCTTCTTCTTGATGAAGTCCCAGACCTCGGGCGGGAGGTCCGCGCGCCGGTGCGTGATGTCCCAGTCGTCGATCATCCGGCAGAGTTCTTCGCAGGGCCCGTCGATGAAGGCCTGCTCCTCGGCCGTGAGCACCGGCACTTTCGCCGACAGGAGCTTCTTCCAATTCGGGCCGCCGGTAAAAAGCTCCCCGTCCCACCAGACCGTGCCGGCCTCGAGCGCCTCGCGCTCGGTCGTGGACATCGGCGGCAGCATGCGCCTGAACACCAGCAGGAACCGGTTGGAGATCAGTACCCGCCGCAAGGGCCGGATGTTGAGCAGGACGTGAGGCAGGTAGAGCGCCCAGAGAGTCGCCTTCCACCAGCCGGCGCCCGCGCCGAAGAGCGTGTAGTAGACCAGCAGGACGCCCAGCACGAGGGTCGCCTTGGCGAGGCTCGCGCGCTGGTACGCGAGCCACAGGACGAGGCTCGTAAAGAGGACCAACCAGAGCGCTGTGAGCACCATTGGCTCCCGTACTTATACCGCGTTCAGCATGGAATGCGGGATTAGGCGATGCACCCTAGCGGAGCCGCTGTTTGCACTGCAAAAAACACATTCTGTGTATGCTTGCGGCGGGGAGGGAAGTGCCATGAACAACCTGATCGGGCGCGCAAAAAACATCCTGCTCACGCCGGCCACCGAATGGCCGGTCATCGCGGCAGAACCTGAAACGACGTCGGGCCTCTACACCCGCTACATCCTGATCCTGGCCGCGCTCGGCCCGATCGCGATGTTCCTGTCCTTTAGCGTGATCGGAGTTTCGTCGTTCCTCGGCTCCTATCGCTGGGGAATGGGCGCGGGGCTCTCGTACCTCATTGTCAGCTATCTGCTGGGACTGGTGTCCGTCTACCTGTTCGGACTCATCATCAATGCGCTTGCACCGAACTTCGGTGGGCAGAAAGACTCGATGCAGGCGCTGAAGACGGCCGCTTATGCGATGACCGCGGCCTGGGTCGGCGCGATCGGCAATCTCATTCCGGGCATCGGCTGGTTGATCGCTCTCGCGGGCGGCATCTACAGCATTTACCTCCTCTACCTCGGATTGCCGGTGACGATGAAGTCGCCGCCTGAGAAGGCGCTGGGCTATACGGTGGTCTGCATCATCGTGGGCATCGTGCTCTTCTTGATCGTCTCGGGTATTACCGGCGCTGTCGTCGGACGCAGAATGTGGGGCGGGATGGGCGCGCCTGGCGCAACCATCACCAGCACGGGCGGGTTCGAGGAAGGTTCCGCCGGCGCCGCGATCGAGCAATGGGGCAAGCAGATCGAGGCGGCGGGCAAGCAAGTCGAGCAATCAGCGGAGCAGCAGGGCGGCGTGCCGGAGGGCGCAGCGGTCGGGCAGCTCATCGGCGCGATCGCGGGCGGCGCGAAGGTTGCGGAGGCCCTGCCGACCGATCAGATGAAATCCTTCCTGCCGGAAACGCTGGCCGGCCTGCCGCGCACGAGCTCATCTGCCGAACGCAACAACGCAATGGGCATCCAGGTGTCCGAAGCCGAAGCGAATTATTCGGACGGCGCGGGCCGCAACCTGCAGCTCGAGATCACGGACACCGGCGGCGCTCAGGGATTCGTCGCGCTGGCCGCATGGGCCAACGTCGAGCAGGAGCGCGAGTGGGATGGCGGCTACGAGCGCGATTACCAGGCGAACGGAAACATGGTGCACGAGCGCTGGGATGCGACGAACAAGCATGGCGAGTACGGCGTGATCGTCGGCAAGCGCTTCTCGGTCAAGGTGTCCGGCAACGCGCCCAGCATGGAAGAGCTGAAGGCGGCGCTCGCTTCCGGCGTCAACCTCGCGCAACTCGAGGCCGCGGCGGCGAGCGGGGCGAAGCCCCCGGGCTGAAAAAAGAAAGCCGGCACGAGGCCGGCTTTCTCGGTCGAAATCCTTCCTGGATTATTTTTCGGCCGGCCGCAACGTCACCTCGCGGACGTAGGTCGTGCCGAGGTAAGTGCGCATGTCGAGACGCGGCTTGATCATGTCCTGCTGCTTGTCCTCGTCGGGCGTGGCAAAGTGCGCCGCGGCGATCGCATCGGACTTTTCATCGTCGCCCTTGTTGTAATCGAGCGCCTTGGCGAAATTCGGGTACAGCGTGCAGAACAGCACGTCGTAGTCGTTCGCATCGTGCGGCGGCTTGACGAAGGTCTTGTAGTCAAGGATCAGCCCCTGTTTCTTCGCCTCAATGTTCTGGGGCTCAACGGTGGCACGGATGTACTTCATGTACGCGTCATACTGGCCCGGGCTGGTGCGGTAGGCTTCACATTGCCAAACGGGGCCTTCGGTCCAGTGCTCTTGCGCAACCGCGGCAACCGACGTCAACGCCAGTGCCGCGGCCGCGAGGCCGATTTGCTTCATCTTCATGTTTTCCCCCTGTCGTTATTTTCCCCGCCCAACGGACGGAGTGGCGCGCATCCTACGCCAGTTCGCCCGGCAGTGCCGGCCTGATCACCAGGCGATGCCGTAATCCTCGCCGTGGTTGCTCGACCCGCCCCAGAACGAGCCCTGGGCATGGTCGATGAGGATCGCGTTGATCGGCCCGGAGGTCCGCGACGCGTATTCCGGCTTGTAGCCGCGCGCCTTGAGGTCGCGCCGGGTCCAGTCCGGGATCGAATTGTTGAGCGTGAGCCGCCCTGGGAAGATCTCGTGCTCGCCGAAGGAATCATGCAGCTGCCAGCTGGTGAAGTTCGGCGCTTCCGCCGCCTGCTGGGGCGTCATGCCGAACTCGACGATGTTCAGGAAGAACTGCAACAGGTTCTGGTCCTGGGTGTCGCCGCCCTGGACGGCGAAGGCGAGCCAGGGCTTGCCGTCCTTGAAGGCGAGTGAAGGCGTCAGCGTCGCGCGCGGGCGCTTGCCGGGCTCGATCACGTTGAAGGGATTCTCGCTTGAATCCAGGACAAACGACTGCGCGCGCTGGCTCATGCCGATGCCCGTCTTGCCCGCGATGACCGCGGGCAACCAGCCGCCGGAGGGCGTCATGGAGACGAGCCAGCCATCCTTGTCGGCGGCGATCACGGACGTCGTGCCGCGGAGCATCGAACCGGTGTCAGGATCGGTCGCGGCGGCGAAGCTCGCCGCATCGAATGACAGGGCGGCCGCCGCGCGTTTCTCGAGCGACGCAAGGTATGGATTCACGCCGCCCTGGAAGGGATAGGGATCGCCGGGCCCTGCGCCCGCATCGTTCTGCTCCGGCTTCACGAGCGCCGCGCGCGCCTTCGCGTAGTCCTTCGAGAGCAATCCCTTGATCGGCTCGTCGGGCGGAAAGTAGGGATCGCCGTAATAGAAATCGCGGTCGGCAAAGGCGAGGTTCATCGCCTGGTACACCGTGTGGATGTAGCTGCCGCTGTTGTATCCCATCGACTTCAAGTCGAAGTTCTCGAGGATATTGAGCGCCTGCAGCATCGCCGGCCCCTGCACCCAGCGGTCCAGCTTGTAGACGTCGATGCCGCGATAGTTCGTGTGTACGGGCTCTTCGAGCTTCACGCGCCAGCGGTCGAGGTCGCCCTTGGTGACCAGGCCGCCCTGTTCGCGTGCGCCGCGGACGAACTCGTCCGCGATGTCGCCGCGATAGAAGCGGTCATACGCCGCCTGCAGGGCTTCCTTGCGCGACTTGCCGGCTTTCAGCGCGGCGGCCTCGGCTTCGACCAGCTTCCTGAGCGTCACGGCGAGGTCCGCCTGGCGGAAAATTTCGCCGGCGGCCGGCGCTTCGCGCGCCGCGCCCGCGTGCGGGAGCATCACGGCCTTCGAGTACGGCCACTGCTTGATTTCCGCTTTCTCCACCTCGATGCGATCCGCTGTCTCGCCGTCGATGGCGTAGCCGTCCGCAAGTTCGATCGCAGGCGCGAGCACCTCGGCCAGCGAAAGATTCCCGAATTCCGCGAGCATCGTGATCAGCGCGCCGGGAGTGCCTGGCGTGACGGCGGACAACGGACCGTACTCGGGCGGGTATTTCATGCCCTTGCCGCGATAGAACTCTGGGGTCGCGCCGGTCGGCGCGACGCCGAGGCCGTTGATGGCGATGATCTTCTTCGTCTTCGGGTTGTAGATGAGCGCCTGCGTCTCGCCGCCCCAGGAGAGTACGTCCCACATGGTCGAAGTCGCCGCGAGCATCGCGCAGGCGGCATCGACCGCATTGCCGCCCTTCTCGAACATCCGCGCGCCTGCGGTCGCAGCGAGCGGCTTGCCGGTGATCGCCATCCAGTGCGAGCCGTGCAGCGGCGGCTTCTGCGTCTTCTCCTGCGCGGTCGCGATGCCGCTCACGAGCAGCGCAAGGACGGTTGCCGCGGCGGCGGCACGGATGACAGTCGACATGAGAGCACTCTCCTCAGATCAGGTCCCGCACGCCCTCGCGTTCCTCGAGCAGCTCGCGATGCGTGGCATCCATGCGCTCGCGGCTGAATTCGTCCACGGCGAGCCCCTGGACAACGGTATAGCGCCCGTCCTTGCAGGTGACCGGATAGGAATACATGACGCCCTCGCCGATGCCGTAGCTGCCATCGGCCGGCACAGCCATGCTTACCCAGTCGCCTTCCTGGGTGCCGAGGGCCCAGTCGCGCATGTGATCGATCGCGGCGGAGGCCGCCGAGGCGGCGGAGGACGAGCCGCGCGCCTTGATGACCGCGGCGCCACGCTGCTGGACGGTCGGGATGAACTCCTCGCGGTACCACTTGGCTTCCACCAGCGACTTCGCGGGCTTGCCGCCGACCGTGCAGTGCGAAATGTCCGGATGCTGCGTCGCGCTGTGGTTGCCCCAGACGATCATGCGGCGGATCCCGGTCGTGTGCTGTCCGGTTTTCGCGGCGAGCTGGCTGAGGGCGCGGTTGTGGTCGAGCCGCATCATCGCGGTGAAATTGCGCCGCTCGATGTCGGGCGCGTTCGACGCGGCGATGAGCGCATTGGTATTCGCGGGATTGCCGACGACGAGCACGCGCACGTCGCGGCTCGCGGACTCGTTCATCGCGCGGCCCTGGGCCGAGAAGATCTGCGCATTCGCAAGCAGGAGGTCCTTGCGCTCCATGCCGGGACCGCGCGGGCGCGCGCCGACGAGCATGGCGTAGTCGCAATCCTTGAAGGCCGCCTTGGCGTCGTCCGTCGCGACCACCCGGTTGAGCGTCGGGAAGGCGCAGTCGGAGAGTTCCATCACGACGCCCGTGAGCGAGGGCAGCGCCGGCGTGATTTCGAGCAGTTGCAGGTTGACCGGGCGGTCCGTTCCTAGCATCTGTCCCGAGGCGACGCGGAATGCGAGCGCGTAGCCGATCTGTCCGGCGGCGCCGGTGATGGTAACGGTGACGGGCTTCTTCAATCTGGCTCCACGGTGGCCGCAAAGAAGCCGTAGTTTAACTGGTGCCGGGTCGTCAATTCGTCATCTATGATCCATCCGAATGACGGTAGATGACGAATTGACGACCCGGCACCCATGAGCGGCGAGCCGCAGATCCATTCGGGCGTTACGGACGAATTCGCCTGGAACGCGGCCCTCAATCCCCTTCCCGAAGCCGCGGACGTCGCGATCATCGGCGGCGGGATCATCGGCAGCTCGGCGGCGTACTTCCTCGCGCGCAGCGGCGTGTCGGTTGCGCTCTTCGAGAAGGGCCGCATCGCGGGCGAGCAATCGGGCCGGAACTGGGGGTGGGTGCGCCAGCAGTGCCGCTCGCCGGTCGAGCTCCCGTTGATGATGCAGAGCCTCCGGCTCTGGAAGGAGTTGCCTGCGCAGCTCGGCGAGGACGTCGGATTTCGCCAGGGCGGCACGCTCTACCTCGCGGAGAACGCGAAAGAGCTCGATGCGCTCGGCGAGTGGCTTTCCGTTGCGCAGGAACATGCGCTCGACACCCGGATCATTGCCGGCCGCGAATTGAAGGGCGTATTCGCCGCCAGCGGGCGCTGGGCGGGCGCGCTCTACACCGCGAGTGACGGCCGTGCGGAGCCTTCGAGGGCCGCGCGCGCGATCGCCCGCGGTGCCGCGCGCGCGGGAGCGCGAATCTTCGGCGTCACCGCGGTGCGCGGCATCGAGACGGCAGCAGGGCGCATCTCGGCGGTCGTCACGGAGCACGGCCGCGTCGCGACGCGCGCAGTCGTCTGCGCGGCCGGTGCGTGGACACGGCTCTTCTGCGGTTCGCTCGGCATTCGCGTGCCGCAGCTTCCGGTCCTGGGCACGGTCGCGCGCACGGCACCGGCGCCGCAGCTGCTCGACGGCCAGGCCTGGTCGCCTGCAGTTGCGATCCGCCGCCGCGCAGACGGCGGCTACACCATCGCGCACGGCCACTCGTCCCTGCATTCGATCATTCCCGCGAGCTTCCGCTACGCAGCGAAGTTCCTGCCCGCATTCCGGGAGGGCCACGACTCGCTCAGGCTTTCAATCGGCGGCGATTTCTTCCATGCGCTCGCGACACCCTCGCGCTGGCCGCTCGACCGGGTGTCGCCCTTTGAGCGCGAGCGCGTGCTCAACCCCAGGCCCGAGGTGCGCGTGCTCCGCCAGATGCGCACGGCCATAGACCGCTGGATCCCGGAGCTTTCCGCTGTGCCCTTCGTCGAATCCTGGGGCGGAATGATCGAGGCTTCGCCCGACGTCCTGCCGATCATCTCGCCCGTGGATGCCATCGGTGATTTCTACGTCGCGACCGGCTTCAGCGGGCACGGCTTCGGCATCGGCCCGGGTGCCGGTAAACTGATCGCGGGGATGGTCAGCGGAACTGCGGACCCGGCGGCGCTCGCGGGATTCCGGCTTGGCCGTTTCTTCGACGGGTCGCCCATCGTGCCGGGACCTGCGATATAAGGTTCTGATTGGGGGACGGCATGGCTGCCGACGACAAACCGGTCCAGGCTTCGGAAATGAAGGCGGCGCTCGCGCCGCAGTTCTACTTGAGCCCGGAAATCTTCGCGCTCGAGTCGCGCCACATCTTCCACGGCCAGTGGTTCTGCGTCGGCCGGCTCGATCAGGTTCCCGACAAGGGCGATTGCCTCGTGGTCGAGGTCGCGGGCGAGAGCGTGATCGTGCTTCGTGGGCGCGACGAGGCCATGCGCGCCTTTTACAACGTCTGCCGCCATCGCGGCAGCCGGCTCATCCGGGCGAATCCGCTGCCCGACATTGTGGAACCGGCGGCGACACGATCGAGCCGGATCGGCGCGGCGGTCGTCTGCCCGTATCACGCCTGGAGCTACAACACCGACGGGACGCTGCGCGCCGCGCCCTTCGTGCAGTTCGACGGCGCCTGCCCGAAGGAGAATTTCTCGCTCGTGCCGGTCGCGCTCGACACCTGGGGCGGGTTCATCTTCCTCAATCTTGCGGAGAAGCCCACGCCGCTCGCTGGGCAGGCTGAGAAAGCGACTCGCATGCTCGGGCGCTATCCCTTCACGGACATGCGCCGCGGCGCGCAGATCGTCTATGACGTCCGCGCGAACTGGAAGGTGATCCTCGAGAACTACAACGAGTGCTACCACTGTGGGCCGGTGCACCCGGAACTCTGTGCACTAGTACCGGCGTTCCGCGACAAGGGCGGCGCCGGGCTCGAATGGGAGGACGGCATTCCGCACCGCACAGGCGCCTGGACCTTCACGGCCACGGGCACGTCGACGCGCGCGCCGTTTCCCGGCTTGTCCGCGACCGAGCGCACGCACCACAAGGGGGAGGTCATCTACCCGAACCTGCTGCTCTCGGCGGCGGCCGAGCATGTTGCCGCCTTTGCGCTGTGGCCGAAGGCGCCGGACTTCACGCGCATCGCCTGCGAGTTCCTGTTCCATGAATCGGAGGTCGCAAAGCCGGGATTCGACCCGAAGGACGTCGTTGAATTCTGGGACATCGTGAACCGCCAGGACTGGCACGTCTGCGAAGGTGTCCAGCTGGGCATGCAATCGCGCGGATTCCGCGGCGGCTTCTACGCGCCGATGGAGGACCCGAGCCTCGACATCCGGCGTTATCTGGCTCGGCACCTCGGCGAGATGGCCGGAATTCCACGCGACTGAAGCCATGGGAACCTCTGATCTGCCCGCGCATGGGCGCGACCGTGGCTATCGGACTTCGGCTCGCGCCTTGTCCCGCCAAGGCGCGCGCGTAACGCGCTCCATGCGCGGGTAGATCAGAGGTTCCCTGAGTGACAGCGAAGCGCTACGACGTCGTCGTCATCGGCGGCGGACACAATGGCCTGACGGCCGCATTCTACCTGGCGCGCGCCGGGCTCTCGACGGTCGTGCTGGAGCGGCGGGAGGTCCTCGGCGGTTGCGCGGTGACGGAGGAGATCGACTCCGACCGCGCGCCGGGTTGCCGCGTGTCCACGGCGTCGTACATGGCGAGCATGCTGCGGCCCGAGGTCATCCGCGATCTCGAATTGGACCGGCATGGGCTTCGCATGGTTGCGGCGAACCCGACCGTGCAGGCGGTAACGCCCGACGGCGTCGTGCTTCCCTGGTGGGACGACCACACACGCATGCGCGAAGTGCTCCGCCGGTTCGCGCCGGCCGATTGCGAGCGATTTCTCTCTCTCGAAGTCCGACTCGGCGGGCTCGCGCGGCATCTCGAGCCACTCTTCATGGAAGCGCCTCCGGACCTTGCGCGCGGCGGGTTCGCGGGATTTCGCGAGCTCCTTGGACTTGCGCTGCGCTTCCGGGGACTCAGCGCCCGGCAGATCCCGGATTTCGTTGCCTTCACGACGGGGAGCCTCGGCGAGTTCCTCGACCGCTCGCTTGAGTCGCCGCACCTCAAGTCCCTCATCCTCGCGAACAGCCTCTACGGCAAGCACGGCGGGCCCTACGACCCGGGAACGCTCTTCGGGCTCCTGTTCCACCTCCTCGGCGGCGGTGCGGAGTCGAAGCAGGGTTTCGTCGGCCACGTCATGGGCGGAATGGGCGCGATCACGGCGGCGATGGCGGAGGCCTGCCGTGAGCGTGGCGTCGAGCTGCGAACCGGTTCGGAAGTCGCCGAGGTCCGCGTGATCAACGGACGCGCGCATGGCGTCACGCTCACGGACGGAAGCAGCGTCGACGCGGGGCTCGTCGTGTCGAATGCCGATCCGAAGCGCACCTACCTGAAATTGCTGCCCGCGGCCGCGCTCGACCCGGAATTCCTCGCCGCCGTGCGCGGGATCAAGATGGACGGCCCCTGCGGCAAGTTCAACCTCGTGCTGGCCGAGGAGCCACGGCTCACGGGTGAGGATCCCGCGGCCGACGCGCTCCAGCGATCGCAGTTCACTCTCGTGCCCTGGCTCGACGGCGCGCAATCCGCCTACGGAGAGGCACGCCGCGGCCGCATCGCCGAGGAGCTCTGGATCGACTGTCTCGTACCCTCTCTCGTCGATCCCTCGCTCGCGCCGACAGGCCGCCACGTGATGACCTGCTTTGTGCAGTATCTGCCTTACCGGCTTGCGGGCTCCGACTGGAGTCTCGAACGCGAGCGCCTCACGGCGCAGCTCCTTCGTCAGATCACGAAATTCGTGCCGGCCGTCGGGCGCTCGCTCGTGGCGAGCCGGCTATTCACGCCGGCCGACCTCGAGCATGTCTTCGGCATCACCGAGGGCAACATCTTTCACGGAGACCTCCGGCCCGACCAGCTCTTCTTCATGCGCCCGCTGCCCGGGTATGCACGCTATGCCTCTCCGATTCCGGCGCTCTACCTTTGCGGCGCCGGCACGCATCCGGGCGGCGGCGTCACGGGCGCGCCCGGGCACAACGCGGCGGCGCGCATTCTCGCTGACCTGAAAAAGGACCGCGCGCTCCGCCGCGGGCTCGGCACTTGAGGCGCCAATGAGCATCCTGCGCGGAATACCGGTTCGCTGGCGGCTGTTGTTCGTGCTCTTCGTCGTGAGCTTCGTCAACTACTTCCTGCGCAACGCGCTGTCGGTCGCGGTCCCGAGCATTCAGGGCGAATTCGGCTACACGAACCAGGAAATCGGCTGGATTCTTAACGCCTTCAACATCAGTTACACGCTGATGATGATTCCCGGTGGCGTCTTCGGCGAGCGCTTCGGGCCGCGCCGCGCGCTGGGGAGCATCGCGGTTATCTGGGGCCTGCTGACGGCGCTCACGGGCTTCGCGCCGGGACTCATGGCGGCCTCCGCGACGGGCGCGATGGTGTCGCTCATCGCGGTCCGCCTGCTCGTCGGCGCCTCGAACGCGCCGATCTTTCCGATCACGACCGGCCTGATCGAGGGCTGGTTTCCGCCGGGACGCTGGGCGCTGCCGAATGCACTGACGAGTTCGGGACTATCGCTCGGACAGGCTGCGCTGGGACCGATCGTGACCTCATTGATCATCGCCTACGGCTGGCGGGAGGCGTTCTACCTGCTCGCGCCGACAGGCGTCATCGCGGGGCTCTGGTGGCTCTGGTACGCGCGCGACAAGCCCGCCCAGCATCCGGCGATCACGCGCGAGGAGATCGAGTTCATCGACGCGGGCCGTTCGAGGGCGCCGCCGTCGCCCATGAAGCCGGCCTCCTGGCGCGCGGCCCTTGTGAACCGCGACGTCATGATCCTCGCCGCGAGCTACTTCTGCCTCAACTATGTCTTCTACATTTTCTCGCAATGGCTCTTTACCTACCTCGTGAAATCGCGCGGCCTCTCGATGCTGGAGAGCGGCTGGCTCTACGTGCTGCCGTTCGCGACGGGCGCTGTTCTGACCGCCGTCGGTGGCGGAGTCTGCGACGCGCTGTGCCGCCGCTACGGAGGTCTGCGCGGCTGCCGTATCACGGCCATGACGGGTCTCGTCCTCGTCGCAATCTTCCTGGTCGCGGGCGTCTACGCGCCCGATCCCTACGTCGCAGTCGGCCTGCTCTCGCTCTGCTTCGGTTTCACGCTTTTCGCCGATACGCCCTATTGGGCCGCGGTGACCTACGCGTCGGGCGTGCACACCGCGAGTGCCTGCGGCGTGCTGAACTTCGGCGGCACCACCCCGGGCTTGCTGGCGCCGCTCATTGGCTACATGGTCGACCGCGCAGGCTGGCTGCCGACCCTCGCGAGCGGCTCGGTATTCGCGCTGATCGGCGCCGGACTCTGGCTCTTCGTTCGATTGCGAGGCGTGGAAGGAGCACATGCATGATCGATTTCCCCAAGCGACATCGCGTGCCGTACGAGGGCCGCTTCTCGGTCAGTAGTCTCTCGTGTGAGCCGCCGAAGGGCACTCCATCGAAAGACACGCTCGAGGAGGAACTCGCGGACCTCGTCGACCGGCTCGACAAGCTGCAGCAGCGCCTGTTCGCCGACGAGCGTTTCGCCCTGCTGACCGTGTTCCAGGCGCTGGACGCCGCGGGCAAGGACAGCACGATCCGCAAGGTTTTCTCGGGCGTCAATCCGGCGGGTTTTCGCGTCCACGCCTTCGGCCGGCCGAGCGAGCTCGAGTTGCGGCACGATTTTCTCCAGCGCGTCACGGTGCGGCTGCCGGAGCGCGGCAAAATCGGCGTCTTCAACCGCAGCCACTACGAAGAAGTGCTTGTCGTGCGCGTCCACCCGGAGTATCTCGACGCGCAGCACCTGCCGGACGTCGACCTTCAGCGCATCTGGAGCGACCGCTTCGAGGCGATCCGTAACTTCGAGGAGTATCTCGCGAATAACGGCACGGTGATCCTGAAGTTCTGGCTCAATGTGTCGCGCGAAGAGCAGAAGAAGCGCCTCATCAGCCGGATCCAGGAAGACGACAAGAATTGGAAGTTCCGCTTTGGCGACCTCGACGACCGCGCGCGCTGGGACGACTTCCAGTCAGCCTACGAGGACATGCTGCACGAGACTTCGCGTCCGTTCGCGCCGTGGTACGCCATTCCGGCCGACAGCAAGCCCTACATGCGGGTGGCCGTTGCGCGGACGATCGTCGAGGCTCTCGAGAGTATCGATCCGAAATTCCCGAAGCTGGGCGCCGCCGAGCGCCGCGAGCTGAAGGAAGGCCTCAGCCGACTGGAGCGGGAATAGCCTCTTTCCGGCCGTGGGCGGCTTCATGCCCGCGCCGTCCCGCCCGGCGCCAGAGCGCGAGCGCAAAGAGAAATCCGATCGCGCTCGAGACGAAGAAGTACCACATCATCGGCTGGTAGCCGCCCGGGTTTTCCGGCCCGGCCCCATAGGCGTCGTTGAGCCAGCCCGCCATGAGGTTCGCGCCGGCGATGCCGGCGTTCTGCACGACCCACATCAGGCCGAGCGCTGTGCCGAGACGGTGCGTCGGCACGAGCCTCGCCGTCAGCGGCCACATGACGGCGGGCACCAGCGAATAACTCACGCCGATCAGCAGGGTTCCGGCTCCGAGCGAACCCTGCGGCAGCGCCATGACGACGATCGACACGGGCAGGAGCAGTGCGCCGAATGCGAGTAGCGGCGCATAGCGGCCGATGCGGTCGCAGAGCCAGCCGAAAGCCGGCGTCGCAAAGAGCGCGGCGAGGAAGACATAGCTGTTGATCGCGCCCGCTGCCGCGAGGTCGAGCCCGTGTGCGTGCTGGAAATACTTGATCGAAAACGTGCTGCGGAAGGCGAAAATGACGGAGTACCAGAGCACGCACAGCACGAGCAGGTACCAGTACGCCGGGCCGAACTGCCAGGCCTCGCGCAGCGAGAAACGTGGCGAAGCCATGGTCGCGCTGCTCTGCGTGCCGCCGCGTCGATCCGCCCACCAGTAGATCGCGCTGGCGGCGAGCGAGGTTCCGGCAAAGAAGGCCGCGATCTCGAGCGGCGGTTGCCAGCCGGCGGCATACGCCCCCGCAAACCAGGTCGGCGACATGTCGACGGAAAACGCGCCGCCCCGGCCGAGCGCCATGCTGAGACCCAGTGCGAGCGCGAGATGCCGGACAGGAAAATACCGGACGACCGCGCCGATCGTCGCGATGTTGAATGTCTCCGCACCGACGCCGAAAAGCAGGCGGCCGCCCGCCATGCCCGTGAACTCCGGCGCGTAGGCCGTCAGCAAGGCGCCGGCCGCACAGATCGCGGCGGTCCAGGTGAGCATGCGCGCGGTGCCGAATCGGTCGACCAGCATTCCGCCGACCAGCAGCAGGACGATGTTCGGGAAGTTGTAGATCGCATTCAGCAGGCCGATCTGCGTATTGCTGAAGCCGCGCTGACGCTCGAGCAGCTCGGCGACAGGGCCGATCGAGTCATAGACGTAGAAATTGCCGAAGTTGGCAAGCGAGACCAGCGCCAGCATCAGCCAGGGCAGGTATCGCGACGGGCTCAAGGCCTCGGCTTGCCGTGCTGTTTCATCCAGTCTGGCCAGGCGGTCTCGAAGCGCTTGAGCTCCGCGTCGGCTTCCGCGTTCTTGCCGGCCTTTCTGAGTGCAACGATCCGGGCATACCAATCCTCGGGCGTCGTCCGCCAGGGCGCCGGGGCGACTGCACCGGCCAGTGTTTGCGAATCTGCGGATTCCTCGGCCGCGGCATCGGCTCGCGACCCAGTCACGACCACATTCGAGAGTTCCTTCGACTCCTCGGAGGGCGGGTCATTCGTGAAATAGCTTTCCTCGGGCGCCTCGCTCGCCGCCCTGCGCTCGCGCTCGGGTCCACCGATGCGCGAACCGGTCACCTCGGTCTCGGCGGCTTCGCCGACGGCGGGTTCCTCGTACTCCTCCGGCTCGACAGTCGCGGCCTGGCCTGCTGCCCGGGGCGCTTCCTTCCGCAGCGAAGCGGCTGCGGCCTCGGGAGGAGGCGGAGGGCTGATCGCATCCCGTCCATCGAAAAGCTCGACGTCGACCTTGGATTCGCCGGCGGGATGCTTGCCGCCCCCGCCGAACAATGCCTGCGCGATCACGACCGCGACCACGAAGCTTGCCGCGAGCCCCGCGTGCACCCACCAGCGCGCGGCATGGGGCGTCACGGCCTTGCGCGCGCTCGCGCGGATGCGTGCGTCCGTCGTTTCCGGGGGCGCATCGCCTGCATCCTCGAGCAGCCGTTTCCACGGTTCGCGAGGGAAGGGGGCGTTGATGTCTTTCTCTTCCATGTCCTCAGTCCGGCGCTTCGTTGCCGAGCGCCTGCTTGAGGCGCGCGACCGCGTAACGCAGCCGGCTCTTCGCCGTTTCCGCATTCTCGCCCGTGGCCTCGCCGATCTCGGCCACGGAAAGCCCGCCTTCCACATAGAGCAGGAAGGCGCTGCGCTGTTCCTGCGGCAGGCGCTCGAGTGCCGCCGCGAGCCGCTCGCTCGCCTCGCCCGCGAGGACCGCATCGAGCGGTTCCGCGGAGGACTCATCGGCAGCCGCCGCGATCGCATCGTCATCCACCGATTCATGCCTGTCGCGCCGACCGCTCTTTCGCCAATGGTCCATGCAGCAGTTGTACGCAATCCGGTACAGCCAGGTCGCAAAGCGCGCCTCGGGCCGGTATCGCTCCCGGTTCGCGATGACGCGTGACCAGCATTCCTGGAACACGTCGTCGGTCGCCGCGGCGTCGCGCACCGAGCGCCGGATGAAGCGCCAGAGGCCGCTGCGATGGGCGGCGTAGAGCTCATCGAACGCGCGTGCCTCGCCCGCGGCGTAACGCAGCATTAATTGCGCGTTGGCGTCGCCCACTCCCATCGCCGGCACTCTACCCGCAAGGCGGGCAAGGGCAGTGATTTGAACGTCTGAAATGCCGGTTTGGTGTTCGGTACTTGCGCGATTTTCGCCGGCGACGGCCTGGGAAGTGAGCCGCCGGCTGCGTGAACCAAAAATTGTTGGACGTTAACTCTTTGATTTATATGGTTTATCGTACTGCCTCTGTCTCGCCGGTCAAAATCCTGTTGCAATCGAGTCGGTGTTGTAGTTCACTACAACACCAGAAGGCCACATCAGTACATCGGGACCAGCCAAAGCGGCATCCCAAACGAAGCAAGAGGAAAGGAGAAAGTCATGTTCACGATGGTTGCAGAGAGCACTCGCAAGACGGTCAGCGCGGTGGCGGCAGTCGCAATCGTCTCGTTCGGCGGCTTGGTCATGGACCAGTCATACCTGGCCGCGGCCCCCCGCGGAACGATCGAGATCGGCGAACTGACGAGCCTCGACAACAGCGGGATCGTGCAGGTCCAGTTGCCCGAAGTGGTCGTGGTCGCCAAGCGCGAGTCCGGCGCCCAGTTCGCGGCGACGCAGCTGCCCGAGATCGTGGTGGTCGCCAAGCGCATCGCGCACATGGTCGCGAAGGACGAGCAGGCCAAGCGCCCCCAGTCACCGGCGATCAGCGCAGGCTTCTGAAGGTGCTCTGCTAAAGTAGTCTGGTAGCGGGCTAACTCACATCAACGCACACATGGATACGAACTGGAACGACAGCCTGCCGATCTATCGCCAGCTGCGCGACCGCGTGGTGGCGATGATCCTGGAAGGCGTACTGAACGACGGCGACCCCTTGCCGTCTGTGCGGAGCGTTGCGGCCGAGTATCGCCTCAATCCCCTCACTGTCCTGAAGGGCTACCAGCAGCTCGTCGACGAACAGCTCGTCGAGAAGCGACGCGGTCGCGGCATGTTCGTGACCGAAGGCGCGCGCCGCGCGCTTCTCAAGGACGAGCGGCAGCTTTTCCTGGAGGAGGAGTGGCCCAAGATCGCGGGCCGCATCCAGCGCCTGGGCTTCGAGCCCAAGGAACTCCTCGACAAGCTCGACAAGCTTCCACCAGAGCCGGCTTCAACTCTGACACCCGCGCGCGACGAAGAAAACGCAGCCAAGGAGAGCAAGGGTGACTGACCTGATCGTGGCGCGCGGGCTCGGCAAGAGCTTTGGCACGACCCGCGCCCTCAACGACGTGAATTTCCAGGTCGGCGCCGGACGCATTGTCGGGCTGATCGGCCCGAACGGCGCCGGCAAGACGACTGCGCTCAAGGCACTCCTCGGCCTGACGCGCTTCGACGGCGAGCTTTCCGTGCTCGGCCTCGACCCCTATCGCCAGCGCCACCGGCTCATGCAGGACGTCTGCTTCATTGCCGACGTCGCGGTGCTGCCGCGCTGGATCCGCGTCAGCCAGCTGATCGATTTCGTCGCGGCGACGCATCCCAAGTTCCGGCGCGCGATCTGCGAGCAGTTCCTGGCGCGGAGCGACGTCAAGAAGACGAGCCGCGTGAAGGAACTGTCCAAAGGCATGGTGACGCAGCTGCATCTTGCGCTCGTCATGGCGATCGACGCGAAGCTGCTCGTCCTCGACGAGCCGACGCTCGGCCTCGACATCCTGATGCGCAAGCAGTTCTATGAGACGCTGCTCAACGAGTACTTTGACGAGCAGCGCACGATCCTCGTGACGACTCACCAGGTCGAGGAGATCGAGCACATCCTGACCGACCTTCTGTTCATCGACCGCGGCCGCATCGTGCTCGACGCGACGATGGACGAAGTGCAGGAGAAGTACACCCAGGTCTCGGTCCGGCCCGAGCACGTGGCGGCCGCGCGTACGCACCAGCCGCTCGCGGAGCGGGGTGGCCTCGGCCGTACGCAAATGTTGTTCCGCGACGCCCCTCGCGCTGACCTCGAGCGGCTCGGCGAGGTGGGCGTGCCTTCGGTTGCCGACCTCTTCGTCGCGGTCATCCAGGGAGCACGCGCATGAACCGTTTCCTGTGGCTGATCCGCCGGGAAATTTGGGAGCACAAGGCGATCTGGGTGGCGCCGGCGATCGTGATCGGGTGCCTGCTGTTGCTGGTCGTGACAGGGAACGTCCACCTGGGCCCGATCGGCGCGCTCGACGCGTCAACGACGCTCGGGGAGTTCCCGCGCGACCTGCAAATCAAGCTGCTCCTGATCGCCTATGCGGGCCTCGCGCTCGTCGTGGACATGGTCATGGGCATTGTCGCGTTCTTTTATGCGCTCGATTCGCTCTATGCCGACCGCCGGGACCGCAGCGTGCTGTTCTGGAAGTCGCTGCCGCTGTCGGATGCGGAAACCGTGCTGACGAAGTTCGCGGTCGCCGCCATCGTGATACCGCTGGTCTCGGTGGCGGGCGCCGTGATTGCGCAATTCGTGGTCGCTGCAGGGGGTTCGGCCAAGCTCGCGATGGATGGCATGGCCGCGGGCGTCATGTGGCAACCCGAGGCGATCTTCGGTGGAATGGTGATCGCGTTCCTCTGGTGCGTCACGGCAATCCTCTGGTACTCGCCGATCATCGCCTACCTGATGCTGGTCTCGGCCTGGGCGACCAAGGGTCCGTTCCTCTGGGCCGTGTTGCCGCCGGTCGGCTTGTGGGTCCTCGAGCGAGTCGTGGTCGGCTCGGAGTACATCGGCGATTTCATAACCGACCGGCTGTTTGGGCTGTACCGTCTTCTGGGCTCAGGCAGCGATACCGGCGGCGACACGGATGATCCAGAGACCGGCCGCGAGATCGCTGACAAGCTCAGCCAGATCGACCTGGTCGGCAGTTTCAGGGATTTCTACTCCTCGCCGGAACTGTGGCTCGGCGTTGTCGCCGCAGGCCTCCTTCTGGCCGCGGCCATGTGGGTCCGCCGCTACCGCGACGAAACAAGCTGAGATGAACACAATGAAACGGAGCCTGACATGAACACGATTTTCCGCGTCACCGCCACGCTCGCATTGCTTGCGGCGAGCCTCCCCGCCGGGGCGGAGAGCGTGACGGTGACGCGAGCCTGGCAATTCAAGCCAGAGTCGAGCGCCGGCATCACGGTGCGGAACCTGATTGGCGACGTCCGCATCGAGCGCGGTACTGATCCGCGCACTTACATTTCGGCCAAGGTGACGATCGATGCTGACTCCGAAGGGGAGGCGAACCGCCTCGCGGGCCTCATCGACTTCCGCACCTCGGACGTCGGCCCGGGATCGCGCCTCGACGTGCGGCTGCCGCGCGCGCATTTCCCGAAGATCTATTCGGAGAGGGGCGCCTCGGGCTGGTGGACGGTGAGCTACGTCGAGCACCTCGGCGAGCGCATCCAGCTCGTGCGCGACAAGGACGCGGCGCCCGCCGTGACCGTGGACCTCCTGATTCGCGCGCCCGCCGGCGCGAACCTCGACGTGATCAACTCCTTCGGCGACTCTTCCGCGCAGGGCTACTCCGGCAAGCTCCGCCTGGACGGCGGCAGCGGGCTCCTGAGTTCGACGGGCGGCGAGGGCGAACTCGAGCTCGACAATGGCAGCGGCGAGGTGGTCGTCAGCGGCCATCGCGGCCGCGTCACGGCGGACACGGGCAGCGGATCCGTGAAGATCACGGATTGCGAATGTGAAATCGTGGCTGACACCGGTTCGGGCTCGGTGGACATCGCGAAGGGCAAGGGCAGTGTCAGCGCCGACACGGGTTCGGGGCGCGTCGAGGTCGAGGGCTTTGCCGGCCCCTTCGCCGCGGATACGGGGTCCGGCTCGGTCGTTGCGAGAGGCCTTTCGGATGTCCGCAGCCTCTTTGTGGACACCGGCTCGGGCGGCGTCAAGGTGGAAGGCGACCTTTCGGCGCTCGCGAACATGAAGATCGACACCGGCTCTGGCAGCGTGAGCCTGCGCTCTCCCGCGCAGCCCTCGCTCGAGCTTCGCATCGACACGGGCAGCGGCGGCGTGAACGTCGAAGCGCCGGGCGCGAGCATCCGGGAAAGCGACGACGCCACGATCGTACGGATGAAGGACGCGGCAGGCCGGGGCGCCATCGACACCGGCTCCGGCAGCGTCGACATCGACTTCCGCTAACGGGCCGGCAATTGCGGGGACGTTCACCTATTTCCCGAAGGACCGAAGGAAATAGGTGAACGTCCCCGTTTTACTAGCCCGCAAGCAATACCGCTTCGGCGTGCTCCTGCGCTTCGGGTGTGCCGAAGAGCACGACGACGTCTCCTTCGCGCAGCGTCATGTCGGGATCGGGATCGCGGCCGGTGATTCCGTCGCGCCGCACGGCCGTGAACGACACCTCGGCGCCGCGCTGGCGGATTTCATTGATCGATCGCCCGATCGACCAGGCGCCGGGCGGCAGCACGACGGTGTGCAGCGCTTCGCGGAAAGTCCCCGTCTCGTCAGTCGCGCCGGCCGGATCGCGCTGGATGACCGAGCGCAGCGTCCGGTAGCGCTGTTGGCGGATCTCGCCCACGGTCCGAATCACGCGCGACGGCGCTACCTGCAGCATGTGCAGCGTATTGGCGACGAGCGTCAGCGCGGCTTCGAAGGTTTCTGGTACCACCTCCGTCGCGCCTGCCGCAAGCAGTTCCTCGAGATGCGTGTCATCCGTCGCACGGACCAGTATCGGCAGTGACTGGCGCAGGCGGCGTACGGCGCGCACGATCGCGATCGAGCGCACCGTATCGGAGAACGTGACGACAACGGCGCTTGCGCGATCGATGCCCGCGGACTTCAGCACGCCGTCGTCGGCGGCGTCTCCATAGATGACCGCGTCGCCGGCCGCCAGCGCCGTGCGCACCCGGAGCGGATCGGAATCCAGCGCCAGGAATTCGAATCCCTCGCTTTCGAGCACGCGGCCGACGTTCTGCCCGACGCGGCCATAGCCGCAGAGGATCACATGCTCGCGCTGGGCCAGTGCCTGGGTCGCCGCCTCGATCCGGTCGAGCCCGGTCCGGGTCGGCCCACTCTGGCGCGTCAGGAAACGCGCAATCAGCTTGTTGTGCCGGATGAGGAATGGCGCGATCAGCATGCTGAGCGTTATCGCCGCGAGGAGCGGCTGCGTGAAATCCGCTCCGATCAGCCGGTTGTCGAGCAGGAGCGCGAGCAGTGCAAAGCCGAACTCGCCGCCCGGCGAGAGCACGATGCCGGTGCGCAGCGACTTGAACCACTGGCCCGCGAAGGGCCGCGCGGCGAGCAGTACGACCACGGCCTTGATCACGAGCAATCCCGCGAGTATGGCCATCACGGCGGGCAGCTGCTTGAACAGCGCCGGCACGTCGAGCTGCATGCCGATCGTCACGAAGAAAAGGCCAAGCAGCGTGTCGCGGAATGGCCGGATGCCGGCCTCGACCTGGTAGCGATACTCGGTCTCGGCGAGCATCATCCCGGCGAGGAAGGCGCCCAGCGCGAAAGTGAGGCCCGCGGCGTGAGTCGCCCAGGCGGCCCCGATCGCGACGAAGAGCACGGCGAAGGTGAAGGCTTCCGGCGCACCGCTCGAGGCGATCTCGTGGAAAAGCGGCCGCAGCAACCAGCGTCCGGCCGCCAGCACGATGATGAGTGCGATGGCCGCCTTGGCGACCGCAAGCCCGATCTCGGGCGTCGTGTACTGCTCCTCGGGCGAAGCGAGCACGCCCGCGAGCGCGAGGAAGGGCACGATCGCGAGGTCCTGGAACAGGAGCACGCCGAACGCGAGCCGCCCGTGCGTGCGATTGAGCTCGTCCTGCTCGGTCAGCTGGCGAAGCACGATCGCGGTCGAGGACATCGCGACCGCGCCGCCGAGGAGGATCGCGACCGGAAGCGCGAGCCCGAGGGCCCAGCCGACGGCGGCGACGGCGGTTGTCGTTCCCGCGACCTGCAATCCGCCGAGCGTAAACACTTCGCCGCGCATTGCGAGAAGCCGGGGCAGCGAGAATTCGAGCCCGAGCGCGAAGAGGAGGAACACGACGCCGAACTCGGCGAGCGTCCGGGTCGTCTCCGTCGCTGCGACCCAGCCGAGCGCATGCGGCCCGACCACCATGCCGACCAGCAGAAAGCCCATGACGAGCGGAAGCCGCAGGCGACGCAGGCCGACCACGACGACGAGGGTCGCCGTGAGCAGCAGCAGGACGTCTTCCAGTACGCTGTTTTCCAGTGTCGCCTCCCTCCCACATGTTGTCGCCGCGCTCGCCGCGACGCAACGGAGGGGACGCACCCCTTCATATTCGTGAAGGGGACGCGCCCCTTCGCCAATATGAAGGGGTGCGTCCCCTTCGGTGGCAACTGCTAGCATCGGACGAGGCATGAAGGAGAGGATGCCTTGCCGTTCGAGGTGAAGGACGAGGGCGGCCGGCGGCGGCTTCGGCTCGATGGCCGCTGGACCGTTGCGGAGGCGGCGGTGCTCGAGCATCGGCTGCGGGAAACCGCGCGGCGCGGCCGCGGCGAGCTCGTGGTCGACGCCTCGGGCATCGAGGCCATGGACCTCACCGGCGCCTGGCTCCTGCACTCGCTCGAGCGCCAGCTTCGCGAATCCGGCGGCCGCGTCGAGTGGATGGGCGGACGGCCCGACAAGCTCGAGTTCATCGACCGCACGGAGACCGGCAAGGACAAGGACCAGCGATCCGCATCAGGGTCGCCCGAAGGCATCGGCGGCGTCCTCGACAAGCTCGGCCACATCGCGCTGCACCTGCGGGGAGGCGCGCTCGACTTCCTCGACTTCATCGGCGAGGTCACCGCGGGTTACGGCCGCAGTTTCAGGAGCCTCAAGCGCCTCCGGCTGCCGTCCGTCGTGCGCCACGTCTACGAGACGGGCATCACCGCCGTGCCGATCGTCTCCCTGATCGCCTTCCTGATCGCCGTCATCGTCGCGTACATCGGCGCGCAGCAGCTCAGGCGCTTCGGCGGCGAGATCTTCGTCGTCGACCTCGTGACCGTCGCCGTGCTCCGCGAACTCGGCGTGCTCCTGACCGCGATCATCGTCGCGGGCCGCTCCGGCAGCGCCTTCGCTGCCGAGATCGGCGCCATGAAGCTGAACGACGAAGTCGACGCGCTCCGCGCCATGGGCATGGATCCGGTCGAGGTGCTGGTGCTGCCGCGCATCTTCGGCCTCGTGATCGCGCTCCCCGCGCTCACCGTAATCGCCGACGCAATGGGCCTCGCGGGCGGCGCGCTGCTCTCCTGGTACCTGGTCGACATCCCGCCCAACCAGTACATCGAGCGCATGCAGGGCGCGATCGGCGACATGACCTTCTGGGTCGGCATCATCAAGGCGCCGGTGTTCGCGATCCTGATCGCGCTTGTGGGAACGCTGCGCGGCATGCAGGTCCGCACCTCGTCCCGCGAGCTCGGGCGGCTCACGACGGTCGCCGTCGTGCAGTCGATCTTCCTCGTAATCCTCGCCGACGCCGTGTTCGCCGTGCTCTTCATGGAACTCGACATCTGATGGCAGCCGTCATCGAAGTCCGCGACGTCGTCAACCGCTTCGGCCGGCAGGTCGTGCACGATGGCCTCGACGTCGAGATCCGGGCTGGCGAGGTCTTCGGCATCGTCGGAGGCTCGGGCAGCGGCAAGTCGGTGCTGCTGCGGACCCTGCTGGGATTGCAGAAGCCGGCGAGCGGCTCGGTGCGCATCGAGGGCAGCGAGATCACGCACCGGCCGGAGCGCGAGCTCCTCGACGTCAAGCGCCGCTACGGCGTGATGTTCCAGCGCGGCGCGCTGTTCTCGTCGCTTTCCGTCGCGCAGAACGTGGAGTTGCCGATCGCCGAGCATTACCGCGTCTCGGAAGCGACACTGCGCGCGCTCGCGCTGCTCAGGATCCGCATGGTCGGCCTGCCGGAGGACACGGCGGCGAAGTACCCTGCGCAGCTCTCGGGCGGCATGACCAAGCGCGTCGCGCTCGCGCGGGCGCTCGCGCTAGACCCTGCGATCCTGTTCCTCGACGAGCCGACCTCGGGACTCGATCCGATCTCCGCGGCCGCCTTCGACCAGCTCGTGCTCGAGCTCCAGGAGGGCCTCGCGCTGACGGTAGTGATGATCACGCACGATCTGGATACCATCTTCCGGGTCTGCAACCGGGTCGGCGTGATCGTGGATGGCAGGATGATCAGCGGGACGCTCGACGAAATCGTCAGGAACGATCATCCCTGGATCCGGGATTATTTCCACGGCGAGCGCAGCCGCGCCCTGCGTGGACAGGCAAGTAAGGATGGATAGGGAAGCGAACTACGTCGCGGTCGGGGCTTTCGTTCTGCTCGTGATCGTGCTCGGCGCGGGCTTCGTGCTCTGGTACACCAACCAGGCGGACGGCGAGCTGGAAAAACGCTACGAGATCTACTTCGAGGGCAGCGTCTCGGGACTCTCGGAAGGCAGTTCCGTGCGCTATCTCGGCGTTTCCGTCGGCCGGGTCACTCGCATTGCCGTGGATCCGCGGGACGCGCGACGCGTGCGCGTCGTCGCCGACATCGCCGAGACCACGCCGATCCGGGGCGATACGGTCGCGCGCCTCGCGCTGCAAGGCGTCACGGGGCTCCTTTACATCGACATTCATCCTGCGGACGCTGGAATGATCCCGCCGCCGCCCGTCCAGAGCCTCAAGTATCCGGTCATCCGTTCCGAACAGTCCAAGTTCGACGAACTCGTGGCGAGCCTCCCCGATGTCGTCGCAAAAGCGAGCGAGGCGCTCAACCGCATCAACGCCATGCTCTCGGACAAGAACGTCGAGGCCGTGTCGAAGACCCTGGCCTACTCCGAGCAGGCGACTTCGGAGATGCCGTTGGCGGTCGGCGAGGCGCGCGCGATGTTCCTCGAGCTGCGCTCGGCAGCAACCGAAATGCAGGGCACGGCGGAAGCGCTGCACGAGCTGACCGGCACGAGCGGCGAGCAGATCAGGATCGCCGCGACGCGGCTCCGGGAAGTCGCGGACAACGTCGCCACCGTGAGCGCGCGCCTCGACCAGATGGTCGCGCGGAATGAAGGCAATTTCGACCGGTTCGCGGGCGAGGGTCTCGCGGAGTTCGAGCAGCTCGTGCGCGAGACCCGTCAAGCGGTTCGCGCGATCGATTCCCTCACCGAGAGCCTGGAGCGCGATCCTTCGCGCCTCATCTACAAGCCGGAGCCTGCGGGCGTGGAGATTCCGCAATGAAGAAGTTCCCGGTCCTGGCCGTGCTCCTCGCCGCGTGTTTCGCGCTCGGCGCCTGTTTCGGCGGCCTGAAAAGCGAGGCACCGGTGGCCGTCAACTACCGGATCAGCGCGCCCAAGCTTCCGTCCGGCACGCCGCTTGCGGCGGACCTGCTGGTCTCGGTCGAGGCGACTTCACCCGGACTCGACGGAAGCGGCATAGCCGCCCGCTTCCCCGATGCGCGGCTCGACTACCTCGCGGACGTGCGCTGGCCGGTGCGGACACCCAAACTCGTCGAGTCGGCGCTGATCGAGGCGCTCCAGGATTCCGGGAGGCTGCGCTCGGTTCAAGGCGACTTCAGCCGTTTCCGCACCACGCATTCACTTGCGCTCGAGATACGCCGCTTCGAAGCGGACTATACCGGCGGCGAGCCGCCGGTCGCCCAGGTTGCGCTCGCGGTGACGATCGGGCGCCAGTCCGACCGGCGGGTCATCGCGTCGTTCACGGTGGCGGCGGAACAACGGGCGGCCGAAAACCGCGTCAGCGCGATCGTCGCGGCACTCGATGCGGCTTTCGGGAAAGTGGCGGCGGAAGCCGCCGAGAAATCCATCGAAGCGATCTCGCGGGACCTGGCTGCGCCTCAGGCTTCCGCGAACATCGGCCCGTAGGCGCTCTCGCCGCGGGCTTGCGCCAGCAGCAGCGCGAGGAAATTCTCCGCCGACATCGGCTCGCCGAACAGGCGGCCCTGGCCGTAGTGGCAGTGACGGCTGCGAAGGAAATCGAGCTGCTGCTGCGACTCGATGCCTTCCGCCACGACCTTGAGTCCGAGGTTCTTGCCCATCTCGATGATGGTGCGAACGAGTGTCGCGTCTTCCTTGGACACCGTCGCGTGACGGACGAAGGACTGGTCGATCTTGAGCGTGCCGACGGGGAACTGCTGGAGCGCGGAGAGCGAGGAGTAGCCCGTGCCGAAGTCGTCGATCGAGAGGTGCAGGCCCATGGCGTGCAGCTCGTCGAGGAGCCGCACCATGCGGCCGGCCTCGGTCATGAGGGTCGTCTCCGTGATTTCGAGCTCGAAATTCGAGGGCGAGACGCCGGCATCGTCGAACACCGAGCGGTAGCGCGTCACGAACTCGGCATGGCGCAACTGTTTCAGTGAGAGGTTGATCGATATCCGGCCGGGTTTCGGCACTTCGGACTGCCAGCTCCGGTAGTCGCGGCACACGCGCTTCAGGACCCACTCGCCGATTTCCTGGATCAGGTTCGATTCCTCGGCGAGGGGAATGAACTGGGCGGGGGAGATGTCGCCGTGTCCCGGCAGGCGCCAGCGCACCAGCGCCTCGGCGCCGACGACGCGCCCGTCGCGCAGGTCCACCTTCGGCTGGTACATGATCACGAGCTCATCGCGCTCGACCGCGCGCCGGAGCTTCGCCTTCAGCATCAGCCGTTCGACCGCGGCGGCGCTCATTTCCGGCGTGAAGAAACTGTGGCTGTTGCCTCCGTTCTGCTTCGAGTAATACATCGCCGCGTCCGCGTCGCGGATCAGGTCGACTACGTTGTCCGCGTCCCGCGGGCAGAGTGCGATGCCGACGCTGCCCGTCACGTAGAGCTCGTGCTGGTTCAGCTGGAACGGCCGGGCGAGCTCGTCGAGAAGTTCGCGCGCGAGCGTGCCGATGACGGGGCGGTTGTCCGTCGTCGTGGGGAGATTTTCGACGAAGAGGGCAAATTCATCGCCCGCGAGGCGTCCGAGCATGGTGTCCCGCGGCAGTTTCTTGTTCATGCGCTCGGAGAGGATCTCGAGCGCCCGGTCGCCCGCCGCGTGCCCGAACGTGTCGTTGACCTCCTTGAAGCGGTCGAGGTCGAGATAGATCAACGCGAGCTCGCGCCCCGCGCGGCGCGTGCGGGCGATCGCTTGCTGCAGCGAGTGCTGGAACTGGAGCCGGTTCGGCATCTTGGTGAGCGTGTCGTAGCGGGCAAGGTAGCGGATGCGCCGCTCGGCGCGCTTGCGCTCGGTGATGTTGCGCGCGACGAAGATGCACCCCTGGAAGCGCGGGTCCTCGGAGGACATCACGGAGCCGGAGAGCGAGACGGGGATCGTCTGTCCGGCCTTCGTGCGCACGGTGAGCTCGAGCATCTCGTTCGTCGCCTGCTCGATGTTGAAGCTCGTGCGGTCCTGGTCGGAGATCAGGAAAGCTAGTTCACGGCCCAGAAGCTCGTTTTGCGACCAGCCGAGCAATTGCGTGGCCGCGAGATTGACGCGCTTGATGAGGCCGTCGGGCGATGTCACGAAGACCGCGTCGTTCATGCTGTCCAGCATGATGTCGAGAGCGCGCCCGGTCGCCGCGTGGTCGGCGAGGTTGATCCGGAGGCGCTCGAGCGCGGTGCCGAGTGCGCGGCCGACGCGTCCCTGTGGCACCTCGATGTGGGTCGTCCAGTCGCCGCTCGAGACGCGCTCGACCTCGTGCAGGAGGTCGGCAAGCGGGGCGTTGACGCGCTTTTCGAAGCGCAAGGCCGCGATGATGGTCATGGCCAGCACGGCACCGAGCCCGATGAGTGGCCAGTACTGGTTCAGGAATCCGAGCATGGTGTCGTGGCGAAGCCTCGCGTAAGCGATCATCATACCGCGCTTGAACGGCATGCAACTGACCGGCCGCGACCGCGGCCATCTCGTCGTACTCGAGGAACCGCGCTGCACGCTGCACGCTGCGGTGATCCGGCCGTTTATTGCGATGCGTGAAGCCGCCGCGCCCGACGGATTCGATATCGCGCCGGTGTCCTCATTCCGCGACTTCGGGCGCCAGCGCGCGATTTGGAACGCCAAGTTCCGTGGCGAACGCCCGGCGCTCGACCGCCGCGGCCGGCCCGTTGCCATGGGGTCGCTGGATCCGGGCAGGCGCGTCGAGACCATTCTCATCTGGTCCGCGCTTCCGGGCGCGAGCCGGCACCACTGGGGCAGCGACATCGACGTCGCGGACGGCAATGCGATGGCTGCGGGCTATGAACCGAAACTCGAGGTGTCGGAATATCGGCGCGGCGGCCCGTTTTACGCGCTTTCGCAATGGCTCGGAGAAAACATGCGCCGGTTCGGGTTTTTCAGGCCCTATGTGCGCCGCGGCCGCGGCGTGCAGCCGGAGCCCTGGCACCTCTCCTATGCGCCGGTCGCGAGGACCGCGCTGCCGCGGATGACGACGAGGCTGCTCGCCGAGGCGATCATCGGCGGCGGCGTTGATGGGGAGGCGGAAATCCTCGCGCGACTTCCCGCGATTCGCGAGCGCTACGTGCAGGACGTGGATACGCCGCCGCGGATGCGCTCGCGCTACGCCCGGCTCAGCTCGCGCTGACCCGGGGTTCCGACGCGCCGAAGACTGCCTTCAGGTGCCTTACGAGGAGCGTGCGCACGCCTTCCATGGCGTTCGCCTCGACTGTGAACACCGGCGGGTTGCGCCGTAGCATCGGCCAGCGGCTTCCGCGCGTGAGCCCCTTGAGGTACTGCACGTTCTGGCGGATCGCATTCATGTACGGGTTATCGCCGCCATAAAGCGCCTCGACGTGACGGTAACTGTGGCTGAAAGCCGTTCCGAGGCGATTGTCGATCGTCGAATCGATGAATTTCGGCGTCTGGCGCAGGAGGTCGAGCCCGGAGCCGTAAAGCACCTTTACGCCCTCGGCGCCGGCGTGGACCGCAACGTCGCCGAGCACGAACTCCGCGTAAAGGCGGTCGCGGCATTTCTCGAGGTAACAGCGGTCGGCCATTTGCGCGAGCATGTCGGCGGTGCCGAGCAGCTGCCCGGCGACGCGATCGCGCGCATCGGCGATACGCAGGAGTTCGAGCGGCACCTCGTAGCCCGTGAAATGCACGATGCGTGTTGCGATCGGCACCCAGTGCGCCAGCCCCGCGTTCGGCAGGTACTTCGCGATGAAGCGGGCACTGCGCGTCACGTGGTTGCGAGTGAACACGGCGCCATTCGAGATCGCGGCTTCGTTCGACTCGCGGATGTATCCGGAATCGTGGAAGAGCGCGGTGATGAGCGCGACCAGCGCGCGTTCGGCGCCGAGGCGCGGCCCGCTCGTCGCGCTCCTTTCGTAGCCCGCCAGGAGTCGCGCCATTGCGAGCACGACATCCTGCGAATGCTGGAGGTCGTGATAAACCGTGTCGACGCCGAGGTAACCTGGAGTCCGGCCGGTGAAGAGGTTCTCGAAGTCGACGAGCGCAGTTTCAAGCTGCCCGCGCGGCGCGCCCGGCCAGCTGTTCGCATAGAGCTCGAGCACGGCCTCGCACACGGCTGCAGGCGAACTCACCTGCACGGTGTCCGTGACATCAAAATCACTGCGGCGACAAGGCCTTGGCACGGGGCGCGGAGACTTCTTATACGGCGTTTCCGGGGTCGATTTTACGCCCCGAAGGGCGGTATCCACCCGCTGTCGTGCCGCAGGCATGCGCGGCATCACATCCTTAGTTTCACCGTATGTCAAATACGGCCGTGACCGGGGCGTGGTCGGACGGCCGTTCCCAGGCACGCGGCGCACGGTCGATCGTGCAGGCAGTGCAGCGTTCCGCGAGCGCTTTCGAAGCAAGCATCAGGTCGATGCGCAATCCCATGTCCCTGCGGAACGCATTCATGCGGTAGTCCCACCAGCTCCAGGATTTCGCCGGCTGGTCAAAGCGGCGGAAGAGGTCAGAGAACCCGAGTGCCGTGAGCTTCGCGAGCGCGTCGCGCTCCGCCGGGCTCACGTGGACCGAGCCTTCCCAGGCCGCGGGGTCGTGCACGTCGCGGTCCTCGGGCGCGATGTTGAAGTCGCCGGCCACGAGGACGTGCTCGTGCTCTTCCAGGAGCGCCGCGAGGTAGGCGCGCAACCGCTCCAGCCAGGCGAGCTTGTACGTGTATTTCTCGGACCCGACGGACTGGCCATTCGGCACGTAGACGTTGACGAGCCGGACCGGCCCGATCGTCGCCGCGAGCACGCGCCGCTGCGGATCGGCATCCGCGGGAATGCCGTTTTCGACGTCCCCGGGTTGCGCCCGCGCGAGGATCGCGACGCCGTTGTAGGTCTTCTGTCCGTAGCAGACCGCGTGAAGGCCGAGTGCCGCGATCTCCGCGCGTGGAAAGTGCTCGTCCGCGAGTTTCAGTTCCTGCAACGCGATCGCGTCGACCGTGTTGTCCGCGAGCCAGCGGCCGAGATGTTCCATCCGCACCCTGAGCGAATTGACGTTCCAGGTCGCGATGCGCATGGCGACGTACTATATCCCGGAGCGCGCCTCAGGACAGGAAGCCGGCGGGCCGGAGGCCCATCGTGCGCGCGACCAGGCTGAAGGGAAACGCCTGGCAGCGGAAGTTCAATACGCTGACCGTCTCGTTGTACTGCTCGCGCCTCTCATCGACGCGCTCATCGAGTGTCGCGGCGCGATTGCGGAGCGCCGCGAATGCCAGGCTCGTCGAGAACTGCGGGTAGTTCGCCGCGAGTGCGAACAGCGCCGCGGCGGCCGCGCGATGCGACTTGTCGGCAGCCGCGAGCGCGGGAATGTTTCCGCGCCGGGCTGCGGCGATCACCGCGCTACCGGCCGTTGATACGCGATCGAGCGTGTCGCGCTCGTAGCGCATGAGGCGGGCGCAGAGTCCGACGATCTGGATCATCAGTGCCTGGCGCTTGACGAGCTGGGCCTCGAGCGCGGTCCAGGCCTCCTGCCTCGAGTCGTGCAAGGCCGCGAGGCCGCGACGCGCGGCGGCTACGACCGCCGCGGCGAGCGCCGCGCACGCAACGAGGAGGATCCAGGTCATGAGCGAATCGAGTATATCATCGGCCCTCGCGGCACCCGCGCGGGAAAACCATGACGCAATCGTGGGATCTGATCGTGATTGGCGGAGGCAGCGGCGGCTTGGCCTGTGCGCAGCGCGCGGCACGCCACGGCGCGCGTGTCGCGCTGGCGGAGCCCGCGCATCTCGGCGGCACCTGCGTTAACGTGGGATGCGTCCCGAAGAAGATCATGTATCACGCCGCCGATGTCGCACATGGCATCGGGGACGCCGCAGACTACGGATTCACGCTGTCGGACGTGCGGCATGACTGGGCGGCGCTGAAGGCGGGGCGTGATGCCTATGTCGAGCGGCTGCGCGGAATCTATCTCGAGAACCTTACGATGCGCGGCGCGAAACTGTTTCGCGCGCGCGCCCGGATCACCGGGCCCGGGCGGGTGGAGATCGACGGCGCGATCCATGGCGCCGCGCATATTGTGGTCGCGACCGGCGGCCGCCCGATCGTGCCGGACCTGCCGGGAGCAGGCAGCGGAATCACCTCGGACGGATTCTTTGCGCTCGAGAGGATGCCGGCCTCGGTCGCGATCGTCGGCAGCGGTTACGTCGCCGCCGAACTGTCGGGTGTCTTCGCTGCGCTCGGTTCGCGCGTAACCGTTGCGATCCGCTATGACCGGCTGCTGCGCTCTTTCGACGAGATGCTGTCTTCGCGTCTCATGGCGGCCATGCAGGCGGACGGCATCGAGATCGCGCACCACGCCATTCCGGTTGCCATCGAGTCCGCGAAGGACGGCCACCGCGTCCGCCTCGCCGGCGGCCGGGCGATCGGCCCCTTCGACGAGGTGATCTGGGCGATCGGGCGCGAGCCGAACACTGAAGGCTTCGGACTTGCGGAGGCCGGCGTGACCCTGGGGCCCTGCGGCGAGATCGCGACGGACCTGCGCCAGGACACGAATGTCGACGGAATCCATGCGCTCGGCGACGTGACCGGAAGATCCGAGCTCACGCCGGTCGCAATCGCGGCCGGACGGCGGCTCGCGGATCGGCTGTTCGGCGGCGAGCCGGACCGGCATCTCGACTACGAGCTGATCCCGACCGTCGTGTTCAGCCATCCGCCGATCGGCACCGTCGGGCTGTCGGAGGAAGCGGCGCGCGCCGCCTACGGCGATGCAGTCGAAATATTCCGCCACGATTTCATGCCGCTCTATCACGGCATCACGACGCGTCGCCGTCGCGCCGAGGTCAAGCTCGTGACGGAAGGAAAGACCCGCCGCATCGTCGGCCTGCACGCGATCGGCATGGGCGCCGACGAAATGCTCCAGGGATTCGCGGTTGCGCTCCGTCTCGGGGCGACCAAGCGCGATTTCGACGACACCGTCGCCATCCATCCGACGAGCGCCGAAGAGCTCGTGACGCTTTCCGGATGAGCATCCGTCCCTATCGCGATGCGGTGCCGAAGGTCGGCCGGGGCGCCTGGATCGATCCCGCCGCGACCGTGATCGGCCGCGTGACGATTGCGGAGGATTCCTCGATCTGGCCGGGCGCGGTCCTGCGCGGCGACGTCAATTCGATCTCGATCGGCGCCCGTACCAGCATCCAGGACGGCAGCGTCCTGCATGTGGCGAGCGCGCGGCTGGCGGGCGGCGAGGGCATTCCGCTCGTGATCGGCGACGACTGCACGGTCGGCCACGGCGTGATCCTGCACGCATGCACGATCGGCAATCGCTGCCTCGTCGGCATGGGCGCGATCGTGATGGACGGCGCGGTGATCGGGGACGAGGTGATCATCGGGGCGGGCAGCGTCGTGCCGGCAGGAAAGAAACTGCCTTCGCGCACGCTCTGGGTCGGTAGCCCGGCGCGCCAGCAGCGCGCGCTTGACGCGGCGGAGATCGCCTGTCTCGCGGAGTCGGCGGCGCACTACGTCGCGCTGAAGGACGACTACCTGCGGTAGCCGTCGGGCTCGGGTCGCTCCAGCGCCCCCATCACGGTCCTGGTTTCCGGCCGCACGCCGTGCCAGAGGAGATAGGACTCGGCGGCCTGCTCGACGAGCATGCCCCAGCCCTTGTGCGCGTGCTCCGAGCCGCGCTCGGACGCCCATCGCATGAATGCGGTGTCGCCGCGCCCGTAGGCCATGTCGTAACAGACGCTCTCGCGTCCGATCGTGCGCGCCGGCAGGTCGGGCACTTCGCCCGCGAGGCTCGCGGCGGTCGCATTGATCACGACATCCCAGGGCCGATCGTCGACCTCCGCGAAGCCCGAGGCGGAAATCTCGCCGAGGTCCGAGAATTCGTCGCGCAGGCTCTTCGCGCGCTCGGGGGTCCTGTTCGCGATGCGGATCTCGCGCGGCTCCTGCTCGAGGAGCGGCGCGAGCACGCCGCGCGTCGCGCCGCCGGCGCCGAGAATCAGCAGTCGCGAGCCGGCGAGCTGGACGCCGAGGTTACGCGTGAGATCGGTGACGAGGCCGATGCCGTCGGTGTTCTCGCCGTACAGCTCGGTCGGACTGCGGCGGACGATCGTATTGACGGCGCGGGCCCGCTCCGCGCGGGCCGACAGCTCGTTCACGATCTCGGCCGCGGCCGGCTTGTGCGGCAGCGTCACGTTCGCGCCGCCGCCGCCCTCGACGAAGAAGTTGATCACCGCGTGGCGGAAGTTTCCCGGCACCACGTCCTGGACCTTGTAGTCCACGACGTGATCGAATTGCCGCGCGAACATGCCGTGAATGAATGGCGACCAGCTATGGCTCACGGGGTGGCCGAACAGCACGAAGCGGCCCGGGCCCGATTTGACTGTCACTTGCTCCTGTCTCCGCGGAGCCATTCCGCAACGCGCCCCGCATAGTAGCTCAGAATGCCGTCGGCGCCGGCGCGCCTGATGCAGACGAGGCTCTCGAGCACGGTCTTCTTCTCGTCGATCCAGCCGTTCGCGGACGCGGCGGCGATCATCGCGTACTCGCCGCTGACCTGGTAGACGAAGGTCGGCACCTGGAACGTGTCCTTCACCCGGCGGACGATGTCGAGGTATGGAAGCCCCGGCTTGATCATCACGATGTCGGCGCCTTCCTCGATGTCGAGCGCGACTTCGCGGATCGCTTCGTCGCTGTTCGCGGGATCCATCTGGTAGCTCGCCTTGTCGGCCTTGCCGAGCGTGGCGGCGGAACCGACGGCGTCGCGAAACGGTCCGTAAAAGCAGGAAGCGTACTTCGCCGAATAGGCGAGAATGCGGGTGTCATGACGGCCGTCTTCCTCGAGCGCCGCGCGGATCGCGCCGATCCGTCCATCCATCATGTCGGACGGGGCCACGACGTCAGCGCCGGCCGCGGCCTGCGAGCGGGATTGCCGCACCAGCGCGTCGACAGTGGCGTCGTTCAGCACGTGACCGGACCTGTCGATGATGCCGTCCTGGCCGTGGGTCGTATACGGATCGAGCGCGACGTCGGTGATGACGCCGAGTTCGGGCACGGCTTTCTTCAGCGAGCGCACCGCGCGCTGCACGAGGCCTTCGGGGTTCCAGGCCTCGCGTCCGTCCTCGGATTTCGACGCGGGATCGGGCACGGGGAAGAGCGCAATCGCCGGGATGCCGAGGGCGTAAAGCCTGCCGGCTTCCGCGACGAGCAGGTCCGTCGTGAGCCGCTCGATGCCCGGCATCGACGCAACCGGCTCGCGATCGCCCTTGCCTTCGATGACGAAGAGCGGCTGGATCAGGTCGTCGGCGGTGAGGTTCGTCTCGCGCGCGAGGCGGCGCGAGAAAACGTCGCGGCGCATGCGCCGCAGGCGGGTCCCCGGAAAGCTCCCTGTGGCACGATGCCCCATCTGCAATAACCTGAGACTATGGCCGGTCTTTATACATGAACCGCGGGGACGGAGATACGGACCGGCGTCGGCGTTTCGGCAGCTTGTGCGAGAGCCTGCGGCCGGACCTGTTGCGATTCGCGTGGTGGCTGGGGCGGGACCGCGGGCTCGCCGAGGACGTGGTCCAGGAGTCGATGTTGCGGGCGTGGAAGTCGTTCGACTCGCTGACGGACGAGGGCAAGGCGAAGTCCTGGCTGCTCACGATCGTGCGCCGCGAGTTCGCGCGGACTTTCGAGAAGAAGCGCCTCGAGGCCGCCGACGTCGACGCGCTCGTCGCCGCGGAATCCGACCTGCTGTCGGCACCCGCGGACGAGCGGGTGGCGGAAATGCGGAACGCGATCTTCCGCCTTGACGAGGAGTACCGCGAGCCTCTGGTGCTGCAGGTGTTGATGGGCTATTCGACGCAGGAAATCGCCGACATGATGGGCATGCAGCAGGGTGCGGTCCTGACTCGCCTGTTCAGGGCGCGCGCGCGGCTCCGCCAGGCGCTCGGCTTCGCAGCGGAGACCGCGACATGATCACCTGCCTGGAATTCAGGCGTCGCGTCGGCGCGGAACCCTTTGCATCGGACGCCGAGATCGAGGCGCACCGGCGCGAATGCGCGGCCTGTGCCCGCCACCAGGACGAGCTGCGCTCGATGGACGGCTTGATCAGGCGCGCGCTTGTCGTCGAGTTGCCGGTCACTACGATGTCCGCGAAGGCCTTGACGGCCGCGGCGGCCGTTTCCGCGGCGCCGCTTGCTTCGCGCCGCCGACTGTTCGCCATTGCGGCCAGCCTCGTTGCCGGCGTCGCGGTCGGTCTCGTGCTCCTCGTCAGCGCACCGCGCGCGTCGATCGCGCGCGAAGTCTTCGATCACGTCATGCACGAACACGGCGCGATGGCGACGACGGCGCCGCTGCCGCCCGCCGAGCTCGCGGAAGTGCTCGGCCCGGATGGCGTGCGGCTTCGTTCCGGCGTCGGCGACGTGACCTACGCGGCACGCTGTCACTTCGACGGGCACGTCGTGCCGCACCTCGTCGTGCGGACGCCCGAGGGCCCGGTCGCCGTGTTGATGCTCCGGCATCGCGAGATCGGGAAGCCGATGCGGATCGAGGATCAGGGCTACGAAGGCGTCGTGCTGCCGGCACCCAAGGGCAGCATTGCGATCGTCGGCAAGGAGATGCCTGACCTCGACGGCGTCGCGAAGAAGGTTTTCGACGCGGTGGACTGGGGCGGCTGAGCCTACTCTTCGGCGAGCATCGCGACGCGCGTGCGGCCCGCTCCGCCTTCTGCCAGCGAGCCATGCAGGACCGGCAGCAGCTGCCGCAGGTCATTATCGAGCTGCCACGGTGGATTGATCGTCACGAGCCCCGAGCCATTGAGTCCCGCGCGCGAGTCGTCGGGATGGATGCAGAGTTCCGTGACGAGGAGCCGCTTGACGCCGGCATCGAGCAGACGCCGATGCAGGCGCGCGGCGACCGCGCCCTGCTTGATCGGGTACCAGGCCATCAGCACGCCTTGCGGCCAGCGCTCGGCGGCCGCGACGAGCGCATCCGAGACTCGCGCGAAATCCACTTCCTGTTCCTCGTAGGGCGGATCGATGAGCGCGAGGCCGCGCTTTTCCGCCGGTGGGAGCAGGGCGCCGAGCGCCTCGAAGCCGTCGCGGCAATGCACGCCGATGCGCGCATCCCGACGGAACTCGTGGCGCAGTGCCTCGGCTTCGGTTGGAAGCAGTTCACAGAAGGCGGCCCGGTCGTTCGGGCGCAACAGCGTCGCCGCGATGAGCGGCGAGCCGGGATAGGATTCGAGGGAGCCCGCAGGATTCATGCCGCGGACGACCTCGAGGTAGCGCGAGAGCGCAGGATGGGCGGCTGCGGGCCGCGCCGCCTCGAGCCGTGCGATGCCTTGCAGAGCCTCGCCACCGCGCCCGCCGATCTCGTAACGGCCGCGGCCGGCGTGCGTGTCGAGCACGAAGAGCGGCCGGTCCTTCGCCGTGAGCCTCATCAACGTGGCCGTGAGCACGACGTGCTTCATCACGTCGGCGAAATTGCCGGCGTGGAAGACGTGACGGTACTTCACGCTTCGCCGAGCCAGTCGCGCGGGCGAAGGTACTCGCGGTAGAGCGTGTCCTCCGGCGAGCCGGGCGCGGGTGTCCAGCCGTATTCCCAGCGCACGAGCGGCGGCAGCGACATCAGGATCGATTCCGTGCGCCCGCCGGTCTGCAGACCGAACAGCGTCCCGCGGTCGTGGACGAGGTTGAACTCCACGTACCGCCCGCGGCGCAGGAGCTGGAAAGCGCGCTCGCGTTCACCGAAGGGTGTCTTGCGGCGCCGATCGGCGATGGGCAGCCACGCCTGCGCAAATGCCTCGCCGACTTTCCGCGCGAAGCCGAAGCAGGCCTCGAAGGAGGGCGCATTGAGGTCGTCGAAGAACAGTCCGCCGACGCCCCGCGTTTCGTTCCGGTGCGGCAGGAAGAAATAGCGGTCGCACCAGGCCTTGTACTTCCCGTAACTGCCCGGAATGCCGGAGCAAGCATCGCGTGCCGTGCGATGCCAGTGCAGCACGTCCTCGTGCACCGGGTAGTACGGCGTCAGGTCGAAGCCGCCGCCGAACCACCACACGGGTTCGCTGCCCGCGGGTTCGGCAATGAAGAATCGCAGGTTCAGGTGCGTCGTGGGCACGTGTGGATTGCGGGGATGCAACACGAGCGACACACCCATCGCAGAAAACGGCCTGCCTGCGAGCGCGGGCCGCTCATGCGTCGCGGAGGCGGGAAGGCTCGTGCCCGAAACTTCCGAGAAATTGACGCCGCCCTGTTCGATCAACGCGCCGTCCTTGAGGACGCGCGACTCGCCACCGCCACCGTCCAGCCGCTCCCAGCGGTCGCGGTTGAAGCGCGCGCCGCCATCCGCGCGCTCGATGGCTTCCGCCAGGCTTTCCTGCAGCCCTGCAAGCCATGCGCGCACGGCGACGCGATCGCTCACGGCCTAGCCTGCGGGCTCTTCGGGCGCCACGCTCGCAGCGCGTGTTTTCTTCTTGTTCGCGGCCTTCGACTTCGCTGGCTTGGCGGGCTTTGCGGCCTTGGGATGCGCCGCAGCAGCTTTCTTGCGCGCGCGCGGCTTGCTGGTCGCGGCGCCGGCCGCAGCTTTGGCGACGGCCGGGGCGGGCGCAGCCGCTTTTCTGCGCCGGCCGAATCGACCCTTGCGCTCGGGTGCGGCGGCTAGCATTGCCTGGCATTCCTCGAGCGTGAGCGAGGCGGGCTCGCGGTCCTTCGGCACCTTGGCGTTGCGCTTCCTGTCGGTGACGTAGGGGCCATAGCGGCCCTTCAGTATCTGGATGCCGGCGTCGGGGAAATCCTTGATCGTGCGCTCGCGGTCGGCCGCGAGCTTCGCCTCGACGATCTCGAGCGCGCGCGGCAATGTCAGCGTGAACGGATCGTCCTCCTTGATCGAGGCGTACTTGGCTCCGAACTTCACGTAGGGGCCGTACTGGCCGCGGCCGACGCTGATCGGCGTGCCGTCGGGCGCGTGGCCGAGGTCGCTCGGCAGCGACAGCAATTTCAGCGCGTCCTCGAGCGTGACGTCGTCCATGTGCTGGCCCGGGAGCAGGCTCGCGAAGCGCGGCTTGTCGGGATCGTCGCGCGTGCCCTGCTGCACGAAGGGGCCGTACTGGCCCATGCGCACCGCGATCGGCTTGCCGGAAACCGGGTCGCGGCCGACTTCGCGCGATTCGGCGACCTCCTCGCGGCTGACGGACTTGGTGATGTGCTCTACGGACTTGATGAATGGCTTCCAGAAACGGCCGAGCTCGACATGCCACTCCTTTTCGCCATTGCTGATCTCGTCGAGCACGTCCTCCATCTGCGCCGTGAAGCCGTATTCCACGTAGTCGCCGAGGTACTTGACCAGGAACTTGCTGACGATCTTGCCGATGTCGGTCGGGACGAAGGCGCGCCCGCTCATTTCGGCGTAACGCCGGTAGCGAAGCGTCTCGATGATCGATGCGTAGGTGGATGGGCGGCCGATGCCGTGGCTTTCGAGCGATTTCACGAGGCTCGCCTCGGTGTAGCGCGGCGGCGGCTGCGTGAAATGCTGCTCGGGCCGGATCGCCTCGAGCGTCACGCGCTCGCCGGGCTCGAGCGCGGGCAGGCGCTGCTCGTCCTCGCTCTCGACGTCGGTCTCGTCCTCGTCGTGGTCCTCGTGATAGGCGGCGAGGAAACCGGGCTCGAGCAGGGTCTGGCCGTTCGCGCGCAGCACGTGGCGGCCGCCGCTGGCGGCGGACTTCGGATCGCCGGCGACGAGGTCGACGGCCACGGTGTCGAATACCGCGGGGGCCATCTGGCAGGCGACCGCGCGCTTCCATACGAGCGCATAGAGGCGTCGTTGGTCCTCGTCATGGATGTCGCTCTCGGCTTTCTGCGGAGTCTCGCCAGCCACGGTCGGGCGGATCGCTTCGTGCGCCTCCTGGGCGTTCTTCGACTTCGTCTTGTATTCGTTGACGCCCTCGGAAAGCGCCTTGTCGCCGAAGTTCGCCTTGATCGTTTCGCGGATCTCGCGGACGGCCTCCGCCGAGAGCGATACGGAGTCCGTGCGCATGTAGGTGATGTGGCCGGACTCGTAAAGCCGCTGTGCGGTCTGCATGGTCCGCCGCGCAGTGAATCCGAGCTTGCGCGCGGCTTCCTGTTGCAGCGTCGAGGTCGTGAACGGAGGCGGCGGATTGCGGCGCTTCGGCCGGCGCTCGACATTCTCGACGGTCAATATGCCATTCGCCGCCGCCACGATCGTACGCTCGACCTCGCGCGCATCACCCTCGTTCGTGATGCTGAAGCGGGCTTTCTGCGTGTCGGCCTCGACCTTCTCGCCGCGGAACTCGATGAGGCGCGCCGGGAAGCGCGCCGATTCCTTCGACGCATCCGCCTCGACCGTCCAGTATTCCTGGCGGATGAACTTCGCGATCTCCGCCTCGCGCTCGCAGATGAGCCGGAGTGCGACGCTCTGCACGCGTCCCGCGGACAGGCCGGGCTTGATCTTCTTCCAGAGGAGCGGCGAGAGGTTGAAGCCGACCAGGTAGTCGAGTGCGCGCCGCGCCTTGTAGGCGTTAACCAGATGGTCGCTGACTCCACTCTCGGCCTGCGCTATCGCTTCGCGCACCGCATTCTTGGTCACTTCGTAGAAGCGGACGCGGCGCACTTCCTTGCCATCGAGCACGCCGCGGTCGTTTAGGATCTCGAACAGGTGCCAGGAGATTGCCTCGCCCTCGCGGTCGGGGTCGGTCGCGAGGTAGAGCGCGTCCGCCTTCTTCATCGCGCGCTCGATCGCATCGACCTTGGGGCGGTTCTTTTCGATCAGCTGGTACTTCATCGCGAAGTCGTCCTCGGGATTGACCGCGCCTTCCTTTTCTATGAGGTCGCGGACGTGGCCGTACGAGGCCAGCACCTCAAAGTCAGCGCCGAGGTATTTCTTGATTGTTTTCGCCTTGGCGGGCGACTCGACGATGACGAGATTTGAGCTCATGTTTCCAGGTTCAATGCAAGGTTCCCAGAGACGCCAAAGCCGCGGGCCCGACCGCGGCTCCCTGGCCGAAACGGGGCGTTGGCGTTCAGTGCATCGCGTCCCGACGCTCGTCAAACACCAGGTCTTCCATCCGCTGGTAGGCGTTTTCCTGCCCCGGCTGGCTGAAAAGCACCATCAAGACCACCCACTTCAGCTGCTCGATGTCGATATCGTCGGCCTCGAGCGCGAGCAGCCGGTCGATCACCACCTCGCGCTGCGCGGCGGACAGAATGCCCAGGTTCTCGAGGTGCAGGAGGTAGCCACGGACGTCGGTGTCGAGGCGGATCTGCTCCGAACCGCTGAAGACGCGCACGGCGCGTGCCGTTCCCTCGCCGAGTGCGCGTTCCGGGTCGCTCGCAAGGCTCTCGAGCCAGACGAGCGCGCGCTCGATGTCCGCTTCCGGGTAGCCCGCCTGCTCCAGTTCCGTCTTGAGTGAATCTCGGTCCGGTGTGGAGTCGTCCTCGGCATCCAGGAAGTTTTCGAACAGGTGGATCAGGATGTCGAGCACGCTGTCCTTCATCGGGCCTGCCTCGGTGGTTTCCGGCTGAACCGCCCGCCGGCCAGGGATTCGACCCGGCCTTCGAGCTCGAGCAACTGCAGCTTCGAGATGACGATCCTGGCGGCCATTCCGGTTCTTTCAACCAGTCGGTCGAGACCCGCCGGCTCGAAACCGAGCGCATTCAACAGCATTTCCGCGTCGCTGTCCAACGCGCCATTCGCGATTTTCGCGTCACCGCGCGCTTCGGGTGCGGAATTTGAAGCGCTTGCGGGCACCTGGACGCCGAGCGCTGCGAGCACGTCGTCGACGGTTTCGACGAGCGCGGCGCCGTCCTTGATCAGCCGGTGGCAACCGCGCGCAAGGAGATTATGTATGGAACCGGGAACCGCCATGACTTCGCGTCCCTGTTCGCCGGCGAGGCGCGCGGTGATGAGCGAACCCGATCGTGACGCAGCCTCGATGACAAGGACGCCGCGCGCGAGGCCGGACATCAAGCGGTTCCGTCGCGGGAAATTGTACGCGGCGGGCGGCGTGCCGGTCGGGAACTCGCTGACGAGCGCGCCGTTTGCGGCGATCGCGGCGGCGAGCTGCCGATGTTCCGCCGGATAGACGCGATCGAGGCCGGTGCCGCAGACCGCGATCGTGACCCCGCCCGCCGCGAGCGCTCCGCGGTGCGCCGCCGCGTCGATGCCGGCGGCAAGGCCGCTTGTGATCGCGAATCCATGCGCGGCAAGCCGCGCTGCGAAATCGAAGGCAGTCTCGCGTCCGGCGGTCGTCGCCGCGCGGCTGCCCACGATCGCGACCTGCGGCCGCGAGAGGTGGGCCGGTTCCCCTTCCAGGAAGAGCGCGGGAGGCATGCCCGGCACCGCGGCAAGCTGCGCCGGGTAACGCGGATCGTCGACGGAAAGGAGCGTGCGCCCGGGCCCCTCGAGCCAGCGCAGGTCGCGCTCGATGCCGGCCGGGTCGCGTTCGCCCGGGGCGCGCAGGCGCTCGAGCCAGGCGGCAGGCTCCCGTGGGCGATCGGCAAGGGTCACCTGCCGATTCTCGCCGCCGGCCCTCCCGGCGGTGACCCCGGTTGCCTCCGCGAACACCCCCTTTAAAGGTGCGCGTCCCCTTTAGGCGGGAAGAGGGTACTTGAGCCCGCTCGCGCAGTTGAAGAGAAGGACATTTTCGAGGGCGCCGACGCGGCCGTCTGCCAGGGCGGCCCGCCAGGCCGCGACGGTCGCAGCCCCTTCCGGGCAGAGCAGCAGACCGTCTTCCCGGGCCACCTCCGCGAGCGCCCTCCTTATTTCTCCATCGTCGACGGCGATTGCGAAGCCGCCGCTCTCGCGGACCGCGCGGAGGATCAGGAAATCGCCGATCGCCGCCGGCACCCGTATCCCGGCCGCATAGGTCTGTGCGTCCGGCCAGGGCGTCGCATGTTCAGCGCCGGCTTCCCAGGCCCGGACGATCGGCGCGCAGCCGGCGGCCTGAACGGCGACCATCCGGGGCCGCGCGGGCCCGATGAGGCCGACCGCCTCGAGCTCGGCAAAGGCTTTCCACATGCCGATCAGGCCCGTGCCGCCGCCCGTCGGATAGAAAATGACGTCGGGCAGCCGCCAATCGAGCTGTTCGGCGACCTCGTACCCCATCGTTTTCTTGCCCTCGATCCGGTACGGCTCCTTGAGCGTCGAGACGTCGAACCAGCCCATGCGCTCGCGGCCCTCCGCGACGCGCTTGCCGCAATCGTTGATGAGCCCGTCAACGAGCGTCACCTGCGCGCCCGCGAGCGCGATCTCGCGCACGTTGATCTCGGGCGTGTCGGCAGGACAGAAAATGAAGGTCTCGATGCCGGCTCGCGCGGCATAGGCGGCGAGCGCCGCGCCCGCATTCCCGTTCGTCGGCATCGCGAGCTTTCGGAGGCCAAGCGCCTTCGCCATTGAGACCGCGAGCGCGAGCCCCCGTGCCTTGAACGAGCCGGTCGGCAGCCTGCCCTCGTCCTTCACGAGCAGCCGCTTCGCACCCGCGCGCCTTGTGAGCGACTCGAGGGCGACGAGCGGTGTTTCGACCTCGCCGAGCGAGACGACGTCGGCGTTCCTGCGCACCGGGAGGAATTCGCGGTACTTCCAGAAGCCGCCGCTGCGCGCTGCAAACGTCTCCCGCGTGACGGCCCGGCGGATTCCCTCGAGGTCATACCGCACGAGCAACGGCTTGCCCGCGTCCGACAATCCATGCAGCTGGTCCGCCGCGTAGCGCTTGCCGGTCGAGCTGCATTCGAGGTGACTCGTGAACGTCTCAAACTCCCGCATCGCGCGAGACTACCAGTCCCGCCCGAAAGGCGAAGTGGGACGGCGCGCGCGGGATCCGGCGGGGTTCCTCGCTCGCGAACCCTGCCGGAACTTTAAGGGTTCGCTCGCGAGGACCCCGCCACCTCGCGCGCGCCGTTCGCGCTTCCGCCGATCGCGCGGCCTGTCGGCTCGCGTGCGGCGCGCGGCCGGGACCCCCGAGTGAG
>DAIQBB010000004.1:0-350032 GCA_036781365.1 Steroidobacteraceae bacterium | reverse complement strand
TGATCTTCCAGACCAGCAAACCTTACCGCGCCGGTCGGCACATAAGATACAAGCGACTAAAGTTCCGGCGGAGCAAGCGAGCCAACCCGCCCGACGGCCAGAGTCGCGCCGGTGCCGATTCACACCGGGCAGGGGATGAGCTGCGGGCCCGATTCGTCCCACCGGATGACGTTCGCCTCGTCATGCCAGGCGCCGAGAACGATCCGGGTCCGAGCCGAGCCGTCAGACTCGAAGCGGTGCACGCCCGGACGATGCGTGTGGCCGTGGATCATGAGTTCGACGCCGGCCGCCCGCATGATCGATTCGACCGCGGACTGGTTGACATCGGTGATGTAGCCGGACGCATTCGCGAGATGCTCGCGGCTGCCCGCGCGCGCCTCCGTTGCGAGCCTGCGCCGCGCGTCGATCGGCAGGCGCGCGAAGGCCGCACGCAGGGACTCGTCGCGAACGAGCGCGCGCAATCTCTGGTAGGCGCGGTCGTCGACGCAAAGTCCGTCACCGTGACTCAACATCAGCCGTTCGCCGCCCAATGCCATGATCGCGGGGTCGTCGAGCAGGATCGCCCCGGCGTCTGCGCAGAAACGTTCTCCGATCATGAAGTCGCGATTGCCGCGCATGACATAGACGAGCGTGCCGCCGGCCGCGACCGCGGCGATCGACCGGACTACCTCGCGATGCGCGGGTTCCGGATCGTCATCGCCGATCCAGGCCTCGAAAATGTCGCCCAGCAGGAACAGGGACCGTGCGCCACGCACGGGACCTGCCAGAAATCGCTGGAATCGCGCGGCAATCTCCGGCGTCGAGGGATCGAGGTGAAGGTCGGAGGCGAACCAGGATGTCACTTCGTCTCGTCCGCCTTCTCTTCCTTCGGTGGCAGAGGCGGGGTTGCGGACGTGGACGCATCGACGACATAGGCGCGGCGAACGACCGGCTTCTGTACCGGAACGTCCGCGCCAAACGACTCGACGGTTTCAGTCGGGAGATAGCCGAGGCGGTCGACTACATCCATTCCTTCGACGACGTTTCCGAAGACGGCGTAGCCCCAGCGGTTCGGCCGTGGATCGAGCGCCGCGTTGTCGAGGAGGTTGATGTAGAACTGCGAGGAACCCGAATGCGGCGACTCCTCGCGAGCGAGACCGAGTGAACCGCGCCGGTTCGAGAGGCCGTTGCCGCTCTCGTTCGGGATCGGGGCTCGCGCCGGGCGCTCGGCGAGGCGCTCGTCATAGCCGCCGCCCTGCACTACGAAGTGCGCGATCACGCGGTGAAACACGGTACCGTCGTAGGCGCCGTCGCGCACGTATCGCAGGAAATTCTCCGCAGTCAGCGGTGCGCGCACCGTGTCGAGTTCCACGACGAAGTCGCCGAGCGAAGTCTCGAAGCGGACTCGCGGCGCTAGCGTGCCGGGCGCCTGCGCAAGCGCCGGCATGGCAGAAACAAGGGCGAACAGGAGAACGATGGATCGCAGCATGGAATGCACCTCGCGGCGATTTTAGCCTACCTCCCGCGTGAGGCGGCGGGTCCGATACCTTAGACTGTGAATGCAATGGAACCCGCAATCGTCACGCGATTCGCGCCGAGCCCGACGGGCGCCCTGCATCCGGGCAATGCCCGGACGGCGCTGTTCAGCTTCCTTTTCGCGCGCGGGAGGGGCGGCCGTTTCATCCTGCGGGTCGAGGACACGGACAGGGAACGCGGCAGCGATGAATTCGTCGCTGCGCAGCTTGCCGACCTCGAGTGGCTGGGCATCGACTGGGACGCGGGGCCAGGCCGCGACGATGGCAAGGGTCCGTATCGCCAGTCGGAACGTGGTGGTCTTTATGCAGCGCTCTTCGACCGTCTCGAGCGCGAAGGCCACGCTTATCCCTGCTATTGCACGCCGGCCGAGCTCGAAGTCGAGCGCAGGACTCAGCTCGCCGCCGGCCAGCCGCCGCGCTATGCGGGAACCTGCCGAGGGCTGGATCCAGCCGTGCGCGCAGAGCGCGCCGCAGCCGGGCGGCCTGCTGCGCTCCGCTTTGCGATTCCGGGATCCGAAACCATGCGCTTCGACGACCTCGTGCGTGGACCGCAGGCCGTGGAAGCCTCGTCGCTCGGCGACTTCGTCGTGCGCCGCGCGGACGGCGGGGCCGTCTTCTTTTTCTGCAACGCCGTGGACGATGCCCTCATGGGAGTAACCCAGGTGCTGCGCGGCGATGATCACCTGAGCAACACGCCGCGGCAGTTGCTCGTACTCCGTGCGCTCGGCCTTGAGGCGCCGCGTTACGGCCACCTGCCGCTCCTCCTGGATGCGAGCGGCGCGCCGCAGTCGAAGCGAAAGGGCAGCGTCACGCTCGCCGAGCTTCGCAGCCGGGGCTATCTCGCCGCCGCCGTGGGAAATCTGCTGTTGCGTCTCGGCCATCACGGGGCGCCGGACGAGTGGGTCGATCCGGTTGAGTTCCCGCGGCATTTCCACGCCGACCGCCTCGGGCGCGCGCCGGCGCATTTCGACCTAGCGCAGCTCGACCACTGGCAGCGCGAAGCCGTACGACGCCTCGACTCGGAATCCGCGGCGCGCTGGCTTGCGGCCGAGTTCCCGGCCGAATGGGCGGCGGAGCGGCGCGCGTCCGTCGCGAACCTGCTGAAAGGAAACCTGCTCCTTCCGCGCGACGCGCGCGACTGGCTCGCAGTCCTCGGCGGCGTGCTGCCGCCGATCGCGCCCGACGCGGCGAAGGCGATCGGAGAGGCGGGACCCGAATTCTTCGACGCTGCACTCGCGTCGTTCGCCGAGACGGGGGCTGACCTCCGTTCGCTCGCGGAGCGCCTGAAGTCGCGCACCGGCCGCAAGGGCGCAGCGCTCTACATGCCGCTCCGTTTCGCCTTGACGGGTCGCCACGACGGTCCCGAGCTCGCGGCGCTCCTGGCCGCGATACCGGCGGCGCTGGTGCGCGACCGGCTCGCGGGCGCATCGCGGATGCGTGGAGCCTGAGGGCGTGCTTCGCATCCACAACTCGCTGAGCGGCCTCAAGGAACCATTGGAACCGCTCGAGCCGGGTCACGTGCGCATGTACGTTTGCGGTATCACGGTTTACGACCATATCCACGTCGGCCACGCCCGCTCCCAGATCGCCTTTGATGTTGCGCGGCGCTGGATGCGCGCATCGGGTTATCGCGTGACCTATGTCCGGAACATCACCGACATCGACGACAAGATTCTCGCCCGCGCACGCGAGCGCGGCGAGTCCTTCGAGGCGCTGACCGCGCGGTTCATCGCGTCGATGAACGAGGACTTCGACGCGCTCGGCATGGAGAAGCCGGATTACGAGCCTCGCGCGACCGACTACATTCCTGAAATCGTCCGCATGATCGAGCAGCTGGTGGCGCGCGGCTTCGCGTATGCGGGCGCGAATGGCGACGTCTATTACGCGGTGGCACGGTTTCCGGGCTACGGCAAGCTGTCCGGGAAAAAGCTCGCGGACCTTCGTGCCGGTGCGCGCGTCGAGGTCGACGAAGCCAAGCGCGATCCGCTGGATTTCGTCCTGTGGAAGCGCGGGAAGCCCGGGGAACCCGCCTGGGACTCCCCCTGGGGCTCCGGCCGGCCGGGCTGGCACATCGAGTGCTCCGCGATGGCGGTCTCGATCCTGGGCCCGACGTTCGACATCCACGGCGGCGGCATGGACCTCATGTTCCCGCACCACGAGAACGAGATCGCCCAGAGCTGCGCCGCCTGCGACGCCTCCTTCGCGAAGGTCTGGATGCACAACGGATTCGTGCGCGTGGACGACGAGAAGATGTCGAAGTCGCTCGGCAATTTCTTTACGGTGCGCGAAGTCCTGCCGAAGTTGCGCCCGGAGGTCCTGCGTGCCTTCCTGCTGGCCTCGCACTATCGGGCGCCGGTCAATTACACGGATGACAACCTGCGCCAGGCGGATGCCGCGCTGCAGCGCCTTTATCTCGCGCTGCGTGACGTCGAGCCCGCGAAAGGCGCCGCGCCGGGCGAAGCCACGCGCGAATTCGCGGAGGCGATGGACGACGACTTCAATACGCCGGGTGCGATCGCGGCGCTGCAATCGGCGGCGCGCGAGCTCAATGTCGCGAAGTCGGCGGGTGATCGGGCGAAAGCATCCGCGCTTGCGGCCGAGATCCGTCAACTGGGAGGAGTGATCGGGCTCCTCGCGCATCAGCCGGCGGAATGGCTCGCGACCGCGTCGTCGCTCGCCGAAGGCATGGAAACCGCAAGGCCGGCGCTCGATGCGGCTTCCATCGACCGCCAGGTTGCCACACGAATCGAGGCGCGCCGGCAGCGCAACTGGGCCGAGTCCGACCGGATACGCGATGAGCTCGCCGCCGCCGGGATCCTGCTTGAAGACGGGCCGGGCGGCACGACCTGGCGGCGGAAGTAAAAGGGGACGCGCACCTTTAAAGGGGACGCGCACGTTTAAAGGTGCGCGTCCCCTTTGAGTCCCCGCCGCCGTTCGGCGGACTCGAGCGTGTTCTTCATGAGCGCCGCGATCGTCATGGGACCGACGCCGCCGGGCACCGGAGTGATGTGACTCGCTCGCTTCGCGGCCTCCTCGAACTGCACGTCACCGACCAGGCGCCCGTCCGGCAGGCGGTTGATGCCGACGTCGATCACGACGGCGCCGGGGCGGATCCAGCTCCCCGGCACGAACTGCGGCTTGCCGATCGCCGCGACGAGGATCTCCGCCTCGCCGACCTGGCGCGCGAGGTCGCGCGTCTGGCTGTGGCAGACGGTGATGGTCGCCGCTTTCATGAGGAGTTCGAGTGCCATCGGGCGGCCGACGATGTTGCTCTGGCCGACGATCACCGCATTCCGGCCACGGATTTCGAGGCCTTCGCGCTCCATCATCAGGATGATCCCGTAGGGCGTACAGGGCCGCTGTATCGGCATGCGCTGCGCGAGCCGGCCGATGTTGTACGGATGGAACCCATCCACGTCCTTCAATGGATCGATACGCTCGAGCACCTCGACCGGAGCAATGTGAGCGGGCAGGGGCAGTTGGACCAGGATTCCGTCGATCGCGGGATCGGCATTCAGCCGGTCGATCAGCGCAAGGAGCTCGGCGCCGCTCGTGGTCACCGGCAGGTCGTGCGCAACCGACACGACGCCGGTTTCCTCGCAGGCGCGGCGCTTGTTGCGCACATAGACCGCGGAGGCGGCGTTGTCGCCGACCATCACGACAGCGAGCCCTGGTCTCCGGAGCCCACGGCGCTCCAGCGCGTCCGTCGCGGTGCGGACCTCGCGCCGGAATTCCTCCGCAATGCGCCTGCCATCGATGATCTTCGCGCTCATAGGCATGCGGCCTTGTTGAAGTCTCCGATGGCAGCAGCCAGTACGGCGACTGCGTCGCGTTCCGCTTCCGTGAGCTGCGGGTTCCAGACGTCGACGATCAGTACGACGCGTGTCGTTTTCCCCCGGTTCCAGGCTTCGTGCTCGTAGGTATCGTCGAAGGCGACGGCTTCGCCCTCGCGCCATGCATGCTGCTCGCCGCCGACCACGAGCGCGCAGTCCTCCGGAACGACCAGCGGCAAGTGACACACGACGCGGGTGTTGGTGACGCCGCGATGCGGCAGGATGTGCGTGCCCGGGGCCAGCACCGAGAACATCACCTCGGGCGCGTTCTCGCGGATCCTGACGAGCGGGAGCGTCTCGAGGATCGCTGATGTGCGTGGGCACAGCGCGTGATTCTCTTCGCGCCGCTCGCCATGACGGAAGAAATAAAAGCCATTCCAGCTTGGCGCGGCCAGGCCACCCTTGAGTCCCAGGCGTTCGGCCTCGTCACCTGCGAAGACGCGTTCGCTCCGGTCGGCGCGCGGCATCACGGCCATGAACTCGTCGCGTATCGCGCCCGTCTCGCGCTCGAGGTTCCTGAACCAGGGAAATTCCGATCGCTTGAAATATGGTGCTGCGGGCAGCCCCGGAAAATAAAGCATGGATGGCTGCTGTCGCGGATCCGGCGGCTGCAAGTTCCGTTCGCCGACCTGGATTGCGAGGCATTCCTGGAAGCGTACAAGCGCGTCGCCACCGTGCCGCGCGACGACGGGCTCGAGCGCCTGCCCGAAGACGCGGCGCCGCCCGGCCTTCACGTAGCGCATGGCATACGCAACGCGCTCGACCAGCGCGGGCGGCGTCGTCGCCTTGCTGAGCCAGCGGCCCTGCCGCTGGGACTCGATGATGGCGCGGTAATAGGCGAGGAGGGCGTCACCGAGCTGCTGGCGCCCTTCGAGCGTGCGGGCGAGCTCGAGCCGCGCCTCGGGCGTCAGGTTCGGCCCGCTGCCGTGGACCGCATCCGCCATCAACTGGTCTCCGTCATCCCGCGGGAGCGGCCGCCGCGACATTATATTGCGGTCGCCGCCTGGGCCGGGCCGCAAGCGGGCAAAGAAAAGCCCCCTTGCGGGGGCTTTTCTGCGCCATTCCGGCGAAGCCGAGGTCAATTCTCGAATGTCGCCCTGACGTACCAGAACTGGCCCTCGATCGGGTAGAGCGTGCCGTCGAGGCTGTTCAGGTCGCAGGAGAAGCAGATGGGCGGCGACTCGTCCGTGAGGTTCTGCACGCCGACCGCGAATTTCCAGCCGCCGCCGAACAGATCCTCGGGCCCCCAGGCGAATTGCAGGTCGGTGTAGAGCTGGCTGTCCAGCTCGTTGGTCAGCCCAACAGGGTCCGAGCATCGGGCGGTCTCGCCGAAATCCGCCACCAGGCCGACGCACTGCTCCGTCAGTGCGCTCAAGTAGCGCAGCGAGAGCAGGCCTGAAAAGTCGCCCAGGCTCCAGAACGTATTGAGCGTCGCTTTCTCTTCGACGAAGCCTCGCGTCGGTGAGCCGAGCTCCAGGCCCGCGCGCGAGGAACGGTCGAAGCCTCCCGTCGAATTCGCAAACAGCTCGTCGTAATCGAACAGGAACGAGGCCATCAGCTGGAACCGGAACGTCCCGGCGCCCGACTCGCCCAGGCTGAGATCGAAGTTGAGGTCGACGCCCGAGGTCTCGATGCCGCCGATGTTGTTCAGCGTGCCCTCGATGCTCGTGATCGTGCCGCTCGGGTTACGGTTGACCTGGTTGCAGAACAGCGGGTCGAGCGTCGAGATGCAGGCATCCAGCGTGTCCTGCGCGTCCGGCGCCTGGATCGCGCCCTCGATGTCGATGTCGTAGTAGTTGGCCTCGACCAGCAGGCGCTCGAAGCTCCCGCTCAGCGGTACCTGCCACGTAAAGCCGGCGGTCAGCGTATCGGACGTCTCCGGCTGCAGGTCACGATTGCCGCCCGTATCGACGGACACTTGAGGATTCAGCTGCACGTAGTTGGCGGGCACGCCGAGCACGGCGCAGTTGGCCGGCTGAACTGGGTTGAGATCCGTGTTGCACGGGTCGGAGATCGACGAGTCAAACCGCGAGCCGAGGTTGTACAGCTCGCCGATGTTCGGCGCGCGGAACCCCTCGGCATAGCTGACCCGCAGCATCAGGTTCTCGATCGGGCCCCAGTTGACCGAGAACTTGGTGCCCGTCTCGCTATCGAACAGGTCCGAGTCCGAAAAGCGCGCCGCGGCGCTGAACGACAGCGAATCGAAGGCCGTCACGTCCTTCAGGATCGGCACGATGACCTCGCCGTAGAATTCGTCGACGCTGATGCCGCCCGCCGTCGGATTGGTCGGCACGTCCGCGGTCTCGCCGGCAGCGACCACCGGATCCGGGATGAAGCTGCCATCCTCCTCGCGGTGCTCGTAGCCGATCGCGAAGCCGAGCGCACCGGCCGGCAGTTCGAACAAGTCGCCGGAGAGGTTCGCACTGACGTCGACCAGCTTCTGGCTGCTGGTGTCGACGCCCGTGTAGGTCACGAAGTCGAGCATCTCGGGGGTCAGCGAGCCCTCACCGAAGATGTTGACCGGGACGCAGCCGGGCGTTGCGTCGCACACCGCCGGATCGCCGAGACCCACGTTCAGCATGCGCGCATTGAACTGATTGAGCTTCGTCTGCTTCGCGTCGTTCTCCGAGCGAATGCCCGTGATGTCCCAATACATCGCGCGGCCGCCGAGCTCGAATTCGCCCTCGAAGCCGCCGGACAGGTACCAGGTGTCCACGTCCTGGTTGAAGATGCGTGGACCCGCCTCGATCGGCCGCTTGGTGAAGAACGGCGCATTAGCCGTGCCCGTCGTGGCGCCGCTTCCGTCGAGGTCGATGCCGAAGGGATTGAACGCGTGATTCGCCGGCATGAAGAAGTTGACCATGTACGGAGTCGAGCCTCCATCCACGCCGAAGAACAGGGGCACCGGCGCCGCACGACCCTGCGACTTGCGGTTGGTAAAGCTCGCGAGCCCCCTGAAGCTGACGTTGTCGGAGATGTCGTATTCGCCCTTGGTGAACAGGTTGAAGCGCTCGTTCGGCGTCACCAGGTGATTAAACGGCTGGTAGTTGAAGCGGTCGGCCAGAGCGAAGCCGTGGAAATCGTCGTTGTCGGGATCGTTCGGGTTGTAGACCGGACCTGCTCCTGGCGGGCCCGAGAAGTCTGCCGTAATGCTGACCGTGTCGTTCGTCGGGGAATCCGGATCGCAGTCGAGATTGCAGAACACGTTGCGCCCCGCAGGCGTTCCCGAGCTGACGCCGTAGTTCGTGCCGGGAATCGGGAATTCGGAGGTCGAGCGATCGGCCGTGTTGACGGCTTTCTGGTCCGTGTAGCTGATGTCCAGAAATGCCCGCCCGCGCTCGCCATCTGCGCCCATGCGCATGTCGAACTCGGCGGTCTCGCCGTCGCCGTCGCCGTACTGGCCGGTGTAGCCTGTGATCTTGAACGTGTCGTAGTCGTCGGCCGTGATGATGTTCAGCACGCCGCCTATGGCGTCAGAGCCGTAGATCGCGGATGCGCCGTCCTGCAGGATCTCGATCCCCTTGATCGCATTCGCAGGAATCGAGTTGAGGTCGACCGCGCCCGAGACGCCGGAGCCGGAGGAGCCCTTGACCCAGCGGCGGCCATCGACGAGCACAAGCACGCGCTTGGACGCGAGATAGCGCAGATCCATCTCCGCGGCGCCGGCGCCGATGCCGCCGCCGTCCGGCGGATAACCCAGGTTGCCGGACGAATTGTTGGTGCGGTTGATCGCGGAGCCCGCGATCGGAAGCTTCTGCACAAAGTCCGCGATGGACGTCGCGCCACTTGCTTCGTAATCGTCGGCAGTGACTGAGAGCACCGGCAGGCGTTCCTCGAGGGGGTTCTGCCGGATGCGCGATCCGGTGATGACGACTTCATCCAGCGCTTCCTGCGAAAGGCCGACGGAAGAGACAAGTGCCGCGGAAAGGCCGGCGGCCCCCCCGATTGCGATGCGGATGGCACGTGCCAGTGGCGTTGCAGTTTTCACGGTCGACCCCCTCGTTTGCATAAATACGACAATCGCGAAGCGACTGTAATGCCTGAAATCTACACCTATCGATAACCGAAATGCCACTGTGGTTTAAAAAGAACAGTTTTGGCTTGGTTAACGGTCGAACCGGAAAGCTTGAAGCGGTAAATTGACGGCTCCCGGGTGCCTTCGTACGATGCCCGCGCATCGGGGCATGGCGCAGTCTGGTAGCGCATCTGCTTTGGGAGCAGAGGGTCGGGGGTTCAAATCCCTCTGCCCCGACCAAATTCTCGAGCCGCCGTTCGGTTTGGATCCGTTTGCTTCGACGCGTGCGCAGCGCTCTTTCGGCTAAACTCGGCGCGCTCTTCAGGCGGCGGATGCGCCCGTAGCTCAGCTGGATAGAGCAGCGGATTTCTAATCCGCCGGTCGGGGGTTCGAGTCCCTCCGGGCGCACCAATTCGCGCGTCCCGAACGGCCTTCCTATATAATTTTCGTGGACACGCTGGCGGGCGTAGCTCAGCTGGTAGAGCCCCGGATTGTGATTCCGGCCGTCGCGGGTTCGAATCCCGTCGCTCGCCCCAACTCGAATTCGGGCCATTAGCTCAATTGGTAGAGCTCCGGACTCTTAATCCGTAGGTTGTAGGTTCGAGTCCTACATGGCCCACCACTTTCCTGTTATTCACAAATACGCCATGCCGGAAACCCGTCGCGACATTCCCGAGCCGACTTATCAGTGGCCAGGCGGACCGTCCGCCGACGACGACCCGACGCCGATCGAGTCGGCTCTGGCGGCACTCAAGTTCGGGGCGATTCTTGCCGCCGGCGCAACGATCGTCTTTTTCTACCTCGCGACCTATACGGGTTTCGTGGCCCCGCGTACGAGGGCGAGCCTCGCAGTGCTCGCAGCATTCGTACTGCCGAGCGTGATCGCGTTCCTGCGGACAGCCTGGACCCGCAAACGTCGCCGGCCCCCGGCCGGCTGAATCCCTTACGCTATACTTATCCGCTGTAAACACGGCAGGGGGTGCCGTGTTTTCGGGCCGGTTCCAGATGCGAAAGTGGCGGAATTGGCAGACGCGCCGGATTTAGGTTCCGGTGGGGAAACCCTTGAGAGTTCGAGTCTCTCCTTTCGCACCACGAGGTTGATCGATCGATGATGGTTTCTGTGGAGACGCTGCCCGGGCTCGAACGGCGCATCGAGGTGTCCGTTCCGGCGACCCGCGTGCGCCAGCAGGTCGACGCGCGCTTGCTCAAGGTAAGCCGTACCGTACGCATCAAGGGCTTCCGGCCAGGCAAGGCACCGATCCACGTCGTTCGCAAGCATTACGGGCGCGAGGTGCGCGACGAGGTCGTGTCCGACCTCATCCGCGAAACGTTCGCAGAAGCGCTACGGCAGGAGAAGCTCCAGCCCGCGGGCGGTCCACGCATCGAGCCGCAGAAGACCGGCGAGCCGGACGACCTCCGCTACACGGCGACCTTCGAGGTCTATCCGCAGATTGAATTGAGGAACTTCGGCGCCATTCAACTGACGCGGCCGACGGCGTCCGTTGGCGAAGCGGATGTCGATGCCATGATCGAGAGCCTGCGTCAGCAACGTCCCGTCTGGACGGAAATCGCGCGCGGGTGCAAGGACGGCGACCGGATCACGATCGATTTCGAGGGCCGCATCGGCGGCGAGGCCTTCGAAGGCGGCAAGAACGAGAATCTCGTGATCGTCCTCGGCGTCGGCCGCCTGCTGCCGGATTTCGAGCAGGGCGTGCGCGGCGCGGCTGCCGGAGAGAAGCGGGAGTTTGACCTGCGCTTCCCGGAAGAGTACCCGGCCCAGCACCTGACGGGAAAGACAGCGCGCTTCCAGGCCATCGTCCGCAAGGTCGAAGAGAGCCATTTGCCGGAAGTCGACGCCGAGTTTTGCGAGGCGTTCGGCGTCACCGAAGGCGGCATCGGGGCGCTCCGCACCGAGGTGCGGGAGAACATGGAGCGTGAGCTTGCACAGGCCGTGCAGGCGAGGCTCAAGGGACAGGTGCTGGAACAGCTGCTCGCGGCAAATCCCGTCGCAGTGCCGAAGGCGCTCGTCGACGCCGAGATCCGCGACATGCAGATCGAGTTCCTGCGCCGCAGCAACAGCCGCGATCCGCGGCAGCTTCCGCCGCGCGAGTCATTCGAAGCGGGTGCCAGGCGCCGGGTCGCGCTCGGCCTGATCATGAATGAAGTGATCCGCCAGGCCGGAATCCAGCCGAATGCCGCGCAGGTCCAGAGCCGGCTCGACGAAATCGTCTCGACCTACGCGGACCCGGACGAGGCGCGCCGGCAATACCTGCAGAACGATGCGGCCACGCGGCAGCTCCAGATGGCGGTACTCGAGGACCAGGCCGTTGCATGGATCGTGAATGCGGCCCAGGTCACGGACCAGCCGGGCAGTTTCAAGGACATCATGAACTTCGGCGCCGAACCCGCGTCCGAAGCAGTGGAGTGACAATTTTGGGCGGAAATATCGAAACCAAGGCTCTGAATCTCGTCCCGATGGTGGTCGAACAGACCGCCCGCGGCGAGCGTGCTTATGACATCTACTCGAGACTGTTGAAGGAGCGCGTTGTCTTCATCGTCGGCGAAGTCGAGGACCAGATGGCGAACCTGATCGTCGCCCAGCTCCTGTACCTCGAGTCCGAGAACCCCGACAAGGACGTCCACCTCTACGTCAACTCGCCAGGCGGCGCCGTCACGGCGGGCCTTGCGATCTACGACACGATGCAGTTCATCAAGCCGGACATATCGACCATCTGTGTGGGGCAGGCGGCGTCAATGGGCGCGGTGTTGCTGGCTGCGGGCGCGAAGGGCAAGCGCTATGCGCTGCCGCATTCGCGAATCATGGTTCACCAGCCGCTCGGCGGCTTCCACGGCCAGGCGACCGACGTCGAGATCCACGCGCGCGAAATTCTCGATGCCAAGAGCCGCCTGAACAACATTCTTTCGCACCATACGGGCCAGCCGCTCGAGAAGATCAGCAGGGATCTGGACCGCGACAATTTCATGAGCGGGGAGCAGGCGCGCGACTATGGAATTGTGGACGGTGTCCTCGAAAAGCGCGGCCAGTTGCCGCACCTTGGTTAGTACGCGGTGAGACTCCGCTGGAGATAGCGGCGGCAAGTGATTGAGATAAAAAAGGAATTTACCGGAAGAAACCGGCATGCTATAAAAAGGCTGCCGGCCTCCCGGCTAGCGAGGGGCACGACGCATGGTCGATGACACGCGGGGCAAGCACGACGACGGCAAGCTGCTTTATTGCTCCTTTTGCGGCAAGAGCCAGCACGAGGTGCGTAAGCTCATAGCCGGCCCCTCTGTTTTCGTCTGCGACGAGTGCGTCGAGCTCTGCAACGACATCATCCGCGAGGAACTCGAGGAGAAGCAGGAGCGCTCGCGCGACCGCCTGCCGAAGCCGCACGAGATCCGCAAGGTCCTCGACGAATACGTAATCGGCCAGGACCGCGCCAAGAAAATCCTCGCGGTCGCGGTTTACAACCATTACAAGCGCCTGCAGGCCAAGCCAGGCGACAAGCGTCACCGCAATGACAAGGACGAGGTCGAGCTCTCCAAGAGCAACATTCTGTTGATCGGCCCGACCGGCTGTGGCAAGACCCTGCTCGCCGAGACGCTGGCCAGGCTCCTGAACGTGCCATTCACCATCGCCGATGCGACGACGCTGACCGAGGCCGGCTACGTCGGCGAGGACGTCGAGAACATCATCCAGAAGCTGCTGCAGAAGTGCGACTACGACGTCGAGAAGGCGCAGACCGGCATCGTCTACATCGACGAGATCGACAAGATCTCCAGGAAGTCGGACAACCCCTCGATCACGCGCGACGTGTCGGGCGAGGGCGTGCAGCAGGCGCTCCTGAAGCTGATCGAGGGCACGATCGCCTCGGTGCCGCCACAGGGCGGCCGCAAGCATCCGCAGCAGGAATTCCTGCAGGTGGACACGGCCAACATCCTGTTCATCTGCGGCGGCGCCTTTGCGGGGCTTGAAAAGATCATCGAAAAACGCAGTTCCCGCGGCGGCATCGGCTTCGCGGCCGAAGTCCGCGCGCCGTCCGAGCGGCCCCAGGGCGCGGACCTGTTCAAGGACGTCGAGCCAGAGGACCTGATCAAGTTCGGCCTGATCCCGGAATTCGTCGGCCGCCTGCCGGTGGTCGCGACGCTCGAGGAGCTCGACGAGGAAGCGCTGGTCACGATCCTGACCCAGCCGCGGAACGCGCTGTCCAAGCAGTACGCCCGGCTCTTCGAGATGGAAAGCGTGGACCTGGAGCTCCGGGACGATGGACTGCGGGCGGTCGCCCGCAAGGCCATGGACCGCAAGACCGGGGCGCGCGGTCTTCGCACCATTCTCGAGAACGTGCTGCTCGACATCATGTACGACCTGCCGTCCCTCAAGAACGTCGCCAAGGTCGTCGTGGACGAGACCGTCATCCTGGGCGACAGCAAGCCCTACCTCGTCTATCGCAGCGACGAGTCCCAGGTGGCCGTGCCGGAGATCCGGCGAGCGGCGGGGTCGGACTCGCACTGAGCGCGTGACGGCCTCCACATCTGGAGGGGAATGGCACCTTCAGATTCGCGACTTGTGGCGCACACCGGTTGCCCCCATGACGTATCCTTCCTGAAGCCACGGCGGCGCGAATGCGCCCGAGGATCCGACAGTGCCCGAAGCGAAAAGCAAGACTCCGAGTGCACCCCCGGCCACACGTGTACCGGTCCTGCCGCTGCGCGATGTCGTGGTCTATCCGCACATGGTGATTCCGCTTTTCGTCGGCCGCGACAAATCGATCCTCGCCCTCGACGAGGCCATGCGGCGTGACAAGCAGGTCCTGCTGGTCGCCCAGAAACAGGCCGACGTCGACGACCCGAAACCCCGCGACCTCTACACGGTCGGCACCGTGGCCACCATCCTCCAGCTGCTGAAACTCCCCGACGGCACCGTCAAGGTGCTGGTCGAGGGCGTCGCGCGCGCGATGGTCGAGAACATGGAGGCGGATGCCTACTTCACCGCCGACATGACGCCGCTGCCCGACGTCGAGCAGTACGAGGAGCGCGAAATCGACGTGCTGACGCGTTCGGTCGTGTCGCACTTCGAGCAGTACGTGAAGCTCAACAAGAAGGTGCCGCCGGAGATCCTGACATCGCTCGCCGGCATCGAGCAACCCGGGCGCCTCGCGGATACGGTCGCGGCGCACATGGCGCTCAAGCTCTCCGAGAAACAGAAAGTCCTGGAATCCCAGGACGTGCGCGCCCGCCTCGAACAAGTGATGTCCATGATCGAAGGCGAGATGGAAGTGCTGCAGATCGAGAAGAAGATCCGCGGCCGCGTCAAATCGCAGATGGAGAAGAGCCAGCGCGAGTACTACCTGAACGAGCAGATGAAGGCGATCCAGAAGGAGCTGGGCGACCTCGAGGATGCGCCAAACGAGATCGGCGACCTGGAGAAGCGCATCGCGAACGCCGGCATGCCGAAGGAAGCGCGCGAGAAGGCGAACGCCGAGATCAGCAAGCTGAAGCTCATGTCGCCGATGTCGGCCGAAGCCACGGTAGTGCGCAACTACGTCGACTGGCTCGTCAAGGTGCCGTGGAAAAAGCGCACGAAGGTGCACCACGACATCGCCGCCGCGCAGACGGTCCTCGACGAGGACCATTTCGGGCTCGAAAAGGTCAAGGAACGCATCGTCGAGTACCTGGCGGTGACGCAGCGCGTGAAGCGCCTCAAGGGCCCGATCCTTTGCCTGGTCGGTCCTCCCGGCGTCGGCAAGACCTCGCTCGGCCAGTCGATCGCGCGCGCGACGAACCGCAAGTTCGTGCGCATGTCGCTCGGCGGCGTGCGTGACGAAGCCGAGATCCGCGGCCACAGGCGCACCTACATCGGATCGCTGCCGGGCAAGGTGCTGCAGAACATGGCGCGCACCGGCGTCAGGAACCCGCTCTTCCTGTTCGACGAAGTCGACAAGATGTCGATGGACTTCCGCGGTGACCCGTCGTCTGCGCTGCTCGAGGTGCTCGATCCCGAGCAGAACACGTCGTTCTCCGACCACTACCTCGAGGTCGACTTCGACCTGTCCGAGGTCATGTTCGTCTGCACCGCGAACACGCTCAACATCCCGGCGCCGCTGCTCGACCGCATGGAAGTGATCCGGCTGCCCGGATACACCGAGGACGAGAAGCAGAACATCGGGCGCCGTTTCCTGTTGCCGAAGCAGATCAAGCAGAACGGCCTGAAGGACGGCGAGCTGACCATCGACGATCCCGCCATCCTCGACATCATCCGCCACTACACGCGCGAATCCGGCGTCCGCAATCTCGAGCGCGAGACTGCGAAGATTTGCCGCAAGGCGGTCAAGGAGCTCCTGCTCGAGCCCGAATTGAAGAAGATCGCCGTCTCGGCCGACAATCTCGACAAGTATCTCGGGGTCCGGCGCTTCCGCTACGGCCGCGCGGAGGAGTTCAACCGCGTCGGGCTCGTCACAGGACTCGCCTGGACCGAAGTCGGCGGCGAGCTGCTCACGATCGAGGCGGCCGTCGTGCCCGGCAAGGGCAAGCTGCTCTATACAGGCCAGCTTGGCGAGGTGATGCAGGAATCCATCCAGGCCGCGATGACAGTCGTTCGCAGCCGCTCCGATGGGCTTGGTCTCGAGACCGACTATCACCAGAAGATGGACGTGCACGTTCACGTGCCCGAGGGCGCGACGCCGAAGGACGGCCCGAGCGCGGGCTCTGGCATGTGCGCGGCGCTTGTCTCTGCGCTCACCAAGATCCCGGTGCGCGCGAGCGTCGCAATGACCGGCGAGATCACGCTGCGCGGCGAGATCCTGCCGATCGGCGGTCTCAAGGAGAAGCTGCTCGCGGCGCAGCGCGGCGGCATCGAGACGGTCCTGATCCCGAGCGAGAACGAAAAGGATCTCGTCGAGATTCCGGAGAACATCAAGGAAAAACTCGACATCCGCCCGGTCAAGTGGATCGACGAGGTGCTCGAGATCGCGCTCGAGCGCAGTCCCCTGGTCGCCACGAGGACGGCGGCCGCGCCTGCGCCGGCCGAGCCGGCGAAGGAGCCGGAGCGGCGCACGGGGCGCCGCACGATCAAGCCGATCCAGCCGCACTGAGCCGGCTCTCCGGCTTGGCCTTCGGGGGCCGATGCCGTATAGTTCCGCGCCTCCCAGGGGGGCCGGATTCCGGTCCGCCCGGGTGCTTAGCTCAGCTGGTAGAGCGTCGCCCTTACAAGGCGAATGTCGCAGGTTCGAGCCCTGCAGCACCCACCAGTGACCTGGAGCGGTAGTTCAGTTGGTTAGAATACCGGCCTGTCACGCCGGGGGTCGCGGGTTCGAGTCCCGTCCGCTCCGCCAATCTCATCGCGAAGGGTCGTCAGGAATGACGACCCTTTTTCGTTTCAGGCCGGCCGTCGTCGCTGCCCAGCCTGCGCGAGCCGACTCGCGCTCGCGGGCTCCGCCGGAACTTTAGTCGCCCGCTCGCGCGGTCGACTCGCTGGTCTGGGCGGGGTCGGCTGCAGGTTGGGACGCAGCTGCGTCGTGCTTGGCGAACCAGGCGAGGATGTAGGCGATGCGGGCGGCGAGCTGGCTTGGGCGCTGGTCGAGGGCGTGCGGGGCGCCGGGGACGCGCACCAGCAGGGTGTCGATGCCCCGGATGCGGAGCGCCTGGTAGTACTGCTCGGACTCCGAGATCGGCGTGCGGTAATCGAGCTCGCCGGTGACAACCATCGTCGGCGTCTTGACGTTTCCGACGCGCGAGAGCGGCGAGCGCTGCCAATAGGCCTCATAGTCCTCCCACGGTGGCGCCGGGAACCAGTACTTGTAGAAGAAGTTCGGCAGGTCCGCGGTCAGGGCGAAGCTCGCCCAGTTGACGACCGGCTTCTGCACGGCGGCAGCGCGGAACCGGTCGGTCGTGCCGACGATCCACGCGGTCAGCACACCGCCGCCGCTGCCGCCCGTCACGAAGAGGCGGTTTGCGTCGACGCCGCCGCGCGCGATTGCCGCGTCCACTGCCGACATCAGGTCATCGAAGTCGCGGCCCGGGTAAGCGTGGTGGATCAGGTTCCCGAACTCCTCGCCGTAGCTCGTGCTCCCGCGCGGGTTCGAGAACAGCACGTTGTAGCCGGACGCGGCGTAGAGCTGCAGTTCCGCGGTGAAGCGCGGACCGTAATTGGTGTGCGGGCCGCCGTGGATCTCGAGCACCAGCGGATACTTCTTCAACGCGTCGTAGCCGGGCGGCCGGATCAGCCAGCTCTGCACGCGGCGACCGTCGACCGGCGTCGTGCTCCAGATTTCCTCGACCTGGCCAAGCTCGCGTAGCGGGAGCAGGTCCTCGTTCAACTTCGTCAGGCGGCGTGCCTTGCCGCCATCGTAGACGCCCACGGCGGCCAGGTCGTAGTTATCGTTCGCGCTGTAAGCGATCGTGCCGTCACGCGCGACCGAGAAGGATGCGCCGCCGTAGGGTCGCGACCAACCCTCGCCGCCGAGATCATCGACGAGGTTCGCGATGCGTCCGGAAAGGTCGGCCTCCGCGATGCGTGTCGTGCCTTGGTCGTCGTACTGGAAGTAGATGCGCCGTCCGTCGCGGCTCCAGGCCGGGCGCTCCACGTCGCGGTCGAGGTCCGCGGCGAGCTCGCGGATCTCGCCGTTGTCGCGGCGGAGTAGGTAGAGTCGGGCGCGCTGGTATCCCTGGTAGCGGTCGTCGTAACCGATGTAGGCGACGTACTTGCCGTCGGGCGAGGCCGCGGGCTGCGCGTCGGGGCCGAAGCGCTTGGTGAGCGCGCGGATCGCGCCGGTCGCGACGTCCACGGCGTAGATCTCGCTGTCGTTCGGCTCGAGGTCGGCATTCTCGTGGCGGTTCGCGGAGACGAGGATTTCGCTGCCGTCGGCAGACCAGGCGAGGTCGTCGTGATCGAAGGCGCCGTCGGTCAGCTGGCGCGGCGTGCCGCCGTCGGCCGGAACGATGAAGATCTGGCCGAAAGCGTCCGGCAGGTAACCCTCGCCGTCGGCGCGGTACACCATGCGGTTGATGGCCTTGAGCGGCTCAGCCCACTTCGCGTCCTTGGGCGCCTCCAGCAGCTTCACCTTGAGCGGCTCTTGCTTCGCCGGCACGCGCATCACGAAGCCGAGCTGGCGCCCGTCTGGCGACCAGGCGAGGTTCGACGGTGCTTCCAGCAGGTTTGTGACGCGCGCGGTCACGCCGTCCTTGAACCAGTGCAGGTGAATCTGCGCGCCGTCGCCGTCCGAGGCGACGAACGCAAGGCGTGCGCCTTCCGGGGACCATCGCGGACTGCCCTGGCTGCCCGCGCCGCCCGCGAGCGGCCGGTGACTGCCGCCGTCGCGGTCCACGAGCCAGATCGCGCCGCGGCGCGTGTCCGTCTTCACGTCGAAGGAGCGGCGCACGTAGGCGATTCGCGTGCCGTCCGGGGAGATCTCGGGGTCGCTCGCCCACTCGAGCGCGAACACGTCCATCGGCGAAAACACGGGCTTCGACGTCGCGGCCGTAGCCGTCAGCGGCGCGAGGATCAGGAGGCTTATCAGCAAAATCGTCCGCAAAAGCATATCGACGCTCCGGGCTGTCCACATGGGAGAGGCGCAAACGACTGTTGTCGAGGCGCAGCAGTCTACCAAGCACAGGCGGGCCGGACGACCTTCAAGTGGAACTGAACGAGCGTATTGCTGACTGGCCTTATTGATAGGTTTCCGCAGTCGCAGAATCGAGTGAGCCGGTCAACAGTACTCGGCCATCGGCAAGGAGAACAGCGGCGGGCAGAAATCGCTGGCCATCTCCCATGCTGCCAGTTTGCAGAAACGTGCCGGTATTCGGGTCGTAGATTTCCGCAACAAACCCATGAATGACCTGATCGTCAGTCGTCTCGTTGGCGCCGCCAGTCACTAAGACGGTTCCGTCAGAGAGCAACGCTGCCACATGGGCCCAATGTGGCATCACCATGCGGGCTGTGGTGGTGAAACCGCCAGTCAAGGGATCGTAGATCTCGGCTGAATCGAGTCTCGAGCTGATGCTGAGTCCGCCCGTGATCAAGACGGTCCCGTCTGCAAGCGCGACAGCGGCGTGAAATGCGCGCGGGTCGGTCATGCTTTCTGCCGACGTGAAGGATTCCGCGACAGGGTCATAGAGCTCTGCAGACGCATGGATGTCCGCCACGTGTTGAGCCGCTCCGATGTGGACAAGGCCGCCGGTGACCAGGACCAAGCCGTTTGGCAGGCGCGTGGCGCCATGTCCGCTTCGTGGCACGACCATTCCGGCGCCAGCCGTCGGCGAAAACGTACCGGTCAACGGATCGTACAGTTCGGCGCTGGACAGGGCGGTAGTGCCCAATTGACCGCCGGCGATCAGGACCTTTCCATTCGGTAACAGCGTTGCGGTGTGCTGGAAGCGATTTGTGCTCATGCTGCCAGTCGCCACAAATGCGTTGGTTGCCGGATCATACAATTCGGCAAGCACACTGCCGCCGCCAGCAAGTAGCACCTGGCCATTCTGTAACGGCGTCGCCGTATGAAATGCGCGCTGCCGAATCATGTTGGACGCGAGCCGGAAATTTCCGCTCGCTGGATCGAACAGTTCCGTTTCCTGCAGGGGACAGACTCCGTCGTCGACCCAGCACGGGTCGCCCCCCGCGATCAATACTTCGCCGTTCGGCAGCAGCGTCGCCGTGTGCCCCATGCGAGGCAAGTTCAAGTCGCCTACGGGCTTGAATCCCTGCGGTACGACGGTGATGGGCACGGTCGTGCTCAAGCGGGAATCCAGCGTGCTCGTCGCGACGAGATGGTAAGTGCCGATATCCTCGGGCGCCGTGTAGTCATTCCCGCTGATCGAGCCACCGGCGGGACCTTCCAGAATGGTCCAGGAGACGCTCGGCACCGGAGGATTGACGTCGACACCGAAGCCTCTCAGGCCGCCCGGCCCCAGGGTGTCACTCGGGGGAAAGACAATTACCGCCGGAACGATCGTGATTGCGGTAGTCGCAGTTTGCGAACCACTGGTGGCCACGACATGGAAGGTGCCCAAGTTGACCGGCGCCGTATACAACCCGGAATTGTCGATCGAGCCGCCTGCAGCACCTTCACGAATGCTCCATCCTACCGGCGAGCGGGAAGCATCAAACTGCGTCTGTCCCAACTGAATACTGATCGAATCCGCGGGTGAAATTGTGAATGGCGCGGGTGGGGGTTCCGGCGCACCGGATCCACCGCCGCAGGATGCGATTCCGAGCAGCAGGACCGCAATGCCTAAGCGCATGACGGCCTACGATCTCAGCTTGCCCCTCCCCGCGCTAGTCGTCGTCGATGCGCTCGCGCGTCGATACCCAGATATCACGCAGGCCGGATCCGCCCAGCTGCTGGCCCTTCACAATGTAGAGCTGCGTGCCATCCAACGACATGCCCACGCCGATCTCGGCGAATTGCGTATTGACGGGCGACCCGAGGTTCACCGGCGGCGACCAGGGAGCATTGGCATGCGGCCGGGTGGCGGACCAGATATCCACGCTGCCACCGACGGAGCCGTCCCGCTGGGAAAAGAAGACTATCTCCTTGCCGTCGCCGCGGAAACGTGGCTCGCCGTCGAGCGCCCCGGGGGCGTTGATCTCGGCAACGGGCGCAGTTACCACTCCGCTGCGCGTCAGTCGCGTCTCGAAAATGTCCTGTTCCTCCGCGCTTCTCGTGAAGTAGAACGTGGGCCTGCCGAAAAAGCCACTCCCAAGCAGAAAGGCAGGCCCGAACTCGTGGTGCTCCGTATTCACGGAGGGTCCAAGATTGACCGGAGGACCCCAGCCGAAGTCGTCGTGCCTGTTCCAGCGAAACGAAACCCAGATGTCAGTATCGCCAAATCCATTCACATCGCCTGGTCGGTCGCTCGAGAAAAAGAGCAGGTGCCCGTCGGCGGAGAACGCCACCGAAGCCTCCTCGCCCGTCGTATTGATGTTGGGGCCGAGCAGTACCGGTTCCTTCCACGGGCAGGATTTGCAGTCGCGCCGCGAGACCCAGAGGTCGAAATCGCCGAATTCTGAAGGTCGATTGGACGAGAAATAGAGGCTGAGACCGTCGGGCGACACCTGCGGGCTGCCTTCGATCGAGCTTGAATTGACGACCGGCCCGAGATTGACGGGGGTTGACCAGTTCGTGAATTCCGTGTCGTCGGCAGAGCTGGTCGCCGGCACTGCGAGCATCGCGATGCAGGCCGCCCTTGCGGCATTGCGGGCCAATGAAGCATTCATGAGACGCTCTCCTGAACTGTTGCCACCCTGGCGTCCCAGTTGGCTCCCGAATGCCCGTCCGGCTCAATCTCCCGGGTCGCTCCTTTTCAACCGATGTTTCGCTCATGGATGATTCGCGGGGAATGCACGGCTGATCGGGAAATATCACCTGCCGGGAGATACTTGCGGCGATACACGGGAGTATCATCGGAGAGGGCAGGGAGAGCGCGATGCAATCCTCTGCGGGGAGTACTTCCAGTGAGCGCCCGCCGTTGGTCAACTTCGGCGAGTACCAGCTAGATCGGCCCAGTCGAGAGCTCTGCAAGTCGGGCCAGCGCGTCCGACTGCAGGACAAACCCTACCAGGTACTTTCGCTGCTGCTCGAACGTGCGGGCGAAGTCGTCACGCGCGACGAGCTGCGTCAGGCGTTGTGGCCTTCGAGCGTGTATGTCGATTTCGACCATGGCTTGAACAACGCCATCACGCGATTGCGCGAGACGCTTGGCGAAGATGCCGCGGCGCCGCGGTTCATCGAGACGCTCCCCCGTCTTGGCTACCGATTCATTCACGCGATTACTCCTGAGCCGCAAGGCATCGCAGAATCGGCGCGAGGCGTCCCGACGGCGAGCAAGACGGAATCGGTTAAAGGAAACGCGTCATCGCAGGAGGAGGCGCCGGGGCCGAGAAAGTCGCGGACGCCTTCGATAGCCGCCGCGGCGATCACGCTCGTAGTCTTCGGATTGCTGGCCGCCATTTGGCTGTCTGCCGGCACGGCCGAAAAAGCGCAACATGCGCCGGCGATTCCGGAGATTCCGTCGATCGCTGTCCTGCCGTTCGTCAATCTGGGGTCGGACCCAGAGAGTGAGTACTTTGCCGACGGCCTTTCGCAGGAACTGCTCGTCAGGCTCGGCGGCATCAGCGGGCTCAGGGTGGCGGGCCGGACGTCGTCGTTCTATTTCAAGGGCAGGCAGGAGCCGCTATCGGTCATTGCCGAATCGCTGAACGTCAGTCACGTGCTCGAAGGCAGCGTGCGGCGATCCGGCGAGCGGCTGCGGATCACGGCGCAGCTGGTCGACGTCGGGGGAGACACTCCCGTCTGGTCACAGTCGTTCGACAGGGAATTGACCGACGCTTTCCAGATCCAGGAAGACATCGCAATTTCGGTGGCATCTGCGCTGCAGGTCGAGCTCCTCGAAGAAGATGCAATGCGGCTGCGCAGGCGTGGGACCCGTGACCCTGAGGCGCATCGGCTCTATCTAATCGGCAACGCACACCTCACGGGCATTTCGGTCAAGCCCGATCTGCCGAGAGCGAAGCAGCTGTTCGAGCAGGCGATCGCGCGCGACCCGCACTACGCTGCCGCCCATGCCAGGCTCGCCTACTATCACTTCTACCGGGCCTGGGCGCTGGCGGAGGACGTAGGCGCCGAAGTACGGCTCGGCATGGCTTCTGCCCAGCGTGCAGTCGCGCTGGACCCCGGTTCCAGCGAAGCGCTGCAGGCACGAGCCAACTTCGCAATGTGGCGCTACCGCTTCCTGGGTGACTACGGCGCCTACGTCACGGCCAGCGACGACTTTCGCCGCGCCATCGAGCTCGATCCGTACAACGACACGGCGCACTTCGACTATGGCCGCGCCGTGCTCTGGCACGACCCGGGCCTCGCGCAAAGCCTGTTCGAGCGCACCGCGCAAATCGAGCCGCTCAGGCGCAGGGCAGGCGGCATGGCGGCCCTGGTGCTCGCAATGCGAGGCGAGCCGGATTCCGCACGCGAGCGGTTACGCAGGCGAGCCGAACAGTCGCCGATCCGCCAGCCCGGGGACGCGGCAGGCATTGCGGGACTCGAGCAGTATTTCGGCCGCCTCGACGAGGCGGTAGCTGCCGCGCGAAACGCGCTTCCCCGCGGCGGTCTTGAGGGTCCGATTCAGCTCTGGGGCCTTTACATGTCGCTGGGCGATGTTGATGCAGCAGGTGAGGCGCTTGATTTCGGCGACACAGATCTGGCCCGATACTTCAGCGAAGCCGCAGTCCTGACGATGCACGGGCGATACGGCGAAGCCTTCGAGCTCCTCGACCGGCACCGCGACGAATTCGCACCGAGTCGCATTCTCGATCTCCCCGCTGCGAGGCTGGCGCTGATCGCGGGCAGGCCGGCGCAGGCGCGCGCCATTCTGGAGAAGCGCATGCCTGATCTGGTTGCCGCGATAGAACCGATCAACGGACACAACGTCATGCCCGCGCTCGATATCGTCGCCGCCTGGCAAGCCACGGATGGGCATGCGCAGTCACGACAGCTGCTCGACCGGATCACGGCCTTCCTTGACGATCCGCATTCGCCGCGGCTCCCGGTGTTTCTCTACCTGCGCGCGCGGGCCCATGCATTCGCGGGCGAGCGCGAGTCCGCACTGCGTGCGCTCGATCGGGCTTACGACGCGGGCTTCAGGACGCTCTGGGCCAGCGACCTGCATCCGGAACCCATCTATTACGTCGATTCCATCGAGACGGATCCGGCGTTCGCTGCGATTCGTACCCAGGCCCGCTACCAGGGATGGCTCTCGCGCATCAAGGCCGACAATACCCGGCAGCGCGACCGGATGAGGAACGGCGTCGCAGACCGGCCTAACGCTTGAGGAAGTGCGCGCAACATGCAAGTGCAACGACCGTTGCCGGAATCCTTGTTGAGCACTCTGGTATTGGGACTGGCGATTGCGCCAGGGGTGGGCGCCCAGGAATCTGGCGGCGGGCAAAGGGCAGCAATCCAGGTGCACCCGATCCTGGGTGATGTCGTCGTAACCGCGCAGCGCCGGGAGGAGCGCCTCCAGTCGGTGCCCGTCGCGGCGTCGATCCTGTCCGCGAATCAGCTCAAGCTGCAGCAAGTTGGAGAACTGCGGGATCTGCAATACGCGGTCCCCAACCTCACGATGGTGTCCAACCGGAGCAGCGGGACGACGGCAAGCATTGCAATGCGCGGCCAGGTCGAGCTGGAAACGACTCCCACTGTCGATCCCTCGGTGGGGCTCTATCTTGGCGGCGTGTATCTGGCCCGCACGACCGGCGCCAACCTCGAGTTGATCGACATGGAGCGCGTGGAGGTGCTGCGCGGGCCGCAGGGCACGCTGTTCGGTCGCAACACGACCGGCGGCGCGATCGATCTCATTCCGCGGTCGCCTGACTTCGATCGCGAAGGTCAGCTTGAGGCGAGCATCGGCAACTACGATCTCGCCGTGCTCACCGCCATCGTCAACCTGCCGCTTGCAAGCAAGCGCCTGGCGGCGCGGCTCGTGGCCTCGCACGCCGGGCACGACGGCTATGGCCGCAATACACGGCTCGGCCTGGATCTCGATGACGAGGATACGGACTACCTGCGAGCCCAACTCAGGTTCGTCCCATCCGATCGATGGGACTTCCTGCTGTCATTCGATGGGTCACGGATCGAAAGCGGCGCGCAGCTACTGACGTTGCTCGACGTCGACCCGGACGCCGATGGCATTCCGGCCGTGTTCGGCAACCCGACGGACCTACTCTCGAACTACGTCGATCCGACAGCGCACCACATCGCGGCAGATCGAGCCGGTCCGGTGTCCACGAGAGTCTGGGGCACGTCGGGCACCCTGACGGTCTATTTCGCGCGTTTTACGCTGAAATCCATCACCGCGTACCGTGAGCTCAACGTCAGCGCTCATGACGTGGATCAGGATGCAACACCCTACGATCTCGGCGCAATTCTTTTCCGGGGCGATGAACAGCATCAGGTCAGCCAGGAGATTCAGCTTTACGGCGACGCAACGGGCGATCGCCTGCGCTGGATCGGCGGACTGCACTACTTCCAGGAGAACGCGACGTACGAACAGCAGTTCAGAAATTACCTGCCTGCTGCGTCCCGTTGGGACGTCGGCTGGCCGGCAGGTGATGTCAGGAATGATTCGATCGCGGCATATGCGCAACTTGCGTATGCACTAACGCCGCGGCTACGCACGACGGCCGGTGTCCGCTACAACGTGGACGGACGTCAGCTCACGTCGCGAAATCGACAGCAAATCGGCGACGTGGAGATCTGCCGCCTCGATCCGGCCTTGCGCGACGAGCCCGAGGCCTGCCGGGCGACATTGCCCAAGCGCACGTTCAGCTATGCACCTTGGACATTCGTCATCGATTACAGCCCGGCGCCCGACACGATGGCGTATGCGAAGTTGAGCCGAGGTTATCGTGCCGGCGGCTACAACATACGCGGCGCAACCGTGGTCGACCTTGATACGTTTGAGCCCGAGCGGGTCACGGCGGTCGAGGTTGGCGTCAAGCAGGAAATGTTCGATGGCCGATTGCGGCTCAACCTGGCATTGTTCCGGTCGCAATTCGAAGACATCCAGCTGACGCAACGCGAATTGACGGCGCCGGGCCTGCGCGGCGTGCGCTTCATCGAGAACGGGGGCGAGGCGACCATCGAGGGCGGCGAGCTCGAGGTCACGGCCATGCTGGGGCGGCTGCGGCTGGGCGGATTCTATGCCGCGACACGCCCGCGGTTTACACAACTCGACCCGCAGGTGGAGGGAGTCACCTTGGACTCCGTTTTCCCGATGACGCCCGACTGGAACGCGTCACTCATGACAGACGTGCCACTCGAAGCCGGCGCCTGGGAGTTCAACATTCATGCCGATTATTCGTGGCGCGATGACATGTCGTTCTCGTACGACCCTGCATCGCTTGCCCGACAGCACGCGCACGGACTGCTGAACGCGATGTTCACGGCCCGATACGTTCCGGTAAGTCTCGAGCTCGCCGTGTGGGGACGGAACCTGACCGATCGGCGCTACGTCGATCGCGCATTCGACACCGACTACTACATCAGCGCCGCGCCTGGGGATGCGAGGACCTACGGATTGTCGCTCACCTATCGCCTCGGCAGTCGATGAGCTGCGCCTGGCCGTGCTACCCTAGCGCCCCGTTTTTTGCGGCCCCGGCGAGAACATGCTCCAGACGATTCATGACAAGTTGAAGGGCATATTTGCCGTCACGATCCTGGTCGCGCTCGGCATCGTCTTCGTGTTCTGGGGCGTCAATTTCAGCACCGACGTCGGCGGCTTCTCGAAGGCCAAGGGCATCGAAGTCAATGGCCGCGAAGTCGCCGTCGAAGAAGTGCGCCGGGACTACCAGGAGCAGATGTCGCGATTCGAAGCCGCCATGGGCGAGTCGGGCGTGCCCGAGGAGATGCGCAAGTCGATCCAGCAGCGCGTGCTCGACCAGGCGGTGCAGATGGAGCTCGTCCGCCAGCGCACGCGCAAGCTCGATTTCGAGGCGACGGACGCCGAGGTTTTCGAGACCATCCAGTCCATCCCGGCGTTCCAGGTCGAGGGCAGGTTTTCAAAAGACGCCTACCAGGCGGCTTTGCGCAACAATAACCTGACGCCCGATCGCTTCGAGGCCGAGCAACGCGAATTCGTACTCGCCCGCCAGCTCGACCGCGGCATCGAGGGCTCGGCTTTCGTGCTGCCATCGGAACTCCAGCGCCAGGTGGCGCTCCGCAACGAGACGCGCACGCTCGGATGGGTGACGGTGCCCGCGCAGGAATTCGAATCGGCTGCCGTGATCGACGCCGCCGCCATCCAGAAGTACTACGAAGCGAATTCGTCCCGGTACATGACGGAGGAGCAGGCGACCGTCGATTACGTCGAGCTCGACATCGACGCGTTCGCGGCCGAGGTGTCAGTGACCGAGGAAACCGTCCGCCAGTACTACGAGGAAAACAAGGCGCGCTTCACGCAACCCGGCCGCCGCCGTGCGCGACACATCCTGATCGGGGCGGGCGGCGACGAAAAGGCCGCCGAGGAAAAGGCGAGGCGGGCCTACGAGCGAGCGAAGGCGGGTGAGGATTTCCCGGCGCTCGCGCGCGAGATTTCAGACGACACGGGGTCGAAGGAATCGGGCGGGGATCTCGGCGAGGCCGAGCGCAGCGATTTCGTCGGGCCCTTCGGTGACGCGGTGTGGAGCATGAATCCGGGCGAGATACGGGGACCGGTGAAGACGAATTTCGGCTGGCACGTGATCAAGCTCGAGAGCGTGACTCCCGAGACGACCCGGGGCTTCGAGGAAGTGCGCGCCGAGCTCGAGTCCGAGTACCGGCATTCACAGGTCGAGAAAGCTTTTGGCGACGCGCAGGAAGAGCTCGACACGCGGGCTTTCGAAGCGTCCGGCGACATCGCCGCCGTCGCCGGGCAGATGAAACTCCCGCTGAAGCGCATCGAGCGCTACACGCGCGGCGGCAGCGCCGAGCTTGGCGCGACGCAGAAAGTGACCGAAGCGGTGTTTTCTCCGGACGTGCTCGCAGGCCGCGAGTTGCGAACCGTGGAGCTTGCTCCCGGAAAGGTCATTGCGCTCGCGGTCAAGGCTCACGAGCCCGCGAAGGCAAAGCCGCTGGAGGACGTTCGCGGCGAAATCATCGAGTCCGCCCGGCTCGAAGCCGCGGCGCGGCTCGCCGCCGCGCGCGCCGCGGAAGTCGTCGCCGAACTCGGCAAGGGCGCCCCCTGGCCCGCTGCGGCTGCGAAGTGGAAGGGTGAGGCCGCGACCCAGGATCCGAAGCCCATGGGCCGGAGGCATCCTGCGGTGCCGGCCGAAGTGCTCGAAGCAGCCTTTCGTGCTCCGGCACCCGGCGGCGCGCCCCGCTACGGAGTCGCGACACTTGGGAATGGCGACACGGCAATCTGGACCGTGACATCCGCGGAGAAGGGCAATCTTTCCGCGCTGGCGCCGGATGCGCGGCAGGCCGCGCACGAAGATGCGCGCAATCGCGCGGCCATGTCCGACGCGACGGTGTACGTCACCTCAATGCGCGCGAACGCGGATATCGACGTTAATCCAAAGCTGTTCGAGTAGGGGCGGCGGGTCGCTGGGTCCGGCCGGCAGCCCGAGTTCGCTCCTGCGGCGACCTAAAGTCGCTCACTCGGGCTCCCGACCGGACCCTGCGAACGGGCGCCGTAGCCGATCGCGTCAATTCACGTCGCATCTGATTCAACCGGTAAGAGGGGACGACTCGCCGCGCTACCGGGCCTGGCGGGGTTCCCCGTGAGCGACTTTAGGTCGCCGCAGGAGCGAACGGGGAACCCCGCCAGGCCCGCGCGCGCGGAAAGTTATTCCGGGAAACTCATTCCGACGTGTGAATAGCCCGCGTCGACGTACAGCGTCTCGCCAGTAATACCTGCCGCGAGATCTGAACAGAGAAACGCCGCAGCGTTACCGACATCGTCGATCGTCACGTTCCGCTTGAGCGGCGACACCTGCTCGACGTGATGCAGCATCTTGCGGAAGCCCGGAATGCCCGCCGCCGCCAGCGTCTTGATCGGGCCCGCCGAGATCGCGTTCACCCGGATGTTCCTCGCGCCGAGATCGGCGGCGAGGAAGCGCACGTTCGCCTCCAGGCTCGCCTTCGCGAGTCCCATGACGTTGTAGGCCGGAATGGACCGGACTGCGCCGAGGTAGGACAGCGTCAGGATCGCGCCCGCACGGCCCTCCATGAGCGGCAGGCCCGCCTTCGCGAGGGCTGTCAGGCTGTAGCTCGACACATCGTGGGCGGAAGCGAAGTTCTCGCGGGTCGTCGCCTCGACGAATCCCCCGGTGAGCGCCTCGCGCGGCGCGAATGCGACCGAGTGGACGATGACGTCGAGTGAAGTCCATTCGCCGCGCAACTGCCTGAACGCGGCGTCAATCTGGGCGTCGATGGCGACATCCATCGGCATGACGAGTTTCGAACCCAGCTCGCCTGCGAGTTCGACGACGCGATCCTTGATGCGATCGTTCTGGTAGGTGAAGGCGAGTTCGGCGCCTTCGCGACTCATGGCCTGGGAGATGCCCCAGGCGATGGAACGATCGGTCGCGAGCCCGACGATCAGGGCTTTCTTGCCAGCCAGGAACCCCATGCCTTCCCTCCCGACGAACTCAACCGCCGACGCTTGACAGTCCCCCGACGTGGATTGTCAGGAACTGGCCGGCGCGCAGTGCGGTGCTGCCGCCCATGTTATTCCAAGCCTGGAGTTCGCGGACAGTCACCTCGAAGCGGCGCGCGATGTGCGAAAGCGTGTCGCCGCGCCTCACCTTGTAGTTCACCTTGCCCGCCGTTGCGGCAACCTTCGCCGTTTCCGTGGAAGCGGTTGCAGACTGCGCGCTACCGCCGCTGCCGGCGACCTGCAGGCGCTGGCCCGGCTGCAGCAGGGCTTTCGTCGATATGTGATTCATGCGCGCGAGCTGGGGGACGGTCATGCCATGGCGGCGCGAGATGCTCCAGAGCGATTCGCCGCTCTTGACCCGGTGCACGCGCCGTTCCATGTCCGAGCCGAGGCCGGCGCGCAGCTGCGACACGTCGCCCGACGGTACCCAGAGCTGGTCGCCGGGCTTAAGTCTAGCGCTCTCGCCCGTGTTCACGCGATCGACGAAGGTCTCCGGCACCTTGTAAAGGCCGGCGATCGAAGCGAGCGATTCGCCCGCGGCGACGGTGTGCACGCCGAGGCGCGCGCGCGCATTGCCATCGAGCGCCGCGAGCTTCGCGGCGAAACCGTCAGCTACCACTTCCGGGATGAGCACGCGATGCGGCCCATCCGGGTCCGTGAGCCAGCGGTTCCAGGCCGGATTCAGCGCATGCAGTTCCTCGGTCTCGACGCCCGCGAGCTCGGCCATGAGGCGAAGGTCGACCGGGCCGTTGGTTGGCACCACCCGGAAGTAGGGCGCGTCCGGAATCTGCGGGAGGTAGAAGCCGTAGGCGTCGGGCGTCCGGATCATCTTCGCGAGCGCGATCAGCTTCGGCACGTAAGCGCGAGTCTCGGCGGGGAGTGACAGCGAGAAGAAATCGGTCTTGCGGCCGAGCGCGCGGTTGCGGTTGATGGCGCGCCGGATGTTGCCCGAACCGAAGTTATAGGCGGCGATCGCGAGGAACCAGTCGCCGTCGAAGCGATCGTGCAGTTGCTCGAGGAACTCGAGTGCGGCGCTGGTGGATTCGATCACGTCGCGTCGCTGGTCCTGCCAGTAGTTCCGGTGAAGCCCGTAAAGCTCGCCGGTAGGCGCGATGAACTGCCAGAGGCCCGATGCGTGGCTGCGCGAATAAGCAAACGGGTTGAACGCGCTCTCGACCACTGGCAACAGCGCGAGGTCGCCGGGCAGGCCCCGGGCCTCGACTTCGTTCGCGACGTGGTGCATGTAGCGTTGCGCGCGGCCGAAGACGCGAGCGACGTAATCGGGATTGCGCTGCAGCCACTCGATCTCGCGATCGACACGCTGATGCTCGACCACGGGAAGCGACAGCTGGCCGCGGATCCGGACGAGCACGTCGCCGTAAATGACGGCGGGTGCAAGCGGCTCGACGGACGGCGCCTCGGCCTCGAGTTCCTCGGGCGGGGCTTCCGGCGCCCCTTCCTCGTCCGGAAAGGCGACTTCGCCCGGGTCGTTGACGATCTGTTCGGTGGGCAGCGAACTCGTCGGCGGCGGCACTGGCGTCGTGACGCAGCCGGCCAGGGCGAGCCCGATGAAGGCCAGCAGTAGGCATCGCGAGTCAGTCATCACAACGTATCCTTCCAGCTGCGAATGGCGGCAAACACTTCGACCGGCGTCGGCAGCATCCTGCCCGCGCGGCGTTCGGCCGATGATTTGACATTTTCATGTCGAATTCGCAGAAATGGATTGACGCGCTTCTCAAGCTCGACAGTGGACGGGAGTGTCGGACGGCCTTCAGCCCTCCGCCCGGACGCCCGTTTGACATAGTCCATTATGTCCGAGTTGCATGGCTCGACGGTCATTGCGAAGCGCAGGTTGGCCTCCGTGTACTCATGGCCGCAGAAAACGAGGGTCTCGCCGGGGAGCTCCGACAGGGCATCGAGGGATGCGAGCATTTGCGCCGCCGTCCCCTCGAACAGCCGCCCGCAGCCTGCGCTGAAGAGGGTGTCCCCGCAGAAGAGCGCGCCGTGTCCGACGTAGGCAACGTGACCCGCGGTATGGCCGGGCACATCCATCGTGGTGAACTCGAGCCCGAGCTCATTGATGCGCGCATGACTTCCACCGGACATCCGCTCCACGTCGACGGGCATCCGCTCGCGTGCCGGGCCGAAGACGACCGCGCCCGTCTCGGCGACGAGGCCTGCGACACCACCCACGTGATCGGCGTGATGATGGGTCGCCAGTATCGCCGCCAGGCGAAGCCCTTCGCGTGAAAGCGTCGCCAGAACCGGCGCAGCATCTCCCGGGTCGACGACGGCGACGGCGCGCGGATCGGCCTGGCCGCGGATCATCCAGATGTAATTGTCCTGGAAGGCCGGAATCGGCCGGATGTCGAGCATGCGCGAGTGTATCTGGCCGCGGCGGCGGGGCGGCGGTTATGCTTTCCCCATGTTTGCGCAAGCAAAGGACCTTGAAGCCTGGCTCGCCGGGCCGCTCGGCAGCATCCTGATCGAACAGGAGCGCGCGATCGTCGCGGACTCGCTCGAATGTTCATTCGGGCTCCACTGCCTGCAAGTCGGGGCCTGGGGCGATGCCGAGACATTTCTCTCCCGCGCGAGAACACGCCGTGCGGCGCTCGTCGCGAACCGGCCGATGCCCGGTGCGGCGCTCATTGCCGAGCCGTCGGCGCTCTCGCTGCAGGCAGACAGCGTGGACGTCATGCTCCTTCCGCACACGCTCGAGTTCGCGCCCGATCCGCATGAAGTGCTGCGCGAGGCGGCGCGCGTCTTGACCGGGGAGGGCGAGCTCGTAGTAATCGGCTTCGAACCGCTCGGAAGCTGGTCGCTCAGGAATTCTTTCACGCCCGGCGGCTGTCCGCCCGGCATCGGCCGCACGATCTCGGCGATGCAACTCGCGGACTGGTTGAAGCTCGTCGGGTTCGAAGTCGGGCCCGTGCAGCGTTACCTGTACGCCCCGCCGCTCGCGAGCCTTCGGACGGCGCGGGCGCGGGGCTTCCTGGAGCAGATTGGGCGGCGCGCCTGGCCGAGGTTCTCCGGAGCCTACCTCGTGCATGCGCGCAAGCGTGTGCAATCGATGACGCCGGTGCGCCTGCGCAAACGGCTTCGCACGGCCGTCATCGGCGGCCTCGTCGAGCCTGCCGCGCGGCGCGTCTCTTGAGTCGCGTCGAGATCTATACCGACGGCGCCTGCCGCGGGAATCCGGGCGCCGGTGGCTGGGGCGTGGTGATGCGCTACCGCGGACGCGAACGCGAACTTTCCGGCGGCGAGCCGGACACCACGAACAATCGCATGGAGCTGACGGCCGCGATCCGCGCGCTCGAAGTCTTGCAGCGGCGTTGCCGCGTTTCCATCTATACAGACTCGAAGTATGTCCGCGACGGAATCACGACCTGGCTTCCCGACTGGAAGAGCCGCGACTGGAAGACCGCGGACCGCAAGCCGGTCAAGAACCGGGACCTGTGGCAACGCCTGGAAGAGTTGAGCGCGGCGCATGACATCGAGTGGCATTGGGTGCGCGGCCACGCGGGCCATGCCGAAAACGAGCGCGCGGATGCGCTCGCCAATCGCGGCATCGACGAGATCAGGAACGATTCCGCCGGGCCCTAACTGGTATCCTTCCGCACCGTGCGCCAGATCGTCCTCGACACCGAAACGACCGGACTCGAAGTCTCCGACGGCCACCGCATCATCGAGATCGGTTGCGTGGAGTTGTTGCACCGGCGTCCGACCGGGCGGAACTGGCATCGCTACCTCAGTCCGGGGCGCGAAGTGGACCCGGGCGCGCTCGCGGTGCACGGCATCACCAACGAATTCCTTTCGACGCAAGCCACCTTCGCCGACGTCGCGGAGGAATTCCTCGCCTTCGTGGACGGCGCCGAGCTCGTGATCCACAACGCCGAGTTCGACGTCGGTTTCCTGAACGCCGAACTTCGGACGGCGGGCATTGGGCAGGCGATCACCGACCGCTGCCGGATCTGCGACACGCTCACGATGGCGCGTCGCATGCACCCCGGCCAGCGAAACAGCCTCGATGCGCTCTGCAAGCGCTACAACGTCGACAATTCTGGCCGCGACCTGCACGGCGCGCTGCTCGATGCCCGCATCCTCACGGACATCTACCTCGCGATGAGCGGCGGCCAGGCCGCCCTCGGCCTTGATTCGGCGCCTGCGGAGCCGGGAGCCGCCGCTGCGGCGGGCCCCGCGACGCGGGGCACGGTCAGGATTCCCGTCATCCACCCGAGTGAGAAGGAGCTCGCAGCCCATGAGACGGCGCTCGACGCGATCGATCGCGCATCGAACGGGCAGGCGCTGTTCCGGGCGGGATCACCCCGTGGCAGGTAAGCAGCCGACCGGGTTGTCGCTGCGAAATTGCCGCATCGGCGTGATCGGCCTCGGCTATGTCGGGTTGCCCCTCGCGGTCGAGTTCGGCAAGCGCTACGAGACGACCGGCTTCGACATCAATCCGGAGCGCATCGCGGAACTTCGAAAGCACAAGGACCGCACGCTCGAAGTCGATTCGAAGGAGTTGCGCGAGGCAAAGCGCCTGCGATTCACGTCGGAGTCCAGGGACCTGAAGCGTTGCAAGGTCTATGTCGTCACCGTGCCGACGCCGCTCGACTCCGACAAGCGGCCCGACCTGGGGCCGCTCGAGCGTGCGAGCGAGACCGTCGGCAAGGCACTGAAGAGCGGCGACATCGTCATCTACGAGTCGACCGTTTTCCCCGGCTGCACCGAAGAGATCTGCGTGCCGATCCTCGAGCGGCACTCGCGGCTCAAGCTCAACCGCGACTTTTACGCCGGATACAGCCCCGAGCGCATCAACCCGGGTGATCGCGAGCACCGGCTGCCGACGATCCGCAAGGTCACCTCGGGCTCGACGCCGGAGGCGGCTGCGTTCGTCGACAAGCTCTATGCGTCGATCATCACCGCGGGAACCCACCAGACGTCCTCGATCCGCGTCGCTGAGGCGGCGAAAGTCATCGAGAACACCCAGCGCGACGTCAACATCGCGCTCGTCAACGAGCTCTCCATGATCTTCAACCGGCTCGGCATCGATACCCAGGAAGTGCTCGAGGCGGCCGGCAGCAAGTGGAATTTCCTGCCATTCCGGCCGGGCCTCGTCGGCGGCCACTGCATCGGCGTCGACCCGTATTACCTGACGCACAAGGCGCAGCAGATCGGCTACCACCCGGAGATGATCCTTGCCGGACGGCGCATCAACGACAACATGGCACTTTACGTTGCGGGCGAAGTCGTGCGGCTCATGGTGGCGAAGCGCATCCACGTCAAGTCCTCGCGCATCCTCGTCCTGGGCCTCGCCTTCAAGGAGAATACGCCGGATCTGCGAAACTCCAAGGTCGCGGACCTCGTCGCGGAGCTCGAGGCGAACGGCGCGAAGGTGGATGTCTGGGATCCCTGGGTGAGCGCCAAGGAAGCCCGCGCGGAGTATGGAATCCCGCTCGTGAAGCGTCCGTCGCGCGGTCGCTACGACGCGATCGTGCTCGCCGTCGGCCACCGCGAATTCCTCGCGATGACACCGGCAGAAATCCGCCGGCTGGCGAAACGCAAGCACGTCGTCTACGACATCAAGTACCTGTTCGGGCGCGAGCAGGCTGACGGCCGGCTTTGATGAGGGTGCTGGTCACGGGTGCGGCGGGCTTCATCGGTTACCACGTGGCCGAGCGGCTGCTCGAGCGCGGCGATGAGGTCATCGGCCTCGACAACCTGAATCCTTACTACGACCCGACGCTGAAGGACGCCCGGCTCGCGCGGCTCAGCGCGCGGAAAAAATTCCGGTTCGAGAAAATCGAACTCGCCGATCGTGCCGCGATGGAGAAACTGTTCGCAGGATCGGCCTTCGGGCGCGTGGTGCACCTTGCGGCCCAGGCGGGAGTGCGTTATTCGGTCGAGAATCCGCACGCCTATGCGGACAGCAATCTCACCGGGACGCTGCACGTGCTGGAGGGCTGCCGCCATCATCGCGTGGAGCACCTCGTCTTCGCGTCGACGAGTTCCGTCTATGGAGCGAACACGAAGATGCCATTCTCGGTGCACCAGAACGTCGATCATCCGCTGTCTTTCTACGCCGCGACAAAGAAGGCCAACGAGCTGATGGCGCACAGCTACTCCTCGCTCTACGGATTGCCCGTCACGGGACTGCGTTTCTTCACGGTGTACGGGCCCTGGGGCCGGCCGGACATGGCGCTCTTCCAGTTCACGCGCAACATCCTGGCCGGGAAGCCGATCGACGTGTTCAACTACGGGAAGCACCGGCGCGACTTCACCTACGTCGACGACATCGCGGGCGGCGTCGTCGCCGCACTCGATCGCATCGCCGCGCCCGACCCCGGCTGGGACGGCAACGATCCCGATCCCGCGACCAGCATGGCGCCGTACCGGCTCTACAACATCGGGAACAATAGCCCGGTCGAGCTGATGCACTACATCGAAGTACTCGAGCTGTGCCTCGGCCGCAAGGCCGAGAAGAACCTCCTGCCGCTGCAGGTCGGCGACGTACCGGACACCTGGGCGGATGCCGAAGACCTCGTGCGGGACGTCGGCTACCGGCCTTCGACACCGGTCGAGACCGGCATTGCGAAGTTCGTCGAGTGGTATCTCGACTACTACCGGGACGGGGGCCCGGCGGATCCGCGGGTCACGAATCTTGGCTGACACGCTCGCAAGCCACGCGCGGCGACTTGCCGGCCGGCCCGTCGCCGGGCTCTTCGCCGGCGATCCGGACCGCTTTGGCCGTTTCTCGCGCGAGGCCTGCGGCTTGCTCCTCGACTTCAGCCGCCAGCGCCTCGATGCGGCCGCACTCGAGGCATTGGCCGGGCACGCGGATTCGAGCGGGCTCCGCGCACGCATCGACGCACTCTTCGCGGGCGAGCTGGTCAATGAGACCGAGCGGCGCCCGGCCCTGCACACGCTCCTGCGAGTTCCCGAGGGCAGCGCAGTATCCGCGCAACTCGCGCCGCTGCTCGCGGAGGTCCTCGCCGTGCGTGCGCAATGCGCGTCTTTCGTGAGCGACGTCCACACCGGCCGCCGCCTCGGTGCGAAAGGCGCGCGCTTCACGGACGTCGTCAGCATCGGCATCGGCGGCAGCGACCTCGGACCCGTGATGGCAACGGCCGCGCTCGCACCTTACGACGCGGGCCTCCTGCGCTGCCATTTCGTGTCGAACGTGGACGGCAACCAGTTCGCGGACATTGCGACCTCGCTCGACCCGGGCAGCACGCTCGTCATCATCTGCTCCAAGACGTTTACGACGCAGGAAACGCTTTCGAATGCGAGGCGCGTCCGCGCCTGGCTCGCGGCAAGGCTCGGTGAGCCGGCGGTTCCTCGGCATTTCGCCGCCGTGTCCACGAACGACCCGGCGATGGACGAATTCGGCGTCGGCCGCGACGCGCGATTCTCGATGTGGGACTGGGTCGGCGGCCGGTACTCGCTGTGGTCGGCCGTGGGCCTCTCGCTCGAGCTCGCGATCGGCACCACGAACTTCGAGGCGATGCTCGCGGGCGCCCGCTCGATGGACGAGCACTTCCGCAGTGCAGCTTGGCGCGACAACCTGCCCGTGCTGCTTGGACTTCTCGCGCACTGGAACCGGAACGGGCTCGATTGCGAGAGCCATGCCGTGCTGCCTTACACCCAGCGGTTGTCGCGGCTACCCGCCTACCTGCAGCAACTCGAGATGGAGAGCCTCGGCAAGCGTGCGACGCGCGACGGCAGGCCGGTCGCCGTCCGGACAGGTCCGGTGATCTGGGGCGAGCCGGGTTCGAACGCCCAGCATTCGTTTTTCCAGCTCCTGCACCAGGGAACGGCGGAGGTGAGCTCCGATTTCCTGTTGCCGCTCGCGGGCGGCGCCGATGCTTCGGCCGACGAGCTCGTGATCGCGAATTGCCTGGCGCAGGTCCAGGCTTTCATGAGCGGTCACGCCTCGACCGACTTGCATCGGCTGCACCCGGGCAGCCGGCCGCTCTCGTTGATTGCGTTTCCGCGCCTCGATCCCGCGACGCTTGGCACAATCGTTGCGCTCTACGAACACAAGGTATTCGTCGAATCGGTGCTCTGGGACATCAATCCCTTCGACCAGTGGGGCGTCGAGCTCGGCAAGAAGGTCTGCGCATCGCTGCTCCCGCTCGGTAAATCGCAGCCGCCACCGGAACTTACGGGCCTCGCCGACTGGATCGCGCGCCGCCGCTGATCCTGGGGCCCGGTTGCGCGACGCGCTCGGCAAGGTCTACAATGCCGGGCTTTTTTACCAATTGGATCATGTGCTTACAACTCTTTTCAAAGTAGCGGCGCGCAAGGCCGGACGCCGTGCCACGTCGTTCCTGCTGGCGGCCTGCCTGCTGCCTGCGGCGTATGCCGATCCCTGGCTCGAGCCCGGCGACGCGAGGCTTCGCCATGACCTGCAACTGCTGGCGGACGCCGGCATCGTGCGTGCGCCGCTCTCGACCTGGCCCGTGTCCTGGCCGGAGATTGCACGCGACGTCGGCGAAATCGCGGGAACGTCAAAGCAGCCGCTTCACGTCGAGGCCGCGCTCGCCAGGGTGCGCCGCGCCGCGACTGCCGCGACACGCGCCGGGGATCTCGAGGTCGACGCTTACGTCGCCGGATCCGAAAAACCGATGGAGCTTCGCCGTTTCGACGACGTCCCGCGCGAGTCCGGCGAGATTTCCGCCAGCGCGCAGTACATGGGAGAGCGCTTCGCGTTTCGAGCGCAGGCGACGGCGGTCGCCGACGCGTCCGACGACAAGGAATTCCGGCCCGACGGCAGTTACGTCGGCATGGCGCTCGGCAACTGGTTTCTCCACGCCGGCTACATCGACCGGTGGTGGGGTCCCGGCTGGGAAGGGAGCCTCATCTACGGCAGCAACGCGCGGCCGATTCCTTCCATCACGATCGAGCGGAATTATTCTGATCCCATCGATCACCCCTGGCTCGAGTGGATCGGCCAATGGCGCCTCGTCGCGACGATGGGCCAGCTCGAGGAAGAGCGGACCGACGCGCCGAATGCGCAGCTCTTTGGCATGCGCGTGACCTGGAAACCGCACGATCGCGTCGAAGTCGGCTTCTCGCGCACGGCGCAGTGGTGCGGCGATGGCCGGCCCTGCGATGCCTCGACCTTCTGGGATCTCCTCACCGGCAACGACAATGACCAGCCGCTCGCGGAACAGCCCGGCAACCAGCTCGGCGGATTCGACGCGCGGTGGTCGCTGCCCTGGGCGCCCGTGGCGCTCTATGCGCAGGCCATCGGCGAGGACGAGGCGAATTTCCTGCCGAGCAAGTACCTCGGGCTCGCCGGCGTCGAGATCGCGGGCGGCTTCGGCGAACGCTCATGGCGGGTGCACCTGGAGGCTGCCGACACCGCCTGCGGTTTCTACGAGAGTCCCCCGCAGTACGGCTGCGCCTACCGCAACGTGATCTACAGCGACGGATACCAGTACTACGACCGTGTCATCGGCCACTCGATCGACGGCGACAGCCAGCAGCTCGCTACCGGCGCGATGCTGGTCAACGGCGACGGAAGCAGCTGGGAAGTCGCCCTGCAGAGCGCGAAAGTCAACCGCAAGGGCGCCAACCGGGTCCATTCCGTGTCACTCGTCCCGCAGGACATACTGTCCCTGGACGTGCACCACCGCCGGGCGCTCTTCGGGGGTGACTTGCGGGTCGGCATCGGCTATGAAGAGCGCGACGCCGCGGAAGGCGGTGTCGACCAAGAAGACTTTCGGGGATACCTGCAATGGTCGGGACGGTTCTGATGGGTAGGCAGCGCAGGGCAGCCTGGCTGTGTTCGGCGTTCGTCGTCCTCGGGATCGGGACGATGCCGGCGGCCGCGCAGACGCCCAGCGCCGCGCAGATCGAGGCCTACAAGTCGCTGCCGCCCGCGCAGCAGCAGGAGCTTCTCAAGCAGTTCGGCATCACCACAGGCCCGATGGGACCGCAGCCGTCGACCACAACGCAGCCCACCTCGCAACTGAGGGAAGGGGCGGTGCCCATCGGCGTGCCGCTGCCGCCGATTGAGGGTGAGACGCTCGATACGGAGCCACGACTCCGAGCCGGAGACTGGCTGTTGGTCGACGTCACCGAATTGACCGGTCCCGACTTGACGATGACGCCGCCGCCTGTCGCCGCGGCGATCGCGCAGGGAATCGAGGAAGAAGTCAATCGGACCTTCGTCGAATTCCAGCGCGGGATTCACAACGGCAATCCCTATCGCCTGGACAGGGCGGGACGCCTGCTGCTGCCGGGCCAGATCGCGATCACGCTCGCCGGCCTCACCACGGCTGAGGCCGAGGAGCGATTGAATGCCGATCCGCGGCTCGAATCGATGGCCTTCCACCTGATGTACCTGCCGGTCGAGCCGGAGATCAAGCCGTTTGGCTACGACCTCTTCACGATGGTGCCGACGACTTTCGCCCCGGCGACAGACATCCCCGTACCTTCCAATTACGTGGTCGGGCCCGGTGACACCATCGAAGTGCAGCTCATCGGCGATTCCGCCGGATGGTATCCGCTGATCGTCGACCGCGACGGCCTGATCGACCTGCCGGAGCTCGGCCCGGTAGCGATTGCCGGCCTGACCTTCGACGCAGCAAAGGCGAAGATCGAGCAGCAGGTCGCCGGCCAGATGATCGGCACGCGCGCGAATGTCTCGGTTGGCGCCCTGCGATCGATCCAGGTTTTCGTGATGGGCGAGGCGGTGCGGCCGGGTTCGTATACGGTCAGCGGCCTGTCGACCATGACGAACGCGCTGTTCGCGAGCGGCGGCGTGCAGGAGATTGGCTCGCTGCGCCGGATCCAGCTGAAGCGGAACGGTAACGTCGTCAAGCAGCTCGACCTCTACGACATGCTGCTGCAAGGCAACACGAGCGGCGACGCGCGCCTGCTGCCGGGCGACGTCATTTTCATCCCGCCGGTTGGCCCGACTGTGTCGGTCACCGGCGAAGTGCGCCGGCCCGCGATCTATGAACTCAAGGACAGCGATTCCGCGGAGGAGCTCCTGCGCCTCGCCGGCGGGTTGACGCCGGACGCCGACACTCGCACGGCCCGGATCGAGCGCGTAGCCGACGCGCGCGGCCGCACGGCAATCACGCTCGATCTCGCGACGGCCCAGGGCCTCAGCGCGAAGCTGCAATCGGGCGATGCCGTCCAGATCGACGCGATTCGGGACCGCCTCGAGGGCTCGGTCGCGCTCATGGGTCACGTGCACCGCGCGGGGCGCACGCAATACCGGCCGGGCATGCGGCTGACCGATCTCGTCGGCAGCCTTGACGAGTTGAAGCCGCTCGCCGACACGCATTACGCCCTGGTTCGGCGCGAGACCGGGCCGACCCGTATCGTGTCGGCGATCTCGGCGGACCTGGAAGCTGCCTTCCTCGCGCCGGACAGCGACGCAAACATGGTGCTGCAAGCGCGGGACATCGTGTATGTGTTCGACCTGGCATCGAGCCGCGAGCGAGTCATCCAGCCGCTCCTGACTCAGCTCGAACGGCAAAGCGCAACAGGGCTGCCGCAACAGGTCGTCACCGTCACCGGCCGCGTCAAGGTGCCAGGCAGCTATCCGCTCGAGCCCGGCATGACGGTCAGCGACCTGCTGCGTGCCGGCGGCGGTCTCGACCAGGCCGCCTTCCCCGGGCAGGCCGAGCTCACGCGTCACCAGATTGCGGGCGGCGCCCGCCGCGAGGCGACGCTGCTGATGGTCGACCTCGACGCCGTGCTGGCGGGCGAGCCGAGCGCGGACACGCCGCTGCAGGCCTTCGACCAGCTCGTCATCAAGGAAATGCCGCAGTGGGAGGAAGACGCGACGATGTCGATCGTGGGAGAAGTCCGCTTCCCGGGCGACTATCCCGTCCGTCGCGGCGAAACGCTGCGCCAGGTCGTCGAGCGCGCCGGAGGCCTCACCGATCTTGCATTCAACGCAGGCGCGGTTTTCACGCGGGAGCAACTCAGGGAGCGCGAGCAGCGCCAGTTCGAGCTGCTCGCCCAACGTCTCCAGCGCGAACTCGCGACCCTCACGCTCGCACAGGCGCAATCGGGCGAACCGGGCGCCGCACAATCACTCACGGCCGGACAGCAGCTGCTCGCGGAACTGGAGACAACCCAGGCCGTGGGGCGGCTCGTGATCAACCTCGACGAGGTCCTGAATGCGGCCCCGGGTGCGCCCGAAGACCTGATTGTCCGTGGCGGCGATGCGCTTTTCATTCCCAGGCTGGCCCAGGAAGTCACGGTGCTCGGCGAGGTGCAGAACGCCACTTCGCATTTCTACCGGACGGGCCTGACGCGTGACGAGTACATCAAGCTGAGCGGCGGCGTGACGGTTGCCGCGGACGAAGAGCGGACGTTCATCGTGCGAGCGGATGGCAGCGTGTCTGCAGGCGACTCCAGCGGCTGGTTCAGCCGCGGCGCGCCGCAGAACGTGAACCAGGGCGATACGATCGTCGTGCCGCTCGACGCCGATCGCGTAAGGCCGCTCAGCCTTTGGACCAGCGTGACGCAGATCATCTACCAGATCGCCGTCGCAGTCGCGGCGGTGGCCCGGATCTGACCTGTGTCGCAGCCTGCGCCAGAACCGGCCCGGGGAGCCGCCGACCGCGGGCACTGGGTCTGGATTCCGCAGACGGCCGATTCCGGGTGGCTGCTCGCGGAGCTGCTCGGGGAATTCCGGCGCTATCGGAAGCAGCTCGCGATCGTATTCATCGCGGTCGGCGCGATCGCGTTCGTGGTCACTTTCTTCGTGCCGGTCCGCTACGCGTCGACCGCCATTCTCTCGCCGGTAGGCGATTCGCCCGCGTCATCGCTCGGCGCGCTCGCGAGCCAGTTGTCCGGGCTTGCCGGGTTGGCGGGCATCCAGGCGCCGGACTCATCCGGGGATCGCACGGTCGTGACCATCGCGACACTCCAGTCGCGCGGCTTCCAGGTGGACTTCGCCAACCGTCACGGCCTCGTTCCGCTGCTTTTCCCCTGGCGTTACGACGAGGCGGCCGAGCAGTGGAAGGGCGAGCTGTGGCCGCTCAGGGGCGGCCCGCCGTCAGAGGACGAGATCTTCGATGCGATGGGCGGCGTCGTCGAGGTTGCCCAGGACCCGCTGACCGGGCTCGTCGCGCTTTCCGTCCTGGGCTATTCGCCGGAGCAGGCGAAATCGCTCGCGACCGCATTCGCCGGCGAGATCAATGAACGCATGCGCGTGACCGAGGTGGCGGAAGCGGAGCGCAGCATCGAACACCTGAAACGCCAGATCGCGGGCACCGAGGTCGCCGAATTGCGGCAGGTGTTCTACGGGCTGATTTCGCAGCGCACCAAGGACGCACTGCTTGCCAACGTGGCCGACGAGTTCGCGCTTCGCACCGTGGATCCACCGTCGCTGCCGGACAGCCCGGCCAAGCCCCGCAGGCTCCTCGTCGCAGTGCTCGCCGCGGTGCTGGGCGTCATCCTCTTCTCCGGCTGGATCCTGTTGCGATTTGCGCTGCGCCCTTTCCGGGCGGCGGCTTGAGCAAGAAGCCCGATCCCGGCCCCGCGAACTCCGACGTCCACCTGCGAGAAATCGGTGGAGGTGCGATCGTCGCCTTGGGCATGAAGGCGATCGCCTTCGGCGGCGCGTTTTCCCTCTCGGTGGTCGCCGCGCGCATGCTCGGCGCGCGCCTTGCCGGCCTCTACTTCCTGGCGCTGACGATCGCAACGGTCGTCTCGACGCTGGCCCGGCTCGGCGTCGACAAGCCGCTCGTGCGTCACGTCGCGGCGTTCCAGGCGAATTCCGACCCGGAATCGATTCGCGGATTCGCGGCCACTTCCTCCGGCCTCGCTGCCCTCGTTGCGCTGCTCGCCGCGGCTGCAATAAGCCTTGGCGCAGGCTGGATCGCGATTCATGCCTTCGACGAGGCGGCGCTCGCCGGTGAGCTTCGACTCATGGCCTGGGCGATTCCGGGCATGACCGTGGCCGGCGTCCTGTCGTTCGCCTTCCAGGGCCTGCGGCGGGTGGCATCGCATGTACTTTACCTGTCCGTCCTGACACCGGCGCTCACACTCGCGCTTTACCTTGGCTTGCACTTCTCTGGTCAGCCAATAACGCTCGTCTCGGCAACCGTCGCTGCGGCGACGCTGACGGCGTTGCTCGCGATGGCGACCTGGTTCGCGGCCTGGCCCTGGCCGCGGCGGCTTCCCGAACGCGCAGTGCTCCGCACATTCATGTCGAGCAACCGCGCGACCTGGGTCGTCGTCGCGAGCCAGCTCGCGATGCTGTGGGCGCCGACGCTCTGGCTCGGTGCGCTCGCCGACAGCGAAAGCGTCGCCCGCTATCACGTGGCCGGCCGCACCGCCTTGCTGATCGGTTTCGTCCTGATCGCGGTCAACAGCATTGCAGCGCCGAAGTTTGCGGCGCTCTACGCCAAGGGGGAGGTCGCAACGCTCGAGCGGATCGCGCGCCAGACGACGCGCCTGATGACCGCGACGGCGCTGCCGATCGCCGCGGTCTTCGCCATCTGGCCGGAGATCGTGCTGCGCCTTTTCGGCGGCGAGTTCGTGGCCGCGGGACCCTTGCTCCGGATCCTCGCGATCGGCCAGTTCTTCAATTCGGCGACGGGTTCGGTCGGGATCCTGCTCCTGATGACCGGACATGAGCGCGACTACCGCAACATTTGCATCGCCGGGTCGATCATGAGCCTTGTCGGCGGGTATTTCGTCACCGTCCGGTTCGGGGAGGCTGGCGCCGCGTGGATCAGCTGTGGAACGCTCATCCTCGTGAATGCCCTCGCGGCGATCGCGGTACGCAAGCGGCTCGGATTCAGGAGTGCCGGCCTGTGACGGGGGAGGCGCCGGTGGTCGCCTACATTGCGGGCTATGGCCGCAGCGGATCGACCTGGCTCGCCCGCCTGTTGGGCCAGTCGCCGGGCGCGAGCGCAGCCGGCGAGCTCGCGCGAATCACGGACTGGATCGAGTCGCTGCGGCCATGCGCCTGTGGTGAACCGATCGCGGAGTGTCCTTTCTGGTCGCAAGTGCGGAGAGCACTCCCGACGGGTGACTCCGGCAGCCGTTTCTGGCGTGCGGCGCTCGAATCTCCCTGGGTCCTCTACCTGGGATTCTGGTGGATACCCGGATCCGAGCGCCGTCGATATCGCGACGAAATGCGGGCGCTCTATCAAGGCATCGGGGCGGCGGGCTGCGCCCGCGTCGTCATCGACAGCTCCAAGACCGCGAGGCGATCCGCCGGCCGGGCCGCGGCGCTTGCCGCCATCGCGGGACTCGATGTCCGGGTCGTGCACCTCGTGCGAAATCCGCAGGGCGTTCGCGCCTCCATCGAGCGCGGCACGAACAAGGAACTCGAGGGACGCGCGTCCCCTCGACGCTGGTTCAGGCGCACGCGCGCCTTCCTGGGCTGGACGACGGCCAACGCATTTGCGCTTCGCATCACACGGCGAAAGCCGCAGGGCGCGGCTTTCAGGCTCGATTTCGAGAACCTTGCCGCGACGCCGATTCCTGCGCTGTCAGAATTCGCCGCGTCGCTCGGTCTCTCGCTGACGGCGGTCGAAGCCGTGTTGCAACAGCGTGCGGCGCCGCGGACCGAGCACCTGGCCGAGGGCAATCGCATGCGCCTCGAACCGCTCGCGCCCGGGCAGGCCCGCCCGACGATCGCAACGGCCGGTGATCGCCTGCTCGGGCTGTTGTTCTGCGGATGGACCAGCTGGCGCCTCGGAATCTCGCCATTCGGCGCGGACCGGAGGCCCCGTGGTGAACGCTAGCGCGATCGGCCGCGCGATCGAGTCGCAGCGGCGCGCATTCCCGCACGGGCTCAACAGCCCCGTCGTCTGCGCCTTGCTGGCGGCATCGATCCTGATCTGGCCGGTCTACGTGTTTCCGCAGGGCTATCCGCAGCCGGTCACGCTGATGTTCCTGCTCGCGTTCCTCGGCGTGATGGTCAAGGATCCGCTCTCGGCGGTCGGGATGCTGCGCAAGCCCGAGATCGGGCTCATCGCCGCATTCCTCGCGTACACGCTCGTCGTCAACCTGAGCTTCGCGTTGATCTACCAGAAACCGGAGCCGGTGCGGCATTCGCTCTATTACCTGCAAGTCCTGCTCGCCTGCATCGCATTCATGTACGTGCTGCGCACCGAGCCTTCGGGGCCGCGGCTCATCGCACTTGCCGTCCTCGGTGCTCTTTCGCTTCAGGTGATCACGCTCGCCGTATCGGTGCCCGTGTACGGCGTACGGGAGACGCTGCTCTTCTCGAATCCGAACCAGCTCGGCTTTTTCGGCCTGCTCGGACTCGCATTCACGTTGCTGCTGCACCGCTACACGGGCTACCCCACGATCATTGCGGCCCTCGGCACGGCGGCTGCCGTGCTGCTCGTGCTCATTTCATTGTCGAAGGGCGCGATCCTCGCGGTCCTCGTCCTGCTGTTCCTGTATCTCCTGCTTGCGCCCCTGCGGGACACCCGATGGCGGATCCTGCGTCCCGTCCTCCTGGTCGCGTTTCCGATGGCGATTCTCGTGATCGCCGTGACTTTCCGCGACCAGATCGAGGTGCTCGGCGTGGTTTCCGACCGGCTTTCCCAGATCGGCGAGTCCGGCGACGACAGCCTGGCGGGACGTGGCTACGTGCGGATCCTGATGTGGCCCCAGTACCTGCTGCTGGGTGCGGGAGAAGGCCTGCTCGGGCGCTGGGAATATCCGCGCGAGATCCACTCGATGTTCGGCACGCTGCTGTTCAGCTACGGACTGCCGGGAATCGCGATCGTCGCCGCGGTGCTCGCGGTCGTCTGGCGCCGCAATGCGCGCGACTTCGTCATCTATTTCCTGCCGATCCTGCTGTACGCCCTGGTCCATCATCCGATGCGCCAGGCGATGATGTGGTCGCTCCTGATCTCGATCGCCCACTTCGGCCCGGTGGCGAGCTACAGGTCGACTCGTTAGGCCGCGGCCATGCTCTTCAACTCCTACGAATTCATCTTCGGCCTGCTGCCGCTGACCTGGCTCGTCTACTCGCTGATGCTGCGCGCGGGCCGGCGCGTAGCGGCGACGATGGCGCTGCTGTTCGCGTCGCTCTTTTTCTACGGCTGGTGGAATCCGCAGTATGTACTGCTGATCCTCGCGTCGATCGGCTTCAACTACACGATCGGCACCGTGCTGGAGCGACCGAGCCTGCCCAAGCCGCGAAAGCTCGCACTCATCGTGCTCGGCGTGACCGTGAACCTCGCGCTCCTCGGTTATTACAAGTACGCGGGCTTCGTCGTCGAGAACTGGAACACGATCGCAGGCGCCGCCAATCCGGTCCCCCACATCGTTTTGCCGCTCGCCATCTCGTTCTTCACCTTCCACCAGATCGCCTATCTCATCGATGCCTACCACGGAGATACGCGGGGCAGCACGCTGCCGCAATACGCTGCCTTCGTGACTTTTTTCCCCCAGCTGATTGCCGGGCCGATCGTCCGCTATCGCGAGATGATCCCGCAGCTGAAGGTGATCGGACGCGGGACGGTCACCGCGGATGGAGTCGCGATCGGCGTCTGCTTTTTCATCACCGGTCTCTTCAAGAAGGTCGTCATCGCCGACAATGTCGCCGTCTACTCGACGAGCGTGTTTGCCGCCGCCGACGCCGGCCAGCTTGTCTCGCCTCACATGGCGTGGATGGGCGTCCTTGCCTACACCGTCCAGCTCTACTTCGATTTCAGCGGCTATGCCGACATGGCGGTGGGGGCAGGGCGCATGTTCGGCCTCAGGCTGCCGCTCAACTTCAATTCGCCGTACCGGGCTGGGAACATCACGGAGTTCTGGCGCCGCTGGCACATGACGCTCAGCCGATTCCTGCGGGACTACCTGTACATCCCGCTCGGCGGCAACAAGCACGGCAAGTTCCGCCGGAGCCTCAATCTTCTCATCACGATGCTGCTCGGCGGCCTCTGGCACGGCGCGGGCTGGAACTTCGTCCTGTGGGGCGGCCTGCACGGCCTCGGCCTCGTCATTCATCACGCCTTCGAATCACGACGAAAATCCCGCCCCGGCACGCCGTCTGCCGCAGGCCGCTTCGCTGGCTGGTTCCTGACCATGCTGCTCGTCGTCGCGGGCTGGGCGCTCTTCCGCGCGACGACGCCCGACGGCGCGCTCGCGATGCTCGGGGGAATGGCGGGATTCACGAGCGAGGGCACCATCGCACCGGCGCCCGTTCAGGACGTCGCAATCGCCTGGCTCCTGATCGCGGCCGGCCTCGCGCTCGCGTTCTTCTTCCCCAATTCCCAGCAGTTGCTCGACCGGGAACCCGTCGGGCCCAACGAGGCGATGCCGTACCTGCGCGTCAGACTGTCGCTGTCCGGATGGACGGCTGCGGGTTACGCCGCAATGCTTTTTGCCTGCCTCGCCGGCATGAGCGACGTCTCCGAGTTCCTGTACTTCCAGTTCTGATGCAGCAAGCAACGAAATCGCGGTTCCCCCGGCTGCTCGGCGTCAGTGTCCTTTGCGCCGTGCTCTCCATTCCCGCGCTCAACCTGCTCGTGGACCCGACCGAGGTGTTCGGTTCGGGTCTGCTGCCGCATCGATTCCAGGTCAACGACCGCTACCGGAAGTTCGAATACCTGCTGACGGAATGCGGCGACTGCACGGGATTCCTGCTCGGGTCATCGCGCATGGGCTACACCGACCCCGCGCTCTTCGACGGCCTGCTGCAGTCGGGTCGCGCGTACAACATGAACATCAGCAGCGCAAACGCCTGGGACTACCTGGAGTTCGCGCGCTTCCTGGAGCGCAAGGGCCGGCATCCGGAACTCCTGGTCGTGCAGATCGACCTGACCGAGGAATTCGGCGATCGAGGCCGCTATCAGCATCATCCGGCGGTGATCGGGGAAACGCGATTCCGGTTCTTCTTCGAAAACCTCTTCTCGCTCCAGTACCGCAGCCTCCTCGGCAAGGTCTGGTACAACCTTGCCGGTCGCGACTCGTCGGGGTTCGACTGGACGACGGGGCAACGCTCGCGCGAGGATGCCGAGCGCGCGCTCGCCGCGGACGCCGGCGGCTACGTGCGGAATGAACCGGATTTCCACGTCCCGGCGGATTCCCGCCGTCCCGATCCCGTGGCGGTTTCGCTGGCGATCGATCGCAGCGTGCAGGCGATACGGGAGCTGAAAGCCCACTGCGACCGGACACGGACGCAGCTCATCGTGCTCGTGGCGCCGCACAATCAGCATTACCTCGACCGTTACAGGTACGAGGAGCTCGCGCGGCTGCTCCGCGGCCTCGCGGCCGTGACTCCGTTCTGGAACTTTGCTGCGTATTCTTCGGTGACGACGGATGACCGTAATTTCTACGAGACTTCCCATCACCGGCCCTACGTCGGCGAGTGGGTCGCGCGGCGGATCGTGGAGGGCGGCGCGGCGGACGTGCCGGCAGATTTCGGCCGATTGATCACGCCGCAGGACCTCGACGGCGAACTCGCCGCCATCCGTGCCGGTTTCGATGCTCGCGCGAGAGCCGATCGGGGCGGCTCGTGAGTTCACGCGAAGTGCTGCTCGTCGGGCTCCGCGGTTTCGGGTTTGCGAAATCCCGCCTGCCGCTGATTCGGCGGCTGCGCGATCGCGGCTGGCGCGTCACCGTGTTCGCCAGCCGCGATGCGCATGCCGAGGCGATCGAACAGATCGGCGGCGTCGAGTTCGTGGATGCCGGCTTTGGTGCGGGTTCACTTTCGCCGGCGAGCGACTTCGGCGCGCTCAGAAAGCTGCGCCGCAGGTTCAAGGCAAGCAGGCCTGCGCTCGTCCACTTCTTCAATGCGAAGCCGATGTTGCTCGGGCTGCTCGCAATCCGCGGGCTCGGGTTCACGGGCGTCGTCGTCTGTACGGTGACGGGCCTCGGGCACGCCTTCGTTCACAACCCGCTCGTGCGTGGCGCTGCGACCTGGCTCTATCGGGTCCACATGCGCACGGTCGACGCCGTGGTCTTCCAGAACCCCGATGACCTCGAATTCTTCGTCGGCCGTGGGCTCGTCGGCCGCGCGCGAGCGCGGCTCATCGTGAGTTCGGGTGTCGACGTCGAACAATTTCGGCCTGTCACATCGGGAGCAGTCCAATCGCGCCCCGTGACTGTGCTGATGGCGACCCGGCTCCTTCGCAGCAAGGGCGTGATGGATTATCTCGACGCCGGACGGCGCTTGAAGGCGGCGCATCCCGAGGTCCGGCTGCTGCTCGCGGGAGAAGTGGCCCCGGGCCACCCGGATGCAATCGATGAGACGGAATTGAAGGCCAGGGCGACGGCAGCGGGCGTCGAATACCTGGGCTATCGTTCCGACCTGCATCGATTGCTATCGCAGGTGGACCTGGTCGCGCATCCGTCCTATTACAACGAAGGCGTACCGCGGGTGCTGCTCGAGGCCGCAGCCTCCGGCGTCGCTGCAATTACGACGAACCTGCCAGGCTGCCGCGAGGCCGTTCTGGCGGGCGTCACGGGCGTCCTCGTGCCACCACGGGACTCCGCACGGCTCTCCGCCGAGATGGAGTCACTCATTTCGGATGCCGGCCGCCTGGCGTCGATGGGCCGCGCCGCTCGAAGGCTCGCTGAAGACCGGTTCGACATCCGGCGAATCACGGACGCCCAGGTCGCCTTGTACGACGAATTGCTCGCCGGAACTTCGGGATCGTGAGCGCCCGGCATCCCCTGATCCTGATCAGCGCCGCCCGCTCGGGCAGCAAATTGCTGCGCGATCTCCTGGGCAGCAGCCCGCGCTGCGCAGTCGTGCCCTTCGACGTCAATTTCGTGTGGCGGCACGGCAATGAGGACAGTCCAGACGATGTCCTGCCGGCAGAAGCTGCCGGACCGCGGCAGGCGCAATACATTCGACAGACCATTCCGCGGCTCGCCGGAGTCCGCGACTGGGGCGACAATCGACAGATCGTCGAGAAAACGGTGTCGAACAGCCTCCGCGTGCCTTTCGTCGCTCGCGTCTTTCCGGAGGCGCGTTACGTGTATCTGCTGCGCGATGGGCGGGCGGTGGCCGAATCCACGCGACGTGTCTGGCATGAGCCGGCCGAACGCGGATACCTGTTGTCCAAGCTGCGCTGTTTTCCGCTCAGCGATTACCGCTACGCGTTCTGGTACCTGCGCAATCGGTGGAAGGGTCGCGGCAAGGATTCCCGCGCGATGATCTGGGGGCCGCGTTACCCCGGCATCGAGCGGGATCTCGCGTCGTTCGACCTGCTCGAGGTCTGCGCCCGGCAATGGGCGGTCTGCAATGAGCTGGCACGGGCGGGACTCGGTCAACTGGGAGGCGGGCAGGTCTTCGAGCTACGCTATGAGGATCTCGTCGACGGCGACGAGCGCCTGGCGGAACTTTGCGCCTTCGCGGGAATAGGGGATTCTGCGCCAGTCCTGGCGGCGCGCCGCCGGTTCGTGGACCCAGGCTACCGCGATCGTTGGCGTACGGCGCTGTCGAACGAGGAACAGGGGCGGCTCGAGTCGATCATCGGTCCGCAATTGCGGACCATGGGTTATTCGAAATGACTGAACGCCACAAGGCCGAGTTCATTCCCTTCGCCAGGCCTTCCATTGGCGAAGACGAGATCGCGGAGGTCAGCCGCTGCCTGCGATCCGGGTGGGTGACGACCGGCCCGATGACCAAGCGCTTCGAGGCCGACTTCGCGGCGCGCATCGGCGCGCGCCATGCCCTCGCGGTGAATTCCGCGACCGCGGGGCTCCACCTTGCACTCGAGGCGATCGGAGTCGGGCCGGGCGATCGCGTGGCGGTGCCGGTCCATACGTTCACGGCGAGCGCCGAAGTCGTGCGCTACCTCGGTGCCGATCCCCTGTTCGTGGATGTCGAGCCCGACACGCAGAACCTCGATGCGCACCGCCTCGAACTGGCACTGAAGGAGAAAGGACCGGTCAAGGCCATCATGCCTGTGCACTTCGCAGGACAGGCCTGCGCCATGGACGCGATCGGCGCGATCGCGAGGAGCCACGAAGCGTTCCTCGTCGAGGATGCGGCGCACGCCTTTCCGGCGACGAGCTCCGGGCGGCTGATCGGGACGATCGGCAAGGCCACCGTATTCAGCTTCTACGCGACGAAGACGATCACGACCGGCGAGGGCGGCATGGTCGTGACGGACGACGACGCGCTCGCCGGGCGCATCAGGGTCATGCGGCTGCATGGCATCAGCCGCGACGTCTTCGACCGCTACACTTCGAACAAGCCGTCGTGGTTTTACGAAGTCATCGCGCCCGGATTCAAGTACAACATGACGGACATCGCGGCGGCGCTCGGAGTGCACCAGCTCAAGCGCGCAGAGGAGTTCCGGTCGCGGCGCGAAGCCATCGCGCGCGCCTATGACGCTGCATTCCGGGACTTGACCGTCGAGCTGCCTGCAGTGCGGCGCCCATCGGACACGCACGCCTGGCACCTCTATGTGCTCCGCCTGCGCCTGGAGTCGCTCACGATCACGCGCGACGATTTCATTGCCCGTCTTGCGGAGGCCGGCATCGGCACGAGCGTGCATTTCATACCGCTGCACCTTCAGCCGTACTGGCGGGATCGCTATGGGCTGCGCCCGGAGGACTTCCCCGTCGCTACCGACCTGTTCCAGCGCATCGTGAGCCTTCCGATCTACCCGGCCATGACCGACGGGGAAGTCGCGCGCGTCGTGTCCGCGGTGAAGTCAACGTTGCAGAAGGCTGCGACCCGTGCGGCCGTCGGCTGAGGAATTTCCAATGGCTTACAGCAAGACGATCGCCTGCCTGCTCGGTTGCCTGTGGCTCGCCGCCGCCGGTGCCGCCTGCGCCGGCGCGAAACCGGCGGTGTCCGGCAAGCCGACATTCGTCGGCGTCTTTGGGCTGCCGCCGGACCGCGCCGTCAACTGGCCATTTGCCGTCACACGCGCGGCGCCTGAGGAACTGCTGCAGGTTCGCGGCGCCGGGCTCAAGGCGCTCGTGGCGCTGACTGGCGCCAAGAAAAACTATAGCGACGCATCCGGATGCTTTCAGCTGTCGCTGTGGAAGCAGGCGCTCGATCGCCACGACGCGGCGCGCATCCGCGGCCTCGTCGAAGAGGGCGTGATCATGGGCCTCTATGCGATCGACGAGCCGCATGACTGGGCCTGCGGCCCGAGCTTCGCGGACATCGATGCCGCCTGCGCTTACGCCGGTACGAAATGGCCGCAGCTCAAGTGCGGCGTGAACGCTCCGCCGGGCTGGCTGAAACCGGGCCGCGCCGAGCTTCCGCATCTCGGGTTCCTGTTCTTCCAGTATGCAAGCGGCCGCGGCGATCCGGAATCCTGGCTCGCAAAGCAGATGGCGGACGCGAGCTGGTTTCACGGCGACATCTGGCTCTCGATCCAGCTCCTCAAGCCGCGCATTTCCGTGAGCGACTTCCGGCGGGCAGCGCTGCACTTCTGCAGCGCGCGGCCGACGGGCCTCTTGATGTGGAAATGGTCCGAAGAATGGTTTGCGCAGGCGGGTGTCACGAGCGCCATGCAGGAGGTCGCGTCCGCCTGTGGTTCGCCGGCACGGACGGTGGCGGGCAAGACGGCTACCGGCGCGCCCTGATGGCTTGGGCGGCGCACTTCGCGACTCGCGCCGCTGCAGCACTCACGCTCGTTGCACTCTCACCGCTCATCCTGCTCGCGGCGGCCGCGATCCGCCTGTCGTGCCGCGGTCCCGTGTTGTTTCACCAGGAGCGTGTCGGGCTGCACGGCCATCCGTTCAGGATCCACAAGTTCCGGACCATGCGAGCGGCGGCGAACGGGCCATCCATTACGGCGGGCCGGGATCCAAGGATCACCCGGGTCGGCGCGCTCCTGCGGCGATTCAAGATCGATGAACTTCCGCAGTTCTTCAATGTCCTGAAAGGCGAGATGAACTTCGTCGGCCCGCGCCCGGAATTGCCCCGATACGTCGCCCTCTATCCGGCGGCGCAGCGCGAGGTCGTGCTCTCGGTGCGGCCGGGCATCACGGACCTCGCATCGCTGATCTTCATCGATGAAAGCCGCCTGCTCGGGGAGGCAGCGGACCCGGAGCGGTTCTACGTCGAGACGCTGATGCCCGCGAAGCGCCGGCTTGCCGAAACCTATGTTCGCGAGCGGACCGGGTGGCTTGACCTTCGTATTCTTGCGGCGACGGCCACCGGAATCGTCGGCTGGCGCTGGATTCCGTCGCCATTTGACGACGACCGGGTCGAGATTTCGTCCACAACTCGCGGATCCAAAAGGCCAGACGTTGGCTGATTGGCGTACACTCGCCTCCCTAATGTCGCAGGAGTCATGACGTGCAGCCGTTGAAGGAACGACGCCGCGGGATCGCCGCATCCCGAAGTCGCCTGGTCAACGTCCTGCTTTCATGGCCGCGGCCGACCAAGCGTCTCCTGATGCTGGTGGCCGACATGATCGTGATTCCGGCCGCGCTCTGGTCCGCATTCGCCCTCAAGTTCGATTCCCTCTCGGAGGGATTCCAGCGCAGCCTACTTTTCTACGTCGGCGTCGCGGCGACCGGAACCCTGATCTTTGCGGGCAGCGGCCTCTATCGCGCGGTTGTCCGCTTCATCGGTGCGAGGGTCCTGTTCTCGATTCTCGCGGGCGTCACGGGTTCGGCGGTCGTATTCTGGCTACTGAGCGTTGCACTGCCTTTCATCAAGCCCGTCCCGATTTCGGTCGTCGCAATCTACTGGCTCATCGCGTTTGTCTGGGTCACGGGGACGCGTCTCATCGCGCGCTGGCTGCTGACGCCGTTCGACATCGACGGCACGCGGGTCGTGATCTACGGGGCAGGGGACGCCGGCGTCCGCCTCGCCCTCGCATTGGCGCCGGGCCGCAAGTTCGCGCTGCTCGCCTATGTGGACGAGAAGCGCTCGCTGCAGGGAACGCTGCTGAATGGCGTGCCCGTGATCGCGCCCGGCGACCTCGCCGAGTTCGTCGGCCGCTACGAGGTCGGGCGCATCCTGCTCGCGATTCCTTCGGCGTCGCGCAGGCGCAAGGCCGAGATCCTCCGAAGGCTTGAGCCCCTCAACGTGCACGTGCAATCGGTCCCCGACTTCAACGACGTGGTGAGCGGCAACGCGCGCGTCGATGACCTCCGCGAAATCGACATCGAGGACCTGCTCGGGCGCGACCCGATCTTGCCGAACCGGGCGCTCCTCGATGCCTCGATCCGCGGCAAGTGCGTGATGGTCTCGGGCGCCGGCGGATCGATCGGATCGGAGCTTTGCCGGCAGATCATATTGCTGGCGCCCAAACAGCTGATTCTCTTCGAGAATTCAGAGTACGCGCTCTACAACATCGAGCGCGAGCTGCAATCGATCATCGAGCTTCGCAAGCTCGACGTGAAAATCCATGCGCTCCTCGGCAACGCACACCACAAGTACCGCGTGCGGGACGTGATGCAGGCCTTCGGCGTGCAGACGGTCTATCACGCGGCGGCCTACAAGCACGTGCCAATCGTGGAACAGAACCTGGTGGAGGGAGTTCACAACAACGTTTTCAGCACCTGGCATGCAGCCGAGGCGGCGCTCGAGGTCGGCGTCGAGACTTTCGTGCTGATCTCGACCGACAAGGCCGTCAACCCGACCAACGTGATGGGCGCGACCAAGCGCCTCGCGGAGGTCGTGCTCCAGTCGCTGCAGACCCAGACCACCCGCACGCGCTTCTGCATGGTGCGCTTCGGCAACGTGCTCGGCTCCTCGGGTTCCGTCGTTCCGCTGTTCCAGGAGCAGATCCGGCGGGGCGGCCCGGTGACGGTGACCCATCGTGAGGTCCGCCGCTTCTTCATGACGATTCCCGAGGCCGCGCAGCTCGTGCTCCAGGCGGGCTCGATGGGAACGGGCGGCGACGTGTTCGTGCTCGACATGGGCCCGCCGGTCGAGATCGACGAGCTCGCGCGGCGCATGATCAAGCTGACCGGCCTGACCGTGCGCGACACATTGAATCCCGATGGCGACATCGAGGTCGAGTATTCGGGACTGCGCCCTGGCGAAAAACTCTTCGAGGAACTCCTGATCGGCAGCAACGTGACCGGCACCGAGCACCCGATGATCATGCGCGCGATCGAGCCGTGTCCGAGCTGGGACGAGGCACGGGAGCTGCTTTCGGAGCTCGCGATCGCCGTGAGCCGCATCGATTGCCGCCAGGTCATGGCGGTGCTCGAGAAGGGAGTCCTGGAATACCGCAGCTCGCCCGTCATCCACGATCTCGTATTCGGGCAGCGGCGAATGGTGCCCGAAGCGCCACAAACCATCGATCCCAAGGTCACGATCCTGACCGCGCACCGCGCGCAGAAGCTCCCGCCCGGCGAGGCCCAAGGTCCCGCCTGAGACTTGCCTCACGATGGGCGCGTCAGGCGCTTTACCATAGCGCCTCGATTGGGTAGTCTGCCGGTCGCTTTTCCGAAGAAAATCAGGGATCTATCTTGAGAATCACGATCTTTGGATCAGGCTACGTCGGGCTCGTCACCGGCGCCTGCCTGGCGGATGCCGGCAATGACGTCGTCTGCGTCGACATCGATGCCGCCAAGATCGCGCGCCTGAACGCCGGCGAGGTCCCCATCCACGAGCCGGGCCTCGACGAGCTGATCGCCCGGAACCGGGACAAGGGGCGGCTCTCCTTCACGACGGATGCAAAGGCCGCTGTCGCCCACGGACTGTTCCAGATCATCGCGGTCGGCACGCCGCCCGATGAGGACGGCTCGGCGGACCTGCGCCACGTGCTCGCGGTCGCGCGCACGATCGGCGAGCACCTGGACGAGTACAAGGTCGTCATGACGAAGTCGACGGTGCCGGTCGGCACGTCGGACAAGGTCAAGGCGACGGTCGGCGCCACACTGATTTCACGCGGCGTGACGGTGGACTTCGACGTCGTGTCGAACCCGGAATTCCTGAAGGAAGGCGCGGCGATCGCGGACTTCATGAAGCCGGACCGCGTCGTCGTCGGCACGGACAACCCGCGCACGGCAGAGCTACTCAAGGTGCTCTACGACCCCTTCACGCGCAATCACCAGCGCATGATCATCATGGACCTGCGTTCCGCCGAGCTCACGAAGTACGCGGCGAACGCCATGCTCGCGACGAAGATCAGCTTCATGAACGAGCTCGCGAATATCGCCGAGCGGCTCGGCGCCGACATCGAGATGATCCGCACCGGCATCGGCTCGGATCCGCGAATCGGCTACTCGTTCATTTATCCGGGCGTGGGCTACGGCGGCTCCTGCTTCCCAAAGGACGTCAAGGCGCTCGCGCGATCGGCCCAAGACGTCGGTCACGAGGCACGCGTGCTTGCAGCCGTCGAGGCTGTCAACGACCGCCAGAAGCACATCCTGTTCGAGAAGATCTCGCGTTTCTTCGGCGGCAAGGTGGCGGGACGCACGATCGCGGTCTGGGGACTCGCCTTCAAGCCGAATACCGACGACCTGCGCGAAGCGCCGGCGCGCGTCCTGATGGAAGCGCTCTGGGCGGCTGGCGCGAAGGTGCGCGCCTACGATCCGGTTGCCATGCCGGAGGCGCGCCGCATCTATGGCGCGCGGCCCGATTTCGCGCTTCTCCCGAGCGCGGTCGAGGCGCTCGACGGCGCGGACGCACTCGCCATCTGCACCGAATGGCAGGAATTCAGGAGCCCGGATTTCGCCCGCTTCAAAACCGCGCTGAAGCAGCCGGTCGTATTCGACGGGCGGAACCTCTACGAGCCATCCCTGATGGCGCGCCAGGGCATCCGCTATTTCGCAATCGGACGGGGAGAACGGTTGAGTGACTGACCTACGCCCGCACATGACGCAGCTCCAGCGCCTCGAGGCGGAGAGCATCTTCATCATCCGCGAGGTCGCGGCCGAGTTCGACAACCCGGTCATGCTGTACTCGATTGGCAAGGACAGCTCCGTGCTCCTGCACCTGGCGCGGAAGGCCTTCCATCCCGGAAAGCTGCCATTCCCGCTGATGCACATCGATACGACCTGGAAGTTCCGGGAGATGATCGAATTCCGCGACCGCATGGCGCGCGAGCTCGGCTTCGACCTGATCGTCCACACGAACGTCGAGGCGGCGAAGGCGGGCGTCACGCCATTCACCCACGGCTCGCGCTATACCGACGTCATGAAGACGGAGGCGCTCAAGGCCGCGCTCTCCAAGCACAAGTTCGACGCCGCCTTCGGCGGCGCGCGCCGGGACGAGGAGAAGTCGCGCGCCAAGGAGCGCGTGTTCTCGTTCCGCGACAACCAGCACCGCTGGGACCCGAAGAACCAGCGTCCCGAGCTCTGGAGCGTCTACAACGGCCGCATCCGCCAGGGCGAAAGCATCCGCGTCTTCCCGCTCTCGAACTGGACCGAGCTCGACGTCTGGCTCTATGTCCACATCGAGAAGATTCCCGTGGTGCCGCTCTACTTCGCGAAGAAGCGCCCGGTCGTCGACCGTGACGGGATGTTGATCATGGTGGACGATGACCGCATGCCGCTGAAGGATGGCGAGAAGCCGCGCATGGAGACCGTCCGGTTCCGCAGCCTCGGTTGCTATCCGCTCTCAGGCGCGTTGCGCTCCGAAGCCGCGGACCTCACCACCGTGATCGAAGAGATGCTGGTGACGCGCACTTCCGAGCGGCAGAGCCGCGCGATCGACTTCGACCAGGCCGCCGCGATGGAGAAAAGGAAGCGCGAGGGGTATTTCTGATGGCCGCGCCCCGGAAACTGGCCGAGTTCCTCCGCAGTCACGAAGCCAAGAGCCTCCTGCGCTTCATCACCTGCGGCAGCGTCGATGACGGCAAGAGCACGCTGATCGGGCGCATGCTGCATGACACGCAACAGATCCTGGAAGACACTCTCGCGGCGGTGACGAGCGACAGCCGCAAGTGGGGCACCACCGGCAACGAGGTCGACCTCGCGCTGCTCGTCGACGGCCTCCAGGCCGAGCGCGAGCAGGGCATCACGATCGACGTCGCCTACCGTTATTTCGACACTGACAAGCGCAAGTACATCATCGCGGACTGCCCGGGACACGAGCAGTACACGCGGAACATGGCGACCGGCGCCTCGACCGCGGATCTCGCGATCATCCTGATCGACGCCTCGCGCGGCGTCCAGGTCCAGACACGCCGTCACGCCTACCTCGTCTCGCTGCTCGGCATCCGCCACATCATCGTCGCCGTCAACAAGATGGACCTCGTCAAGAACGACGAGAAGGTTTTCCGCAGGATTCACGACGAGTGCCTGCAGATCCGCGGCATCAAGGACGTGGACGCGCGCATCGTCCCGGTTTCCGCGCTGAAGGGCGATAACGTCGTGACCGCGGGTTCCGCCATGCCCTGGTACAAGGGACCGGCGATCATGGAGATCCTGGACACGATCGACGTCAGCCGCGACCAGGAGCTGCAGGACCTTCGCATGCCGGTGCAGTACGTGAACCGGCCGGACCAGTCCTTCCGCGGCTACGCGGGCACGATCGCGTCAGGCAGCATTGCCGTCGGCGATCCGATCATGGCGGTGCCCTCGCGGCGCATGAGCAAGGTGCGCGAGATCATCACTTTCGACGGAAACCCGAAACAGGCCGGGGCGGGCATGGCCGTGACCCTCGCGCTCGAGAACGAACTCGACATCAGCCGCGGCGACGTGCTCGTGCACCCGGACCGCTCGCCGTCCGTGAGCCGAATCTTCGACGCGCACATCATCTGGATGAACGACACGCCGCTCCTGCCGGGCCGCCAGTATGAATTCAAGCTTTCGCACCGCTACCTGCGTGGCACGGTCGAAAGCATTCATCACCGGATTGACATCAACGATCTCACCGAGCATCCGGCGAAGGAATTGAGACTGAACGAAACCGGGCTCTGCCGCATCGTGCTGTCCGAGCAGGCGGCCTTCGACACCTACGGCACCTGCCGGACGACCGGTGCACTGATCGTGGTCGACCGGATCACGCATGCAACTTCAGGTGCGGGAATGATCCTCCGCAGTGCGGCGCCGCAAGGCTCCCAGCACGACGTATCCGTCTACTGGCAGCCGACGCGCGTGCAGCACGAGCAGCGGGCCAACCAGAAGGCACAGCGTCCCTGCATACTGTGGTTCACGGGCCTCTCGGGTGCCGGCAAGTCGACCATCGCAAACGCGGTGGAGCAGTCCCTGTTCCTCCGCGGTCACCACAGCTACCTGCTCGACGGCGACAACATCCGCCATGGGCTCAACAGGGATCTCGACTTCAGCGATGCGGGCCGCGTCGAGAACGTGCGCCGCATCGGCGAGGTCGCGAAACTCTTCGTGGACGCGGGCCTCATCGTCGTCACGGCATTCATCTCGCCCTTCCGCAGTGACCGCCGCCTCGTACGCGACCTCGTGCAGTCAGGCGAGTTCGTCGAGGTGTTCGTCAGCACGCCGCTCGAGGTCTGCGAGCAGCGTGACCCGAAGGGGCTCTACGTCAAGGCGCGCGAGGGCGCGATCAAGAATTTCACGGGCATCACCTCGCCGTACGAGGCGCCCGAGGCCGCCGAGATCGTCATCGACAGCTCGAAGTTCTCGGTCGCGGAGTGCGTCGACAAGGTCATCCGCTATCTCGAATCACAAGGACGTCTGAAGAGCTAACACCATGCTTATCCCAGTCATCCTCTCGGGCGGCGCCGGCACGCGCTTGTGGCCGCTGTCGCGCGAGCTGTATCCGAAGCAGTTCCTGCCACTCGTCGGTGACCGCACGATGATCCAGGACACTGCGCTCAGGGCGGTCGACTTGCCGGAAGTCACGGCGCCGGTCGTCGTCTGCAACGAGGCGCACCGCTTCCTGGTTGCCGAGCAGCTACGGCAGGTGGGCATCGAACCGCGCTCGATCATTCTCGAGCCGATCGGACGGAATACGGCGCCCGCAGTCGCGATCGCGGCACTTGCGGCCACGTCCGGTGGCGCGCAGGACAACGCACTCCTGCTCGTGCTTCCGGCGGACCATGTGCTCACGGACGTCGCGGCGTTTCGCAAGGCCGTCGCGACGGCGATTCCGGCGGCCCGTGAGGGCCGCCTCGTGACTTTCGGCATCGTCCCGGCCTATGCGGAAACGGGTTACGGCTACATCCGCCAGGGACTCGCTCGCGGCGCCGTGCACGACGTGGCGGAGTTCGTCGAGAAACCGGATGCCGCGCGAGCCAAGACGCTCGTCGCAAGCGGCGACTACCTTTGGAACAGCGGCATGTTCCTGCTGCCTGCGAAGGCTTACCTCGACGAACTGGGGCGGCTTGATTCCGTGATGCTTGCGTCCTGCCGCAAGGCGTACGATTCTGCCGTGCGTGACCTCGATTTTGTGCGCCTGGACAAGGCGGCCTTCGAGTCCTGCCGCGCCGATTCGATCGACTATGCCGTGATGGAAAAGACGAGCCGCGCCGCCGTCGTGCCGCTGGCTGCCGGCTGGAGCGACGTCGGTTCCTGGGCTTCGCTGCAGGATGCCCTGACTCCGGATGCCGCAGGCAACGTCACGCGCGGCGACGTGGTGGTGGAGGGCAGCAGCAATTGCCTGCTCTATTCGACCGACCGGCTCGTGGCCGCGGTCGGGCTCGACGAACACGTCGTAATCGAGACCAAGGACGCGGTGATGGTCGCGCCGAAGCGACGCGTACAGGACGTCAAGCGCCTGGTGGAACGCATGAAGCAGTCGGGCCGCACTGAGCCCAACCTGCATCGCGAAGTGTTCCGCCCCTGGGGCAGCTACGACAGCGTTGACGCCGGCCCGCGTTTCCAGGTGAAGCGGCTCACGGTCAAGCCGGGCGCGACGCTGTCGCTGCAGAAGCACCAGCATCGCGCGGAGCACTGGGTCGTCGTCAAGGGCACGGCCCGCATCACGCGTAACGAAGAGGTGTTTCTCCTTCAGGAGAACCAGTCGACCTACATTCCGATCGGCGCCGTGCACCGCATCGAGAACCCCGGCACCGAGACCCTGCAGATCATCGAGGTGCAGTCCGGCGGCTACCTCGGCGAGGACGACATCGTCCGGCTGGACGACAATTACGGACGCAAGGGTCGAACGGACTGACCATGAACAAGCCTTCCACGACCAAGGTTCCCTTGCTCGACCTCAAGCCGCAGTACCTGGCGCTGAAGACCGAGCTCGACGCTGCGCTCCTCAAGGTCGCCGGCTCGCAGCATTTCATCCTGGGCCCCGCGGTCAAGGAGCTGGAAGCCAAGGTGGCGGCGTACAGCGGCGCCAAGCATGGCATCGGGCTCTCCTCCGGCACCGACGCACTCCTGATCGCGCTGATGGCCTACGACCTCGGGCCGGGCGATGAAGTCATCACTCCCCCCTACACGTTTTTTGCCACCGGCGGGACCGTCGCGCGTGTCGGCGCGCGCCCCGTCTACCTCGACATCGACCCGGTGACGTACAACCTGCGCGTGGACCTCGTCGAGCAGTTCCTGGAGAAGGACTGCGAGCGGCGCGCAGACCAGGTCTACAACCGCAAGACCGGCGGACGCGTGCGCGCGATCATGCCCGTGCACCTCTATGGGCAGCCGGCCGACATGGAAGGCTTCACCAAGCTTGCGAGCCGCTTCGGGCTCGCCGTGATCGAGGACGCGGCGCAAGCCATCGGCGCCGAGTGCCCGGGCGGCCGCCGTGCGGCCGGCATTGGTGACATCGGCTGCCTGTCGTTCTTTCCGACCAAGAACCTCGGCGCCTTCGGCGACGCCGGCATGTGCGTGACGAACGACGATGCGCTGGCCGCGAAGCTGCGCGTGCTGCGCGTGCACGGCGGCGAGCCGAAGTATTACCACGCGCTGATCGGCGGGAATTTCCGGATCGACGAGATCCAGGCCGCCGTGCTGCTCGTGAAGTTCGACCACCTCGAGGACTGGCACCGGGGCAGGCAGCATAACGCAGCCTATTATGACCAGGCCTTCGCCAGGGCCGGGATTGCCGCTCAGGTCGTCACACCGACCGCTCGTCCGGGCTACCGGCACATCTACAACCAGTATGTGATACGAGTCCCGGCCCGGGACCGACTGCGTGCCTACCTTGGGGAGCAGGGAGTCGGCACGGAGATCTATTACCCCGTGCCGCTGCACATGCAGAAGTGCTTTGCCTACCTCGGCTACAAGCCCGAGGACTGCCCTGAATCGGCGAAGGCCGCGAGCGAGACGCTCGCCCTGCCGATCTACCCGGAACTCGAGGAACGGCAGTTGCAGTACGTCGTCGACACGGTCGCCGACTTCTACCGGAAGCGCTGAGGCACATGGACCTTTCGAAAAGCTTCAAGGCCTATGACGTCCGCGGGCGGATACCGGATGACCTGAATCCGGAAGCCGTCTACCGGATCGGCCGCGCCTATGCCGAGTGGTTGAAGCCTGGCCGGGTCGCGGTCGGCCGCGACATCCGCCATTCGAGCCAGGAGTTTGCCGACGCGCTTACGCGCGGACTCCGGGATTCCGGCGTCGACGTCGTCGACATCGGCCTCTGCGGCACGGAATGCGTGTACTTCGCGACATCGTCGCTCGGCCTCGATGGCGGCGTGATGGTCACGGCGAGCCACAACCCGCCGGACTACAACGGTCTCAAGTTCGTGCGGGAACAGGCGAAGCCGATCAGCGGCGACACCGGCCTCCAGGACATTCGCAAGCTGGCTGAAGCCGGCGAGTTCGTGGAAACGACGAAGAAGGGCACGGCCGTGCCGTTCGACATCCTGCCGTCCTGGCGTGACCACGTCCTGTCCTATGTCGACGCCGCAAAGCTCAAGTCTCTGTCCATCGTCTGCAACGCCGGCAACGGCGGTGCCGGCATCGTGCTCGACCTGCTCGAGAAAGAACTCCCGTTCCGCTTCACCAAGGTCCACCACGAACCGGACGGCGATTTCCCGAACGGCGTGCCGAATCCCATGATCGAGGAAAACCGCGAAGTCACGGCCCGCCAGGTCCGGCTCGCGCGCGCCGACTTCGGCATCGCCTTCGACGGCGACTTTGACCGCTGTTTCTTCTTTGACGAAGAGGGGCGCTTCATCGACGGGTACTACATCGTCGGCCTGCTGGCCTCGACATTCCTCGAGCAAAACCGCGGCGCGCCGATCGTCCACGATCCGCGGGTCGTCTGGAACACGCAACAGATCGTCCGGGCCCTTGGCGGCCGCCCGGTCCAGTGCAAGTCCGGCCACGCATTCATGAAGCACTGCATGCGCGAGGCCGACGCCGTCTACGGCGGCGAAATGAGCGGGCACCACTACTTCCGCGACTTCGCTTACTGCGACAGTGGGATGATCCCCTGGGTCGTGATGGCGCAGCACCTGTCGCGGACCGGCAAGCCGCTGTCATCGCTCGTGGACGAGCGAATGAAGCAATTTCCGTCGAGCGGCGAGATCAACCGCAAGATCGGCGACGTGCCGGGTGCAGTCGAATCGGTCCGCACGCGCTACAAGCCAGGCTCAGTGAAGGTCGAGAACGTGGACGGCCTGTCGATCGAACATCCGCGCTGGCGCTTCAACCTGCGGAGCTCGAACACCGAGCCGTTGGTGCGCCTCAATGTCGAATCGCGTGGCGAGTCCGCGCTCATGAAGGAAAAGACGGAAGAAATTCTCGAGATGCTCGGGCGCTTCGCATGAACGTTCTGCCTGGAAAGGGGACGCACCCCTTTACAGGGGAGCGTCCGCTTTTTGTAAGTTTTTGATTTCGCGGCAAGAGATGGTGGGCGGTGCAGGATTTGAACCTGCGACCCCTGCCGTGTGAAAGCAGTGCTCTACCGCTGAGCTAACCGCCCGCCGGGCCGGCGATTCTACGGGGGGCCGTCGGCAAGGGTCAACGCGTTAGAATCGCCGGCCCATGACCGTCCGCACCCGATTTGCACCCAGCCCGACCGGTCTCCTGCACATCGGAGGCGTGCGTACGGCGCTCTTCTGCTGGCTCTACGCCCGCCGCCACGGCGGCACATTCATCCTGCGCGTCGAGGACACGGATCGCGAGCGCTCCACCCCGGAAGCCGTGCGAGTAATCCTGGACGGCATGAAGTGGCTCGGCCTCGACGCCGACGAGGGCCCCTTCTTCCAGTCCCAGCGCTATCCGCGCTACGGCGAAGTGATCCGCCAGTGGCTTGCGGAGGGCAAGGCATACCGGTGCTACTGTTCGAAGGAGGAGCTGGAGCACATGCGCAACGTTCAGCTCGCGCGCAAGGAGAAGCCACGCTACGACGGCCGTTGCCGCGAGCGCCGCGAGCCGGTGGCGGGCGTCACGCCGGTTGTGCGATTCAGGAATCCCCAGGAAGGCGCCGTGGTCGTGGACGACGCGGTGCATGGCAAGGTCGTATTCCAGAACGCCGAGCTCGACGACCTCATCATCGAGCGCTCGGACGGCAACCCGACCTACAACTTCTGCGTTGTCGTCGACGACTATGACATGAAGGTCACCCACGTGATCCGCGGCGACGACCATCTCAATAACACGCCGCGGCAGATGAACATGCTTCGCGCGATGGGCGTCGAGCCACCCGTGTACGCGCACCTGCCAATGATCCTGGGGCCCGATGGAACCAAGCTCTCAAAGCGGCACGGCGCGGTGTCAGTACTTTATTACCGGGAGGAGGGGTATTTACCCGAGGCCCTGCTCAACTACCTGGCGCGGCTCGGTTGGTCGCACGGCGACCAGGAGATCTTCACGCTCGAGGAGATGACGGCGCTCTTCGACATCGCAGATGTCAACAAGTCCGCCTCGGCGATCAATCCGGACAAGCTCGCCTGGATCAACCAGCAGCACCTGATGAAGCTGCCGCCCGCCCAGGTGGCTCCGGAGTTGCGCTGGCAACTCGACCGTCTGGGAGTCCCGGTCGGGGAGGGCACGCAGCTCGAAGCCGTGATCGTGGCCCAGCGCGAGCGCTCGAAGACGCTCAGGGAAATGGCCGTCGCGAGCCGGTTTTTCTTCGAGGCGCCAACGGCCTACGACGACAAGGCCGCGCGAAAGCACCTGACGGCCGACGCCGCGCCGGTCCTCGAGGAGTCGATGGCCCGACTTTCAGCTCTCGAGGATTGGCGGGCGGAATCGATTCACCAGGCGATCCAGGCACAGGCCGAAACAAGCGGGTTCGGCCTCGGCAAGGTGGCGCAGCCGCTGCGGGTCGCGGTCTCGGGCGGAGGCGTGTCGCCGCCGATCGATCAGACACTCGCAATTCTCGGTCGCGAGGAGACGATCAGGCGCGTCCGCGCGGCGATCGAGTTTGCGGGCTGTTGACACGCTGGCCGCGAGTTAGAGCAAGGGGACTGCGTCCTCGAGGCTGGCGGACGCGACCCAGCCAGTCAGCTGGGTGCCGTCTCCTACCCGGAAACTGACCAGTGACCTTGAATCCTGCGTTTTCAGCACTGAAACAGGGAGGCCGCGCTTGACTACTCCAATGACAGCTTGCCTGGCCTGAGTGCCATAAACGCTCGCGTCGGTCCTCGCGATCCGGGTATGGAGCGCGCCAGGCCGGGCGAGCCGCTCATTGACGAGGCCTAGATTCTCCTCCGCGGCTTCGAAATAGCGCGGCGACGAACTTATTGCCAGGGTGAAATATTTCTGCGCGGCGGCGAGATCGCCGGCATCCATTGCGACTTCGCCGATCATATTGTGGGCCTGCGCCAAGCCGGTTTCCTTGAGCAGGCACTCGAGCGCTTCCGCATAGTGCCCCTGTTTCGCCTCTACCTTGCCGAGATTGACCCATGTGCCAGCTTGCGCCCCCAAGGCGATGGCTAGCCTGAAATCGGCATCCGCCCCGGCCAGGTCGCCGGCAAGCATGCGCGAATAGCCCCGATTGTTGACAACCGCCGCCGTGCCGGGAGCCAGCACAAGGGCCTTGTCGTAGTGGGCGATTGCCGCAGCGAAATCGCCACGCCGATCCGCCGCGATGCCGAGGCCGTTGTGCGACTGCCAACGGTCCGGATCGATCCGGGTGGCACGCTCGAAGAGCGCGCGTGCCTGTTCGGCGCGCTGTGAGCCGAGGTAAAGCAGCCCGAGCCGTTCGCATGCGCCCGCATTGCCCGGGTCGCGTTCCAACGCAAGCTCGAATGCCCTTTCCGCCAGCGGGCGATTGCCCAGCCGTTCATGAATCGCGCCAATCTTCAGGAAGGGTCCTGGCGCGGTCGCGTCGTAGGCGAGCGACTGGACGTACAGGTACACCGCAAGGTCGAGCTTGCCCTGTCGCCACGCATCGTCACCGCGCGCGATCCCTTCGGCCGCGGAGGCAACCGGATACTCGGTCGCGTGGACGACCGACGGTTGCCCGGCGTAAAGCTCCCTGGCAGCCTGCTTGTCACTCTCGGGCAAGCCCGCCGACGCATCCAGGGCCGCCTGGCTGGTGCAGCCGGATAGAAGCACCAGAACCAGCGCCACCATTGGCGGAAGTGCGGAGAACCGGCGAACAGTGCGCAGCTCCATGAACGTTACCTCACTTCGCGACCTTGTCGCCAAGGAACTCGAAGACACCGGCGATACGGATGACAGCCGGCCCAATGGCGACGATGAAGAACGAGGGGAACAGGCAGAACACGAGAGGAAACACGAGCTTCGTGCCGATCTTTGCTGCAAGTTCCTCGGCGCGCTGCATGCGCTTGTCGCGGAACTCCTCTGCATAGATCCTGAGGGTTTCGCCGATGCTGGTGCCGAACTTGAGCGTCTGTATCAGCAGGCTAACGAGACCGCGGATGTCCTCGAGACCAGTTCTGGCTGACAGCGCTCTCAGCGCGGCTTCGCGCTCCACTCCCGCACGCATTTCCGCCGTCACCTTGGCGAATTCCACTCCAAGTTCCGGATGGCTGATCTTAAGTTCGTCGGCAACACGCTGGATCGCGGCCGTCAATCCAAGCCCCGCCTCCACGCACACGACGAGCAGGTCAAGCGCGTCGGGGAAACCGTCGCGCAGCCGCTTCTGGCGGCGCTCAACCATGTGGTCAAGCACGTAGTTTGGCAGCATGAGTCCGATGAAGGCCGCGAACATCGCAAAGAAAATGAGCTTCGACGTGGACCACTGCGGGAGCCAGGCTGAACCAACCAGCACCGCCAGCAGGAACATCAGCGCGAGACCGGTCTTTATTGCGTAGAAGAGGGGCAGCGCGGTTGAGGAGCGCAAGCCTGCATATATAAGCCGCTGCTCCATTTTCCCGCGCTCGCTGCCCTTTGTCGGCAACAGGTAGCGGTTGATCGGCTCGATGATCCGCAATAGACGTGCCGCGAATTCGCCGCGCGGCTCGCCCCCCGACGCCATTGCGCTCAGGCGCCGGCGCACGGGATCCATGGCCGCGACCACGAGGAATGAAATCCCGAGCGCAAACAGGAACACGGTCGCGCCGGTCGTCAGCAGGAACAGCGCATATTGCGCGTCGCTGCTGATCGCCAATGACTGGAAGAATCCGATTATCGTGTCCATGGCTTCACAGGTCGATCCGAATGATCTTGCGCATCCAGAAGACCGCCACGACCATCATGACGATGGCAAAGGCGATCATCTTCTGCCCGTTGGGGCTTTCGAGCAGCGGAGGCAGATAGGACGGCGTCGTCACCCAGAGGACGCCGAACAGGACGATTGGCACCAGCGTGAGGATCCAGGCGGACATGCGACCTTCCGCTGACAAGGTGCGCACACGGCGGCCGAAGCGGAACCGGCTGCGGATAACCTGCGAGATGCGCTCGAAAATCTCCGCCAGGTTGCCGCCCGTCTCCTTCTGGATCAGGACCGCCGTCACGACCGCCATGAGGTTCGAACTCGGCACCCGCAGCAGCATCCCAAGCAGCGCGCGACGCAGGTCGTTCCCATAGTTCACGTCCGCAAATGTCTGCTCGAACTCGCGTGAGATCGGTTCATCCATGTCCTCGGCGACGAGCTTGATGCAGGTATTGAACGGGTGGCCGGCGCGCAGCGCACGCTTCATCACGTCCACGGCATCCGGCAGCTGTTCCTCGAATTTCTCGAGCCGTGCACGCCGTTTCCGGGAGATGAAGACGAATGGCGCAGCGCCGCCCGCGATGAATCCGAGCAACGCAATGACCAGGTTGTCGGACAGGATGTACGCCAGAAGCGCTGAACCGATCGCTGCCAGGACCGCAATTGCGACCAGCCTGTGTGCCAGGATCGAGTGCCCCGACTGCTCGATCATCCGCCCGAGCGATTCCATGTGCGGAGAATCCTCGAGACGCCTCGCCAGCGGCGAGAGTTCGCGCAGGTACTTTTGCCTCAGCAACGACGCCACTTCGCGCTCCGCATCCACTGCGTCGATCAGCGCCAGTTTTTGGCGGAGCAGCTTTCGGGTACGGGCATCCGAACCGAACGCCGGAACGATGAGCACCTGCGAAAGCAGGAACACGGCGCCACCGAGCAGCGCCAGGAATATGACGAGACCGTTCGTCATGACTGCCTCCTGCCGGCGGGCCGTTCGATGGAAAAGAGGTCGGGCGGCAGGACAAGCCCGCGCCCTGCGAGTCGCCGCTGGAAGGCGGGGATGACGCCGGTCGGCCTGAGCTCGCCGAGGACGTTGCCCTGGGCGTCAACGCCGGTCCGCTCGAACGCGAAAATCTCCGACATCGTGACGACTTCCCCCTCCATGCCATTGATCTCCTGCACGCTGGTCACGCGCCGGCGCCCGTCCTCGTCGCGCGCCACCTGGATCACGACGTTGATAGCCGAGGCCATCTGCGCACGCAACGCGCGCATCGGGAAAGTGATGCCGGACATCGAGACCATGGTCTCGATCCGGCTCAATGCGTCGCGCGGCGAGTTGGCGTGCACCGTGGTGAGCGATCCGTCATGGCCGGTGTTCATGGCCTGAAGCATGTCGAGCGCCTCCGCGCCGCGGACCTCGCCGACGATGATTCGCTCCGGCCGCATGCGCAGTGCGTTGCGGACGAGGTCGCGCTGGCTCACCTCGCCCTTGCCTTCGATGTTCGGTGGGCGCGTCTCGAGGCGGACGACATGCGGCTGCTGGAGCTGGAGTTCCGCGGAGTCCTCGATCGTCACGACGCGCTCGGACACCGGCACGAAACCCGAGAGGATGTTCAGGAGCGTCGTTTTGCCGGCGCCGGTTCCACCGGAAATCACGACATTCAGCCGACCGTGGACGATGGCCCGCAGTACCTGCGCCATTGGCTCGTTGATCGTGCCCAGGCGAATAAGGTCCTCCGCCCTGAAGAGCTCGATGGCGAAGCGCCGAATCGACAACATCGGCCCGTCGAGCGCGAGCGGCGGGATGATGACGTTGACGCGGGAGCCGTCCTTGAGGCGCGCGTCGACCATCGGGGACGACTCGTCCACGCGCCGGCCGACCGCCGAGACGATGCGGTCAATGATGTTCATGAGGTGCGCGTCGTCATTGAAGCGCACCTCCGTCAGCTCGAGCTTGCCGCGCCGCTCGATATAGACCTTCTGCGAGCCATTCACCAGGATGTCGGATACCGTCGGATCGGCGAGCAGGGGCTCGAGCGGTCCGTGGCCCATGACCTCGTCCTCGATCCGGCGCGTCACGAACTGCCGCTGCGCGAGGCTGAGCGGCGCGGATTCTTCAAGCAACAGCCGGGCCGTAATCTCGCGGATCTGGTGGCGCGCGGCGCCTTCCTCGAGCGACGCGAGCAGCGAGAGGTCGAGCACCTTCAGAAGGCGCTCGTAAATCCGTTGCTTCCATTCGCGCTCGGTGAGGCTGAGCTGCCGCATCGGCTCCGCTTCGGCCCTGCCTGCGGGCCCAGGGGCAGCCGGACGTCGTTCCATTTGTGCCATTGACATCATTCATTCCCTGTAAATAGCGGCAGCGCCCGGCGCAGGAAGCCGGTCCTTTCCGCGGGTGGTGATCCGCTCAGTTCGCGATTGAGCTCGACGATTGCCCTGGCGACCGGCGACGCTGGCTCAAAGTCGATGATCGGCAAGCCGGCGTCGATGCTCGACAGGACGCTCTTGTAATGGTTGGGGATGACGGCCAGATTCTCGCGCGCAAGCGTGCGCTGGATGTCGTCGAGCGCGACGGTCGAGCGCTTGAGGTAACGGTTGACGACGACGGTGATGCGGTCGTCCGGAACGCCGTACTCTGCGAAAAGGACGCGCATCAGTCGCGCGGCCTGCCTGAGCTGCACGACCGATTGCTGCACGACCACGACCACAGTCCTCGCCATTCCGAGCGTCGTCAGGTTGAGATCGTCCAGCACATGCGAGCCGTCCACGACGATCCGGCGATACCGCTCCGATAGCATTCCCATGAGCGCAGCGAAGCGATTCGCATCGAGGTCCTTGGGAAACAGGGATGTCTTGGAGGGCGCGCCCATCAGGTGCAGTCCGTTCCGGTGCTTCGTCACATAGCCGGCCAGCGCATGCTGGTCGAGGAATTCCACTTCGGCGAGGGCTGCCGGGAGCCCGCGTTCCGGAGCAAGGTCGAGGAAATTCGTCAGGGGTGCGAAGTTGATGTCGAGGTCCAGCAACAGCGTCGGCGTGGCCGAATCCCTGGCGGCCGCCTGTGCCAGGTTGCATGCGACGAAAGACGTGCCGATTCCGCCGGCTGCACCCAGGACCAGGGTCAACTCGGCCATCTGTGGCTTGGCTGCCTGGCGTCGCGGCTCGTGACGTATCCGCTCGATCGCCGCAATCAGTTCCTCCGGATTCATGGGCTCTGCCAGAAAATCCCTGGCTCCGCTGCGCACGGCCAATCGCATTGCCTCCGGGTTGCCGGCAGGACCGACGACGATCAGAGGAGGGCGCGTGTCCGGATTCGACTGGGCAAGCGTGGCGAGCTCGGCAAGGCTTTCGGCATCGAAGCGCAGCACGAGCACATCTGGCGCAGGATGAACGTCGTGCAGCGGGTCCGTGTGCCCATTACTAATGAGACGCGTCGAAAGCGTGACGTTCGGTGCGCTTGCGAGGCTCGCGCCCAGCACCCGAAGCGCGTCGGCTGAACGACTTGCGAGCAGGACTCTGTGTTTTAGGGCCATGGGACCGGGCGTCTCCGTCAGCAGGCAGGTGCCGCACCAAATCTCGGCACGCCCAGGCTTTCGCGCGGCATGATCGACGAGATTTCGGGCGCCGTGAAAAGGCTCGCGATGAATGGAAGCGCGACCGGGAAGCTGTAATCCACGATCCGGACACGCACAAATTCGATTGCCGCATAGTCGGCGCCGGCAGGGTCACCGAGCGGTGCGCCATCCTGGTCCAGGTACTCGGCGACTACGTTGGAATCCGAAAGATTCGGCAGGGTGACAAATGTTGCCGCGGCGGTAATGGCAGCATCGCCTACGGCGCAGACGGCGGCGACCCGCGTCGCGCGCCGTGCGCTTTCGTCCAGCACGTTCAGGGAGAACAGGATGCGGGCAAACTCGATCACGGTGAAGATCAGCACCAGCGCTACCACGCCGACGATCGCAAATTCCACCGTCGTCGTGCCTTTCTGCGATTGGCCGAAAGAATTCATCAGGAAATCGCTCGCATCGTGATGGCGATGTGCATGTTGAACGTGAATACGCTCGAACCGCCGCCCTGGAAGCCGAACTTCGGCAAGCGGGAGAGCATCGAGCGGTAAGGATAGGTAGCCGTCACGCGGATGTTGTCGCCGCCGGCGTCCGTGACCTGCACCTGACTCGTCTGATACTGGGGCAACCGCGCATTACCCGTGCCCGCTATGTTTCCGTAGACGGCGAGATTCCTCGCGCGCGTCACGGTGGTCGCACCAATGGAAACGACACCGGTCGTGCCGGCGATCGAATTCTCGGAGACGAAGCGGGCGCTATCGCGCACAAGGTTGGAAAGGGTCACATAATGGATGAATGAACGCCCGACCTCGGCACCGCCGAAGAGCAGGAGCAGGACGAACGGTGCGGTGACGACGAACTCCACGGCAGCAAGTCCGCGTGACAGGCGCGGGCCACGAAATTCGGCTGGAGCAGGAGTCGAGGCGCTCACGAGTCGGGACTCAGTGGATCGTTGTGCAGCACGATCTTGTAAATGCCCGGGCCCGCTTCGGGATCCGGGTCGGGCTCGGGACCCGGCGTGCCGTCTGCGACGCATTGCCCGATGTACTCACCGTATACGAAGTTCTCGGTCCCCTGCTGAACGACTCGCTGAAGGAGGTAGAAGCATCCGAGCCCGACGACGGGAAGCGTTCCGTGTCCATTCACGGCGCTCGTGCAGTTGACGAAAGGCACAGCCATGACCCTTCGCTCAGGTCGGCCGGTCGGAGCCGGAAAGTCGTGCGGACCGCCTTGCGACCGCGCCACATAGTCATCGTATGTAAATCCAAGTTCCTGGAAATTCGCGCTGGTGACTTCGACGCCGTTATCCGCAAACACGACAATTCCGTCATCCTCTTCAACGGGACGGATGGGTTCCGTCGTGACGAAGTCGGGCGGAAACGTCGCCTGGTTCATCCCGCCGCCCTGATAATCGCCGAAGCGTGTATTGAGACCTTGTGCCGTCGGTCCGACGTTGTTTCCCGGCTTGGTCGTGATGGTGCTGCCTGGGTCGATGCACGCTTCGTACGCGCCGGCCAGGTTCTGCCGGACAACGTTGGCTCCCGTTCCGCCGAGCTCGAAAAGCTGGAAATTGCCGGGCCCGATTGGCCCGGTGTGATTGGATCCGATCTTGAGCAACGACACGTTGTCCTGCTCATATCCAAAGTCGCCGGGCGCGCCCGGCGTCATGTCGGCGCAGACCATCATGGGCACCAGGTTGCAGGCCTCGTTGCCTGCCGTGAGGCCGACCGGGGCACTCGGCCCGGCAACCGCCGAGGCCGCGGTGTAAGTCTCGGTAATGCCGACCAGCGACGTGAAGCTCGTCCACATCGTGAAATCGTCCGCCACAACTCGAACATAGTTGGCCGGCACCGTGCCGGGCGCGAAAGGACTGAGCGTGTTGGAGTACTGCACAGTGATGTCCGCACCGCTCATGATCCTGGCAAGCTCGGGATGGTTGGTGGCATTGAGGTCGAATACGCTCCGCGCGGCCGCCGTCGCCTGAGCCTCCGAGCTCGTCTTGTCGAGCACCTTGGCGGCGGAGAGCGCCGCGGCGTCGACGGTGTTCTGGAGGCGCGACTTGTTGAGGATCACGTGGCCGCTGTCGAGCGCCAGTCCGACCATCGCCAGCAGGCCCAGCAGGCCGATGGCGACCATCACGGCGACGATTCCGCGCTGACGTCCACCGAACTGGTTCATGGTCAGGTCCCTCCCTGGCCGCCCACCCGGATTTCGATGGGCTGCTTGACTTCGGCAGGCTTCGACACGCTCTCGCGCATCGCCTCGATGACGTTGTCGGCGTAGTCCGGGTCGACGCCGGTTACCGTTTCCGTGCTCGGGTTCGAAGCAGCTGCCGGGTTCGCAGCCTGCGCCTTGATCATTGACGCCACCGAGTTGCCAAAGTCCGCCTCGGTCGCGGTCTTCGTCGTTCCGGCGCAGGCAGCGAAGCCCGCGACCGCGAAAAAAATGAGCGTGATCCTGGTCATCATGGGAATGTCCTCGTTCAATTCGTTTGATGGCCGCCGGCGGGCGCGGTGCCTTCGATCTTGCCCTGCCAGTAGAACTCGGCGTCGCTGGGCTCGACGAACTTGTCGGTCGGCAGCGTGACACTGCCCGGTGCAACCGGCCTTGCGAGGCGCGGCGTCACCATGATCACGAGCTCGGTCTGGCCCTTCTGGAACTGGTTGCTGCGGAACAGCGCGCCGATGATCGGTATGTCCCCCAGCCCCGGGAACTTCGTCACGAGCTCTCGGAGGTTGTCGTCGAGCAGTCCGGCGAGACCCATGGACTGCCCGTCGCCGAGCTCCACGGTCGCGCTCGCGCTGCGCTCGCGCAGCGACGGCACGAAGGTCCGTAGCGAGGAGCCCTGGGTCTGTAGCACGAGGCTCGCGGTATCCGTGAGCTCGCTGACGCTCACGTTGACCTTCAGGTTGATCCGGTTGTCGGACAGCACAACCGGCAGGAATTTCAGGCCCACGCCAAATTTCTTGAATTCCACCGTCACGCCGTTCAGCCCGTTGCTGATCGGAATCGGAAACTGTCCGCCTGACAGGAATTCCGCTTCCTGGCCTGTCAGGGTCGTGAGCGTCGGCTCCGCAAGAATCTTCGCGAGTCCTTTTTCCTTGGCCGCGTCTACAGCGAGGTTGAACAGGAAGTTGTCATTGATGAAGGTGCCGAAAAGACCCTGGTTCGCAATCGTCATGTCATTGGGCGCGAACTCGTCGAATGCCGGACCCCAAGGCGGCATATCGCCGGGCAGCGTAGGCCAGCGCGGCGAGCTGGGAGTGCTGGGGCTTCCAGGCACAGGAGAGTCAATAAAAACATCGGGAAACGATGCGCCGCCGTTCACGCCGCCGAGGGCCCCGCTGGCGCCCTTCCCGATCGAGTTGAACCGCGCCTGGAGGCGGCGGAGTTCCGTGCGCGAGATCTCGGCGACCTTGACCTCCAGCATGACTTGCTGGGAGCCCGCCACCTCGATCAGGTTGATGACCGAGCCGACCGCCTTGTCCTCGCGGCGGGAAGCGGAATCCTGTTCGAACTCCTGAGTCTTCTTGGCTGTCTGGATCTGGGCCAGGTATCCCTCCGCAACCCGGACCGCGGCGTTCATCGCGCTGATGTTCGAAGCGCGCCCCTTGAGGATGATCGAGCGCTGCGCCGAGTAGATTTCGATCGGCTCTTCCGGCATGAGCTGGTGGAGCTTGGCCTTGAGCCCGTCGAGATCGTGCACGACCTCGAGATTGATGGATCCGATCAGCCGGTTGTCCCGGCCCCAGAACAGCACGTTGGTCGTGCCGATGTCCTTGGCGAGCACGTAGAGCTGCGTCGGACTGATGACGACGATGTCGGCGACGTCGGGGTTGCCGACGGCGACGCGCCCGGTCGCCTGGTCCGCAACGACGACCCGCGACTTGAACAGCGGAATCGCCATGTTGATCGACGCGCCCGTCGGCAGCGTCTGGAACGCCGCCGACTGCGCGTGCGCCGTGCCGGCGAACGCCGCTACCGTCAAAAAGGTCACCAGGACCGAAATGACGGTCCCGGTGACCGAAGCCCTGTTGTGGTTATTCATTTCCCTTCCTCCCCCTTGCCCTTACGGCATCCCCATTGTTGTTACCGGCTGCCCTGAGCCTTCGGAACTTCCTTGCCCATGTCCGTACCGCGAATCACCGAGACGCCCGGCGCCGGTGGCGGCGCCTTCAACTTCACCGCCACGACCGGCGCGACGGGCTTTTCAGTGACCTTCTCATCGAGCGGATTGCGCAGTGCGAGCTGGATGGAACCGCGCTGCTCCGCGAGGATCAGCTTTTCGGCATCCTGCGGAGTGACTTCGAGCGTGACCGCGCGCACGATGACCGGCTCGTTCTTGTCGGACGCGGCGCTCTGGTCGATCGCGAGCACCTTGACGTTCTGGACGACCGTCTCCGAAAGCACATCCTGGCGGTCGCGATAGGCTGCGACGACGTCGACGCGGTTTCCTGGCAGCAGGAATCCAGCCACACCCACGACGTCATTCACGCGAACGCTGACGGCGCGCATGTTCTCTCCGACCACTGCGGCGAGCGCGCTGCCGCCACCCTGATCGGCAAACCGCGCTGCGATCAGTATCTCGCCCTTCATGACCTCAGAGAGGGCCACCTTGCCCTCGATCGCGGCGACATCCTTGAACGCCGCTTCCGGCGCGGTATCGGTAAGCATCTGGATCGCGACGACATGCCGGCTCTCCATGGTGGTGCCGAGCGGGATGTCGATGGCGGCCGTCAGGACGGAGACAGTGCTCGGAGTCGCGTTGCCCGATGCTGCCTGCGAGACGAGCCAGCGGTTCGCGACCCAAGCTGCGCCCACCGCGAGCAGCAGCGATATGGTGACCAGGATCGGGCCTCTGCGACTGAACATCGATTTCTACTCCCTGTTGGAATTCGAGGCGCTGAATTCACCATCGCCCTGGTGAAGGAAATAATTGTCCCAGGCCCAGCGAAGCGCTTCCGTATCGAGCCGCGCGCGCCCGAGATAGGTTGTGCGATCGAGCGCCATGCCAAGCAGGTCGCGCGGATGGCAGGGCAGCAAGGGCACGCGGCCCCGTCGATGCAGCTGCTCGACGACGTATTCCGCGAGTCCGCCGTCGTAGCCGATCGAATTCTCGGTGCAGACGCGCTGCCAGATCTGCTTGTATTCCTCGGGCTTGATCGGCAGCAGCTCGATCTTGTAGCCGAGCCGCCGCAGGAACGCCGGATCCGCGATCTGCTCCGGACGCAGGTTGGTCGAAAAGACGAGCACCAAGTCGAACGGCACTTCGAAATGCTGGCCGCGGCTGGTCATCAGCGAGTCGCGCCGCGAGTCCATCGGCACGATCCAGCGGTTGAACAGGACGGCCGGCTGGATGCGCTGACGGCCGAGGTCGTCCACCAGCAGGAAGCCGTTGTTGGCCTTGAGCTGGATCGGCGCCGAATAGGTCCGGGTCGACGGATCGAACTGCAGTTCCAGCATGTCCGCCGAGAGTTCGCCGCCGGTGAGCACGATCGGGCGCTCGCACGGTGCGTAGCGCGGATCGAATCCCAATTCGAGCAGCGCTGGCGACGGCGAATCGCTGAACGCAAGCTGCTCGTGGCAAATCGGGTCGTAGATCTCGACCACCGTCTCATTCACGGCGACCGCGTGCGGCACGAGCACGAGCCCGCTCAACACGGAGGCGAGCCGCCGCGCGGTGAATGTCTTGCCAGTTCCGGCATGACCGTAGAGGAAGATCGCCCGCCGCGAGTTGAGGGCGGGGCCCAGCCGGTCCAGCAGCTCGTCCGCGATGACCATCCCGGCGAAGGCCTCACGCACGGCATGGCGCGTTACTTTTTGGCGAAGCACCGACTGCCGGTGCACTATCTCCACGTAGTTGGCAAGCGGCACCGGGGCCGGGCCGATGTATCCGCCGCGGGCCAGTGCGTCGTTTGCCTCGAGCCGACCCTTGTCCGTGAGGCCGTAGCGGAGCTCGGCATCGAGTCCGAGTCGCGAGCGCACTTCGACGCGCCCCTCGGTACGCATGAAATTGAGGATTTGATTGACGATCGGGCCGGCAAGAGCCGCGCGATCGATCAGCTCGCTGGCCGTGAGAGTGCCGGCTGTGACGAGGTGCTTGCCGAGCAGGTCAGCCAGAAATGTGAGTGACAAGCCCGTTTGCGCAAGCGTGGTCGGCCGCGGCGCGAGTGTTGCGAGCCGCGCGAGCTCCGGCGAAACCCTGGAGGCATCCGAGTTCCCGCGCTCCTGCGCGGTGTCATTTGGTGCCGTGCTCATGTGAAGCTCCGGACAAGTGGGACGAACATGTCCCGCCACCACATCGTGGCGACGACACCGAGCGCAATCGCGGCCGCGTATGGAATTCGTTCCTTGCCCGCCTGCAACAGGGCCGCCCGGAATCCCGTAGCGGAGGCGATTGCGCCTTCGACGCCGGCCGCGGCGGTCCGCATTTCAAGCGCGCGCCACGCGACGACGACGATCGCGATGACCGCGCCGATCGCGAGGGAAAGTAGCGCGGCTATGACGGCATTCGTCAGCCCGAGAAACGAGCCTGCGGCTGCCATCATCTTGACGTCGCCTGCGCCCATTCCGCGGCCAAGGTACAGAGGCAGGAGGCAGCAGAGCCCCGCTCCTGCGCCCGCGATCGCGAATATGAAACCCTCAATCCCCTGCGCCATGGTGTGGTATCCCAGACCGGCGACCAGGGCCCCGAATGTGAGCACGTTCGAAATGCGATGCGTCGCAAGGTCCTGCCGCACCGCCAGCGCCATGACAATCACCAGCGCCACCGAAGCGGCCAGTGTCGTCGATTCCGGGCTTGTCAATTGCACGAGGTCGTCCTAGAGCGGGGTGACGGCGGCCGTAGCCGCCGTCGACCCCGCGTTGCACCGGGTGGATCGATCAGGCGATGACGATGGCGCTGACCGCCTGGTAGATCGCGTCGATCACGCGGAAGACTTCGTCGCCGAGCAGGGCGAAGGCGCCGATGACGCCTGCACCGACAAGCCCGCCCGCGATCGCGTACTCGACCGTGGTCAGGCCTTCTTCGTCCCGAATGAAAGAAAACAATGCCTTTTTCGTAAACATGGAATGGGTCCTCTCTTCTCCAATCTAGATTGAGTTGAAAAAGGGGGCTTGATTACGGTCGCCCTGCGTATCCCCCCTGAAGATCGCGGGCGCCACCGACTTGGAGCGGCGAGCAAATGGTGTGGCCTGACTGGCAGGGGCGGCTAGGCAAACGTTGCGCAACGAAATCGCCGGAAATCCGACCCCATCGCAACGGGCCGCAAGCAGGATTGGCCGGCTCAATGTTGCAGTATTGTGAGATGCGTCACGTTCAAGTCGTTGTTGATCCGGGATTTCCCGGGGTAATGTGCGTCTCGGGCCGGCACGTCATACGTATAGACATAAAACAGAGTCGGCCGCGCGGCGCCTTATATAGGCAATCGTTTTGCGGCCGCCGCCGATAGGGGGATGCTTGTCAAAGCCGCTACTGCTTTGGGTCGACTGCACGTCGGGCCTGCCGGACGCCGAACCGCGCGTCAGGGCCGCCAGCTTCTTCGAGATCGCGCTGGTACGGGGCACCGAGCAAGCCGCGGCTGAGCTGGTACGCCTCAAGCCGCATGCGCTGTGCTTCGATTTTGACTACCCGGACCAGCGCTGTTTGCAATCATTGCAGGCGATCAAGCAGGCGTATCCACGACTGCCTATATTGATGCTGACGCTCGAGCACTCGGAATCCCTCGCGGTATGGGCTTTTCGCGCGCGCGTGTGGAATTACCTGGTGAAGCCGATTGCGCCCGCGGAGATGGCGGAGAACCTGAACGCGCTCGCGAACCTGGGCATTCGCGGGTCGCCCCCTCGAACGGCTCAGTTGCTTCGCGCGGCCGTCCCGAGCGACCTGCCGGTTCAGCCGATCCCTGCAAACGTCGCACGACTGCAGCCCGCACTGCATTACGTGACGCAGCATTATCATGAACGGATATCGGCAAGCGCCGCGGCCAAGGCATGCGGCCTGTCGCGTTTCGACTTCAGCCGAAATTTCCGGAAGGCATTCGGAACCACGTTCCGAGATTATCTGGTGCGCGTGCGCATCACCGAAGCGCGCCGCATGTTGGCGGAGGGCAGGGTGTCCATCACGGGCATAGCATATTCCGTCGGCTTCAACGACGGCTCGCATTTTGCACGCCTGTTCAGGCGCCTCACGGGCGCCTCGCCCTCGCAAATCGCGGCAAAGTTGGCGCAAGCGCAACAGTCTGTGTTGACGGCGCCCGGCGCCGCGAACTCCGGGTTGTTACGGCGCGCTTCTGACCACGGGAACGCAGGCGTATCAGCCGGCTGATAGCTGCCTGTCGCCCTTCCCAGGGTCCCCATCGTCTAGAGGCCTAGGACACCGCCCTTTCACGTCGGCGACCGGGGGGTCTATTCCGGTCACATTGGTGACAGTCCATACCGCAGTCATTGGTGACGGTCTAGCGGCAAAGGAATCTTCGGTGCTTTCCAGTCGCCCTGGCTCGTGATCGAAGGAAGGCTAGGTCGTACCGCACGATGTTGACCCGCCAGAACTGGTCGCTGATTTGTTTGGCGCCTGGTTTCTGGTCTGCGAACACCTTGGCGTAATTTTGTCAGGGTACTTTTGACCGCGCGCAACACTCCTGGCTGTGTCAACAGGTTTTCCGGAACGACTGTAACTCGTCGGTTAGAAAGTGCGTCCAATCATCGGAAAACGTTCGGCTTGCAGTTTGAGCGAATGCTCGCGAGCGCTCTGCGCGACTTAACTTAATCGGTCTGTGGGACGAACCAGTGCCCCGCGCAAAACTGCGCGAGAAAAAATTATTGAATTAGCGCTTGTGATAGCCGAGCGGTTGCGGCGTATAGTCGCTCGAAAAATGAAATGCAACTGGTGCGGGCGACGCCAGTTGTCAATCTGCGATGCAGACGAGGGGATTCTCTGTGCGCAAAAGCGGCGCCCACCGCACGACAAATACTGGAATTCGGACGCTTTTTTGCGTCGTCTTTGCCGCACTTGCTCTGCCGCTTCCGGTCGCCGCCAACAATACGCAGGGCGCATGGTCGCCCGTCGCACCCTGGCCGATGATTGGCATCCACGCGGTCCTGATGCCCGATGGCCGTGTGTTGACCTTTGGCAACCAGGGCCGCTACGACGTTTGGGAACCGCCCGCCGGACTGAATGCCGGACATGTGACGCTGCAAAATTCCACTGGGGCGAGTCTTTTCTGCAGCTCGCAACTGGTTTTGCCAGGCGGGGCCGGCGTACTCATCGCCGGCGGGGCCCCCGTAGAGACTCCCAGTGCCGCGAGCAGGGTGTTTGACTACGGAAACGACACGCTCACCCGTTACGATGAATTGAACCGGGGACGTTACTACTCCTCGGTCACGACCCTTTTAAGCGGTGACACCTACATCCAGGGCGGCACCGGCGGCACGGACCACCCCGAGATTCGCGATTCGGATGGGGCTTTTCGTTTGTTGTCGGGGGTTGACACCAGCTTTCTTCAATCTCAATACCCACGCAATTTCGTGGCTCCGGACGGTCGAATATTCGGCTATGACAGCACCGGCAAGATGTACTTCGTTGAGACCGATGGCAACGGAACCTTGACGCGAGTTGGGACCTTTTCCGGTCCGCTTGGCCAGGATTCCAGCACTGCAATGTTCCGTCCCGGTCGAATCCTTCAGTTCGGTGGAAGTTCGAATGGAGCACGGGTGATTGACGTCACTGGCGCGATGCCGATCGTAACGGCCACACAGTCCTTGTCATCCCAACGCAGGCATGTCCTCGCAACGATTCTCGCCGACGGCAAGGTCCTCGCAGTTGGCGGCAGTACGGTCAAGAACGAGATGACTGGCGTCAATTACAGCGCGGAGATTTGGAACCCAAACACCGGCCAGTGGACCCGCGGCGCGAACAGCGATCGCGCAAGGTTGTATCACTCCACGGCATTACTGCTGCCTGATGCCAGCGTTCTGGTGGCGGGCGGAGGACAGCCAGGCCCGCAGTTCAATGAAAATGTCGAAATCTACTATCCGCCCTACTTGTTCAACGGAAGCGGCGGATGGGCGGCCCGCCCAAGCCTGGAATCGGCCCCGACATTCATCGACATTGGCCAGACTTTTGTGGTGGACCTGAATGAATCGCAAGCCATTCAGCGTGTCGCCCTGGTCAAGACCGGTTCCGTCACTCACAGCTTCAATTTGGATCAGCGCTTCGTCGAGCTGTCCTTTCAGCAAAGCGCCGCGAGGCTGACGGTACAAGCGCCGACGCGTGCCGCCGATGCTCCCCCTGGCTACTACCTTTTGTTCGTCATCAATCAGACGGGCACTCCGTCGATCGGCCATATTGCAAGGATCGGCGTGGCTGGAGCGCCGAATGAGGACGTGACTCCTGACCTGGACGATCCGGGCGATCAGGCGGCGCAGGTAGGAGCGACGGTGACACTCCAACTTACCGCTACAGATCCCAATGGCGACACGCTCGGGTTTGGCGCGACGGGTTTGCCGCCCGGCCTTGCGGTTGACGCGGTGACTGGCGAGATCTCCGGCGTTCCGACTACGGTGGGCGTCTTCAGTGTCGTTGCGACGGCAAGCGACGGCGTCAACGCAGATAGTGAAAGTTTCCTTGTGACCGTCAGTCAGGAAGCGTCCTCATTCACCCTGCATCCACCCCCGACTCCGGCACCCGTGCTTGCGGGTTCCCAGCTAACGTTTGAGGCCAGTGCCACTGGCGGGACGGATCTCCAGTACAAGTGGGACTTTGACGACGGCACGCCGGAGACGGAATACACTAGCTCGCCGGCGATCAACCATGTGTTCGAGAACCCCGGCATCTACTATGTGACTGTTACGGCCATCGATTCCGGTGGAATTCCTCAAGTTACGACGGTGGTGGTGACCGTTCACCTGCCGCTGACCGCGAACCGGCCGGCAGCTTCCGGCAATCTCGCCGTCGAGAATCGTACGTCGGCCGGCGACCGGCTGTGGGTCGTGAACCAGGACAACGACTCGGTCAGCGTTTTTGAGACGTCGACGAACACGAGGGTCGCAGAGATCCCGGTTGGCAGCGCGCCGCGGGCCGTGGCCATCGCGCCGAATGGCGAGGTCTGGGTCACCAATAAGCTGAGTGCGAGCATCAGCGTCATCGATCCCGCGGACTTGACGGTGATTCGCACGATTAACCTGCCATTTGCCTCGCAGCCCTACGGCATTGCCGCGGCGCCAACGGGCGGAGTCATGTACGTTGCGCTGGAAGGAACCGGGAGGCTGCTGAAGCTCGATGCGGGCGACGGCACGATTCTTGACAGCCTTGGTATCGGTCCTAATCCTCGCCACATCTCCGTGACGGGTGACGGCGGCCTCGTCTACGTATCGCGATTCATCACGCCGCTCCTGCCTGGCGAAAGCACGGGAACCGTGCAGACGTCTGCTGGCGTCGGCGCGGAGATCGTGGTCGTCAATGGGCCCGCAATGTCGCTGCAGGACGTCATCACGCTGCGACACAGCGACAAGCCCGATTTCGAAACCCAGGGTCGCGGCATTCCGAATTACCTCGGCGCAGTGGCCATTTCACCGGATGGCGAGTCCGCCTGGGTTCCGTCCAAGCAGGACAACGTCAAACGCGGCATGCTGCGCGACGGCTCCGGATTGAACTTTGAGAATACCGTCCGCGCAATCAGTTCTCGTCTGGATCTCGGTACCAACACCGAGTCTTACGCAGCGCGCATCGACCATGACGACTCCGGAGTAGCCAGTGCCATCCTTCACGACCGGCTCGGGGTCTACATGTTCGTCGCTCTCGAAACCAGCCGCGAGGTCGCGGTGGTGGATGCTCATGGCGGCTGGGAGATTTTCCGAATCGATACCGGTCGCGCGCCGCAAGGACTGGCGCTGTCCGTCGATGGTCGCACCCTGTACGTCAGTAGCTTCATGGACCGGACGATCAGCGTATTCGACATCGCCACGTTGCTCGACGAAGGCAATGCCGACGTGCCGCTGGTCGCCACGCGATCGACGATCAATACCGACAGGCTGAGCGCACAGGTGTTGCAGGGCAAGCGCCTCTTTTATGACGCGAAGGACACGCGCCTGGCCCGTGACGGATACATCAGTTGCGCTTCCTGCCACAACGACGGCAGTCATGACGGCCGGGTCTGGGACCTGACCGGTTTTGGCGAAGGCTTGAGAAATTCCGTGAGCCTGCGCGGCCGTGCGGGTGCGCAGGGGATGCTGCACTGGAGCAATAACTTCAATGAGGTGCAGGACTTCGAGGGGCAGATACGGGCGCTCGCGGGCGGTACCGGCCTGATGACGAATGCCCAGTTCAACACGGGAACGCGCAGCCAGCCCTTGGGCGATCCTAAAGCGGGGGTCAGCAACGATCTGGATGCGCTTGCAGCCTATGTGGCATCACTCAATGCCTTTGCGTCGAGCCCGTACCGGAACGCCGACGGCAGCCTGACCACGGCCGCGACCGCTGGCCGTGATGTCTTCATCGCCAAGAATTGCAGCAGTTGTCATGGCGGCACCGCATTCACCAACAGCGGCAACAACAACCCGCAGGACATTGGCACGATCACGGCCGACAGCGGCAAGCGGCTGACGGGCACCCTATCCGGCATCGACATCCCGACGCTTCGTGACGTCTGGGCGACTGCGCCGTATCTGCATCTCGGATCCGCAGCGACGCTTGCGGATGCAATCCGGGCCCACAGCGGCTTTACGATCACCGACGCGGAACTCACGAATCTGGTTGCCTACGTTTCGCAGATCGGCAATCAGGAAACGACGGCGCCAGGGGAGCCGCCGCCGCCGCCGCCACCGCCTACGACAAATACGGGAACCGGGCTCACCGGATCCTATTTCAACAACAAGACCCTTTCTGGGACGCGAGTACTTCAGCGCATTGAAGCCGTCAACTTTGACTGGGGCACCAACGCGCCCGGCGCGGGGGTCAACCAAGAGGGGTTCTCGGTGCGCTGGACCGGCAAGGTCGAGGCGCCTTCGACGGGAACATTCCAGTTCCAAACGGCCTCGAACGATGGTGTCCGCCTGTGGGTGAATGGCGTGCTGGTGATCAACAACTGGACCAATCACGCGACCACCAACAACAACAGTCCGACCATCACCTTGACCGCGGACCAGCGCTACACGATCAAGATGGAGTTTTACGACAACACCGGCGCCGCGGTCGCGCGACTGCGCTGGAAGCGGCCGGGGCAGACCGGCTACGTCGTCGTGCCCAAGACCCGGCTATACAAGAACTAACGCGCTCAGACGATCTCGGGCCGCATAGTCGTCGGTCGGCGTAAAGTCAGGTTCATGACTTCGCGACCGGTTTGGCTGATTGGTCTGGATGCTGCCGATCTCAGTCGGATCGAGCGGCTCGCAGCGTGCGGGGATATGCCTTACCTCGCGGAGATTCTCGGTCGAGGCGCGCGCGGCCGAGTCAGTTCGGTGCCCACCGGCTTGTCAGCCATGATCTGGCCAAAATGGTTTGAAGGAGGTCACACGGGCTCACGGTATTTTTCGAAGCAGTGGAATCCGGACCGCATGTGCCTCGAACGGATTACCGCTACTCGCGGTGATCCCGAACCCTTCTGGTGCGATCTGGACCGGCGAGGCCTGAAGGTCTGCGTAGTCGACGTTCCACAGGCCCCCAAGCTTCCGCTGCGGCACGGCGTGGCGATTCAGGGTTGGCAGGTACACGACCTGTTCGATCGATGGTCGGAGCCGTCCGGATTGTGGAAGGAATTGACCCGCGACCACGGCGCGCCTCTTCTCGGGCCGGAAAGTTACGGGCGGCAAACCCCTGCAAGCTTGCTGGCACTGCGCCGCCAGTTGCTTGCTGCCACCAGGCAGGCGGGCGAGCTCGTTCGTGGGTTGATGCGCCGCGGTCCTTTTGACGTCTTCGTCATGATCCTGGGTGGATTGCACCGGGGAGGGCACTACCTGTGGGATACAAGCCAGGTTGAGCTTCGTGGAGCGAACCGCGACGAGGTCCGGCTGCTCGAAACCGCTCTCGACGAAATTTACAAGGCCGCAGATCGTGCGGTCGGGCAACTGATTGAGCACGCGCCAGCGGGTGCGCGAGTCCTGGTTTTTTCGCTGCACGGCATGGAGTCGAATAACGGCTGGTCCGAGCGGCTGCAGTCCTTCGCAGGCATGCTTTCCGATGCGGGGAATCGCTCGGCTCGAGCCACGCTCCTGCAGAGCTTGAGACGCAGGGTTCCGACCGGCGCCATGCAACGTGCTTTGGATTTCTTGCCTGAGCGTCTCGGTAACCGGGTGCTGGAGTTTACGTCTGCGCGGATGTACGACTGGCAACAAACAGCCTGGTTCGTCCTCCCAAGCGACCTGGCCGGCTTCCTGCGGCTCAACCTTCTCGGTCGGGAAGCGCGCGGAATCGTGTCTTCGGGCGAGCAGGCGAATTCAGTCGAAGACATGCTCATCGAAACGTTCTCGCGGATCGAGGATCTGGACGGCCGTTCGATCGTGGCGACGATCGAAAGGGTCAACGACCTGGTCGCAGGGGCGGACCGATTCCGACGCTATCTGCCCGACTTGTTGCTTAACTGGCATCCAATCAAGGCGAGCGACACGGCGGGCCTGCGCCTGAATGGGCAGGAGATTGCCCGCTGGCCGGCCGGGGAGCCGTTTGATTCGGGACGCTCCGGCAATCACGCGACCGAGGGTTGGTTCGTGGCCTTCGGGCCGGGCCTCTCGCGCCGGACGGATCCGGCACTGCATGACATCAATGCCATTGTCCCTTCGGTCTATCGGTGGCTGGGGCTCGAACCACCGGGTCGTTTCGTGGGCAAGCCGCTTTTCAGCCTGATTCCGTCCCTGTAGGACAAATCGCGGTTCACGTCGGAGTTCTCCGACGCAGGCGTACTTTCTTGTCGCTTGCCGGAGACTCTCCCCGCCTGCTTCGGGCGCGTCAGCGGTGCTAAATGATCGTGGCTGGTGGAGCCAGCATGGATGCGTGTGTTCCACGGAAGGAGCTCCGATGACCCGATGGCCGAATCTCTTCATAGCCGGCGCTCCGCGATGCGGAACGACCTCGTTGCATGTGTGGCTCCCCTCGATCCCCGGCATCTTCATGTCGCGTATCAAGGAGCCAAACTTCTTCTCGCGCCGCGTCATCGGAAATCATCATCCGATGGTCAAGCCCATCCGGGATGAAGGCGAGTATCTGAATCTATTCAGCGCGGCCAACGGCTCAAGGTTCGTCGGCGAAGCCACGCCCTTCTACCTGCAAGATCCGGAGGCCCCGACGGAAATCAAGCGCAAGTCACCTGACGCGAGAGTCATCGTCAGCCTGCGCGATCCGGTCGAGCGCCTGTACTCGCACTACCTGATGATGCGCAACAACATGGCCAACATGGGCAGCTTCAGCGAAGAGATCGAGCGCGGCCTGCTGCAATCAGACAACCGGAATCTGGCCGTTCTCGACCCTTCCATCGGCCTCTACAGTCGGCAGATCGAGCGTTACCGCCGTGAATTTGGCAACCAGAGCTTCAAGGTGCTCGTGCTGGAGGAGTGGTCGCGGGACGCCGTGCGAACGCTGCGCTCCATCAGTGCGTTTCTCGGGCTCCAATCAGTCCTCAACGGCTTTGACGCGCCACCGCAGCGGCGTTACGGCGAAGCGCGTGGTTCTGTCGTGCGCTTCGTCTTCGGCAATCGACAGCTCTCCAGGGCTTCGGAAGCGCTGATTCCGCTTCGCGTGCGGAAATTCATCCGGAATGCGCTGCTAGTCAAGGAGGTGCCCAAGCCGCCGATGGACCCGCGAGCCCGAAAATTTCTGATCGACTATTACCAGAATGACGTGCGCAGAACGCAAGGCCTCCTGGGCCGTCGCCTGCCATGGCCAAATTTCGAGAATTTCGAGGTGCAGGAATCGACGCTGCTCGCCGGCTGACCCCAGGCCGCGACGCCGAGCGGCTTGCAACTCGAGTATCCGGGGCGGAGCGCCAGGATAACCTCCGCCCTCAGCTAGCCCCCACCCGTGCCGTGATCCTGACCACCCAGCGGACAGGTTCTACGTTCCTGGCTGAATGCCTGTCTTCCCATCCCGATATTCATTGTGCCGGCGAGATCCTGAATGGCCAGCCGGATTCGCCCATTCCGCCGCCGCGCGGCCCGTTCCGGCATTTCGTCAAGTTCGCACGTATCGCGCTAAGGGGCGCCTGGCTGCCCGCATTCCGGCTGGAGCAGTTTTACGGCCGCAGCAGGGAAGGTGTGCGCTGTTTCAAGGCCATGCACAACCAGCTCGCGCGCCCGTTTGTGCTCGAGTACCTCGTGAATCACCCCGAGATCCGGATCATCGAGCTTTCGCGGCAAAACCTGCTCAAGGCCCATGTTTCGACCCTGTTGATGCAAAAACGCAGGATCCTCCAGGCAACCGGCCCGGTCGCCCCCGTGTGGATCCGCGTCGATCCTGCCAAGGCAATAGTGGCCATGCGGAAGGCCAGCGCGCATTTCGCGTTTTACGACGCGCTTTTCGCGCTGCATCCGCGATTGTCGGTAACGTACGAGTCGCTGTTCGACGGCCCCTCCCTTCGCACCGACACTGCGTGGCGGATCTGCGACTTTCTGGGAGTTCCCAGGCATCCGATGCAATCCGGGATCGTCAAGCTCAACCCGGCGTCGCTGCGCGACATGGTCGAAAACTACGACGAACTGGCGTATGCCGTCGCGAGCAGCGAGTTTGCCGACCTGCTGTTGACCGAAGACCCCTGAACGTCCGGCACACCGGCATTCTTGCCGGCAAGTGACACCCCGGCGGGAGTTCCGGAGAATGCGCCCCCTCTGAATGGGGCCATAGCTCAGCTGGGAGAGCGCTTGCATGGCATGCAAGAAGTCGACGGTTCGATCCCGTCTGGCTCCACCACTATCCCGGGTCCTCATCGTCTAGAGGCCTAGGACACCGCCCTTTCACGGCGGCGACCGGGGTTCGAATCCCCGTGGGGACGCCACTACAGTTACCCCCTGGTCGGGTAGCTCATTTGGCCTGCGGAAATGTCCGCTAACACCTTGAGCGTACCGAGCCGGTGGTTCCAAAGATCCTCGAACATCGCTCGCGCTGCACGAAACAGACTCTGACGGTGCGTCAGACGCTCCGGCAGCTCGCCGAACTCGCCTTCCAGAACTTGATCGCCAAACGGACTCCCGATGGCTCACGCAACCCTTGCGAGCGCACAGGTAGTAAGGAAACCGATTTTTCCATCGACCGACTGACCAGCAGGCAGTCAGCGGGCCGCCGCAATGTCCACAAAGGACGAACCCGCGCAGCGGGAAATCGACGGCGATGTCCTTGCGCGCGGGCACTCGGGCGCCCCCGGCAAGTCGCTCCTGAGTTGTCTGGTAGGTTTCGGCGCCGATGAGCGGTTCGTGTTGGCCCTTGCGCAGCGTCACGCCCCAGCACGACGCTTCGACAAAGCCGGCATCAACCGGGCGGGTCAGCAAGTCCGTCACGCGCTGAAATCGGACTGTCGCGGTGCCGGATTTCGGGGACTCCGGCCGCGACTCCAAGAACCGTTGGACCTCTGCCTGGACCTGAAACCGCCCGCTGGCAATTCCTTCGAGCGCATCCTGGCAGGCGTTCGAGCTCGCCTTGGGCGGCAATGATGGTCTCGATGAATTTGTCTTCGGGCGTATCCTCGAACTCAAAATTGAGGCACTCGAGGGTCGCGTTGTACGCAGCCAGTCGCTCGCGCAAGATCAGATGGAACTTTGTATCGCGCGCGAAGCGCTTCAAATCACCGAATATGACGAGGTAGTTTTCACGCGCGTGGCGACTCAGGAAGCGCAGCATCTCGACCATGACGGGTCGGCCCATGAAATCTCCGCCGCCCGACACGTCGTGGTGAAAGACGGCTTTCACCGCATAGCCGCGCGAGGCAGCGTAGCGTGAGCGGCTCAATCCATCGCAGGGATGCGAGGCCATGGCCAGCGTGCGCGCCGCACGGCCGCGTGCGCCACCGATCATGGCAATCGCCGGCTGCGCGAGCGGCGTCCGTCCTATTGACCAATGTCTATGAGCAGGACCTCCGCCCTGGACATTCTGTCCTCACGCCGCAGCCTGCTTAGGGTCGCCCGCAGCATCTCGAGCACGGGCACTTCGTGCGGCGCCGATCGGTTGGCCTCGTCGATCAAGTCCATGAGCGAGACCTCGATTCTCTCGATTGGCGTTCCCGGTTCGACGGCAAGCAGATAACGAGCAGGCGCGATTTGGATCATTTTGATCCACGCGACGGTGTTCAGCGACTGGTGCGCGGGCACGACGACGAGACCCGTTCCCGGCGCCATCTCGAGAACGGCGATTTGCGGTTCCGCGTCCTTCCAATGGCTGACGGCGTCGTCCACGGCCTTGACGATCGCTTTGGCGCGATCCGCGTCGATCCATCGCAACGAGTTCAACGTCCGCTGCGGCAACGTGAAAGTCACCGATCGGCTCGGCTCGCGAAACTTCCGCGGCCTGCCGCCACCTCTCGCCCTGGTTCTGACCGCCAGGTTCGGTGTCTTCGACGTCGGTTTTCGCGGCATTACTTTTCCTTGCGGTCTTGTCTTGGCCCGATGCACTCTGCCTTATTTCCAATTAACAACCTAGAAAATGCCATGTTACCTCTAGAAAACTCGGCCAGCCCTTCCATTGCAATACCGAGGCTACGTAGGCTGCCGCGACAATCCCCCGACAGTGGGTGTCGATGGTTACCACCGCCGCGACGAAGGGTGTGCAGGCCTATGCGCGGAGGATCCGGACATCGCTTCGTTTACGTCGCAATACCGAACGCACTGCACGCGGAGTTTGCTGGCGGGACTCGACCAACCACACATCCCAAAGTGGGTGCTGTTCTTGCAGACTGCGTCTGACCGACCAATCCAGCAGGTCGTTTCGAACAAGCTTTTGCTGCTGATATTCGTGGCTGTGGCCCTGCTCGCTCTGCTCGCGGTGGCAGGAACCAATTATCTCCTTAACCCGATGATCTACAGTTCGTCGCATCTGCGGACTATTGCTTCGCGTCTGAACGCTGGCGGCAATTACGCGATATACGATCCCAACATCAACTGGAGGGCGTTACGCCGGGAGCACATTCGGATCATGACAACGACGCCCGACGTACTGCTCGGCGGCGGAAGTGACTGGCAGGAGGCCTCGGCCGATCTGGTGCAAGGCAAGAGCTTCTACAATGCCCACGTGCATGCCGATTTTGTCGAAGATATCTTCGCCCTCACGTACCTGCTCGAAGACTCCGGGCGCATGCCGGATACGCTGATCCTGAGTATCGGGCACCTGGCCTTTCAGCCACTCGACCGCCGTAAATTCACGGAGTGGCTCGAATGGGCACCTGAGTATCGTGCAATGGCTGACAAGCTGCAGATCGAGCCTCACTTCTGGTTCGAGATGCTCAGAACGAAAGATTGGCAAGCGTTGATTTCGCTTCGGGAGCTCAAGCGCGAGTTCGTCTTGCACCTTCGCCGCGCCGAGATGGCCGGGCCGACTGATTTGAACGAGACCGAATCGCTGGACGTCATTGTTGCTGACGGGTCGTTGGTGTGGTCCAAGGCCAGTCAAGCCAGATTCACACCGACCAATGCCCACGAGGCCTCTTTGGAGCAATTGAGCCAGTTACCCCAGATCGACGAAAATGAGCCACAGGTCGACCCTGCCCTGGTGGAGGCGACCGACAAGTTCATTGCCCATTTGAAGACCAGCGGAGTCAATGTGGTCCTCGTACTTGCGCCCTTCAATCCCGAATATTACGACGTCGCGCACCAATTGCCGTTCGGCAAGACACTTCATGAGGTCGATTCGATCGCCAAGCGGTTCGGCGAGAAATATGGCATTGCGGTCGTGGGGAGCTTTGATCCGCATGAGGTCGGATGTACCGCGGAACAGTTCCACGATAGCCACCACCCGACACACGCGTGCCTGAAGCAGGTGTTCAAACAGATTTCCCTAGCCGGAAGTCACGCCGACTGATCACACCTGGATACTGAGGGGCGCTGTCGGATAGACGGTGTACGCAGGCGACGTCTCGGGAAGTCATGATGCTTTTCTACACCACAGAATTTATTTTCATCTTCCTTCCGATCACCCTCGCGGGCTTCTGGCTGACGTCGCGTTATGGCGGCCAACATGGGGCATTGGCCTGGCTGGCAGGCGCATCCATCGCCTTTTATGGCCTCTGGGATCCCGGAATGCTGCTCCTGCTTCTTGCTTCAGTCGTAATAAACTTTTTCATCGGACGCTGCATCGGGGCGGCGCGTCATGCGAAGCACGGACGGCTCGCTTCATGGATCCTCGGCCTCGGCATCGTTTGCAACCTTGCCATTCTTGGCAGCTTCAAGTACGCGAATTTTTTTATCTATAACCTCAATGTGCTTGCCGGCAGCGAGTTCTCCTTCATCGACCTCCTGTTTCCCATCGGCATATCCTTCTACACGTTCATCCAGATCGGATATCTGATCGATGTGAAGAACGGCCAGGCGGGGCAGCCGCCGTTTGCCAAGTACCTGCTGTTCGCAACTTTCTTCCCGTACGTCACGGCCGGCCCAATCGTCCTCCAGCATGAGATCTTCTCGCAACTCGAGAAGGAGCCGCCCCGTTTCAACATCGATCGAATTGTGATCGGGCTTGTCTTTTTCTCCATCGGTCTGTTCAAGAAACTGGTCCTGGCCGACGGTGTCGCGGTATATGCCAGTGCGGCGTTCCGTGTCGCGGCACAAGGCGATGCCGCGATCAGCGCTCTCGACGCCTGGCTCGGCGCCTTTGCCTATACGCTCCGGTTGTATTTCGATTTTTCGGGGTACTCCGATATGGCGCTGGCGCTCGGCTTCATGTTCGGAATCAGGCTGCCGTTCAATTTCAATTCACCCCTCAAGGCCACGAGCATCATTGAATTCTGGCGTCGTTGGCACATGACCATGACTCGCTTTTTCACCAACTACATCTACACGCCTGTCGCGATGTCGATGACCCGCAGGAGCCTCGGGGCCGGCGATGGCGCATGGAAGCGATTCGCTGTGGCAACTGCTTATCCGATGATCCTCACTTTCACGATTGCAGGCCTCTGGCATGAAGCGGGCTGGATGTTCGTGGTGTTCGGCGCGATCCATGGCGTCGCATTGACTATCAACCATGCGTGGCGTCAGGCCGGTGCCCCGGCGCTGCCAGCGCCGGTCTGCTGGGCACTGACCCTCCTTGTGTTCGTGGTCAGTCTGGTGTTCTTCAGATCTCCTTCAATGGAGAGCGCATGGGTGATGCTCAAAGCGATGTTCGGCTTCGGTAACGGTACGACCTTCGATATAGTGCCAATTAGCGCGCTGCCTAAGCTGGCCTTGCTGCTTCTGATCAGCCTCTTGGCACCGAATAGCCAGGAATTGATGCGCCGTGTAGACCTCAGCTGCGATGCCGTTCCCGAAAGTGGCAGGCGGTGGCCCGATTGGCTGGCGTGGCGGCCGACACCTATCTGGACCGCGGCCGGCGCGCTGCTGCTTGCGGGCGCCATCTCCTTGGGCGCCGCCGGGTCGCCCTTCATCTATTATCAGTATTGAGCGTGCCAATTGCGCAGGGGCTTTTGATGGAGACGAGACTGGAATTCGCTCTCCCCGAGCGGTTAAGCGCCGAATTCGAGGATGAGCTCATCAAGGAATCGGCCTTTGTGTCGCCGGCAATCGAGCGCTTCGTCGTGGACGCAGAGCGCAATGTGGTATTGGTCGATATCGCTCCTCACGCCGACCGGTCGCAGGTAGCGAGCAAAGTCGAACGATTCCTGCACGTCATGCTGACCAATCAGCGCAATGTCGAGACCAAGACCATCCGGCGCACCGAGCGTAACGACGATGGCCCGCTCGCGGTTGACGTCCTGGGAACATTCAAGGACCGGGGCTGGCTGTTCGAGATCGGGCCCGGTCACATTGCTTTCGCCGGTCCGCCGTTACGCCTTGCCAGGCTCATCGACTCGATGGCCGCCGACCTGTACGACCGACAATTCGCGGCCGAGGAACGGAGCTTCCCGGCCTTCGTTCCGGCGACGACACTGGCGAAATGCGGGTATTTCGATTCGCATCCGAACAATGTCACCATGGTCACCCACCTCATCGACGATTTCGACGCCATCGAGTCGTTCAGGCGGCACGAGGGAGTCACCGGCGATTTGACTACGCTTCCCACGAGCAGCCTGACAATGCCCCATCTATGCCTGAATCCGGCTGCCTGCCTGCCGTGCTATCCAACCCTGGGCGACCGGGTGATCAGCGAGAAGGGCATGGCGCTCACCTGGCTGGGGCGTGTCTTTCGCTACGAATCGAAGAACCTCGTGGGGCTCGATCGGCTCTGGGAGTTCAATGTCCGCGAGCTGGTTCTGGTCGGAAGCGAGCAATCAGTCAGCGATGCCAGAGCGCGCTCTGTGGACACGGTTGCCTCGCTCTGTCATGCGTTGGACCTGGAGTGCAGCATACAGACCGCAACAGACCCCTTCTTTGCCACCGTTGCCGCCGCGAAAGCGTTCTGGCAACGGTCAATGGAAGCCAAGCACGAGATCCGTCTGACTGTCGCGCCGCATGGAGACGGCAGAGCCAGGACTACAGCCGCCGGCTCGATCAACATGCATGGCCGGTTCTTTGGCGATCGATTCGATATCAGGACGGAAGCGGAAGAAGCGGCGACAACGGCGTGCGTCGGTCTGGGTATAGAGCGGTGGGTCCTTGCCGCCTTCACCCAACATGGCTTCGACCGCGACCGCTGGCCCGACGATGTAAGCGACGTAGTATTCAAGAACACGTGATCCCTCCGACATGGAAACTCATCATGGCATCCCTCAACCAGGTCGTTGCGAAGCTGCTCCAGATCCCAGTCGCGGACATCAGCGATGACATCAGCCCCAGAACCATCCAAGCCTGGGACAGCCTCAAGCACATCGAGCTAATCATGACGATCGAGAGGGAGTTCGGCGTTCGCTTCGAAGCCAGCGAAGTGACAGCCCTGACCAGTCTCGGCAGTATTCGCAGGATCCTGGTCGATAAGGGACTGACGGAGCCCCGCCTCAACGATGGCAACTAGTGTCGTCGCACAACACGGGAAAGCAGCACCTTACGCGCAAAACGGGCGGATTTTATTGGAAGCGGCGGAAGGGATTTTTGTTGTCGCTTCGCGCACTTAGGCACGTTCGGTCTGGGGATTATTAATCCGCCGATGGCTTGCGCTCACGAGCTGGTCCAGGAGTGGCTTATGGACGCCAACTCTCATCGGTCTATTCCGGTCACATGGGAGTTCGAAGAACCCCAGGTCGCAGGTCATGTTCTGACCGGCGAGTACCTTGCTGAGATCTATCTTGCGGCGGCCGAAGCAGATGCGAATGCAGCGCGTGAGCGTGCGTGAGAACTACGACGCGCTGGCGGAGGCCGTCGCGCAGAGCGAATTCGCCGCAATGCTGGCCCCGGAAACCCCGCGCCGGGCCCGCTCCGCGAGTGCCCGAGCGGGCGATTGACACCCCCCGGGGAGAACGGGAGAATTCGCCCCCTCTGGAAGGGGCCATAGCTCAGCTGGGAGAGCGCTTGCATGGCATGCAAGAGGTCGACGGTTCGATCCCGTCTGGCTCCACCACTATCCCGGGTCCCCATCGTCTAGAGGCCTAGGACACCGCCCTTTCACGGCGGCGACCGGGGTTCGAATCCCCGTGGGGACGCCAACTTTCGCGGGTACCTGATGTCGGTGCGCTTGCCAAACTTCGTGGTCGTCGGCGCGCCCAAGTGCGGGACCACGTCGCTATATCACTACCTGCGGCAGCACCCCGACGTGTTCGTGCCGGAGCGCAAGGAGCTTCATTACTTTTCCTATCCGTACATGCGCCAGTTCATCGCCGGCCCGGGCGACGAATACCAGCTCACGACCCTGTGCAAGACCGAAGGCGAGTATGCCGGTTATTACGCCGGTGCGGGCACGCGCGCCGCGATCGGCGACGTCTCGCCGTCATACTTTTACTACGCCGACCTCCCGGGTTCCGACCTGTGCGAGCGCATGCGCGGCCTGCTGGGCGACGTGCGCATCATCCTCATGATCCGCGATCCCGTGCAGAAGGCTTTCTCGCAATTCATGCATCTCGTGCGGGATGCGCGTGAGACGCTCGACTTCGAACGCGCGCTGGCGGCCGAGGCGGAGCGCACCCGCAAAGGGTACTCGGCGATCTGGCGATACGCCGGGAGCTCCCTGTTCACGAACCGCACGCAGACCTTCATGGATGCCTTCGGGTCCGTGCGCGTCAAGCCGGTATTTTTCGACGAATTCAGTGCCCGGCCGCGCGAAACGATGAGCGAAATCTTCGCGTTCCTGGGAGTCGATCCTGACGCTGCCATCGACGTCGAGTCGACCTACAACCGGTCCGGCCTGCCGCGATCGCGGCTGGTTGCCGGGCTCTTCGCCAATTCGAACCCCGTGACCGCGCTTGCGCGTCGCATGCTGCCGCTTTCCGTCACCACGAGGATTCGCGACGTGCTGCAGCGGCTGAACACCGGCGCCAAGCCGACGCTCGATGCGGCGTCGAGGCGATTCCTGGAAGGGTACTTCGAGGACGACCTGCAGGCGCTGGCGAAGCTGCTCGGCCGCAGGGCTACTTCAGCAGCGACCGGATCGGATAGACGAACATCCTGACGTACGAGCCCAGGAGCTCGCGAAGCGAAGAGCCGCGCTTCGGATGCGGGAAGTTCTTGTCCTCGACTCCGGTGTCCGGATATGCCTCGAAATCGAGAACTTGGGTCCCGAACATGAAATCCCAGATTGAAAAAATGTTGGCGAAGTTCTTGTCGCGATGCTCGGGCAGGGTCGAATGATGAATGCGGTGCGACTGCGGCGTGACGAGGATGTACTTCAACGGCCCCATGTTCGTCCGGATGTTCGAGTGCGTGTACATCGCATAGACGCGGGCGACACTCCTCCATACTGCGAATGCGGGCACGGCCACGTTCGCGTCGAGCATTGCGAACGGCAGGAACCTGACCACGACGATCGCCAATTCGTCGATGGGGTGGACCCGGGCAGTCGAGAAGTAGTTCAGCTGTTTCTGCGCGTGATGGACCTTGTGGAATTCCCACACGAAGGACGACTTGTGCCTCACGACGTGCGCGACCCACGACAGAAAGTCGGAGAGCAGCGCAACGATCATTATCTGCAATGCGATGGGCAGGCTGTCGATCAGGACGAACTTGCCCAGGCCCAGGAAGCTTCCGTAGATCCAGCGCAGGCCGTCCTCGATTGGGATGATCAGCACGACAAAGAACACGGGCGCGAGGCAGAACCAGATGAAGTCGACCAGGAACCCGGGGGACCAACTGTCCTGCGACCTGTCGGCCGGCCATAGCCGTTCGAGAATCAGGATTGCAGGGAATGCCGCGATCGCGGAAATGGCAGCCAGGAGCTTGTTCGGCGCCGTCAGGCAACGATTCGCCGCAACCGTGTTCGAGGCGACGCAAAGGTCCTGGAGCGGCGCCAGAATCAGGGGCCAAACGAGGACCGCGATCGTCCCGAGGAGGCACAGGACGAGCACCAGCAGGCCGAGGCTGCGGCCGGCGGACCTCGTCGGGGCCAGGGTGTTCATTGCCTTGAAACTACTGCGCTGATTCGGGGAGCGATTATACCCGAAGCCCACCCGGCGCCCGCCGTGACGCAGGCGACATAACCTGCCGATTGGCGACCGGCGCGCGCGTAGGACTGGCCGCGTACGACCTGGTGCCGGGCGCCGGCTCATCGCCGACTTCGAGAGATCGGACGAATTCGTTAATTCCAGAACTTTAGAAATAAAAACTTCGCTCATCGTGCTGTTAAATTCGACACACGAAGCGATTCGTAGTGTTAGATTCGCGCGGCTTGACGCGCACATGGTGAACGCGCATTTTGAATAGAACACATTGAGGTAGGGGATGTTGCCGCGCGCAATGCGGGCACTTAGTGATTTGTTCCTGGCGACCGTGGCCTCTGCGGTCTCGTTTACCGCCTTCGCAGACAACGTCAATGGCGCTTGGGATTCTCCCGAGTCCGACAACTGGCCGATGAATGCCATTCACCTGTCGCTTACACCGGATGGCCGCGTGCTGAGCTTCGGTTCGAATGGTGACGGCACTCAGACCGGCTACTTCATCTACGACGTCTGGGACCCGAGCACCGGCCTCGGCGGCGGCCACCTGACGCTGCCAAACGTGACGCAGACCGACATCTTCTGCAGCGCGGCCGTCATCATCCCGGGCAGCGGCGACATCCTGATCGCGGGCGGCGACGTCGGCGACGGCACCGAAGTGGAGCACCTCGGCAACAACCGGTCCACGATCTATCGCGCGTCGGACGCGTCCCTCACGCGCGGCCCGGACATGAACTTCGGCCGATGGTACGCCTCGGTGACGCCGCTCCTGAATGGCGAGGTCTATGTTCAGGGCGGGAAGGGCACAGATGCGCTTCCTGCAGGCCCTGAAGTGCGCCGGCAGGACGGCACGTTTCGCCGGCTCGACGGCGTGGTGACCAGCAGCTATGCGTGGTACTACCCGCGCAACTTCCTGGCCCCGGACGGGGGCATCTTTGGCATCGATACGGGCGGGAAGATGTTCAAGGTGCAAACCGGTGGCGCGGGCTCAATCACGCCGAAGGGACAGTTCGATGCGTCCTTCGCAGGCAAAGAGTCCACGGTCGCGCCGTTCGCGCCCTACAAGGTCCTGCAAATAAGCGCGAACAACTCAAACGCGGTCGTGATCGACTTCAGCGGCCAGACGCCGGTCGTGACCCAGACCGCCTCGCTTTCGTCGCGACGGGCGTGGGCCAGTGCGACCGTCCTGCCGAACGGTCGTGTACTCGTCACCGGCGGCAGTGAAGTTCCGGATACGCTGACAGGGGTCAACACTCAAGCCGAGATCTGGGATCCGCAGACGGGCAACTGGTCGCTCGGCGCCCCCGGCGCAAGGCCGCGACTCTATCATTCGGCAGCGCTATTGCTGCCGGATGCGACCGTGCTGGTCGCCGGCGGCGGCAGTGCGCCGACGTCACCCGTCACCAACATGCACGCGGAGATCTACTTCCCACCGTACCTCTACGATGCCGAGGGCGGATTTGCGGCGCGCCCGACCATCGAATCAGCGCCCGACATACTCCAAATCGGGGCCACGGTTCCCATCGTTGCCGGTGCGTCGGACGTGATCCAGCGCGTGACGCTCGTGCGGGCAAGCGGTTCCACGCACGGCCTCAACAACACGCAGCATTTCGTCGAGCTTGCTTTCGCCGTAGAGGGCGGCGCGCTGAACGCGCAGATGCCGATCAACCCTGCGGACGCGCCGCCGGGATACTACCTCCTGTTCGTCATCAACGACGCCGGCGTGCCGTCCCGGGCGAGAATAGTGCGGATCAATCCTCAGGCCGGCGGCGGAGATCCGGAGCCCGACCCGGATCCCGAACCCGAACCGGAGCCCGCGGGCGATTTGGTCCCACCGACTCAGCCGACAGGACTCGCGTTGGCGCGCTCGGGGGGCGGTATTCGCGTGAACTGGAATGCTTCGGCGGACAATGTCGGCGTCGTCGCGTACGCGATCCACCGAGGGCCCGCGGACGTCGTTGGTCCGGAAGTCGCGCGCGTCGCGGTCAGGACCTGGACCGACAACACGGTGGTGGAGGGCGTCCGCTACGCCTACACCGTCCGGGCCTACGACGCGGCCGGTAACGCGAGCAGCGCGCCCCCACTCAAGCATCTCATCCCGTACCAGATTCCGACGACACCCGGGAGCTTTGCGCTCAAGCTCACGAACAAGAAGCCACAGCTCAATTTCACACGTTCGACTGACAACGTGGGTGTGGCTGGCTACAACGTTTACCGCTCCACGACCGGAAACATGGGATCGCTCCATGCCCAGATCGGCGGACCGGGATGGGTCGACACCGGCGCGCTGAAGGGCAAGACGTACACCTACGCCGTGCGCGCACGCGACGCGGCCGGCTACCTGAGCAACCGGACGCCGCTCAAAACTATCACCTCGCAATGAGGAAGCGCAGCGCCGCTGGCGCGGCCCAGGTCGTGTTGGCCGCGATGTTTCTGCTGACAACCCCCTTGGCCCTTGCAGCGGATGGTCGCGTGACCGTCGCGGAATCCGCGATCCCGCTCGGCGACTTTGAGCTCACCGACCAGAACGGCAAGGCAATTCAGTTCAGCAGCCTGCGCGGCAAGCCGGTGCTCGTCTTCTTCGGCTTTACGAACTGCCCGTCCATCTGCCCGGCGGCGATGAACGAGCTGCGAATCCTCACGGAGTCACTGGGCAAGAACGGAGACACGGTGCCGCAGGTCGTGATGATCAGCGTGGATGGCGAGCGCGACACGCCGGCCGTGATGCGCGCTTACCTCGAGCCGTTGTCGAAGGACTTCATCGGCCTGACCGGGGATCCGCGCCTCGTGCGCGACATCGCCGCGCGCTTTTCGGCTGTCTTCTTCAAGGGAATACCGGGAGACGACTCAGGCAACTACCCGGTGCAGCACACGAGCATGATCTACCTGGTCGATGCGGGGGGCACCCTGCGCGCGAGCTTCCTCGCGGCGCTGCTCGACCAGATGTCCGAAGAGATCAAGAAAGTGGCCGGAGCGCCCGCGAAGACGTCCTGACCGCGCGGCTCAGTCCATGGTGCGGCGCCCGCGCGACTTCCTGCGCTGGCCGCCGGCGTACCAACTGCCGCGTTCCCCTCCAAAGCTGGCTCGACGGTTTTCCTCGTCGTCACGGCGGTCGATGTACTTCTTGAATCGGCAACGGCACTGTTCAGTCGTCGAACAGTTAGGCATCGGGATTGCCGGGGCGTGACTGGCGAGAATTCGAACTCCATCCAGGACGTCGACGGCAACGCAGTGCTTGTTTCCCATCGCGACCGTCACGGAGGCGTAGGGCTTCGCGGGCATCTTTAGCAAAAAAAGGGGGCGGCTAGAGCCGCCCCCCATTCCCCAGCGGAACACTCAAATCTTGTTCTTGTGTTGCCTCCCCCCCTTCGATCTGGTCGCAGCGACGGCGCAATAACGCGTAAGGCGGTCCATGGCGATGTAGCCACGAACTGCCGTCACTGCATGAATTCCATCGGATGAAGCAATGCCGCAAGCTCCAGGGCCGGTTACGGGACAGTCAACCTGTTCGGTAACCCGGCAGTCTCCCCATTGCGGGAAGATCCGCGGCTTTGCGACCCCGCCTCGCAGCGGGTGTGCCATTTCGTCGGGAGCAATCGTAGCATTCCGTCGCCGTTCCGCGACAACGGCTGTCACAATAATCACGGACAGCAGGCGCCTCGCTCCCTGAGAATTCAACGGTTTCGCGCCATTTACCCTGGCGTGAAGCAGTTCTCAGTTTGTCCGGGAGCACATAACTAAACTCGGGCCTGTACAAGGGCAAACCCATCGAAAGGTGGGGACGCAAAGCTTCCGGGCTAACGACTCTTCGGAGTCCATGCCAGCGGGGTTGCCGGCAAGAGCGCACCGTCCGCATCATCCGCGACGACGCGCATTTGTCGTCAATGACCGACCAGCGGCGGCTGATCCGTTCCACCAGCCCGATTGGGAACGCCCTTTTGCAAAGCAAGAGGGGCGATCATGCAATCGAGACTTCGGCTGACACTGACGGTAGGCGCGGCATTGATCCTCAGTGCGTGCTTTGACGGCCTCGAGAAAAACCCGCCGGGGGTCGGCGAGAATCCAGTGGCGCTGAATAGCGCCCCGACCATCACGGGTGCGCCGCCATCGAACATCCTCGAGGGCGAGCTCTATGAATTCGTGCCTACGGCGAGCGACCCCGATGGCGATACACTTGAATTCTCGATCGCGCGCAAGCCCGCCTGGGCAAGCTTCGACAAGGCGACGGGCCGGCTTGCCGGCACGCCCGATTCCGAAGACGTCGGTAATTTCACGAATATCGCAATCACGGTATCGGACGGGAAGGACGCCGCATCGCTCGCGGCATTCAATATTTCGGTAAACCAGATTGCGGTCGGCCAGGCCACACTGTCCTGGTTGCCCCCCACGCAGAATTCCGACGGTTCCACGCTAAGTGACCTCGCTGGTTATCGGCTCTACTACGGCCGCAACCGCGACAACCTGACCCAGGTGATTGTCGTCAACAATCCGGGCCTCACCCGATACGTCATTGAGAACCTGACGCCGGCCCAGTGGTACTTCTCGATGACTTCGGTGAACTCCCAGGGCAATGAAAGCTTCCGCTCAGAATTGCTGAGCAAGACTATTTCCTGATTCGAATGCGACGGCATTGACGCCGCACCACCGCGCGCGCGACGATCGCACGGGGACAGCGGAGGCGAAGCCATGGCGGAGCTCGATAAGGCGTTCAAAGCTGCGCAGGCGGCAGCAAAAAAACTAAAGAGCAAGCCCGACAACGAGTCGTTGCTCGAGCTTTACTCCTACTTCAAACAGGCGACAGAGGGCGACGCCAGCGGCAGCCGGCCCGGTGCCTTCGACTTCGTCGCCCGCGCCAAATATGACGCCTGGCAGGCTCGTAAAGGCGTCAAGAAGGACGCTGCGATGCGCAGCTACATCAAGCTCGTGGAGCACCTGCAATCGCTGGTTAGCTGACACGGAATCCCCAGCGGTCAATTGACATAAGAAAATCAGGTTTCAAAGTCCTGCGGCGCGACCGAACGCCAATGCTCGAGTGACTTCAAAAACGGATATCGAAACTCGAACCCTCTGTCCAATAGTGTCTGGGGGACTATGTGCGTGGACATCCCGGCCTTCTTCACGCGGACGGGATGTAGCGGGCTGTTGGCTCCAAGGAAGCGCTGCGCGAAAGAGGCCGCGGGTGAAAGTACGGCCAGCGGAATCCGCAACACCGGCGCGGCGCTGCCGAGGAACGCCTTGGTATGACGAACCAACTCACCTAGCGGCTCCGTGGGCGACTCAACGTAGTTGTAGACGAACAAGCGCTCGTCGAGCCGCATCGCGAAGTCGATGCTCTCTAAGAGGCCGTAGATGTAGGCGTAGGACTTGAAGATACTGGGAGATCCCGGATAAGCGAAATACCCGCGCTTTATTGCGCGGATCATGCGTAGCATGTTTCCGGGATCACCGGGCCCGTAGACGACGCCTGGACGGCAAATCACGAGGCGACGACCTGCGTCGCCCGCAAGCCACGACTCATGGATCAATTCAGAAGGGTACTTCGACCCGCCGTAGGGCGACGTCGGGCAGATACGTGAGAGTTCTGTAGTTGGCCCAGTTGTCGGTCCATAGACACTGATGCTGCTCGTAAAAAAGATATTCTGACAGCCAACTGCATCCGCGTACGCGCAGACGTTGCGTGCTCCGGAGAGGTTCGTGTCGAAATACTCGTGCGGCTGGTGCCCCGGCTCGCGATGGACAGCGGCAAGATTGACGATCCAAGACGGACGTTCCGCAGCGAGCGTCGTCGGAATAGGCTTGCGGACATCGATTACCGAGGCATACGCGTTCTCGATCGCGCATCGTGGAGGGTTAACATCAGCCAGGTGCACTCGATCGAACTGCGTCGTCGCCAACAGGTGTCGAGCGAGATGCGTCCCGATGTAGCCAGCGCCACCGAAAATCACGCAAGCATTCATCCTACTCCTCCGCTCAGTGAAGCTTCCGAGATTGCATGATGCAACACTAAATCATAGCGACTTTCGAAGGAGCTATTGCTTGGAAGGAACGAATGCGCGTAGGCAGGAAATCCACGCACGGCTGTCACCGACACGATTGCCAACTATGGAAGCCCCTTCAAACGTCTGTGAAGGTGACTCGCCAATCGAATTGCGAGCGCGACATTGGTCAGGGTGGGATTAGCGTAACTGACAGTCGGAAATACCTGATTACCGGCCAAAAATAAATTCTCAATTCCGTGTACGGCGCAATTGGAGTCGACTACCCCCTCATCTGCGTGTCGCGCCATTCTGGTGCCTCCCATCTGATGTCCGCCCACCTGCATGAACTTCTCAATCGCCTCATCTTGATCGTAAGCGAACTCGCCACATCCCGAGCTCTTGAATGCTTCACGAAACAGCTGGAGCGTTCCCATAATCGTACGGCGATCGACGTCATTGGTACGCCAAGCAACCTTTACGTGCGGAACTCCGAATCGATCGCAACTATCTGCCAACAGGATGCGACTCTCGCGATTTGGTGACTGCTCGATATTGAAGTCAAGCAAATACGTTCCAGCATTACTATGTAGAGCGAGCGACGGCATCTTGCGCCGACGCAAGTTGCGCACCCAAAACCACCACGGAGCAAACGCGACCAGTCGTGGCAGATCCTTGACGACATTGAAGATGTGATCACTTAGCAGTCGCCAGCGACCCAACGCAGCCAATCGATCAGCCGTGCGCCGGTCTGTCCAGGAGATCCGACGATTGTACTCCGGAACAAGGAAGTTCTTCGCTAGGAATGCAGCCGAAAGTATGCCGTCGCCGTGAGTTGGGTCGGAAACGGGAGAGTGGTTGAGTCTGGCGATTGCATTGCCTGTACCGTGTAGCTCTTGAGCTGAAGCTGATACAGCAAATCGACGACGCACATAAATACCGTCATCGCTTTTCTCGTATCCCCAGATGACTTTTCTGTTTGACGGGGAAAACTTTAGCTCGCCAATGGAGCCTTCCAGGTGAGATAGATAACAGCGGCCGAGCCAATCGCTATGGTTGCCGATACCTTTACCTGCCGTCTCGCTTGACGCAAGCAGCAAGCGCACTGTCTCAATCGTCCCAAGCGCGAGAACAAAGCAATCGGCCACAACCGACAGCTTTGTGCCGCCTAGCGTACGGAGTGTAACCGCGTTTGCAGTGCAAGCGCTTCGGTGCAGGCCAATGTGTGTGCACACCGCATGATGCAGTAGTCGTAGCTCACGTAAACTTTTCAATTCATTTCGATAATGATGCCAAACGTTACTCGGCCGACTGAAGCGTTCGATGCGGTCGGTGTGAAGCCACGGGTGAGAAAAGCCTTCAATGAAAGGGCCCTTGTTCCGAAGGGATTCGGCGACAAGATAGTCAAATCTTCCGGCATCGAGAAACGTATTTGCGTGCTGGTACCACGGAAGAAGATCGGTGTAGGTGATAGGCCACCCGGAATCAGGAATCCACGGTCGCCTCTCAAAATCTATCGGATCAAACGGAGTGCATCGGCCGCCCCACACATAAGTCGACCCACCAATGACTCGGCGGCGATACATTTCGAGCGGCACATGCAGAGACCCGGTGGCGACTTCGCCTCCTGATAGAGATTCGGTGTCACTTTCTGGTCGAATGCCGCCGGCCTCAACAAGCACCACGTCATGGCGGGCTTTGGCGAGTTGAAGGGCAATGGCAATGCCGGCAGGCCCAGCACCTACAACGCATACACTTGATCGCAGCGACTTTCCGTCTGGAATCTCGGTTGCATTTAGCAGCAATTCGCATTCTCCCTATGCAAGTGCTGCCAGGTTTGATCGCAAGTGTTCACGACTGGACATGCCAATCAGGACTACATCAAGTCCGTGGAGTTCTACCGCTTCGCGGAGAACACTACGGCGCGCAGAATCACCCCCCTGTTGCGAGATGTCTCCGAAGACTTCGCGCCCGACGACGCCGAGTCCGCGCTGCCTGAGCTGCGACAAAAGTGGTACCAAGACGTCTTTCCTGGACTGTGAAATCGGCACCTGAACTGAGGATACCTCTGGTAGCTTCACGACGGGAGCAGCATGCTCAGCCTCGGCCACTGAAACACCTAGAGATCGGATTTTTCCAGATTGCGTTAAACGACCAAGTTGATGAAACAACTCTGCATCGGCGATTACTTCGATAGGCGGCGCATGCAGCATGAAAATATCGACCCAGTCGGTCCGTAGCCGCCTCAAACTGGCGTCCAATGCTGCGGTCAGGTGCTCATATGTGAAATCAAGCGAAAGGTTGTCTGATCGAGTGCGGACCGCGCGATTACGCAGACTTGGCGCGAGTCTGAGGGCGAACTTGAGGGGTCGCTTTATTCGAGCAGCGAGCCGGATTCCCCTGGAGAATTCTCGACCAGCCTTTGTTGTCAGCACCGCGCGACTACGGTCGTTCCCAAGCGCCGAACCTAGCAGGCGTTCGCTGTCGCCCTGAGCATAGATGTTCGACGTATCAAAGAAATTGATTCCGCTATCAAGAGCCAGTCGTACCGTTGACGCTCCTTCCTTGTCGCTTGTAGATGTCAGGAACGATCCCAATCGGCTGCACCCCATGCCCACAGCCGACACGCGGAGTCCAGTCGAACCGAACACTCGAAGGTCCATCATTGGTTTCGTGCCATCGACATCTGCGAACAGGACCTGCTACGGTAAGGCTGGGCGGTCGGGTCGAAGTTTCCGGAAGAAGGAAGCATACCTGGGGTGGTTGCACACCCGGCGCGATTGCCTCGGAGTTCCCTTGCCTCAATGAGAATCTTAGCGGTGATCGTAGAGGATGTCGTTTGAAGGTTCTAGTTGTAAATCCGTCATTGTTTGCTCCTTACTATGATTTCCAGTTCTGCAGGGCTCTGGTGAAGGCCGGAGCGTCAGTAACAATGGTGGGTCGACCACTCCGAGGTTACGAGCAAAGACTCGACCATGAGCTGTTTTCGTTCGCAGATCTTTTCTATCGCGGCACTAGTCGGCGTGAGACGGGCTGGCACACGTCAACCATGGGCCGAGTGCGAAAGGGGCTGGAACACGCTTCAGGTCTGCTTCGATTGAAATGGCTTGCCGCAGTTGGGCATGCCGATATCATTAACTTTCAATGGTTGGTGGTTCCTATCCTTGATCGCATTGCGCTTAGCGCGCTTTCGCGCAGTAGTGGACTCGTCTTGACGGTGCACAATGCGGAGATCGCGACACACAATCGCAGCGCCGTTGTCGGAAGGCTTGGGTCGACACTTCAGTCGTTGGGTCAGAAGGGCGCCGTACTGAGTTTCGATCGTTATGTCGCGCATACGGAAAGGACAGTAACTGCCCTAAATAGATTGGGAATAGAATCCAGCAAGATAATTCACGTGCCACACCCACCGCTTCTTCTCGACTGGAATTCGCTACCGGCGGCCGAGAATGCAAGAGTCGGACCGCTAAACATTCTCTTCTTCGGGCAGATCAAGCCGTACAAGGGCTTGGATGTACTTGTCGAGGCCGGTATCGCATTGGCGGCGATTCGACGGGATTTTCGAATCACGGTTGCAGGTCGACCATTCTTTTCAATTGATGGTCTGCGTGGCCGCATCAAAGATGCTGGCGCTGAAGAGCTATTTCACTTCGATCTTGACTACATTCCGGACCAGAGGCTTGCCGAGTACCTTGCGGCCTCCGACATCGTTGTCTTCCCATACAAGGAGATCGATGGCAGCGGTGCACTTTCGCATGCTGTGCTATTTGACAAGCCAATCGTTGCGAGTCGCGTGGGCGGGTTCGCTGAGAGTCCATTCAAGGATTTCGTCGAGCTCGTAACGCCCAATAGCCCCTCCGCATTGGAGGCAACTCTGATGCAACTACTTGATGAGCCCAGTCGCCTTGAATTTCTTCGCAAACAGACCATTAAACTGAAACAGCTGTTGCCAACGTGGCAAGAGTACGCACAGAAGTGCCTGGCTGCTTTCGGTGAGATTTCTCGAGGTCGAGCATGAATTATTGGCGGCTCTTTGCGGGTACCCAGGTCTGGTAGGTACGGCCGGACATTGCGTCGATTACGCCGATTCCAACTGCGACAATTGACACCAGCATTTCCGCTACAGTGCCGATAAGCGGCAACTTGAACCAGTGGGCAGCAACCAGGAAGGCGGCCCCGGAGAATACAACTGTAAAGGCTGGAACGAATCCGATAAAAACCGCCAATGCAATGGTTGCGGAGACTGAAACCAGCAATAGGCTCAAGAATGAGAACCAGCGCAGATACTTGTGGGAAAAATACTTGAACTTGTCGAGCGCCTTCAGATGGCGAAGTTGGGGCACCAAGAAACGGTGCGTATTATAGGCACGACATGCGATTCGTCGTTTGCGTCGAAACTCGTCGACGGAATCGGTCGTTGTTCGCTCGAATGCGTGCACGTCGGGGGCGCTCACAACTCTGTATCCCGCAAAAAGAGGTGTGATCGACGCAATCAGATCGTCCAGGAGATGGGGCGGAACCGTCGGATACAGACGACTACGTATTGCGAATATCGAACCATCCGCCCCCATCGTCGAACCGGTGGCAGATTCCAGTCCCTTGATCCACTCTTCGAGCCGCCAGAACAATGATCCAACCCTCGCAGTCTGACCTTCCTTGTCATTGACGTAGTGAAGAGTGCCAGCAACCGTACCGATTGAGGGATCCCGGAAATAGGCCAATAAGCGGTCGATAGCAGTGATTTCGAGGTTTACGTTTGCATCCGTACAAATGATTATTTCCGCTTGAGTAGATGCGACAAGTCTCTTCATCCCAGTTGCCTTGCCAAGTCTTTCGTCCCCTGCAATTACGCGAACTACATCTGGTGCGGTGGCCAACAGATCGAGCGTCCGATCAGTGCTGCAATCTGAGTACGCTATGATCTCGAGCGCCGGCGCGCGCTCCTTTATGGCACGAAGATTACGCAATTTCTCAGGGAGAGATTTCTCCTCGTTGTAAGCGCAGAAAACCAGAGCCGCACTCATGGGGCTGTCGCTTGATGTGGGTCGGGGAAACGGCCTGCGGGGCATCAAATTGAGAACTGCCGGGTAGATGACAAACGGATACGCCAACAGTACTAGAAGTAGAAATGTCGTTAGGAGGAGCGTTACTTCGGAACTCAATGCGGCTCCAAATGATCCAGTTTATTAGAGTCGTAGTTTCGAAACGCCACTGTCTTGTAGTCCGGCCTTACGAGGTACTTTCGATCGCGCGGGTATCCGCGACGGCCAGTACACCCCACATCGGCGCGATGAATCCCCAGAATCGAAAGCTGTCAATGCCTCCCTGCAATTGCGCCAACAGGGCAATGATTACGAGTAGCAAACCAATCCGCGCAACTCCGCTATGAGAGGCTTGCTTGATAAGAAACCAGGTGAACAACGCTACTCCCACCAGGCCGAGATAGATCCCCGCCTGCGCCAACCCGTTGGTGCCCCCAACAAACTTTGCGTTTAGACCCTGGAAGATTATGCGTTCCATTAACACTTCCTTTCCTCCAATCCCGGCGCCAAACACCGGCCATCGTTCCCAGACTTCGTAGAGTGTCAAGAACGGGTACACGACGCGCAAGTTTTCGCTTGAGGGTTCCGGATTTTCCTCGAGGGTCTCGTCGCCGATGCTTTCGATTCGGGTGGTCACATTTGACGTGGTCTCTTCGGCAAAGAAGACTACGAAAACTAGGCCTACCAGCAACGCCGCAATTACCATTGCCGCCTTGGATGCAACGCCCGCACCGCGATTCCAAACGAGTATTGCTAGTGTGATCGCGGCCGAAACCACAATCATCGGACTCCCCATGATGATCAACATGGTCGCGGTCGCTGCCAATGTCGCAAAGATCTTTGTCTTCGTGACTCGAAGCATCAGCCACGAGTTGACGGCAACGATAAAAATTGTCGAGACGTGAGAAGGCTCTGTGGAGAAGAGTTTTGGCCGCTCCCAACCGACGAGTCGCAGGTCGCGGTCAAATCCCGCGTATAGATGATAGGTTTCTTCGTAAGCCCAAGTTCGGAAGGCATCGCTAATTTCACGGGTGACTCCGGCAATCTCCAATAGGCATCCAACAATGATCAGCACCCAAAGTACAAGCAGTGCGCCTTCAAGCATTTCCGGGCGCAACTGTTGCATGAGTAGTACCGTCATCACCGTTACGGTAAGTGCCAAGCAACACTGGATCAGACTCAAGAACTTCTCGTTCAAGTGGTCGTAGCCGGGTGACAATGCGATTGTGAGAAGAAGCACAAATGTGATTTTCAGCAGGAACACGATATCGGTGGCTGTCAGGTCTTTTCGGATAGCCAGGAAAAGCAGGGGCAGCAACGCTACGGTCGGATACGAGGGTACGAGGAGGCGATCACCTGAGACCAACGGCACATTGAGATATGTAGATATCATCACTAGGATCAGCAATGTTGCGCGGAACCACTGAAGGCCGACCACCGGATGCTCAAGCGATCGGTATCCAGGACCGTTCCAATCCGCGCCACGATCGTGAGCCAACTGAAGTACCCTCCTGGTCATTCAAGCTGTCGAGTCGGCGTCTCGGTCAAGCGTCGCTAGCGATGACTAGACCAGTAAGAACGGAAGCGTTCGAGTTCTGGTCCGGAATAGAAGAAATTCGCGAACTTTGATTCGTACATTTTGGCCAAGTAATCCGCCGGCAATTCGAGCTTTTTCCTGAAATCGCGATATGCGCGATCGTAATCTTTGTCGTGTGCTTGATTGGCTTTGGTTAGAGCTATGCCGTCAACGGCCAGATAACGCTGCAATGCCAGTGGTGCAACTGTGTCCATGTCTTCAAGGCGGAGAACCAACAGTTGCACTTCGCCGCGCTTGTAAACAAATGTCCCGTGATCTCGATACTCAAGGTCTTCGGAGGAGAAGACGTCGATGCCAAATACGGCTTTCATCTCGTCGTCGAACCAATCAAGTGGATGATTGTGCTCGTGAAAGTCGCGCAAGTAGTGTTGCGTCAGTTCAGCAATGCCGATTTCACCCGCCTCATAACGCACAGCGCAATCTGGGACGAACATGTCGACGTTGGCAAAAAACGACGATACGTTTCTGGCGACGGGTTCGCGCACCAGCGAAATGATCTTCAATCGCGCATTCTGCCGATGCAGAAAGTGCCTCGTTACGAAGCGGCTTTCATAGATTCCCCAACGATTTACGCTGCCATGACGGCCAAAAGAGCGCAGCAGGATGTCTTCAGCGCGCTGAATATTCTGAGGATTGAGGAAATGGATGTGAAAGATCGGCCTATCGAGCTTGGCCGCCCTGAGGGAATCAAGGATTGAGCTCGAGCCGACCTTGCCCATCTGATAGATGAGGATCGGTTCCTGATTGCCCTTGTTTGCCAGCCGCAGTCGCGCCTCATGATAGATCGATGAGACGAGTTTGTTGCGTCGCAGCTTGTTGAAACCGCCGGTGACGACACGGGCGAGCATTAGTTGTCTGTCCCTCCGACCATCAGAAGGTCCTGTAATGAATTCACTTCTGAGAATCCAACTATACACTGCATTGTAGGAGCTACTCGCGAGCAGAGCGTGAGACTGGCAGATCGGACTTCGCCGCGCGTCGAGTCATGCGCCAAGCAAGCCAAAGCATGGCCGCCTGACTAATTGCCGAGGCGCCGCTGTACAGCCACACGGCGGTTGAGGATTGACATTCAGTCCAAATAATCAGCGCGAAGCTGACGATCAGTGCCATTCCATTGAGGAGCGACGTGTGGAACTCAAGATCCTGCCTGCCAAATACGTTAAAGGCTTGTGAGACTGGAACTGCTACAAACCGAGTTAGTTGATATGCAACCAAAGCCTGAGCAAAACTTCCAGCTTCTCGCCAAGGCTCCCCGAAAAGCAAAGCGAACAACCAAGGTCCTGCAAGCAAGAGCGGCGCCATGCCGGCAATTCCCAGTACCAAGAATCGAGGCAAAGTGCGCATGAATAGCTTGAGTACGTCTTTCGCGGAGCGCTGTGCAGCTTCAAGTAGAAAGACTTGACTGGCAGCGCCACTCAGCAGGCGAACAGGGACAGTAAGCAGACGTTGAGCGAGATCAAACCCACCCGCTACGGCGGGACCATACAGAGCTGCAAAGATGATTGTGGGTAGGAACTGAGTTGCCGACCGCAGGAGGCTCGATGCAGTGGAGTAGGTTGGGTAGCTCAAAAAAGTCTGCGCAAGATGACGAATCTGCGGAAGTCGTGCTGCAGCAATCGCTGCCCGATCGCCTGTGGGCAACGCGACCACAAACAATATGAGGCGCGCTACGTAGCCAAGCCCGTAGCCGACAGTGAGTCCCATGGCTCCCGTGCCTGCGAAGCCCAGGACGGATTGACTCACAGCTTGGCCACCGAATTGCACGACCCTGCTCGCACCGTTCAGTTTCAGTGTTTCTCGCCGAATCGACCAGTACTCGAAAAGCTGTCCGAGCCCAGTTATCAACAAAATTGGCGGCAAGAGCCACAGGAGCGGAACCAGTGCGGGAAGATCCGTCAGTTCGGCGAGTGCATCACCGAGTCCCCACACTAGTAGCGCTGACACCAGCGAGAGAAAGAGGGCGACAAGTGCGCCAAGCACCACGAGTGCCGCTGCATCATCGTCCTTCGCGACAAGTGGGATCGCGAATTCATATCGACACGCCATTACGATGCCGAAGATGCCGTTCAAGGCTCCAAGAACTGCGAATAGTCCGAAATCCTCGAGCGAATAGATTCTTGTTAGCAGTGGCATCGCGCCGACCAGCAGGATCTGGCCGACCAAGGTGCCACCTGTTATCCAAGCGAGGCGGCGGGCGAATTTCCCGCGAGGAAAAAGTCTTGCGATGCGCTGCCACATGAATCTGGACGCCGCAGGCTCTCAAACCTTTAGTCGGCTCCCGATGCGCGAGTTGGTCGGGTCCGCGATTTGGCTTTGAATTCTGCTTCGCACGTGCAATACGCCTCGTCAATTCTCATTTGACTGTCTCAACTCGACTCAGAAGGAAAAGTCCCCTGCAAACTCTACTTGTGCTGAGGGAGACTGAGGCTTCGCAACGCTAGTCTTAACCCTAGCCAAGCGCTGACTTTACAGGGGATCGATATTGATCGCGGGCACTATTGAGCCTTCTGCCGATGCCAAGCAGATTCACAGTGGCAATTCGCGTGTTATCAGAATGCGCCAACCAAGGCCAGATGCGGCTATCTGGATCGATCGAAGGATATGGTCACCGTCAGGATAAACGGGACGCGCTCTATCGCCCTTACCGATGAGTGACGGCCAGTTGCAGAGTATGTTCTGCCTCGGAAATTACCGCGCAACGCGGCACGTTAGGTATTCATTGGTTGCGCCAGTCAGTGCCGATGGGCCAACGCTTGCCGGCGACAGCCTAAATGCAGTCGAGAATCTCACGTTGGTCGATGCACTGATGGTCGTATTCTGCTCCCTTTCGAGTACCGGTTTGCCGCCAACGTGCCCTTCGACAGTTGTGTCAAGCGCCGGATATTGCGATGCACTGTTGTACGCTTTGCCGATGACCAGCGAGGTCGAGTCGTTGCCAGCTACCAGGGTGTGGAGCGCCCTTGAATAACCACCGCCGGCGTTATTCCAATCAAGATCCCCAGCCATCACAGTAAGCTGTCCGCCGCGCACGCGATTGCCGACAACCTTGTTGTAGCCGCCGTGGATCGAGCTGCCGCCGCTGTTCTCCAACCAGTTGCTCTCAAGCACGTTGTAGGATCCAGCCCTGGCGTCAAGTCGGCCACCAGGTGAATCGGAGACAGTATTGTATCGAACGACATTTCCGCCGCACTTGAGATCAATGATCCCATGGCCCTGCAAATGACGTTCGACGAGGTTCGATTCGATGTACCAGCCGGTTCGCATCAATGCTGTCGATTCTCTGCCAGATTGACAGACTTCAATCGCATCAGACTGACCCGAGTGATAGCTCTGAGGATCGGGCTTCGCGGGAAAGTCATGAAAATAATTGTGGTGGACCCAGGCATCAAAGTGAAAATTGGAAGGGTCCTTTTCCGCAGTACGAATTCCGATCCTCAGCGGGTAGTTACTAGAATCGTTGGCCACCCAGGCGTGCGGTCTAGAAAACTCGTTGTACGCTATTTCGCCTTGCTTTCCTTCCGCTGCCGTGACGGCAATCGATCGCCAATTCGTAAACCTGTTGCCAATGACCTTGTTGTTTGTTCCGCCAAGACGTACCCGCGCTTCGGAGCCCGAGAAATTGATGCCCGTCACGACCGTGCGTGTGCCGGCGACATCCATATTGGCGGTGATCGTAGACCCGAAGTTGGCTGCGCCTTGTATGATGACCGGCGCGGTCATCGGGCAATCATTGCGAATTGAGGATGCGGCGCCATAGGTACCCGGCGCGAGTTGAATCGTGTCACCGCAGTTGGCAATCGACATTGCATGCTGGAATGCCGTTGCCGTTGAGACTTGAACAACGCGACGCCCTTGCAGGCCAGAACAGGACGCCAGTGGATCCTCGTAATCGGGCGTGTCGGAGTTGCCTGAGCTGACAGTAGGGCAGGCTTGAGAACCTTCTACGACTGTGGAGTCTCCGTCATTGATTATTGACGGCGGACAGGGCCGTTCTGCTGCAGCGGCGGCTGAAAGAAGGGCGCTTGCAATCAGAAACCGACTTGCGAGACGTTGACTCCGAAAAGCGCGCACATACTTCGTCGCGGACGATTTATGTTCAGTCATGATCCGTCTTCCAGTACATTGACTAGCCAGAAATGATGTGGCAGATCCTACCATGCGAACTGCAACAAAATTGAACGCAGGTCACACTGTTGCCGGCCGAAGGCCCCCGAATTGTCGCCAGCGAGAGACACATAGGTCGCCTCCACGTTCTTAGACACTTTCACGAACTAGCATGTCCTGCCGCTTATTCATGACCTGCCGCCCTCCGTCAATGATCGCGCCAATTCGAGTCCTGCCGTGGCGCATTCTCCGGGGACGCGGCCTTTGCGAGGCATTGAAGTAGAACATGCAAGTGCGTTCAATAGTTTCGAAGATCACGAATAAGCCTTGGTTTGCGCCAACGTTGGCATTTTTCTGTGCATTGACGTTGTTTTCGCTGAACCTAGACCGCCCACCGCATCCTGACGAATTGCATCACGCATTGGCCGCACAAGACTTGTTCGAGACAGGAAAACCAACAATTGGAGGCGGGGAGTACTGGCGCGGGATTGTCTATACATGGCTGGTCGCCCTTAGTTACGAGCTATTCGGCGAAGGCCTTCCAAGTGCACGAATACCAGCCGTTTTGATTGCGGCGATGATTGCCCCGCTTTTGCTTTTCTGGGTGAGACGCGAAGCAAGTTTGCTCGCAGCTTGGATAACCACCGCACTTTTCATTTCATCGCCCTTTACCATCGAAATCGCCCAGTTCAGTCGGTTCTACTCACTGCAGATTCTGTTGTTCGCGCTCGGGGCGATTTGTGCCTTCTACTCAATGTCCAATGCTGTGGCTTCGTGGTGGCGCGTGGCGCTTGGAGTACTTGCAGCGACTCTTCTGGGGTTATCCGTCTCGCAGCAGGACACTAGTATCCTGGGAATTGCGGGAGTAATGATCTGGATCGCCGGGGCGCTCGCAATTCAAGTCTATTTTCGGCCGGTGACTCATCAGGCGACGCGGATATGGCGGATCGTTGTCCCGTTGTTTGCTGTGGTTTTGCTAGCTCTAGCAATTGCCCAAGTCGACGACCTGCGGTTTCTGTTGCATCGCTATCGATATGCGCCACCATTTGCAGCCGCTAGTGCCAGTGACTCTTGGTTCTACCATGTTCGCTTCCTGCTCTACTATCCAACGTTGTGGCCGCTCGTTGGAATCGCAACCGTCCTCGCGGTAAGGCGTAGCGCGAGACTCGGTTGGTTTGCCATCACCGTTTTCAGCATCAGCTTTCTGTTGGCCTCATTTGCCGCACAGAAAGCCACGCGCTACTTGAGTTTTGCGCAGCCGTTTCTGGCCATGATTTGGGGCATCGGACTGGCGGTCGTGGTACCTTTGTTTTGGCGCCATTTGTCGGCGGTACGCGGCGAGTTGGCGCAGACACTTGCCTTGCCCCAGCGACTTGGCTCTCTCGTTGCCAAGTCGCTCGTCTTCCTGGCAGTGGCAACGCTCTTTCTGACGAACCCATTCTGGCTGCGCAGCGCTGCGATGATAGGAAACGTTGCGCTGCCGCTTGAGACGCCAACTACGAATTGGCGGGTCGCGCACGAGGCCTTGAGACCGTGGATCAGCGGCGCAGAGATCGTAATAACAACTGAGGAGCTCGGCGCGCTCTACTTCTTGGGACGTGCCGACGTGAACTTCAACCCTTCGAAGTTTTCAGAAATTGTCGAACTAGCGCCCGAGAAGGCGTATGAATTCGCGACTGACTCGCGCACGGCCATTCCGACAATCTCCAGGGCGGAGTCCCTGCAGAAGCTAGTCGAGTGTTTTGACAGCGGGCTTGTGGTCGGCCCGCACGCAAACTGGGGTGATCCCATTCGATTCGATAGGGATGCACAAGCCGTCATTGTCAAATATGCAAAGCCCATAGTGGTGCCAGAACGGAGCCACCTGTTCGCCTGGGGGTGGAAGCATGCGAGTCGGAAGTGGAAGCCCACCTATTGCTCGGATCTAGCCCGCTTTTCAGCTTTGTGGCGCAGGAACCTCGATTCGCAGCCATAGTCCGCGGCACGGGCTTCCGCCTATAATTCTCCTCCGCGGTCTCGGTGAACGATTGCAGCCTCGCATTACATAAGCGGGAAATGACGCGGGTCACGCCCGGATGCGCGTCGATCCGTGACAATGGCCAGAAAGGGAATTAGGCCGGCGAAGGATTGACAATTCTCCAGCGATGAACGAACCGATCGTATACAAGCGCAGCCTCTTGATGGGTCAGCTAGCGCTGGCACAGGTGATGACGGCACCGCTAATCGCCGTCGGCATGCTTTATGGACTGCTTCTATTCTACGGAGTCCCATTCGACCGGGACTTTCGGATCCTCGCCGTGATGTTGGTGATTCTGGTCCCCTCAGTCTTACGGCGGCCGAGGTTTGAAGCGCTCGCGATACTGCCGCAGACCTGGTCCATCGCGACCAGCGTGGTGCTGCGCTGGTTGCTGTTGCTCGCCATCCTCATTGCGATCGGCTATGTTACGAAGACCTCCAGCGAATTTTCGCGGCGCGTCATCTTGACGTGGTCCGTCGTAACACCGTTACCGATCATCCTTGTGAGCGTCATCCTGAACGAATGGATTCGGCAGTTCATGAATTCGCCGAGGAACGCGCGCGTGGCCGTCATGGCTGGCTTCAACGACGTCAGCCGTCCGCTTGTCGCACGCGTCGGGGGCAACCCGGAGTTCGGGCTCGCCGTTAAGGGCTACTTCGACGACCGAAGCGCGGAGCGACTTGGACTCCCGCAGGGAAGCGTATTGCTCGGCGGCCTCACCGAGCTTGCCGATTACGTCAACAAGAACCAGGTGGACGTGATCTTCATTGCCCTTCCCATGCGGCAGGTGCAACGTGTCATGGATCTCCTCGAAGACCTCCGCGACACTACGGCCTCAATTTACTTTGTACCGGACGTTTTCGTGATGGACCTTATCCAGGCACGCACTACAGAGCTAAGCGGCGTGCCCGTCGTCGCCATGTGCGAGACGCCATTTCAGGGCCCAAGTGGACTGCTGAAGCGCAGTATGGATTTGGCGCTCAGCCTTCTGGCGTTGATTCTCCTTTCGCCGTTTCTGTTGCTCGTGGCGGTACTGGTCAAGCTGAGTTCCCCTGGGCCGGTGATCTTTCGCCAGCGGCGCTATGGTCTCGATGGCCGAATCATCGACGTGTACAAGTTCCGGACCATGACGGTTACGGAGGATGGTCCGGTTGTACAGCAGGTGACTCGCGATGACGATCGCGTCACGCCGATCGGACGGCTGTTGCGTCGTTATTCAATTGACGAGCTGCCGCAGCTGCTGAATGTCGTTTGGGGCGACATGAGCCTCGTCGGGCCGCGCCCGCATGCAGTCGCGCACAACGAGCTGTACCGGCGGCTGATCAAGGGATACATGGTGCGCCACAAGGTGCCACCGGGCATCACGGGTCTTGCGCAGGTGAACGGCTGTCGAGGGGAAACGAGCCGGCTCGAGGACATGCAGCGACGCATCGAGTACGACCTCGAGTACCTGCGCCATTGGTCACCGACGCTGGATCTCAGGATCCTGTTTCAGACCCTGCTTCAGGTAATCGGTGACCGCAAGGCCTATTGATTAGGCTACAGGTCCGGCTAGCCGTGCCGGTCAATAGTCGTAGTAGCCCTTCTCGCTGCGCTCGACAGTCTTGTTGAGCACGACGCCCAGCAGGTTGAACTCGGCAAGGGATCGTGCGGCGCTCGCGATGTCCTCGCGTGGAGCGCCTTTCTCGGCAACCACGAGCAGCAGCGCATCCAGCATAGGAGCCACCACCAGAGGGTCGTCCGTGGCGAGCAGGGGAGGAAGGTCGAATATCAGGATCGCATCGGGCAGCCGGTCGGTCAGATCATTCAGGAAGGCCTGGCCTTGCGGCGAGGCAAGCAGATCGGACGATCGATCGACAGGACGCGAACCCAGCACGCAGTGCAGGCCCTGTTCGACCAGGGAAACCACCAGCTGGTCGAGCGAGCTCGAGCGGCCCTCCAGGTAATCGCTCAGGCCCGTAAACTGGCTTTCCACAATTCCCAGGTATCGATGGATGCGCGGCCGGCGCAGGTCGAGATCCACGAGCACCACGGGTTGACTGCGCTCGGCCGCAATCGCGATCGCGAGGTTGATCGCGGTCAGGGACTTCCCCTCGCCGGGCCGCGCGGCGGTGATGCCGAGCCGGCGCCAGTTATTCGTTCGCATCTGACGAAGGACGCGCGTGCGCAGCATGCGGTAGGCGCCCTCTGCGGGCTGCCGCGGGTTGCTCTCGACCAATACCCGGTTCGCCCGCAGCACGCCATGGTCAGTAACGATGGTCGCCGACCTTGCCAACTCGATGGGGGGCAGGCGGCTGGCGGGGGCAGGATGACCATTCGTCGAATGTGGGGCTACCACCGGGCGACGACGACGGGACTCGCCGGCGGTGGTCCTGCCGGATTCCTGGTGCTCAACCTCGGATAACCCGGCGCCCTCGACTGGCTTGCGTCGTGCCTTGGCCATCTCGATGGCGCGTTCGATGTAACTCTTTGCCACGATAGTTTCGTCGCCGGCGTTTAACTGGAAACCACGAAGATGATCACGATCACGGTCAAGCCTACTAGTGCCATGAGCATGCGCGTCTTGCGCCGATGCAAGATATCGGCCGGGCTGTCAATGAACGGAATCATGGCCAGCGGCTGCATGTGCAGCAGTGCCTCGATGTCGCGCGAGCCGCGCACGCCGCCATCCAGGAATTCCGCTAGGTGTGCTGCACCGAAAGCAGCGCCTAAACCCAATAGAACTCCGAGAAGAATGAGAATCGGCCGGTTGGGTTCAATGGGCGATCTGGGTACGCGTGCCGGTTCTGCAAATTTGAGCACTTGGCCTTCATCCTGCGATTCGACAGACTCCGCCAATGTCGCTTGCGTATAGCGTTCTCGCAGGCCGTCGTACTGCTCCTGAAGAAGACTCCGCTCCCTAACGAGAGGCGCATATTTGGCGTCCATGTCCGGGTCGTACGAGTACTGCATCAGCCGGCCATAGAGCGCGCTGCGGCGGGCGCTCAGCTCGTTGATCTCGATCTCGGCCGTCCGAATCCGCGTCTGAAGCTGAAGGTAAATCGGATTGTCCGGCGGCTGCTGCACTGCCGGAGCCGAGCTGCGGCTTTCGGCATCGGCGAGCTGTTTCTGCAGGCTCTCGAGATTCTTCCTGAGCCGCACCAAGTCGGGGTGCTCTTCCGAATAGGTTTTCTCGGCCGTCGCGAGCTGCTGCTCCGTCGCGGCAATCGATGCCCGCAGCCGGGAGGCCAGCAACGCATAGTCCGCAGTACCGCCAGACAACGAGGCGATCTCGCGCTTGAGCCTCACGATGTCCGGGTGATCTTCGCTGTAACGCGATTGCATCGCGACGAGTTCCTGCTGAGCAACGATCAGGCGGTCCTCGCCGCGTATGACGGTCTGGCCATCGGTCATGATCGCGCGATACTTCGCGGTCTGGAGCGCCTCGGCCTCGTAGACGTCCTTGCGCTCGCGAGCGGCGCGCAGGCCGGCGTCGATCTGGGCCAGGTCACGATCAACCTGCTCGTATCTCTGTGCGGCTACCATCGGGTCCTGGGACGCGATCACGCCGCCCCCTTGGCTAAGCAAGGACGCGATCTTGGCTTGAACTTCGGTAATCTGCTTCCCGACCTTCTCAGCCTCAGACTGCAGGAACGCTGAAGTCCGGGCCGCCGTTCCGGACCGCATCGCGCTGTTCTCGCTGACATGGAGCCGGGCAAGCTCGTTGGCTACCTCGGCCGAAGTCGCGGCATCGGAGTAACGGAACGCGATCGCGTAAGCGTACGTGATCGTTGGCCCGCGGTTGTTCGCCCCCGTTGTACTTACGACCGTCGGCAGCACGACGGTATCGCCGCGGAACTTCATGACCAAGTCTTGAATTGATGCCGTCGCACGCACGTCCGAATAGAGCTGCAAATTGTCTATGACGCCCGTGACGTTTTCCGTGGAAAGGACACGCTGCGTTACTGGCACCAGCTGCTGGTCGGCGTACTCAGGCACTGTTTCGTCCGCGATGATTGGTCGTTCGACATGGATCGTGGCTGTCGCTTCGTAGACCGGCGTTGTCATGTACGCGTACAGGACAAACCCGACGAGAACGACGGCACCGGTCACGGCCGTGACCATCCAGCGCCGCCGAAACAGTGCTACGTAGTCGGAGAACGTGCGTTCGTCCGTCTTCAATTCGAGTCCTTCATTAAACAATAAGCGCCGCTAATCCCGCCGAACCCAGAAACAGCTTTCCTGCCCCTGCTGGCGTCTGATCATTTTACGACATAACCGTCACACGGAATATGCGATGCGGGCGCGATTTCCGGCCTTTAGTTCAATTGCGTGCCGAATCACGCATCGGACGCCGGATTCTGTTGCATTGGCAACTCCACAAGTACCCGAACTTTTGCAGGATTCCGCCGACGGTAGCTTCCATGCACCATGCGCTATGATTCAGGGGCTTTCGCACGGGTTCGAAGGCAGCGCGTGCTGCGCGCGGCGTCGAGACAGTCAAATCAAGGAGATAGCGCGGTGAACCAGCCTTGGCTTCGCACCATGATTGCAGCCCTCTGCTTCACAGCCGGCGTGCCGGCCGCGGCGCAGGAAGCGGGTTACACGGTCAAACCGAGTGACGTGCTCGCCGTCTCGGTCTGGAGGGAGGAAACTCTCCAGGGCGATGTGTTGATCACGCCCGACGGTGCGTTCGCGTTTCCGCTCGTGGGCCTCGTCGATGCTCGCGGCAAGACGGTGGACGATCTCCAGAAGATACTGACCGAGCGCCTGGCCAAGTACATTTCTGATCCGGTCGTTACCGTCGCGGTTCGCGAGATCCGGGGCAACCGAGTCTATGTCATAGGGCAGGTGAATCGGCCGGGAGAGTTCACAGTCAATCCCAGGATTGACGTCGTGCAGGCACTTGCCGTGGCGGGAGGTACGACGGCATTTGCCTCGCTCAGCAACATCCTCATCCTGCGCCGTAGCGGTACGAAGCAGGAGGCCCTGCGATTCGACTTTACGGAAGTCGCTAAGGGCAAGAACCTCGAACAGAATTTCGAGTTGCGTAATGGCGACATCGTCGTTGTGCCGTAACCGCGGGAAATGAAATCATGCGAACCAAAATTGCTGCTGCGATATTGCTCGCGGTCTGCGCCAGCGGCGCGGGCGCGGCGGATTGGACGATCGATCCCAAGATCTCCTTGCTTGGTGAATCGGACGACAATCATCGACTGAATCCTGTCGCAGGCGAGGAGATCAGCGTTACGGGCTTCGAACTGGACGCGCAGCTTTCAATGCGTGCCAGGACTCCCCGCAGCGACTTCCTCCTCGTTCCCCGGGCTCGCGTCGCCGTGTATCCAGACGAGGAAGATGACGATACCGAAGACGGATTCCTGCTCATGAACTGGGAATACCGCGGGGAAAAGTCGGTTGGCATCGTGAACGTCGACTACGCGCATCGGACTGTTCTCGGTCGGTTCATTCCGGATTCAGATGGAGGCGGTCTGGGCGAACCAGGCCAGGGTAGTGGGACTGGTATAACGACGGATCCAACTGATCAGGATGATCTGCAGTTCAGGCCGAGCTTCACGTATGACCTGACCGAGCGAACAGCACTGGTCCTGCGGCTTGGCTACCAGGACGTGGCGTTTGATGAGCAAGTCCTCGATGATCGGGAAGATTTCACGGCCGAAAGCGCCGAAGTTGGCGTGCAATTTCGAACTTCCCCGACTGCGAGACTGACCGTCCGCGGGGGAGCTTCTCGCTACGAGCCGGAAGATGAGTTCGTTACCGATTCGCATTTCGTGCACGTCGAGTGGTTCAACGACATCTCGGAAGTTTCTCGCGTGTTTTTGCGCGGGGGAGCCCGTCGCGCGAAAAACGAGGGGGCTATCGACCCCGATTGGAAAAACGGTTTCAGCGGCGGTGCAGGCGTCCAGTGGGCATTCGAAGTGACTGATCTCTTCCTGGAGCTGAATCACTACCTTGATCCGAGTTCGACCGGCCAGATGGTCAACCGCGACCAGTTGCGGTTTCGGTTGGTCCGGCGCTTCAGTGATCGGACCAGGCTCAGGCTTGGAGTCCGTGCTGTTCGCGACGAGGATATCGACGAAGGAGTTGATTTCGATACTCGCAAGTATCTCGCAAGCACAATTGCATACGAATGGCGCTTTACCCGCCAGTTCAGCATGGCCGTGGGCTACGACTACACCTGGCGCGATATTGAAGACGATCCGAGCAGTGCCGAATCCAATCGGGTGTTTGCGGGCGTTACTTACGAGCCAAATCGTCGTTGAGTTGACCGTCCGCTATCGCACGGCCCTATCTTGACTGCTCGGGCGTGAGAACTGGATTACGCGCTCGATCTGGTAGTCCTTGATCGCGCGCGCGTGCGTGAAGATGATCAACTCGCCCAGCAAGCCGAGCGCGAATAGCTGCAGCCCTAACACAACGAGCAAGGTGGAAAGCAGCAAGGCAGGCCTGCCCGCGAGCCCCTGGCCCAACAGCAGCTTTTCGGCGATCAGCCAGACAACCAGCAGTGAGCCGATGCCGAAGATTGTCAGGCCTACCATGCCGAAGAAGCGCAGCGGCTTCTTCGTGAACCGGACCAGGAAGAACACCGTGAAGATGTCGAGCAGTCCGCGGGCATAGTCGCGCGGACCATAGAGACCGGTGAAGCGGTCGTCCTTCGACTGGGCGACATCCACCTCGTGGACCACGAAGCCCTGCCGTTCGGCGAGCACCGCCAGGAAGCGGTGCTGGTCGCCATAGAGTTGAATCTCCTCGAGCACGCGGCGCGAGAATGCCCTGGCGCCGCAGCCCAGGTCGTTAAGTCTCACGCCCGTGATCCAGCCGAGGAGCCGGTGGAACAGCCCGCGCCGCATGCGCTCGAGCACGCTGCCTGCACGCGGCCAACGCCGGCCGACCGCGATGTCGCAGTCTCCCAAGGCCGCGACCAGCTTGCCGATCCCGTCACCGACGATCTGGTGATAGGCGGGCAGCGTCACGATGACGCGGCCGCTGGAATGCTCGAAGCCGGCCATCAAGGCCGTCGCTTCCCCGAATTGGCGCGTGAGCGAAACCACCGTGATGCGCTCGCCACGTTCGATGAGACCGTGGAGCGCATCCGAGTATTCGCGGCGCGGGCCGTCGAGAACGTAGATGATCTCGTAATCGCGCCCCAGTGAGTCGAGGCTCGCCTTGTACTCGGCATGCAGTCGGACGGCATCGGCCTGTCGCTCGCCGACCGGCACGATGACCGACACCTCCGGTCCAAGCATCGTGGCCGGACTATCCACGATCGGCGCTCCGGACCTTCTGCGTCAGGCGCGCGAACTGATGCTCGCGCAGGTCACCAAGCTTGTAGATCAGCTCACCCAGCACGCCGCTGCAGACCATGATGAGCCCGCCGACGAAGAGGATCACGCCCGATCCCGCGATCGGCAGCGGCAGCGGGCCCGGTGCTTCCAGCCACCCGGCCAGCGAATACCCGATTGCGAACAGGCCGAGCAGGAGGAGGGGCAGCGCGAGCAATGTAAACCAGAGGAGCGGACGCGACGTAAATGACGCGACGGTCTTGATGACCATCAGGTCGAGCAGCACTTTGTAGATGCGCGAGAGGCCGTACTTCGACTTGCCGAATTGACGCGCATGGTGGCGCACCTTGATCTCGGCGATGCGCGGTCCCGCGATCGAAGCCATCGCCGGAATGAACCGGTGCATCTCGGAATAGAGCGGGATCTGTTTGATCAGGGCCGCTCGATACGCCTTGAGGGAGCAGCCGTTGTCCTTGATCGGCACGCCGGTCACCCTGCCGATCAGCCAGTTCGCGATGCGCGAGGGAATCTTGCGGGAGACCAGCTTGTCCTGGCGGTTATGGCGCCAGCCGACCACGATGTCGTTGCCTTCCTCGATTTTCGCCAGGAAGTGGCCGATGTCGGCCGGGTCGTTCTGTAGATCCCCGTCCATCGTGACCAATACTTTTCCATGGGCCTGTTCGATGCCTGCGGCCATCGCAGGCGTCTGCCCGTAGTTGCGGCGAAATTTGACTACGCGCACGCGGGAATCGCTGCGGGCGAGGTCGATTGCGCGCTCGAGCGTGCGGTCCCGGCTGCCGTCATCCACGAAGACCATTTCGAACGACGTGCCGAGCGGCTCGAGCGCACCGATGATGGCGGCGTGCATGCGCACGATGTTGTCTTCCTCGTTGTAGAAAGGAACGATGACGGACAGCTCGGGTTGGGGGCTCGATTCGGTCAAGTCGGCAATTCTAGGGAAGCACGTGACATATATATGAGAAGCGGTTCAAGGGGAACTGCGGCTCGTCCTTTGTTTCCGCACTTTAGCATGGCTATAGTGACCCTATGACTGGTAGCAACGCCGCGCGGCACATGGACTGGCGCACCGCATTCCTCGTCTTCGCCGCGGCGCTGCTGCTGCGGCTCGCGCTGCTGCCCCTGGCTGAGCTCGATACGGGCGACACCGCCGCGAGAATCTGGCTGGGCTGGCAGTGGGCCGACGATCCGTTCCTCATTACGAGAGAGCTCTGGGGCCCGCTGCACTTCTACCTGATTGGTGCGGTGTTGAGCATCTGGCCCGATCCGGTGTGGGCGCCCCTCGCGTTGCATGTCGTGCTCGGCTCATTCGTTGCGGTCATCGCGTATCAATTGACGCTGGAGCTGTTCGGCGAGCGTCGCGCGGCCCTGGCAGCGGGGCTGATATTCGCGGTGTATCCGGCCGCTCTCGCGGTCAGCCTGGGCGCGCGGGCCGAAACGCCGTTCATGTTCTTCCTCGGGCTCGCCATGATCGGGCTCGTTCGCGCGTGGCGGCCGGACGGACGGCTTTCGCATGCGGCGTTCGCGGGAATCGCAGCGACTCTCGCCTCGGCGTTGCGCTACGAGGCCTGGTTGCTCCTTCCGTTCCTCGTGCTCGTCCTGCTGATTGGACGTAAGCCCAAGCACGCCGCCGTTTTCCTGGCCATCGCCATGATTCATCCACTAATTTGGATGACCGGGCATGCGATTGCGTTCGGCAATCCATTGCACAGCCTGATGACGACCGCAACCTGGTTGGAGGACGTCATGGGGCGGGCGCCCGACACGAGCCTGCTTCCGGGCATCGGCCGGATCATCCGGCTGGTGGGCCGCACGGCTGCGGAAATGACGATTCCGGTCTCGCTCCTGCTGGCTGCGGGAATCGTGCGCTGCTTGCGGCAAAAGCGGCTGGAGTCGGTCTGGCTGATACCACCGGTCGGGCTGTTCCTGATCTTCGCGATTTCACTCTTTCGCAACACGATGATTCCCAAGTCCGGGTACACGACGACTTTCGGCCTCCTCCTGATCCCGTTCATTGCCTGCGCACTGGAGTGGATGGGCGTTGCGCGCTGGAGCCGCGCGCGCGGCCTGGCGAGCGCGCTAGTCCTGTTCGTCGTCATGGCGACCTTCATGGTTCCCCCCGTCACGCGCCGCTTGCCAGCGAGCTCCTGGCTGGACGCGAATCCGGTTCCCTCGATTCCGGACGAGGCGAGCATGCGGAAACTCCAGTCCCTGATCGAGCGCGCGGGCTTGCGGCGCGAGCAGGACGGCCTGATCTCGGATTTCTTCGGCCACTTGCCGACGCCGTACGTGGCCTGGCAGACGCGCTTGCACCCGAACCAGATTTGCCGGGCCCCAGGCGGGCAGAATGTTCCCTTGACGGCGGAACAGATCGAGATCTTCCTGACGAACAACCGCAGCGGCGTCATCGTGACCCTGCCGGGCGGCCGTATCGCGGACCAGCTGAAACTCGGCGCAGATGGTTCGGGCACACTCGCCGGCATCCCGGTGCGGCTCGATCCGGTTGGCAAGCTGGACTGGGTCAGCAAGGACCGGGATAGCCAGTTCGGGACGTTGTCAGTCGCCCGGTACGAGGTGGTGGGTGGCGACAAGATCGCGGCGCGTCCGCGGCTGACCTGCACTGCGGCGTGCTCGACTTCGTTCTGCCGCGAGGCCTCGTCTTAATTGCGGGTGGTCGCGTATCCGTAACGCGCCATGGCGGGTCCGGCAATCCGCATGATGGCCTGCTCGTCCCGATCGCCGAATTCCGACTTGTAGTAGCTGGGTTGCCGCAGGCGAGCCGCCATTGTCGCGACCTGCGGCGCGTCCGCCTCCAGCCGGCAATGATCCAGGATCCGCTGCAGCTCATCCGCGGGTCGGGCGTTGAGATCTTCGTAGCGCACGATCAAGGCTGACTCGCGGAGCAGGGCGTCCTGCTCGACCTGGTCCAGCACCGCCCCGTAGACGTGGACCCAATACGCCGCCCAACCCGCGACTTCATCGCCGGCCGTCCATCGATCGAGAATCTCGCGCGTGTCCGGCGCGGCGCCCATGTTGATGGGTACGCGGTCCAGTCCGAATTCGAAATGGCCGACCCGGCGCAGGTAATCGCGGGATTCCGGATGCGTCCGTTGCGCGTCCGAGAAGACCTGGTGCTGCCGCATCAGCGACGCGATGTGGCTGACGGGATGGCGGATCGGTATCACGAATCGTGCGTTCGGAAACAACGCCTGCAGGTAGCCAAGCCTCGCGATGTTGTAGTTGCCCTTGGCCAGGTAGCGCCGGCCGCCCCGCACGAGCAGGAGCTTTCGGAGGTGGCGCCGGTAGAAATCCGCGAACGCGTCGTTCCGCGTGCTGGCGTCGAGCCGATTAGACAGACTCGGGTCGTGCGAGTCCGGGAAAAACCGCATCCAGATCGCTTCTTCCATTGCCTCCGGGCTATCCGGCGTGATCTCGATGCCGTCGCCGTGGGGCCGCTCGTGAGGCCGCGTATCGCGAGTGGGCACGAGCTCGAGGAACCGGTTCCACAAGTAGGGGGTCCAGATCGGCGGAAAATCGCGGTAGCGATGCGACGTCACCGATGGCAGTTTCGCGAGCAATTCGAGCAGGATCGTCGTGCCCGAGCGCGCCAGTCCCGTCACGTAGATCGGACTCTCGAGGGTGACTGCTTCGAGTTCCTCGCGAATCAACGAGGTTTCGAAGCGTTCGAGGCGTGCCCACAGCCCGGGATACTCGTGGCAGACGCGCCCGAACAGGCGCTCGCCGGGAGAGACCGCAAAGCCGTCGGAGGCGGTGGGCCTGGCAGCGCGCTCACTCAATGCGGAACAGCACCTTGATAAGGATGGACAGCACGATCAGGCTCAGGAAGAACGGCGCTTCCCAGCCTCGCAGCCACGCGGGGCCGATGCCATGCAGCTCCAGGGACTTGAAATCGAACTCCAGCCGGTCGATGGGCGATGCCTCAGGCAAGTAGCCCATCGGATTGCCGATGAGCGCATTCCACCATTGGCGTCGCTCGACGACATCGCTGCCCGGCGGTGCACCGAGGACTGTCAGCCCCGCAGCTTGGCGATCTCTCAGTTCGATGGTCGAACCGGACCGGGGCCAGTGAACTTCCCAACCGTCGACTTCCTGATCGAGCGCGGAAGTTGGCAGGGCCTGGATGATCTCGGATGCCGGCGAGACCTCGACCCGTACGGCCTGACCCGCGGAAGGGCTGCGATAGCCAAAAGTGGAATCGAGCCACACGAGGCAGGAGACGAGCGGCAGCGAAGCGATGACGGCAGGCACGAAGATCGTCAGGATCTGCCGGAGCGAGAGCTTGAGGGACTGTCCGACCAGCGACCATAAGGCGCTCATCTCGCCGTCGAAGCCTGCAAGCTTCTGGCGGGCCGCGGCCGTCTCCGAACGGAGTTGCGCCAGCTTTTGCTGGGGAGAGATCAGCCCGTATAGCAGCATCGAAAGGATGGCCATGAGGCCGCCCCAGAGGATCACGCGCGGCAAGGGCGCGAGCGTAGTCGCCATGAGGCGATCGACCGCCGTGAAGGCCGGAATCGCGAGCCCGAAGAGCGACGCGCCCGGCTCTGCCAAGTTACTTGGGTCCCGTTGCGGTTGGCTTCCCTGAGCCGTCGTTGCCGCCCGCCTGGGCAGCCTTGCGGCGCGCCAGGAATTTGCGAATTGGCCAGCGCAGCACGGCCCACAGTGCCAGCAGAATCGCCGACACCAGGCCGATCAGGGCGCCGATCAGCGTGATCCCGGCACCGGGACCGACATAGGCCTGCACCGGCAGGGCCGCGCAGAGGCCGGCGACGAGGAAGGCAGCCGCAAGGCGCCGCGATGTGAGCATCATGGAGTTTCCTGAGGTTTGGATTGCCCATTGAATTCGAACGAGAGGGACTCCGGCGCATAGCGCTTGGCTTCCAGAAGAGAGGGCGCGCGCATCGGGTTCACCGGCGACCGGCCCGGGCTGTTGAACACCCAGGCTGCGCGGCCGTCCCGCGTCAGTTCGACCACGCGCCCGGGCGCCGCTTCAGTCACCAGCACGTTGCCGTTGTCCAGCACCTGCTGGTTGGCGCCCCAACCGGAGTACAGGTCGAAGCCGTTTCCAGTGCGCGCCTGCCAGGTGATCTGCTGCGTCACCGGGTCAAACTCGATGACCCGCGAACGGCTGCCGCGAGCAAAATCGCCGCGATTGTCGAACAGCACGATGTGGCCGTTGACGATGTCCGGGTCGTGCTGCGCTCTCCAGCTACCGATTATCAGCCCCGTAATCTTTCCGGTGCCGAGATTAAGGGTGGCAAGCGCATCCATGTTGCGGATGGAGATGAGCACCTCGTTCTCGCGCAGGATCGGAATCCGGTTGCGGCTGTCGTAGGGCTCGATCGCGTTGACGTGCAGGAAATCGCCTTTCCAGTCTCGCCCCTTGACTAGCTGCTTGAAGGCCTTGGCAAAAGGTGTGCCGACGAAGGCTTCTATGATCGAGATGCGGTGGAGAGTCTTGCCGTCGTCGGAAACGACCAGCACGAAGTCGTTGAGGATCGGCGGCTTCAGGTAATCGAAATCCGGAATCCGATCCTCCCGGATCTCCTGGCCGATGGCGTAGATCAGCCCATCCTCGCCGACGGTGACGTCGTGATGCGCGTACCCGAAGTTTCCCCAGAGAACGTTGGAGTCCTTGTCGACCTTGACGAGGGCAAAGCCGTAGGGTGTCCACTTGGACCGTGTGACGACGGCGAGGAAATCGCCGTTCGGGTAGAGGTGGAAGGAGCGCCAGCCGTACCGCCTAGCGTCCGGGACGCGCTCCGCGCCGAAGTGCTCCCGCATCTTATCCTCGGACAGCGACCAGCGATGCACCGTATTGCCGGCGATGTCGACCATGACCGCCGCTTCCTCAATTTCCGACGTGTAAACCGTGTAACCGCCGGCCGAGAGGCTTGCATCGTGAAAGCTGACTCCGGCGAGCGTATCGGCGCGCTCGCCATCGACGAGGGTCGCGCCGGCTTCCTCTTCGTTGATCCAGCCTTGCCGAATGGCCTCCGCCCGAGCGGCCGTCACGGCATCGTCGACGATCGGGTACGGAAACCATCCGAGGCGCGCGACCATGAGCCCGCCGATGAAAAGCAGGAAGGCGACCGCGGCGAAGAAGATGAGGCGCTCGATGAGTTCGCGAAGGCTCGATTGCTCGGGGTTCTGGTTTGGTCGATTCACATGGAAGCCTTGATTCGTTGGCGCCGGGCGAAGTGTCACCGATTCCTGGCTGTTTCCACAATAGGCCAGTTATGACAAAGTTGCTGTAACCCCATGTTTAGCCTCCGTACTTGGAGCACGATTCGGCCGCCGCGGCGAGACTCCGCCCGTGACACACTGATGCCGTGACGGAGACCCGCAAATCGATCGGTGCGCAGGCTGCCGCGGGCGCGGCCTGGTCCGCGGCAGGGTTCGCCTGTCTCTCGTTGTGCGGGTACGCAATCGCCGTCATGTTGGCGCGCGGCCTCGGGCCGGCAGCCTTCGGCGTGTACGGCGTGGTCTATTCCGTGCTGCTTGCCTCCGAGCAGGTTCTGCGCTTCGGCATCCCGCAGGCGATGACGAAGCTCATTGGCGGCGGGTTGACGCAGGAACCCGCGCGACTCGAAGCGACCGGCGTCTGGCTGGCGCTACTCGTGAACCTCGGCGGTTTCGCGGTTCTCTGGAGCACGGCGCCCTGGCTCGCGGACTGGCTCAATCTCGAAAACGGTGCGTTCTTCATCCGGATCGCGATCCTCGACCTGCCATTCTTCGGCGTGTACCGGGTCCTCACGCACGTCATGAGCGGCCGGCGAGACTTCCGGGCTTCCGGAATCGCGACTTGCGTCTACGGGATCTCGAGGGCGGGGGGAATCGCCGTGCTCCTCGCAATGGACGCACTGTCGATCAGTGGCGCACTCCTGGTCAATGCGGCGGCCTCGGTCATCGGTTTCCTGGTCGTGGCACGGCTGGTGGGCCGCAGGGCGTTTCGTCCGACGTTGGCGGAGGGGAGCCACGTTGCATCCACTGCCGTCCCGATTACGGTTGCCGACGTCGCAATCCAGAGCCTGCTGGGCATTGACCTCTGGCTTCTGAGCGCGACGGGTGCTTCACTCGCAACCGGCGTGCGCGGTGAGTACGTGGCCGCGATGAATCTTGCGCGTGGCCCGAATCTCGTCGCCTTCGTTCTCGTCACAGTACTGGTTCCCCTGATCGCGCGCGCGCAGTCGACCGGCCAGCACGAGGCCGCACGTCGACTCGTCACCGGCACGACGCGCTTCCTGGTGACGCTCGTGCTGCCGGCCTGCGCGCTGGTGGCCGCGAACGCCTCCGAGCTGATGGCCGTTTTCTTCGGCGACCGTTATCGCGACGGCGCGCCGCTGCTGGCGATCCTCGTGTTTGCGCAGGGCTTCGGCTTTACGGCACTCGCCTGCCTCCAGGCGATCATGATCGGCATCGGGCGGGCAGCCGTCACGGCCAGGCGCGCCTACGTGGCCCTCGCGGCCGCAGTCGCGCTCAACTACGCGCTCATTCCGCCATTCGGTGCGATCGGCGCCGCACTTGCCGCCATGCTGGCGTTTGCCGTGGTCAACGTGCTGGTCGGCCTGGCGATCCGGCGCGAAATCGGCGTGCTGCTCGACGTTCGCAAGGACCTGCGCGCCATTGCGGTGACGGTCGTGGTCGCAGCCGTTTCGTGGTTCGTCCCGGTTGGCCACGGCTGGGTGCTCGTCGAGATGTCTGTGCTGGCGCTCGCCTATCTCGCCATCGCCTGGTGGCTGGGCCTCATCGACAAATCGGATGTCGCCTTGCTGCGCGGCAAGTCGCGCGCGCCCGCGGTGGACTAGCGATCGATCAGTTCGCGGAACGCTTGCGCAGCAGGCCGCGGCCGCCGCTCCTGCGTGGTGAAATCCACTGCCGCAAGCCCGAACTTGGCGTCAAAGCCTTTGGCCCACTCGTAGTTGTCCATCAAGGTCCAGTACAGGTAGCCGATCACAGGGACGCCGTCGCGAACTGACTGTGCGAGCGTCGCGAGGTGATCCTCCAGATATTGCGTTCGGGCCGTTTCGTCGGTCGTCGCGATGCCGTTCTCCGTGACGATCAGTGGCAGCCCAAGCCGTGAGAGACGCTTCAACACCCGCGCCAGTCCGGGCGCGTGAATTTCCCAACCCATTGACGTGAATCGCCTCGGAGATTCGTGGTGGTCGGCTTTGCACTCGGAGCCGAACAGCATGGCCTTGAAAGGAGTGCTACCCCAACGCACGATCTGTCTCGCGTAGTAGTTGATCCCGATGTAATCCAGGACCTCATGCGCCGGCCGTCCGAACAAGCGGAACACGAGATCGTTCAATACGAAGTCCCGCGTGCGCGCGGCGAGCCGGTCCAACGGGCTCTGCGGATTGCAGGCGGTGACGTATGGAGCGCTGTGCGCGATGCCCACCATCGAATCGGTCCTGTATCGGTGCAGCACGTCATACGCGACCGCATGCGCACGGCACAGGTTTCGCAGGGCAGTCACCGCATGTCGCCAGGAGCGCCCTCCACAGGGCGGCCAGTCGCAGGTGACGTAGGCGTGTTTGACGAAGACGGTCGGCTCATTGATCGTCAGCCAGAACCGAACGTTTGGCGCCAGTCGGGCGGCCACGACATCGACATAGCGGGCGAACAAGTCAGGACTATCGTCCTGAAGCCAGCCGCCTCGATGCGCAAACCAGGCCGGATTCGTGAAATGGTGAAGCGTGACAACTGGCTCGATCTGCCGCTTCCGCAGTGCAGCGATTACCGCGGCGTAGTGCTCGAGCGCCTCTTCATTCCATTCTCCCGGCTTCGTTTCAATCCGGCTCCATTCGATCGACAATCGATGGGCGTTGTGGCCGAGGGACCGGGCGAGATCGAAATCGCTTTCGTACAGTTCGTAGTGGCGGCAGGCTTCACCGGACCGGTGCGGCAGCCGTCCGCTCTGCTCGAGCTCCCACCAGTCATTCCAGCGATTGCCGCCCTCGACCTGGTGACTCGACGTCGACGCGCCCCAAAGGAAGCCGTCCGGGAAGCGGGAATTCATCGGCCGTGAATCAGTCGCCGCGCCCGGCACGAGCGGCCTGCAGCGCGCGCACGCAAACCTCGTAGTAGGCCTGAGCGGTGGATTCCCATGTCATTTGCGGCGCGGCCGCCGCGGCGGCGCCCATCTCGGCCAGCCGTGCGCGGGATGGCAGGGCGCCAAGGAAGTTGCGCCAATCTGCCTGCTCGTTCGGAAACAGGAAGCCGGTGCGGCCATTCTCGATCAGCGAACGAACCCGGCCGCTGGGAACGCTGACGATCGCCCGCCCGACGCTCAGGTACTCCGGAATCTTCATCGTCGAGTAGCCGAGTTCGCCGGAAGCGAATGCCGCCGAGTCGTAGGGCGCCAGGCAGAGATCGGCGGCGGCGATGTGCCACGGCACATCAGCGTGCGGCACCTTGCCGTAGAAGCGTAGCTTGCGAGGGCAGTCGCGCGACATGGATTCATATTCTCCACGCCGCGCACCGTCGCCAATCACGTGCAGTTCGAGCTCCTGCGGGGAGGGTCCGAAAAGGGACTTGATCGCGGGCTCGAGATTGTGCGTCCAGTCGAGCACGCCGACATAGGTCAGGATCAGCGCGTCGCTCGACAGGCCCAGCTTGCGCCTCGCCTCGGCCTGGTCGATTGGACGAAACAGCGTCCCATCGACACCGAGGTGAACGACCGCGATGCGGTCCTCCGGCACGCCCCAATGCTGGTGAATCTCGCGCTTCAGGAATTCCGTTTCGGCGATGACGACGGGCGCCTTCTGCATGTTGCGCCGGGCCACCCATGCCCCCAGCTTGAGGCGCATGAGCTTTGTCCACTGTTGTCGCGCCGCGTGGCCCGGATTCTGGACGATGTTTTCGACAGGAATACCCGGCAGTCCACGCGACGCGCACAGCGCCGACACGTAGCCGGAAAGTAGCCAGCTCTTCTCGAGAATGACGTCGAAGCCCGCGAGGTCCCGCGCGACGAAACGGCGGACTTCGCGGAGGTAGCGGAGAAACTCGAGATATCCCATGCCGCTCGTCGCCGCGTCGTCGGCGCGGTCATGGGTCGCATCAGGCGCGATCTGAAGGATCGACAGGCCTTCGGGGGCAATCCGGTCGGAAACGCGACGGAATGCGACCGAGACGTCAGCCAGTGGCCGCATGGCCCGTGCGAGGTTGAGAACATTGCGCGTTGGACCCATCGTGGCGACGAGGTCGCTTCCCGGCACGACGTAGCAAATCTTCAACCGTCGCGAAGCGCTCACGCCGTACCCTGGCTGCGCTCGTGCCGGATCAGACGGGAAGCGATTGCCCAGTAGCCCGCTGAAACACGATTGAGCGTCCGGCGCGCAATGCGATCGAACGCCCCCACGATCAGTTCGGAACGGAACGGCAAGGGCCCGCCCGTGACCAGGTCACCATCGTGGCGTCGCCGCAGGCCCCGGAAGCGACGTCGCTCTCGCAGGATCGACGGCAGGTGTCCCGCGACCCAGACCACCGCACGCCACCATTCGCGCAACCAGCCTTTCTTGATGACGATGACGAACTGGGAGGCTTCGTACACCAGGAACATCGGCAACAGGACCAGCCAGGTGCGGAGCGAATAGATCTTCAGGAGGAAAAGCCAGCGGTTACGTATCAGGAAGAACACGCGGCGACTCGAGTAGGTGCCAAGCTGGCGGATCGAAAGCCCCGCCGTGCCCTTGCCATGAAAGCAGCGCGCTGCCGGAACCGCGATCAACGAGGTCCCGAGCGCGCGCAGCCGCACGCCAAACTCATGATCCTCGAAGTAGATGAAGAATGAATCGTCGAAGTACTCCGGTCCCGGCAGCCGGGCGCGATCGACCAGGAAGCAGCATGAGATGAGGGAGTGCATCTCGAAGACCGCCGAATCGATGCGGTCGACCGGGACGTTTTCGTTCACCAGGATCTGCTGGCCCAGATAGTGGCATCCGGCGCCGCAATACTGGATGACGGCGCGCTCGCCGCCTTCAACCACGGCCGGCACGGCGATCGAGGCCGCCGGATGCGAACCGAGGGCCTCGACGAGCTTGCGCACGCAGTCTTCCGTCAGCGCGACGTCGTTGTCCATCAGGAGAATCAGGTCGGAGGTCAGCAATCGCAGCCCGGCATTGCGGCCGCCGGCAGCGCCCAGGTTCTCTCCCAACTCGATGATCCGGACTGCGGGAAAATCCCGGCGCATCAGCTCGCGGCTGCCGTCCTGCGAGCCATTGTCGAGGACGACTATCTCCGAAAAGCACCCTGCAATTGCGCTGGCGGCGTCGAGCGCGTACGGAAGGATCGCCTCGCCGTTGTAGTTCAGGATGCAGAGCGCAGGCTTGGCGGCGTATGAACTCATGCGGTGAAAGCCCGCGGCGGATCCGCGAGAACCGTCAGGATTTGCCTTTCTTCAGGAGAATCCGGTCGAAGTACTCGATGGTCTTGTTGAGTCCCTCGTCAAGCTGCACCTTGGGTTCCCAGCCCAGCTCCCGCTTGGCAAGCCCGATGTCGGGCTTGCGCTGTCGCGGATCGTCGATCGGCGCCGGTTCTCGCACCAGCTTCGACTTCGAGTTCGTCAATGCAATGACGCGCTCGGCGAGCTGGATCATGGTGAAGTCGTGCGGATTGCCGAGATTGACGGGACCCGTGAAATCGTCGCGGGTCTTCATGAGCCGTAAGAATCCGTCGATCAGGTCGCTGACATAGCAGAACGACCGGGTCTGCAGTCCGTCGCCATAGATCGTGATCGGCTCGCCGAGCAGCGCCTGCCGGATGAAGTTCGACACGACGCGCCCGTCGTTCTGGTGCATCCGCGGCCCGTAGGTGTTGAAGATGCGGGCCACCTTGATCAGCAGCTGATGCTGGCGGTGGTAGTCGAAGAACAGTGTCTCGGCGCAACGCTTGCCTTCGTCGTAGCAGGCGCGCGGACCGATGGGGTTCACCTTGCCCCAGTAGTGCTCGGGCTGCGGGTGGACGTCCGGATCGCCATAAACCTCGCTCGTCGATGCCTGCATGATCCTGGCCTTCACCCGCTTGGCGAGGCCGAGCATGTTGATGGCGCCATGCACGCTCGACTTGGTCGTCTGCACGGGATCGTACTGGTAGTGGATCGGAGAAGCGGCGCAGGCGAGGTTGTAGATCTCGTCGACTTCCAGGTAGATCGGGAACGTGACGTCGTGCCGGATGAGCTCGAACCGGGGATCGTCGAGCAGGTGGAACACGTTCTGCCGGTTGCCGGTGTAGAAATTGTCGAGGCAGATGACGGAATAGTCCTGCGCGATCAGCGCATCGCAGAGATGCGAGCCGAGGAATCCCGCGCCGCCGGTGACGAGGACCTGTCTTGAATTCAGCAGTTTAGGCATGCGCCGGAATCTCCCCGTGACAGTCTAGCCCAGTCGAATTGCTCATTGCCCGCCGCGATACCAACTGTGACCTTCATATCGCTTCGGCGCGTCCACGCCGAGCAGGGAAAGCACGGTCGGGGCGATGTCGATTACGTGCGGATTCTGTGAAGTCGCCGCCTGTGTCCAGTCCGGCGCGCGGGTCAGTGCGAACGCGGTGGCGCGGTGATTGCCGGTGTAAAAGGGCGAAGTCGCATAACCCGCCTGGCCGTTGATCCGGCCGTGCCCCAGGGTGTCAATTGAATCGACGACGCGTGCACCCAGGTTCCATGAAATCACGGCATCCGGCAGGTCGGCACGCCGCGCTCCCGAATAGGTTCCGTCCATCAGGGTCGTGCGCTCCGCAGCTCGCAGGCCCGTGTGCGGTGCGCGAAGCGCAGCAAGTTCGGTCTGCAAGCGGCCGAGTATGTCGTCGTACTCCGCACCGGCCGCGACGATGCCTGTCGGTTCGCGTCCGCGGAGGTTGACGCGGAAGTAGCCTTCATTCGAATTCGGTATGCAGTACACGCGGGATTTCGCCCAATCGATGCTGGAGTTGACCCACTTCATGCCGAGCTTGTAGCGCACGTGCTTGGGAAGGCAGCGTGTCACGCTCTGCCGGAATCCCAGCGGCACCGCCTGGCGCAGGGACTGCAGCAGTCCAGTGCGCGGCTTGGCGCCCGGCTTTCGTCCGGCAACGCCGCCGCCGTGAAACAGGTCCATCCGGTGCAGCAATTCCGGCATCAGGTGGCAGCCGGAATAGTTCGGGCCCATGCCGTCGGCGGACGTCACGATTACGGTCGTGCTGTCGTCGACACCCGCCAGGATCTCGCCGATTGCGGTGTCCACGCCGGCGTACACGTCGCGCACCAACTGCTTTCCGCGCAGCGACTCCGTCGGCTGCAGCGGGTAGTCGCCGTCACCGATGTGCCATAAATAGTGCCCGGCGCCGTGTGTCTCGCCGAAAGTCACGAACAGGAAGTCCCAGTCCTGTTCCTGCATGAGGGCGCGGGTTATGCGGCCCTTGACCGCCGCACCGGCCACGAGCTGGTCGCGAAATCCCAGTGGATCGTCGGGCACCTGCACGAGGTTCGCGTGCTCGGGCGCCGGATAAGCGCCGAATCGGCGCTTCAGGTCGCCAAGCAGGCCGCGAGGCGTCGATCCGGGCTCGCCGAACCAGGTCCAGGTGCCGTACTCCAGGATCTGCATGCCATGGAATCCACGCAACCGGTAGTCCATGAAGGCGTCGAATACGACGCAGCGGCGGCCCGCGGCATCGAGCGTCTCCCAGAACGGCCGTTGCGCGCACCACCGCGGCTCGGTGCGCTGCACGCCGTAGTGCCCGGCACGCACCTGGAAGGCGTGATACATGCCGTGATGTCCTGGCGTCGTCCCCGTGTAGAGCGTCGGCCAGGCGGAAACGTGCATGACTTCGGCGGTGGTGCCGATGCGATTCCAGGCGCCGTCACGCCGCATCCGTGCGAGCACAGGCAGGGTGCCGTCGTCCGACCAGCGTTCAATCAGTTCGGCATCCGCGCTGTCGAGCCCGATGAGCAGGACGCGTCGTCGCCGCGCGGGACTTCCGCTCACGCCGGACCCGGATCAGGAACGGGATCGCCGTACACTTCGGAGAGATTCACCGTCCGGCGTTCACGGTCCGACAGTTTTCCTGCCTCGACCATCGCCACGGTCCAGATGTTGTCTTCGCCCCGTGTGTCGGCGCGACGGCCATGCAACACGGCATCGCGCAGGCTGTTCAACAGCGAGGTCGTGCCGCCCTGGGGGTAGGGCCGCTCGTCGCCCTTCGGCACCTTGTCATTCCGGATTGGCCGGAACCAGCGGCTGCCGCCCGGGCGCCAGGCGACCAGTTTCCTGTTGGTCCAGAGCACGCCTTTCTCGCCCTCGATCCAGAGCGAGAAGCCATAGCGATGCGACAGCAGCGTCCCGAGGTACTGGACCTGCATATGACCGAAATCGATGAGCGCCTCGGTGTTGGCGCCGTGGTGGTAGTCCGTCCACGGCGGATTCCAGCAACGCACGCTGAGCCCGACGGGACGTGAGCCGAAGAATGCGCGCAGGCTGTCGAAGTGATGCGTGGCAATTTCCTGAAGCTGCGGATACTCGATGCGGCCGAACCAGGGGCCTTCAGTCCGGCTTGGCTGATGCCGCCGATCGGTCATTGCCGCGTTGTCGATCTTGCCCAGGAATTCTTCGCGCAACAGGCGTTGAATGGTGCGTTCCGCTGGCCAGTAGCGATAATTCTCGGCCACGATGACCTGCTTGCCGACCGCGTGCGAATGCAGAAGGAGCTTGCGGCCTTCGTCGACCGTGACGGCGAGCGGCTTTTCGACCATGACGGTCAAGCCGGCGTCCAGGCACTCAGTCGCGGTGCGCGCATGCGTTTCCGAGGGACTGACGACCAGTACGGCATCCACGCGGCCGACACTCAGCGCGGCCGGGAGATCGGCGACGAGCTTGCAGTCCGGGCCGAAGACCGAGCCGGCCTTCTCCCTGGCCGCTGCGTCGGGCTCGACGAGGGCGACGCAATCGACGTCCGGATGAGCCTTGACGAACTGGGCCCAGTGACGGCCGCGGATGCCGGCGCCGATCTGAACAATCCTGATGCTCATCTTGGGCTCCTCTCCAATTCTCAGTGTGCGGTCAGTTCGGGCCAGGCGCGCCCGTGCATGTAGTCCGGTACCGCGACGCCGAGCCGCGCCAGTAAGGTCGGCGCGACATCGACGATGTGCCCGTCGCTCATCTGCAGCGCGGCCGGAATACCCGGGCCCTGCGCCAGGACGAATCCCGGACCCTGGTGCGTGCCGGGCCGCGGATCCGGTGACGCCCGGGTCACTACGCCAATCCGCTGCGACGCCACGGCTGAAATCGGGGCGCCGGGTTCCCAGCGCACGATCAGGTCCGGCAGGTAGGGCGTGCGCGGGCCGGGAAACACTTCATCCGATCTCAAAACGTCGCGAACGATACCACGCCCAGTCTGCGGGTCACGAAGCTCCCCGATCCCCTGCATGAGATCGCGCATTGCGCGCTCGCATTCCTCGCCCGGTGCGACAGTGCCCTGCGGTTCCCGGCCGCGCAGGTTCAGGCGGACGTAGCCCTCGAGATCGGTCGGAAGGCAGTAGGCCCGCGTCCTCGACCAGTCGATGTTGCCCGAATCCACGCGTTGCGCGAGTCGATCGCGCATCGCCGTCGGCAACAAGCGGGCGAGATTCTTTCTGAAGTCCTTTGGCAAGAGATCACGCAACGCCTTCACCGGGTCGAACTTGGGACGCGCTGTCGCGGTGCCGTCGCCGGGATTCTGTTGTGCGGGACCGGCGACGAATCCCAGTTTCTCCAGCACGTCGGGCAGCAGGTGCCATCCGGCATGGTTCGGGCCGACGCTGTCGCCCGACACCAGGACGACGGTCGCATCGACACCGGCTTCAAGCCGTATCGCGGCGACCGCCCGGTCGAGTTCCTCGTAAACGGACAACATCGGCGATTCACGCAGGCGGGCGTGCTCGTCCGCAAGTTCGCCTGACCAGCAGTAGTGGCCGGCGGCGTGCGTCTCCCCGAAAACACAAAACAGCAGGTCGTGCCGGCGCTCGCGCATCAGCCAGCGTGTCGCGTTCCCCTTGGCAGTGATCGACGCGACCAGCCGGCGCGCGGTCGTCGCGGAGTCGAGTGGAGCGAGCCCGAGGTCGTTCGCCTCGAGCCCGAGCGGATAGTGACCGCAGGCCCGCTCCATGCGAGGCAAGAGGTCGGTCGGCACGGAACCCGACTTCAGGTAATGAGCCCAGCTACCCCAGTCATGGATGTAAGAGCCGCCGAAGTCCGGCTCCGGGTGCGAATACGGCGCGTCGAGTACGGCACAAGAACGGCCGCCGGCATCGAGGAGTTTCCAGAACGTCGGGCGACCGTAAAGGCCGGTGTGGAACCGCTGGTAGCCTTGCAGGCCGGGGGCTGGCTGAAAAGTGAAATAGACACCGTGCTCGCCGGGTTGCACGCCGGTGTAGATGGAGGGCCAGGCGGAGATGTGCAGTTGATCCGCCGTCGTCTCGAGCCATCCCCAGCATCCGCGATCCATCATGTCGCGAATCGCCGGCAGCCGGCCCGCCCGCGCCCAGGCGTGCACCAGGTGCGCATCGCCGAGCTCGAGACCGACGACGACTGTTGCGCCCGGCGGGCGGGTCATCCAATCCAGCCTCTGACCAGGACCACCGAAGCGCCGACCACGATCATCGCCGAGAGGATGTTGACGTAGATTGCGCCCGCGGCGGAGCGATGGCCGAAGGCCGCCTGAAAAGCAACCATGGCCGCGACGAAGCACAGTTTCACCGCAAGAATCGTGCCCTGGGTGCCGGCGAAAGCCGATCCCGACAACAGGTCGGCAGGGGCGATCCCGCGCTGGTTCAGCAGGTAGAGACCGGTAGCGATCAGGATCACGAGTGCCGGCCACCCGAGGCCTCCGCCGGAAAGGCTGGCGGAACGCAATTCCTCGGCGGTGGAGGCGGGCTCGATCGCTTTCATTGCGGGACCCACGATGAGCGACCAGACGAGCATGTGGCCGAGCCACAGCGTCAGGGCAATCAGGTGCAGGCCGACACAGATCATGTACAGAGTCATGTTCGCCTCAGCGTACAGCCCAGCCGGAAATTACTATTGCCGAAATCACCAACGCGAAATTGATGCGGATGAGGCCGGCTGCGGGACGCCGCGTCAATGGAACCTGGACGATGGCTATCGCCACGAACAGGCCGAGCTTGATCCACCACAACAAGTCTCCGGAAAAACCCCGAAGTGCCAGGCTGATGGCCCCGGTGCCGGCAATCGCGGCAAGTGTCAGCCAGGCGATCCAGGGCAATGGCAGGCGCATCGAATGCGGAACGACGACGTGCGGCCAGCGGGCGCGGTTTGCTGCCTGAAGCAGGCGATCGGCTTCGGCGGCGCCGTGGCGCTTGTTGAGCGCGGTCACCATGATCATCCAGTAGAGCGCCTGCCCGACCAGCAGGATGCTGAAGATGATGTGAACGAATGCAGTTGCGCGGATGAGATCCATCGGGTGCTTCCTAGGCCGCGATCATCCGGCGATACAACGCTTCGCAGCGTTCTGCCACGATCGACCAGCGACAATTCTTCGAAACGTACTCGCGCGCCGAGTCTCCCAGCCGTGTTGCCAGCGCACGATCTTCAAGCAGCGTCACGACGCCATCTGCGAACGCCTGGATGTTTCCGCTCTCCGCGAGCCATCCTGTGCTGGCGTGAACCACTCCCGGCGCGGACGACGCAAACGAGACGACGGGCCGTCCGGCCGCCATGTAATTTAGCAGCTTGACGGGAATGCCGTCGCAGTCGACGCGCGGATTCAGGGCGACGTCGCCGGCAGCGAGCACGGCGGGCAGGTCCTTGAATGCCGGCGAACGGACAATGTCGATCTGCTGGCGGACACCCAGTTCGTTCGCGAGCGTCTCGTAGGCGTCGAACGGCGTGTCGCTCGCGATCACGAGCCGCGTGGCCGGCACGCGCGGCAGGACGCGCTGGAAGGCTTGCAGCATCAGGTCGATGCCCTGGTACTCGGCGAGATTTCCCGTGAAGACGAGCGTGGGCGGCCGGTCTGGCGGCGGGGGAGCCTGTTGAGGAGCATTGAAATGCTCGAACTCGACGCCGTTGGTGATGACCGTCAGGCGCTGCGGATCCATTCCGGCATCACGGACGAGCTTGTCGCGTATGGTTTCTGTCACGCAGACCGTGTGATCGGCGAGCCCCGGAATGTGCCTGTCCATCCAGACGCCCGCGGCACGCTTCACGCCGGCCGGCAGGCCGAGCGAATAGAACGGCAGTTCAGTCATCAGCAGGGTGTGCGCGTCATAGACCATCGGCAGGCGCAGGCCGCGTCGCGCCAGGGCGCCGACGAGGACACCCTCGTAGTGGTGGGCGTGGATGACGTCGAATTGCAGTTCCCGCAACAGCCTGCGAAGCAGCGCCTGCAGATACGGATCGACGAACAGGAGCTTGCGATACGACGGACCGGGACTCAATTTGCTGTAGAACTTGAGATCGCGAATGCGATGAACGCGGACCGCAGGCGCCACCACTCCCGAGCCCAGGTGATAGGTGACGACATGCACTTCATGGCCGCGCTCGGACAGCGCTTCGGCCATCCGAAGTATTCGAACGGGCGTGCCCCTGGCCAACGGGAAAGGGCATGCCGCGACGATGCCGACGCGAAGTGCTCGTTCAGGCCTCATCGGGCACCTCGAGCCGTTTTGCGAGTCGCAGCGCCAGCGCGACGATCGTCAAGGTCGGATTCGCGTGTCCCGCAGAGGGGAACACGGAGCTGCCCGCGACATAGAGGTTCTGCACGCCGTGCACGCGGCAATTGACGTCGACGACGCCCTGGCGGGGATCGGTGCTCATGCGCGTCGTCCCCATGTGATGCGATGCGTCGGTGAAGGTCGGCTCTTCCAGGCTCGGCTCCCACACGCCACCGCCGCTTCGCCGGAACTCCTTCGCGACGAGATCCTGCATCTTGAAGAGGCTTTCCCTGAAACTGCCGTCCAGCCGCCAATCGAGCCGCAGCTTGCGAAGGCCGAGCTTGTCCGATTCGTTCCCCAGGGTTACGCGGCTCGAGGGATTGGGTGGCTGCTCGCAGAAATACACGGCGACGTAAGTCTTCGGCTTCCGGGGCCGCGGCAAGCTGTCGCGGAGCGCGACATACATCCGGTAGAGGGAATGAGGCATCAGCTCCTTGGGACTGAGCAGGTAGATCATTTCCGGAATTTCCGCCATCCGGGATCGCGCCAGGTCGAGTCGACTGCCTGCATGGCCGCGACGCAGGACAACCTTCATCGTCTGGACGGCAGTGGCGTAGCTCGCCTCGGCATAGCCCGAAGTGAGCTCCTCGAACGTGACGTAGTGATTGAGCATCCGCTCACGCCGCTGCGCTTCCGGCGACAAGCCGATGCCGAGCTGAAACTTGCCGTCGCGCAGCGGCCGCCCGCGGAGCAGCGGAAGCTCGGCACCTTTGGGGACGCTCACCCGCCCGAAAACGGCCCGCGGATGATCCATGAAGTACCGGCCGACGAGATCGTGCCCGTTGCCGAGGCCCGCAGCATGCCGGTCGCGGGACACGAGCAGGAGGCGCGCGTTCTCGATGCCGCCGCAAGCCAGCACGAACTGGCGCGCGCGAATCGTGATGCGCTTGCCCTCGAGCGTGCGGGTCTCGATCGATTCGATGGCGTCGCCGGCGGCATTCGTGACGATATTCGTCGCGGAGAGATTGAGCAGGACCGTCAGGTTCTTTGCTGCCCGCAATTCGCCCTTGTAGCGGGGCCCGAAGCGCCTGGGACTGCGCGCCCAGACCGAGATCGTGGGTGCGAGCACGGCGCCCTGGAAGAGCATTCGCTCGTGCGCCGAAATCCGGGTCGGCACTTCGCGGGCGGAGACCTGTTCCAGGTCCGGCAGCCCGAGGATCCGCCCGGCCGGCCGGTAATACTGGGCGACTTCGGAGTAGGGGATGGGCCAGCCGCTGTGTGGGACCCAGTCCCGCTGTTCGAAATCGATTGGGCTCAAGGCCATGCTGCGGCCTGCCCACAGGTTGCAGCTTCCGCCGAAGTAGCGCGCCCGCGACATGTAGTCCGCACGCGGCGGATAACCAATGACGTCAAGGTCATAGAGGGTCTGGGTATCGGCATCGGGCGCGAGGCCACCGCTTTCCACGAGGCAGATGTCGCGGCCGGTGGGCAACAGGGCTGAAGCCAGCGTGATGCCGGCTGCGCCAGCGCCGACGATGCAAAGGTCGGCGCTCAACATCTGGGGCAGGAGCGCCTTGCGGGCGTCGACGAGGCTCAATGTGGGAGGCATGGTATCACGCGATCCAAACACGCCGGACGAAGCGAGTCTCGGGGCTCGCGGATCCTCGTTTCAGCGACGGCCGCGTCTTACAAAACCAGCTGCCGTGGCATTACATAATCGTCAAAAAATTGGACAAGTTATGGCGAGTGGCAGTTAATATGTTCAGGGCACACAGGAGGTGTGGCCGTGTCCTTCAATCTCTCGGAATGGCTCTTGCGTCGAAAGTTCGGCGCGCAGGTTCGCAGCGCCGGCCGTATCGTCGAGCACAGCCGGATCGCCAACCCTTTTCACGCAGTCAGCATCGAAGTCGGGTCCAAGGCCTGCGCCGCATCGCGCAAGCTCGAGGGCCACCGTTATCTTTCGTCCTCGGCGCCGATGCTGCCTGTGAAAGGTTGCACTGCGTCGACCTGCCACTGCCGCTACGTGCACCACAATGACCGGCGTAACCCGCGTGATCGCCGCGTCAATTTCGCCAATCCGCATGCGCACAAGATGAACGACCGGCGCGACGGCAGCGGCCGCCGGATGACCGATTAAGAAAAGAGGGGACGCGCACCTTTAAAGGGGACGCGCACCTCTAGAGGTGCGCGTCCCCTTTAAAGGTGCGCGTCCCCTTTGTTCTGACAACCACTTGACTTGGGCGCGACGCCCTTTCACGATCCGACCTCGAAGCATCCTTGCCAATTGACTTGCGAACGGGTACGCGGCCGTTGCTCAGCGGCCATCGGACTCCAATGAAAACGTTGTCCTGTTCGTGTGCGATCGCCACGCTGATAGTCGGCTTGGTTACGTTCCCCGCGGCGATTGCCCAGGACGCCACGCCGCAGGGCGAGGGGCGTTACCTGGTCAAGTTTCGAACATTCAAGGGCGCCGCCAACGCGACGACTTCGGCTGGCGGCCGCGTGGCGCGGGAACTGGCACGACAGAAAGTCGTCTCCGCGTACCTGTCCGAGCAGGCCCTCCGCCTCCTGCGGAACAACCCGGACGTAGAGTACGTGGAAGTCGACCAGCGGCGGTACCCGCTGGCCCAGAGCAAGCCTTATGGCATCGGCATGGTGCAGGCCGACCATGCCGACCTGACTACAAGCGTCGCATCGGCCGGCGCCACGGTTTGCATCATCGATTCCGGCTACTTCCAGCAGCACGAAGACCTGCAGGATTCGAATGTCACCGGCACGAATGACAGTGGCACGGGCAACTGGTTTGAGGACAGTTGCGGGCATGGCACGCACGTGGCCGGTACAGTCTCGGCACTCGACAATGCGGTCGGGGTCGTCGGGGTCAACCGCAACGGCCTGCTCCAGATTCACGTTGAAAAGGTCTTCAACGGTTCGAGCTGCGGCTGGTCCTACTCCTCGGATCTCATCGCCGCACTCAGCCGTTGCCAGGATGCAGTGGCCGGAACGGGCCAGAAGCTCGTCGTCAACATGAGCCTGGGCGGCCCCGCACCGAGTGCCGCAGAGGAGAGCGCGTTCCAGAGCGCTTTTAACGCCGGTGCACTGTCGGTTGCGGCCGCGGGCAACGGCAGCAGCACGGCGATTTCATATCCCGCCGGGTACGCATCCGTGATATCGGTGGCGGCGGTCGACAGTGCCGGCACTGCGGCAGGCTTCTCTCAGCGAAACGCCGACGTCGAACTGGCGGCGCCCGGCGTGGGCGTGGTCTCGACGACGCCATTCAATACGTCGAGACTGAGGGTGGGCGACAACACCTGGCTCGGAGCCAACCTGATTGGGTCGGCGCGCATCGATGCGGCGGGGGTCCTGGCCGATGGCGGGCTCTGCGATGCCATTGGTTCGTGGAACGGCAATGTTGTCCTGTGCCAGCGCGGCGTCATCCCATTCGCCCAGAAGGTGGCCAATGTCACATCGGGGGGCGGCGCAGGCGTAGCGATCTACAACAATGTATCCGGCGGCTTCACCGGGACACTGAATGGCACGAGCGTGATCCCCGCCATCAGCCTGAGCAAGGAGGACGGCCAGGCGGCGCTCGCACAGGTCGCCAATGCGTCGACGCTCGTCAATGCGGGGGGCTTGGGCAACGGCTACGAGGCGTACAACGGGACATCGATGGCGACCCCGCACGTTGCGGGCGTCGCGGCGCTGGTGTGGAGCCACTACCCATCAAAGTCCAACGCCGAGGTCCGTGACGCGCTGCAGAAGACTGCACTCGACAAGGGTACCGCCGGCAAGGACAACACTTATGGCTACGGCATCGTCCGGGCCAAGGTCGCCTACGACTACTTGGCTGGGATTTTGCCGCCGCCACCACCGCCACCGCCACCCCCAGCGACCATCACTCTCACGGTCACCAAGGTCAAATTGGATGGCAAGCGATACGCGCGGCTGAACTGGAGCGGCGCGAGCGGCAGTAGCGTGAACTACTATCGCAATGCCACGAAGTTCATTACTGCCAATGACGGAGTCCAACGCGATGGCCCGCTGGCGCTCGGCACGTTTACCTACAAGGTCTGCAAGCTCAATACGACGACCTGTTCCAGCAACGTGACCATCACGTACTGAGAAACGGCCGGATCGCGACAAAAAAACACCGGCCCCCCGAAGGGGGCCGGGTTTCGTGCGGGCACTGCGCGTGTGGCGTCCGGTGCCGGGCCAATCGATCGAACGGCTTCAGTTCAGTCATGTCTCCGGGACAGACTGTCTACCATCCTGGAACACGCTGCACGCCGGCGTCTGGCCGGGGTTGACTTTTTTCAGGATGAACGGATGGATCAAAGCGAACGTGAGAAAGTCTCCACCGCCAGCAGGGTAGCCGACATCGACTCTCAGATTGCAACGCCATTCATAGGGCGTTGCGCTGGTCTGGCCTGTGGTGCACTCCAGTACACCGTCACCCACCGGGAACGGAATGCCGAACTCGGGGAATCTTCTCAGCAGATGGACGTTGATACCCATGTGGGCGCCCGGTGCGTCGACGGTCTGACTGGTCGCGTACAGCGGTCTCCCAATGATGATGGAGCCGTCGACCGTGGTCATGAGGCGGATCTGGTTCTGCACATTGACGGTCGCATCGCAGGTTTGAGCGCCGGTGGTATTACAGAGCTCGATCAGGGCCGTGACCTTGCCGACCAGGCTGAAGGCGGTCTGCTTCAGGTGGCCGAAGTTCGTCGCTTCGGCGTCGGTGGTCAACGCTCCCACATTTGTTGGAATGTAACGCAGGACAAACGGCGCATAGCCGTCAAAGGTGCTGGCAAATCGCGGCTCGGGTTGAGTAAACGCATAGCAACTGCCGTGGGCCAGCGCAGTTGCCGGTGAGAGAATGCTGGCGAGCGCAGTAGCGCAGCCTATAGCCAGCGCATTGGAACGTGATTTCATTTTGGTATCCCCTCCGGGATCGGTCTTTCCCTATAAGTCTTACCTCCAGGATCTTTTGATCAGCTTCTTGCGAACCGTCCGCGAGTTCCGTCTCCGGGGCACTCCTTGAGGGAGATGCTCCTGCCTGTCGGGTTTCCCCACGGTTGCGAAGTGGAGTCTAGACCCAATAAAAGACAGTGGCGTGAATTTTCCAACTGACGAATGAACTTTATTCTTGATTTCATATTTGCAGTTTTCCGGGCATTCATCGGCAAATGCCCGCCGCGACCGAATGCGGCACCACCATGAAATGGCGCTCGCCATTATTGTGACTTGTGAAAAGTTTTCGGTATCGAGCGTAACTTGTTGAACGATCGCACTTAGCGGATCTTGAATTCTTCCGACTGCAGCCCGTGACGGGCGAGCAGCTTGTAGAAATCCGTCCGGTTCCTGCCGGCGAGCTTGGCCGCCTGCGTCACGTTGCCGCGCGTGATCTGCAGGAGCTGCACCAGGTAGTTCCGCATGAACTCATCCCGCGCCTCGTCGAAGGTCGAAACCTGCGGCGCCGTGCCCGTCCCGAGCGCGCGTTGCACGAGTTCCGCGCTGATGACCGGGCCGGTTGCGAGCGAGGCGGCGTGCTGCAGGAGGGTCGCGAGCTGGCGCACGTTGCCGGGCCATTCGCCGACCATGAGGAGCTCGACGGCTTCCGGCGCGAGCACGTGCCGCTTGCCGCTCGTGCGCGCGAGCTCGTCCATGAAGTGCGCGGCGAGCAGCGGCACGTCGTCGCGGCGCTGTGAGAGCGGGGGCAGGTCGATGCGGCTGACACTCAGGCGGTAAAAAAGGTCCTCGCGGAATCGGCCCCGCTGGATGAGATCCGGCAGGTTCCGCGCCGTGCTCGAGATGATGCGGATCGGCTCCTCGTCCTGGAGCGAGTTGAGCGCGATCTGGAGCTCCGGAGGCAAGTCGCCGACCTCGTCAAGGAGCACGGTGCCGGCCGGAGCATCGTCCGGGCGCGGCGGATCGTCGGGTTCCCCTCGGCCTTCGAGGGCGGCATGCAGCGACTCCTGGGTCGCGGTCACGCAGGCGAGGGTCAGGAACCTTCCGCCACGGCGCGGGCTCGCCTGGTGGATCGCGCGTGCGAGCTGGGCCTTGCCGGTGCCCGGCTGGCCCGTGACCAGGAGCGGTGCATCGGAGCCCGCCGCCATCAGCGCCTGCGAGAGCCGCTCTTCCATCACCGGATTGCGCGTGATGATGCCGGCGCGCCAGTCCTCGGTGACGCTGGCGAAACCCGAGACCTTGAGCGCCGCCCCGATCTGCTCGAGCAGCTGGTCTTTCTCGACAGGCTTCGTCAGGAAGGCGAATGCGCCGCTTTTCGTCGCGGTGACTGCGTCCGGGATCGTGCCATGCGCGGTCAGGAGGATGACGGGCAGGGCGGGATAGCGTCCCTGCAGCTCCTTGAGGAGCATGATCCCGTCCTTGTCCTTCATCCGAAGGTCGGTGACCAGGACGTCCGGCAGGAAACGCGGAACGGTCGTCAGCGCCTGGCTTGCGTTCTCGCAGGCGGCGACCTCGAAGCCTTCGGAGCGCAACCGGATCGTGATCAGGCGCAGGAGTCCCGGGTCATCGTCGACGAGGACGATGCGCGGGCGGCGGCCGAGTGGTGTCTTCACGGCCGCGGTTCCGTCGCGCTGCCTTCGAGGGTCGCGATCGCCTCGAGCTTGGCTTCCGCCCGTTCGAGCTCGCGGCGCAGGCGGTCTTTCTCCGCTGTCTCGAGCTGGAGCCGGCGATTGAGATCCGCAATGCGACTGTCGTCCGGGGGCAGATTGCTGCCGCTGCGAAGCGACGCGTTTTCGCGCGCGAGCGCAAGCCGCGCATCCAGGTCGCGAACCATGAGGTCCGCGAGCGCCCGTTCGGACGGCAACATCGTTTCCGGTGTCGCGAGCGATTCGCCGATCAACGCCCTCGCGCCGGCGGGATCGCTGGCGGCATGGCCGGGGACGGCCAGCACGAAGGCGTAGCGCAGGCGCTTGCGGGTCGAAGGATCAGCAAGGTAGGCGTTGCGTGTCGCTTCCAGGATCTCCGCCTGCTGCGCGTCGCCGCCGCGGCCAAGCCGATCGAGCGTCGTCAGGTAGTCGGCGACGATCTGGCCGTCGTCCGTCTGGGCGACCGGCGTCGTGTCCTTGCGCTTTTTGAGGCCGGACCAGTCGTCGACGCTCTTGCAGCCTGCGACGAGGCTTGCGGCCAGGAGGAGGGCGATGACGCGCTCATGCCGCATGAGCGGACTCCCTGCGAGACGCGGCCGGCAGGCGGATGCGCAGGTGCGCGCCGGGGAATTGTCCCGTCACGACCTCGACAGTCCCACCGTGAGCTTCCACGAATTCGCGGACGACCGAAAGCCCGATGCCCGTACCCTTGAGCGGACCGCCTTGCGGCGCGGCGCCGGAATAGAAAGCGTCGAATATCCTGTCCCGCTCGTCCGGCGCAATCCCGGGGCCGGTATCGGCGAAATCGATCACCGTCGTCACGCCGTCGGGATAGGCGTGCAGGTGGATCGTGCCGCCGCGCGGCGTGAACTTGAGCGCGTTCGAGAGCAGGTTCTCGAGCACGAGCTTGAGCTTCGCGCGATCCGCGACGAGGTGCAGGTCCGCGACCTGCATGTCGAGCGTCAGGTTCCGCGCGGCCATGGCGAGCCGCTGGCCGTCGATCACCGTGCCGACCAGAGAACTCAATCGGAAAGAAGTGAGCTCGACGCTCGATGCGCGCGACTTCCAGGCGCTGTAGGACAGCAGGTTCTCGATGAGCTGCTGCAACCGCAATGCATTTTCGCGCAGGATCGAGGCCACCTCGCGCTGGTTGTCGTCGATCGGGCCGACGGCGCCGTCGAGCAGGAGATCCGTGCCCTCGCGGATGCTCGCGAGCGGCGTCTTGAGTTCGTGCGACATGTGGCGGAGGAAGCGGTTCCGCTCGAGCGCGATGTCGAGGAGGCGCGTGCGCAGCCACTCGAGCTGGCGGCCCAGGGCCGCGAGGTCGGCGGGCCCGCTGATCGAGATCGCGTGCGAGAACGCCCCGCGCCCAAGATCGCTGATTGCCCGGTCGATCTCCCGTAGCGGCCGGAGGACGTAGAACCAGAAGATGCCGGCGATCGCGAGCGAAGCCGGCACGAGGCCGATGATGGTCCACAAGAGGCCCTGCTGGGTCGCGCTCGCGCGGCGCTGGGCCTGCTTGAGCCTGGAATCAATGCCGAGGCGTGCCCGTTGCGCAAGCCGGTTCGCCTCGACGCTGAGTTCCTCGAACCGGTTCACCGCCGACGAATCAGAATTGCCCGGCGCTCTGTGGCGCACGAGCGAAGCGGTCTCCTCGCCTGCGATGCGCACGCCGTCGATGTCCGTCTTCGGCACGTATCCAGCGAGCTTCTGGAGCGTCCGGTTGAAGGCGGTGAAGTTGGTCTCGAACAATTTGGCGTAGCGCAGGTCGTTGGTGACGCGGTAGTAGTTCGCGTTCCGTTCCATGGCCGTGATGTCCTGGAACAGCACCTGGGTGTGTTGCGTGAGAGTGATGCTGTCCCGCACGAGCACGTCGCTCGTGCGCGAGAGCTGGCTGAGCTGTACGCCCCCGTAGACGAGCGCCGCTGTCAGCGGCAGGACGATCAGGAGGAGCGCCGCCGACAGCAAGCCACTCAGAGACTGCGGGCGGATCCGTGTCATGCGCCTATGGTAACCGTCAGGCCATCGGTTGGCGCAGGAGCCGTTTTTCCCAGGCGAGAGCCGTGGCGACAATCCCGGCCAGGTCCTCGTGCCGCGGCGTCCACTGCAGAGTTTCCCGGATGCGGTGGGCGGCGGCGATGAGCTTGGGCGGGTCGCCGGCACGACGGCCGGCCTCGGTAATCGAAAGCTTGTGCCCGGAGATCCGTGCCACCTCATCGAGAACTTCACGGACGCTGAAGCCGCGCCCGTAGCCGCAGTTCAACGTCGTCGACGCACCGCCGCCACGAAGATAGTCGAGGGCCTGGAGGTGGGCGGCGGCCAGGTCCTCGACGTGGATGTAGTCGCGTACGCAAGTGCCGTCGGGCGTGTCGTAGTCCGTTCCGAAGATCGAGATCGCCTTGCGCCGTCCGACCGCGTGTTCACAAGCGACCTTCAGAAGGTGTGTCGCCTGCGGCGTGGATTGACCGATGCGGCCGCCCGGGTCCGCGCCCGCGACGTTGAAATAGCGCAACGCCATGTAACGCAGCGCCGTCACTTCAGCAACATCGCTAAGCATCTGTTCGCTCATCAGCTTTGACCAGCCGTAGGGATTGATCGGCATGGTCGGCGTGTCCTCGTCCGCGACTCCGCCGGCCGGCATGCCGTAGACGGCCGCGGTCGAGGAGAACACGAAATGCCTGACGCCAGCGGCGATGCTGCACTCGAGGAGCGTGCGCGTGTTCGCCGTGTTGTTGCGGTAGTACTTGAGCGGGTTCTCGACCGACTCCGGCACCTGGATATGCGCGGCGAAGTGCAGGACGGTGTCGACCTTGTGGTCCTTGAGCACGCGCGAGACGAGTGAGGCATCGCCCGTGTCGCCCTGGACGAATTCCCCGTTCAACACGGCGCCGCGGAAACCGGTCGAGAGATTGTCGAGCGTAACCAGTTTTTCACCGCGCTCGCCGAGCTGGCGCGCGACGTGGCTGCCGATGTAGCCGGCGCCGCCGGTGACGAGGATGGTAGTCATCAGGGCTCCACGATATGGTGCCCGCATGATAACCACGGCCGAATCGGCCCCGTTTGCGAACCTGTCACCAGATTTGATCGTGGATGCGGTGGAAGCCGCGGGATTTCCGAGCGACGGCAGGATTCTTGCGCTTGGCAGCTACGAAAACCGCGTATTCCAGGTGGGTCTCGAGGACGCCGATCCGGTCGTCGTCAAGTTCTACCGGCCCGGGCGATGGACTGACCTGGCGATCGCCGAGGAGCACGCGTTCGCGCGCGAGCTGGCGGCGGCGGAGATTCCAGTCATCGCGCCGCTCGACTTGCCGCCCGAGGAAGATCTCGGCGAGGGGCCGGTCCCGGTCTTCGGCGGATTCCGGTTCGCGATCTATCCGCGCAGAGGCGGACAGTGGCCGGAACTCGGGACCGAAGACGATCGCCAGTGGATCGGCCGTTTCCTCGGTCGCATTCATGGTGTCGGCGCAACCCGGCGATTCGAGCACCGCGCGCGACTGTCACCGCAGGCCATGGGGCGGGAATCGGTCGCGTACCTGCTGTCCGAGGACCGCATGCCCGATTACATCAGCCATCGATACGAACGCGTGACGGGCGAGCTGCTGGATCTCGTCGAGTCGCGATTCGAGCACGCAGGCACGTTGCGGTATTTGCGGATCCACGGCGACTGTCATCGCAACAATGTGCTGTGGACCGCGGCGGGGCCGCATTTCGTCGATCTCGACGACTGCATGACGGGACCAGCGATCCAGGACCTCTGGATGCTGCTCGCGGGCAGGGCGTCGGAGATTCGCACCCAGCTCGCGGAGATTCTCGAGGGCTACTCGCAATTTTCGGAATTCGATCCGATCGAGGCGACGCTGATCGAGGCGCTTCGTGCCTTGCGGATGGTGCATTACGCCGCGTGGCTCGCGCGCCGCTGGCACGACCCCGCCTTCCCGCAGGCGTTCCCCTGGTTCGGCGAGGTGCGCTATTGGGAGCGGCACGTTGCCGAACTCGAAGAACAGCTGATGGCACTCGAATCAGAAGACTAGCTAATCAATAACTTAGAGTGCTTTCTTGACGTAGATTGAAGCGGGTCCGCGGGTTACAATCCGCGGCCATTTCAAAGGGGACGCGCACCTTTAAAGGTGCGCGTCCCCTTTAGGTAAACCGCTTTCACATGATCCAGAACCTGCGAAATATCGCGATCATTGCGCACGTCGACCACGGCAAGACCACGCTTGTGGACAAGTTGCTGCGCCAGTCAGGCACGCTCGATGCGCGCAAGCCCTTGACCGAGCGCGTCATGGACTCGAATGCACTCGAGCGCGAGCGCGGCATCACGATTCTCGCGAAGAACACGGCGATCCAGTGGCGCGACTATCGCATCAATATCGTCGACACCCCCGGACACGCCGACTTCGGTGGCGAAGTCGAGCGCGTGCTGTCGATGGTCGACTGCGTACTGCTGCTCGTCGATGCGGTCGACGGCCCGATGCCGCAGACCCGATTCGTCACGCAAAAGGCTTTCGTCCACGGCCTCGCACCGATCGTCGTCGTGAACAAGGTCGATCGGCCCGAGGCCCGCCCGGAGTGGGTCGTGAATCAGACATTCGAACTCTTCGATCGCCTCGGCGCGAGCGAGGGCCAGCTCGATTTCCCGATCGTCTACACTTCGGCGTTGCAGGGCATCGCCGGCTATTCCCCGACTTCGATGACGGCGGACATGACGCCGCTCTTCGAGACGATCATCACGCGCTGCCCGGCGCCCGACGTGGATGTCGACGGCCCCTTGCAGCTCCAGGTCAGCCAACTCGATTACTCGAGCTATGTCGGGTCGATCGGCATCGGACGCATCCGCCGCGGGACGCTCCGGCGGGCGATGCCGGTTGCCGTCATCGATCGCGAGGGCGCCGTGCGCAGCGGGAGAATCGGCCAGGTATATGGCTTCATGGGCCTCGAGCGCGTGGAAGTCGAGGAAGCCCGCGCCGGGGACATCGTGGCCTTCTCGGGTCTCGAGCTGCCCGCGATCTCCGACACGATCTGCGATCCGGATTCCGTCGAGGCGCTTCCGGCGCTGGTCGTGGACGAGCCGACGATCAGCATGACCTTCGAGACGAACACCTCGCCGCTCTTCGGGCAGGAAGGCAAGTTCGTCACCAGCCGGCAGCTCCGCGAGCGCCTGCTGCGCGAGACGCTTTCCAATGTTGCATTGCGCGTCGAGGAAACCGACGACCCGGACCGTTTCGTCGTGTTCGGCCGCGGCGAACTGCACCTCGGCATCCTGATCGAGAACATGCGCCGCGAGGGCTACGAACTCGCCGTTTCGCGGCCGCGTGTCGTCGTGAAGGAAGAGGGCGGAGAACGACTCGAACCCTGGGAGCAGCTCACGGTCGACGTCGAATCGACGGCCCAGGGCGCTGTCATGGAAGCCCTCGGCGCGCGCGGGGCCGAACTCGCCGACATGGTGCCGGACGGCAAGGGCCGCGTGCGGCTCGACTACAGGATTCCGTCCCGCGGCATGATCGGCTTCCAGACCGATTTCCGCACGATGACGAGCGGGACGGGGCTCATGTATCACGTGTTCGATCACTTTGGCCCGGTGGTCGAGCGCACGCTTGCGGAGCGTTCGGCAGGCGTGATGATTTCGAACGGTCGCGGCCCGGTGCTCGCTTACGCGCTCTTCAATCTGCAGGAGCGCGGCACGCTCTTCGTCGGGCCGGGCGATCTGGTGTACGAGGGGCAGATCGTCGGCGAGACGAGCCGCGAGGGCGACATGGTCGTGAATCCCCTGAAGGGCAAGAAGCTCACCAACATCCGCACGCAGAGCAAGGACGAAAACGTGCTGCTGACGCCGCCGATCCGCATGTCGCTCGAGCAGGCGATGGAATACATCGGCGACGACGAGCTCGTCGAAGTCACACCGAAGAACATTCGTCTTCGCAAGCGCTACCTGAGCGAAGGCGACCGCAAGCGCGCCGAACGCTCGGCCTAGCCGAAGGGGACGCGCCCCTTCATATTCGCGAAGGGGACGGACCCCTTCATCGTCCGAAAGTCAGGTTTTCCGCTGGCCGCCGCGCGGCCGATATTGCAGGTCGCGCCCGGCAGCCTTCCCGAGTTCGTCGACGAATTCGGGTGATCCGCAAGGGAGGTCACGGCGCCCGTGACGCCGCAGCAGGTCCCGGCAGTCGTCGGGCACTCCGCGGGCGAGCCAGCTTGACCAGCAGGCGATGCCTCGCAGGTGGCTTGACCGGTGAAGCGGTTCGAGCAGGGGGTCCTGGCGGTTCCCGCAGTGAGACCCAGCGCTGGACCACGGGTAATCCTGTGCCTGCGGGACAAGGCCAGCATTGACGGGATTCAGCTCGACGTAGCGGATTGCATTTAAAAAGTGGTTGGCGTCCAGCGGCGAGGAGTGATAGCGACCCTGCCAGAGATGCCCGCCGATCTCTCTCATTCGATTGACGCGCTGCGCGTACTGGCTGTGCACGGCCCGCAGGGCGCGATGCATGCCGTCCACGCTCGACGGCACGACCACAAGGTGAACATGATTCGGCATCAGGCAATACGCGAAGATCCCAACCCCGTGACGTCGGGAATAGGCGTGCAGCAGGCTGAGATACGCCTCGGCATCCCCATTCCCGCAGAAGACGCGTTCGCGATGATTGCCACGCTGCGTGACGTGGTGTGGCACGCCGGGGAACACGACTCGGGCACGTCTTGGCACGACTAAACGGTAGCGGCATTCCCAAGCACGGCAGTGACGGCATGGTTGCGCAATGGCGCAAATATGAAGGGGCGCGTCCACTTCGCCACAATGACGCAGCAAATATGAAGGGGCGCGTCCCCTTTGATTCAAAAGGGCGGAAATGGGCGTCCCGGGGCAGGCCCAAAGGGCGCCTGGAACCGGCCCTCAATACCGCGTCCTGCATCACGAATCGGGCCCGGCCGAACCGCGAACGGGGTCACGTTCGCCCCCGGGGGCATCCCATAGCATCGCTGCATTACGTCGCATTCCCAGGGGTGCGACGGCATTGTGCTTGGGGTTGGAATGACGACGAATAGTCCGGCAAACGTCGTGATGCTGAAGAAATCCGCGGAGGCGGATACGGCGTCGCATGCGCGGCCGCAGGCCCCGACCCCGGAGCGGCGCAAGAGCAGCATTCACCCGGTGCTCGAGCAGCAGATGATCGAGGCCGCGGACACCGCCGGCAAGATGCGCTTGCGCAATCTCATCGAGATCATCAGCCGCCAGTACGAGCTATACGAATCGGACCGGACCAGCCTCGAGACCGTCTTGCGCCTCGCCTCGGACGAGGCGACCGCGATGACCGAGCGTCTCGAACGTGAGAGCGTCGTCCGGCTCCAGGCGATCCTCGACCACGTCAAGGACGGCATCATTTCGGTCGACCACCTTGGCCGCATCGAGAGCATGAACCGCACGGCCGAACGCTTCTTCGGCGTGAGGCAGACCGACGTCCTGTCAGACCTGCTCGACAGCCTGATTCCTGACGTCGCTCCGCATGGCGACTTGCCCAGCGCCCTCGAGGAGCTCGCGACCGCCCAGGAGACGACCCATTACGACCTCGCGGCCCGCGAGGTAGTCGCGAAGCACCGTCGCGGCGAGCTGATGCCGGCGGAGATCCTCGTCAGCATGATGAAGATCAAGCGCCGGCCGACGTACATCGTCTGCATCCGCGACACGGCAGAGCGGTCGAAGGCGGAAGACGCACTCAAGGACAGCGAGGCGCGCTACCGCGTGCTGGTCGAGAACGCGCCGGAGGCGGTCGTCGTGCTTGACGTCGGCTCGGGGCGCTTCATCGACTGCAACGACAACGCCGCTAACTTCTTCAAGATGGCGCGCGAGCAGCTCCTGCGCCTCGGCCCGGAGCAGGTGAGCCCGCCGGAACAGGCAGACGGCACGCCGTCCTTCGGGATCTCGCGTGGACACCTGGAGAAAGCTCTCGCGGGCGAAACGCCCGTATTCGAGTGGCTCCACAAGGATGCCGAAGGCAAGCTGATCCCGAGCGAAGTCCGGTTCGTGCGCCTGCCGAGCTCGAACGGCAACCTGATTCGCGCGAGCATCATCGACATCACGGAGCGCAAGCAGACGGAGCTAGTCGCCGCTGGCGAACGCCGCGCACTCGAGAAGATCGCATCGAGCGAGCCCCTCGCGGGCGCCCTTTCGTCGATCACGGAAGTTGTCGAGCGCGTACTGCCGGCTGCGATCTGCTGCATCCGGCTTTACGATCCGGTGAAGCGCGTCCTGACCCATGCCGCAGGCAAGAGCCTGCCGCGCGAATACGTCGCACTCATGGACAACTATCCGGCCGAAATCCGCTTCGGCTCCTGTGCCGCAGCCATCTCGCTGCAACGCCAAATCATCGTCCCCGACATCTCAAAGGACGCGCTCTGGGAGCACCGCCGCGAGGCGGCGCTGCGAGCGGGCCTGCACGCCTGCTGGTCGACCCCGATCACGGGCGCGGACGGCCGCATGCTCGGCACTTTCGCGACCTACCTCCGGCGCACCGGCATGCCGTCTCGCCGCGACCTCGAGCTCGTCGGCCGCATGGCCCAGCTCGCGCGCATCGCGATCGAGCGGCGGCGTTCTGAAGACGCGCTCCGCGAAAGCGAAAGCCGGTTCAGGGGCCTGTTCGACAACGTCGTCGAGGGCGTCTACCAGGTGACGCTCGACGGTTACCTGCTCTCCGCGAATCCGGCGCTGATCTCGATGCTGGGCTACGCCTCGCTCGAGGAGCTCCGCGCAATCGGATCGACCGAGGGGCTTTATCCCGATCCGGCAGTTCGCCGCGAGCTGATCGAGAAAATGAAACGCGATGGCAAGCTGGTCGAGGCCGAATACGAGCTGAAGCGCCGCGACGGGACCGTCATCACGATCACGGAGAACGCCCGCCTGAACCGCGACGAGCGCGGCCAGCCGGTCGGGTTCGAAGGCACGGTCACGGACATCACCGAGCGAAAGCGCGCGGAGCAGGAGTTTTACGCGGAGAAGGAGCGGGCCGAGGTGACGCTCCAGTCGATCGCGGATGCCGTGATCACGACCGATCGCGACGGCACGATCGATTACATCAACCCGATCGCGGAGAAGATGACCGGCTGGCCCTCGGACGAGGCCTGCGGCCGGAATGTCACCGAGATCGTCAAGCTCGTAAAGGACGACGGGCAGCATTCGGTGGACGACCCCGTGAGCCTCGCGCTCGCGAGCGGCGACCCGATTCACCTGGCCGACCAGACGGCGCTTGTCAGCCGCCGCGGCCTCGAAGTGCCGATCCAGGCGACCGTCGCGCCAATCCGCGACCGCTCAGGGCAAACCGCGGGGACCGTGATCGTGTTCAGCGACGTGAGTCGCGAGCGGCGCATGAAGCGGCTGCTCTCCTACCAGGCGGCGCACGACGCGCTCACGGGCCTCATCAACCGGCGTGAGTTCGAGAGCCGGCTCTCCAGCGCGATCGAGTCGGCGCGCGCGGACAAGGTGATCCGCCACGCCATGATTTACGTCGACCTCGACCAGTTCAAGATCGTGAACGACACCTGCGGGCACCCCGCGGGCGACCAGCTCCTGCGACAGGTCACCGGCCTGCTGCAGACGCGCGTGCGCGCGAACGACGTGCTCGCGCGCCTCGGTGGCGACGAGTTCGGCGTCCTGCTCGAGCACTGCACGCCGGACCAGGCGCTGCGCATCGCCGACTCGCTCCGCCAGGCAATCCACGACCTGCGATTCCAGTGGGGCACGAACACGATGCAGATCGGCGCCAGCATCGGCATCGTCGAGATCGACCAGCGCACGGAAAGCGTCGCGATGCTGCTGTCGGCCGCGGACATCGCCTGCTATTCGGCCAAGGATGGCGGCCGCAATCGCGTGCAGGTCTACGACCCGGCGAGTGCTTCGGCCCGTCACCGCGAGATGCGCTGGATGGCGCGGCTCACCAATGCCCGCGACGAGGGCAGGCTGGACATCATGTTCCAGCCAATCGTCCGCATCGCCGAGACCTCGAAAGCACGGCCGCATTACGAGCTGCTGCTCCGCCTCCTCGACGAGAACGGCAAGATTGTGCTCCCGGACGAGTTCATCCCGGCGGCAGAGCGCTTCAACCTGATGCCTTCGCTCGATCGCTGGGTGATCGAGAAGGTGCTGCGCGACTATGTGCCGTCGACGCGCGACGGGATCGAGGAGCCTGCATTTACCGTGGCGGTCAACCTGTCAGGCACGACGCTCTCGGATCCGGGCTTCCTCGAGTTCCTGATCGACGCGCTCGAGGCGCATGAGCCGACGCCGGGCGTCCTCTGTTTCGAGGTGACCGAGACGGCAGCGATCACGAATCTCGGACACGCAAGCTACCTGATGCGCGAGATGGCGAGCCGCGGCTGCCTGATCGCACTGGACGACTTCGGCAGCGGGCTGTCGTCGTTCAATTACCTGCGCACGCTGCCGGTGAACTACCTCAAGATCGACGGCAACTTCGTGCAGAACGTGGCGAGCGACCCGATCGACCGCAGCATGGTCGAGGCGATCGTCCAGATCGGGCGCGCGATAGGCATCGAGACGGTCGCGGAGCGGGTCGAGACGCCCGCAGTACTCGATACGTTGCGCCGCATCGGCGTCGGCTATGCCCAGGGCTTTCTCTGCGGCCGCCCGGCGCCGATGGCCGCCTTCCCCCACCGCAAATCGCCCGGACCGTCGCCGTAAAACATCACGCTGCACGGCGTCCCGCCGTCGTTTGGACATAAGTGATCGCCGCTGCGCAAAGGAGCGACGGCCCGCATTGTGACGCAGGCACGTCGCGCGGCGCCGCGAAGTCTTAAAGTCCCGTCTGGAGTGAAACGAGGCAAACCCGTCGAAAGGCGGGGACGCAAAGCTTCCGGTCTGTCGGCCGCAGGGCCCACGATAGCGGGGTTGCCACTTGGCCAGTGCACGCCCGTGCACCAGCGGCATCCTGTTCGTTCGCGCCCATGCGACAGCCCGGCCCAACGCGGGGTGTCAGCATGCGCGAGCAATGTATTTCGAAGACGGCTCTACCGAGCCGAGTCCTGGCGCTGCTGACGTGCCTGGCGGTACTAATCGTGCTTCAGGTGCCTGCGGTCGCGGCGCCGGGCTGCAAATCGAAGGCATGCCGGTCCGCTGCCGCGGACCGACCGCCGACCATCGATGGCGTTCCATCGAGCCAGGTGACGGCCGGCCAGGCCTATTCATTCACGCCGACAGCTTCCGATCCGGAAGGCAAGTCATTGAGCTTCAGCATCGTCAACCGGCCCCCATGGCTGAGCTTCAGCGCATCGACCGGACGCCTGAGCGGCACACCGGCGTCGTCGGCCGTGGGGGAATACGTCGAGATCCGAATTCAAGTCAGTGATGGGCGGTCGACTGCAACGCTTGGGCCTTTCTCCATCACGGTGCTGGATGCGAATCGTCCGCCCAATATCAGCGGTACTCCGCCGACGGCCGCACGCGAGGGCCAGGCTTACGAGTTCACGCCAATGGCTACCGATGCCGACGGTGACACCCTGACTTTCAGCATCAGCAATCGTCCCCCATGGGCTAGTTTCAACAGCGCGACCGGCCGACTCACCGGGACACCAGGCACGGGCTCCGTGGGAACTTACGCAAACATCACGATCAGCGTCAGCGACGGTGCGCTCGGCGCGTCGCTATCCCCGTTCTCGATCGCCGTGCAACAGGTATCGCTCGGCAGCGCTACGCTGTCCTGGCAGGCGCCGACACTGCGTTCGGACGGCTCCCCGCTGACCAATCTGGCCGGTTACCGGATTCGCTACGGCACTTCGCCCGGCAACTATTCGAACACGCGGCAGGTCGCCAATCCCGGAGTCACGACGATCGTCATCGACAATCTGCCAGCCGGAACTTACTACTTCGTCATGACGGCCTACGACAGCGACGGTCGCGAGAGCGAATTCTCGGCCGTCGTGTCCAAGTCGATCAGCTGATTCATCGAAGGGGCGCGTCCCCTTCGATCGATGCGGGTTAGACTTGGTCACCCAATGATTGCGCTTCACCTCATACCGGTCGCGGCCCTGTTGGGTCCCGCTCTTGCCGCCGATCAGTCTCACGAAGGGCATCAGATGCCTATGACCATGATGGGCGCGCTCGGGTCGTACCCGATGTCGCGGGACGCCTCCGGCACGTCTTGGCAACCCGACGTGACGCCTCACGCCATGGGTCACTCGATGCGAGGCGACTGGATGCTGATGGGCCACACGATGCTGAATGCCGTGTACGACCGGCAGGAAGGCCCGCGCGGCGACACGCTGACTTTCATTTCCGGCATGGCCATGGGCTCGGCGCGGCGCGAATCCGCCGACGGCGACGCCCTGACACTGCGCGCCATGCTGAGTCCCGATCCTTTCATGGGGAAGCGCGGCTATCCGCTGCTGCTCGCGGCGGGGGAGACCGCGGATGGCGAAACGCCGCTCATTGACCGCCAGCATCCCCATGAACTCTTCATGGAACTTTCGGGAACCTACGCCTGGCGCTTTGAGGGCGAGCGGAGCGCGTTCCTTTACGCCGCGCTTCCGGGAGAACCGGCGTTTGGGCCACCGGCCTTCATGCACCGCATGTCGACGATGGCGAGCCCGGAGGCGCCGATCACGCATCACTGGCTGGATTCGACGCACATCAGCTTTGGCGTCATTACCGCGGGCTTTGTTCGTGACGACTGGAAGTTCGAGGCCTCGCAATTCACCGGCCGGGAGCCGGACGAGAATCGCTACGACATCGAGCGGCCGCGCATGGACAGCACGTCGCTGCGCGCCAGCTGGAATCCGGGCGAGCGCTGGTCCCTGCAGGCCTCCTGGGCAGACGTCGAGAGCCCGGAACAGCTCGAGCCCGAGATCGACGAATCGCGCTTGTCGGCGAGCGCCCTGTTCACTGCGGCGGTCGGGAACGGCGGCTGGTGGTCGGCAACGCTCGCCTGGGGACGCAAGGATCCGACCGGGCACGAACCGACGAATGCGGTCGCCCTGGAGGCGGCCTATGCGCCGAACCTCGAATGGCTGGTCTTCGCCCGCGCCGAATGGATCGAGAGCCACGAGCTTGGCCCGGACGAAGAGATCCACGACGCAGGCAAGCTGTCGGTTGGTGCGCGGCGCGAGTTCCAGCTAGGGGACCACATCCGCCTGGGGCTGGGTGCTCTCTATACGCTGAACGCGATCCCTGGCGCGCTCGAGGCTTCGTACGGCGGAAGCCCCGACGGCGCGATGATCTTCCTGCAGTTCAGCGCTGGAACCTGAGCCGAAGGGGACGCACCCCTTCATATTAGAGAAGAGGACGCACTCACTCACGAATATGAAGGGGTGCGTCCCCTTCGGCTCTAGAAGCGGGCGGTAATGTAGAGCTGGGGTCCCCAGTAGTCGAGCACGTACTCGCCGGTCCAGCGTGACTTTGCAGCATTAATGTCAAGCTTGAAACCATCTATGGCCACGCCGGCTCCGAAGCGGTCACCAAACCGGTATTCGGCGTACGCGCGAGCACTCACGAGTGATCCGCTCGCTTCGAACGTGCTCTCGGCGAACTCGATGGAGAAAAACGCCGCGCTTCCCCCGGCCGACCACTTGTCCGAAAAGTGATGGTCGAACCGGATACCGAAGAGCGGGAGCGGCAGGTCGGCGCTCGCCGAGGCGGTCGTCGATATGTCATCGGCGCTGAGCGAACTCGAGCCCGTCAGCGACAAGGTGATCTTGTTCCAGTTGACGCCCGCCGTAACGGCGAACTCGTTGGAATCGTTATTGATGAACGAGTACGAATAAGTGATCGGAATGAGCTCGATCTGGTGCGACGTGGTAACCGTGGCGTCGACCGGATAAATCTCGTCCCCGATCGTGATCTGCCTGTCAATGACGCGTGTTCCCGTCATCGTGAAACTGCTGTACATCGCACCGAGGCGATGTTTCTCGGCGATGCGCCATTCAAAACCCACCCAGCCGCCGGACTCGTCCTCGTCGACGCCGAGGTCGCTCCCGAGGGCGACGTCATCGCCCAGCTGGTCTTCATTGTCGACTTCCACATCGGTGTTGAATGCGGGCAGGAACCCGCCCAGCATCAACTTGAACTTCTCCTGTCCCGGCTTGATCGAATCGGCCCTTGCGCCGACGCTTGTCGAGCAGGCGAGCACGCCGATGACCGCAGTGCTGACGATAAGCAGTCGATTCATTTTGGTCCTGCCCTTGCGTTGATGTATTGCCGGCATCCAATCCCCCACCGGCGTCGCGGCTTGGGATATTACCATGCCGGTGAGGGAACCCCGAGGAGGCGCGTTCAGCCGTTGCAGGCTGACGGGCTGGCCCACTGGCGATTGACCGGGTTGGCGTATTCAGTCAAACCGTTGCTACGGCTCCGCATTCCGGACAATAGTGCGCGAAATGCCGTTCAACCGCCTGACCACTTTCATCGTGATTGGCCTCGTGGCCGGCATTGCGGCCGGGTACTTAAGCCATTCGGCGTTCCCCGAGAGCAGCGCCGGGTTCTCCGAGGGCATTGCCCTCCTGCCAGGCGCCTTCCTCCGCCTCATCAAGATGATCATCTCGCCGCTCGTGTTCGCGACCCTCGTGGTCGGGATCGCGAAGATGGAGGACATCCGGACGGTCGGGCGGATCGGCGGCAAGGCGCTCGGCTGGTTCATCTTCGCGTCGATCATCTCGCTGTCGCTGGGCCTGATCGTCGTAGGCCTTTTCGAGCCCGGCAAGGTCATGCAGCTGCCGATCCCGGCGGAGGATGCCGCAGCGATGGTCGGCGGCGAGACCCTGTCCCTGAAAGTGCTCGTGTCGCACGCGATCCCGACCAGCATCCTCGACGCCATGGCGCGGAACGAAATCCTGCAGATCGTCGTGTTCTCGGTTTTCTTCGGCATCGCCATGGCCGCCCTCGGCGAGCGCACGCGGGCGATCGTCGCGGCCCTCGACACGCTCGCGCACATCATGCTGAAAGTCACCGGTTACGTGATGCTGTTCGCGCCGTTCGCCGTCTTCGGCGCGCTCGCCAGCATCGTCGCAAAGGAGGGCCTCGGCATCGTGCAGCTCTATGGCGTCATGGTCGGCGAGTTCTACATCGGCATCGCCATCCTCTGGCTGGTGCTGATCGCGCTCGGCGCGCTCGTGATCGGACCCCGGGTCCTCGGCCTCGTGCGCAGGATCCGCGAGCCCGTAATCCTCGCGTTCTCGACCGCGAGCTCGGAAGCCGCTTACCCGAAGACCCTAGAGGAGCTCGAGCGCTTCGGCATCAGCAACCGGATCGCGAGCTTCGTGCTGCCCGTCGGATACTCGTTCAACCTCGACGGTTCGATGATGTACTGCGCGTTCGCAGTCATGTTCATTGCGCAGGTCTACGGGATCGACATCCCGGTCAGCCAGCAGATCGTCATGCTGCTGATCCTGATGCTGACGTCGAAAGGGATTGCCGGCGTTCCGCGCGCGTCGCTCGTCGTCGTGGCCGCGACGCTCGGGCAGTTCAATATCCCTGAAGCAGGGATCCTCCTGCTGCTCGGCATCGACCAGTTCCTCGACATGGGCCGCTCGGCGACCAATGTCGTCGGCAACAGCATCGCGACCGCCGTGGTTGCAAAATGGGAGCGCGAGCTCGGCCCGGAGTTGCCGGCCGCAGGCGAGGCGGCTCGTCCCGCGGCCGCGCGATAGCGGCTTCGTCCGCGATCAGTTCACCAGCGTGTACTGCCACGCGACGCCGTAGTTGGTGAAGTCGCTGCCGATGCGCGCGGTGGCGCCCTTGCTCCAATTGAGCCTTACGGATTGTCGCCGGCCAACGGGCAGGGACAGCGTGAGCCCCGCGCGCGAATTCGACTGGCGATTGGCTCCGGCAACGCCATCGACGGTTGTCCGACCTCCATCGTAGAAAGTGCCGTTCAGCGCCACCCATAGTCGCGGCCGGAACGTATAGCTCACGTGCGCCTGCATGCTCGCGAGGGGATCCTGCTCGCGAAAACGGCCGCCAAAGTAATTGTCGTTATCGCCAAACAGCCAGACTCCGATGGAGCCTTCCAGCAGCCAATTGCCGATCGGATGGAAGACTCCGATCTCGGGCTTGAACGCCCACCGGTTGGTGCCGACATTGATGAGCCGGTCCGGATCGTATTGACCTGTCGGCGCGGAGATCACGAGACTTGCGCCGACGATCGTCGACGGTTTTCTTTGTGCGAATTCCTTGAGGCTGAGCGCCGGGTTGCCGACCAGGTTGGTCGACAGCCGTATTCTCAAGTCGCCTGTACCCGATCGTGTGGCTTCGGCCGGCTCGCCTTCCAGGGTGCCCGTAAAGTGGCCGCGCACGTAGGGCAGTGCGACGGCAGCGCTCGCGAGGCGGCCAAACAAACCGAAGGTATGTCCTACACCGGCGGCGCCGGCGTTGATTTCCGCTTCGACGTCATCGACCGGCAGCGAAGGGTCGGTGAGGATGGCACCGGTCGAACGGGTGTAGGCGAGGGCGAAAAACGTGGCGCCCGTCGGGCTCGGCGAATAGGCGCGCGGGTCGATTTCCTGGGCGAGCGCTACCGGCGCCGCACACGCAGCGAGCACCAGCACCAAGGGGTGGCGTAGCATGCCTGAATATCCGTTCCTGCCATTGGCGTTGGAGGCTGACAATGAATCGTTCCCTGTTCCGGCCGGCGGCGGCTTTCATCGCCGCGATTTGCATTCTAATGTCCACAACGATCGCGCAGGCCGATCCGGCGGGCAAGTGGCGCGTTGAATTCAGCAGCCGCGCGGATAACGATGGAGTGCTCACGCTGAGCGTGAGCCCGGAAGGCGGCGCGCCGGTCGACGTCGAGACCAGGATCGCCGCCAAGAGCGGGGCGGACAGTGTAGCCAGGGCGGTTCGCGACTCGCTCAAGGCCTCCCTCGGCAAGGGCTATCACGTCGAAACCGACGATGGAGAGGACGTCGTCGTCTCCCGGAAAGGCAAGACACCGAAGTTCGAAGTGACGCTTGCCAGCTCGTCGTTGACCGGGCTCGAAATCAGGATCAAGCGCGAATAACGGGCAGGCGAAACCCGGGCCGTTTGCGCGGGCGGTTGTGTGAACCGGCGCATGCTTGTCATTGTCGCGCTGGCCGCCCTCGGCGGCTGCGTGGAGTTGCCGCCGCGCCCGGAGCTGCCCGATCAACTGGCGATTGCGCCCGCGGAAGGGGGTGCCGTGGACAATCTTGTGGCGGGGGTCGAGGCGCTGCATCCCGGGGAGTCCGCGTTCCGGCTCGTCACGGAAGGCACGGAGGCATTCGTCGTCCGCATGCAGAGCGCCCGGCTCGCGGCGCGAAGCCTCGACGTCCAGACCTACATCTGGCATGCCGATCTGACCGGCATCTATCTCGCGCAGCAGCTGCTCGAATCGGCCGACCGCGGCGTGCGCGTGCGGCTCCTCGTCGACGACCTTGACGCGCGCGCGAAGAACGACGGCTTTGCCGCGTTGGCGGCGCATCCCGACATCGAGGTGCGCATGTTCAATCCCTTCGTCACGCGGAGCGGCACGCTGCGCGGGGCGGGCGAGGCCGCGATGAGCTTCAAGCGCATCAACCGCCGCATGCACAACAAGAGCTGGATCGCCGACAACCGGGTCGCGGTCGTCGGCGGACGCAATGTCGGCGACGAGTACTTCGGCGCCGGCGAGGAGATGAACTTCATCGACCTTGACTTCGCGATGCTGGGGCCGATCGTGCGCGATGCCTCGGCGACCTTCGACAAGTACTGGAACTCCGGCTCCGCCTATCCGATGGAGACGCTCGATCCCGGCGGCGTCAGCGAAGAAGCGCTTGGAAAGCTGCGCAAGCGGCTCGAAAAATACACCAGCGAGACCGGGGACATCCGCTATGCAGAGGCGCTTCGCGGCGACGAGGTCGTGCAGCGGATGATCGCGGGCGACTGGCCGATGCAGTGGTCGGCCAAGTACCGCTTTGTCGCGGACGACCCGGCCAAGGTGACGATGACGAAGCGCGATGCGAAGCGAACACCGGTCGGTTCCGCCCTGCTACCGATAGTGCAGGCGGCCGCCAACGCGATCTACATCATCTCGCCGTACTTCGTGCCAGGCGAAGAAGTGACGAAGGCCCTGGTCGAGGCTGCGGGCGCGGGCAAGCAGGTGCGGGTCCTGACGAATTCGCTGGTCGCGAACGACGTTGCAGCCGTGCACGGAGGCTACTCGCGCTATCGGCGCCCCTTGCTCGAAGGCGGCGTGCAGCTCTGGGAGCTCAAACCGCAGCCGGGCAGTGCGACCGGTTCGAGCCTCTTCGGTTCTTCCGGCGCCAGCCTGCACACCAAGGCGCTTTCTACGGACGGCCGGACTCTCTTTGTCGGCAGCTACAACGTCGACCCGCGCTCCACCTGGCTCAACTGCGAGCAGGGCGTGTTGGTCGAGGACGCGGCTCTGACGGCACAGCTCGATGGATTGTTTGCCACGCACACGAGCGGTGCCCACGCCTGGGAGGTCACGCTGAAAGACGGGAAGCTGGACTGGAGCGATGGCACAGAGAATTTCGATTCCGATCCCAAGGCATCGGGATGGCGCCGACTCCAGGCCTGGATGACGCGGGTCCTGCACCTGGACGCCCAACTCTGAATAAATGGATTCAGCGCATGCTTTCGCGCAGGTCGACGAGTATCTGGTCCGCCTCGTCGATCCGGATCAGTCCGAGCCGCGGAAATTCGAGGTCGATGATCACGTAGGTCGTCGAGGAAATGATCGCTGCGAAGGCCAGCGTGTGCAGCCAGGTCCGCTGCTTGTTGACGGACGTGCCGTAGCCGACGAGAAGTGCGCCGACCAGTGCGAGCCCGGCGAGCATCAGGAACACGACCGGTGGCGGATGATTGTGTGTTGCCATCACGCGAGTCGTCGTGATGTCGATCATTTCATTCAACGCAGGAAGCAACAACATGGCGGATTGCGTGGGCAACCCCGGTTTCATGGACTCCGCGACGGCCCGCTTCCAGATCTGGCCTTGCAGCGCTGCGTCTTCCGCGAGACTCGCTCGCGTCGCGGACTGGTCCAGCGCGTTCCGGTAGGTTTCGAGCCGGCCATCGAGATACTGGCGGAACAAATCCTTCATTGCCGGCTGAGCATCCGGCGAAATCAGGTCGAGGCGGAGATAGGCGGTACCGATCGCGTTGGCCTCAGCGGTGATCAGGTGACGGCGGTCCTCGAATCTCGATGCCGCGCCTGAAAATGTGAAGGCTAGCAGCAATCCCAACAAGCCGAATACCGCGGCCTCCGCGGCGCCAATGCCCTTCGACAGGCCTTCCGGATCCCGCGCGATCTGCGCGACGCCGAAGCGCCGTCCCAATTCGGAAACTACCAGCATGGCCAGCAGGAATCCGCCTACCGCAAAAAATGTGATCATCGAGAAATTCACTATCCTTCACCCGGCACGGCTCGCGTCAAACGCCATTTTCGGTGCCACTCAACTGCTGTCCGCACAATATCAGTCAAGCCTGCAATCTCAGCCGTCCACTTCAGAACCTTGTTGGCGCGCTCGGGATTCGCGATCAGGACAGGGGGATCGCCGTCCCGCCGCGGCGCAGAGCTGGTCTTCACACATCTTCCCGTAACAGCTTCGACCGCCGTGACGACCTCCCTCACCGAATGGCCTACGCCGGTTCCGAGATTGAATGCCGCGCTACTGCCGCCATCGAGCAAGTGTTCCAGTGCGCGGACATGCGCGCGGGCGAGATCCATCACATGCACATAGTCGCGAATGGCAGTGCCATCCGGCGTCGGATAGTCCGTGCCAAATATTTCAAATGTTTCTTGCTCGCCCTGGGCCGTGCGGATCGCAAGCGGTATGGCATGGGTTTCCGGATCATGGCACTCGCCGATTTCGCCCTCCGGGTCCGCACCCGCCGCATTGAAATAACGCAATGAGACGGAACGGGTGCCATAGGCAAGCTCAAAATCCCGCAGCACCTGCTCCACCATGAGCTTGCTTGACCCGTAAGGATTGACGGGTTTCTGCGGATGATCCTCATCGATAGGCACGATTTGGGGAATGCCGTACGTGGCGCAGCTGCTCGAGAAGACGAAGTTACCGACTCTGGCGGCTCGAAGGGCGTCCAACAGTGCGATGCTTCCGCACAAATTGTTGCGGTAGTAATCCAGGGGATTGGAGACCGATTCGCCCACGTAGGCGTATGCGGCGAAGTGCACGACGGCGGCGGGGCGATATTTTTCGAGAACCCGGGTAACGCCCTTGAAGTCGGCGATGTCGACGACCTCCAGGGGCCCCCAGGAAAGCTCGCGAACACCCGCTCTTTCCAGGTTGTCCAGACCGATCGGCTCGAAGCCGCTGCGAGCGAGCGCCTTGCAGGTATGGCTCCCGACGTAGCCGGCGGCTCCGGTCACCAATACCCGCTTCACTGCCACGTTTTCCTGGTCGAATAGTCGAGGCAAACACCTGCCTCGGTATAGTCGAGCTTAAATGAAAACTCTGGATCGCCGCGTCGCCGTTGCACCCATGATGGACTGGACCGACCGGCACTGCCGGTACTTCCTGCGCCAGTTCTCGCCGAGGGTGCTGCTGTACACCGAGATGATCGTCGCGCAGGCGGTCGTGCGCGGCGACCGGCGTTACCTGCTCGAGTTTGAGCCCGAAGAGCATCCCGTCGCGCTCCAGCTCGGCGGTGCTGATCCCGGCCTGTTGGGTGAAGCCGCCGCGATCGGCGCCGGGTACGGCTACGACGAGATCAACCTGAACGTCGGCTGTCCGAGCGACCGCGTGCAACAGGCGACCTTTGGTGCCTGCCTGATGGCCCGACCCAGGCTCGTCGCAGACTGCGTCCGCGCGATGCAGGCGGCCGTGGGCATCCCCGTAACGGTCAAGTGCCGCATCGGCATCGACGATCACGACGACTGGGAGTTCTTGCGCGACTTCGTCGCGGCGGTGAGCGACTCGGGTTGCCGTGCGGTCATCGTGCACGCGCGCAAGGCGATCCTGAAGGGACTGACGCCAAAGGAAAATCGCGAAGTGCCGCCGCTCGACTATGCCATGGCCTGGCGCGTAAAAGAGCAGTTCCCCGCACTGACAATCGTCGTCAATGGCGGCCTGCGCACGGTGCCGCAGGTCACGGAGCAACTTGCGCACGTGGACGGCGTGATGCTCGGCCGCGAGGCTTATCACAATCCCTATCTGCTGCCCGCGCTCCACCGGGCCCTGCACGACGATGGATTCGAAACGCCGCCGGTCGAGCGCATCGTCCTGCGCATGCGCCATTATGCAGAACGACAGGTCGCGTGCGGTACGCCCTTGCGCTCGATTACACGTCACATGCTCGGGCTCTTCAATGGCCGCGCTGGCGCGCGTGCCTGGCGACGCGCGCTGTCGGAAGGCGTGAACCGGCGGAGCCCCTCGCCAGCACTCATAGATGACGCGCTTCGCGCGGCTACGTCGTGTACGTGACCGCCGCCTGGGATTGCCTGGGGACACCGCATTCAAGCACCATGTCCCGTGATGCCCGGAAATGATTCAATGAGTTGGCGTGCCGCCCTCCGAACGAAACTTCGTCGCTGGAACGTACGCATGCCGTGGGTTCTGAACCGAAGTTTGGAATCGCGCCCTCAATCTGCGCCGCTCAACACGGTCCGGCTGGGAGACTTGCGCTGCCTGCAACCCGTTAGTCGCGAATTTGGCTTCGATCGTGGGCAGCCGATCGACCGCTATTACATCGCCCGGTTTCTCGCCGCGAACGCATTGCAGGTGAAGGGCCGGGCTCTGGAAATAGGCGGACACGAATACACACGTCAATTCGGCGCGGGAAGGGTTACTCGCTCGGACGTCATGAATGTCAACGCGGGGGTACCGAACACTACCTTTGTGGCTGATCTCACGACCGGCGCGGGTGTTCCGGACGCCGCGTTTGATTGCGTGATTCTCACGCAGACCCTGCACCTGATATTCGACATTCCCGCGGCAATCCGCACATTGCATCGAATCCTGCGACCGGGTGGAACATTGCTGCTGACCGTTCCCGGCACGATCAGCCAGATTGAACAGGGCGAATGGCGCTCGACCTGGTATTGGGGATTCACGAAGCTCTCTCTCGAGCGGCTGTTCGCCGCCACGTTCTCCGATGCCCGGATTGCGATCAGCGAGTACGGCAACGTACTGGCCAGTGTTGCGTTTCTCGAAGGGCTCGTCGCCGAGGAGTTTGCGACGGCGGAACTGGACCACCGTGACGAGCTTTACCCGCTTTTGCTGGGCCTGTGTGCCACCAAGGCGCCATGAATGTCGGGAATGCCGTTCGCTCACTGTACCGGGCCGTGCGGCCCCACCCGAAATCACGTGCGGTCGTGCTCATGTATCACCGGGTCGCCGAGTGCGACATCGACCCGTGGAATATGTGCGTATCGCCGCTGCAGTTTGCCGACCAGATCGCGGCGCTGAAGCGTAAATTTTGCATCCTGCCGCTGCATGACCTGATTCATTCCGAGGCGCGGCGAAACGCCGTTGCAATCACGTTCGACGATGGTTACGCAGACAACCTTCACGCAGCCGCGCCGATTCTCGAGCACCATGGGGCGCCTGCGTGCTTCTTCCTGACCAGCGGCGCACTCGACATGACGCACGAGTTCTGGTGGGACGAACTCGCGCGACTGCTGCTGCGCGAAGCCGCCCTGCCGTCCACGATAATCATCAGTGTCGGCAGCCGGCGCCACTTCGAGCCGGGGCGCGCCGCCGAACCGGCAATGGATTTGCGCGGGCAGATTCGCGCCAACCCGCCCTGGAAAGCCGGTCCGAACACCCGGCTTGGTTTCTTTTATCTGATTTGGCGGGCCTTTCGGGTGTTGGACGAGCAGGCTCGTCGAACCGCGCTGGACGAGATCGCGGTGCAGCTGGCAGGGGATTCGGGGACTCGCGCCAGCCACCGCACTTTGACCAGCATGGAAGCGCAGAGGCTGGCGGGGATCCCCGGAATCGAGATTGGCGCGCACTCGGTGACCCACGCCGTGCTGCCGTCCCTGAATCCTGAAGCGCAGTCCCGGGAAATCGGGGATGCGAAAAGGGATCTCGAGAAGCTGCTCGGCCGGCCCATTACGGGATTTGCGTATCCTTTCGGCGACTACGGCGCCGAAACGGCTGACCTCGTGCGCGCGGCAGGATTCGAACTTGCCTGCACGACCGAAACCGGCGGCATCACCAGGAAGACCGACCGCTTCCGGCTGCCGCGACTCGGTGTCGAGGAATGCGACGGTCAGCAGCTCGTTCGTCGCGCAACCGAACTTTTGGGATGAGCAGCACGCCGCTGGTCTCGGCCATCATCATCTTCCTCAACGAGGAACGATTCCTGGCGCAAGCCGTCGGGAGCGTCCTCGAGCAAAGCCACGCAGACTGGGAGTTGCTGCTGATCGATGACGGCTCCACGGACCAAAGTACGGCCATCGCGCGCGATTTCGCGGCGCGGGATCCCGATCGGATTCGCTACCTCGAGCACGCCGGTCATGCCAACCGCGGCATGAGTGCCGCGCGCAATCTGGGCCTCGAAAATGCCCGCGGCCGTTACATGGGGTTTCTGGATGCAGACGACGTCTGGCTGCCGGGGAAGCTTCGTGAGCAGATTGCAGCGCTGAACGAGTATCCGAGGGCAGGCATGGTCTACGGCCGCACGCTGATCTGGCACAGCTGGCGCGGTGGGAACACGGCCGCGAGCGACGAGTTTTGCGAGCTCGGCGTAAAGGCGGATACGGTCGTCGAGCCGCCACAACTGCTGGTCAAGTTGATCGAGAATCGTGCGCAGACGCCAACGACCTGCAATGCACTGATGCGTCGCGAGGTCTTTGCAAAGGTCGGGAGATTCGAAGAGTCGTTTCGGGGCATGTTCGAGGACCAGGTGTTCTTCATGAAGCTCGCACTGGTCTCGCCGGTGTACGTGTCCTCAAAATGCTGGGCGCGGTACCGGCAACGCGAGGACAGCCATTCCGCGCAAATGGAGGCCTCTGGAGAAGTCGGTGCGGCACGCGCGCGACTGCTCGAATGGCTCGAAGCGTACCTCCTCGAACAGGGAACGACGGCGCCGGAAGTCTGGCGGATGCTGCGACGACAGACACACCGCCCTCGCTGGGCGTTCTGGCGTCGCCGGGTGCCGCAATGAACCCGAGCGGCGAAGCGCCGGGCGTTTCGGTCGTGATGCCATTTCTCGACGCCGGGCAATTCATGGAGGAGGCCGTCGAAAGCGTCTTGTCGCAGACAATTCCCGGAGTCGAGCTTTTGCTGATCGACGACGGGTCGACGGATCGAAGTACCGGCCTCGCCCGGAAGTATGCGATGGGCTTTCCGGAGAAAGTGCGCTATTTCGAGCACGCCGGGCATGCCAATCTGGGCAAGAGCGTATCGCGCAACCTCGGCATTGCCGAGGCGCGCGGCCAGTACCTGGCTTTTCTCGACGCGGACGACGTGTACCTGCCTCACAAACTGGCGCATCAGTCGGAACTGCTCGACCGTCATCCGGAAGTGGTGATGGTGTATGGAGCGACGGAGTATTGGACGAGCTGGGACACCTCGAAGCTGCTGCGCGGGCGCGACAGGCCCGGCAAGCTGGGCGTAAAGACTGAGCGAGTCTACCTGCCGCCCGATCTCCTGGTCTCATGGCTGCGTGCACCGGGCATCGTTCCTTGCATCTGCGGACTGCTGGCGCGCACGGACGTGGTGCGCGCCGCCGGGACATTTGACGAACACTTCCGGGATCTCTACGAAGATCAGGTCTTTCTCGTCAAGATGTTGATGGCGGGCGCCGTGTTCGTGGAGTCCGGCTGCGGCGAACGCTACCGCCAGCATGCCGGGTCCAGCTCCGCGCTCGCAATCGCAGCGGGGCAATATCATCCGCGGCGGCGACACCCGGCGCGCTTGATATATCTTCAATGGCTGCAGCAATTCCTGCGCGAGCGTGCGTGTCTATCGGGGGAATTGCAGCGCGCGCTTGATCGCGCCCTGCGGCCGTACGCCGATTCCTTTCTTCATCGGCTGCGATTGTTCTCCTGAATCGTCGGAAAGCCGGCAAATCCCAGCCAGCCGATCGTGCGTCGACAACCTTCGGTAAACGACACCACAGGCCGGTAGCCCAGCAGCTGCCTTGCTTTTGTATCCGGCAATTTCCAGGCACAACGGTACAGGCGGCTCATTTCGAGCGTAGCGGACGGTAATGGCGATGCCGGCGCAATCGGGATCGCCCAAGGGGATGCGTTGACCGGTGGCACGGGAGTCATCGCCGCACGAATGCCGAGGCGCACTCTCCTGGGTATGAGGGAGGCAATCGCGCGGCCTGGCCTGGTCCTTTCCATTGAGCGGGCGAGCTCAAGTATGTTGCCGCGTCGCGGCACGTGATCGACGTTCGGCAGTTGAATCGAATCGAAACCCATTGCCTGCGCAATCGGGCGGTAGAGGTCGGCCCAGGTGACGGTTTCCGCATCGCCGACGAGGAATGCCTGGCCGTCGATTCCGGGTGCCGTGAGAGCCAGTTGAATCGCGTGCACGAGATTGTCGACGTAGAGGCTGTTGCAGATTCCTCGGCCGTCATTGAGCCAATAAGCGGTGCCGGCCAGGAGTTCGATCGCAAAGCGCGTTTGCCAGATGGAGCGTGGCCCGGTGACTATCCCGGGTCGAAGAATCACGAGCTCAACCGCGCCCTTGGCGCGGAGACCGCGAAGCCGGCGCTCTGCGCAAGCCTTGGCGTTGTTGTACGCAATGGGCTGGCGGCGCCTCAAGGGGCTTTCCTCGTCGGTGCCGGGAAGCGGCGCTTGCCCGTGGACTGAGGCGCTGCTGAGATAAACGAGGCGCCGCACGCCGGCCTCGTGCGCCGCACGGTAGACCGGGGTCACCGAATCGCGAATCGTAGCGGGATCGCCGGCGATTGCATGTATTACGGTCTCGCAACCCGCAAATGCCTTGCACATCCCCTGTTGATCGCGGGCATCGGCAACGCGCCAGTCAAGATCGAAGCGCGACAGCCGTGCGAGCGCTCCAATGCTCCGCGTGACGGGCCGCACGTCGGCGAGGCCACCGAGATGGAACATCTCGACGATGCGGCTGCCGATAAAGCCGCTGGCGCCGAGAAGCGCGACGCGGTGGCTCACCGGGCAACGACTCCCGCCATTCTTCCGCCATTGAGCTCCCTGCCGCGCGCGATTTCACGATCATCGAGCCAAGGCATCGCCATGAGCGAACGCTGGCGGTAGCAATTCTCGATGAGCTCGATGCCTGCAATGCCTTCCGCGGCCGGCACCTGCAATTGTTCAGTCCCACGCAGCGCAGCAATCACGTTTCGCAGTTGGCTGAGGAACGACTGTTCGAAATTCGAGGCCGACTGATCGCGCGGCCTGGCCTGGACGACTTGTGCAGAATCTGCAAAGCCGAATTCAAATTGATCGACCTGTCCGGCCTGCCAGGACAGCCAACCGCGGCTTCCGCGGACCGTATAGCGATTTGCAAGTGCGCAGTCCCGACTGAGGCGCACCTCGCCCGTCGAACCGCATTCCAGGCGGCAGCGGATCAGGCAGTTGGCCTCGATGCCGCCCATGGCGTCGTCGGCATATTCGAGCACCGCGATTTTTCCAAGCCACCACTGCAACAAGTCCAGTGCATGGACGCCGGTGTCCATCAGCACGCCGCCCTGTGCCTCCCGCTTGCTGAAATAGCCGCGCGAAGCCGCAGGCCAATCGAAAGAGGCAAACCCTTCGCTGAATTCAAAGGATGTGATGTCGCCCAGGGTACCGAGCGCCAGCATGTGGCGGATCATCCGGGTAGCAGGAAAGTATCGACGCACGAGTCCGATGGCCAGCAGGCCCGGGCCCACGGATGCCGCCCGTATCATCGCCCTGGCATCGTCGACTGACGTGGCCATGGGTTTCTCGCAGAGTACGGAAACGCCGGCCTCCAGTAGTTCGATCGTCTGCGCAGCATGCAAGGAATGCGGCGATGCAACGATGGCCAGATCGAATCCTTGCCGCGGAAGGTCGGGCAGCTGGCGTGCCATCTGCGCCCGCGGAAAAGCCTCGTGCAGAAGGGCTGCGTGACCGGCAACCGGATCGAGGAGCGCGGCGACTTCGATTGAACCGGCTGCCTCGAGTTCACGCAGGGCCGGCATGTAGTAAAGTCGCGCGACCGCGCCACAACCAATCAATCCCACCCTGATGCTGGCGTCCTGTGCCCGCAAAGCTTAACTCCAGGTAAAGGCCCGCAAGATTTCTGCCAATACTCGCGGAGAAAACCGGAACCGCAACGCCTCACGCGCCTGCGCCAAGGCGCCTGACAAGTCCCGTTGGCGTAGTCGCTCCCGGGCAAACTCGACCGCTGACAATGCGTAAGTCTCGCGCGCCCGAAGCACGATGTCATGGGCGCTGCCTGGCGGAAGATATTCTTTGAACATTTCGATGGCCGCGCGCGTGTAACGCATGTTGTCCGCGTTATGTGTATTCCGCCCCGTATTCGAATTCGGATGCATTCTATAAGCCGCAAGCGGCTCGGGTTCGAAGCCGACGGGATAGTGAGCCGCGATGCGCACCCACATTTCCCAGTCCTCGCTGCACGGAAGCCGGTCGTCGAAGCCGCCGAGCCGTTCATAGACCTCGCGCCGAACGACCATGCTGGGAGTCATGATCTTCTGCTCCACGGCCAGGCGCTCTAGCGCGTCCGGCAGTACGCCGCTCGAATTCAGCTCCAGTGCGGATGTCGCCAGCTCGCGCCCGTGCTCATCGATGAACACGTGCCTGCAGAACGCAGCGCCGATTGCTGGATGCAATTCGAAAAGCCTCGACATGTGCTCATAAAAGCCCGCGCGCGCGCAATCGTCGCCGTGCAGCAAATGTACAAGCCGGCCATGGGCACGATTGAGGCAGGTGGCGAAGTTCCTGGTGATTCCCATGTTGCTGGGCTGGCGAAAGTAGCTCACGCGACCCCGGCCCAAGGCCGCCACGATTGCGGCTGGATCGTCCGTCGAATGATCGTCGACCACTTCAATGTGCATCACCGCGGGGCCGGGATCCTGCGCCAGGACGCTCTCAAGCGTGGTCTGGAGATACTGGTTGCAGTTGAAGGTCGGAATCATCACGGACCACAGCGCCCGCGGCGCTCCGGGCTGTAGGGGCTCGATTCGTGCCCGATGCGACGGGACGTTCATCATCGGGAGTCCCGGCTGCCCGGGAGAAGGAGTCGCGCGACCAGCGAAACGAGGCGCTTCAGCGAGATGTGTTCGTTGAACGGCCGTCCGCCAAGATACCGCCTGAAGCAATGCCAGGCGTTCGCCCGCTCGCGCCGCTCTGCGTATTCCTCGGCCCATTCAAAGAAATATTTCGACAGACAGGTGCGAACGAGCCGGTCATGGCGGTAGTCGAGGTTCGAATTCATGGTGAGGTAGAAATCGCGCGTCCTCTCGAGCTTCTCCCGCTGGTCGAATTGCGAATAAAGGCCTCCGGGGTGATACCGATAGACGCCCAGTACTTCGTCCAGGTAGCCGATGTCGCCACTTTGAGCGCTCAGGATGTGCAATGGCCAGTCGGTTATGGGAAACAGGGAGTCGTACCAGGCGGGAATCGCGCCCAGAGCCGAGCGGCGAAACATGATGGAGCAGGTCGCGATGAAATTGCCTTGCCAGATGTCCTTGAAAGTGGAGATCGGCGGGTGCCCGGTCGGCGTCCAGTTCCAGGGTGGCTTCGCTCCGCCCTCCTGCTCGACCCGGGCATTGTGAAAACAGCAGGAACACCGTGGTTGACGATCAAGGAAGTCCGCCTGCTTCTGCAGTTTGGCGGTAGAGATCCAGTAATCATCGCCGTCCAGCAGCGCAATGTATTCACCGCGGGCGGCATGGATACCACGGGCCACGACAGCATTGCTGCGAACGTTTTTCTCCGAGAGCAGCAGACGGATGCGCTCCGGGTATTTCTGCTGATACGCGATGACGGCCTCACGAGTGCCATCCGTTGAACAGTCTTCGCTCACGAGGATTTCGACGTCGAAACTCGTGCGTTGTCCGAGCGCGCTTTCCAGGGCCTGCGTCACAAAGCGAACGTGGTTGTACGTGACCACCAGCACCGTGACTTTCGGAATCGGCGAACTCACGCTTGGCGCAGGAATGCAAGTTGAACACGCAACCGGGCCTCGAGCCACAGGGCGCGCAGCCATGCAGGCAGAAATCGCAGCAAGGCGGACGACAAGCGCAGCACGGCCGGCAAGCGATGCATCCTGAGGCCGGCATCAAACTGCCTCAGCATTGGCCGCGGTGCATAGCGGCGCATGTACCTGATACCCGTGCGCTGGGCCCGCATATAGTCCGGCTTGTCCGCGATGAAGTGACTTTGTCCGGCAAATGCATCCAATGCGCCATTCAGCATGCGCGCGGGATCCATACTCATCGCCGCATCGTGACGACGATATTCCGCTATCACACGGCCGTGACTGTGCACGACATGGCCACGAGCGATGCGCAGGTACATGTCGTAATCTTCGCAGGTGGGCAACGCGCGATTGAATTCCCCGATCGACTCGAATACGGCGCGCCGGTACATCACCGTTGCATGCATGCCGATGTAGTTTCGTTGCAGGAGCGTGCGATATGCGTCTGGTTCGGGCGGCTGCTGCCTGAAATCTGGCCGCGGCGTGCCGTCCTCCCGCATCATCCGATAGTGCCCGGACACGAACGCGCATTCCGGGCGCACCAGGAAGCAATCCAGCCCGGTGCGCAGCGCATCCGGCAGCAGGCGGTCGTCCGCGTCGAGAAAGACCAGGTACTCACCGTGGCTTTCGCGGATGCCGGAATTGCGCGCGGAGGAGAGTCCGCCGTTTGGCTGACGCACGCATTTTACGGCCGGAAACTGAGCGGCCACGCCGGACGTATCGTCCGTAGAACCGTCGTCGATGACAATGATTTCACGTCGCGCGTGCGTCTGCGCGAGCACGCTCCCGATCGCGTCGGCGAGATACCTTGCCTGGTTGTAGCAGGGGATGATGACGGAGACGAGTGGTTCGTCCCGCCTGCGTCGCGCGGCCTCGAGCATCGTGGGATCGGTCAGCGCGCCGATGAAGTCCCTTTGTATTCCGGCGAGCAGGCCCGCCGCACGCACGCGGCACGCGTGCGCACGCTCCCGGGCCGCGTCTGTAAGGCAGTGGTCCAGTGCCGCCCGCAATCCGGTGTCAGTCGCTTCCTCCACGGTGAAGGCGACCGGCCACTGCAGCAGTTGAGCCTGACGCCGCACTTTTGCGCCGCCCGGTTCCGGGTCAATTGCCACGACAGGCACGCCATTCTTGAGCGCGAGTACCAGGCCGTGCAGTCGCGTAGTCACCACGACGTCCATGCGCGCCAGCAGGGACTCGATTCCGGCGGCATTCCGCAGTCCGGTGCTGTTCTCATCCAGCCGCGTGTCGATTGCGACCGGGACCATCTCGCTGGAAGCCACGAGACGATCTATTGCAGCGTCAGCCTCGTTCACGGAAGCGGAATCGTAGGCCTCGACGCGACAGATTCCAACGATCGGCACACGGGTAACGCGTGCAGCCAAGGCAATGTCCGGATTGGCCGCGCGATTGCTGTCGCGCTCGATGAGGTAGTCGAACGGATTCCAGGTCTCGAGCGGCAACAGCATCGAAAGATCGAGACCAATCAGTGTGCAGCGCCCGAAGCGAGCCAGGAACTCGACTTCAAGTGCGCCGCGTTGAAAGGGGCCGCAGACGAACACCACGTGGGTATAGCGCGCCGGATCCGCGGTGCGCCAGTCACAGCCCCGGCCAATTGGCGCGACCATGGCGAGGTCCACTTCGAAGCCCGCCTGTATCAGCCAGGCGCAGGCAACGTCTCCGGCGAGCACGTCGCCGGCGGTCGCATGTCCTTCCTCGAAACTGAACCAGCCTGCGACCAGTGCCTTCAGCACGGACCAACCCATCGATGCGGCATGTACACGCTCCCATATCCGGGAGTGGCTACCAGCAGTTGCGTGCCTGAAATTCCCTGGTCGACGTCCAGCATTGCAGCGCTTTCAACGTGGTCCACCAGTTCATCCCCGCAAGAAAGCGCTGCGTTGATGCGGTAGCGGCCTGGCGTCAGAAACAGCTCACTGAGCTCGCACACGAAAGACGACGTGCCGGTCACCGCGCCGGGATTCGGGCTGTCCTGCAATGCCGAGTCAAAACACGTGATAGCCTGGCCGATGGAATCGTAGATGGTAAAGGCGCAGGTCAATTCGGGCAGTCGCCCGGTCACATGAAATACGAATTGCACGGCCTGGCCGGCCGCGACCCTTCCCGTGATTGCTAGTTTGGAGTCCCTGATGTCAAGGCGTGACAGGCGAACCCGGCCCGTGCCGTGCCGCTGAGCGCGCTCGAGGAGATTGGCGGAAGCGGTTGCCTCGAATCTTTCAAGATATTGCGCCACGGTCGCATCCACGACGTCATCGCAGACCACACGTCCGCCTTCGATCAGGACGCCACGACGGCACATGGATTTCACGAGACCGAGGTTGTGACTGACAAAAAGGATCGTGCGACCCATTCGCGAGACTTCAGCCATTCGCTCGAGGCATTTTTTCTGAAACGCCGCGTCCCCGACCGCGAGTACCTCATCGACAATCAGGATATCCGGCTCCAGGTGAGCCGCAACGGAGAACGCAAGCCGCACATACATGCCGGATGAATAGCGCTTGACCGGCGTATCCAGAAACTGCGCAACTTCCGAAAAATCGACTATCTCGTCGAATTTGGCGCGAATCTCGCTTTTTGGCATGCCGAGGATTGCGCCATTCAGGTAGATATTCTCACGTCCCGTCAGCTCGGGATGAAAGCCCGTGCCCACCTCGAGCAGGCTTGCGGCGCGGCCGCGAATGCGCAGCCTGCCTTCCGTCGGTTCCGTGATGCGACTGATAATCCTGAGCAATGTCGACTTGCCCGCTCCATTGCGCCCAATCAGGCCTACCGTCTCACCCTGGTTGACTTGCAGGGACACGTCGCGCAGCGCCCAGAATTCCTCGAGGGTCGCTGCGCGCGGATCCGGCCCGGAGTTTCTGGCATGGGTGAGGCGTCGCAGGTTTTCAGCGAGCTTTTCGCGCAACGTGTCATAGCCGGCAACCCGATGCCGCAGCAGATACTGCTTTCCAAGTCGTTCTGCACTGAGGATTACGTCGGCCACGGTCAGGGATGCGCGCTAGATGACGTCCGCGAACCGGCGCTCGGTCCTGCGGAAGTACCACAGTCCACTCGCGAGCAGCAGCAATGCGAAGACAAACGACATCGCCAGACCCGGCCAGTAGAGATCCGGCGTACCACGCAAGATTGCCCAGCGAAAACCGTCGATGACGCCGACCAGTGGGTTCAGGGAATATAGCAATCGCCATTCTTCAGGTACCACGCTGCTGCTGAAGCCGACGGGCGATATGTACAGTCCGAGTTGTGCGATGAATCCGACAATAAAGCGAAAATCGCGATACTCCGCCGTTAGTGCGGCAAACCACAGGCCCGCGCCAAATGTAATTGCGGCAGCAAGGACGACAAAGAGCGGCAGAATCAGAATGCGCCAGTCGGGCGCGAATCCATACCACATGAGCAGCAGCGCAAGTACGCCGCTGGAGATTGCGAAGTCGACGACACTCACGATCATCGCGCTACCGGGGATGATCAGGCGTGGAAAATAGATCTTTGCAACCAGGTCGCTGTTGCCGACGAGACTGTTGCTGCAATCCGTGAGTGCGCTGGCGAAGAATTGCCAAGGCAACAGGGCAGCGAACACCAGCAGCGGGTATGGCACTCCGTCAGATGGCAGTTGCGCGACCCGACCGAAGACCACGGTAAGCACGAGCAGCGTTATCAACGCCTTGATCAGCACCCATGCAATTCCAACGGCGGTCTGCTTGTACCGCACCAGAATGTCGCGCCAGGCCAGGAAGTAGAAAAGCTCACGGAAATGCCACAGCTCGAGCAGGTACCGGCTGTCGCGATAGCCAGCCTCGATAATTCGCTCCTGCAGTGCGGAGTCACCAGGCGGCGGGTGCGATGAAGCGGCAGCGTGGATCACAATCAGGCCTTCTGGAGTGAACCGATCCGCGCGAGTCCGTCGAGCTTCAGCATCCATGGAATCATGGGGCCTCAGGGCACGCCTGCCAAGTCGCCGCCGCTAGCTGCTGTCCATGAACCGGCGGAAGCGGGATGCGCCCTGGCCGTCGCGCGGACCGAGCAGGTCATAGAGCGGAGTCGGATCGAGCCAGGTTGGCGCGGGATTGAGCCCTAGTGTTTCGCGCGCGCTCGAATGCGGCCAGTCGATCGAGCGGCGGACAAGACCGCCGCGCACCGGCGTAAGCAGCGCGTGCCGGGCGACTTCCAGGAGATAGATGTCCTGGTTCACTTTCGTCGACACGCAGTGGCCATGACGCAGGCGTCCGCCCGCGATCTCGTCGGTCGCGAGCGTAATCTTCGCAGCCGTCCCGCGAACGACGAAGTGCAGGAAGCGATCGGTGACGCACCAGACGACGCATTGCAGCCGGTGTCGCTGGCAGCAATCCGCGATTCGCGCAGCGGCCTTCGCGCGCGAGCCGGCATCCGGATAGAGCGACCGCCGGCCGTGCGATCGCGCGACGACGTGGCGCAGGATCGCTGCCGCCGAGATTTCGACGCTCAGGGCCATGGTCCGCCTCCCTGCGGAGAGGTATCGAGCATGCAGGCGCCACGGTTTGGCCGCAGTGCCAGTTTCCCGCCTATAATCCAAATTATGTAATCCGCGGCGGGGTGCGGGCCGGATGGGACAGGAGCAGGAACTCGCGATCCTATTCGCCGACGTCGTTGGCAGCACGCGGCTCTTCGAGATCCTGGGCGACGTCGCAGCACGCGACAAGGTCGCGGTCTGCATCGAAATCATGCGACGCGCGACGGAGCAGCATGGCGGCTCGGTCGTCAAGACCATGGGCGATGAAGTCATGTCGACCTTTACCAGTTGCGACCCCGCGATCGACGCCGCGGTCGAAATGCAGGCGGCGATCGCGGGCCATCCGGACCTGGAGGTCGAGGGTCAGCAGGTCACGATCCGCATCGGCTGCCACTTCGGGCCGGTCGTGCTCGAGACGCGGGATGTTTTTGGCGCCGCAGTCCATACCGCAAACCGCATGACGAGCCAGGCGAAGGCCGGCCAGATCATCATCACGGATGCAGTGCAAGGGCGGCTGGCCGAGCAGTGGCGTGCCGTGTCGAGGCGCGTCGACGTGCAGGTACCTCGCGGCCAGCACGACGAAGTCACGATCTTCGAGGTGCTATGGCAGCACGGCGAGACGACCAGCATGCTGCCGGCGATCGCGACCATCACCGAACTCCAGAAGCAGTTCCGGATCCGGCTCCGCTATCTTGGCACCGAGCTCGTGCTCGATCACCGCGACCGGTCGTCGGCGACGCTCGGGCGCGGCCAGGAAAACGACCTCGTGATCAAGGGCAACCTGGTCTCGCGCCTGCATGCCCGTATCGAGGCCGGCAAGAACCGCTTCATGCTCGTGGACCAGAGCACGAACGGTTCGTTCGTGCAGAGCCAGGACGGGGACGACGCCTTCGTGCGTCGCGACGCAATACCGCTCAAGGGACAGGGCGTGATCGGGCTCGGGCGCGTGCCGGAGCCGCAGTCGTATCACACGGTCGAGTTTTTCTGCGAGGACGGCCCCGAATTCGCGTCAGGCGCAGGATCCTAGGCTTCCGTCAGGCGGCCCGCAGGCGGGTCTTCAGTCGCGCGACCTCGTCGCGCATTCCAGCCGGCAGCCGCGCACCGTAGCTTTCGAGGTACTTGCCGATTTCGGCCGCTTCGTGCTGCCAGGCCGCATTGTCGACTGCGAGCAACTCGTCAATCGTCGCGTCGTCGAGCCCGAGGCCCGAGAAGTCGATCGCATCGCGGCTGGGCACGGCGCCGATTGCCGTATCGCGCGCCGGCGAATTTCCGGTGCAGCGCGCGATGATCCAGGCGAGCACGCGGAGGTTCTCGCCATAGCCGGGCCAGAGAAAGCGGCCGGCAGCGTCGCGCCTGAACCAGTTGACGTGAAAAATGCCGGGCAGGCGTTTGACGCGATCCTCCATCGACAGCCAGTGGCCCCAGTAGTCGCCGAAGTTGTAGCCCGCAAATGGCTTCATCGCCATGGGATCGCGGCGCACGACACCCACGTCGCCGGCAGCGGCCGCCGTCGTTTCGGAGGCCATGCCCGCGCCGACCAGCACGCCGTGCGACCAGTCGCGCGCCTGAAAGATCAGCGGCGCCAGGGTTCGCCTGCGCCCGCCGAACACGAGTGCCGTAATCGGCACGCCGGCGGGAGCATCCGCCTTGGGTGAGTAACTCGGGTTCTGCCTGGCCGAAACCGTGAAGCGGGAATTCGGGTGGGCGGCCGGGCCCTTCGACGGATCATACGGGCGGCCCTGCCAGTCGAATACCGGCTGGCCTTCGTCGAGACCCTCCCACCAGGGCTCGTTGTACTTCGTGAGCCCGACATTCGTGAAGATCGTGTCGCGACGGATCATTTCATAGGCGTGGTGGTTCGTCTTCCTGTTCGTCCCCGGCATGACGCCGAAATAGCCGGCTTCCGGATTGATCGCCCACAAGCGTCCGTCCGGGCCCGGATGGAGCCAGGCGATATCGTCGCCCACCGTCCAGATCTTCCAGCCAGGCATCGTGTCCGGCGGGATCAGCATCGCGAGATTCGTCTTGCCGCAGGCGGAAGGAAATGCGCAGGCGAGGTAGTGCGTTTGGCCTGCGGGATTCTCGACGCCGACAATCAACATGTGCTCGGCGAGCCAACCTTCCGTGCGCGCCTGCCAGCTCGCGATGCGAAGCGCATGGCATTTCTTTCCGAGCAGTGCGTTGCCGCCGTAGCCCGAGCCGAAGCTCTGGATCTCCAGGGACTCCGGAAAATGCATGATGAAGCGGCGCTCCGGGTCGAGTTCGCCGATCGAATGCAGGCCCTTGACGAACGTGCCATCGCGCGCGATGCGAGCGAGCGCGGCCGATCCCATCCGCGTCATCAGCTTCATGTTGGCCGCGACGTAGGCACTGTCGGTGATCTCGACGCCACAGCGGGAGTAGGGCGAGTCGATCGGGCCCATGCAGTACGGGATGACATACATCGTCCGATCGCGCATGCAGCCGGCGAACAGGGCGTCCATCTTCGATCGCGCCTCGGCCGGCGCCATCCAGTGATTGTTCGGCCCGGCGTCATCCCTGTTCTCCGTGCAGACGAAGGTCAGGTGCTCGACGCGGGCAACGTCAGAGGCATTCGAGCGGTGCAGGTGGCAACCGGGAAACGAAGATTCGTTGAGCTTGATGAGGTCGCCGGAGGCCATCATCTGGCGGGCCAGCTCGCGGTACTCGCCCTCGGAACCGTCGCACCAGTGAATCTGGTCGGGGCGCGTGCGCGCGGCGACCTGCATGACCCAGTGCCTGAGGGCTTCGGGTGCGTGCGTCGGTGCGGCCGATCGATCGGGTGCTGTCGCCATCCAGGCCTCGCGGGGAGGAACCCGAATATTAGCAGGCGATCGGGCAAAAATGGCCGGAACCGCGCCTGCGCGCGCGTGAAAGCCGTTGATCTCGAAAAGCTTTGCCCGGAGACTGATACGGTTCTGCAAGAAAACATTGCCGGGGGGAAGTCGAGATGAGTCTTGTGACGGCGGTCGCGGTGCTCGCGAAGCAGGTCGACGCGTACATCGCCCGCGCACGAGGCCCGTGAGCGGCCCCGGAGAATTCGGCCGCCTGCTCGGTCCCACCGGGCCGCTCGCGCGCGTGATCGAAAACTTCGAGTCGCGCCGCGAGCAGCAGCTCATGGCCGACTGGGTGGGCGAGACGCTGGCATCGCGCGGAATGCTCGCGATCGAGGCGGGCACGGGAACGGGCAAGACATTCGCATACCTCGTGCCGGCGCTCCTGTCCGGGCGGCAGGTGATCATCTCGACCGGCACGCGGACGCTCCAGGACCAGCTCTTCAACCGCGACCTGCCGACCGTCGCGAAGGCGCTCGGCCGCCCGGTGCGCGTCGCGCTCCTCAAGGGACGCGCGAACTACCTCTGCCTGCACCGGCTCGAGCTTGCGGATGCGATGCACGAACTTCCCGGGATTCATCCGCCCAATGCGCGAACGATGGCCCGGATCCGGCGCTGGTCCCGCGACACGTCGACCGGCGACCTTGCCGAGGTCAAGAGCCTGCGCGACACGGACCCTGTACGCGCGGCGGTCACCTCGACCCGGGAGAATTGCCTCGGCACCACCTGTCCCGTCTATTCCCGATGCCACGTCGTTGCGGCCCGGCGCGAGGCGCAGGCCGCCGACATCGTGGTCGTCAATCATCACCTGCTGCTCGCCGACCTCGCGCTGAAGGACGAAGGCTTCGGCGAGCTGTTGCCGGGTGCGGAGGCCGTCATCCTTGACGAAGCGCACCAGGTGCCCGAGATCGCCGCCCAGTTTTTTGGCCGTGAGTTCTCGGCGCGCCAGGCCACGCTGTTTTCGCGCGACGCAGTCGCCGAACTTTCCCGGCTCGGGCTTGCCGGCACGGCGGCGCGCGAGCGCCTCGTGGCACTCGATACAGCGATTGGCGAGGCGGCGGCAACGATTGCTGCGACCCGCGAGCGCATTGAGTGGGCGGAACTTCCGGAATCGTTTCTCGCCGCGCTCGAGCAGATCCGCGAAGCGCTGACCCGGGCCGGACAGGTGATCTCGACGGAAGCTGCGGAGGATCCGGCGCTGCGCAATAGTGTGCGCAGGGCCGCAAAGCTCACGGACTCGCTCATGGAGATCGTCGATTCCGGAGCAGACGCCGGAATGCGCTGGGTTGAGGTCGGCAAGGGCGGCTTCACGCTTGCGTTGACGCCATTCGAAGTCGCCACTCGCTTTGGCGAATTGATGCGCGCCCAGGGCGGCGCATGGATCTTCACGTCCGCAACGCTTGCGGTCGGGGACGACTTCTCCCATTTCCTCGGCCGCATCGGCGCGCCGGCCGCGAATGCCGTGCGCATCGAGAGCCCGTTCGACTTCGAGAGCCAGGCGCTGATCTACCTGCCACAGGGCATGCCCGATCCTGCGAGCCGCGACTACACCGGACAGGTCATTGCCGCCGCGCTGCCGCTCATTGCTGCGGCGGGCGGCCGCAGTTTCCTGCTGTTCACCAGCCATCGCGCGCTCGGTGAGGCGGAACGCCTGCTCGACTCGATGCCCGGATTCCGTGAGCGATTTCCGATGCTCGTGCAGGGCGAAGCACCGCGCGAGTCACTGTTGCGCCGCTTTCGGGAGCTCGGCAATGCCGTGCTCCTCGGCACGGCGAGCTTCTGGGAAGGCGTCGATGTTCGCGGGCATGCGCTTGCCCTCGTCGTGATCGACAAGCTGCCATTCGCCGCGCCCGAGGATCCGCTCCTCAAGGCGCGGCTCGAAGGCATTCGCCGCCGCGGCGGAAATCCGTTCCAGGAGTTCCAGCTGCCGCAGGCAGTCCTTGCCCTCAAGCAGGGATTCGGGCGCCTGATCCGCGATCGCGAGGATTTCGGCGTCGTCGCGCTTTGCGATCCACGCCTCAGGAGCAGGGGCTACGGGAGCCTGTTCATGAGGTCGCTGCCGCCGGCGCCGGTCGTGACCGACTGTGACGAGGCCGCATCGTTTCTCCGCCGGCGCCTCGCGCGCGCGGGTGTCACCGTGCCCGCGGCGCTCGAGGCATGAAGATCCTGGCGGTCGACGCGGCGACCGAGGCCTGCTCGGCGGCGCTGCTGCAGGACAGCGATGTCGCGGAGCGCTACGAAGTCATCGGTCGCGGACACGCGGGGCGGCTCCTGCCGATGGCTGACGAGTTGCTGAAGGATGCAGGCCTCTCGGCCCGCGAGCTCGATGCCATCGCATTCGGGCGCGGCCCGGGCGGATTCACGGGCCTTCGCATCGCCGCAGGCGTCGCCCAGGGACTCGCCGCCGGAAGCGGCCGACCGGTGCTGCCGGTCAGCAATCTTGCGGCGGTTGCGTCGGGCGCGGCGCGCTCATCCGGCAGCACGCGCATCCTGGTCTGCATGGATGCGCGCATGCGCCAGGTGTACTGGGCTGCCTACGACTGCTCGGGCGATGTGCCGGTCGCCAGCACGGCGGAGCATCTGGCCGATCCTGAAGCGGTGATGGCACCGGGCGAAGGGCAATGGTTCGGCGCGGGCCACGGATTGTCCGCATATCCCGGCATCATCGAGCGGCTTGCCGGGCGACTCGTGGGCTTTGACGTCGCGCTTCTTCCACGGGCTTCGGACATCGCGCGTATTGCGGCCTCCGATTTCGAAGCGGGGAAAGGGCTCGACGCAGCCCAGGCCTTGCCCGTGTACCTGCGAAACGACGTCGTTCACAGGCGCTGACGCGGTCGGTGTCATAATTCCTCAACAATGAGCCGTCAGTCTCACCGCCTGCGCATGGCGGACACCCGAATACTTGTCGTCGAGGACGAACAGCCGATCCGCGACCTGATCGCTTTCGGGTTGCGCCGCGCTGGCTGTGACGTCGCGCTTGCGGAGCACAGCCAGTCGGCGCTCGCGAGCATTGGCGACAAACGCCCGGACCTGATACTGGTGGACTGGATGCTGCCCGACATGAGCGGGCTCGAACTGATACGCGTATTGCGTCGCGATGCCGCCACGCGCGACATCCCGATCATGATGCTGACGGCGCGCGCGGAAGAAGCCGACAAGGTCGCGGGACTCGAGACAGGCGCCGACGATTACCTGACGAAGCCATTCTCGGCCCGCGAGCTGATCGCGCGCATCCAGGCCGTTCTGCGCCGCAGCGCACCGGCGGGCGACTCCGAGCGAGTCGAGGTCGAAGGCCTCGCGCTCGACCAGGCGGGGCATCGTGTCGCCGCGGCAGGCAAGACGATCGCGCTCGGCCCGACAGAATACCGCCTGCTCGCCTTCCTGATGACGCATCCGGACCGCGTCTATTCGCGGAGCCAGTTGCTGGACCGCGTCTGGGGCGGAAACGTCTACGTGGAGGAACGCACGGTCGACGTCCACATCAGGAGGCTCCGCAAGTCGCTCGAGGGGAGCGGCTACGATCGCTTCGTACAGACGGTGCGCGGCGCCGGTTACCGGTTCTCCGCGCAGCAGGACTGATCCTTGCTATCGGCCTGGTCATTCGCGCTCGTCCGGCTGGCGGCGGCGATCGCGATCGCGGCGCTGCTCGGATTCATCACGGGCCGCATGGCCCTCTGGCTCACGATCGTCCTCGGCGGGGTTCTGGCCTGGGAATTCGTCAACCTGTTCCGCGTACAGCGCTGGCTCAAGCATCGTGCGCAGGAGAATCCGCCGGACATCGGCGGCGTCTGGGGCGACGTGGTCGCGATCATCAACCGGATCTACCGGCGCAAGCAGTTCCACAAGCGGCGTGTGACCCAGCAGTTCCGCGAGTTCAGGCGGCTCTCCGCCGCGCTTCCGGATGGCGTCGTCCTGCTGTCGGAAAACCGCGAGATCCGGTGGTTCAACCGCATGGCGGCCGAGCGACTGGGGCTGCGCCGAAAGGTGGACCTCGGCATCCCGATCGCGAATCTCGTGCGCGATCCGGAATTCTCGGACTACCTGCAGGGGCCGGGCGGCGGAAACGGCGTCGTCGTCCGCCTCAAGGGCGGCGAGGCCTGGCTCGCGCTGTTCGTCATACCGGCCGGCAGCCAGTTCCTGATGCTCGTGCGCGACGTGACGCGCGACGTCCGCCTCGAGCAGATGCGCAAGGATTTCGTGGCGAACGCATCGCATGAGCTGCGCTCGCCCCTGACCGTCATTTCGGGCTACGTCGACGAGCTCGCGGGCGACGAAAGCCTCGGCGCGGAATGGCGGGAGCCGGTTGCGGACATGCGCCGCCAGGCCCTGCGCATGCGCGAGATCGTGGAGGACCTGCTCGAGCTTTCGCGTCTCGAATCGACTTCGGACGAAGCGCCGATGTCGCCCGTCGATGTGCCCGAACTGCTCGAGCGCCTGGTCCGCGAGGCGCGGGCAGCCGCACAGACTCCGCGATTTGATCTCGAGATCGACTACACCTGCGTACTGCGCGGCAGCGACGGCGAACTGCACTCGATCGCCTCCAACCTGATTTCGAATGCCGTGAAATACACGCCGGCCAACGGCACCATCACGATCCGCTGGGGGCGTGACACCGGCGGCGCGGTGCTCGTGGTGCGCGACACGGGCATCGGCATCGCGCCCGAGCATCTCCCGCGCCTCACGGAACGCTTCTACCGCGTGGATCGCGCTCGGGCGCGTGCGAAAGGCGGATCCGGTCTCGGTCTCTCGATCGTCAAGCATGGCCTCCAGCGCCATGGCGGCAGGCTCGAGATCGAGAGCGAGGAAGGCCGCGGCTCAACCTTCACCGCGCGCTTTCCGGCGCGAAGGTTTCTTGCCCGCGAGACCGCTGCAACAAAAGCGTCATAATCCGCCGCCATAATCCGGGCCGCTCGTGCCGTTCCGTCGGCACGGACATCAATCAAATACAACCCGGAGAACGGCTCGTGAAAAAGCTCTTGATCCTTGGCGCCATGGGGCTGGCAGCCGCCGGTCCGGCGCATGCCCAGCAATCCAAGTCGATGGAACAGATCCTGCGCGATCTGGAGGCTCTCAATGCGAGGGTCGGCAGACTGGAGCAGGACAACGTCCAGCTTCGCACCGAGAACGCCGCTCTCAAGGAGAGCACCGAACGCACGGAGGCGACATCCGAGTACCTGAAGGACAACGCTTCGGCCACCCGCAAGCAGCTCGCCCAGGACGGGCCAAAGGTTGCAGAGGCCGAGCGTATCGCGAAAGCGGCCGAATGGGCCTCGCGCATCAGCTGGAAGGCCGACATGCGTTACCGCCACGAATTCGTCGACCCGGAAGAGGCGATCGAAGACCAGACGCGTCAACGCATTCGCGCGCGACTCTCGATGACCGCCAAGATAAACGAAACGCTGACTGGAACGATCGGGATCGCGACGAACGGCGGCACCAGCGATCCGCGCTCGACTAACCAGACCCTGGGCGAGGGCTGGACGCGCAAGGGCATTGGACTCGACCTGGCCTATGTCGACTGGAAGCCGGCGGACAGCTTCGGCATGACCTTCGGCAAGATGCCGCAGCCCTGGTACAAGGTCAGCGGCTATTTCTTTGATGGCGACATCAACCCGGAAGGCATTTCCGCGCGCTTCGCGGGCGGCCCGTTCTTTGCGAACGCCTATGGCATGTGGCTGTCCGAGCGCAGCACGGCCTCGGACGCGACCTTGCTCGGCGGGCAGCTCGGCTTGACCGGCAATATCGGCGGAATGAAGCTGACGGGCGCAGTCGGCTACTTCGACGTCAGCTCGGTCGAGGGAAAGATCACGACGACGAATACCGCCCTCGGCTGCACGGCGAATACCGTTTTCTTCGGCGGGGCGCAGGGCAATTCGACAGTCGCGAACGGCGCCGGCTGTGCGACGCTGCTCAACGACTTCAACATGGTCGAGGCGCTGGCGCAGGCCGAATTCACGGTTGCCAATCAGCCGCTGCAGTTCTGGGGCCAGTACATCCAGAACAACGAGGCGGACGAACTCGATACCGGGTGGCTCGCCGGCATCAACTGGGGCAAGGCCAGCAACCCCCGGACCTGGGAATTCGGCTATGCCTACGGCGTGATCGAGAAAGACGCGCAGTTCGCCCAGTTCGTCGACTCCGACTTCGGCGGCGGCGTGACGGACGTGGACGGCAGCATCCTGAAGATCGGGTTTGCTCCCTCCAAGAACTGGGTCCTGAACGGCACGTACTTCATCAACAATCGCTTCATCGATGCACCCGGTACGGTGGAGCAGAGCTACGACCGCTACCAGATCGACCTGAACTGGAAGTTCTGATCCAACAGGTGTCACAAGACTGACACAGACCGCCAATAAGGTTGCAGAAGAAGCGAAGGAGTAGAAAAGACCATGAAAGCCATTTCACTGTTGAGCGCCGCGACGCTCGCGTTTGCGGGACTGGCGCTCGCGCCGAGGGCCGACGCCCAGGTCATCAAGATCGACGGCTCGAGCACGGTATTTCCGATCACCGAGGCCGTGGCTGAGGAGTTCCAGATCCAGAAGCGCGGCAAGATTCGCGTCACGGTCGGGATCTCCGGCACCGGCGGCGGGTTCAAGAAGTTCTGCCGCGGAGAGACCGACATCCAGGACGCCTCCCGACCGATCCTCGCGGCCGAGATGGAAGCCTGCCGCACGGCCGGCATCAAGTACTACGAGCTGCCGATTGCCTATGACGCGCTCACGGTCGTCGTGCATCCGCAGAACGACTGGATCACCCAGCTCACGATCCCGGAGCTGAAGAAGATCTGGGAGCCCGCGTCGCAGGGCAAGGTCACACGCTGGAACCAGATCAATCCCAAGTGGCCGAACGAGACGCTTGCGCTGTTCGGGCCGGGTTCTGATTCCGGCACCTTCGACTACTTCACGGAGGCCGTGGTCGGCAAAGCCAAGTCAAGCCGCGGCGACTACACCGGCAGCGAGGACGACAACGTGCTCGTGCAGGGCGTCGCCAGCAACAAGAATGCGCTCGGTTATTTCGGCTATGCGTACTACCAGCCGAATGCGAGCAGGCTGAAGGCCGTTCCGATCGTAGGCAAGTCCGGCAAGGCGACCGGCCCATCGCTCGACAACGTAGTGAACGGTTCGTACGAGCCACTCTCGCGCCCGATCTTCATCTATGTCGCCGAGAAATCGGCGCAGCGTCCCGAGGTCAAGGAGTTCGTGGAGTACTATCTCACCAAGGGCGTTCCGCTGATCGAAGAAGTGAAGTATGTGCCGCTGCCCGCCAAGGCCTACCAGTTGGCGGCCGATCACTTCCGCAACGGCAAGCTCGGCACCGGCTTCGGCGGCGTGCCCGAGGTCGGCCTCAAGGTCGAAGAGTTGCTGGCGCGCGAAGCCAAGCTCTGAGCCATTTGCAATGCAGGGGCCAGCGGACTAGCCTCTGCCAAACATGAAGAAGAAGGGGGCGGGATCGAAGGATCCCGCCCCCGCGCATCGGGGGAGCATCGGGCGGGAGCGTGCGCTTAAATAGGTCATGACCGAACCAACTGCCACCACTTCGACCGGCTCTCCCGCGGGCCTCGGTTTCCGCAAGGCGCGGGACCGCGTGGTCGAGGCTTTTCTCCTGATGGCGGCGCTGGTCGCCGTGTTCACGACGATCGCGATCGTGATCGTCCTGGTCGCGGAATCGCTGCCATTCTTCAAGGTGGTGCCGCTCAAGGACTTCCTGACCGATACAATGTGGATTCCCCTTTTCGCGGAGCCGCGTTACGGCGTCCTGCCGCTCGTCGCGGGAACGCTGGTGACGACTCTGGTCGCGCTCGCGGTCGCGATTCCCGCCGGAACCATAATCGCGATTTATCTCAGCGAGTTTGCGCCATTCAAGCTGCGCGAAACGATCAAGCCGGCGCTCGAGCTGCTCGGCGCCGTGCCGACCGTCGTCTATGGCTATTTCGCGCTGATGATCGTGACTCCGCTCCTGCAAAAGATCATTCCCGGACTTCCGGGATTCAACATGCTGTCGGCCGGCCTCGTGATCGGCATCATGATCATTCCCTACGTCGCGTCGGTCAGCGAGGACGCGATGAGGTCGGTGCCCAATTACATGCGCGAAGGCAGCTATGCCATGGGCGCGACTCGCTTCCAGACGGCGACACGCGTCGTCGTTCCGGGCGCGCTCTCGGGCATCGCGGCGGCATACATCCTCGGCATTTCCCGCGCTGTCGGCGAGACCATGGTCGTCGCAATCGCGGCGGGCTTGCAGCCAAACCTGACCTGGGATCCGACCGAGCCGGCAGCGACGATCACGGCGTTCATCGTGCAGGTGAGCCTCGGCGACCTGCCGCACGACAGCATCGGCTACCAGTCGATCTTTGCAGTTGGTCTCGTGCTGATGTTGATGACGCTCGTTTTCAACATTGCGGGCTTCTCGCTGACGCGCAAGTTCCGCGAGACCTACTGACATGCACGCAGCCACGGCGGACGCCGCACTCCAGCAGATTCGCGCCGACGTAAACCGGCGGAAGATCTTCGACAAGATCTTCGTCATGGTGGGCCTCCTGATCATGTTCTCCGCGCTGCTCGTCCTGGTCGTGCTCTTCATCGACCTCGTGCAGGAGGGCGCACCGCGGCTGAACTGGGATTTCCTGACTTCGTTCCCGTCCCGCAAGGCGGAGCGCGCGGGGATACTCTCGGCCTGGGTAGGCACGTCGCTGATCATGCTGACGACGGCTGCGGTATCCATGCCGGTCGGCGTCGCCGCGGCGATCTATCTCGAGGAATACGCTCCAAAAAACTGGGTGACCGCGATCATCGAGATCAACGTCACGAACCTCGCGGGCGTCCCCTCGATCATCTACGGCCTGCTGGCGCTCGGCCTCTTCGTCTACCAGTTCAACCTGGGACAGAGCATTGCGGCGGCGGGCCTCACGTTGTCGCTGCTGATCCTGCCGATCGTGATCGTCGCGACGCGCGAGGCGCTCCGCGCCGTGCCGCGCGCGATCCGGGAGGCGGCGTACGCCCTCGGCGCGACCCGCTGGGAGGTCACGGCGCATCACGTTCTGCCGTACTCGACCGGCGGCATCCTGACCGGAATGATCATCGGCCTCTCGCGCGCCATCGGCGAGACCGCGCCCCTCATCACGATCGGCGCGCTGTCCTTCATCGCCTTCCTGCCCGAGTCGCCCTTCAAGGGCGAGTTCCCGTTCTTTTCGTTTGCCTGGCTAAGGGAAGCGTTCACGGCGATGCCGATCCAGATGTTCAACTGGGTGTCGCGGCCGGATCCGGCGTTCCAGGTCAATGCCGCTGCGGCCGGCGCGATCCTGCTCGGCATGACGCTGCTGATGAACGGCGTTGCGATCTATGTCCGATACCGCTTCCGCAAGAGAATCAACTGGTGAACACGATGCAGTCAGGAATCACGGCCCAGGACAGCCCGGTTCGGCCGGGGGTGGCGACGCAAGGCGTCGACGGCAGGCTGTCGACGCCGCGTCCGTCGGTCGAGGTGGGGAAGCGGACTACCAAGGATGACGAGGCACTCGCCATCAAGTCGCGGGCGGAAGGACTCTCCTTCTATTACGGGGACGTCAAGGCGCTGAAGAGCCTCAACATCGAGATCCGCGAGAAGCGCGTGACCGCCCTGATCGGCCCCTCCGGCTGCGGCAAGACGACGTTCCTGCGCTGCTTCAACCGCATGCACGACCTCACGCCAGGCACCCGATACGAAGGCCGGATCATGCTCTACCCGGACTCGCTCGACCTCGTCGGCCGCGGTGTGGACGCGATCGAGGTGCGCATGCGGATCGGCATGGTGTTTCAGAAGCCGAATCCGTTTCCGAAGTCGATCTTCGAGAACGTGGCCTACGGGCTCAAGGTGCGGGGCGTCCGGTCGAACGCACGCATCGAAGAGCAAGTGGAGCAGGCGCTCCGTCGCGCTGCCATCTGGGACGAGGTGAAGGACCGCCTGGAAAGCTCGGGGCTCTCGCTTTCCGGCGGCCAGCAGCAGCGCCTGTGCATCGCGCGCGCGCTCGCAACCAACCCGGAGATACTCCTGTTCGACGAACCGACTTCGGCGCTCGACCCGATCGCGACTGCACGAATCGAGGAACTGATCGACGAACTTCGCGACCAGGTGACCGTCATCATCGTCACGCACAACATGCAGCAGGCGGCGCGTGTTTCGGATTACACCGCGTTCATGTACCTGGGCGAGCTGATCGAGTTCGACAGCACCAGCAAGCTCTTCACGAATCCTTCGCAGAAGGCGACAGAGGATTACATCACCGGCCGGTACGGCTGAGCCCGCCGGGAGCCATCGTGAAGGAAGGCAGCGAGGGTCACACTTTCAAGGCCTACGATGGAGCCCTGTCCGACTTGCGCGTGCGCGCCCAGCAGATGGGTACCCTTGTCGCGCAGCAGGTGGAGACCGCGGTGCACGCGCTGCTCCACGCCGACGCCGAGGCCGCCGAAAGCGTCTTGACCCGCGAGCATCGGGTCAACGCTTACCAGACCGAAATCGAGGCGGAGAGCTTCCGGCTGCTGGCGCAGCGCGCCCCGGTCGCGAGCGACCTGCGCATGGTGCTCGCGATCTCGCGGGCGGTCACCGACCTGGAGCGGGCCGGGGACGAAGCCAAGAAGATCGCGCGTTTCGCGCTCGCGAGCGCAAGCCGCGCTTCGGGCGGCCCGTCGCGCGTGGTGCGCAAGCCGCTCCGCCACATGGCGGAACTCGCTTGTGAATCGATGCGGGTGGCGATCGACGCACTCGATCGTGGCGACGCCCAGGTTGCGCACGAGGTCGCTCGCCTGGACCGCGAGATCGACCAGGAATTCGAGGCCGCGCTCCGCCAGCTCGTGACAGTCGCGATGGAGAAGACGCGATTGCTGCGGTCGGTTTTCGACACCGTGTTTGCGCTCAAGAGCCTGGAGCGGATCGGCGACCATGCGAAGAACGTCGCCGAGCACGTGGTGTTCCTGGTGAGCGGAGCCGACGTGCGTCATGCGGGCGCCGCGCGCGACGCTCCCGCAAAAGAATCGCAGCACTGAAACGACAGCACGGCCGGGACCGATGGTCACCGGCGGGAGAAGGTCGATGGAAACCGCCGATCTCAGTCAGCACACCTCGCGCCGCTTTAACGAGGACATGGAGCACGTCACCACGCGCGTCATGCAGATGGGCGGCTTCGTCGAGCAGCAGCTCCAGCGGGCGGTGACGGCCCTCATCGAGGGTAACAGCGCGCTCGGTGAAGAAGTTGCGCGCGAGGACTACCGCGTCAACCAGATGGAAGTCGAGATCGACGAGGAATGCGGCCGGATCATCGCGACCCGGCAGCCGACCGCTTCCGACCTGCGGGTCATGGTCGCCATCATCAAGACGATCACGGACCTCGAGCGCATCGGCGACGAGGTCGAGAAGGTCGGCTACATCGCGGCCCGGCTGGCGACGATGGAGAAGCCCTCCGACAACTACCGGGAGATCCGTCACCTCGGCAAGCTCGTGACGGAGATGGTGCACGATGCCCTGCATGCCTTCGCACGGCTCGACGCGGACGAGGCCTTCGAAGTCGCGCGCCGCGACCGCAAGGTCGACGAGGAATACGAGGCGATCCAGCGGCAGAACATCACGTTCATGATGGAAGATCCGCGCTCGATCCGCCGGGCTCTCGAGATCATGTGGGTCGTCCGCGCGCTCGAGCGCATCGGCGACCACGCCAAGAACATCTGCGAGTACACTGTGTACGTGGTGCACGGCAAGGACATCCGCCACCTCTCGCTCGAAGACGCGGAACGCCAGATCCGCGACTTCGCCCGCGAGCGAAAAGGGGCCTGATGCTGACACGGCGCCTGGGAAACTGGCTCGGAGCCGGAGTCGCTGTCGCCGCCCTCGCGTTCGCCTTTTATGCGCAGTACGGCATGGACCTCGTGCCCTGCCACCTGTGCATATTCCAGCGCGTCACCATGGCCGCCCTCGGCGCCGCCTTTCTGCTGGCGGCTCTCTTCTCGCGCCCTGGAGGCCGCGGAATCTTTTTCGCGATCCTGATCGGAATCGCCGGGCTCGCCACGATCGCGACGGCGGGCCGGCATGCCTGGATCCAGATGCAGCCCGAGGGATCGGTACCGGCCTGCGGCGCGGACCTCGCGTTCATGATGGATCTCTTTCCGCTGACCGAGGTGATCCTGAAGGTCTTCAAGGCGGGCGGCGAATGCGCCAGGGTCGACTGGTCCTTCCTCGGCCTCTCGATGCCGGCCTGGGTGCTGGTCATCGCGGTCGTGCTGACTGCAGTCGGTCTCAGGCTGAATCTGAAAAAATCCGCCTGAGCATATCGACGTAGACGCGATGCAGCCCGTCGATGTCCTCGACCGCACAGCATTCGTCAACCTGGTGAATCGTCCGGTTGAGCAGCCCGAACTCGACGACCTCCGCGCCGAGCGCGCCGAAGAACCTGCCATCCGAAGTGCCCCCGCCCGTGGAAAGCTCGGGTTTGCGTCCGGCAACGTCCTGCACGGCGGCGGCCACCCGCGAAGTCAGAGCACCCGGCACCGTGTAGTAAGGCAAGGATGCCTCCAGCCAGTCGACCGAGTGGCGGAGACCGTGCCGATCGAATATCGCGCCAACCGTCAGCTTGAGGCTGTCGAGTGTCTGGACGGGCGACCAGCGCAGGTTGAACTGCGCGGTCAATTCGCCCGGAATCACGTTCGCTGCGCCGGTGCCCGAGTGGACGTTGCTGACCTGGAAGCTGGTCGCCGGGAAATGCGCATTGCCCTCGTCCCAGCGCCGCGCGGCGAGCTCGGCGAAGGCGGGGATCACCGCGTGAATCGGATTGAGTGCGCGATCCGGATACGCGACATGTCCCTGGACGCCCTCGACGGTGAGCCGCCCGGAAAGCGAGCCGCGGCGGCCGATGCGCACGGTATCGCCGAAGGCCTGCTGGCTGGACGGCTCGCCGACCACGCAGTAGTCGATGCGCTGCCCGCGTTCGCGCAGGGTCTCGACGACCCGGCGCGTCCCATCCACCGACGGGCCTTCCTCGTCGCTCGTGATGACAAATCCGATCGCGCCCGGATACTTCGGCCGCGCGCCGATGTATTCCAGTGCGGCGGTCGTCATCGCGGCAACGCCGCTCTTCATGTCCGCTGAGCCACGTCCGTAAAGCAATCCATCGCGGATCGACGGTTCGAATGGATCCGAACTCCACCTCTCGCGCGGGCCCGGCGGCACGACGTCGGTATGGCCGGCGAAGCAGACGACGGGTCCCGCAGCTCCGCGATGAATCGCCCAGAAATTGTCGACCTTGCCGAACCGCATCCGCTCGATCGCGAATCCGGCGGGCTGCAGTCGTTGAATCAGCAGTTCCTGGCACCCGGCATCGTCCGGTGTCACCGACGGTCGCGCGATCAGTTCGCGAGTCAGTTCAACCGTTGCGGATAGTTCCTTCATGCGCGGCCTTTATACCGTTGTCGCGGCCGCCGCGCACGGGATCCGGCGGGGTTTCTCGCTCGCGAACCCTGCCGGAACTTTAAGGGTTCGCTCGCGAGAACCCCGCCACCTCGTGCGCGGCGGCCGAGGCGGCTGTAGCGGCGCGGACAAGCCAGGCGGGACCCGCGAGGGAGCGAATGTCCGATCTTCTGAGCGAACGAGCGGAGTCCCGCCCGGCGCAGTCCGCGCCGCGGCAACCGCTACGTCCGAAGCAGCTCGTTGATCGAGGTTTTCGCCCGAGTCTGCGCATCGACTTTCTTGACGATCACGGCGCAGTACAGAGAGTGGGAACCGTCGGAGGCGGGGAGCGAACCGGGAACGACGACGGAATTCGCGGGGACGCGGCCGAAGGTGATCTCTTTCGTCTCGCGATCGTAAATGCGCGTGCTTGCACCGATGAATACTCCCATCGAGAGAACGGCGCCGCGCTCGACGATGACGCCCTCGACGACCTCGGATCGTGCGCCGATGAAGCAATCGTCCTCGATAATGGTCGGGCGGGCCTGAAGCGGCTCCAGGACCCCCCCGATCCCGACGCCGCCTGATAGGTGCACGTTCCGCCCGACCTGTGCACAGGATCCGACCGTCGCCCAGGTGTCCACCATCGTGCCCTCGCCGACGTAGGCGCCGACATTCACGAACGAGGGCATGAGTACGACATCGCGGGCGACGTGCGCGCCGGCCCGCACGATCGCGCCGGGAACGATGCGCGCGCCGTCAGCCCGGAAGCGACCCTCGTCGTAGTCCGAGTGCTTGAGCGGGACCTTGTCGAAGAAGCGCAAGTCTCCGGCTTCGCGCACGACGTTGTCATGCGTGCGGAAGTGAAGCAACACCGCCTTCTTGAGCCATTCATTCACGCGCCAGCCGCCGGCGTCCGGCTCCGCAACACGGGCGCGCCCGCTGCCGAGGAGCGCGAGGCATTCGTCGATCGCCTGCAGCAGTTCGCGTGGTGCCGTTGCAGGTGCGAGCGCAGCCCGATTCTCGAATGCCTGCTCGATTCGTTCGCGTGTTTCCATGGTCGCCTCAGGCAGCAGCCGCGCGCGCATCGAGCGCAAGCGTCAGTGCATCGGCGAGCGCCTGGCAGCGCGTTGCCTCGAGCGGACGCCCGGTTTCATCGGCGACGGTGAAGACGTCCTCGGCGCGCTCGCCCACGGTCATGATCTTCGCTCCATGCAATTCAACCCTCTGGTCCCAGAACACCTGGCCGATCTGCGACAGGAGGCCCGGTTGGTCCCCGGCCACCACCTCGACCAGGGTACGGCCATTTTCCGCATCCGCGCTGAAGCTGACTTGCGTCGGCGTCGTGAACATCCGCACCTGCCGCGGAATCCTGCGAGTCACGGGAGGCGCCGACGCGCTCTTCTCCGAGAGCGCGGCCTGGAGCCGCCGCTCGATGCCCGCCATGCGCTCGCGATCCGTGATGGGGAGGCCCGTATCCTCCAGCACGAGGTAGTTGTCGAGGCTGCCCCCGTCGGCGGTCGGTGTGATGCGCGCATCCTGGATGCTGACACCGAGCTGGTCCAGCGCGGCCGTCGCGCGGGCAAAACTGTGGTGGCGCCCGTGGGTGTAGACGAGGACGACCGTCGCGCCGCCGCGTCCGGGGTGCTCGGCGACGGCGATCAGCGGGCTCGTATCGCCGGGCTCGCGCGCAGCGAGACCGGCCGTGTGCCATGCGATTTCGGCGGCCCCATGCCGCAGGAAATATGCATCGGTGAGTGTCGACCAGACGCGCTCGATGGCATCGGCGTCGACGCCCGCTGCCGCAAGGCGCTCGCGGGCGAGCGACTGCGTTTCCGCGATCAGCTGTTCGCGGTCGAGCGGTGACTCGAGGCCGCGGCGCAGAGCCTGCTTCACGCGTTCGTACAGCTCGTCGAACAGAGTCGCCTTCCAGGAATTCCAGAGCTTGGGATTGGTGCCGCGGACGTCGGCCACCGTGAGCACGTAGAGATAATCGAGGCGCGGCTGGTCGCCGACCTCGCGTGCGAAGGCATTCACGACCTGCGGGTCCGAGATGTCCTGCTTCTGCGCGGTGACCGACAGCTTGAGGTGGTGCCTCACGAGCCATGCGACGAGCCGCGCGTCATAGGGTGACAGGCCCTGCTCGAGGCAGAACGCCTCGGCGTCGACTGCCCCGAGCTCGGAATGGTCCCCGCCGCGGCCCTTGGCGATGTCGTGGAAGATTGCGGCGAGGTAGGCGAGCTCGGGCTTCGGCAACGAACGGAATATCTGTGCGAGCTTCGGAAACTCCTGGTCGTAGCGCTCGAGCGCAAAGCGCCGGAGGTTGCTCACGACGAAGAGGGTGTGCGCATCGACGGTGTAGGCGTGGAACAAGTCGTACTGCATCCGTCCCACGATGCGCCCGAAGGCCGGGATATAGCGGCCGAGCACGCCGTAGAGGTTCATGCGCCTGAGCTCGTGCGTGACTCCGGCGGGCGCCCGCAGGATCTCGAGCAACAGGCGGTGATTTCGCGGGTTCTGCCGGAATTCCTCGTCGATGAGCCAGAGATGCTCCGCAACGAGCCGGATTGTCCGGGCACGCACGCCACGCAGCCGCGGATTTTGCTGCAGCACGACGAAGAGTTCGAGCAGTGCCGACGGGTGGCGCGCGAAGACATCGTCGGTCACCGCCTCCAGGCATTCGTCGCGCTCCTGGAAATCGCCCGACAAGGGCAGCGCGGGAGCGCCCCGGTCGGCGAGTATCTCCTCGCGGAATTGCTGCAGGAGCAGCTCGTTGAGCCAGCTCACGAGCATCGCAGTCCGGTAGTAGCGCTGCATGAACTGCTCGACCGCGAGCGTATAGGTCGCATCCTCGTAGCCGAACAGCCGCGCGAGCCGGATCTGATGGTCGAACAGCAGGCGGTCCTCGCGGCGGCCGCTCACGAGGTGCAGCGCGAATCGCACGCGCCAGAGCCAGGACTGCGCGGACTCGAGCTGGGCCAGTTCGCGCGCTTCGATGAAGCCGTGAGCGGCAAGTCCTTCGAGCGTTTCCGCCCCGAAGTGGCGCTTCGCGACCCAGGCAATCGTCTGCAGGTCACGCAGGCCGCCCGGCCCCTGCTTGACGTTCGGCTCGAGGTTGTAGGCCGTGTCATGAAAGCGGTGGTGGCGCTCGGCCTGCTCGCGCAGCTTCGCATCGAAGAAATCCCGCGACGACCACATCCGGTCCGGTGCAAGGGCACGGCGCATGGCATCGAACAGTTCCGGCGAGCCGGCGAGGAGCCGGGACTCGAAGAGCGTCGTTGCGACACCGAGATCTGCGAGCGCCTCGCGCCTGCAGTCTTCGATCGTGCGCACGCTGTGACCGGTTTCGAGCCCGATGTCCCAGAGAAAAGTGAGGAAGCGCTCGAGCGGCGCGGTCCAGCCCGGATCCTCGCCTTGCGGCAGGAGGATCATGACGTCGACATCGGAACAGGGCAGCAACTCGCCGCGACCGTAGCCCCCGACAGCGAACAACGCGAGCGGGTCCGCAGCCCTGGCGGCATGCAGTCGCCAGGCGCGCGTCACGAGCGCATCGACGAGTGCGGCACGATCGCGCACCAGCGTTTCCACTGGCTCGTCGGCGCGGAATCGGCGCGCGAGCTCGCGGTCGCCTTCCACGAGCACGGATCGGAAGTCGGCAACCGGATTGGCGCAGGGGTCGAGGCGGACCGCCAGCGAATCGAGGTAATCCCACTGCGTGCCGGGCCCGGCCCTGCGCGCCGCAGGCCGGAGGGCCGCCTTGCCGGTGCCGCTCTGCACCGATCAGGCCGCGGCGCGGTCGGACGCGCCGAGCGTCAGCACTTCGACTCCATTGGCCGTTACGAGAACCGTGTGCTCCCACTGGGCCGACAGGGAATGATCCTTGGTGACGACGGTCCAGCCGTCGCCGAGCAGCTTCACGTGCCGCCGACCGGCGTTGACCATCGGTTCAACCGTGAACGTCATGCCAGGTTCCAGCGCGAGGCCCGTGCCTTGTTCTCCGTAGTGCAGCACCTGCGGGTCCTCGTGGAATACCCGGCCGATGCCGTGGCCGCAGTATTCGCGAACCACCGAATAGCCCTGGCCCTCGACGAAGGTCTGGATGTTATGACCGAGGTCGCCGAGGCGATTCCCCGGCGCCACGGTGCGGATGCCACGCCACATCGCCTCCAGGCTGACTTCGCAAAGGCGCTTCGCCTGGATTGAAGCCTCCCCGATCAGGAACATGCGGCTCGTGTCGCCATGGAAACCGTCCTTGATGACGGTGACGTCGACGTTGAGGATGTCGCCTGGCTTCAAGACCCGGTCGCCCGGGATGCCGTGGCACACGACGTGGTTGACCGAAGTGCAGATCGACTTCGGAAATCCCTTGTAATTCAAGGGCGCCGGAACCGCATGCTGAATATTCACAATATAGTCGTGGCAAATCCGGTCGATTTCGCCGGTCGTCATGCCGGGAGTGACCCGCGGCCCGATCATGTCGAGGACGTCGGCCGCAAGCCGCCCAGCGACCCGCATCGCCTGCTGTTCCGGGGGCGATTTGACGTGTACGCGGCTGTGGCTCTGCATCAACATGGCCTGGCCCCGCAATGGGAGGGCGAAAATCGCCTATCACGTTGTTTCAACGGGAAAAGGATGGTATAAAGCGCGGCGTTTTTTCTCAACCAAATCCACACGCGTACCGTCACGTGCGGCTGGGTGCCGGGTCCCTTGACCGGTTGCCGCATGCGGGTCCGCGGAGGACTAACCCGAAAGGAGTAATCATGGCCAGCCTGTCCATGAGGCAGATGCTTGAGGCGGGGGTTCATTTCGGTCATCAGACCCGCTTCTGGAACCCGAAGATGGCACCGTTCATCTTCGGCGAACGCAACAAGATCCACATCATCAATCTCGAGCGGACGCTACCGCTCTATAACGACGCCGCCGGCTTCGTAAAGGGCGTCGTTGCCGACGGGGGCAAGGTCCTCTTCGTCGGCACCAAGCGGAGCGCAAGGGATGCCATCCAGTCGGAGGCGATCCGCTGCGGCATGCCCTACGTCAACCAGCGGTGGCTGGGCGGCATGCTCACGAATTTCAAGACCATCCGCCAGTCGATCAAGCGCCTGCACGAGCTCGAAGAGCTGCGGGATACCGGCGCATTGGATCGACGCAACAAGAAAGAAGCGCAGATGCTTCGCCGCGAGATGGACAAGCTCATGCGCAGCCTCGGCGGCATCAAGGACATGAACGCGCTGCCCGACGCCTTGTTCGTCGTCGACGTCGGCCACGAAGAAATCGCCGTGCACGAAGCGCAGAAGCTCGGCATTCCGGTCGTCGCGATCGTCGACAGCAACTGCAGCCCGGAAGGCATTGAGTATGTCGTCCCCGGCAACGACGATGCCATGAAGGCAATCCTGCTCTATGCGGCCGGAATCGCCGACGCGGTGATCGACGGCAAAGAGGCGGTGCCGAGCGTGCCGGCCGGCGAGGACGAGTTCGTCGAGCTCGACGAAGAAGGTCAGCCGCGGCGCAAGTCGGTCCCGCGCGCCCCGCGCAAGGCCGCAATCGTGCGTCGCCGGGCCCCTGTGCGCTCCCGGCCGACGGCAGAGACCGCATCGGCGGCGACCATGCCGCCCGTCGGTGCGCCCGAGCCCGCGCCCGAGCCGGTGGAAGCGGTCGAGGATGAATCGTCGACAGAGGAGGCCGTCGTGTCACCCGAGGCTTCCCGTGCGAAGGCGCCGGCACGCCGCCGCCCCGCGCCGCGGAAATCCGACAAGAACGGGAACTGACGATGAGCATCAGCGCCGAGACGGTCAAGACACTGCGCGAGCGCACGGGCGCCGGCATGATGGAGTGCAAGAAGGCACTCATCGAGACCGGCGGCGACCTCGATGCCGCAGCGGAGATCATGCGCAAGGCGGGCCTCGCCAAAGCCGACAAGAAGGCCGGGCGCATCGCCGCTGAAGGCGCAATCGTCGCCGCGACGGGTAGTGACGGCCGCACGGCCGCGCTCGTCGAGGTCAACTGCGAGACGGATTTCGTCGCGCGCCAGCCCGAGTTCCAGGCCTTTGCGACGGATGTCGCCAGGGCGGTCCTCGGCGCAGGGGTTGTGACACCTGAGGCTCTCGCGGCACTCAAGCTCGCGAGCGGCGTGACGGTCGACGAGACCCGACGCAGCCTCGTCGCGAAAATCGGCGAGAAGATCGACGTGCGCCGTGCTGCGGTACTTCGCGCGCCAGAGCGCATTGGCAGCTATGTGCATGGCACGCGCATCGGAAGCCTCGTCGGCCTGAAGGGCGGGGACGAGTCCCTCGCGCGCGACCTTGCGATGCATGTCGCGGCCGCCAACCCGCAGTTCGTAGCGCCCGCCGACGTGCCGGCCGACATCGTCGCGAAGGAGCGGGAGATCCTCGCGGCCCAGGCGACGACGGAAGGCAAGCCGCCTGCCATCGTCGACAAGATGGTGGAAGGGCGGCTCCGCAAGTACCTGGCGGAGATCTGCCTGACCGGTCAGCCCTTTGTGAAGGATCCCGACACGAGCGTCGGCCTGCTGCTGGAGAAGGCCAAGGCCTCTGTCAGCGGATTCATGCGCTACGAAGTCGGCGAAGGCATCGAGAGGAAGCAGGAAAACTTTGCCGCCGAGGTCATGGCGCAGATCAAAGCCGCCAGGGACAAAGGCGAGCCCGACAAGCCGAGCTGAACCTGGAATGGGGCTCGCGGAGGAACAGTAAAATGGCCGACACGCAGGCCCGGCAGCCGCTAACCAGGATCCTGCTCAAGATCAGCGGCGAGGCCTTGCTCGGCGCCGCCGACTACGGCATTGATCCCGCGATCCTGAAGCGCATCGCGGGCGAGATCAGGGACGTCATGGCCCGTGACATCCAGGTTGCCGTCGTCATCGGCGGCGGCAACATCTTCCGCGGGGCGGGCCTTGCCCGCGCCGGCATGGACCGGGTCACGGCCGATCACATGGGCATGCTCGCGACGGTCATGAACGGTCTCGCGCTCCAGGACGCGCTCGAGTCCGTGGGCAGTTACGCGCGCGTGATGTCGGCGGTGCGCGTGCAGGAAGTCTGCGAGGACTATATCCGCCGTCGCGCCGTTCGCCACCTCGAAAAAGGGCGCTGCGTCATATTCGCCGCCGGCACGGGCAACCCGTTTTTCACGACCGACACGGCGGCTTCGCTGCGCGCCATCGAAATCGGCGCCGACCTGCTGCTGAAAGCGACCAAGGTCAACGGCATATACAACGAAGACCCGGTCCGCAATCCGAAGGCGGTTCGCTACCAGACCCTCTCCTTCGACAAGGTGCTGGACGACAGGCTCGGCGTGATGGACGCGACCGCCATCGTCATGTGCCGCGACAACGGGCTGCCGCTCCGTGTCTTCAACCTGATGAACGCAGGCGACATGCTCCGCATCGTCGACGGCGAGGATGTCGGCACGCTGGTTGCGAACGGGCTCTAGGCGGGGCGAGGGGGCTGGAACATGCAGGATGAAATGAGCCGCGATGCGACGCTGCGCATGTCTAAATGCGTTGCGCTCCTCAAGGACCACTACCGCAAGATGCGGACCGGCCGCGCGAACACCGGTCTGCTCGACGGACTCAAGGTCGACTACTACGGCAGCGAAGTGCCGATCAACCAGGTCGCGAGCGTCAACGTCGAGGACGCGCGCACGCTGGTCGTTTCGCCCTGGGACAAGTCGGCGGTCGCCGCCGTCGAGAAGGCGATCCTGAAGTCCGACCTCGGCCTCACGCCCAACACCGCGGGGCAGGTCATCCGGCTTCCATTGCCGCCCATGACCGAGGAGCGGCGCAAGGAGCTGACCAAGGTCGCCCGTCACGAGGCAGAGAATGCGCGGGTCGCGGTGCGCGGCGTCCGCCGCGACCTGATGAACGAATTGAAGGAGATGTTGAAGGAAAAGCTGATTTCCGAGGACGACGACCGCCGGGCCCAGGAGGACATACAGAAGCTGACCGACAGGCACGTGCACGAAATCGACCAGGTGCTTGCCGAGAAAGAGAAAGAGTTGTTGCAGGTCTGAGATGCCCGCAGCAGCCTCGCAAGTTCACGGCGCAGGCGTGGTGCCGCGCCACATCGCCGTAATCATGGACGGCAACGGACGCTGGGCCGAGCAGCGCTCGCTGCCGCGGGCCGCTGGACACCGCGCCGGCGTACGCGCCGTGCGTTCGACGATCGAGGAGTCCGTGCGCCACGGCGTCGCATCGCTCACGCTCTTCGCCTTCTCGAGCGAGAACTGGCAACGCCCTGCGGGCGAGGTCGGCGTGCTCATGCAATTGTTCCTCGAGTCGCTCGATCGCGAAGTCGCGGAACTCGATGCGAATGGCGTACGAATCCGTTTCATCGGCGACCTCGCCCGGCTCGCGCCGGCCCTGACGGACCGCATTGCTGCGGCCGAGGAGAGGACCGCAGGACGCGATCGCCTCGACCTCGTCATCGCAGTTGCTTATGGCGGCCGCTGGGACATCGCCGAGGCGGCGCGCCGGCTCGCCATCGAAGTCGCCGAGGGCAAGCGTGAGGCCGCGACCGTCGATGCCGACGCGGTTGCCGCGTACCTCGCGACCACAGGCCGGCCGGAGCCGGATCTCTTCATTCGCACGGGCGGCGAGCGTCGCGTCAGCAATTTCATGCTCTGGGACCTTGCATACACGGAGCTGTGGTTCACCGACACACTGTGGCCAGACTTCGACGCGGCCTGCTTTGCCGCAGCACTCGATTACTTTCGCAGCCGGGAGCGGCGTTATGGACGGGTCGCAAGTCAGGCGGGGTCGGGCTGATGCTGGGCCAACGGATCATGACCGCCGTCGGGCTTGTCGCGGTGCTCGCGCTCGTGCTCGTCGTGCTGCCGCATGACTTCGCGGTGATCGCGCTCGGCGTGCTCATATTGACAGGCGCCTGGGAATGGTCGCGGTTCGCGGGTCTCTCGGGACCGGCTTCCCGGGCCGCCTACGTTACGGCCTGTGCCGCTGCGATGGCTGGCCTCTGGTACTCGACGGCGCTGCCTGCGGATTTTTCGCGCGTCATGGTGCTCACCATGATCGGATGGATTCCGCTTTTCGCCTGGGTGGTGCTCGCGCCGACCTTTCGTGCAAGCGGGCTTGCCGCCATCGCCGGCCTCTGGGCGCTGGCGCCGACCTGGCTTGCGCTGTCCCGGCTTTACCTGCAGGCTGAAAACGGCCGCGAGCTCGTCGTCTTCGTGCTGCTCCTCGCCTGGGCCGCTGACATCGGCGCTTATTTTGCGGGACGGCGCTACGGCCGCCTCCAGCTGGCTCCGTTCGTGAGTCCCAACAAGACCTGGGAAGGGGTTCTTGGCGGACTCGCCGCAGGATTCCTGGTCGCGCTCGCGGGCCGCGCCTGGTTCGGACTGCCGACACTTGCCTTCCTGTCGCTATGTGTCGCCGCCGTTCTCGTCTCCGTGGTCGGCGACCTGCTGGAAAGCATGTTCAAGCGCCAGCAAGGCCTGAAGGACAGCGGGAGCCTGTTGCCGGGCCACGGCGGAATGCTCGACCGTATCGACAGCCTGACCTCGTCCGTGCCGCTCCTCGCGCTTGGATTCGGCTGGCTGGGACTCGTTGCATGAAGGGAATCGCCGTACTCGGTTCGACGGGGACGATCGGCGAGGCGACGCTCGACGTCGCGAGCCGCCATCCCGATCGCTTCCGCGTGGTCGCGCTCGCCGCCCATTCCAATCACGAAGCCTTATTCACGCAGTGCGAGCGTTTTCGCCCCGACTGCGCGGCGCTCGTCGATCGCACTGCTGCCTCGAAACTCGCGGAGCGCCTAACCTCCGCGGGAATTCCCACCCGGGTTCTCGCGGGTGCCGATGCGTTGTCGACCGTTGCGACGCTGGCCGAAGCCGATGTGGTCATGGCGGCGATCGTGGGCGCCGCGGGACTCGCGCCGACACTCGCGGCTGCCGCGGCCGGCAAGCAACTCCTGCTCGCCAACAAGGAGGCCTTGGTACTCGCAGGTCCGCTCCTGCTCGATGCCGCCCGCCGTTCCGGCGCGGTGGTACTGCCGATCGACAGCGAACACAACGCCATCTTTCAGTGCCTGCCCGTGGGCGGGACGCAGGGCGGCCGGCCGGCTGGCGTCGCGCGCATCGTGCTCACGGCCTCGGGTGGACCCTTCCTGCGAACTCGCCGCGAGGAGCTCGCGGCCGTGACGCCGGAGCAGGCGGTCGCGCATCCGAACTGGCGAATGGGCCCGAAGATCTCCGTGGATTCTGCGACCCTCATGAACAAGGGCCTCGAACTCATCGAGGCCTGCCATCTTTTCGCAGTACCGCCCGCGGCCGTCGAGGTCGTGATCCACCCGCAGAGCATCGTTCACTCGCTGGTCGAATTCGACGACGGCTCCGTGCTCGCACAGATGAGCCAGCCGGACATGCGTGTGCCGATCGCCCACGCACTCGGCTGGCCCGGACGGATTGCATCGGGCGCCGCCCGGCTCGACCTCGTGCAGATTGCGAGATTATCGTTTGAAGCCCCTGATTTAGAAAGGTTTCCATGCCTGGGGATTGCCCAGGCCGCTGCGGCTGTCGGGGGAACCGCGCCGGCAGTGCTGAACGCCGCGAACGAAGTCGCCGTCGCCGCGTTTCTTGGGCGGCGGCTGAACTTTGCGAGCATCGCGGCAGTCATTGAGAGCGTGTTGCAACAGCACGAGGCGGGGCCGGTGCGAAGCCTGGACGATGCGCTGGCAGCGGACGCCTGGGCGCGCGAACGCGCGCATGCCGCCCAGACGTCGCGGCAGGCAGCGGGCGCATGACGAGCAGCATCCTCACCTCGGTCATCGCCTTCATCGTCGCGATCGGCGTGCTCGTGACCGTGCACGAGTTCGGGCACTTCTGGGTTGCGCGCAAGCTCGGCTTCAAGGTGCTTCGATTCTCGCTCGGGTTCGGCAAGCCGCTCCTCTCGCGTGTAAGCCGCGACGCGGACCAGGTCGAGTACGTGCTGGCCGCGATTCCGCTCGGCGGTTACGTTCGCCTGCTCGACGAACGCGACGGGCCGGTGCCGCCGGGCGAAGAGCATCGCGCGTTCAACCGCCGGCCGCCGCTCGCGCGGATCGCCGTGCTGCTCGCGGGTCCCGGTGCAAACTTCCTGTTCGCGATCCTCGCGTACTGGGTGCTCCTGATGCAGGGCATACCCGGGCTGAAGCCGGTTGTTGGCGATGTCGCGCCGGACTCGTACGCCGCGCGCGCGGACCTGCGCCCGCTCGATGAGATCACGGCCGTCGGAGGCGTATCGACGCCGACGCGCCAGGCCGCGGTGCTTGCGATTCTCGAGGGCGTCGTCGACGAGGGATCGGTTCCGGTCGAGGTGCGGCGGGCAGGCGGCGCTCCACGCAAGTTGACGATTCGCGTTCCGGAAGGCGAGCGTCGCGCGCTGACCGAGCCGGGAATCCTGCTGCACGGGCTCGGCTTCTCATTCTGGTATCCGGCGCAGCCCGTGGTCGTCGCGGAGCTGACGCCGGGCATGCCCGCGGCAGCGGCGGGCCTCGCGATCGGCGATCGCGTCGTTGAAGTCGACGGCGTGGCGATCGACGACTACTCGAAGTTCGTCGGCGTGGTCCGCGGCCGGCCCGGGCAAGCCACGCGCCTCGTCGTATTGCGCGGCGGCAGCCGGATAGGCATCGACGTGGTTCCGAAGGCGGTGGTCGAAGAGGGGCGCACGATCGGGAAGATCGGCCTCGGCGCGGCACCCGGCGACGGCAGCGGATTTCCGGAATCCATGAAGACCGTCGAGCGTTATGGCCCATTTGCGGCGCTCGGGCCCGCCGTGCGTGAAACCTGGCAGAAGAGCGCGCTGACGGTCCGTTTCCTGTGGCGCATGGTCATGGGCGACGTGTCGACCAAGAACATCTCGGGACCGATCAACATCGCGCAGTACGCCGGACTGACGGCGACCGAGGGCTTCACTTACTATCTCGGCTTCCTGGCCCTCGTCTCGATATCGCTTGCAGTCCTGAACCTGCTGCCGGTGCCAGTGCTGGACGGCGGCCAGATCGCGTTCCAGTTCTTCGAGATCGTGAAGGGCGCCCCGCTTTCGATGAAGGCGCAGGTGCTCGGCCAGAAGGTCGGCATTGCGATGCTGGTCGTACTGATGGGATTCGCGTTCTACAACGACATCACGCGGCTCTTCGGTTGAAGGCGGAGGCGTAGCAGAAGCATGTTGCGGCAGGTGATCCTCGGAATCCTCATGGCTCATGCCGGCGCGGCCGCCGCGCAGGGCACGGATTCGTTTGCCGTCGGCGACATCCGCGTCGAGGGCCTGCAGAGGATTTCCGAGGGAACGGTTTACAACTACCTGCCGGTCAACATCGGCGATCGCCTGGACCAGCGCCGCATCCAGGAGGCGATCCGGGCCCTGTTCGGGACGGGTTTCTTCAGCGACATCGAAATGCGGCGCGACGGTGAGACGCTCGTCGTCGTCGTCCAGGAGCGGCCCTCGATCGAGAGCTTCGAGATCGCCGGCAACAAGGACATCAAGACCGAGGACCTGCAGAAATCCCTGCGCAGCGTCGGCCTTGCCACCGGCAAGACCTTCGACCGTTCGGTGCTCGAGGAAGTGCGGGGCTTCCTGACCGATCAATACTTCAGCCGCGGCAAGTACGCCGTGCGCATCGACCCGAAGGTCGAGGACGTGCCGGGCAACAAGGTCCGCATCAAGATCGACGTCGTCGAGGGCCAGCGCGCGCGAATCCGCCAGATCAACCTGGTCGGGAATACCGCGTACGACGACGAGGAACTGCTCGACGCATTCGAGCTCAGGACGCCGAACTGGCTCTCCTGGTACAAGCAGGACGACCGCTATTCGCGCGAGTCCCTGCAGGGCGACATCGAGAAACTCCAGTCCTGGTACCAGGACCGCGGTTACGCGAACTTCGCCGTGGAGTCCACGCAGGTCGCGATCGCGCCGGAGATGGACGACATCTTCATCACGATGAATCTTGATGAAGGGGAGGTGTACAAGGTGGGCGAGGTGAAGCTCGCCGGCACGATGAAGGTCCCGGAGGCGGAGCTCCAGCGCCTCCTGAAGGTGAGCCCGGGCCAGACGTATTCGCGCAAGCTCATCACGCAGTCGCAGGAACTGATCTCCTTCCGGCTCGGCGTCGAGGGATATGCCTTTGCGAAGATCGACCCGGTGCCGACGGGCCATGACGACACCAAGACCATCGACCTGACCTTCTTCGTCGACGCGGGCAATCGCGCGTACGTGCGTCGCATCAACTTCATCAATACCAGTGCGATCGACGACGCGGTGCTGCGTCGCGAATTGCGCCAGATGGAGGGCTCCTACCTCTCGAACGCGCTGCTCGAGCGCTCGAAGGAGCGCCTGCAGCGGCTGCCTTACATCGAGGAAGTCGACTTCGAGACGACACCGGTAGCGGGGACGCCGGACCTCGTCGACGTCGACTTCGACGTGAAGGAAGGACTGCCCGGGCAGTTCAGCGGCGGCATCGGCTATTCCGAGTCGCAGTCTTTCATGCTGAACGGAAGTTTCGTGCACTCGAACTTCATGGGATCGGGCGAGCGCGTGGGGCTCGAACTCGTCACGGGCCGCTACTCGCAGCAGTACAGCCTCACGCACACCGATCCGTACACGAACATCGACGGCGTATCGCGTACCATCGGCCTGCAGTACCGCGACGTCACGCAGTACGTGTCGGCAGCGTCGGATTTCTCGACGACCACGATGGCGGCGACGCTCGAGTTCGGCTACCCGATCTCGGAATACCAGGGCCTGCGCTTCGGGTTGATCACGCAGGTCTCGGACCTGATCGTCAACCCGGCCAACAGCGCGCCGGAAGCGGTCGACTGGGTGCGCGCGAACGGCAATCCGTACCGGCAGGTGATCGAGCGGGAAATCCCGGGCGCCGATCCCGACGATCCGCCGACGATCATCGAGACGATCCTCTTCGGGACGAAATTCAACACCTATGAGCTGGTGGGCAGCTGGTACTACGAATCCCGCAACCGCGCGATCTTCGCGGATCGCGGCATGCAGCATTCCGTGAGCCTCGCCGTTACCGCGCCGGGGAGCGAAGTCGACTACTACACGCTGCGCTACGACTACATGCAGCTGCTCCCCATCGCGAGGCAGTGGACCATCGCGCTGACGTCGCAAATCGCCTTCGGCGACTCGCTCGGCAAGGACACGACTTCGCTGCCGCCGTATCGGCAGTTCTTCGCGGGCGGCCCGGACTCGGTACGCGGCTTCACCGAAAGCCGCCTCGGCCCGAAGGACGGCTTCGGCAATCCCTACGGCGGCAACCTCAAGGTGATCGGGAGGGCCGAGCTCTTGTTCCCGGTGCCCGACAAGTGGCGCGCAAGCACGCGCATCAGCGCGTTCTTCGACATCGGCAACGTCTTCTCGCAAGGCGCCGCCATCAACTACGTCGGCCAGGACGGGCGGACGCCGGTCGACTACGAGTTCGATTACAATGAGTTGAAGCAGTCCGCCGGCTTGGCCATCCAATGGTTCGCGCCGCTGGGCATTTTCCGGTTCAGCTACGGCATTCCGCTGAACGAGTTCAAGGGCGACGGCATCCGTTATGCGGACGAAGTCGAGCGCTTCCAGTTCACGATCGGTTCCGCATTCTGAAATTCGAGGCTAGATGACACACATGACCAGGCACATCGTTTCCTGCGCGCTGATCGTCGGCGCGGCGCTCATGGCCGCACCCGCCATCGAGGCGCAGGCCCTCAAGATCGGCTTCGTCAACTTCGGACGCCTCCTCGAGGAGTCGCCGCAGGCCACCGTGGCCCGGCAGGCGCTCGAAGGCGAATTCCTGCCGCGGCAGCGCGACGTCGGGGCACAGCAGAAGTCGCTCCAGGAGAAGCGCGAGAAGCTCGGCAAGGAGGCCGCCGTCATGTCGGAGGCCGACCGCGTGCGCACCGAGCGCGAAGTACGCGACCTCGAGGTGAACGTGCAGCGCCGCTACAACGAACTGCAGGAAGACCTGAACATGCGCCGCAACGAGGAACTGGGCAAGGTGCAGCGCGCACTGCTGCAGGAAGTCCAGGCCTACGCGCGTGCGAACGGCTACCAGCTGGTCTTCGGCGAAGGCGTGCTGTTCGCCGCGGAAGGCGTCGACATCACGCCGCAAGTCGTGGCCGCGATCAAGGCCAAGTCTCCCACAGCCGCAGCGCCAACCAAGCCCTGAGCGCGGCCGGCCGCGAGGGGAACGCCGCGATGGCGATTACGCTCGGCGAGATCGCGGTCCGCTACGGGCTCGAGCTCACCGGCGACCCCGAACAGTCGATCGACGGCGTAGCCGCCCTGTCGGCCGCAACGCCCGGCAAGCTCAGCTTCTGCACCGGAGCGAAGTACCGCAAGCAACTCGCGGCGACGCGGGCGACTGCGGTGGTCCTGCCGCGTGCGCTCGCGGCGGATTGTCCGGTCGCGGCGCTCATCAGTCCGAAGCCGTACGCAAGCTACGCCCGGATCGCGGCCGTCCTCCATCCGCCTGCAGCAGTTACCGCCGGGCGCGGGCGCGGCGCGGAAGTCGCACCGTCCGCTTCGGTCGCGGCCTCCGCCTGGCTCGGCCCGAATGCCGTTATCGGCGCCGGCGCTGTGATCGGCGAGCGGTGCTCCATCGGCCCGAACTGCGTGATCGAGGACGGCGCGCGCCTCGGCGACGATTGCCGGCTGCAGTCCGGCGTCACGATCTGCCACGGCGTCACGGCCGGTGCGCGCTGCGTGTTCAAGGCGGGCGCCGTCGTCGGCAGCGACGGTTTCGGCTTCGCGCCCGACGTCGACGGCTACGTGAAAGTACCCCAGCTCGGCAGCGTGCGGCTCGGCAACGACGTCGAGGTCGGGGCCAACACGACGATCGACCGCGGCACGATCGAGGACACCGTCATCGGTGACGGCGTCAAGCTGGACAACCAGGTGCAGGTCGGACATAACTGCCGGATCGGGGCGCACACGGTGATCGCGGGCTGCGTCGGAATTTCGGGGAGTTCCGTCATCGGCAGCCGATGCATGATCGGCGGCGCCGTGGGCATCGCAGGGCACCTCGAGATCGGCGACGAAGTGGTGGTGACGGGCTATTCGCTGGTCACACATTCGCTCCCGGGACCGGGAGTCTATTCGTCGGGAATGCCCGCGATCGAAGCCGCCAAATGGCGGCGCGCGGTCGCGAGGCTGCACCGGCTCGACGGGCGCCGCCAGGGGCGCGAGCCGCCGCAGACGGGCGGGCGGGGGAATGAGCCATGAGCGAAGGCTTCTCAATGGACATCCAGGCCGTGCTTGCGCAGCTGCCGCACCGTTATCCGTTCCTGCTCGTCGACCGCGTCATCGAGTGCGTGCCCGGCAAGCGCATCCACGCGATCAAGAACGTCACGGTCAACGAGCCGTTTTTCCCGGGACACTTTCCGGGCCGGCCGACCATGCCTGGCGTGATGATCCTCGAGGCGCTCGCCCAGGCTGCCGGCATCCTTGCGTTCAAGACCGCGGGCGTTGTGCCGGACGAGAAATCGCGTTTCTACTTCGTCGGCATTGACGGCGCCCGCTTTCGCCGGCCCGTCGTGCCGGGCGACCAGCTGGCCTTGAAGGCGACGTTCGATCGCGCCATGCGCGGCATCTGGAAGTTCACGACCGTCGCCGAGGTGGACGGCGAAGAAGTCGCATCGGCAACGATGATGGTCGCGCCGGAGGTCAAGCCTTGATCGATCCGCGCGCCATCGTCGATCCCGGCGCAGAGATCGGTGAGGGCGTCGAAATCGGGCCATTCGCGGTCATCGGCGCAAATGTCAGCATCGGCGCGGGCAGCACGATCGGCTCGCACGCCGTCGTGAAGGGACCCACCACGCTCGGTCGGGATACAAGGGTTTTCCAGTTCGCGTCGATCGGTGACGCGCCGCAGGACCGCAAGTATGCGGGCGAGCCGACGAAGCTCGTGGTCGGCGACCGCAACGTATTCCGGGAATTCTGCACGATCAACCGCGGCACCGTCGGCGGGCGCGGCGTCACGACGATCGCGGACGACTGCCTGTTCATGGCGTACTCCCACGTGGCCCACGACTGCATCGTGGGCAGCCAGTGCATCATGTCCAATTGCACTGCCTTGGCAGGCCATGTCGAGCTCGGCGACTGGGTGATAATGTCGGGCTACTCGGGGATCCACCAGTTCTGCAAGATCGGCGCGCACGCCTTCCTCGCCAACAACGCCGCGGTGACGCGCAACGTGCCGCCCTACCTGCTGGTCGCCGGCTCGCCCGCCGAGCCGAAAGGCGTGAACAGCGAGGGGCTGAAGCGCCGTGGATTCGACGCGGCGCAGATCGCGAACATCAAGGCCGCATACCGGCTTCTGTACCGGTCGGGCCTCAAGCTCGCCGACGCGACCGAACAGCTTCGCGCGCTCGTACCGATCCAGCCGGAGCTGAAGCCATTCGTGGACTTCCTGGCCGCCAGCGAACGCAGCATCATCCGCTGATGGCCGGGAGCCAGAGGCTGACGATCGGCCTCGTCGCCGGCGAGTCCTCCGGAGACAACCTGGGCGCCGCGCTGATCGATGCGATCCGTTCCCGGGCGCCGGATACGCGTTTCGTCGGCGTCGCCGGGCCGCGCATGAAGGCGGCGGGCTGCGAGAGCCTTGCAGATTCCGGGGAACTCGCGGTCATGGGGCTCTTCGAGGTGCTGCATCACCTGCCACGCCTTCTCAGGCTTCGTGCCCGCATCAGGAGCGCCATGCTCGACCTGAAGCCCGATGTATTCGTCGGCATCGACGCGCCCGAATTCAATTTCGGCCTCGCGCCCGCACTGCATGCGGCGGGGCTGCGTACCGTCCAGTACGTCAGCCCCCAGGTCTGGGCCTGGCGGCGGGGACGCGCGGCCCGCATGTCCCGGTTCCTCGATCTCGTGCTCTGCCTGCTTCCATTCGAGCGCGGAGTCTATGACGAGGCGGGCCTGCGCTCGATTTTCGTCGGCCATCCGCTGGCCGACCAGTTGCCGCTCGTGCCCGATGTCCTTGCGGCGAGGCAGGCGCTCGGACTCGCCGCCGACGCCCGGGTCGTCGCTGTCCTGCCCGGCAGCCGGGCCGGTGAAGTTTCGCGGCTGGCGGCGGACTTTGCGGGCACGCTCGCCTGGCTCGCAGCGCGCCGTCCGGGACTGCAATTCATCGCCGCACTCGCGGGTGCTGAAACGCGGCATGTGTTCGAAGCTGCACTTGCCCGTCGTGCGCCGGGCGTCGCGGTCACGATCCTCGAAGGCCGTACGCAGGCCGCGCTCACCGCAGCCGACGTCGTTCTGGTTGCCTCGGGCACGGCGACGCTCGAGACGCTACTTTGCAAGCGCCCGATGGTGGTCGCCTACCGGCTCGGCGCGCTGACGGCATTCGCGCTGAGGCACTTCGGCCTCATGAAGGCGGAGTATTTCGCGCAGCCGAACCTTCTCGCCGGCAGGCGCGTCGTCCCGGAGCTCGCACAGGGCGAGGTCGCGCCCGAGCGCCTCGGCCCTGAGATTGAGCGGTGGCTGGACACGCCTGCGGCGGTCGCTGAGCTACAGACTCTCTTTGCGGCCATCCACAGGCAGCTGCGGCAGGGCGCAAGCGACCAGGCTGCGAGCGCGATCCTCGATCTCGCCCGCGGTGGGGCCCGATGAGCCGCGAGGGCGGACCGTGGCCACGCCTCGAGGGCGGCCTCACGGCAGGCGTCGACGAGGCAGGGCGGGGACCGCTCGCCGGTCCCGTTGTCGCCGCGGCGGTGATCCTCGATCCTCGCCGGCCGATCGCGGGCCTCCGCGATTCCAAGGCGCTCAGCGCGCCCGTGCGTGAAAGCCTCGCGTGGGAGATCCGCGCAAGATCGCGCGCCTGGGCGATTGGATGGGTCGATGCCTGCGAGATCGACGTGCTGAACATCCTGGAAGCGAGCCTCCTTGCGATGCGGCGGGCTCTCCTTGGACTCGCCGTCCTGCCCGCGCGGGTCTGTGTCGATGGCAACCGCTGCCCGGACGGCGCCATGCTGGGCCTGCCCTGCCAGATGGAGGCGATCATCCGTGGCGACGCGCGCGTCCGTGAAATCGCTGCAGCCTCGATCCTCGCGAAGACGAGCCGTGACGCCTGGATGACGCGCGTGGCGGGCGTGTTTCCGGAATACGGCTTCGAGCGCCACAAGGGCTACCCGACGGTGGACCACCTGGAGCGGTTGACGCGTGTCGGGCCCTGCCGGCTCCACCGCCAGAGCTTTGCGCCCGTAAGACGGTAAGATCGCCGGATGCCATCGACCGCGCCCCGCCGGGGCAGCCCCACGTTCGTTCACTTGCGGCTGCACACCGAGTATTCGCTCGTGGACGGAATCGTCCGCGTGCCCGGCCTCATGCGGGAAGTCGCCAATGCCGGCATGCCGGCCGTGGCCCTGACGGACCAGGGCAACCTGTTTGCGATGGTCAAGTTCCACCGTGAAGCCGAGAAGCGGGGCGTCAAGCCCATCGTCGGCGTCGATCTCTGGGTTACCGACGGAGGAGAGCGTGCCGAGCCTGCGCTCCTGACGCTGCTTGCCCAGGATGCGGCGGGATTCCGGAACCTCACGCGGCTCGTATCGCGGAGCTACCTCGAGGGCCAGGACCGCGGCCGGCCCATGCTCGCGCGCGCGTGGCTGGACGGCGCCTCGACCGAAGGATTGATCGCATTGTCGGGCGGGACACAAGGGGACGTGGGCCGCGCGCTGCTCGCGGGCCGGCTCGAAGAAGCCGATGCGCTGCTCGGGCGCTGGCAGGCGCTCTTTGGCGACCGGTTCTACCTCGAGATCCAGCGTACGGGCAGGCCAGGCGAGGAGCCGCACATTGCGGGCGTGCTTGCCCTCGTCGCCGCGCGCGCCGTGCCTGTCGTCGCGACAAACGACGTGCGCTTCCTCGCGCGCGACGAGTTCGAGGCTCACGAAGCACGTGTCTGTATCCACGGGGGCCACCGCCTCGATGATCCGGGGCGGCCACGGCCGTATGCGCACGAGCAGTACCTGAAGACGCCCGCCGAAATGGCGGAACTCTTCAGTGACCTGCCGGAGGCGCTCGAGAACAGCGTCGAAATCGCGCGGCGCTGCTCGCTGCCGCTCGCCCAGGGCGGGATCTTCATGCCCGCGTTTGACGTGCCGGATGGAACGAGCACCACGCAATTCCTCCGCCGCCTGGCGACGGAAGGCCTGACGCGCCGGATCGGCGCCGCCGCGAACGAGGCAGAGCAGTACCAGGCGCGACTCGACCAGGAACTGCGCGTCATCTGTGACATGGGTTTCGAGGGTTACTTCCTTGTCGTTGCGGACTTCATCCGCTGGGCCCGCGAGCAGGAGATTCCGGTCGGCCCCGGCCGCGGATCGGGCGCCGGCTCGCTGGTCGCCTGGTCGCTCGGCATCACTGACCTGGACCCGATCCGGCACGACCTGCTCTTCGAGCGATTCCTGAACCCCGAACGCGTGTCATTGCCGGATTTCGACATCGACTTCTGCATGTCCCGCCGCGACCGCGTCATCGATTACGTCGCGGACCGCTACGGACGCGACCGGGTCTCGCAGATCATCACCTTTGGTTCGCTCGCGGCGCGCGCGGTGGTGCGCGACGTCGGGCGCGTGCTGGGCCTGCCCTACGGATTCGTGGATGGCGTTGCCAAGCTGATTCCCTTCGAGCTTGGCATCACGCTCGAGGACGCGCTTGAAAAAGAGCCGGAGCTCGCGCGACGCTACGGCGCCGAGGACGAGGTGCGCGACCTGATCGATCTCGCGAGGAGGCTCGAGGGACTCGCAAGGAATGCCGGCACCCACGCGGGCGGAGTCGTCATCGCGCCGTCGCCGCTCACGGATTTCACCGCCCTCTACTGCGAAGCCGGAGGCGGCAGCGTGGTAACGCAGTTCGACAAGGATGACGTCGAGCAGGTCGGGCTCGTCAAGTTCGACTTCCTCGGGCTTCGAACACTCACGATCATCGACTGGGCCGTCCGACTCATCAACGCGAAACGCCTCGCCGCGGGTGAGGCGCCCCTCGACCTCGAACGCCTGCCACTCGACGACGCCGAGACGTTCAAGCTCCTGCGCTCGGGGCGCACGACGGCGATCTTCCAGCTGGAATCCCGCGGCATCACGGACCTCGTGCGCAAGCTCCAGCCCGACCGCTTCGACGACATCGTCGCACTCGTCGCGCTCTTCCGTCCGGGACCGCTTCAGTCCGGCATGGTGGACGACTTCATCGCCCGCAAGCACGGCCGCGGCGCGGCGACCATCGACTACCTGCACCCGAACCTCGCCGAGATCCTGAAACCGACCTACGGCGTGATCCTGTACCAGGAACAGGTCATGCAGATCGCGCAGACGCTGTCGGGCTACACCCTCGGCGGCGCCGACCTGCTCCGGCGCGCCATGGGAAAGAAGAAGCCGGAGGAAATGGCGACGCAACGCTCTGTGTTCGTCGACGGTGCAGTCGCGCGCGGGGTGCCAGCGTCCCGCGCCGGCTACATCTTCGACCTGATCGAGAAGTTCGCCGGCTACGGCTTCAACAAGTCCCACTCGGTCGCCTATGCGCTCCTCGCATACCAGACGGCCTGGCTCAAGGCGCATTATCCCGAGGCCTTCATGGCGGCCGTGTTGTCCTGCGACATGGAACATACGGACAAGGTGGTTTCCTTCATCGACGAATGCGTGGGCATCGGGCTCGAGGTGCAGCCACCCGACGTCAACGAATCGAGCTACGCGTTTACCGTCGCCGGGCCGGGAACGATCCGCTACGGGCTCGGCGCCATCAAGGGCGTGGGTGAAGGCGCAGTCGACGCAATCGTGGGCGAGCGCGAGCGTGGAGGGCCTTACCGCGACCTCGTGGATCTCTGCCGGCGCGTGGATTTGAGGCTTGCAGGGAAGCGCACGCTCGAGGCGATGCTGAAATCAGGCTGTTTCGATGCGTTCGGCCGGACCCGCGCCTCGCTTGCCGCGGCGCTGCCCGCGGCCATCCAGCTCGGTGAGCAGCGCACGCGCGCGATCACCGCCGGCCAGGACGACCTGTTCGGCGGGCTCGCGGAGCCTTCGACGGGGACCGTGCATCCGTCCTTCGAGTTTCCGCAGGTCGCCGAATGGAGCGAGGCCGAGCGGCTCGCGGGCGAGCGGGAAACGCTCGGGCTCTTCCTGTCGGGGCATCCGATCGCGGAATACGAGCAGGAACTGCGGCAGGTCGCGCCGGCGCGGATCGTGGATCTCGGCGGTCCACGGCCTGCTGCGGACACGCGCGGTTTCGGAGGCGGCAAGACCGTGACCGTCGCTGGCCTCGTGCTCGAGATGCGCCGGCGCGGCTCGCGGATGACGCTCGTGCTCGACGACCGGAGCGGGCGCATCGAAGTAAGCCTGTTCGACGATGTCTGGCAGGCGCACCGCGCCGTCATCGCCCGCGACGCGATCCTGGTGGTCGAGGGGCAGCTACGCTACGACGAGTTCATCGATGACTGGCGCATCAACGCGAAGAAGCTCACCCCGATCGACGAGCTGCGCGAGCGCGATGCCCGCCGCCTCGTGATCCGGCTGCCGGCCGGAGGCGGCGATGGCCGCATGCTTGCGAAACTCGAGGAGATCCTGCGCGGCGGCCGCGGCGGTCACTGCGCCGTCGCCGTGCACTACATCGGCTGCGAGGCGCGCGGCACGCTGACGTTCGCTGACGAGTGGTCGGTCAAGCCGACGAAGTCGCTGCTCGACGAGCTGGCGCGGCTCGTGGGCCGTGACGGCATCCGCCTGGGGTACGGGCCGAGGCCCGACTGATCCCACTATACTGGCCGCATGCCGCTGCAGTTCCTGGATTTCGAACAGCCGATCGCCGAGCTCGAGGCGAAGATCGAGGAGTTGCGTTTCCTCGCCGTGGACTCGGAGCTCAATACTGCGGACGAAATCGAAAAGCTCCGTGCAAAGGCCCGCACCCTGACCGGCAGCATCTTCGCAAACCTGACGCCCTGGCAGATCACGCAGCTCGCGCGCCATCCGCAGCGGCCCTACACTCTCGACTACATGCCGCTCGTGTTCACGGATTTCCAGGAGTTGCACGGCGACCGCATGTATGCGGACGACCAGTCGATCGTCGGTGGCGTGGCGAGGCTGTCCGGAACGCCCATGATGCTGATCGGCCAGCAGAAGGGCCGCGATACGAAGGAGCGCGTGCGGCGCAACTACGGAATGCCGAAGCCCGAGGGTTACCGGAAGGCGCGGCGACTGATGCTGACTGCGGAGCGGTTCGGACTCCCGCTCATCACCCTGATCGACACGCCGGGCGCCTATCCCGGCGTCGGTTCGGAGGAACGCAACCAGAGCGAGGCGATCGCGCGCAATCTCTTCGATATGGCGCGCCTTGCGGTGCCCATCGTCAGCTGCGTGATCGGCGAGGGCGGCTCAGGCGGTGCGCTTGCGATCGGCGTCTGCGACCGCCTGCTGATGCTTCAGTACAGCGTTTACTCCGTGATCTCGCCCGAGGGCTGTGCATCCATCCTCTGGAAGAGCGCCGACCGCCGCGAGCTCGCCGCTGACGCGATGGGCATCACGGCCACGCGCCTGCAGCAACTCAACCTGATCGACGAAGTCATTCCCGAGCCGCTCGGCGGCGCGCACCGCGAGCCGCAGACGACGGCGGAGAGGCTGCGTGATGCGCTTTCGCGGCATCTCGCCGACCTTTCGGACATGCCGGTCGAGCAGCTCCTCGCCGAGCGCCAGAAGCGGTTGCGCGGATTCGGAGTTTACGGCGGAGCCTGACATGCCATTCGGCGCTGAGCGCCTCGCCACGATGCTCTCGGCCATCGATCCTGCGTGGCGGGAGGCGAAATTCTGCGTCGCATTTTCCGGGGGCCTCGATTCGACAGTCCTGCTTCAAGCAATGGCGGCACTGATCGCGCAAGGCGGCGTTGCGCTTCGGGCCGTGCACGTGGACCACGGGATTCAGCCAGGCTCGGCGGACTCCGCGGAGCGCTGCAGGCAAACCTGCCGCCGCGCCGGAATCGCGCTCGACGTCATTGCGCTCGGGCTCGATACGACTGGCGGAGAAAGCATCGAGGCCGCTGCGCGCGAGGCTCGCTACGCGACGCTTGCGCGCCAGCTCGCGCCGGGGGAGTGGCTGCTGACCGCTCATCATCGCGACGACCAGCTGGAAACCGTGCTGATCCAGTTGCTGCGGGGCGCGGGCGTGGCGGGGCTCGCGGCAATGCCCGCGCGCGCGCGGCTGGGCCCTGGCTGGCACGCGCGCCCGCTGCTCGAAGTCGATCGCGCCGAGCTCGCCGAATACGCGGCGAGATCCGGACTCGACTGGCAGCAGGATCCGATGAACGACGAGACGCGATTCGACCGGGTCTGGCTCCGCACCCGTGTGCTGCCGGCGATCCGTGAGCGCTGGCCCGCTGCGGCGACGACCGTCGCGCGCAGTGCGGGACATTTCGCGGACGCGTCGCGTCTGCTCGCCGAGATGGCGGCCGCCGACGCAACCGGCCTGCTCGACGACGACCGGCTGTCACTCGAAGGCCTCGGGCGCCTTTCCCGCGAGCGCCGCGTGAACCTATTGCGCTGGTGGTTGCGGAGACAGGGATTGCGACCACCGCCGGCGGCGAGGCTCGCCGCTGCGATGCCCGGTTTCTTCGAGGCACGGTGCGACGGGGCGCCTTGCCTTCGCTGGGATGGTGGCGAGGTCCGGCGCTACCGCGGGCGCCTGTATGCATTATCGCCGCTGCCCGATGCGAGGCCCGCCGCGATTGCGGGCAATGGAGCCGAGCTCGATCTGGGGACGGGTCTTGGCCGCTTCGGGCTGATCCCGGGCGCGGACGGGGGACTTGCGGAACCGCTGCCTGAGCCAGTCGCGTTCAGGTTTCGCGTGGGCGGGGAGAGCCTCAGGCCGCACCCGGGAAGGCCGCGCAAGCGCCTCAAAGATCTATGCCAGGAAGCGGGTGTCGTGCCCTGGATGCGCGACCGGCTGCCATTGGTGTACGCCGGCGAGCGGCTCGCGGCAGTCGGCGATCTCTGGGTCGACGCCGATTTCGCCGCCGGTGTCGGGCAACCGGCGCTGAAGCCCGTCTGGGCCGGCCGGCCGCGAATTTTCTAGCGGCGCTTTTCGCGCCTCAGCGCCAGCATTCGGCCGTGTTGTCGGCGCCGCCCTCGTCGTCTGCAGTGCGAACGCCGCGATCCGTCACGGCGAACGTCTGACATTCGGCGTCCTGGGCCTGGTTTTGCCCGGCAATTGCCGTCGCAGTCACCGTGAAGCCAAGCGTCGGATTTGGGGCAGCAGTCGCAAGCTGGTACCAGCCATTCTTGCTCGTGGCCGCGCCCTGCAGCTCGCCCGCGGCGCAGTCGGTGGCCGCCGCGATCGACGTTGCGTAGGTGTTGCACTGCAGATAGTGCTTCTCCTGCTGGGTCGCGAGCGCGAGCAGGGCGTCCTTCGCATCGGAGCGCTGGCTGCGGATCACGTAGTTGCGGTATGACGGGATGGCGACCGCCGCCAGGATCCCGACGATGATCATTACGACCACGAGCTCGATCAGCGTGACGCCCTGCTGCCTGTGCATGCGTTTCATCAGTTCACTCCGGTCTGCCGCCAGAAGGTACGGACTGGGGCCAGGTTCACGCCGACGCCGCAGTTTTCGAGGCCGACGAGGCACACCGGGTCAGGGCGGCATTCTTCCCCGACGCAGGTCTGCGGGTTCTCAGGGCTCGGGAAGAGCCACACGACTTCCGGCGCGATGCCGCCCTGGGCAAGCTCGGTATCGCGGTCGTCCACGGAATCCGGCGGATCCGCCGGATTCTCGCGGTCGTACACCGGCGCGCCGGTATAAGCGCTGATCGAATAGAGGCGGTTGGTGCCGACGCCCGGCGCGCAGGAGTTGCTCTGCGGCGTCGATGCGTTGTTCGGCTCGTAGGTCGTGAACTGGATGATGCTCTCGATCGTCCGCGCTTCGGCGAGCGATTTCTCGCCGGTGAATCCCGCGGCCGGCCGGCGCAGGTCCAGGCGCCAGCCGCTCGCACCCGCTGGAATCGTTGGCGCGATGTCGGTCGTGATGTCGATCAGGTTCACGTCCGCTTCGGTGATCACGGTCGCCGAGTCGTATTGCGCCTGGGTCAGGCGGGCGAACGGCTGGTGATCGCGCAGGCTGTAGAAGCGATCCTCCGTATCGAGATTGAGCGGATGCGCCCGATACCCGGAACCGAGCGACACGTTGAGCCAGGTCCTGCCACCCGAACTGAGGAACGCGACGTCGGGTGCGCTGTAGAAGCGCCGTGTCGTGGCGTTCGGGTGCGTCGTCAGGTGCGCGTTGCCGAGCGCGGCAAAGACGCCGCCGGTGACGAGGTTGGTGCGTGTCTGGCCGTTGTGGATGTCAAAGCGCCAGACGCGTCCGCCCATGTCCGCCGCATACATCCGGTCCGCAAATCCATCGCCCGTCAGGTCGAAGACGCGGACGTCCCCGGGTATGCCGTGCGTCAACGATGCGTGGCGAAGATCCGCGCCGGTATCCGTTGACGGGCCCGCGCGCCAGAGCACGTCGCCGCTGAGCGTATCCACGAAGAAGATCTGGTTTCCGGCGGAGTCGGTCGCGTACGCACCGTTGTCCTGCACGGTGTCGTAGCCGCCGCCGAAGACCAGGACCTGGTTCAGGCTGTTCTGCGTGGCGCCGCTCACGTTGACGTTGGCGACCGCCGGCGTGGACCAGCTCTGCCCCGCACCAGTCAGCTGCTTGGCACCCGTCTCGTTCGGCCCGATCCTGAAGAGCAGGGACGGCGCATTGCGGTCCGTCACGTCCACGCCGTAATAGTCGCTGCCGCCGCGGCGCATGCCGAAGTAGAGCATCACGCGCTCTCCGAGCGCGGATTCGATCACGCCGTTTTCGTTGACTTCGTTGCGTACGACGCGGATGTTGCCGTCGAGGCCGTACTCGCGGTCTGAGACCGCCTCGTTGGTGTAGATGTCGCGTGCGCGGGCAAGCAGCTGCAGGGGCATGAAGGCCCAGAGCTCGTTGCCGGCGACGGCGTCGATCGCGTGCAGGTAGCCCTCGTTCGTCACCGCGTACACGACGCCGTCGTTCGGGTCGGGGTTGGTGACCGAGCCGCCGTAGATGACGGTGGCCGGCCGCCCGTGCATCGGATCGCCCATCGACTGGCGCGCGTCGGTCGTGACGCCGTCGCCGTCGCCGTCGTCGATGTCGGTGCCGCGCATCCAGTTGATGAGGTTATCGCGGCCCGGTGCCTCGGCGGCGCCGAGACCGAGCGTCGCGTTCGTGATGGCCGCGTTGGCCGTCGTGACGGCATTGGCGGCCGCCGTCAGCGCGGACGCCGTGTTGAGGTCGGTGTACACGTTGCGCGAGCCCGGCGCCGACGGCAGTTCGTGTGCCGCGCCGCCGAGGACGACGCTGTCGCCGTCCACGCCCGTGGTCCAGAAACTCTGCGACGTCGTGCGGAAGAATCCGGTCGTCAGCTCGACCGCTGGCGAATCGTTGACGTCGACGATCACGCCCGTCGGATCCAGCCGGTACTTCTTGATGTTGCCGTCCCAGGCGTAGGTCTCGCTCGGGCGGAACACCGTCACGTAGAGGTCGTTCAGGTTCTGCGTGCGGTTGAACGCGTTGACCGAGACGGCCGGCGCGGTGAACGACGTATTGATGTCGAGGATCGAGCGGACGATGTTCGTCAGCACCGTGGTGAGCGTCGCCGTGTCACTGGCCTCGTAGAACACGCCGCCCGCATTGGCGGCGGTATCCTGGAGGAGCGTCGAGTTATTGACCTCGGGCCCGAAACCGATCGTATAGGTTGTGACGTTCTGGAGGCCTGCGAGCGAGGGGCGCATGTCGTTCTCGTACATGTACTGGCTCATGTCATCGAGGCAGCGACCCGTGCCGCTTCCGTCGCAGCTGCCGCCGATGAGTGCCTGTATTTCCGGATTGGCGGAAGTGTCGGCCGTCGGCAATCCGTCGGTCAGGAGCACGATGAAATTGCGCTGGCAGGAAACTGTCAGCGGGCTGTTGTAGATGCCCGTGTTCGGCGCCGGCTGGCGCGAGCTCAGGACGCTCGGCTTCGAGCCGCCCGAGCCGGGGAACTTGCGCGAGTCCATTCCGTAATCGACGCTGCTGCCGCTCAGGTAGAGGTAGGCTTCGTACATCGACTCCGAAAGCGGCGTGCAGCCGTCGGCGTTCAGGGCCGCGATATCGGCCGTGAGCAGTGCCGCGTTGGTGCCAACCGGGCCCATTTCGCGAAGCACCATGCCGCCCTCGGACGTCAGCGTGTCGCTGCAGCCGTTGTTGGTGTTGTTGCTGAACTGCATCAGGCCGACGTTGACGTTGTCGGACACGGCCAGCTGGTTGATCGTGTTGGTCGCCACGTCCTGCATGATCTCGAGCCTCGACTGCGTGACCGTGCCCGCGTTGTCGAGCCAGTTGATGTAATTGCCGGAATAGAAGACGTAGCCATTGCCGGCGCCGTTTGCGTTCCAGCCGATTTGCTGGCTCGGGAGCGCTGTCCAGGGACCGTTGTTGCCGTCAGCGGCCCACAGCCTGGCCGTGTCGATTCCATTGCCGTGGATGCCGGCGTCCGTGCGGCATTCGACCCAGGCAGACGCGCCGTTGCTGCCATTGATGCCGCGCCAGCGAAGCGGGTTGCCTCGCCATTGCGCCGCGCGGTCGGCCACGTAGAAGCCGGCCATTGACATCTGCACGAGCGCGGCGTCGCACTTGAAGTTCGCCAAGGGCACCGAATTGGCATCGGTGCAGCTCGGCGGGTCGCTCGAATTCGAGCCTGTCTCGAAGTAGACCAGGTCGTCAGCGCAGGAGCCCGCGTAGTCGGTCGCCGGGTTGAACGCGACCTGGGTCTCGACTTCCTCGCTCATGCTGCCGGAGGTGTCCATGATGAAGAGGATGTTCGGCCGCTGGCTCGACACGGCGTTGCCCATGCCGACGAAAATCTCGCTCTCGTCGGCTCCCGCGACTCCCGCGAGTACGCAAAGCGCGGCGCTTGCCGTACAACTCAGGGCGCGGAGGAAACGCGTGGTGTTCTGTTTCATGGGTGCCACTCTTTAATTGCCGGCCGCGGCGAGCCGCAGCCGGGTCAGGGTCCGGTCGTGGAGCCGATAGGAAACTTGCAGGCGGATGTCGCCCTTGCCGGCTGCCTCGCGCAGCTTCGCGTAGGTCACGGGCTCGTCACTGATGAAATACCGGGTGTTGGCGTCGAAACTGACCCTTATCGAGGGGCAGTCGCTGCACTCGCGGGCAAGGAAGGAGCCGCGCGGCGCGGCCGGCAGGGTCACCAGGTCGGTGCCGGACTCGAGGCCGCCAGTTATGCCTTTCGTGCGCAGCTGCGCGACCGCGCTCGTCGCGACCAGCATGCCGCAGGCGAGGGCGACCCACGCCGCGTTTCGCCGGCGGCGCGCGCCCGCGAGGATGATTGCCGAGTCATGCCCAATCTTGCTCATGTGACTCTCCGCAAAATGCTCAAGTGCCGGGACCGACGACGTAAAAGCTCTGCGTGTGGTTCGAAACGGCGCTGTCAGGCCCGTTTCCCGTCGCGTCGACCTGGAAGTGATAGGTCATGAAACTTGACCCGATGCTGTAGCCCGTCATACCGGTGCCGAGAGGGGCCTGGCCGACGAACTGCAGCTGGTAGGAATACGTGTCGCCCGGCGAGTTCGGCACGGCGACGGTCGCCTGGTTGAACGCGGCGCTCGTCGAGAGCACCGGGTTCGCTAGCGCGTCCTCGACCGCGACCTCCGCGGCCTGGAAGGAGCGCTCCTGGCTCTGGTTGTTGCGGACCATGCGCAGCTCCATGGTCGACGTGAAGACGCCCGACACCGCGAGGATTGTCAGTATCAGGAGCAGGATCAGGCCGATGACGAGCGCGGCGCCCTGCTGGCGTTGATTTCCGAAGGACTTGCCGTTCATCGCCGTGTATTCCTGAGCGCAATGGTCTTGGTGACGAGTACCCTGCGGAAGGCATCCCCCGGCGCATAGGTGGCCGCGCCGGTGCGGCTCGCATAGTCGTAGGTGTTGCCGTCCGTGAAGCCGGATTCCTGCTGCTCCGCGCGCACGAGGAGCCACACGCGGACGGCGACGACCTGGTCGCCTGCCGGGATGACGGCGTTCGGCTGCACGAAGTAGTCGGCGTTCTGGTCGCCGTTGAAGTCGGCGCCAAGCTCGACCTGGAGGTCCTCGACGCCCGGCACGATCTGCAGGTCCGTGATCGTCGGGGCGCCGCCCGCGACATCGAGCTGCTTGCGGCGCAGCGACGGCGTGCCGTCGCGCTCGTCGGAATCCTGGTCCACGTAATACCCGTTCGCAATGAGCGCGCGGGACTCGGAAAGTGGCGGCGCGTAGCCGGCCGGGACGGCTCCATCCGCGAACAACGTGCCCTGCACGCGGCTGGTCTGGACCTTGATCTGGCCCGCGCTCGCCGCAAGCGCGGCGGGGGCGATCGCCTGGGTGGAGACGCGGCGGATCGTCAACTGGTCCGAGCCCGGCACGGCCGTGTCGAAGGCCGCGCAAGTGTAGCCATAAGCATCGTCGTTGGCTTCGATATAAGCCGGCAGCTTGATGGCCCACATCGCGCCGCAGTCGTCGATCGTGCCGGCATAGCCGGTGAGTCCAGCGGGCAACGTATACGTGGGATCGACCGCCGGGGGATTCGCAAGGTCGAGCGCCGGGCCGTTCTCGATCAGGTCTGCGCGGCTCATGAGGCCCCAGTAATTCGCCATGCGCAGGTCCGCCTCGATCGTGCCCATCGCATACCGCGCAGTTTCCTGCAGGCGCGCAGCGGCGTCGTTGGTCCGGTACAGGTCGCGGGTCTTGCCAAAGACCGTGATTGCTCCGGCGAGCAGGAAGGTGCCGATTGCGAGGGCGACCATCAATTCGACAAGGCTGACGCCCTGCTGCGAGCGGCGCATCGAAATGTCCCGGTACTTCATGTCGCGAACCCGATCTGGAAGGTCACCGGTGTGGCTTCGCCGACTTCGACCCATTGCACGGTCACGACGTAGTTTGCCGGCTCGCCGGCCGCGACCGGCGCGACTACGACGACCTGGCCCTCTCCATCCGGCAGGCGCTGGGCGATCGTCGCCTTCCAGTTGAACAGGTCGGTCGACGCGAGCTGGATATCGGTGCAGCCGCCGGTCGTCGCGCAGGCGCCAACTGGGGCTTCGGCGTCTGCAAATGGCGAGTCGTAGGCGGCCTGGGCCGTGCGATTCATGCGGATGCGGTCCGCGATGTCGGCCGCAAGCGTCACGGCCTGCGTGCGATAGATCGCAGTCCGGCCGGACTGGAGGCTGTTGAGGTAGAGCGCCGCGATCCCGAGCAGGCCGATCGCGAGCACCACGAGGGCGACCAGCACCTCGACCATCGTGAATCCCGATTGGGCCGGGCGCGCATTCCAGCCGTTGATGGATGATTTCATGACTTAAGCCGTGCAGCCGCCGACGTCCTGGGCGATGTCGTCGAGGAGCGCCTGAACTTCGTCCGTGTCCCGGGTGACGCCCGCGCGGCCCGTGACGGACACCAGGATTCCGCGTGCCGACGACAGTTCGCCGCCGGTCGCAACGTTGCCGCGCTCGTCACAGAGCACGAGCTGGGCGGCATTCGGATCGAGCGCAAAGCCATTCAGCAGGTAGGTCACCCGGAACGGATCGATCGAGGAACGGGCCGTGATCTGGGCGTTCATGGGCTCGTGGTTCAGCAGGATCGCCTCGCCGGCGTCCCGCTGGCCGCTCTGGTTCGTGTCCACGAAGGCGATCCAGCCAGTCAGCAAGGGCGTAGCGGCGCAGGTCGCATTGTCATTGGCGGTCCCGTCGGCGTTGATCGAATTCGCGCTCGTGCAGAGCGTGACAGGCGCGCGCCGCTTGACCGATTCCGAACGCGTGAAATGCAGGGCAGCCATGACGTCGTTGGCGGCGCCCGTGATCCGCGAATTGCGGATGAAGTTACCCATGGACGGAATGCCGATGGCGAGCAGGACGCTCCCGATCGCTATGACCAGCATCAATTCGAGCAGCGTGAAACCGGCTTGGGCTCTTTTCATGGCCTACACTATAAGGAGTGCAAACCCCGCAAAAGCGGGCCTTCCGACGGGCGCTCGCACCGCGGCGACGAACGGCGGAACGGCGGGTCCCGCCAGCCTCTTATGTCGGCTCGCGTGTGAACCGGTTCACATTTCCGCTGGCACCGGGGGCAGCGCTCAACTAGACTGAACTCCCGTCGTTTCAACCGACGGCGGGGACTCCGATGACTCGATTCGTGTTCGTGACCGGTGGCGTGGTGTCCTCGCTGGGGAAGGGCCTTGCCTCGGCCAGTCTGGGTGCGATCCTCGAGGGCCGCGGGCTCAAGGTCCGCATGGTCAAGCTCGACCCCTATATCAATGTGGACCCGGGCACCATGAGCCCGTTCCAGCACGGCGAAGTCTTCGTCACCGAGGACGGCACCGAGACCGACCTCGATCTCGGCCACTACGAGCGCTTCGTGCGCACGACCACCGGGCGCAACAGCAACTTCACGACCGGGCGCATCTACGAGCGGGTGATTGCGCGGGAACGTCGCGGCGACTACCTCGGCGCAACCGTCCAGGTCATCCCGCACATCACCGACGAGATCATCCGGAGCATCCGCCTCGGCGCCGGCGATTCCGACGTCTGCATGGTCGAGATCGGCGGCACGGTCGGCGACATCGAATCGCTGCCCTTCCTCGAAGCGATACGCCAGATGGGTTTCGAGCAAGGCCGCGGCAACTGCGTGTACCTGCACTTGACGCTAGTCCCGATCGTCGGCGGTTCCGGCGAGATCAAGACGAAGCCCACCCAGCATTCGGTCAAGGAACTCCGGGGCATCGGCATCCAGCCCGACGTGCTCCTGTGCCGCTGCCGCGATTCCCTGCCGGAGGAACAGCGCCGCAAGATTGCACTCTTCACGAATGTCGAGGAGCGTGCCGTCATCTCCGCAGTCGACGCCGACGACATCTACCGGATTCCAATCCTCCTGCACGAGCAGCACCTCGACGCGATCGTCTGCGACAAGCTCGGCATCGAGGCGCCGTCCGCGGACCTTCGCGAATGGCAGCAGGTTGTCTCGGCGCGCCAGCAGCACGACGCGACGGTCAACGTCGCGATGGTCGGGAAGTACGTCCAGATCCGCGACTCCTACATCTCCCTGAATGAGGCGCTGCGTCACGCGGGCCTGAAGACCCGCACACGCGTGCAGCTGCATTACATCGAGTCGACCGACCTCGAAAGCGCGGGCACGGCGAGCCTCACCGGCATGGACGCGATCCTCGTGCCCGGCGGATTCGGCGAGCGGGGAATAGAGGGAAAGATCGCGGCGGTCAGGTACGCGCGCGAGCACGGCGTGCCATATCTCGGCATCTGCCTCGGCATGCAGGTTGCAGTCATCGAGTTCGCACGCAGTGTCCTCGGACTTCCAGGCGCAAACTCGACGGAGTTCGAGCGCAGCGCCGCGGACCCGGTCATCGCGCTCATCACCGAGTGGCGCGACCGCACCGGCGAGACGCTCCGCCGCACCGACCGATCGGAACTCGGCGGCACCATGCGGCTCGGGGCCCAGGAATCCCGGATCCTGACAGGGACGCTCGCGCGCAGGGTTTACGGGCGGGACGTGATCCACGAACGGCATCGGCATCGCTACGAGTTCAACAACAACTACCTCGAGCGCATGCAGAAAGCCGGCCTTGCGATCTCCGCGTTCTCGGAGGACGGGCTCGCGGAAATCGTCGAGCTGCCGTCGCACCCATGGTTCATCGGCGTGCAGTTCCACCCGGAGTTCACGTCGAATCCGCGCGACGGGCATCCGCTGTTCTCGAGCTTCGTGCGCGCCGCACGCGAGCACGCAGTCGGCAAGCTCCCGCAGGCGGCCAGCGCGTGAAGCTCGCTGGCGCCGAAATCGGCCCGGATCGCCCTTTCTTCCTGATCGCGGGTCCCTGCGTGGTCGAGAGCCCGGAACTCACGCAGGAGATTGCGGGCACGCTCAAGGAGATCACGGGCACGCTCGGCATTCCGTTCGTCTTCAAGGCGTCCTACGACAAGGCGAACCGTTCCTCGCGTGCCTCGTTTCGGGGGCCGGGCATCGAGCAGGGATTGAAGGTGCTCGAAGACGTGCGGCGCCAGCACGGCGTGCCGGTGCTGACCGACGTGCACGAAGACACGCCGCTGGGCGAGGTCGCCTCGGTAGTCGACGTGTTGCAGACACCTGCGTTCCTGTGCCGGCAGACAAACTTCATCGTCAACGTGTGCTCGCAGGGCAAGCCCGTGAACATCAAGAAAGGGCAGTTCCTCAGTCCCTGGGAGATGTCGAACGTCGTCGAGAAGGCCCGTTCGACCGGCAACGAGTCCATCATGGTCTGCGAGCGCGGTTTCAGCTTCGGCTACAACAACCTGGTCTCGGACATGCGGTCCCTGTCGGTCATGCGCGAGTTCGGTGCACCCGTGGTGTTTGACGCAACCCATTCCGTGCAGCTCCCCGGAGGCCAGGGCAAGTCCTCGGGAGGCCAGCGCGAGTTCGTGCCCGTCCTCGCGCGCGCTGCCGTCGCAGCGGGTGTCGCGGGCGTCTTCATGGAGACGCACCCGGATCCGGCCAAGGCCCTTTCCGACGGCCCGAACGCCTGGCCGCTGCCGCGCATGCGCGAATTGCTTTCGCTTCTCGTCGAGCTCGACCGCGCGGTCAAGTCGCGTCCATTCGCGGAGTCCTCTCTGGGGAACCTCTGATTCACTCTCGCATGTGCGCGACCGAGTGTGATTTTGTTCCCTGGCAAGGCGCGAGGAGCGATGTGTATCAGGTGATACATGAGCGACGAGCAACGCAGCCAGGGAACAAAATCACCCGGTCCCTTTGGGTTACGCGCGGGCCTTGGCGGGACTTCGTTGCTCGCCTCATCCATAGTCCATGCTATGGGACTTCGGCTCGCGCCTTGTCCCGCCAAGGCGCGCGCGTAACGCGCCTCATGCGAGAGTGAATCAGAGGTTCCCTATGCGGATCGTCGACATACGCGGCCGCGAGATCATCGACTCCCGCGGCAATCCGACCGTTGAGGCCGACGTCGAGCTCGCCGACGGAACCATCGGCCGCGCGGCCGTGCCCTCGGGTGCGTCGACCGGCACGCGCGAAGCGGTTGAGCTCCGCGACGGCGATGCCACGCGCTACCTGGGCAAGGGGGTGCTGAACGCCGTCCAGCACGTGAATGGAGCGCTTTGCGACGCGCTCGTCGGCCGCGATGCAGCCGACCAGGCGGGCATCGATCGCCGCATGCGCGACATCGATGGCACGGAGAACAAATCGCACCTCGGGGCGAACGCGATCCTCGCCGTGTCGCTCGCGACGGCGCGCGCTGCCGCTGCGGCACAGAAACTTCCGCTCTTCCGTTATCTCGGTGGCGACGACGCGGTCGTGCTGCCGGTGCCGATGATGAACATCGTCAATGGCGGGGCCCACGCCGACAACAGCCTCGACATCCAGGAGTTCATGATCGTTCCCGCGGGGCTGCCCAGCTACCGGGAAGCCCTCCGCGCAGGCGCCGAGATATTCCACCGGCTGAGGAAGCTGCTGCTCGACCGCGGGCTCGCCACCGCAGTCGGCGACGAGGGCGGCTTCGCCCCGAACCTGCCGTCCAACGAGGCCGCGCTCGGAGTAATCATCGAGGCAATCGAAAAGGCGGGTTATCACCCGGGCCAAGACGTCTGGCTCGGTCTCGACGTCGCGAGCACCGAGTTCCACAAGGACGGCAGCTACTACCTGGAGTCCGAGGGCCGCAAGTTCACCGCGGCGCAGTTTGCGGATTACCTGGCTGAGCTCGCCCAGCGCTACCCGATCCTCACGATCGAGGACGGCATGGCGGAGGCGGACTGGGAAGGCTGGGGTACCCTGACACAACGGCTGGGGAAGAAGCTGCAGCTCGTCGGCGACGACCTGTTCGTGACGAATACCGAGATCCTTTCGCGCGGCATAGCGGAAAACGTCGCGAACGCGATATTGATCAAGCCGAACCAGATCGGAACGCTCACGGAAACACTCGCTGCGATCGACATGGCGACCAAGGCCGGCTACGCCTCGGTGGTTTCACATCGCTCGGGAGAAACCGAGGACTCGACGATCGCCGATATCGCGGTCGGCACGCCGGCAACCCAGATCAAGACCGGCTCGCTCTCGCGTTCCGACCGCATGGCGAAGTACAACCAGCTCCTGCGGATCGAGGAGCAGCTCGGCGCGCGGGCGCGCTATGCCGGTCGCGACGCATTCCCGGTCAAGCGGCGGTGAGCGGCGTGGCCTCCGGAATGCCCGAACGTGCTACTCTCCCGGCCCCATGAAGCTCGTCATCGCCGCGCTCATCGCCGCGCTCGTGCTGCTCCAGGTTCGCCTGTGGGTCTCGGACGAGGGCATGCGCGAAGTCTGGCAGCTCGCAGAGGCGGTCGAAAACCAGAGCGCCGAGAATGCGGTGCTGGTGGAACGCAATGCCCAGATCAAGGCCGAGGTCGGGGACCTCAAGCATGGCCTGACGGCGCTCGAAGAGCGCGCCCGCAACGATCTCGGGATGATCTCCGCCAACGAAACCTTCTACCAGGTGGTCGATTCGTCGCACCGGTTGCCCGACTCGGAGCAGGCAGCACCCGCGTCGAGACAGGCCTCGACGACGCCCTGACCAAGAGGTGGGCGGGCGCATCTGGTTCGTGATCGCCGCCGCAGGCCGCTCGGAACGCTATGGCGGCTCAGTTCCCAAGCCCTATCTTCGCATTGCCGGAAAGACGCTCCTCGAGCATTGCCTGCGCACGCTGACGTCCGCGAAAGGCATCGCCGGAGGAGTCGTCGTGCTCAATGCCGGCGACCGGCGCTTCGAGCGCCTGCCGAGACCGCTGCGCAGCCGCGTGGTTGCCGTGGCCGGCGGCGCGACGCGGGCCAGATCCGTACTGAACGGGCTCCAGGCGCTCATCACTGCGGACGAAAGCGACTGGGTGCTCGTGCACGACGCGGCCCGGCCCTGCCTCCGCCTGAAAGACGTCGAGTCGCTGATCTCCGCCTGCCGCCGCGATCCGGTCGGCGGCCTGCTCGCCTTGCCGGTCGCCGATACGGTCAAGCAGGCGGACGATGATGGCCGGAGCCTGCGGAGCCTCCCGCGCGAGAGGCTCTGGCGCGCCCAGACGCCGCAGATGTTCCGCCTTGGTGCGCTCGTGCGCGCGCTTTCGCAGTCGCTTGCGGAAGGGTTCGACGCAACGGACGAAGCAGCCGCGATCGAGAAGCTGGGATTGCGACCGCTCCTCGTTACGGGCTCGCCACAGAACATCAAGGTGACCCGGCCCGCCGATCTCGCATTGGCCGAAGCTTCACTGCGTGTCGCGGGGAGGCGGAAATGAGGATCGGCCATGGCTTCGACATCCACCGTTTCGGGCCCGGCGACTCCGTTCGCCTCGGCGGCGTCACGATTCCGCATTCGATGGGCGTCATCGCGCACTCCGACGGCGACGTCCTGCTGCACGCGCTGATGGATGCATTGCTCGGAGCCGCGGCGCTCGGCGACATCGGACAGCACTTCCCGCCACGGGATATGCGCCACGCGGGCGCCGACAGCCGCGTCCTGCTGCGCGAGGTAGCGAAGCTCATCGCCGGCCGGGGATTCACGGTCGGGAACTGCGATCTCATGCTGGTCGCCGAGGCGCCCCGGATCGGGCCGCATCGCGAGGCCATCTGCGCGAACATTGCTGCCGACCTCGGTATCGCGCGCGATCGCATCAACGTGAAGGCGACGACGGCGGAGGGGCTTGGCACGCTTGGACGCGGCGAGGGGCTCGCGGCGCAGGCGGTGGTGCTGCTCCAGGAATGACGGTGCCAGCTGGGTTGCCGACGATTGAAGCCTGGCACCGCCTCGCGATCGAGCCGCCGCGGGCCCTGGGCGAAACGCCGGTCTCCGGGGCCCTGCGTGTCGAAGCCAGGGATTTCATGGTGGAGGAACACCTCGGCTTCGAGCCCGACGGGGGCGAAGCGCACCGTCTTCTGCTCGTCGAGAAGGAAGGTGCCAACACCCTGTTCGTCGCACGGGCGCTCGCGGTTCGCGCCGGCCGGCCTCCCGGAGACGTCGGATTCGCAGGACAGAAGGACCGGCGCGCGATCGCCCGCCAGTGGTTCTCGGTGCCGGCGGCCAGGGACACTGCTTCCTTCGTCGGGTACACCGGCGACGGTTTCCGCGTGCTCGGCGAGCATCCGCATTCGCGCAAATTGCGCCGCGGCGCACTCGCGGGCAACCGGTTCCGCATCCGTGTCCGCGGCCTGCAGGGCGACGCGGGCGCGATTGGCGCTCGAATCGCACTCATCCAGGCGTCCGGCGTGCCGAACTATTTCGGCACGCAGCGCTTCGGGAACGATGGGGCGAATATCGGCAGGGTCCGCGAATGGCTCGAGAGCGGGCGCCTTCCAGGTGGCCGCGAGCCGCGCGCATTCCTGCTGTCGTCCGCCCGCGCGCTCGCCTTCAATGCGGTTCTCGGCGCGCGGGTGAACGCGAATACCTGGAACCGACTGCTGCCCGGCGAAGTCGTCAACCTGAGCGGCAGCAATTCCGTGTTCGCCGCGGACAGTCCTGACGAGGGGCTGGCCCGACGCCTGAAGGAGGGCGACTTATCGCCGACTGGTCCACTCTGCGGTTCCGGCGGAATCCTGCCGGGCGGCGAGGCGGCGCGCGTGGAGGATGCCGCCCTCTTGGCGGTCGCGCCGCTGCCGGGACTCATGGGTTCGGTCGGACTCCGCGCCGAGCGGCGCGCGCTCGTGCTGCGGCCGGCCGCATTCGATCACCGGCTCGACGCGGATGCGCTCGAAGTCGAGTTCGAGCTGCCGCGTGGCGGCTATGCGACGGCGGTCCTCCGGGAAATTCTCGATGCGCGCATTCCGGAGTCCGGCGGCGATAGCTAGTCGAGGAGCACGTAGGCGGCGCCAGTCCCGCCGTCGTTTCGGCGCGCCGAGCAGAATGCCCGAACACCGGCGTGCCGGCGAAGCCAACGGTTGACCGCGGACTTGAGGACCGGGCCGCGATTGCCCGAGCCGCGCCCCTTGCCATGAATGATCCGGACGCAGCGCCGGCCGTGGAGGGCCGATTCACCGAGGAACACCGCGAGGGCGTGGCGCGCCTCGTCCTGGGTCATGCCGTGCAGGTCGATCTCGTCGCGCACGGCGTACTCGCCGCGTCGCAGTTTCTGGAGGACGGATTCGGCAACGCCTTCGCGGCGATACCGGAGCTCATCGCCGGACTCGACGTCGAGATCCGCCGCATCGATCGAAAGCGATTCGGCAAGCACCCGCGCCTCGTCCGCACGCCTTGATGCGGCGCGCGGCCTCTTGCGCTCGCGCTCCGGGGGCCGCTTCGCATCGCGGAGCGGCCTCACGTCGCGCACGGCGGCGCGGAACAACTCACGTTCCTCGTCCTTGATGGCGGCATCCTCCGGCAATGCGCCGCGGCGACGGGGCTTACAGTATAGTGCGGCCCGGTCGCGTGGCACGCGACAGTGACGAGACACCCGACGTGAAGATCCTGCTGGCCAACGACGACGGATATCGCGCCGAAGGGTTGCGCTCCCTGCGCGAAGCGCTGGCCGGCATCGCGCCACTCACGGTCGTGGCTCCGGACCGGAATTGCAGCGGAGCGAGCCACTCGCTGACGCTCGAAGTGCCGCTTCGCGTCCAGCGCGTGGACGAGGACACCTGGTACGTCATCAATGGCACGCCAACGGATTGCGTGCACCTTGCGATGACGGGACTCTTCGATTTCGAGTTCGACATGGTCGTCTCGGGCGTGAATGACGGAGCGAACCTCGGCGACGACGTGCTCTATTCGGGTACGGTCGCCGCGGCAATCGAAGGGCGCTTCCTCGGGCTGCCGACCGTCGCAGTCTCGCTCGTGGCCCAGGGTGGCGGCGCGCCGAACTTTGCGACGGCCGGGCGCGTCGCGCGCGAGCTCGTGCTCCGGCTTTTCGCGAAACCGCTGCACCGGTCGATGATCCTGAACGTCAACGTGCCGGACCTGCCCTATGAATCCCTGCAGGGTTTCCAGGTGACACGGCTTGGCCATCGCCATCGCGCGAAGGCCGCAATTCGCGGGCAGGATCCACGCGGGCGCGAAATTTACTGGGTGGGGGCCGCGGGAGCGGGGCAGGATGCCGGTCCGGGAACGGATTTCCATGCGGTTGCCAATGGATACGTGTCGGTGACGCCGCTGCAGGTCGACCTGACGCGCCATGCGGCACTCGAGAGCCTTCGCGAGTGGCTCGAGGGACCGGCCGCGTGACGAGCGAGCGCAGCGGCATCGGCATGACGAGCGCCCGCACGCGCGAGCGCCTGATCCAGCGCCTCGTCGAGCAGGGCATCCGAGATCCGCGCGTGCTCGACCGCATCCGGAATGTCCCGCGCCACCTTTTCGTGGACGAGGCACTCGCAAGCCGTGCGTACGAAGACACGGCGCTGCCAATCGGGCACGGCCAGACGATCTCGCAACCCTACGTCGTCGCGCGCATGACCGAGGCGATCACGATCGGCGGAACGCCGGAAAAAGTGCTCGAGATCGGAACCGGTTGCGGTTACCAGACGGCGGTGCTCGCGCCGCTCGTCGGCCGGATCTACAGCATCGAGCGGATCGAACCGCTGCTCGACCGCGCGCGCGAGCGCTTGCGCGATCTCGAGGTGAAGAACGTGCGATTCAAGCACGGCGACGGCTCGGAGGGATGGCCATCCCAGGCGCCTTTCGACGGGATCCTGCTTGCCGCGGCGGCGCACGCCCTGCCGCAGAAGCTGCTCGACCAGCTTGCCGAGGGCGGCCGACTCATCGCGCCGGTCGGGCCGGAAGGACGGCAGGAACTCCTGCGGCTTACGCGGCGCGGGGACCAGTTCCATCGCGAGCGGCTCGGCTTCGTGAGCTTCGTTCCCCTGCTCGGTGGCGTGACCTGAATCGATGGGTCGCATGTTTCGCGGCCATCGCAATCGCCGCCTGCTCCGGGAATGACCGCCGGCCCTCTGCACCGGACTACCACGTGGTACGCGCAGGTGAGACTCTCTATTCCATCGCCAGGCGATACGGCCTCGACTACCGTGACATCGCGCGCTGGAACGGCATCGGCCGCGACTACCTGATCCATGCCGGCGAGCGCCTTCGCCTGAACCGGCCGCCGGGCGGTGCCGTCGCCGGCGCAAAAGCGCCTGAACCGGTGGCGTCGCCCGCCCGGCGTGCATCGCCGGATGATCCGGCGCACCGGCCGCCCGACTGGCGCTGGCCGGTCAACGTCGGCACCGTCGTCGGCACGGTGCGACAGCCTTCGGGAGGCGTCGGACTTCGCATCGATGGCGGCCTCAATCAGCCGATCCTGGCAGCGGCCGACGGCAAGGTCGTCTATACGGGCAGCGGTCTTCGCGGCTATGGAGAGCTCGTCATCATCAACCACGTGCGTGGCTGGCTCACGGCCTACGGACACAATGCGTTCGTGCAGGTGAAGGAGGGCGATGAAGTCCGCGCAGGCCAGCAGATCGCAGCGATGGGACCCGGCCCAAGCCGGCAGCCAATGCTCTATTTCGAAATTCGCCTCGAGGGCGAGCCGCTTGATCCACTCACGCAGTTGCCGCCGCGCTAGATCATCAGCGCGACGGCGACGTCGCGGTACTCCGATAGCAGCAGGTTGAACGTACGGCATGCGGCCCGGTTGTCCATGACCTCGAGGCCAATTCCGCGTTCCGCGAATGCCGCATAGAGGGCTGGCGAAGGCATCCGCTGGCGGCTCCCCGTGCCGAGCAGAACGACATCCGGCTTGAGCGCAATCAGCTTCGCGAAGTCGTCGATCGAAAGCGCTTCCGGAGCCGGAGGACGCCAATCGTCCTGGACCGTCTCACGGGTCACGATCACGCTGCCGGCGAACGCGCGATCGCGCAACCGCACCTCGCCCTCGGTGCAGGCGACGATTGCATTCGCCTCGAAGGCGGCTTCGCGCGTGAACTCCATCGCACCGGAAATATAGCCAATTGGCGGGGTCTCGCGCCGCTATCATGGCCGCCGATGAAATCCCGCGACCTTCCGCGTACACAGCCAGTCAAGCTCCGGCGCCGGCCGGCCGGTGAGATCGCCTCTTTCGACGTGCGCCTGCATCCCGTGCTTCGCCGGGTCTACGCGGCGCGAGGAGTCCGTGATCCCGCCGAGCTTTCCCTCGAGCTTCGCTCCTTGCTGCCCGTCTCGACGCTGGACGGAATCGGCCCGGCCACGGAACTGCTTGCCTCGCACATCGAGCGCGGTTCCAGGATCCTGGTGGTCGGCGACTTCGATGCCGACGGGGCGACCAGCACCGCGCTTGTCATGCGCCAGCTCGGCCGTCTCGGGCACGCGAACGTCGGCATGCGCGTGCCGGACCGGATGCGCCACGGCTATGGCCTGTCCCCGGTTCTTGTCTCGGAGCTTGTCGACGAACAAGCCCAGCTCATCATCACGGTCGACAATGGAGTCTCGGCCTTCGAGGGCATCGAGGCGGCTCGAGCGCTGGGAATCGAGGTCCTCGTGACCGACCATCACCTGCCTGCGGCATCCTTGCCGGCCTGTGCGGCGCACGTGAACCCGAACCTTCCCGGAGCCGGATTCGGAAGCCGGGCGCTCGCGGGAGTCGGCGTCGCTTTCTACCTGATGGCCTCGCTGACGCGCGAGCTCGAGAACCGGCAGAAACGCCGCTTGCCCGCGGTCGCGGACCTGCTCGACCTCGTGGCGCTCGGCACGGTCGCAGACCTGGTTCCGCTCGACTACAACAACCGGATCCTCGTGCAGGAGGGACTGCGGCGCCTGCGCTCGCGCGCGGCGACCCCCGGATTCATGGCGCTCGCACGGGTCGCCGGCTGCAGGCTCGATGAGCTGTCGGCGCGCCAGCTCGGTCACCAGATTGCACCGAGACTGAACGCGGCGGGTCGTATTGATGACATGGCGGTCGGCATCCGCTGCCTCCTGACAGACGACCCTGCGGAGGCGCTCCAGCTTGCGGGAGAACTCGACCGCCTCAATCGCGAGAGGCGCGAGATGGAGAGCCGCATGCGCGACGAGGCCGCCGTGGCGGTCCGCAATCTCCGTATCGCAGAAGGCGATCTCCCGCCCGGGCTCACGCTCTTCGATGGCGGATGGCATGCGGGCGTCGTCGGGCTCGTCGCGTCGCGAATGAAGGATCGCTTGCACCGTCCGGTGGTCGCGTTTGCGCCGGCCTCACAGGACGAGCTCAGGGGATCCGCACGCTCGGTCGCGGGCCTGCACGTGCGCGATGTACTCGAGGCAATTGCGACGCGAAATCCCGGCCTGATCGACCGTTACGGCGGGCACGCGATGGCCGCAGGGCTCACGCTCAAGCGAGCCCATCTCCCGCGCTTCGCGGACGCATTCTCCGAGGAGGTCGGGCGGCGGCTCACGCCGGAGCAGATGCAGAATGTTCTCGAGACGGATGGCGAACTGGCGTGCGAGGAAATTTCACTCGAAACCGCGCGGGCGCTGGAGGATGGCGGACCCTGGGGCCAGGGATTCCCCGAGCCCGTCTTCGAAGGCGAGTTCGACGTCGTCGAGGCGCGCACGGCCGGGGACCGCCACCTCAAGCTGTGGCTGCGCACACAAGCCGCGTCGCATCCCATCGAGGCGATTGCATTCGGCTACTTCGACGAAGACGGTGCAAGGCGTCCGGCGGCCGGATCGCGATTGAAGCTCGCATATCGCCTGCAGTCGACGACGTTTGGCGGCACCGCGCGCGTGGAGCTGCTCGCGGAGCACGTGCAGTTGCCGGCGTAGGCGTCTGCTAAGATGCCGCCGCCATGGAAACCGCGCCGACGCGCCGCCTGATCGAAGACCTCACGGAGCGCCTCAAGGCGCTGAGGGGGTACCTTTGATTACGAAGGCAAGCGCGAACGTCTCGAAGAGCTGAATCACGAACTCGGCGATTCCAAGATCTGGAACAATCCAGAGAAGGCGCAGTCCCTCGGCCGCGAACGTGCGCGTCTCGATTCCACCACCAGCGAGCTCGATCAGCTCGCGTCCGGCCTGTCGGACGCCGCAGAACTCCTCTCGATCGTAGAGTCGGAAAACGACGAGGCCGGGTTCGCGGATATCGTCAAGGATTCCGCAGAGCTCGAGCGGCGGGTGCGCCGGCTCGAGCTGTCGCGCATGTTTCCGGGCGAAATGGATCCACGCGGCGCCTTCCTCGACATCCAGGCGGGCGCGGGCGGAACCGAGGCGCAGGACTGGGCGTCCATGCTGCTCCGCATGTACCTTCGCTGGGCGGATTCGCGTGGCTTCGCGGCTTCGGTCATCGACCAGAGTCCCGGCGAAGTCGCGGGCCTCAAGAGCGCTTCGATCGAGATCGACGGCGACTACGCCTACGGGTGGCTTCGCACCGAGACCGGCGTGCACCGGCTCGTCCGGAAGTCGCCTTTCGACTCGGGCAACCGCCGGCACACTTCGTTTGCCTCCGTCTTCGTCTCGCCGGTGATTGACGACGAGATCCAGATCGAGGTGAATCCCGCGGACATCGAAATGGATACGTATCGCGCGAGCGGGGCGGGCGGGCAGCACGTCAACAAGACGGACTCGGCCGTGCGCCTGCGGCACCTGCCATCCGGAATCGTCGTCGCCTGCCAGGGCGAGCGCAGCCAGCACAAGAATCGCTCGACCGCGATGAAGATGCTGAAGGCGAAGCTGTACGAGCTCGAGGTGAACAAGCGCAATGCCGCCGCCCGCGTGCTGGAGGACCAGAAAACGGACGTCGGCTGGGGCCACCAGATCCGTTCCTACGTGCTCGACCAGTCGCGGATCAAGGATCTGCGGACGGGCCATGAGACCGGCAATCCGCAGGCCGTGCTGGACGGCGCGCTGGATCCTTTCATGGAAGCGAGCCTGAAGCAGGGCCTGTAAGCTTCCCGATATGACGCAGCGTGATCCGCCCGGACCACCCGATGACAATGCGCTGATTGCCGAGCGGCGCGCCAAGCTTGCGCGCCTGCGCGAGTCTGGTGCCGCCTTCCCGAATGACTTCCGTCGCGATGCACTGGCCGCCGACCTCCATGCAACCTGGGGCGGCAAGACGGACGAATGGCTTACCGCGAACCCGGTGCGCGTGCGCGTCGCGGGCCGGATGATGTTCAAGCGGCTCATGGGCAAGGCGTCCTTCGCAAAGCTCCAGGACTCGAGCGGTCAGATCCAGGCCTACCTGCAGGCTGACGCGCTTGGCTCGGCCTACGAGGAGTTCAAGGGCTTCGATGTCGGCGACATCGTTGCCGCGCAAGGCGTCCTGATGCGTACGCGGGCTGGCGAGCTTTCGGTGCGCGCAGAGTCCGTGCGGCTCCTCGTCAAGGCGCTCCGGCCCTTGCCGGACAAGTGGCATGGGCTTGCAGACACCGAGACGCGCTACCGCCAGCGATACGTAGACCTCATTGTCAATGGCGAAGCGCGCCAGGTGTTCGAGACGCGCACCCGGGTCGTGCGCTTCCTGCGCAACTTCCTGGACGCCCTCGGTTTCCTCGAGGTCGAGACTCCGATGATGCAGCCGATTCCGGGTGGCGCGGTCGCGCGGCCCTTCGTCACGCATCACAACGCGCTCGGCCAGGACATGTACCTGCGCATCGCGCCCGAGCTCTACCTGAAGCGGCTCTTGGTCGGCGGGTTCGAGCGCGTGTACGAGATCAACCGAAATTTCCGGAATGAAGGATTGTCGACGCAGCACAATCCCGAGTTCACCATGCTGGAGTTGTACCAGGCCTATGCCGACTGTCTGGATTTCATGGGCCTGGTCGAGCGGATGGTGCAGGGACTCGTGGACGCCATCGTCGGGGCGCGCAGCCTCGGCTACCAGGGGCGGCGCATCGATTTCGCCGGTCCCTTTGCGAGGCGTTCGGTCGAGGAGGCAATCATCGAGCGCAACCCGGAACTCGACCGGGCGCAGCTGCGCGACGCTCCCTACCTGCGGAGTGCCTGCGCACGACTCGGAATCGAGCCTGGGAAGGACGAAGGAGCCGGAGCGCTGCAGATGGCCATTTTCGAAAAGACCAGCGAGCAGGGCCTCCTGCAGCCGACATTCATACATTCTTATCCGACGGAAGTGTCGCCGCTGTCCCGCCGCCGTGATTCAGACCCGTTCGTCACGGACCGTTTCGAGTTCTTCATCGACGGGCGCGAGCTCGCGAACGGCTTCTCGGAACTCAATGACCCCGAAGAGCAGGCCGAGCGTTTTCTCGAGCAGGTACGCCGTCGCTCGGCGGGGGACGAGGAGGCGATGTATTTCGACGCGGACTACATCCGCGCGCTCGAATACGGCATGCCGCCCGCTGCCGGTTTGGGAGTGGGCATCGACCGGCTCGTCATGCTGCTGACGGACTCGCCCAGCATCCGCGACGTCCTGCTGTTTCCGCAGCTCAAGAATCTGCCGGCGGAGGAATGAACCAGAGGGGACGCGCACCTTTAAAGGGGACGGTCACATTTTCCTTCGGTCCTTCGGGAAAAAGTGACCGTCCCCTTTAAAGGTGCGCGTCCCCTTTAGTCTCCGTCGCCGTTGGATGAGGGTGCGGGAATGGCGTAGGGCAGATCGGCCGGTACGAATTCGGAGCCGCCCGGCTTCGCGCCGAGAAGGTCGCTGCAGAACCGCAGTTCCACGACGGCAAGGCATTGCGTGGACGACTCGTCGCGGACGCTGATGACGACCTGCGCGGCGAGCGTTTCGCCGCTGAAGAGCGCCTGCGCCGGTTGCAACTCGGAATCGGCGGGGCCGACGTAGCGCAGAGTGCGCCGCTTCAGCCGGCCGAGGTGCTGCGCGCGCGCGACGATTTCCTGGCCGACGTAGCAACCCTTGCTGAAGCTGATGCCTCCGATCAGGTCGAGGTTCAGCATCTGCGGCAGCCAGAGCGCGGCGGTGGCTGGCATGATCGACGGCTCGCCGTCCGCGACGCAGACGCGCTCCCAGTCCTCAGGGGCGCTCCGCGGCACTGCGGCGAGCACGGCGTCGAGCGCGGGGCGCGTGCCAGCGAGCAGGATCCGCCGTGGACTCGCAACGAGCATGGCGAGTCCAGCCGAGGCCGCCGCCGCCTGTGACCAGCGCGCGTCGGGCTCGGCGTCGATGAGGCCCGCGACCTGAATGTGCCTGCTGCGGTCCTCGAAGCGAACGTCGGCTCGCAGCAGGTATGCGGAAAGCTGTGCGACGAGGGTATGAGCAAGCTTCTGGTGCAGCACGAGCAGCACGTCGTCGCCATCCGCGGCGAGGCGCATCGTCGCCAGCACGCGGCCCTGCCTGTTGCAGGACGCTGCCAGCATTCCCGGATGACGCTCGAGGCCCAGGATGTCGTTCGAAAGCTGGCCCTGCAGGAAGGACCTGGCATCGCGGCCCGTGACCGCGATGACGGAATGCGAAGGAAGCTGGGTGCAACGCGTGGCTGCCATCGTGCCATCGTAGCGCAGCGCATCTCGTCGAACGCGCGACTATTGGCCGTGGGAAGGCCTGATCCCTTCTGGCAGAATAGCTTAGCGATGCCACTACCCGCCGAACGGCCGCTTTCTCCGCACCTGCAGGTGTACCGGCCGATGTACACGATGGTGCTTTCGATCATGCATCGCGCGAGCGGCCTGTACCTGTCGGGCTGTGGCTTCCTGTTTGTCGCCTGGATCGTTTCCGCTGCCCTCGGCCCTGCCGCCTATGCCTGCGTGAGCCGTTTTCTCTCGACGCTCCCGATGCGCATCGTCCTTGCCCTCGCGCTTGCCGCGTTCTGGTACCACCTGTTCGCCGGCATGCGCCATCTCTCCTGGGACGCCGGCTATGGTTTTGAGAAACGTTCGGCAAGGCGGAGCGGCGCGCTGGTCGTCGTCGCCGCGGCATGCGCATTTGCCGCGACGCTATTCCTGACACCCGCCGGTCGATTCTTGGCGGGGACGCCATGAGCAAGCGACCCGGCAGTGCAAGCCGTCATTGGCGCTACCAGCGGCTGACCTCGATCGCGCTTCTGCCGCTCGGACTCTGGTTCCTCGTTTCCCTGCTGCGCCAGCCCGCCCTCACGCACGAGATCGTGGCGGGCTGGTTCGGCAGGCCGTTGCAGGCCTTGCTTGCAGCCCTGTTCGGCGCGGCCCTTCTCTGGCATTCGATTCAAGGCGTGCAAGTCGTGATCGAGGACTACGTTGGCGGCCGGTTGCGCGCCGTTTCAATCGTGCTCGCCCGGTTCGCACACCTTGCGGCCGCGCTTGCGCTGGCATTCGCGATCTACACGCTCGCGAGCGGTGGCGGCGAGTGAGCGGCTACGCCCTCGTCGAACACCGCTCGGACGTCATCGTCGTCGGTGCCGGCGGTGCGGGACTTCGCGCTACGATGGGCCTTGCCGAGGCGGGACTCGATACCGCCTGCATCACCAAGGTCTTTCCGACGCGCAGCCACACCGTGGCTGCGCAAGGCGGCATCAGCGCAGCCCTCGGCAACATGGGCGACGACGACTGGCGCTTCCATTTTTACGACACGGTGAAAGGCTCCGACTGGCTCGGCGACCAGGATGCGATTGCCTACATGTGCCGGGAGGCGCCGGCCGCCGTCATCGAACTCGAGCATTTCGGCCTGCCGTTTTCGCGAACCGAAGATGGGCGCATATACCAGCGGCCTTTCGGCGGCATGACGACGAACTACGGCAAGGGCATCGCGCAGCGCACCTGCGCTGCGGCCGACCGCACCGGTCACGCCATGCTTCACACGCTTTACCAGCAATGCCTCAGGCACCGCGCCAAGTTCTTCATCGAGTTCTTCGCGATCGACCTGATCATGGAGGAGGGCGCCTGCCGGGGGGTGCTGGCGCTCGATATGGCGACGGGAACCCTCCACCGGTTCCTCGCTCAGGCGACGATCCTCGCCACCGGCGGCTATGGTCGCGCGTATTTCTCCTGCACCTCCGCGCATACCTGCACGGGCGACGGCAGCGGAATGGCGTTGCGCGCCGGCCTGCCGCTGCAGGACATGGAATTCGTGCAGTTCCATCCCACGGGCATCTATGGTGCCGGCTGCCTCATCACCGAGGGCGTGCGCGGGGAAGGCGGAATCCTCAGGAACTCGGCGGGCGAGCGCTTCATGGAGCGCTACGCGCCCAACGCGAAGGACCTCGCATCCCGCGACGTCGTGAGCCGCGCAATGACGATCGAAATACGCGAGGGGCGCGGCGTCGGTCCTGCCCGCGATCACCTCAACCTGCACCTCGAGCATCTCGGCGCCGACGTCATTGCGAAGCGCCTGCCGGGCATCGCCGAGACCGCGATGATCTTCGCCAATGTGGACGTTACGCGGGCCCCGATCCCGGTGCAGCCGACCGTGCACTACAACATGGGCGGAATCCCCTGCAACGTGAACGGCGAGGCGCTTACGCGTGCGGGTGGCTCGGAGGCGGTCGTCCCGGGTCTCATGGCGATCGGCGAAGCGGCCTGCGTCTCGGTACACGGCGCAAACCGCCTCGGCTCGAATTCGCTGCTCGATCTCGTGGTATTCGGGCGCGCGGCGGCGGCTCGCTGTGCGAAGACGCTGCGACCGGGTGCAAGCCATCCCGATCCGCGGGCGCGCGACGTAGAGCCCTTGCTCGACCGCTTCGACAGGATCCGTCACGCCGCCGGAAGCCGCCCCACGGCTTCGCTGCGCGATGAAATGCAGCGCGCAATGCAACGCGACGCTGCGGTGTTCAGGAGCGGTGAAACGCTCACGGAAGGCTGCGCGGCGCTCGCGCGTAGCCACGACGCGTTCCGTGACCTCAGGATTTCCGACCGCTCGCTGGTGTTCAACACCGACCTCGTCGAGGCGCTCGAGCTCGACAACCTGCTCCTCCAGTCGCTGGCGACGATCCACTCGGCGCGCAACCGCACGGAAAGCCGCGGTGCGCACGCGCGGGAAGACTTCCCTGCGCGCGACGACGCAAACTGGATGAGGCACAGCCTTGCCTGGGTCGACGAAGCGGGCGGCGTTCGATTCGACTATCGGCCGGTGCAGCTGCAGACGATGTCGGAAGACGTCGAACGGATTCCGCCGCAGGTCCGCGCTTACTGAAGGAGCCGCAAGAGCCATGGCACAGTTTCGCTTGCCCGCGAATTCGCGTTACAAGGAGTCCCCGGGCCGCCACCACGCGGCAGAGCCCGGCGCCCGTCGCGTGCGCCAGTTCAGGGTCTATCGCTGGGATCCGGATTCATCGGCGCCGCCACGCGTCGACTGTTACGGCATCGACCTCGACCGCTGCGGTCCGATGGTTCTCGACGCGCTCATCAAGATCAAGAACGAGGTGGACTCGACGGTCACCTTCCGCCGCTCCTGCCGCGAGGGAATCTGTGGCTCCTGCGCGATGAATATCGACGGCGTCAACACGCTCGCCTGCACGCAGCCGATCGCCGCGATCGAGGGGGATGTGCGGATTTTTCCGCTGCCGCACCTGCCCGTCGTGAAAGACCTGGTTCCCGACCTCAACGAGTTCTATGCGCAGTACGCGTCTGTCGAGCCCTGGCTCAAGACTTCGGGAACTCTGCCAGGCGAAGCGGAACGCCGCCAGGCGCCAGCCGACCAGGCACTCATCGATCGGCCGTCCGCCTGTATCCTATGCGCCTGCTGCTCGACCGCCTGCCCGAGCTATTGGTGGAACTCCGATCGGTTCCTGGGGCCGGCAGCCCTGCTCGCAAGCTACCGGTGGATCGTCGACACCCGCGATGGAGCGCAGGCAGAGCGCCTCACGCAACTCGACGAGTCCTTCCGGCTCTATCGCTGCCATACGATCATGAATTGCACGGAAGCCTGCCCCAAGGACCTCAATCCTGCGCGCGCAATCGCCGACATCAAGCGCCGGCTGCTCGACCGCGACTCCTGAGGCATGAGCGACGAGCACAAGGCGCGACTGAGATGGCGCTGCCGCCGAGGCATGAAGGAACTCGACGTGTTGCTCGGCCGATGGCTGGAGTTAGGCTGGCCCGGGGCGGGCGACGACAGGCGCCGCTCGTTTGAATGGCTGCTCGAGCAACCTGATCCGGACCTCGCAGACTGGCTGATCGGAGGGGGGCGTCCCGCCGACGCCAGTCATGCCGCCCTCGTCGATGACATCGTTCGCCGTCGCAATTGAGCCGGATGAATCGCCGCGGCTTGCGGCGTTGGCCTTGCTGCTGCACCTCGCAGCCGCAGCGAGTCCCTGGTTCGCGCGGGTGGCGGCACCGCTCGCGGCGGCGCTGGCGCTGCTCACGCTCGCAGGACTCGCGCTGACGCTCAATCGACTTCCTGGCCGGCATTGCCCGCTCGCGGCGCTTGCAATCGACGCGCGCGGCTGCCGGGTCAGGCTGCGCGGACAGCAGGATTTTCTCGTGGCCGAGCTCGGCACGGGCTCGCGAGCCTATCCGTGGCTGGTCCACGTTGACATTCGCGCCGGCGGCCGCCGCTTCGGGTGGCTGGTGGCCGCCGGATCACTGCCCCCCGGCCAATTCCGCAGACTGAAGGCCCGGATCCGCCTCTCTTGCTAGAATCGGGGCGTTGTCTCACGAAAGGAGCGGCTTTCGCCCGCCCAGCCACCACCATGCGAACTAACCAGGGGTCAGCCGGTCATATCCGGCGTGCACGTGGAGGGCGCAGCGCAGGTCGTCGAGCCTATGCGGGCTGAAGCAGGCGACATCGCGCTGGTACGCCGGGTCCAGAAAGGGGACAAGGCGGCCTTCGACGCCCTGGTGCTGAAGTATCAGCACAAGGTGCTGAAGCTCGTGCAGCGCTATGTTCGCAGCCCCGCGGATGCCGAAGACATCGCCCAGGAGGCGTTCATCAAGGCGTATCGCGCCTTGCCGGCATTCCGCGGTGAGAGCGCGTTTTATACCTGGCTGTACCGCATCGCGATCAACACGGCCAAGAACGCGCTCGTGGCGAGCCGCCGGCGGCCAGTCTCTTACGACCTGGACCTCCAGGACGGTTCGCAGGTACAGGCGCATGCGCGGCTGTCCGACACGGAAACGCCGGAAGCGCTCGCGCTCACGGACGAGATCCGGCGCACGGTGAACGAGGCGATCGAGGCACTCCCGGACGACCTCAGGCTTGCGATCGTGCTGCGGGAGCTCGAAGGCCTCAGTTACGAGGACATTGCGAAGACGATGGAATGCCCGGTGGGCACGGTACGTTCGAGAATATTCCGCGCGCGCGAGGCAATCGATCGCAGCTTGCGCGAGGTTTTCGACGGCGGCCTCGGACGAATCGGAGACATTGAATGACATATCGAATCAAGGAACAGCTCTCGGCCTTCCTGGACGGCGAACTGCCGGACCAGGAGTCGGCGCTACTGCTGAAGCGGCTCGAGCGCGACGACGACTTGCGAGGCGCCTTGTCGCGCTACTCGCTGATCGGCGCCGTGCTGCGCAGCGATGGGGACGTGCCCGCCGCCCGCCAGGTCGCGGCTCGCGTTAGTGCGGCCATTGCCAAGGAGCCGCTCCGCGCAAATGCATTCGCACGGATGCCAGGTCGCGCAACGCTGATGCGCGGCATCGCGGGCCTTGCTGTCGCCGCGGGCGTCGCTTTTGGTGCCGTCCTGCTCGTCCAGCAGCTCCGCACGCAGGAAAGCGCACCCGGCGCGGTCCTGGCGCGATCCGAGTTCGCGCCGATCGAATCCGTGTCTGTCGGGTCCGATGCGCTCGTCGATCAGGCGGAGCCTTACGTCACTCCGCCGGCGTCCGACACGCCGGGCGGCATCGCGCCGGCCGAACTTGCGAATTACCTCGTCGCGCACTACGGCTATGCCTCGCCGCTGGTGCGCCGCAGCGTCGGCGCCGGGCTCATCAGCGTCGACGATCCGGCGCTCGTCGATGCCGTACCGCCCGAGGACAAGGCCGGACAGTGACCTCGCGCGCGGCTATTTCGATCGCGCTCGGGCTCGCCGCGGCGCCCGCACTCGCGGAAAGTGGACAGGAGTGGCTCGCCCGCATGGGAGCCGCCCTCAATAACGCGAGTTATGTCGGCGAGTTCGTCTCCGAATCGGCCGGGCGCACCGAGCGCCTCACCATCACGCATCGCGTCCGCGACGGCGTGGTGTCCGAGCGGCTCGTTTCGCTGTCCGGGAACGGCCGCGAACTCGTCCGCGAAAACGACGAGGTGGTGGTCTACCTGCCTGACCAGAAGCTCGCGATCATCGAGCGCCGCTCCGGACGCAGCGACCTGATGGGTGCACTTCCCCAGTTCGAAGGACGCATGGCGACCTGGTACAAGGTCGACTGGGTGGGCCGCGAGACGCTCGAAACTTTCGGCCCGACCGCGGTCGTCGCCGTGCGGCCGCTCGACGGCTATCGTTTCGGTTATCGCCTCTGGATCGACGTCGATTCCCACATGCCGGTACGCAGCGATCTCGCCGACGGCACTGGTCGCGTGATCGAGCGCCTGCGCTTCACGAAGCTCGAGTTCGACGACAACATCCCGGATTCGGCATTTGAGCCCGGGCTCGATCGCAACAAGCTGCGCTGGGTCCGCCAGTCGCCGCAGCGGGATGATGGTGCGCCCGCCTGGCGCGCAGCGCAGGTGCCGCCCGGATTCAGGCTTTCGGTGAGCGGCATGCAGGCCGTCGCGGGGCCCGGCGGCCCGGTGAGCCACCTCGTCTATTCAGACGGCCTCGCCTCGGTGTCCGTCTTCATCCAGACGCCGGCGCCGGGCAAGGCGCCGAGCCAGGGCACGACGCGCTCCGGCGTCGCATCGGCATTCACGACGGTCGTCGACGGATACCAGGTCACGGCTGTCGGCGAAGTCCCGCCGCGCACGCTCAAGTACATCGCGACCGGACTGCGGCCCGCGGCGATCGCACCGGCCGCGGCCCCCGCCGCGGCCTCGAACCGGGACAATTGACGGTCCCGGATGCCGGACGCCCGGTTTCTCGTCTACACCCGGAACGATTGCGCGCTCTGCGACGAGTTCATCGCGGAGCTGTCGGAGTTGCTCGACGGCTTCGATGTGCGCGACGTCGATGACGATCCAACCGCCCGCCGCCGCTACGGGCTGAAGATTCCCGTGCTGACCTGCGACGGCAGCGTCGTCTGCCATGGCCGACTCGATCGGGCCGCGGTCGAACGGCTCGTATCGTGCTGAAGGAGCGGGTTCACCTCACTGCTATAATCCCATGTTCCCGGACGCGCCTGTCCGGCAAGGCGTCCCGATCCCCCCGATGCAGCAGCAGATACGCAATTTCTCGATCATTGCGCACGTCGACCACGGCAAGTCGACGCTTGCCGATCGCCTGATCCAGACCTGCGGCGGGCTCGAGGCGCGCGAGATGCAGGAGCAAGTGCTCGATTCCATGGACCTCGAGCGCGAGCGGGGCATCACGATCAAGGCTCAATCCGTGACGCTCAAGTATCGCGCCGCCGATGGCCGCGATTACCAGCTGAATTTCATCGACACGCCGGGCCACGTGGATTTCTCCTACGAGGTCTCGCGCTCGCTCGCGGCCTGTGAGGGAGCGTTGCTGGTGGTCGACGCGGCCCAGGGCGTCGAGGCCCAGAGCGTCGCGAACTGCAACACGGCGCTTGAGCAGGGACTCGAGGTGGTGCCAGTCATCAACAAGATCGACCTGCCTTCGGCGGAGCCGGAGCGCGTGATCGAGGAGATCGAAAACATCATCGGCATCGAGGCGACCGACGCGGTGCGCGTCAGCGCCAAGACCGGAGAGAACGTTCCGCAACTCCTCGAGGAGCTCGTGCGGCGCATACCGCCGCCCCAGGGCGACACGGAGGCGCCGTTGCAGGCGCTGATCATCGACTCCTGGTTCGACAACTACGTGGGCGTCGTGTCGCTCGTGCGCGTCATGAACGGCGTGCTGCGGCCGAACGACAAGATCCGGGTAATGTCGACAGGGCGGAGCTGGCAGGTGGATCAAGTGGGCCGATTCACGCCGAAGCGAATCGCCACGGAATCGCTCTCCACCGGCGAGGTCGGCTGGATGACCGCTGGCATCAAGGACATCGACGGTGCGCCGGTCGGCGACACGATCACGAGCGAGACGCGGCCCTGCGAAAAGCCGCTGCCGGGCTTCAAGCAGGTGCAGCCACGGGTGTTCGCGGGGCTCTTCCCGGTCCAGTCCGACCAGTACGAATCCTTCCGCGACGCGCTCCAGAAGCTCAAGCTGAACGATTCGGCGCTGCACTACGAGCCGGAAGTGTCCACGGCGCTCGGTTTTGGCTTCCGCTGCGGATTCCTCGGCCTCCTGCACATGGACATCGTCCAGGAGCGGCTCGAACGCGAGTACGGGCTCGCGCTCGTCACGAGCGCGCCGACGGTAATCTACGAGGTCGTCGCGAGCGACGGCGAAGTGATGCTCGTCGACAATCCCGCGCGCCTGCCGGCGAGCTACCGCGAACTGCGGGAACCGATCATCATCGCCAACATCCTTGTGCCGCCGGAGCACGTCGGCGGCGTGCTCGGCCTCTGCCAGGAGAAGCGCGGCGTGCAGAAGAAGATGCAGCAGCTCGGTACCCAGATGTCGCTGCAGTACCAGCTGCCGCTCGCCGAGGTCGTGCTCGATTTCTTCGACCGGTTGAAATCCGTGAGCCGCGGATACGCCTCCTTCGACTACGAGTTCAGCCATTTCCAGGCGGCGCCGCTGTCGCGGCTCGACGTGCTGATCAATGGCGATCGCGTCGACGCGCTTTCGATGATTGTGCATCGGGATAGCTCCTATCAGCGCGGCCGTGAGCTCGTGGACAAGATGCAGGAACTGATCCCGCGGCAGATGTTCGAGGTTGCGATTCAGGCGGCGATCGGCGGCCAGGTCATCGCGCGCGCGACGGTCAAGGCAATGCGAAAGAATGTGCTCGCCAAGTGCTATGGCGGCGACGTGACGCGGAAGCGCAAGCTGCTCGAGAAGCAGAAAGCAGGAAAAAAGCGGATGAAGCAGCTTGGAACGGTCGAGATCCCGCAGGAAGCCTTCCTGGCGGTGCTGAGCATGAACAAGAAGTGACGGTCGGGAGTGAATGATGGTCTTTGACTTTGCATTCGTGCTGGTGCTGCTCGCCGCGGTCACCGGGATCGTGTGGGGCGTGGATAGCTGGCTGTTTGCCCCGCGGCGCAAGGCGCGTGGCGTCTCCAAGGACCCGGTCCTCGTCGACTATTCGCGGTCGTTCTTTCCGGTCATCGTCATCGTGCTCCTGCTGCGATCCTTCCTCTACGAGCCGTTCCGTATCCCGTCGGACTCGATGATGCCCACGCTGATCCAGGGCGACTTCATTTTCGTCAACAAGTGGCGTTACGGCCTCAGGCTGCCGGTCGTCAATACGCGGATCCTGGAGATTCAGAGTCCGGCGCGTGGGGACGTTGTCGTTTTCCGCAAGCCGGCCGATCCATCGGTCGTGTTCATCAAGCGTCTCGTCGGCCTGCCCGGCGACACGATCCGCGTGGCCGGATCCCAGGTGCTCGTGAACGGAACGCCGTCGCAAATCGAGTCCCGCGAGTTGTATTCGGGCCCCAAGAACGAGCAGTATCCGTTCACGCAGGTGGGGGAGGAGCGCCTCGGCGACAGGTCGCACGCGATCCTGCTCGACCCGGCGAGGCCCGGCATGGAGGGTGAATGGCAGGTGCCTCCTGGCCACTACTTCATGATGGGCGATAATCGCAACAACAGCCGCGACAGCCGCTTCCGCGAGGTCGGATACGTTCCGGAAGACAACGTCATCGGAAAGGCCGAGGCGATCTGGCTGTCATTCAATCCGGAGCCGGGATCGCTCCTGCTCTGGAAGCGCATGGGAACAGGCATTCGTTAGGGAGTAAAGGTATGCAGCACAGACAGCGTGGCATGACAATGCTCGGGATCATCGTCGTCGTCATCGTCGTCGGCGCCTGGTTGTACGCCGGCATACGGCTCGCACCCAAGTACCTCGAGTACATGCGGGTCGCATCCACGCTTGAGAAGGTGCGCGACGAGTTCGACAGCAACCCGGGCTCCACCGAGTTCATGCTGCGCAAGGCTGTCGAGCGTCACTTCGACATCGACATGGTCGAGGTGATCACCTCGAACGACATCGAGATCAACAAGGAAGGCGGCACGTTCACGATGCGCGCGGCCTACGACGACACCGTCCCGCTCGCCGGCAACGTGTCGTTCCTCGTCGAATTCGACAAGTCGGTCATCGTCAACGCGCGCTGAATTGCCAAGGGCCGTGGAACCGGCTACCGGCTGGCTGGTGGATCGCCTCGGCATCGAGTTCTCGGATCCGGGCCTGCTCGGCCGCGCACTCACGCATCGAAGCTTCGGCGCCGCCAACAACGAGCGGCTCGAATACCTCGGCGACGCGGTGCTGTCCTTCGTCGTCGCCGAAATGCTGTTCCGCCGTTTTCCGGATGCGAGCGAGGGCGAGCTCTCGCGCTACCGCGCAAGTCTAGTCAGCGGCGAGGCGCTGGCGCCCATCGCCGCAAGCCTCGGCCTCGGTGAGCAGCTGCGGCTTGGCGACGGAGAGATGAAATCCGGCGGGCATCGGCGCGCCACGATCCTCGCCGACGCGCTGGAAGCCGTTTTCGGGGCGATCTACCTCGACCAGGGACTCGACGCCGCCCGCCGCGTCGCCGAGCGCCTGTTCAACGAGGCGCTGACCGTGCTGCCGACTGCGGCAGAGCTCAAGGATCCCAAGACCAAGCTGCAGGAATGGCTGCAGGGCCGCGGCCACGCGTTGCCCGCGTACACCGTACTCGAGGTTTCCGGCGAGCCACACGAGCAGCTTTTTCGCGTGCGCTGCGACGTCCCGGAGCTCGCGCTGACGGCCACTGCCGATGGCAGCAGCCGCCGGCGCGCCGAGCAGGAGGCGGCGCAACGGATCCTCGAGGATCCGGCGCTCCGGTCCGCGCGATGAGCAACGTAGCGCGCCAGCGCACCGGCACGGTCGTGCTTTCCGGCCGGCCGAATGTCGGCAAGTCCACGCTCATGAACGCGCTGGTCGGGCGCAAGCTCAGCATCGTGACGCCGAAGGCTCAGACGACGCGGCATCGCATCGAGGGCGAGGCATCCGGGCCGGGCTATCGCATGGTCCTCACCGACACGCCCGGCGCGGGCGCGGCGGCGGGAAGCCGGCTCGGGCATTTCATGAACCGCGAGGCCCAGGCTGCGCTCGGCGCTGCGGACGCTGCCATGCTCGTCGTGACAGGTCCACGGTGGACGTCGGGCGACGATACCGCGCTCCGGAGACTGAAGCCGATGGGCATGCCCATCGTGCTCGTGGTCAACAAGATCGATCTGGCCCGTCCGCGGGCACAATTGCTGCCATTCCTCGAGCGCTGCGCGGAGAAACATGATTTCGCCGCAATCGTCCCGGTGTCGGCGACGAATGCCGAGAACCTCGAGGCGCTGGTCCGGGTCGTGGCTGATTTACTGCCCGAGGCCAGCCCCGATGAGGGACCGAGGGCCATGGAACGGGGCGAGCGATTCCAGGCGGCAGAGGCGCTTCGCGAACAGCTGATGATCGCGCTGTCGGACGAGCTGCCCTACGGCATAGCGGTCGAGATCGAGCGATTCGAGCCGACACCGGATGGACGCACGGAAATCGACGCGGTCATCTGGGTCGAGCGCGTCGGGCAGCGCAAGATCGTCATCGGCGCAAAGGGTGCGCGGCTCAAGGCGATCGGGCAGGCGACGCGGCTCGCGCTGAATAAGCAGTTCGGAAGGCGCGTCCATCTGGCAACCTGGGTAAAAGTGCGAGAAGGCTGGAGCGACGACGACCACATGTTGCAGCGGCTCGGCCACGACCCGCCATGAGCGGGCAGCAGCGCAAGCTCCTCGAACCTGCTTACCTGCTGCACCACAGGCCCTGGAGCGACACCAGCCGGATCCTCGACCTGCTGACCCGCAGCAATGGCCGCATCACGCTCTTCGCGCATGGAGCACGGCGCCCGAAGTCGCCGATGCGCGCGGTGCTGCGTCCCTTCGTGCCGCTGCTCGTTTCATGGTCCGGGGGCGCCGACGGAGGCACGCTCACGGCAGCCGAGGCCCCCGTTGCAACGCCCGCCCTCGCGCCGGGCCGGTTGTTCTCCGGCTACTACCTCAACGAGCTCCTGCTCAAGCTCCTCCCGAGGGAGGACCGACACGAGACGCTCTTCGACGCCTATGCGGCTGCGCTCGTCGGGCTGGCTTCGGGCGATGAACAGTTGTCGCTGCGCTCCTTCGAGCGTGTGCTGCTCGACGAGCTCGGCTATGGCGTCGAACTTTCGCGGGATGCCGCAACCGGCCGGCCGCTCGATGCGGATCGGTACTATCATTTCGAGCCGGGACGCGGCGTTCTCGCCGTGCGGGATGCGGATCCAGTTGCCGGCGGGAATGCAGGCCGCGATGTGCTCGCAGTCGCTCGCGGAGACTTCGCCAGTCCGGAGGCGCTCAAGGCGGCACGCGCGATCTACGGCGCCGCCATCGCGCAATGCCTCGAGGGCAGGGGACTCGCGAGCCGTGACGTGATGCTGGCGATGCGCCGGCGGGGACGGGAAGGATGAGTGGGGCGGGAATACTACTGGGCGTCAATATCGATCACGTGGCGACACTGCGCCAGGCACGCGGTGGCCGCTCGCCGGACCCGCTGCTCGCCGCCCTCGTCGCGGAACAATGGGGCGCCGACGGCATCACGCTGCACCTGCGGGAGGACCGCCGCCACATCCAGGATCGCGACGTGCGCGCCCTGCGGACCGCGCTCCAGACCCGCATGAACCTCGAAATCGCGGCGACCCCGGAAATGATCGCGATCGCACTCGAAGTGCAGCCAAGGGATGTCTGCCTCGTTCCCGAACGGCGGACCGAACTGACGACGGAAGGCGGCCTCGACGTTGCGGGGCAACTGGCGGCAATCGCCGACGCCTGCCGACGCCTCGCGGCAGGAGGCATTCGTGTTTCGCTCTTCATCGATCCGGAGGCTGCACAGGTCGACGCCGCGGCACGCTCGGGTGCGCCGGTCGTCGAGCTGCACGCGGGTGCCTATTCGGAGGCGCAGGGACCGGATCGCGGACGCGAGCTCGCGCGCCTCGCCGAGGCCGCGCGGCGCGCAGCCGCCGCGGGCATCCTCGCGAATGCCGGCCACGGGCTCGACTATCACAACGTGCAGCCGGTCGCGGCCATTCCTGAACTCGTCGAACTGAATATCGGCCACGCGATCGTCGCACGTGCCGTGATGAGCGGGCTCGGCCCGGCCGTATCGGAGATGAAGCGGCTCATGGTCGGCGCGCGCAAGGCATGATCTTCGGAATAGGCACTGACCTGGTTCAGGTCGATCGCATCGAGGCGACCTACCGGCGGTTCGGCGAGCACTTCGTCGATCGTCTCCTGATGCCCGAGGAGCGCGCGTCCTTCGATCCCGATAGACGTCCCGTGCGCTTCCTCGCGATGCGCTTCGCGGCCAAGGAGGCGATCTCGAAGGCGCTCGGAACCGGCTTCCGTCACGGCGTGTGGATCCGGGATTTCGGCTTCAAGGCGAATGCCTGGGGCAAGCCGGAAGTCCTTTTCTCGGCTCGCGGCCGCGCGGTCGCCGACCGGCTCGGCGCCGGCGACGGTCACGTCAGCCTGACGGACGAGGCGGGGCTCGTGATGGCTTTCGCCGTCCTGATGAAAAAGTCGTGAGCGACACGATGAATTGCCTCGTCTTCGACATCGAGACCGTGCCCGACGCGGAGCTCGGCCGTCGGCTCGGGTTTGAGGGCGACGACCTGCAGGTCGCGGAAGCCATGCTCGCGCGTCGTACCGAGGAAACCGGCTCGACTTTCTTGCCGCTGGAACAACATCGCATCGTCGCGATCTCGACTCTGCTGCGCAGCGGCGACCAGCTGCAGGTCTGGAGCCTCGGCGCAGTGGACAGCCCCGAGGATGACCTCATCCGGCGGTTCTTCAGCGGCATCGACCGGCTCCGGCCGACACTCGTGTCCTGGAACGGCTCGGGCTTCGACCTCCCGGTACTTCACTACCGGATGCTGCGGCACGGCATACCGTCGCCGACATACTGGGATTCGGGCGATCGAGACCGGGACTTCCGCTGGAACAATTACCTGAACCGCTACCACGCGCGGCACCTGGACCTGATGGACGTGCTCTCCGCGTACCAGGGCCGGGGCCGCGCGAGCCTCGAGCACGTGGCGCTCCTTCTCGGACTTCCAGGCAAGCTCGGGATGGGTGGCGAGCAGGTGTTCCAGTACTGGCGTGATGGACGGATCGCGGAGATCCGGTCTTACTGCGAGACCGACGTCCTGAATACCTACCTGATCTGGCTTCGCTTCGAACTGATACGCGGCCAGTTGACGGCGGGCGAGCTCGCGACGGAACACGCGCGTGTCCGGGAATGGCTCGCCGAGCACGCGGAGCCGCATTGGCGGCAATACGCCGCGGCCTGGACCGTCGCTTGAAGCCCGCGCCCGCGATCGAAGTCGCGGACATCGAATCACTGGATCAGGAGGGCCGCGGCGTTGCGCACGTGGGCGGCAAGGCCGTGTTCATCGACGGCGCGCTGCCTGGTGAGTTGGTGAGATTCCAAAGGATCCGGCGGCAGCGGCGTTACGACGAGGCAGCGGTGGTCGAGGTGCTGCGCGTCGCGCCCGAGCGGGTGACGCCGCGATGCCGCCACTTCGGCGTCTGCGGTGGCTGCTCGCTGCAGCATCTCGAACATGCGGCGCAGCTTGCGGCCAAGGGCCGCATCGTGGCCGATGCGCTTTTGCGAATTGGAGGCCTTACACCTGGCACCTGGCTTCCTCCGCTCGCCGGGCCAGTCTGGTCCTACCGGCGGCGCGCGCGACTCGGCAGCAAGTTCGTCGACAAGAAAGGCAAGGTCCTTGTCGGCTTTCGCGAGCGCGGCAGCCCCTTGCTCGCCGACCTCGAGGCCTGCGAAGTGCTTGCGGAGCCCGTGGGCAACCTGATTACCCCGCTCGCGAAGCTCATCGGCGGACTCGACATCAAGCGTCGCGTGGCGCAGGTCGAAGTCGCAGTGGCCGGGAACGCGACTGCGCTCGTGCTGCGCGTGCTGGATGATCCGACGCCAGTCGATCTCGTGAAGCTGCGCGAGTTCGAAAATCTCCACGGGCTCGCGCTCTACCTGCAACGCGGGGGACTCGACACCGTCCAGCCGCTGACTCCTCCGGCCATGCCGCTCCGCTATGACCTGCCCGGCCTGCCCGCAGGGATCGAGTTTGCGCCGACCGACTTCGTCCAGGTCAATGGTGAGCTGAATTGCCGGATGGTGGCGCGGGCCATCGAACTCCTGGGGCCGCGGCCGGGTGACCGCGCCCTGGACCTTTTTTGTGGGCTCGGCAATTTCAGCCTGCCACTTGCGCTTCAGGTGAGTTTCGTGGACGGCGTCGAGGGCGACGCCGCGCTGGTCGCGCGCGCCCGGGCGAACGCCGCGCGCAACGCGATTTCGAATACGGCGTTTCATGCGGCGGACCTGGCGGCCGAGGCCGCGAAGGGCGACTGGGCGCGCGGCGCATACGACCTCGTCCTGCTCGACCCGCCGCGTGCCGGTGCCCGCGAAATCCTGCCGGTCGCGGTCGCCTCGCGCCCACGGCGCGTCGTGTACGTTTCCTGCCATCCGGGCAGCTTCGCGCGTGACGCAGGCATACTGGTGCAGCAACTGGGCTATCGCCTGGCCTCGGCGGGGATCATGGACATGTTTCCGCATACCTCGCACGTCGAGTCGATCGCGTTGTTCGAGCCGCAGCCATGAACCGCGGTAAATGGTGCGCAAGATGACACTCGGCCCGGTCATGGTTGACCTCGCCGGCATTGCGCTCGAGCCCGAGGAGCGCGATTTTCTCGCGCATCCGCAGGTCGGCAGCGTCATCCTGTTTGCCCGTAATTACGAGAGCCCGGAGCAGCTCGCGCGTCTCACGGCCGAGATTCATGCGATACGCACGCCGCCGCTCCTCATCGCCGTCGACCAGGAGGGCGGGCGAGTCCAGCGTTTCCAGGCGGGTTTCACGCGTTTGCCAGCGCTTCGCGAACTCGGCCGGCGGTATGCAGTGAGTCACGGAGAGGGACTCGCACTCGCGCGACAGCTTGGCTGGCTCATGGCGGCCGAGCTTCGCGCAGTCGGCGTCGACATGTCGTTTGCGCCCTGCGTCGACATCGACTATGGCGTGAGCCGTGCGATCGGCGACCGTGCGCTGCACCCGAATGCGGTCGCAGTGGCCGAGCTCGCCGTCGCCTACCATCTCGGCATGCGGGATGCGGGCATGGCCGCGACCGCGAAGCATTTCCCCGGGCACGGGGCGGTCGCGGCGGATTCGCATGTCGCGCTTCCGGTCGATCGCCGGGAATGGCCGGACATCGAGGCGGACCTGGGCCCATACCGCCGGCTGATTGCGAATGGCCTGCCGGCCGTCATGGCGGCGCACGTCGTTTTCCCCGCGATCGACGAGAGACCCGCGAGTCTTTCGCAACGCTGGCTGGGCGGCGTCCTGCGCGGCGACCTGGGATTCCAGGGCGCCATCTTTGCCGACGACCTGTCGATGGCAGGCGCAGCGGCGTTCGGCGACATCGTCGTGCGCGCGAAGCTCGCCCTCGAGGCGGGATGCGACGTGCTGCCGGTGTGCAATGACCGCGCAGCGGCGGTCACTCTCCTCGATTCCCTGAAAGGCACGCCGGATCCCGTCAGCCGCGTGCGACTCGTTCGCCTGCACGGCCGCGCCACGGGCACTGGAACATTGCAGTCCGATTCCCGCTGGCAGACGGCAGTCGCCGCCGCGCGCGATCTCACTGAACGGCCCGCCCTCCAACTCGACGCCGACCGTCCCGTCTAGCTTTCCAGCGCTTCCAGCACTTCTCGTGCCGCCGCAACCCTCGCGCTCGCATCGGCTGTCTCGATCTTGAGGCGCAACCGGTTCGGCCCATCGAGTCGGTAGCGGCCGCCCGGTTGTTTCACGAGGCGAACCACACGGTCCGGCTCCACCCGGTGCTCCGGTCCGAACTCGACGACGCCTGCCGCGGCGCCGAGTTCGAAACGACGGATGCCGAGAGTGGCCGCGCGTTGGCGAATCCGGTGAACGACCAACAGGGTCTTCGACGGCGGCGGCAGTGGGCCGAAGCGATCGACGAGCTCGGCTTCAAGGTCGTCCAGCCGGTCGGCGTCTGAAGTACTCGCCATTCGCTTGTAGAGCTGCAGCCGCAAGTGGACGTCGGGGATATAGTCCTCCGGCAGCAGGGCGGGTAGCTGAAGATCCACTTCGCTGCCGGAAGCGAGCGGCCGGTCCAGCTCGGGTTCGCGCCCCTCGCGAAGGGCGGACACGGCGCGCTCCAGCAACTCGAGATAGAGGCCGATGCCGATCTCCTGGATCTGGCCACTCTGTTCCTCACCGAGCAGCTCGCCGGCGCCGCGTATCTCGAGGTCCTGGGTCGCAAGCGTGAATCCGGCGCCGAGATCCTCGAGGGATTCAATTGCCTCCAGGCGCTTGCGCGCGTCTTCGGGCAGCGCGGCGACGGGCGGCGCCAGCAGGTAAGCGAAGGCGCGGTGATGCGACCGCCCGACGCGGCCGCGCAACTGGTGCAGCTGCGCGAGCCCGAAGCGGTCGGCGCGATCGACCAGGATCGTGTTGGCCGTCGGAACGTCGATGCCCGACTCGATGATCGTCGTGCAGACGAGTACCTGGAACCGCCGATGGTAAAAATCGAGCATCAGCTGCTCGAGGTCCCGCTCGCGCATCTGGCCATGTCCCACGCGGATCGTCGCCTCCGGTACCAGGCGGCGCAGGCGCTCGGCGAAGGCCTCGATGTCCTCGACCACATTGTGGACGAAATAGACCTGCCCGCCGCGGCGGATCTCGCGCAGGCAAGACTCGCGAACGAGGCTGTCACTCCACTCGCTGACGAAAGTCTCGATGGCGACGCGCTCGGCGGGCGGCGTCGTCATGAGCGAGAGGTCGCGCAAGCCTCCGAGGGCCATGTTCAGCGTACGGGGTATCGGCGTAGCAGTCAGGGTCAGTGTGTCGACGTCGGCGCGCAACTGCTTGAGTCTCTCCTTGTGGCTGACGCCGAAGCGATGTTCCTCGTCGACGACGACGAGGCCGAGGTCGTGGAAGCCGACGTCGCGTTGCAGCAGGCGGTGGGTCCCGATCACGATGTCGACGGCGCCGGCCTTCAATCCCTCGACGACCTTGCGCTGTTCGGCGCCGGTCCGGAATCGCGACAGGTTTTCGACCCGGACCGGCCAGTCCGCAAAGCGGTCGGCGAAAGTCTGGGCATGTTGTTGGGCAAGCAGCGTCGTCGGCACGAGCACCGCGACCTGGCGGCCGCCGGTGACCGCCGCGAACGCGGCGCGCAGCGCAACTTCGGTCTTGCCGAAGCCGACGTCGCCGCAGACCACGCGATCCATCGGGCGGCCGGACCGCATGTCGGCAAGCACGGCCTCGATCGCCTCGTGCTGGTCGATCGTTTCCTCGAAGGGAAATGCGGCTTCGAAGGCGCGGTAGCCGTCCTCGTCGAAGGCCAGCGGCCGGCCTTCGCGCGCGGCGCGGCGTGAATAAAGATCGAGCAGTTCCGCGGCGACGTCACGGACGCGGTCGGCGGCGCGCTTTCTTGCGCGGGCCCACTGTTCGGTGCCGAGCCTGTGCAACGGCGCGGCTTCCGGAGTTCCTCCGGTGTAGCGCGTGACGCGGCCGAGTGTGTGAACCGGAACGTACAGGAGGTCCCCGCCCGCGTATTCGATGACCAGGAATTCGGCCGGATTGCCGGCGACCTGCATGACCTTGAGTCCGCGGTAACGTCCGACGCCATATTCCTCGTGTACGACGGGCGCGCCCGGCGTGAGCGCCGCCAGTTCCCGCAGGATCGCCTCGGGATCGCGCTCGGCGCGCCGGCGCCGGCGTTCCTGCCGCGCGCGCTCACCGAATAGCTGCTCCTCGGCGACCAGCGCGAGCGGGCGGTGCGGCAGCAGGAATCCGCGAACATCCGGCGCAACCGTGAGACCCAGGCTGCTGCCGCCCTCGACGAAGGAAGGCCAGTCTGCGGCCACGTCTGCCGACAGGCCCTGGCGGCGCAGCATGTCGATCAAGACTTCGCGGCGGCCGGCCGAGTCGCTGGTCAACAAAACGCGGCCTTCGAAGTTTTCGAGGTAGTGGGCGAGCTTGGCGAGCGGTCTTGGAGCCCGCGTGTCGGCGCGCAGTTCGGGAGGAAGACCGGAAGCGAAATTCTGCAGCGGCACCGTGGCCGCGATCGGTTCCACCTTGACCTGCGTGAGTCCGATCCGCGGATGCGTGGCGAAAGCCTCGAGTACGTCCGCGGCTGGCACGAACGCTTCGAAGGGCGGCAGCAACGGCCGCTCGCGGTCATGGCGGCGCTCTTCGTGCCGTTCTTCGATCTCGGCCCAGAAATCTCCGATTGCCCGCTCGAGATCGACGAGATCGACGATCACACTGCGCGCCGGCAGGTAGTCGGCGAGTCCGGAGGTTTCACCGAAGAACAACGGCAGCCAGGATTCGATTCCCGCGGGCATCTGGCCGGCACTGACGGCGCGGTAGACGCTGCATTGCTGAGGATCGCCCTCGAAGCGCTCGCGCCAGCGGCGGCGAAATTCGGCGATTGCTTCAGGTGATGATGGAATCTCTCGCGCGGGCAGCAGTGGTACGGAGACGATGCGGCTGCCCGAGCGCTGGTCGGCCGGATCGAAGACGCGGACCGATTCGATCAGGTCGTCGAAGAGGTCGAGCCGGAAGGGCTGCGATGCGCCCGCGGGATAGAGATCGACGACCGAGCCGCGAACCGCGAATTCACCCGGGCTCAGGACCTGAGTGACCTGTACGTAGCCGGCATCGGAAAGGCGCTTCCGCAACTGCGGGAGATCGATGCGCTCGCCGGACGCGAGTGCAAAGGCGTGAGCCTCGATGAAGGTCCGCGGCGGCAGGCGATCGAGCAGCGCGGCCTGCGTCGTGACGATGATCCCGCGCTTGAGTTCCGGCAGCGCCGCGAGCGTTCGAAGGCGCTCCGAGACGATGTCGGGATGCGGAGAAAACGGGTCATATGGGAGAGTCTCGCGATCCGGAAACGGCCAAAGGCTGAGCCGGCCCGCGGCGAAGAAACGCAGCTCCGCCAGGTATTGGTCCGCCTCGCGGCCACTACCCGCGACGACGAGAAACGGTGCCGCCGCGCTTGCCGCCGCTTCCGTCAGAAAGTACGCTGGGCTGCTGCCGTACAGCTCACCCCATCGGACGGCTTCAGCGTCCGACGGCATTGTCAGAGCGGGGGCGAGCGGTTCGGTCATGCGGCATCCTGAAGGCAAGAGTCCCCGTTCCGGGCGAACCCGGCGGGGTCTCTGACATCAGGATAACGCGGCCGGAGGCGAGCGGCTCAACCGGCGGGCGCGCCCCTCACGATGACGGCGTGCAAGACCCGATCGTGCTCGAAATACACCGAGAATTGCGGGTAGTCCCACCGGGTAATCGGAGGATCGCCGACCGTGGCATGCCGATTGGTCGGCTCACCGAACCGGCCCTGGACCGTTGCCATCGAGCTTCCCCGATTCGGGCGGTCGGACGCGGCAGCGGGATCACCGGTGGCCGTGCTCAGCGTTTCCCCAAAGGCGGGCAGGGCGGTGCTGAGCGCAAGCAACAGCAAAATGCGTAGGATAGGCATCGCGATACCTCCGATTCGAGTGTAGCACCGGGTGGAAGCCTGTCGAGGTTGCCCCGATAAATCCTTGATAGGCATCCCGAATCCTGTGAACCATTGCTCATGTTGACGCCGTTGCCCCTGGGGCTCGGGCTCCGCTATGTCCGGGCCCGCCAGCACCAGTTCTTCGTATCTTTCATCAGCTGGGTCTCCCTGGCCAGCATTTGCCTGGGTGTGGCCGCGCTGATCGCCATCCTTTCGGTCATGAATGGCTTCGAGGGGGAGCTGCGGACGCGGCTTCTCGCGCTTGCTGCCCATGCAACGCTGCCCGCGAACGCGGATTCCGCCGGCCTGCGGACGCTTGCCGCCAGGGCTCGCAGCGTGCCCGGGGTCGCGAGTGCCGAGCCTTTCGTCGAGGTGCAGGGCCTGCTATCGAACGACGCGACCCTGGCCGGGGTGGTGCTCCGCGGCATCGATCCCGGCGACCACGGTGCCGGCGCGCCACTCGCCGATGCGATGGTCGAGGGCTCAGTGTCGGATCTCGCACCGGGCAGCGCGCACGTGGCCCTCGGCCGCGTGCTCGCCATGCAGCTGCAAGCCGACGTCGGCGATCACCTGAGCATGCTGCTGCTGCGGAGCGGCCCGGGCGGGGAACTTGCGCCGCGAATCGGCGCACTCGAAGTCAGCGGCAGGTTCGAGATCGGCCTCGCAGACCATGATGCGACGCTCGCCTTCGCTTCGCTGGAGGACGTATCGGCCCTTGCGGGGCCTTCGGCCATCGCGGGCGTGCGCGTGTTCTACACGGATCCGATGGAGGCGCCGGGGCGCACGCCTGTACTGGCCGATGCGCTTGGAACGGCCGCAGGCAGTGACTGGACCATCGAGCACGCGGCCTATTTCCGGGCGATCCGGCTCGAAAAGACAATGATGACCGTCATCCTGCTGCTGGTCGTCTCGGTGGCCGCTTTCAACATCATCGCGAGCCTGGTGATGGTGGTCTCCGAGAAGCGCAATGACATCGCGATCCTCCGCACCATGGGGCTCTCGCGCGGCAGCGTGATTGCGACTTTCATCGTGCAGGGAACGGTGATCGGCTGGGTCGGGACGCTTGCCGGCATTGGACTCGGAACATTGCTCGCCGTGTACGCCGGTGACATCGTTCGTGTGCTCGAAGGACTGTTCGGTTTCAAGCTGTTCGATCCGGCTGTCTACTACATCTCGCGCATCCCATCCGAATTGAGGGGAAGCGACGTTGCCCTCGTTTCGCTGACGGCGCTTACATTGACGCTTCTCGCGACAATTTACCCCGCCCGGCGTGCTGCCGCGACGGAGCCTGCCGAGGCACTCCGTTATGAGTAGTCGCACGGCTGCATGGATCGGGTTGCGCTACTTGCGCGCGCGCCGCGACAACCGCTTTGCCGGGTTCATCTCGGTCATCGCGATGGTTGGAATCGCCCTCGGCGTGGCGGCGCTGATCATCGTACTGTCGGTCATGAACGGTTTCGAGCGTGACCTCAGCCGGCGGATTCTCGACGTCGTGGCGCATGCGACGCTCGAAGGCGAAGGCGGCAAGCTCGGCGAGTGGCGCGAGATCGCGCGCAGCACTTCGGCCTCGCCAGGCGTTGTCGCAGTCGCGCCTTTTGTTGAAGGCCGGGGCATGCTGGTCGCGGGCGAGCGGTCCGCCGCGGTCGAACTCCGCGCAGTCCTGCCCGACGAGGAACGCCGCGTGTCCGCGCTCGAGCGGCACCTCTCGAACCGCGGCTTCGACGAGCTCGAGCCGGGACGCTGGCGGATCCTGCTCGGACGGGGCCTTGCGGAAAAACTCGGCGTCACGGTCGGTGATCGCGTACTCGTCGTCATCGCCCAGGGCAACGTGACCCCTGCCGGAGTCTCTCCGCGCATGCGCCGGTTCACAGTCGCGGGATTCATCGACGCCGGGATGTACGAGTTCGACCAGGGCCTCGCCATCGTGCATCTCGACGACGCGCGCCGGCTCTATCGGCTCGGCGACGCGGTCACCGGCCTGCGGTACGCGTTCGACGAACCGGCAGGCGCCGGCCAGCGTATCCGCGCAATTGCCCAGAACGTTCCGGGTCGCCCATACATCAGCGACTGGAGCCGCCGGCAGGGCAATTTCTTCCGCTCGATCCAGGTGACAAAGTCCATCATGTTTTTCGTGCTGTTGCTCGTCGTCGCAGTCGCGGCCTTCAACATCATCTCGACGCTCGTGATGGTCGTGAAGGAGAAGCGCAGCGACATCGCGATCCTGCGCACGCTCGGCAGCTCGCCTCGCGAGATGCTGACGGTATTCATGACGCAGGGGTCCATCATCGGCATCGTCGGCACTGCGGCCGGAGTTGCGCTCGGCCTCCTGCTGGCCGCGAACGTCACGTCGGTCGTCTCGGGCCTCGAACGGCTGATGGGAATTACACTGGTCGACCCGCGTGTGTACTTCATTTCGGAGCTTCCGTCCGAGATCCGTTCGGGCGACGTGCTCCTGATCGCGGGCGTCGCGCTGGCGCTCGGTGTGCTGGCAACCCTGTACCCTGCCTGGCGCGCCGCGAAGACGCAGCCCGCCGAGGCCCTGCGTCATGAGGTTTGAAGAAGATCCCATGAGCAGTGCCGTTGTCCTCGCGTGTGAAGGCCTGGTGAAGGAGTTTCACCAGGGGCCGGCGCTGGTGCGCGTGCTGCAAGGCGTCGACGCCGCGATCCGCCACGGCGAGCGCGTGTCCGTCGTCGGCGCATCAGGCTCGGGCAAGACGACACTTTTGCAATTGCTCGGGGGCCTCGACCTGCCCACGGCGGGCCGCGTGCTCATCGACGGGCGCGTGATGTCGTCGCTCGAGGATGCCGAGCGGGGCCGGCTGCGAAACGCCGCGATGGGATTCGTCTACCAGTTCCATCACCTGCTGCCGGAATTCAGCGCGCTCGAAAACGTGGCGATGCCGCTCCTCATCCGGCGTACGCCGCGTGCCGATGCGTTCCGGGAAGCCGGGACGCTCCTCACGCGTGTTGGGCTCGGTGAGCGGCTCGATCACCGGCCGTCGCAGCTCTCGGGCGGCGAACGCCAGCGCGCTGCGGTTGCGCGGGCACTCATCACGCGGCCTCGCATCGTGCTTGCGGACGAGCCGACCGGCAACCTCGACGGCCGCCATGCGCGCCAGGTGCTCGAACTCATGATGGAGCTCAATCGCGAGCTCGGGACGGCCCTCGTCATCGTGACGCACGACCATGGACTCGCGGGGCGGATGGATCGCGTGCTCGTGCTCGACGACGGAAAACTCCGCGAAAGCAACGCCTGATTCCGGTACGCCGCGGGAGTCCGCCGCGCAGTATGCACGGCGTTTCATCGCAGGCAATTCAAGATGTTCCGGATTGCGCTCGCGTTCTGCGCGGGAGCCGCGGCCGTGCACGCGTTGCCTGCCTTGTTGCCGGCAGGTGCCGTCTTTGTCCCGGCGATTGCGGCGGTGTTTGCCGTCAAGCGCTCTCCGGTCGTGGCGGCCGCGCTCGCTGGCTTTGCCTGGACGCATTGCCTCGCGTTCCTGTGGGTCGCGGACAGCTGGCCCTGTGCCCGCGACCGTGAGGAAGTCGAACTCGTCGGGCGAGTGTCTGCGCCATCGCTCGAGCGCGAGGACCGCACCGATTTCGACCTGGACGTGATTCGGGCGTCGGCGCGGCCACCCTGGCCGCGTCACGTGAGGCTCTCCTGGTACGAGGCCGACCAGAACCCCGGCCCCGGTGAAACCTGGCGGTTCGTTGCGCGCCTTCGCTGCCGCCGCGGCCTCGTCAATCCGGGCGCGCAGGACCGGGAACTTGCGCTTCTGCGCGAGCGTATCGACGCAACCGGCTATGTCGCCAGCAAAAGCCAGCCGGAACGCCTGTCGCCGCCGACGAATCGGCTGATCGCGCGTATGCGCGCGCGTATCGCTGCTGCGATTTCCAGCGCGCTGCCGCCAGGTCCGTCAGTCGCCGTGCTGCAGGGGCTCACGGTCGGCGTACGGGGGAATATTCCCGACGCGCTTTGGGAAGCATTTGCAATCACGGGTATCGCTCACCTGATGGCGATATCGGGCCTGCATGTCACGGGCTGCGCCCTCTCGGTCCTCGCATTGCTGCGGCTCGCCTGGAGAATGCCGGTCCTTGCGCGCCTGCCATCGCGCCTTGCGATCGAAACTGCAGTGGTCGTCGCGACGACTGCGGCCTATGCGTTGCTCTCCGGCGCGTCGCTTCCAGCCTTGCGCACGCTCGCGATGGTCGCGGCCCTGGCCTTCCTGCGCTGGTTGCGGCGCACGCTGCCGTTGCACGAAATGCTGGCCCTTGCGGCCATCGCTCTCGTCGCCAGTGATCCACTGGCCCTCACCGCCGCAGGGTTCTGGCTTTCATTCATTGCGACGGCTGCATTGCTTGCCGTCTTCGGCCTGGGTTCGGGCTGGCGAGGACGCGTCGCCGGCTTTGCGCGCGCACAGATCGCGATTACCGCGCTGCTCACGCCGGTGCTGACGGCGTCATTCGGAAGGGTTTCGCTCCTCGCGCCCGCGGCCAACGCGATTGCGATACCGATTTTCAGCGTCGTCATCCTGCCGGCCGTACTCGCTGGCACGGCGCTGGCAGTGGTCGCGCCAGGCGCGACGTCCGGAATCTGGCGTGCACTCGCCTGGCTCCTCGACCGCACCTGGCCGCATCTCGTGGCAGTCGCGTCCTGGCCGTTCGCTGCCTGGACACCCGCGGCGCCGTCAGTCGTCCTCATCGCCGCTGCCGGGGCTGCGCTGTTTGCGGCATTGCTGCTACCGATCGCGGGGCTCCGCCTGGCTGCCGCCGTCCTGGTTGTCGCCATCACCTGCTGTCGCGCCAGTCGTCCGGCCGAAGGCGCCTTTTCGCTGACCGCGATCGACGTGGGACAGGGCCTGGCCGTGGTCGTCGAGACCGCGCACCGTGTCCTCGTATTCGACACCGGTCCGCATTGGCGGAGCGGCGGCGAGGCCGCCCGGGTTTCGTTGCTGCCATACCTGCGCTCGCGCGGAATCCGGCGGATAGACCTGCTGGTCGTGAGTCATGATGACCAGGACCATGCGGGCGGCGCCGAACTCATCCGGCGATCGCTTCGCGTTTCAGAAACGATGCAAGCGCCTGGCAGCCTGTCCGCGGCCGGCGCGGCTTGCACGCGAGGCCGCGCCTGGCAATGGGACGGAATCTCGTTTCGCGTGCTGCATCCACCAGTCGCTTTTCACGGCAGCGACAACGACCGGTCCTGCGCGCTGTCGATCGCGGGTCCTGGGGGAACCGCCCTCCTGCTCGCGGACCCGGAGGCTGCTGCCGAGGCGGAACTCGGATCGCAGTCGCTCGATGCCGACGTCGTGCTGCTGCCACATCATGGCAGCCGCAGCTCGTCGTCTCCAGAACTCATCACCTCGATTTCGGCGCGCTACGGAATTGCATCGGCGGGCTTCGGCAATCGCTGGGGCATGCCTGATCGAGATGTCGTCGCGCGCTGGCGGGCGGCAGGCACGACCGTGCTCGTCACCGCGGATGAAGGCGCCATTCGTGCGCGGTTTTCGATGGAACCGGATTCGGTGAAGATCGAGACGGAGCGGCGCAAGTCGAGGCGCTGGTGGAGGGGCGGGTAGGGCGGCGCGGGCAGCAAGCGCGGCCGCACGGTATCATGCGGCGCCATGTGGGAAATCATCCTTGCCGGCGGCCCGGTCATGTGGCCGATCATCCTGTGCTCGGTCGTCGCCGCGGCGATCGTACTCGAACGGCTTTGGACCCTGCAGCGCAAGCGCGTCATTCCGCGCGAGCTGACCGACCGCATCTGGAAGCTCGTCGAATCGCAGAGCCTCAATGACCGCCACATCGAGGCACTGGCCCACAATTCCCCGCTCGGCCGGGTACTCGCCGCGGGTCTTACCAACCGGCATCTCGGCCGCGAGATCATGAAGGAAGCGATCGAGGACACTGGCCGGCACGTCGTGCACGAGCTCGAGCGCTTCCTGGGCACACTCGGCACCATTGCCGCGATCTCGCCGCTCCTTGGCCTCCTGGGCACGGTCACCGGCATGATCCAGGCTTTCGATGCGATCTCGGCCGAGGGCGTGGGCGATCCGAAAATACTGTCGGGCGGCATCGGTACCGCCCTGATTACGACTGCGGCGGGGCTCATCGTCGCAATCCCGGCGCTTTTCGCATACCGCCACCTGCGCGGTCTCGTCGACGTCCTGGTCGTCGACATGGAGAAGGAGGCGATGAAGCTCGTACGCGCGTTCGACCAGGTGAGCCGGCGCGCTGATCGTGGCTCCAGGCGCCGCGAAGCGGCTTCATGAAGCTGCGCGTCAAGCGTGCGGACGATCTGGAGCTCAACCTGATCTCGCTGGTCGACGTCGTCCTCCTGCTCGTCATCTTTTTCATGCTCTCCACGACCTTTGTCCAGGACTCGAGGCTGAAGGTCGAGCTGCCCCAGGCGGGATCCTCCACGGTTGCGCGCTCGAACAACCCGATCATCATCACGATCTCGGCACAGGGCAGTTATCGCGTCAACGACCGCGCCCTTGTCAACAATGAGCGCGCGACCTTGAGCGCCGCATTGCGGCAGGTCGGAGCGGGTTTCCGGAGCGAGCCGATAACCATACGCGCCGATGCGCGCGCAACCCACCAGTCCGTCGTGACGGCGATGGACGTGGCGGCGAAGCAAGGATTCACGCAGGTCAACATTGCGACAGTCAGCCAGCCCGCGGAAGAATAAGGCGAGCCTCCCGCCCCTGAGTGCGAGCGGGCTCAGCACTTACCTGCGCTTGCTCGCCTACGCACGTCCGTACTGGGCGATGTTCCTGCTCGGCGTCCTCGGGATGGTGCTGTTCGCCGCGGTCGACACGAGTTTCGCAGTCCTGGTGAAGAAGTTCCTAGACGGTGCATTCGTCGAGCGCGACAGCCGCATGCTGGTCTACGTGCCCGTGGGCCTAGTCGTGCTTTTCCTCGTTCGGGGTATCGGCGACTACCTCTCGATCTATGCGCCTGGCTGGGTGGGACGGCAGGTAATCAAGGCGATCCGCCACGACGTATTCAAGCGCTACCTCCAGCTGCCCGTGTCATTCTTCGACCGGAACGGCGTTGCGCAACTCCTGTCCCGGCTGACCTACAACGTCGAACTGGTGGCGGAGGCGGCGACGACAGCGGTCACCTTCATCATCCGCGACACGCTGACGATCATTGGACTGATCGGCTATCTCATCTACCTGAACTGGCGGCTGACCCTGTTCGCGCTCGCGGTCGCGCCGCTGATCATCGGACTCATCCGCGTCACGAGCCAGCTTTTCCGGCGCTACAGCGCGCGCATCCAGTCGTCCATGGGTGACGTCACACGCGTTGCGAAGGAGGCGCTCGAGAGCCAGCGCATGATCAAGGTCTTCAACGCGGAGGAGCAGCAGATCGGCGTATTCGAGGAAGTCAACGAGCGAAATCGCGCGAGCTTCATGAGGCTCATCACGGTGAGGGCGGTGTCGAATCCGGTCGTGCAGATTATCGCGGCCTTCGGCCTCGCGGCCGTCATGTACATGGCGATACGCGACGTCCTCGAGCAGGGGCTGACGATCGGGGAATTCACGTCCTTCCTGACCGCCCTCCTGCTCGTCACGGCGCCGCTCCGGCGCCTCGTCAGCGTCGTCGGGCCGTTGCAGCAGGGCATCGCGGCCGGCGAGAGCGTGTTCGAGGTGCTCGACTCTCCGGCGGAGGACAAGGGCGGCGACATCGGACTTTCGCGCGCGCGAGGCGACGTCGAGTTTCGCGACGTGAGCTTCACCTACGACAGCGAGAAGGGCCGCGTGCTGTCCGGCATCAGCTTCCGCGTCGCGCCCGGCGAAACCGTTGCGATTGTCGGCCGCTCAGGCAGTGGAAAGTCGACGCTGGTCAGCCTGCTGCCGCGCTTCCACGACCCGGATTCCGGCATGGTCCTGCTGGACGGCATCGACATCCGGAAGTACCGGCTGCCGGACCTGCGCAGCCAGCTTGCTCTCGTCAGCCAGGACGTGATGCTCGTGGACGACTCGATCCGCAACAACATCGCGTTCAGCGCGCCGGGCGCGGATGGAGAGTCGGTCCTGCGTGCCGCCAGGGCGGCGCACGTACTCGAGTTCTCGGAGCAATTGCCGGACGGGCTCGAAACGGCGATCGGCGAGCGCGGCACGCTGCTCTCGGGCGGCCAGCGCCAGCGCGTGGCGATCGCGCGCGCGATCCTGAAGGACGCGCCGATACTGATCCTCGACGAGGCGACTTCGTCCCTGGACGCAGAGTCCGAACACCTGGTGCAGACCGCGCTCGGCGGACTTCTGCGCGGGCGCACAACGCTCGTCATCGCGCACCGTCTGTCGACCATCGAGAGGGCGGACCGCATCATCGTCATGGACGAGGGCCGCATCGTGGAATCCGGTACGCATGCCGCGCTCCTCGCGGCCGGCGGCGTTTACGCCGCCTTGCACCGGATGCAATTCAACGTCTGAGCGCCAGCTGACCGCAAGCATGGACAGGCGCCTGCACGACTGGCTCGTTTCAACCTGGTACGGCGGCACGGGCCGGGGCCGGTGGCTGTTGCCATTCGCCTGGCTATTTGCGGCGGTCGCGTCGCTTCGCCGCGCGCTCTATGCGCGGGGGTGGCTTGCCTGTTACCGCTCACGACGGCTGGTCGTCATCGTAGGAAACCTGACGGTCGGGGGCGCGGGCAAGACGCCATTCGTGATCTGGCTTGCGGGAGAGCTGGCGCGCCGGGGGGTCCGGGTCGGCGTTGCAATGCGCGGCTACAAGGGAAGTGGCGGCACCGCGCGGCGTATCACCGACGTGGATTCCGCCGCCGCAGCCGGCGACGAAGCGCTGATGATCCGGCGAAGGCTCGCCGCGCCTGTCGCGATTGCCGCACGCCGTGCAGACGCCGTGCGGCTGCTGGAAGAGGACTGCGACGTCATCGTCTGCGATGACGGGCTACAGCACTATGCGCTTGCCAGGGACGTCGAGATCGTCGTCGTGGATGGGATGCGCGGATTCGGCAACGGCCGGCTGCTGCCGGCGGGCCCGCTTCGCGAACCGGTCTCACGGATCGGGGACGTCGATGCGGTCGTCATCAACGGGGCCGGCTTCGAGCGTCCGGGGGCGATTCGGATGCGGCTCGAGCCGGTCGCGGTCGTCGCCTTCCGCGACAGTTCGCGCCGCCCCCTGTCGGAATTTGCCGGGCGCGAGGTCGTTGCGGCCGCCGCGATCGGGAACCCGGAGCGCTTTTTCTCGATGCTGCGAGAACACGGTCTCCTCATCGAGACGCGGACACTTCCGGACCATGCGCGCTTCACGCCCGCGCTCGCGGGGGCCGGGCGGGGCAAGCCTGTCCTGCTGACGGAGAAGGATGCCGTAAAATGCAATGGCGTCGGCTGGAGCGAGGCCGGATACGTCGAGGTGGCCCCCGTGGTGGAAACGGCCTCGGCTGCGGCTCTCCTCGACGAAATCATCCGCCGCAGGGCTGCAATGCAAGGAAAGACAGGAAATGAGTGAGCGCCTGACCGACATACTCGCCTGCCCGGTTTGCAAGGGGCCACTCGTCTGGCAGCGCGAAACTGAAGAGTTTCTCTGCCGCGCGGACCGGCTGGCCTATCCCGTCCGGGACGGAATTCCCGTGATGCTGCCGGAGGAAGCGCGCAGACTCGCCCCCGACGACAGCGCGCTCGCGAGCCGATAGCCGGTGTTTCGCGTCGTCATCCCAGTGCGGCACGCAGCGACCCGCCTGCCGGGCAAGCCGCTCGCATTGCTCGCCGGCACGCCGATGATCCTGCACGTCCACCGGATCGCGCTCCGCGCTGGCGCAGCCGAGGTGATCGTCGCGACCGACGATGAGCGGATCCGCAACGCCTGCGCCGACGCGGGCGCCGAGGTCGAGATGACCTCGGAACTGCACCTGTCCGGCACCGACCGCATCGCCGAGATTGCCGGCCGTCGCAACTGGCCGGCAGACGACATCGTCGTGAACGTCCAGGGCGATGAACCGATGTTGCCTCCGGTGCTGATCGGGCAGGCCGTGAATCTGCTCGCCGCGACTCCTGGCGCCGCGATTGCAACGCTCGCATCGCCCATCGAACTTGAGGCTGAGTACCGCGATCCGAACGTCGTCAAGGTCGTGACGCGCGACGATGGGATGGCACTTTATTTCAGCCGCGCGCCGATTCCATTCGACCGTGATGGCGCGAGCGCTGGTCCCTGGTCGAATCGCGCCGCGCGGCGGCATCTCGGAATCTACGCCTATCGAGTTTCGGCCCTGCGCGCGATTTCAGCGGCGCCCCAGGCGGCGCTCGAGCGGCGCGAGCGACTCGAACAGTTGCGCGCGCTCGCAATGGGTTTTTCAATCGTGGTCGCAGATGCGATCGAGGCGCCCGGCCCGGGCGTCGATACGCCGGAGGATCTCGCCCGCGTCAACGCGCTACTTCAGAACCGGAGCGGAGGGTGATGAATCACGCGGCGGACCGGGTCACGCCCTTCTACGCGGTCGAAATCAACCGGCTCGCGAACGAACGTGAGAGGCGCGGCCTGCCGGTCATTCACATGGAGGTGGGTCAGCCTTCGGCAGGCGCGCCGGCGGCAGCGATTGCGGCTGGACACCGGGCGCTCGCCGAGTGTCCGCAAGGCTACTGGGAAAGCGGGGCGCTAGCGGAACGCATCGACCGGCATTACCGCGAGTCCTGCGGTCAAGCGCCCGGGCCATCCCGGATCATCCTCACCATGGGCGCATCCGCCGCGCTCGTGCTCGCGATGTCAGTCCTGTTTGCGCGCGGAGCGAGAGTCGCACTGCCGCGTCCTGGCTATCCCGCGCATCGCAACGTGCTATACGCGCTCGGGCTCGAGCCGGTGGAGATGGATTGCGGCGGGGAGTCGCGTTTCCAGCCGACAGCCGCCATGGTTGCCGCGCTCGACCCGGCACCCGCGGGACTCATCCTGACGAGTCCGTCGAATCCGACCGGGACCATGATCCCCGATGCCGAGCTCGCGGCGATCGCTTCCGTCTGTGCCGCGCGCGGCATCCGCATCATCTCGGACGAAACCTATCACGGCATTACCTACGGCGAGCGCGCTCGTACATTGCTCGACTACGCGCGCGATGCCATCGTCGTCAATACGTTCTCGAAGTACTGGTGCATGACGGGCTGGCGACTCGGCTGGGCCGTCGTCCCCGAGCCGCTCGTGGATGCCATGCGCCGCTTTTCAGGAAACCTCTTTCTCGTGCCCCCGACGCTGTCGCAGCACGTCGCACTGGCCGCGATGGATGAGACGGAAGAACTCGAGGCTCATGTCAGGACCTATGCGCGGAACCGGGAGCTGCTGACGGAGGCGCTCGTGGGACTCGGGATCGGACGGATCGCGCCGGCCGACGGCGCTTTCTATCTCTATGCGGACGTCGGCGACCTGACACGCGACTCCCTCGCCTGGTGCCGCGAGCTCCTCGATGCCACCGGAGTTGCGCTCAACACGGGGCGGGACTTCGACGGCATCCACGGCGACCGGTTCGTCAGGATCTCGTTCGCCGTCTCGACGGCCGAAGCCCTGCAGGCGATCGAATCGCTCGATGCATGGCTCAGGAGGCGCAAGCGCGCATGACGCGCGTACTGTTCGTCTGCCTCGGCAACATCTGCCGCTCGCCGACCGCCGAGGCGGTCGTTCGCGATTTCGCGGCGCGCCAGGCGCCCGGCCTCGAGCTCGAGGTGGATTCGGCAGGCACCCATGGCTACCACACCGGCAGCCCTCCGGATCAGCGCGCGATCGCCGCTGCCCGCCGCCGCGGCATCGACATGAGCGGCTTGCGGGCGCGGGTCGTGGAGCCGGGCGACTTCGAGCGCTTCGACCTCGTGCTTGCAATGGACAAGTCGGTCTACGAGCGCCTTCGCGGCATGGCGCCGAAATCGCGGGCGGAGCGCGTGCGCCTCTTTCTCCACTATGCGCCGCAACAGGGGCGCCGTGACGTGCCCGATCCGTACTACGGCGGCCCGAGCGGCTTCGAGGAGGTCCTGGATCTCGTCGAGGAGGCCGCGCGCGGCCTGCTGGCCGCGCTCGGCACCCGCGCTTGAGTTATTCCTTGGGCCCGAAGTGGTGCCCGTCTCCCGGAGTGGATGACCACACCGTATAGGTCGAGCCAGCCTTGGGAGCCTGCGAGCCCGCAGTGTCTTCCGGCGCCGGCATTGCGGGAGGCGGCGGAGGCGGGGCTGCCGCAACAGTGTCCATCGGCGGCGTCGCGTTCATTGCAGGAGGAACGGACTCTTCGCCCCGCGACGACGGATCGCCATTTCCATGTGCGATCGGCTGCGTGTCGGTTGGCCGGTACGATTCCTGCCGTCCACGGCCGCCGCGACCGCGGCGGCGCCGGCGGCGGCGCTGTGCGTCGCCTTCGGCGCCCTGCTGCTCGGTCTGCGGATTGGCATTGGCAGCTTGCGGCGGCCGCTGTGCCTCCGCAGGGCGCTCGCGATTCCGTCCTTGCTCGTCGCGCGATTCGGCGCCGCGGGCGCGATCCTGGCGGTCACCGCGTTCATTGTCGCGATTACGGTCCCGATCCCGGTTGCGATTCCGGTCGCGATCCCGATCGCGATCGCGGCGCGGTCCGCGCTCGCCGCGATGCGGTCTCCGGCCACCACGATCGTTGCCGTGATCACGTCCGTGACGGCCTCCGGGGCGATCCTCGCGTCGTGGCGCGCCGGACGATTCAACGGATTCGCGCGGCGCTGCTTCACTGCCCCGGAAGAATGCCGCGACCCGGGCCCAGAATCCCGGCCCGCGTTCCGCGCGCGCAACCGGTGCGGCAGGCTGCGGGGCAGGCGCAGAAGGCGCAATCGGCTGCACGGCGGCAGGCGCCGCGGCGGGCCGCTTGTCGGCCGGCGATTGGAAATCGAGCTCGACCGTTGCTTGTCCCGCCATCTGGTAGCTCGTCATGGCGTTCTCGGGAAGGGCCAACTCGTCGTCGCGAACTCGCCGGATGGAGTAGTTCGGGGTCTGCATGTTCGGATCGGGCACCAGCACGATGTCAATCTCGCGCTGGCTTTCGAGCCGGTGCAGCCATTCCCGCTTTTCGTTTATCAGGAAGGTCGATACGTCGACCGGCAGCTGCGCAACGACTCGCGTCGTGCGGTCCTTGCGGACTTCCTCGCCGATGAGGCGGAGCACCGCGAGCGCCATTGACTCGACACTGCGGATCGTGCCCATTCCGCTGCAGCGCGGGCAGGCCATGTGCGTCGATTCGCCGAGCGAGGGCCGGAGCCGCTGGCGAGACATTTCCATCAGCCCGAAACGGGAGATGCGCCCGAGCTGTATTCGGGCGCGATCCGAGCGAACCGCGTCACGCAGTCGATCTTCGACGCCCTGCTGGTTCTTCTTCGACTCCATGTCGATGAAGTCGATGACGATCAGGCCGCCGAGGTCGCGGATTCGCAACTGCCGCGCAATCTCGTCCGCCGCCTCGAGGTTGGTGTTGTAGGCGGTCGTTTCGATGTCGGAGCCGCGGGTCGCACGCGCCGAGTTGATATCGATCGACACGAGCGCCTCGGTGTAATCGATCACGATGCTTCCGCCGGAGGGCAGGGTGACCGAGTGCGAATACGCCGACTCGATCTGGCTCTCGATCTGGAAGCGCGTGAAGAGCGGGACGTCGTCGCTGTAGAGCTTGATCTGGCGCTGCCCGTCGGCCGTCTGGAATCGCTGCACGTACTCGAGCGCGCGCTGGTGTGCGCCCGGCTCGTCGATCAAGGCTTCGCCGATGTCGTCAGACAGGTAGTCACGCAGCGCCCGCGTGACCGCGTCGCTCTCCTGGTACACGAGGAAAGGCGCGGAACGCTCGCCGGCAGCCGTGACGATGGCGTCCCAGTTCGCGCGAAGGTTGTCGAGGTCCCACTGGAGTTCATCGGGGCCGCGACCGACGCCGGCGGTGCGGACGATCGTTCCCATTCCATCCGGGACGTGGAGCGATTCGAGCGAATCGCGAGTTGCGTCGCGCTCCTCGCCCTCGATACGTCGCGAGACGCCGCCTGCGCGCGGGTTATTCGGCATCAGGACGAGGTAGCGGCCTGCGAGACTGATGAATGTCGTGAGCGCAGCGCCCTTGTTGCCGCGTTCCTCTTTCTCGACCTGTACGAGAAGTTCCTGGCCTTCCTGGAGCACGTCGCGGATGTTGAATCGCGCGCCCGGTGCCGGCTGGAAGCGGAAATATTCCCGGGCGACTTCCTTGAGCGGAAGGAATCCCTGGCGTTGCGCGCCATACTCGACAAACGCGGCTTCCAGGCTTGGCTCGACACGCGTGACGCGCGCCTTGTAGATATTGCCCTTCTTCTGCTCGCGGGACGGTAACTCGATCGAAAGGTCGTACAGCTTCTGGCCGTCAACCAGAGCGACGCGCAACTCCTCTTGCTGAGTTGCGTTGATTAGCATTCGTTTCATGTGCCCCACCCAAGGTGCTTGGGGCCGCTTCGCAGAGGATGTCACGCACTTTCACTGGATAAGTCCGCAGCCCCGCATGCGCGGATCTCGGGCGCAAAGGAGCGGGCCGCAGCCGCTGGCTGCGGGTCGTATCGCTCCTGCACGATTCTCGGAGATCAACACGCGCGGGGAACATCACATCCGATCGAAGGGGCCGGCGATGGTCCGGGCGAACCGGACCAACTAACATGCGGCCTGCCCGCCACGACACTACGATAGAACGAGGCCGAATGGGCGGAACCGCGTACCGGTCAGCGGCCACGCTTCGCTTCGCGAAGCCTGCGCCGTAAGACCTGACTGCCGCGTAAGATATCAGATGCGCCCGGAAAATCAACACGTTAGCGAAACTCCGTGACTGCCGGTCGAAATCAGGTGCTTGGCGTCCGCCGGGTACGCGCCGGGGAGGGCGCAGAAGGCCAGCGGCTCGACAATTTCCTGCTGCGGACGCTTGCCGGCGTGCCGCGAAGCCGCGTCTACCGGTTGCTTCGCCGTGGCGAAGTGCGCGTCAACGGCAAGCGCAAGCAGGCCGACTATCGCCTCACCGCAGACGACGAAGTCCGCCTGCCGCCTGTGCGCGATCTGCCGGCGAGCGGGCAAGGACCACCACGGGTTCCGGATGCCCTGCTCGCGAGCGTGCGGGACGCGATCTTGCACGAGGATCCGCGACTTCTCGTCCTCGACAAGCCTGCCGGTCTCGCCGTGCATGGCGGGTCGGGCCTCTCATTCGGCGTGATCGAGGCGTTGCGGGCCCTGCGACCCGATGAGCCGCTCGAGCTCGCACACCGGCTCGACCGCGACACGAGCGGTTGCCTTCTCGTTGCGCGCTCCCGCGCTGCACTTCGAAGCCTCCATGCCCTGCTTCGCGAGGGTGCGGTAGAAAAGCATTACACGGCGCTGCTTGCGGGCCGTTGGCGGCTTGGCCGCAAGACGATTGACGCACCGGTGCTCACGAACACGCGCCAGGGTGGCGAGCGCGTCGTGCGTGTGCACCAGGCAGGCAAGATCGCTGTTTCGGTCTTCGATCCGGTCACTCATTACCGCGAACTTGCGACGAAGATGGATGTCGCGATCCGCACCGGGCGCACGCACCAGATACGCGTGCATGCATCCTTTGCCGGCCATCCTGTCGCCGGCGACGAGAAATATGGCGACCGCGAATTCAACGCACGGCTGCGCGCATTGGGGTTGCGCCGCATGTTCCTGCACGCCTCATCCGTCTCATTCCGGTGGCCGGATGGAGGCGCTGATTTCCGGGTCGAGGCACCGCTGCCGGCCGAATTGCTCGCACCGCTCGAAAAGTTGCGCGAGCTGCGATCTCAGGATTGAGCCGCAGCCAGCGGATCGAGACCCGCTGCGCGAAGCGCATTCGCAACCCAGATGAGCGGCAGGCCGATCAGGGCCGACGGATCCTGCGTTTCGATTGCCTCGAACAGGGCGATGCCGAGCCCTTCGCTGCGAAAGCCGCCTGCGCAGTCGAAGGGCCGCTCGATCTCGACATAGCGAGTGATCTCGGGAAGGGAGAGAGACCTGAACCGGACAACCGTGGTGTCCAGGTTTTCACGGATGCAGCACGGTTCGACCCGATGCAGCACCACGGCGGTGTGGAACTCGACGGACTGCCCGCTGCTCGACTCGAGTTGCTCCCGGCATCGACGCGCGTCGCCCGGCTTGCCGAGGACGCGTCCCGCACAGACGGCCACCTGGTCCGAGCCGAGCACCCAGCTGTCGGGATGCCGGGCGGCAACGACAGCCGCTTTGGCTCGCGCAAGGCGCAAGGCGAGTTCCGTCGGTTTCTCACCTGCGAGGCGGTTCTCATCGACACCGGGAGCTTCGACGGCGAAGAGGATGCCAAGCCGCTTCAGTAGCTCGGCCCGATGGCGGGAGGTCGAAGCCAGGTAAAGGCGAGGGGTCATGGGTGCTCAGTGCTTAAAAAACAAGGATTTGCACCGCAGCTTCTTTGACACTCCCGGGGCCTCTCACTATCATACCGCCCCCATGTCGACGCCCCCCGATCGACCGCTCGACGCGCTCGGGCTGGCGCGTGGCGGCTCGCTGGTCGAACGCGAATTTCCGGTCGCAGGCTTCACCCGTCTGCGTGACCAGCTCGCGGAGCCGACGGGGAGGGCGGTCGCGCGCGCCGAGTTTCGCCTGGAGGGGCGATGGCCGGCGGCGCTGCTGAGGGTGAACGCCGACGTCGTGCTGACTTGCCAGCGCTGCCTGGGGCCGATGCGCCGAAGGCTCGAGTCGGAATCACGGCTCGTGTTTGCCGCTGAAGGATCGCCGGAGCTTCCGGACGATCATGAGGCCGTCGGCGGCGATCCGCGAAAGCAGGATCTTGCGACGCTCGTCGAAGACGAGTTGTTGTTGTCATTGCCGCTGATCGCGCAGCATGAAGTGGGAGAGACTTGCGTGCTGCCGGACGACACGGTGAAACCGGCGACCGAAGCAGAGCCGGCGGAAATGCGCCGGCCGTTCGCAGGATTGAAGGATTTGCTGAAAAACTGACCTGGAGAATTTTTCATGCCTGTTCAGAAAAGCCGAAAGACGCCATCGAAGCGTGGCATGCACCGCTCGCACGATGGTCTCTCGAAGCCCGCGCTGTCGAAGGACCCGACGACGGGCGAAACCCACCTGCGCCACCGCGTGAGCCGCGACGGCTTCTATCGCGGGCGCAAGGTGATCGAAGTGCCGGTCGAGGACGCGGGCCAGGAGTGAGCCGGCCCGCGGCCCGGCAGCCCGCCATTCGATGAATCGCTACTCGCGAGTCGCCGGCACCGGCAGCTACCTGCCGGAAAAGGTCCTGACGAACAAGGACCTCGAGGCCTCGATCGACACCACCGACGAGTGGATCCGCACGCGCACCGGCATCGAGCGCCGGCACATCGCGGGGCCCGACGAGACGAGTTCCTCGCTCGCCGAGCACGCGGCACGGCGCGCGTTGAAATCGGCCGGCATGACACCGGCCGACGTTGATTTCATCGTCGTCGGCACGACGACGCCCGACCTCATCTTCCCGAATACGGGCACGCTCCTGCAGCAGCGCCTGGACATCCATGGCTGCCCCGCGTTCTCGCTCGAGACGGCCTGCAGCGGATTCGTCTATGCGCTTTCGATCGCCGACAAGTACGTGCGCCTCGGCGAGTCGCAATGCGCACTCGTGGTCGGCGTGGAGTGCCTCTCGCGTTTCGTCGACTGGACTGACCGCGGAACCGCGGTCCTGTTCGGCGACGGTGCGGGCGCCGTCATCCTGACGCCGGCGGACGAACCGGGCATCATCGGCACACACCTGCATTCCGACGGCAAGTACCAGGACCTGCTCTACTTCCCGTACGGCGTGTCGAAGGGGTTCGACAAGCTGCGCAACAATTCGACCGACGGCCTCAAGATGCAGGGCAACGAAGTCTTCAAGGTCGCCGTGCGGACTCTGTCGAAGCTGGTCGACGAGACGCTCGCGAAGAACGGCATCGAGCGGAGCGACATCGACTGGCTCGTTCCTCACCAGGCGAATCTGCGCATCATCCAGTCGGCCGCCGACAAGCTCGGGCTGCCGATGGAGAAGGTGGTCGTCACCGTGCAGGATCATGGGAACACTTCGGCTGCCTCGATTCCGCTCGCGCTGGACACGGCGGTGCGCGACGGCCGCATCCACCGTGGGCAGCTCTTGCTGCTCGAGACCTTCGGCGGCGGCTTTACCTGGGGCTCGGCGCTGATACGCTATTGATGCGGAATCCCGCGGCGGACAGGATGGTCCATTCACGCATGCGTTTCCTTCTGACGATCCTCGCACTCGCGACTTCGTGGCCGGTCGTGGCCGAAGAGTTCGCGTTGCCGCCCGAGGGCAGCGACGTGATCGGCGAAACGCTCAGGACCCAGGCCGATACGAAGGACACGCTCCTCGATGTCGCACGGCGCTATGGGCTCGGCTACGAGGAAGTGACGAACGCAAATCCGGGTGTCGATCCGTGGCTGCCCGGCGCAGGCACCGTGGTCGTGGTGCCGAAGCAGCGCCTCCTGCCGCGCGCGCCGCGTACGGGTGTCGTGATCAACCTGCCGGAGCACCGGCTGTACTATTTCCCGCCGGCTCCGGACGGCAAGCCGCCGGTCGTCTGGACCTTTCCCGTCAGCATCGGGAAGATGGACTGGAACACGCCGCTCGGAAAGACGACGGTGGTCGCCAAGGTCAGGAACCCGACCTGGACTCCACCGAAATCGGTGCGCGAGGAACACGCGAAGCGTGGCGACATACTGCCTCCGGTCGTTCCAGCGGGACCTGACAACCCGATGGGACTGTATGCGCTCCGTCTCGGCATACCCGGCGGTGCGTACCTGATCCACGGCACGAATCGCCCCGCCGGCGTCGGCATGCAGGTGACGCACGGCTGCATGCGACTCTATCCGGAAGACATCGAGGCGCTGTTCAACAACGTCCCGTTGAACACGCCGGTCATGATCGTGAACCAGCCCTACAAGTGGGGATGGCACGACGGAGAACTCCTTATCGAGGTGCATCCGCCGTTGCAGGAGGATGCAGTCGCGGTCCCGTCGCTCACCGACCTTACGCGCCTCATCGTCGAGGCAACCCGCGTCAAGCCGCTCGCGATCGACTGGATCGGCGCGGAGCGCACCTGGCGCGAAGCGCGCGGCGTGCCGACACCCGTTTCAGTCGCGGGCTCGCGTACCGCGGCGCTGCCGCCCGCGCGATAGACCGGTCCCCCGGAAAAGCAAAAGCCCCGCGGTGTCACCACCGCGGGGCCTTACTGTTGGCGTACGGCGTCGATTACTTCGACATCGACTTTTCGAACATGCGATTGAGCTTTTCGCTGTTCGCGTCGCAGCACTGCTGCGCCGCCTGCGCCGCAGACGCAGCCTGATTGGCCGAGTTCTGCGCCGAGGTGGCAGCCTGCTGCGCGGCGGCCGCGGCACGGCTTGCGCCATCCGCTGCGGTCTTCACGCCGTCGAGGTCACCCGAGAGCTTGGATACCTGCGACTTGAGCGAGTCGACTTCCGCCTGCAAGGGCTTCAGATCGGTGCAGCCGGCGCCCAGGGCGATAACGGCGGCAGCGACGCCCACCTTCAGGATTTTGGTCATGAGATTTTTCTCCACAAGGTTGCATGGAACGTTACAAGCCGCTTGCGCGGATGCACGGCGCCGGCGGCCCTTCCTCTCCGCGCGGCTGGCGATGCGGATCGTAACGTATCAGCGCGGCAGGTGAAAGCCGCTTGCATGATTGTCGCTGGTCGGCGACATGCGTTTGTCAGTCTTTGTCGGACACGACCGGTGTAGTTCTTGCGTCTGTGCGTTCGCGGACTGGCGTCGGGAATGCACGCGGGCCTGCAGCCGGGACTCGGCTCGTTCGCTCCGCCGGAACTTTAGTCGCTCACTCGCCGGTCCCTGCTGCAGGCCCGCGTGCGTGCCCAACGTGGAGTGGTGATCGCGGAGCGGGGACGGAAAGTCGGGACCGGTTTTGCGGCGGCGCTTGCCAGGACGCTCAACCTGTATATAATTACAGCACCTGAATATCCATACAGGTGGACCATGTCGGACGAACTTACGCCCCGCCAACGCCAGATCCTCGAGTTCATCCAGGACGCGATCGCCGCGAACGGCCTGCCGCCCACGCGCGCGGAAATCGCGAAAGCGCTCGGCTTCCGCTCCGCCAACGCCGCAGAGGAACACCTGCGTGCCCTGCAGCGCAAGGGCGTGCTCGCGCTGATCGCGGGCAGCGCGCGCGGCATCGTGCTGAAGGACGCGCTGCGTGAGCAGTTCGGCCTGCCGCTCATCGGCCGCGTGGCCGCCGGCCGCCCGATCCTCGCCGAGGAGCACATCGAGGGCCGCTTCCAGATCGACCCGGCGCTGTTCAACCCGCGTCCGCATTACCTGCTCCGCGTCAGCGGCATGAGCATGCGCGACGTCGGCATCCTGGATGGCGACCTCGTCGCCGTGCACCGGTCGCCCGACGTCCGCAACCGGCAGATCATCGTCGCGCGGCTCGAGAATGAAGTGACCGTCAAGCGCTATCGGCAGGAAGGCTCGGTTGTGTGGCTCATGCCGGAGAACCCGGAGTTCGAGCCGATCCGCGTCGACCTGCGCAAGCAGTCGATGACGATCGAAGGCGTGGTGGTCGGCGTCCTGCGGCGCGGTCGCGCGGATGTCATGCAGTGAGCGGCGTCGCGGAGCTGCTGCGTCATCCCGCGCTCTGGCGCGGCGGCGGTGCGAGCGCTCCCGAGACCGTCCCGACTGGTTTTCGCACCCTCGATGCCTGCCTGCCGGGCGGCGGCTGGCCTCTCTCCACCTTGATCGAAGTCCTCGTGCCCGCCGCGGGCGTTGGTGAAATCCGCCTGCTGTTGCCGGCGCTCAGGACCCTCGCGACGGCGGATGGCGGGGCGCCGCGCTGGATCGCCTGGCTTGCCCCGCCGCACCTGCCTTACGCGCCGGCGCTTGTCGACGCCGGGCTCGATCCCGCGCACATGCTGGTTATCCGTCCGCGCGCCGGGCTCGACAGGCTCTGGGCGATGGAGCAGGCCCTGCGGTCCGGCGCTTGCGCAGCGGTGCTTGGCTGGACCGGCACCGCAAACGACCGGGTGCTGCGCCGGCTGAAGCTCGCGGCGGAAGAGGGCCGCACACCGGGCTTCCTGTTGCGGCCCTCCGTACATCGCACCGACTGCTCGCCGGCCGCGCTCCGGCTCGCGCTCGCTACGCGCGACTACGGCCTCGACGTCGAAATCCTGAAGTGCCAGGGCGGCGGACCGGCGCGCATCGAGCGCCTGCCGATCCACTAGGGCAGGACTTCCCATGCTTGAAGGACGTCCGGCCACGATCACGCCGGCACCGGCAAGCCGTCAGCGCGCACTCGCATCGGTGCCCGCGCCGCGCGCGAAACCCATTGCAGGCAGGGGCCAGCTCTGGCTCGCCGCGCATTTCACCCGCCTGCCGCTCGATGCCCTGCTGCCCGGCACCGGGCAGGCGCGCGCGGCGGTGGTCACTGCCCCCGACGATCCACGCCGTGCCGTCGTCGCCCGCAACGAGCGCGCAGCGCGCCAGGGCATCGCGCCCGGCATGAGCCTCAATGCGGCACTCGCGCTGGTGCCGGGCTTGCGCGTCGAAGAGCGCAGGCCCGCGGCGGAAGCGGCGCTGCTCGATCGCCTGGGGCGCTGGGCGCTGCAGTTCACGCCCGTCGTCAGCCTCGAACCGCCGGCAGCGGTGCTCGCCGAAGTGCGCGGAAGCCTCGATCTCTTCGGCGGCGCCATGGCGCTCGTGCGCCGCGCACTTGCGGGCCTCTCGGCGAGCGGCCTCTCGGCCTCGCTCGCGCTCGCACCGACGGCGCGCGGCGCACTGTGGCTCGCTCGCGCCGATCTCGCGATGACCGTGACCCGCATCGACGCGATGCCGGGCATTGCGGGGCGGCTGCCGCTCACCTGCCTGCAATGGCCCGAAGACACGGTTGCGACGCTTGCCGGGCTCGGCATTGCGAGTGTCGCCGACCTTCTCCGGTTGCCGCGCGCGGGATTCGCCGCGCGCTTCGGGCCGCGGTTGCTCGACGAGCTCGACGAAGGGCTGGGCCGCCGCCCCGCCGCACGCCGGCGCCACGTCGTGCCGGAGCGCTTCGACGAACGGCTCGATCTTGAGGACGCCGTTGAAGCCACGGGCCGCCTGCAACCGCCGCTCGAACGTCTGCTGGCCCGGCTTGGAGGCTTCCTGCGCGCCCGTGCGTCCGGCATCGGCGTCCTGCGCGTGGACCTCGTGCATCGCAGCGGAGCGCCCACGCGGCTTCGCCTGGCGCTCGCGCGCACCGCCTGCGATGTCGCACACCTGCGGGAACTCCTGCGCGAGCGGCTCGGGCGTTGCCAGCTCGCTCTACCTGTCGTCGCGATCCGGGTGCGCTCCGGCGTCCTGCTGCCGCTCGCGCTGCGCGATGCGGGACTCTTCGAGCGCGGCCGGAGCGCGAATCCGGACGCGACCGCGCGCCTGCTCGACCTGTTGCGCGCGCGGCTCGGGCACGAGGCGGTGTTCAGCGTGCTGCCGGTGCCCGAGCATCGTCCCGAGCGCGCGTGGCGGATCGTGGAGCCGGGCAGCACGGCCTCATTGCCGGTGCCGTGGCACGCTGCGCGCCCTGCACGCCCGCTGTGGATGCTCGCCGAGCCGCAGCCGCTCGAGAATTGGGAAGGAGCGCTCGTCACCGGCCCCGAGCGCATCGAGACCGGCTGGTGGGACGGCCACGACGTCCGCCGCGATTACTACGTCGCGCTTTCCCGCGCGGGCGTCCGCCTCTGGATCTTCCGCGAGCGACCACCGGGACAGGGCTGGTTCCTTCACGGCGTCTTCGGCTGAGCACGCTCGTGTCGAGCGTCGCCAAGTTCGACCGCCCCGCGCGGGATCCGGCGAGGGACTCACAGCGCGCGGGCGTTGCGCGGCCGGGACTCCGCTCGTTCGCGCCGGAACTTGATGCGCTCACTCGCGGGTCCCGTCCGCACGCACCGCGCGCCGCTCGGCCGCGACGGGCCGCCCCGCGCGAGGTGGCGTGGGTGTCCCTGAGCGGAGCGTAAAGATCGGGCGGAGCGAGGGGACACCCCGCCGGATCCCGCGCGGGGCGGCCTCATGGGGGATGACACGCGATGTATGCCGAGCTTCACTGCATCAGCAACTTCACGTTCCTGCGCGGCGCCTCGCATCCAGCGGAACTCGTGCAGCGGGCGTCACAACTCGGTTACGCGGCACTGGCGCTGACGGATGAATGCTCGCTCGCGGGAATCGTGCGGGCCCATGCCGCCGCGCGCGAGACCGGGCTTGCGCTCATTGCCGGCAGCGAGTTCACGCTCGCGGACGGCCTGAGGTTCGTCTGCCTCGCCACCAGCCGTCGCGGCTACGCGGCGCTTGCGCGCCTGATCACGCAAGGCCGCCGGGCGGCGCCGAAAGGACAGTACCGGCTTGCGCGGGCGGATCTCGACGCGGGGCTCGAGGACTGCCTTGCGCTGTGGTTGCCGGGCGCCGAGCCCGCGCACGCAGATGCCGAGTGGCTGCGCGAGCGTTTCGCCGGCCGCCTCTGGATCGCGGTGGAACTCGCGGCCACGGGCGCCGATAGCGAACGGCTCGGGCGCCTGACTGCGCTCGCGGACGAACTTGCGCTTCCCGCGGTCGCGGCCGGCGACGTACACATGCACCAGCGAAGGCGACGCGCGATGCAGGACATGCTGACCGCGGTGCGCCTGAAGACGACCGTCGCGCGCGCCGGTCATTCGCTCCACCCGAACGGCGAGCGGGCGCTCCGCCCGCTTGCGCGGATCGAGGCCTTGTACCCGCGAGCGCTCATCGACGCGACCCGGGAGATCGCGGAACGCTGCCGGTTCTCGCTCGACGAGCTTCGCTACGAATACCCGGATGAGATCGTGCCGGCAGGCACGACGCCTGCGCTGCACCTGCGCCGCCTGGTCGAGGCGGGCGCCGCGCGGCGCTGGCCAGCCGGGCCGCCGCAGGCGGTGCGGGAACTCATCGAGCGCGAGCTCGCGCTGATCGCCGAGCTCGGTTACGAACCCTATTTCCTGACGGTGCACGACCTCGTCGAGTTCGCCCGCGCCCGCGGCATCCTGTGCCAGGGGCGGGGCTCGGCGGCGAACTCCGCCGCCTGCTACGCGCTCGGCATCACCGAGGTGGACCCGGCGCGGATGTCCATGCTGTTCGAGCGCTTCATCTCGCGCGAGCGCAACGAGCCGCCCGACATCGACGTGGACTTCGAGCACGAGCGGCGCGAGGAGGTGATCCAGTACCTCTACGCGAAGTACGGCCGTGCCCGCGCCGCGCTCACGGCGACCGTGATCTGCTACCGGCCGAAGAGCGCGGTGCGCGACGTCGGCAAGGCACTCGGGCTCGACGCAGCCCAGGTCGACCGCCTCGCGCACGCGATGCAGTGGTGGGACGGCCGCGAGGTCGAGGACTCGCGGATCCGGGACGCGGGCTTCGACACGGCGAACCCGCTCATCGCCCGCGTGCTCGCGCTCACGCGTGAGTTGATCGGGTTTCCGCGTCACCTGTCGCAGCACACCGGCGGCTTCGTGATCTCGCGCGGCCCGCTCGACGAGCTGGTGCCGGTCGAGAACGCGGCGATGCCGGAGCGCACCGTGATCCAGTGGGACAAGGACGACCTCGACGAGCTCCGGCTCCTGAAGGTCGACGTGCTGGGCCTCGGCATGCTGACGGCGATCCGTCGCGCGCTGGCTCTCATCTCGACGCGCCGCGGGCGGGAATTTTGCCTCTCCGACATCCCGGCCGAGGATCCCGCCGTCTACGAGATGATCTGCAAGGCCGACACCGTCGGTGTGTTCCAGATCGAGTCGCGCGCGCAGATGGCGATGCTGCCGCGGCTGCGGCCTGCGTGCTATTACGACCTCGTCATCGAGGTTGCGATCGTGCGTCCCGGCCCGATCCAGGGCCAGATGGTGCATCCGTACCTGCGCCGGCGAAGCGGGCGGGAGCCGGTCGCCTATCCGGGCCCCGAGGTCGAGGGGGTGCTCTCGCGCACGCTCGGCGTGCCGATCTTCCAGGAGCAGGTGATGCAGCTCGCGATCGTCGCCGCGGGCTTCACGCCGGGCGAGGCCGATCGCCTCAGGCGCGCGATGGCAGCCTGGAAGCGAAAGGGAGGCCTCGGCCCGTTCGAGCAGCGTCTCGTCGAGGGCATGCGCGCGCGCGGCTACGACGAGGGCTTCGCGCGGCAGGTGTTCCAGCAGATTCTCGGCTTCGGCGATTATGGTTTTCCGGAAGCTCACGCCGCGAGCTTCGCACTCCTCGTCTATGACTCGGCCTGGCTCAAGCGGCACGAGCCGGCCGCATTCTGCTGCGCGCTCCTGAACAGTCAGCCGATGGGCTTCTACGCGCCCGCGCAGCTCGTGCGCGACGCGCGCACGCACGGCGTCGTGGTGCTCCCGGCCGACGTCAACGCAAGCGCCGTGGAGTCGACGCTGGAGGACCCTGACGGTGATGGCGGGGCCGCAGTGCGCCTTGGCCTTGGCCGGGTGCGAGGCCTCCAAGGCGAGGCCGCACAGCGCATCGCCTCAGCGCGCACGGAAGGCAGGTTCAGCCGGGTGTCCGAGCTCGCGCGCCGCGCAGGCCTCATCCGGCGCGACCTCACCTCGCTCGCCGCCGCGGGCGCGCTCGCGGGACTCGCCGGCCACCGCCACCGCGCCGCATGGGAAGTGCTGGGCATCGAGCCTGCGCTTCCGCTCGTGCCGGTCGCCGAGCGGGAGGAGGGCGTGCCGCTCCTCTTCGCGCCCACCGAGGGCGAGGACATCGTCGCGGATTACCGCGCGCTCGGATTCACGCTGGCGCGGCATCCGCTCTCGCTGCTCCGCCCTCGGCTCGAGCAGGACGGCTGGCTTACGGCGAGCGAGGTAGCCGGGCTTGCCGACGGCGCTACCCTCAGGACCGGCGGGATCGTCGTCACGCGCCAGCGGCCGGGAAGCGCCAGCGGCGTGATCTTCGTGACGCTCGAGGACGAGACGGGCTACGTGAACCTGATCGTATGGAGCCGGATCGCGGACGCGCACCGCAAGGCGATGCTGGGGGCGAGGCTGCTCGGGGTCAGCGGACGCCTGCAGCGGGAGGGCGAGGTGAGGCACGTCGTCGTCGACGCCCTGGAGGACCGCTCCGCGCTGCTCGGAAGCCTCATGGCGCGGGCACGGAGCTTCAGATAGCGAAGGGGATGCTTCGCATTTTCCCGAAGGACCGAAGGAAAATGCGAAGCATCCCCTTCGCTACCTAACGCCGCCGGCCGGGTCCCGGCCGCTTCAGGGGCCGCGCGCCGGTCTCATCGATGTCGTAATCGTCGAAGTCCGACAGGAGGCCGGCCGTGCGCTTTTCCTCACGCATACGCTCAAGCTTGCGCCAGGCGGGCTCGCTCGCCGCCGTGCGCGCACCGCGACGCTTGCGGGTGTCGAAATCCCGCATCAATTTGTCGACGTCGAGGTCCTCTGCGGCTTCCTCGAGTTCGTCGGGTTCTTCGTCCTCGAATTCTTCCTTGGGCTTCTCGCTCATGCGACCAGTCCAGGATCACTGCGGGCCGACTTATAAGACGCCAAGGCCCCGGCCGCAAGGGGTCTCAACGCACCAGCTGGTTCAGCTGGAAGATTGGTAACAGAAGCGCGATGACGATCACAAAAACGAACCCGCCCATCAGCAGGATCATCATCGGCCCCAGGATGCCAACCGCGGTATTGACCACGCCGTCGAGCTCGCGTTCCTGGTTGTCGGCGGCCCGTTCGAGCATGTTCTCGAGCTCGCCACTCGTCTCGCCGCTGGCGATCAGGTGCACGAGCATCGGGGGAAAGAGCTTGCTGGCTCCCAGTGAGCGCGCAATGGGCGCACCTTCCCGGACGCGGACCGCGGCATCCTGCACGGCGCGGCGCATGGTGGTGTTGGTGACCACCTCGGCCGCGATGCGCATTGCCTCGAGCACGGGCACGGCGCTCGCGGTGAGGATCGAAAAAGTGCGCGCGAAGCGGGCGGCATTGTTGCCGCGCGTGATGCGTCCTATGAGCGGAAGGCGCAGTTTGAATGCGTCATATCGAAGCCGTGCCGCGGGTTCGCGAACCCAGCGGCGAAAACCCCAGACGCCGCCGGCGACAGCCGCGAGCAGGAGCCACCACCAGGAGCGCAGGAAATCGGAACTGGCAATCAGGATCCGGGTGAGGATCGGCAACTCCTGCTCCCCGGCCTCGAATACGCGAACGACTTCCGGCACGACGTAGATCAGCAGGAGGCCGACGATGCCGAGGCAGATGACCGTGAGAAGCACGGGATAGATCATCGCATTCCGGATTTTCTGCTGGAGTATCTGGCGATTCTCGGTGAAGTCGGCCATGCGCTCGAGCACCGCATCGAGGTGGCCCGACTGCTCGCCCGCCGACACGGTCGCGCGGTAAATCTCAGGGAACACGGTCGGAAACGCCCCGAGGCCCTCGGCCAGCGTGCGGCCCTCCATCACGCGCGATCGCACGCCCGCGACCACGCTGCGCACGCGGGCCTTTTCGCTCTGCTGCGAGACCGCACCCAGGGCCTCCTCGAGCGGTATCCCCGAGCGGACCAGGGTCGAGAGCTGACGCGTCAGGAGCGCAAGGTCGCTCGTGCCGATCCGATTGCTGAGCGAGAACGACAAGGTCTTCGAGGGCGCCGAATCGCTGACCTCGGTGACGGTGACGGGCAGGAGCGACTGGTCGCGAAGCAGCTGTCGGATCTGGCGTGCGCTGTCGCCGTCAAGCACTCCGCGCAGTTCGCGGCCGGCGGGATCGAGCGCCGTGTACTCGAATGCAGCCATCACTCTTCGCGCGCGACGCGGAGGAGTTCCTCGAGCGAGGTGCTGCCTGCGAGCACTTTTGCGCGCCCGTCATCGCGGATGCCGGGCGTCACCTCGCGCGCCTGGCGCTCGAGTTCGTGCTCGCCCACCCGGTCGTGGATCATGATGCGCATGCGGTCGTTGACGATCATGAGTTCGTAGATACCCGTGCGGCCGCGGTAGCCGCTGCCGGAATCCGCCCCCGGGCGGTAGAGCGTCGCACGTCCTGCGTCGGCGGGATTGAGGCCGAGCAGCTTCGACTCGTAGTCGCCCGCCGGATAACCAATGCGCGTGTCCGGGTTCAGGACGCGAACGAGCCGCTGCGCGACGACGCCGAGGAGCGTCGAAGCGAGCAGGAAGGGCTCGACGCCCATGTCGCGCAGGCGCGTGACTGCGCCCACAGCCGTATTGGTGTGCAGGGTCGACAGGACCAGGTGGCCCGTGAGCGAGGCCTGGACCGCGATCTGTGCAGTTTCGGTGTCGCGGATCTCGCCGACCATCACGACATCCGGGTCCTGGCGGAGGATCGCCCGGAGCCCGCGCGCGAAGGTCATTTCGACCTTGGTATTGACCTGGGTCTGGCCGATGCCATCGATGTAATACTCGATCGGGTCCTCGACCGTCATGATGTTCCGCGTGCGGTCGTTGATCCGCTCGAGCGCCGCATAGAGCGTCGTGGTCTTGCCGGAACCCGTCGGCCCCGTGACCAGGATGATGCCGTGGGGCTTGTGAATCAGGTCGTCGATCATTCCCTGGACGCGCGGTTCCATGCCGAGCGAAGACAGGTCGAGCCGTCCGGCCTGCTTGTCGAGGAGACGAAGTACGACCCGCTCGCCGTGGCCGGATGGAAGTGTGGAGACGCGCACGTCGACAGCGCGGCCTGCGATGCGCAGGCTGATGCGTCCGTCCTGCGGCAGGCGCTTCTCGGCGATGTCGAGTCGCGACATGACCTTCACGCGCGAGATCAGGAGCGGCGCGACAGCGCGCTTCGTCTGCAAGACTTCGCGCAGCACGCCATCTACGCGGAAGCGGATGACGAGCCGGTTTTCGTAAGGCTCGATGTGGATGTCGGAAGCGTTTTCCTTGATCGCCTGCGTCAGTACCGCATTGATCAGCCGGATGACCGGCGCGTCGTCCTCGCTCTCCATGAGGTCGGAGGGCTCCGGGAGGCCCTCGGCCAACCCGGCGAGATCTGTCTCGCCCTCTATTCCTTCGACGATCTGGCCCGCTTCGCCGCTGCCGCCCTCGTAGGCCTTGCGGAGCAGCTCATCGAAGGCCGATTCCGCGACGCGCTCGATGATGAGCGGTATGCCGAGGAAGCGGCGGAGTTCGGCAACGGCCGAGGGCTGCGCGCCCTCGCGATAGACGATCTGCGCCTTGCCGTCGACGACGCCTCGCACGAGGACGCCGTGTCGCTTCGCGAAGGCAAATGGCAGGCGGCCGACAGGCGCGATCGGTTTCGGCGGCGTGCCCGCGATCATCTGCCGTTACCCGTCACTGTGGCGGACTGGCGGTGGCGTCCGCAGGCTCAGGTGGCTGCTCCGGCTCGGCCTGCGCCGGTGCCGGCGGGGGCGTCGGCTGTGTCGGACCCACGAGCGGATCCAGCGTCGGCTGCTTCGTGCCCGGCATCATCTTCACCTTGCCGTCGTTGCGTTCGAGCTGCAGGTTCCGCAGGTAGTTGTACTTCGCATTGGTTTCGATTGCAGCCTGCTCGGCGGTCCGGATCACGCGCGGGCGAATGAAGACCATCAGGTTCGTCTTCGTCTTCTGGGTGCTGCGGACGCGGAACAGGGCGCCGATCACGGGGATTTTGCCAAGCAGGGGCACGCGGCTCTCGCTCTCCGTCAGGCGATCTTCGATCAGCCCGCCGAGCACGATCATGCCGCCGTCGTCGACGAGCACTCGGGTCGTGATCGTGCGCTTGTTGGTCACGAGATCGGTGTCGGAGACCTGGGCCGCGGCGGCCGCGATGCTCGAGGCTTCCTGTTCTATCTTGAGGAGAATCGTGTTCTCGTCGGTGATCTGCGGGGTGATCTTCAGGATATTGCCGACTTCCTTGCGCTCGATGGTCTGGAAGGGGTTCACCGAGCCGCCCGCGGTACCCGTGTTCGTGAATGATCCGGTCAGGAACGGCACTTCCTGCGCCACCTTGATCTGTGCTTCCTCATTGTCGAGCGTGATCACCGAGGGCATCGAGACGATGTTCGTGTCTCCGCTGCTCGCAAGGGCGCGGAGGATCGCCGCAAAATTGGTGCCGCTGTCCTGCTGCCGCCCGCCGCCGAGGGTGAACCCGCCCGGAGCGGCCCCCGCGTCCTCGCCGATGACTCCCGCGGCAATGTCCGAGATGCTGGTGCCGGCGATCGGCTGGTTGAAAAGGCCGACGAGCAGGTTGTCGCCCGAGGCATCGACGACCCAATTGACGCCGAGGTCCCGCGCGGCGTCGGTCGACACCTCGACGAGCATCGCCTCGATGATCACCTGCGCGCGGCGCACGTCGAGCCGGTCGATAACCGCCATGAGTGAGCGCATTGTTTTTGGCGGAGCAGTCATCACGAGCGCATTGGTCTCGGGATCCGCCCAGATCGTCACCGACTTGTCGGCGCCGCCAGCCGCGGCCGCCTGCGCTGCGGCCTGGCCCCCGGCAGCAGCGACCGTCGCGCCCGACTGTTCCTTGAGCTTGGCGGCGAGCTTCTCGGCGTCGGCGTAGCGCAGGTAACGGACCTGCGTGTCACCGCCGGCCTCGAGCGGCGTGTCGAGGTGGGTGATGAGCGTGCGGTATCGCAGGCGCTGCGACTGCTCGCCACTCACCAGCACGCTGTTCGTGCGTTCGTCGGCGACGATACGCGAGCCACCTGCCGCCTCGGCACCCTGGGCAGCGGCGAGGGAGTTGATGACGCGAACGATTTCGTTCGCGGACGCATGCTCGAGGCGGATCAACTCGAAGTCGCCATCGCCGCTGTGGTCGATGCGCTGGACGATGCGGACGATCCGGCTCACGTTCGAGGCGCGGTCCGAGATGATCAGCATGTTGGCGGCCGGGTAGGCGGCGAGATGCGCGGACTGCGGCATCATCGGGCGGAGGATCGGGACGAGCTGCCCGGCGGAAACGTTTCGAACCTGGACGACCTGGGTGACGATCTCGTCGGAGGTGGAGCTGACGCGGTCCGGCAGGTCGTTCGCGGGCACCTGCCGCGCGGTGGCGTCCGGCATGATCTTGATCACCGCGCCGGACGGCACGGCGATGTAACCATGGACCTGCAGGATGGCGAGGAAAGCTTCGTAGAAGGCTGCCGGGCTCATCGGTGCCGTCGAAAGCATCGTGACCTGCGCCCGGACCCGGGGATCCACGATGAAATTCTTGCCGGTCACCTGGCTGACCGCCTCGATTACCTGTCCGAGGTCAGCGTCCTTGTAATTAGGCGTGATCTGGGCTCCCTGCTGTGCTGCGGCCGCAAGCGGCAAGGCCCATCCGAGCAGCACGGCCAACCGGATGAATCGCATCATGGAGTCGTTCCTTTGGGAGCGGCCTTCACTCGGTTGCCTCTTCTGACTCGTCTTCTTGTTGTTCTTCAGCCTCTTGTTCTTCGGCTGGCGTCTGCAAGTCCTCGGCAACTGCCGCCGGGTCGACGGTGATCTGTTGCTGCTGGCCGCCGCGGTCGATCGTCAGCGTGACGGCGGAGCCCTGGCCGATCCCGCGCAGGATCTCGAGGCCCCGATTCGGGTCATCGAGCGCTGCGCCATTCACGGCCATCACGAGATCGCCCGGCTGGAGCCCGAGTTTTGAGAACTGCGCTCGATTACGTCCGGGGTAAACGCGATAGCCGCGGAGCGACCCGCCTGCGAAAACCGGCTGCGGGCGAAGCAGATCTCCGCCTGCCGAGGGATTCTGCACGAGTAATTGGCGCACGCTGTCGGCGAGCGTGGCGTTGGATGCCGCAGCACTCGGCAGGCCCGCGACTCGCGGTGGTGCGGCTCCCGTGCCGCCGGACAGGCGCGGCAGCAGCAGCGATTCGCGCGAACCGCTGCGATCGAGGATTACGCGATCCGGGTAGACGGCGAAGAGTTTGGAACCGCCGGGGAGTGACGCACCGGTTGCATAGACGCGCGCCGGTTGACCGGTGGCAGCGATGATTGCCCAGCCCTGTTCGGGTTCGCGCCCCGCGAGCGTGCCAGCGAGCGCCAAGTTCGCCGACGTCGCCGGTGCATTGGATGGGTCGCCGGAATCGGCGGCGACTCCGAAAAGGTGCGCATTCACGATGGCGGTGAGGTCGACGGCCGGCGTCTTCGGCTGCACCAGCGGTGCGGGCGTCACCTCGTCCTGCTCCGAAGAGCCGAGTGACCGCCATAGGAGGGCCGCGAGCTGCCCGGCAATCACGACGATCAGGATGACGCTCACGATCGTCGGCGCCGCTCCGGCGAGACCCGGGGCCGCGCCGCCCGCCGGGCGGCGCCATGGCGCGACGATACGATCGACTAGCTGCATCCGGTGTCTGGTCCGCGAGCCCGGGAAACCGCGCCATGATACGGGTTGGCGGCGCGCGGCCACAAGGCGAATAGGTGCCGGAAACCGAAGCAATGGCGGGCACTTGTGCGACACTTCTCAAACTGGGCTTGCAGTGGTGTCGCCATTTGGCGAATGACGCCTGTGTCACTTGTGCGGCGGGCATTCGAACCCTATAAATGAGCCGAAGGCGAAGGACGGACAGAAAGCGGTGGCCGGAGACAAGGAACGGGATATCGGGCGGGGTGGCTTGGACCTCGTGGTCGAGGAGGCGCAGCCGAAGCTGCGCAAGCCGCCCCTCTACCAGGTGGTGTTGCTGAATGACGACTACACGCCGATGGAATTCGTGGTCGACGTGCTTGAGCGGATCTTCAGCCTCGACCGGATGCGGGCGACCCGCGTGATGCTCGAAGTCCACACGAAGGGCAAGGGCGTCTGCGGGGTGTTCACTTTCGAGATTGCGGAGACCAAGGTAGCGCAGGTGATGACATACGCAAGGCAGCACCAACACCCGCTGCTCTGCACGATGGAGGAGAATTGATTGCTTTCGAGTGAGCTCGAGTACTGCCTGAACGAGGCCTACCAGAAGGCCCGCGACGCGCGTCATGAGTACATGACCGTGGAGCACCTGCTTCTGTCGATACTCGACGCGCCGCGCGTGCGCGAGATCCTGAAGGCCTGCGGCGCCGACATCGCGCGGCTTCAGGGCGAGCTCCAGAAATTCATCGACGAGACAACGCCCGCGCTCGCCGCCGAGGACGACCGCGAGGTGCAGCCGACGCTGGGATTCCAGCGCGTGCTGCAGCGTGCCGTCTTCAACGTGCAGTCGAGCGGCAAGAAGGAAGTTACCGTCGCGAACGTGCTGGTCGCGATCTTCAGCGAAAAGCAGTCGCACGCGGCCTATCTGCTTTCACTGCAGGACGTCACGCGGCTCGACATCGTCAATTTCATCTCGCACGGACTGCCGTCCTCGGGCGAGGGCCGGGAAGCGGCGCGCGAGGAAGGCGCCGCCGGAGAGCGCGAGTCCGCCGACGACAGCGGTACCGCCGCACTCGAGAAATACACCGTCAACCTGAATGCCCAGGCGATAGCCGGCCGGGTTGACCCGCTGATCGGACGCCAGCTCGAGGTACAACGCACCATCGAGATCCTGTGCCGGCGCCGCAAGAACAACCCGCTCTACGTCGGCGAAGCGGGCGTCGGCAAGACTGCAATTGCCGAGGGCCTGGCGCGCCTCGTCGTCGAGAAGAAAGTCCCCGATGTGCTCGCAGACTGCACCATTTTTGCCCTGGACATGGGCGCCCTGATCGCAGGCACGAAGTACCGCGGTGACTTCGAGAAGCGACTCAAGGGTGTCGTCAGCGAACTCAAGAAAAAACCGGGTGCGATCCTCTTCATCGACGAGATCCACACTGTGATCGGCGCAGGCGCTGCCTCGGGCGGCGTGATGGATGCCTCAAACCTCATCAAGCCCGTGCTTGCGAGCGGCGAGCTCCGCTGCATCGGCTCGACCACTTACCAGGAATATCGCGGGATTTTCGAAAAGGACCATGCTCTGGCGCGGCGCTTCCAGAAGATCGACGTGGTCGAGCCCTCCATCGCGGAGACGATCGAGATCCTGCGCGGACTCAAGACCCGCTTCGAGGAGCATCACGGAATCACTTATGCGGATGACGCGCTGGTGGCTGCAGCCGAGCTCGCCGAGCGTCACATCAATGATCGCCACCTGCCGGACAAGGCGATCGACGTGGTCGATGAGGCAGGCGCCTCGTTGCGGCTCAAGCCACAGGCAGAGCGCGAGACCACCGTGAATGTCGCCCACATCGAGGCGGTGGTCGCACGGATTGCGCGCATTCCGGCAAAGAACGTCTCGACATCGGATCGCGAAGTGCTCGCGAACCTGCAGCGGAACCTCAAGCTCGTGATCTTCGGACAGGACGCGGCGATCGATGCGCTGGGTGCCGCGATCAAGATGGCGCGCGCAGGCCTCAGTGACGATCGCCACCCGGTCGGCAGCTTCCTATTCGCCGGCCCGACGGGTGTCGGCAAGACCGAGGTCACTCGCCAGCTCGCAATCGCGCTCGGCGTCGAGTTCCTGCGTTTCGACATGTCGGAATACATGGAACGTCATACGGTCTCGCGCCTGATCGGCGCGCCGCCCGGCTACGTCGGATTCGACCAGGGTGGGCTGCTCACCGAGGCGATCGCGAAGCAGCCGCATTGCGTGCTGCTGCTCGACGAGATCGAGAAGGCGCACCCCGACGTGTTCAACCTCCTGCTGCAGGTCATGGACCACGGCACGCTCACGGACAACAACGGGCGGAAGGCCGACTTCCGGCACGTGATCATAGTGATGACGACGAATGCCGGCGCCTCTGAAATGAGCCGCTCAAGCATCGGATTCACCCTGCAGGACCACGCGACCGATGGCATGGAAGCCGTGCGCCGCATCTTCTCGCCGGAGTTCCGAAATCGCATCGATGCAATCATCCAGTTCGCGCCGCTCGACGGACCGACGATCGAGCGCGTGGTCGACAAGCTCGTGATCGAAATCGAGGCCCAGCTCGAGCAGAAAGGAGTCTCGCTGTCCGTGGACGACGACGCTCGCCGCTGGATTGCGGCGCGCGGCTACGATCCGAAGATGGGTGCACGGCCGATGGCGCGCGTACTCCAGGAGCACGTCAAGCGGCCGCTCGCAGAGGAACTCCTGTTCGGCCGCCTCGCGGGCGGCGGCAGTGTCCTCGTCTCACTTGCACCCGGAGGCGAGGGACTCACTCTCGATATCCGGCCCGCAAAGGCGCCGGAGCTGCTCGGCCAGGAATGAAACGAAGGGGACGCACCCCTTCATATTCTCGAAGGGGACGCGCCCCTCCACGAATATGAAGGGGTGCGTCCCCTTCGTTTCAGCGCGCGCGGTAGATGATGCGGCCCTTCGTGAGGTCGTAGGGCGTCAGTTCCACGGTGACGGTGTCTCCCGTCAGGATCCGGATGTAGTGCTTCCTCATCTTTCCGGAGATGTGGGCAGTCACGACATGGTCGTTCTGGAGGCGCACGCGGAACGTCGTGTTCGGCAGGGTCTCGACGACCTCGCCTTCCATCTGGATTGCCTCTTCCTTCGCCATTCTGCCCCGGTGCTGTAGCGGAAACCGCGCGGATTGTGCCGCACGCGGCCCGCAGGCGCAATTGACTGTTTCATTGGCGCCACACGGGCACGCGCGAGTCGATCAGGGCGGTGAGTCGCGACTCGAATTCCCAGCGTGGAATGCTGCGGCTGCCGAGGCTCGTGAGGTGCGGGCTTGGCATCTGGCAGTCGATCAGTGGCACGTTCCGCGCGGCGCATTCGGCCACCATTCGCGCGAGCGCGACCTTCGATGCGTCGGTTTCGCGGGTGAACATGGATTCGCCGAAGAACATGCGGCCGAGCGCGACCCCGTAGAGGCCGCCGATGAGCCGGCCTTCGTGCCAGGTCTCGAAGGAATGCGCGAGTCCGCGGCGATGCAGCAGCACGTAGGCTTCGTGCATCTCGCGCGTGATCCAGGTGCCCGGCATGCCGCGACGCGGCCCGGCACAGGCCTCGATGACCTCGGTGAAGGCGGTGTTGACGCGGGTCTCGTAGCCCCGCTTCTTGATTGAGCGGGCGAGGCTCCGCGAAATCCTGAACTCGGACGGAAGCAGCACGGCGCGCGGATCCGGTGCCCACCAGAGAATCGGCTGCTCGGCCGAGTACCAGGGAAACACGCCGTGGCGATAAGCGTGGATCAGCCATTCGGGCGTCAGCGCGCCACCGACGGCGAGGAGGCCATTCGGTTCGGTGAGTGCGCGCGATGTCGGCGGCAGTGCCGAGGGCGAGTCAGTCTTTTGTAGCCAGGCGATGCCGGACATCAGGATCGAGCCTAGCCGGGATGTCGCTTCGCCGGAAGGGCAGGTGGGTTGCGGCTTGCATAAGCCAGGTGCGGCGCCCGGCGCGTTCGCGCTCGAGCCACTCGCCGATGGCGGCGCCGAAGCGGCTGTCGGCAATCTCGTGCATCGACCAGACCGGTGTCGGCAGGAAGCCGCGCAGCAGCTTGTGCTCGCCTTGCGTCCCCGGCTCGAATCGGCCGAGGCGCTCGCGGATGCAGTACTCGATGCCGCGGTAATAGCAGAGCTCGAAGTGCAGGCTGTGAAAGTCGCCGCTCGCACCCCAGTAACGGCCATAGAGCGTGTCCTGGCCCCGAAGCGAAATCGCGCAGGCGACCGGATCACCGTGCATTGATGCCAGCTCGACGACGAGTGCATCCGGCATCGTGCGGGCGATCCGGTCAAAGAACGCGCGATTGAGATAGGGCGCATGGCCGTAGCGAGCAAAGGTCATGGCGTGCAGCCGGTAAACGACGTCGATCGTCGCTTCATCGAGGTCGCCGCCGTGAAGCGTCCGGCACTCGATGCCCGCCTCGCTCACGCGGCGCCGCTCGCGGCGAAGCTTCTTGCGTTTCTCGGATTTGAAGCTGGCGAGAAAATCCTCGAATGAAGCGTAATCTTCGTTTCGCCAATGGAACTGGCAGTCGAGACGCGGCAGCAGTCCCGTGGTTTCGAGCAATGCCCGGTCGCGCTCCCCCGGAAAGAGGAAGTGGAGCGAGGAGACGCCGAGCGCCTGCATCTGCCTGCGGGCCGCAGCGACCAGGCTTGCGCGGACGTCAGCATCGTCCGCAAGCAGGCGGGGCCCGGTCGCAGGCGTGAAGGGCACGGCGGACACGAGCCGCGGGTAATAACGAAGGCCCGCCCGGTGGTAGGCATCGGCCCAGGCAATGTCGAACACGAACTCGCCCCAGGAGTGCGACTTCAGGTACAGCGGCAAGGCGCCGCAGAGCCGGCCGTCACGACCGGTCAGAAGGATATGGTTCGCTTCCCAGCCCGTTTCGGGCGTGGCACATCCGGATTCCTCCATCGCCAGGAGGAATTCGTGGCGGAGGAACGGCAGCTGGGCACCGGGCAAGGCATTCCACTCGGCCCCGTCCACGTCGGCGAGCGTTCCTGCGATGCGCGTTTCCACGAGGTCAGGCGGTGGCGAGCCGCTCGAGATAGCGGTCGGCGTCGAGCGCGGCCATGCAGCCCGTGCCTGCGGAAGTCACGGCCTGACGGTACACGTGATCCGCCACGTCACCTGCGGCAAATACGCCAGCGATGCTCGTCGCGGTGGCGTCGCCCGCTGCTCCCGACTTGACGGTGATGTAGCCGTCCTTCATGGCGAGCTGCCCCTGAAAAAGTTCGGTGTTCGGCGTATGGCCGATCGCGATGAAGAGCCCGGTGACAGTGAGGTCGCGCGGCGACTTGTCCTTCGTCGACCGCACGCGGACGCCCGTCACGCCTTGCGCGCTCCCGAGGACTTCATCGACAGCGTGATCCCACAGGAACGAGACCTTGCCCTGGTCCGCGAGTGCGCGGAGCCGGTCCTGGAGGATCGCTTCGGCGCGAAGTTTGTCGCGTCGATGCACGAGCGTGACATGCGAGGCGATGTTGGTCAGGTAGATCGCTTCCTCGACAGCCGTGTTGCCGCCGCCCACGACAGCGACTTTCTGGCCGCGGTAGAAAAATCCGTCGCATGTTGCACAAGCGGAAACTCCGCGGCCGCGGAATTCGGTTTCTGAATCGAGGCCCAGATAGCGGGCGGATGCGCCGGTCGCAATGATGAGCGAATCGCAGGTGTACTCCGCATTCTCGCCGATCAGGAGAAACGGGCGCCTGGCCAGTTCGACCTTTGCAACATGATCGGAGACGACCTCGACGCCAAATCGCTCGGCGTGACGGCGCATGCGGTCCATGAGGACCGGGCCCAGCAGGCCCTCGACATCGCCCGGCCAATTGTCGACTTCGGTCGTCGTCATGAGCTGGCCGCCCGGCTGAAGTCCGGCGATCAGGAGTGGTTTGCGATTCGCGCGCGCGGCGTAGACCGCCGCCGAGTATCCCGCCGGGCCGGATCCGAGGATGATCAAGCGCGAGTGACGAGGGGGCGTCATGTATAGTCTTCTCCGCATCGAGCGCGCGCCTCGCGCTCGCAGGCTTTCGAGCATGGGTGCTTGCTGCTCGATTTGCAACGCTCTTATAATCAACTGCTTATGACTTTTTCCTTATCAGGATTCTGACCCGTGTCGAAGACCGCAACTGACGCCATGCGCCCGGACGCAAAGCTCGATCCGGTCTTCGCGCGTGCGCTGCGCGAGGCGCTTTTCTGGCTCCTCATGGCGCTCGCGCTCGTGATGCTGATCGCGCTCGCGAGCTTTGACGCTTCCGACCGCAGCTATAGCTACACGGGAGAGCCGGGGCAGGTCAGCAACCTGATCGGGCCGCTGGGCGCCTGGCTTGCAAGCGCATTCTTCCTGCTGTTCGGTTGGCCCGCTTTCCTGTTTCCGATCGCGACCGCATTTACGGCCTGGTCAGGATTCAAGCGCCAGCCCGGAGAGCCGGGACAGGGCCGGTCGACGATCGCGCTTCGCATCAGTGGACTCGTTGCCGCGCTTGCGGCGAGTTGCGGGCTTGCGGCCCTTCACTTCTCCGGCGGCGCACTGCCCGCAGGCGCCGGCGGCATCCTCGGCAGCCTCATCGGCGAGAGCCTCGCGCAAGTAGCCTCTCTACTCGGCGCCACAATCGTGCTGCTTGCGCTGTGGTTCGCGAGTGTCCACCTCTTCACGGGTGTTTCCTGGCTGACGATCATGGACTACCTCGGTCATTGGGTGCTCCAGGGCGCCGCGGCGATACGCGCGCGCCTCGCGACATCCCGTGACCACGCGGTGGGGCGGGAGTCGCGAGAGGCCCGGGAAACCGCCGTGCGCGAAGTGCAGAAGAGGGCGGAAAAGCGCACGCCGCCGCGCATCGACCTTCCCGCGCCGCCCGTTGCGGCAGAGCCAAGCAGGCGCGTCGAGAAGGAAAAACAGGTTCCACTCTTCGCCAAGCCGCCCTCGCGCGACCTGCCGGAACTGAAGCTGCTCGACGAGCCCCCGGTGCGCGAGAAGACGTATTCGCCCGAGGCGCTCGACGCGATCTCGCGCCTCGTCGAGATCAAGCTGAAGGACTTCGGCATCGATGTGGAGGTCGTCGCGGTGCAGCCGGGCCCCGTCATCACGCGTTTCGAGCTGAAGCCGGCTCCCGGGGTGAAGGTGAGCCAGATCAGTGGGCTCGCCAAGGATCTCGCGCGTGCACTCTCGGCCATCAGCGTCCGAGTCGTGGAAGTCATTCCGGGCAAGTCGGTCGTCGGTCTCGAGATACCGAACGAGTCGCGCGAGCTCGTGACTCTCGGTGAGATTCTCCGCTCGCGTGCCTACGACGAGCTGGCATCCCCGCTCGCCCTTGCGCTTGGCAAGGACATTGGCGGTGCGCCGGTGGTAGCCGATCTCGCGAAGATGCCGCACCTGCTGATCGCCGGCACGACGGGTTCCGGCAAGTCGGTCGCGATCAACGCGATGGTGCTCTCGCTCCTTTACAAGAGCTCGGCCGAGCACGTACGGCTCATTCTGATCGATCCGAAGATGCTCGAGCTTTCGGTTTACGAGGGCATCCCGCACCTGCTTGCCCCCGTCGTCACGGACATGAAACACGCAGCGAACGCGCTCCGCTGGTGCGTCGCGGAAATGGACCGGCGCTATCACCTGATGAAGGCTCTCGGCGTGCGCAACCTCGCCGGGTTCAATCGCAAGGTCCGCGAAGCAAACGAGGCAGGCAGGCCGATTCCCGATCCCATGATTGCGCGGCTGCTGGCGGCCGGCAAGTTCGAGGGCGAGGTGCCGTCGTTGCAACCCGTGCCGTTCATCGTGGTCGTGATCGACGAGCTCGCGGACCTCATGTTGATCGTCGGCAAGAAGGTCGAGGAGTTGGTCGCGCGCCTCGCGCAAAAGGCGCGCGCATCGGGCATCCACCTCGTACTTGCGACACAGCGACCGTCCGTCGACGTGATCACCGGCCTCATCAAGGCCAACATCCCTGCGCGGATCGCGTTCCAGGTATCGGCGAAAGTCGATTCGCGCACGATCCTCGACCAGAACGGCGCCGAATCGCTGTTGAGCCATGGCGACATGCTTTACCTGCCACCGGGCACGTCGACACCCGATCGCGTCCATGGCGCATTCGTTTCCGACCGCGAGGTGCACGCGGTTGTCGAGTCGCTGAAGGGCGGCAGCGCGCCGGTCTATGTGGAAGAGGTCTTGACCGGGCCGCCGGAGAGTGTGCCGGGCCTGCCTGACGAGGGCGGCAGCGCCGGTGGCGAAGGCGATGCGGATGGCGAGCAGGATCCGCTGTACGACGAGGCGGTTCGAATCGTGACGGAATCCCGGCGTGCCTCCGTGTCGGGTGTCCAGCGTCGCCTCAAGATCGGCTACAACCGCGCCGCGCGCCTCGTGGAATCGATGGAAGCGGCGGGGCTCGTCGGGCCCCTGCAGTCGAACGGCAGCCGCGAAGTGCTGGCGCCGCCCCCGCCGGAATCCTGATGAAAAGCGTAATGCTGGCGATTGCGTCGATGCTGCTTCCCTGGATCGCCGATGCGGACGCGACGGCCGACGCGAAAGCCACAGAGCGCCTCGAAGCCGTCCTGGGCGAGTTGGCTGGCCTGAAAGCCGAGTTTCGCCAGACCGTCACGGACGCGAAAGGCGTCGTCACCGAATCGGCCGAGGGCACGGTCGCCCTTTCACGTCCCGGGCGGTTTCGTTGGGACTATCGCGTACCGGCGCAGTTGATTGTCTCCGACGGCACGACTGTCTGGTTCCATGACATCGACCTCTCGCAAGTAACCATCCACTCCGCCGCGGAGACACTTGTCGGAACACCGGCACTCCTGCTGTCGGGCAAGGGCGACCTTCGTGCCGAGTTTGAGATCGCGGACGATGGGCAGGAGGACGGCCTGACGTGGAGCAGGCTTACGCCGCGGAATGCGGATGGAGACTTTCGCGAAATGCGTGTCGGCATCGCAGCGGGTCAGCTGCGCCGCATGACGCTCGTCGACCGCCTCGGCCAGACGACCCGCCTCGTCTTTGACAAGCTCGAGCGCAATCCGCGGTTCGATCCCGCCACTTTCAGCTTTACTGCGCCGCCCGGGGTCGATGTCGTGGGTCGCGCGCCGGCGGCCGCCCCTTGACCGAAAGCACGCTTCGCCACCTCTGGACCCTGGCGATCCTCATCCTGGTCGCAGTCATCATCGCCGCGAGCCTCGCGCCGAGCCCGTTGATTCCCGACGCAGACTTTTCTGACAAGGTCGGCCACTACATTGCCTACCTGACTCTCGCACTGCTGGGTTCAGGTATTTCTTCCCCCGAGCGGCTGTGGCGGACAATGCTCCGTTGCGCCCTTCTCGGTGCCGCGCTCGAGATCGCGCAAGCGCTCCTGACCGTCCATCGTGCTGCGGAGTGGGGCGACATGCTGGCCAATGTTTCGGGCATCCTGACGGCCTGGCTCGTCGCCGGCTCCGGTCGAGCCGGATGGGGCCTTCGCGCGTTCGCGAGGCTCGACCGCCGCCGATCATCCTGAGAAAGTCCGTGAGCGGATAGAATCCGCTGATCGTGCGCAAGCAAGTGGAACTGCCGATCGATTCACCGCAAACCGGCTATCGCCCGCTTGCGGATCGCATGCGGCCGCGGACGCTGGCGGAGTTCGCGGGTCAGTCCCATCTGCTCGCGCCGGGAAGGCCGCTTCATCGCCTGTTGACGGACGGCGTTGCTCACTCGATGGTTCTCTGGGGACCGCCGGGCAGCGGCAAGACGACGCTTGCCCGCCTCGCAGCGCAATCCTGCAAGGCGAACTTCATTGCGTTTTCGGCGGTCGTCGCGGGCGTGAGAGACATTCGCGACGCGGTGGACGAGGCCCAGGCATCGCGCCGCGCCGGCGGCCCGCCGACCGTGCTTTTCCTGGACGAGGTCCATCGCTTCAACAAGGGACAGCAGGACACATTCCTCCCGTTCGTCGAGGACGGCACACTCGTATTCATCGGCGCGACGACCGAGAACCCTTCGTTCGAGCTCAATTCCGCGCTGCTCTCCCGTGCCCGCGTCTACCTGCTGAAAGCGCTGACGACAGCCGAGCTCTCGGGTCTCCTCGAACGAGCGCTCGCGGAACCGGAGCGGGGGCTCGGCGCGGGCGGGCTGTCGGCGCCGCAGGAATCAATTGCGCTCCTCGCTGACGCGGCCGACGGGGACGCGCGCCGCGCCCTGAACCTGCTCGAGGTCGCGGCCGACCTCGCGACGGATTCCGAATCACCCGGAATGATCACGCTGGAAATCGTTCGAGAAGCGACTGCCGGCGGGCATCGACGCTTCGACAAGCGCGGCGAGCTGTTCTACGACCAGATTTCGGCGCTCCACAAGTCGGTGCGAGACAGTGATGCGGACGCCTCGCTCTATTGGCTATGCCGCATGCTGGACGGTGGCTGCGATCCCGGCTTCATCGCTCGTCGTCTGGTGCGCATGGCGAGCGAGGACATCGGCAATGCCGATCCGCGTGCGCTCACGCTGACGCTTGCCGCCTGGGATACTTACGATCGACTCGGAAGCCCGGAAGGGGAGCTGGCGCTCGCGCAGGCCTGCGTGTTCCTGGCGCTCGCGCCGAAGAGCAATGCGGTCTATACGGCATTCGAAGCCGCCATGCAGGATGCAGAAACTCTCGGTACGCTCGATGTGCCGTTGCACCTGCGTAATGCGCCGACGCGCCTCATGAAGGATATCGGATACGGCAAGGGCTATCGCTATGCGCACGACGAGCCGGAAGCGCTCGCGCCCGGGCAGACCCATTTCCCGGCTACGATGGAGCCCCGCCAGTATTACGAGCCGGTTCCGCGCGGGCTCGAACTCAAGCTGCGGGAAACCCTCGAGCGCATACGCCGGGGTGCGGAATCGAGGGCGCGAGGGGTGACAGAACGGAACGACGGCAATGCTTGACGTACGGCAACTCCGGTCCGATCCGCAGGGCGTATCCGCCAATCTTGCCCGCAGGGGATTCGCGCTCGACCTCGCGCAGTTCACGGCACTGGAAGCACGCCGCAAGGAGGCCCAGGTTGCCGTCGATGCGTTGCGCAACGAGCGCAACACGCGATCGAGGGCGATCGGCAACGCGAAGGCCCAGGGACAGGACATGGCGCCGCTTCTGGCCGAAGTCGAGTCTCTCGGCGGGCGGCTCGCGAAAGCCGAGCAGGAACTCGTGAGCCTGCAGGCGGAACTCGACCGCTTGCTGCTCGACCTGCCGAACCTGATCCACGAGAGCGTGCCGTCGGGCAGGGATGAGTCCGCGAACGTCGAAGTCCGACGTTGCGGCGAGCCGCGGCGTTTCGATTTTGCGGCCGCGGATCACGTGGCCATTGCCGAAGGGCTTGGCGGTGTCGACCCGGCCGCCGCAAGCCGAATTTCCGGGGCGCGGTTCGCGGTCCTCACGGGTCCGGTCGCAAGCCTGCACCGCGCGCTCGCGCAGTTCATGTTGGATCTGCACCAGCGCGAGCACGGTTATCGCGAGGCCTGGGTGCCCTATCTCGTGACCAGAAGAGCGCTCACCGGCACCGGCCAGCTGCCGAAGTTCGAGCAGGACCTCTTCAAGCTGGCGCGCGAGACGTCGGAGAGCGAGATGTTCCTGATTCCGACGGCGGAGGTCCCGCTGACAAACCTTGCCGGCGACCGAATTTTCGATTCAACCGAGCTGCCCCTGAAGCTCGTCGCCCATACGCCATGCTTTCGCTCGGAAGCGGGCTCTTACGGCAAGGACACGCGCGGCCTGATCCGGCAGCACCAGTTCGACAAGGTGGAACTTGTCCAGATTGTCCGCCCGGAGGATTCCTACCGCGCCCTCGAGGAACTCACGGCGCATGCCGAGAAGGTTCTCGAACGGCTCGAGCTGCCGTACCGCGTGGTCGCGCTCTCGTCCGGCGACATCGGGTTCGCAAGCGCGAAGACCTACGATCTCGAAGTCTGGCTGCCGGCGCAGGCCGCGTATCGCGAGATTTCCTCGTGCAGCAACTGCGAGGCCTTCCAGGCCCGGCGCATGCAGGCTCGCTGGAGGAACCCGGCAACTGGCAAGCCGGAACCTGTCCACACGCTCAATGGTTCAGGAGTCGCCGTCGGCCGGGCGCTCGTGGCCGTGCTCGAGAACTACCAGCAGTCGGATGGCAGCGTCGTCGTTCCCGACGTGCTCCGCACGTATCTCGGAGGCGTCGACCGCCTCAAGCCAGCCTGATCACTCGTCGCTCGACATCCCGAGCAGGTGCAGGAGGCTCGTGAACATGTTGTAGATGGCGACGTACAGCGTCACCGTCGCATGGATGTAGTTCGTCTCGCCGCCATGCACGATCTCGCCGGTCTGGTAGAGGATGAGGCCGGTCATCAGCAGCACGAATACACCCGAGACGGCCAGCGAGACCATCGGCATCGAGAAAGCGAGAGCAGCCAGTCCCAGAAGGAACGCGGTCAGGATGCCGATCGCCAGGAACCCGCCCATGAACGAGAACCGGCGACCGCTCTTGATTGCGTAGGCGGAGAGGCCGACGAAGGCAATTGCCGTAATGCCGAACGCCGTCATGATGACCTCGTGGCCATTCGGTATTGCCTGTACATACAGGCTGAGGATCGGCCCAAGCGTGAAACCGAGGAAACCGGTCAACGCAAAGACGGACAGCAGGCCCCAGGCGCTGTCGGCGGTCTTGTGCACGGCGTACAGGAGCGCGAAGTAGACGATCAGCGTGAACCAGGGGCTGAGGAAGGGAAGGTTCAGCGCATAGGCGATGCCGGCGACGATCGCGCTGAAGGCGAGCGTGGCCGAAAGCAGCATATAGGTGTTCCGCAGGACCTTGTTGGTCGCGAGCGGGGATTCGCGGACTTCGGTACGCGTCGTAATTGCGATTGGGTTGCGTTCCATGGCCTTAACCTCTTTCCCGGCTTGCCGGCAACCACCACATTATAGTGACTCGGGCCGGCGGCTGCCGCTTGGGGGAAGTACCGTATATGGGCACCGCTTGTTCAATTCAACCGCCTGGCGAAGCCGTTAGAATCCCGCCCGGGCAACAGTTCGGCACATCGGAGAGGTGGCAGAGCGGTTGAATGCACCGGTCTTGAAAACCGGCAGCCCTTCACGGGGCTCGTGAGTTCGAATCTCACCCTCTCCGCCATTCAAACAAATCAGTATCTGGAAGGAGTACCGTGGGAGTGGGCGTCTACAGGAGGGGTTCCCGTCGGGGCGTTGATCTAGCTCCTGAAAGCCAATGGGAGAAAGCAAATGGCAAGAAAGTTGTGTTGGGTGATCGCGGGTGCCTTGATAGCGACAAGCTCTGCCTGGGCGGGCCCTCAACTCGAGTCCCTAAGGGCTGGCTGCACCACGATCAATTGCGGGGGTATGTCGATCCGGGGTATTCACCAGAGGGCCGAACCATTCATCGTCCAGGTTTTCGCAGCAGTGGATGAATGCCTCAGGCTTGATATCGACGAGCAGACGGAAGACATGGCGTTGGTCCTGATCAGTCCATCCGTAAATCTTGCCGGGATCAATGACGACCGCGACTTTGTTGGCGGGGATTTTCGACCATTGTTCACCTTGGATCCGGTTCCATTTACCGGTTGGTACACCGTAGTCGTCAGTTATTTTGACCTGGATAACAGGGTAGCCAGGTTCAATCTCAGATACGCGCGCTACCGTGGCGGCAACCCCAATTGCCTGCCACCGCCCGCAGCGACCGCTCAGACCTTGCAACCACTGAGCAGCAATCCGTCCAAGGTAGCGGTGCCCGAGGCCAGCGCGACCGTCAATCCCAGCCAGAACGAGTAGGAATCAACACAAGCCTGATCGAAGCACATGAACGCGGCCCCACCCAAGCGGTGGGGCCGCTCGATACCTGGTCATGCTCGCGGCAATGCCAACCGCGGTTACCAGCTCACGCGCTCGTTTCGTGCGCTCAAAGTCCGGATGTCGATCCAGACTTTTGGGCTCGCCCGCTTTCGTGAGGCGATCCGGCGTGCCATCGAGTACGCGGATGAGGCGGGCAGGCTGGTCGCGAGAACTCCTGGCCTGGAGCTCTTGAGCCCGCCCTCGCTCGGCGTGCTGTGTTTCCGCTACCGGCCCGCCGGCGACGCGTGGTCACAAGAGCGCATCGACAAGTTGAACGAGGCGTTGCAGGCACGCGTGATCGCCTCGCGCACCGCCATGATTTCTTCGACGCGGCTGCGCGGCCTGTACTCACTGCGTCTCTGCATCATGTCGCACCAGACGACCTGGGACGACGTTCGCGAGACGATCGAGCGGATCACGGAGTTCGGGCGCGAACTCGCCCGCCCCTGATCCGGGCGAGGTCTGCCGGCCGGTCGATGTCGGCTGCGGCGCCCGGGATCTCAAAGGCGATCACGCGGCGCAAAGGATCGCGCAACAACTCTCGCGCCCCCCGATCTCCGCGCAGGCGCCGCAGATCCCGAAAGAGGTGCCGGGGCAGGATGGCCGGCGGACCCAGTACGCCGCCGGCGCGAGCCGCGACGATGGAGCGCGGTGACTTGCGCCACGCGGCGGACAGCAGTTCGAGTTCGGCAGGGCCGATCGCGGCCTGGTCGACCAGCAGGATCAGCGCTGCGCGCGCGCTCTGGGGCAGTGCGTCAATACCCGCGGCGATCGATCGGGAAAGCCCTTTCCGCCATTGCCCATTGACGACGATCGTGACGGGCAGCCTACGCAGTTCGCGCCTCAGTCGGGGGGCCGCCGCACCGAGGACAACCACGCATCGCCCCGGCGCGACCGCGATTGCGACGCGCGCCATGCGACGGAGCAGGGATTCGCCCCCGATGCGCGCAAGCTGCTTCGGACTGCCGAAGCGGCGGGAAGCGCCCGCTGCGAGCAGGAGGACCCAAGGGCGCGCTATCATTCGCGGCATGCGCAAAGAATACGCGAGCCTGCGACGCCGGCCCCTGCTGGCCCCCGTGTGGCTCGCGGCGCTTGCCGGCGTCCTTGTCATCGCGCTTGGCTTCTGGCTCGTGATCGCAGCCTCGACGACGACCGTTTTCGTCATGCGTCACGCGGAAAAAGTGACTTCCAACCCTGACGACAAGGATCCGCCGCTCGCCCCGGCCGGCGAGGCGCGCGCGCTGGAGCTGGCCCAGTTCTTCGGTCGTGCGCCGAAGGGGCAGGGGCTTGACGCGATCATCGTCAGCGAATTTCGCCGCTCACAGGACACGGTTCAGCCCCTCGCGAACCGCCTCGGGATTCCGGTCATCGTCGTGCCAGCCGCTGAGCCCGCCGCGGCGGCCAAGCGCGCGCTCTCCGAGAATCGGGGTGGACGGGTCCTCATCGTCGGTCACTCAGACACCGTGCCCGAGATCGTCAATGAGCTGGGTGGTGTCGACGTCGGGCCGATGTCGGAAGCTGAGTACGGAATCATCTATGCGGTTGCCGTACCCCGCTTCAGCCACGCCGCCGTTACGCGCTTCGACCTTCCCTAGCCGCAATCGCACGTTCCACGAATTCCTGGTGCCGGCTGATCCGGAGGTCAGCAAGCACCGCATCCACGATGCGCTGCTTGCCGTCGATCAGGAAGGTCGCGCGCCGGACGCCGATCCCGAGAGGCCCGTCGACGTCAAAGGCCTTGATGGCCACTTTTTTCTCGTCCGACAACAGCGTGAAAGGCAGCGAATGCTCATCCCGGAACTTGCGGTGGCTTACCGGGGACTGCGGGCTCACGCCGACGACGCGGAGGCCAGAAGCAAGGATCTTCGTATGCAGGTCGCGGAGATCGCAGGCCTCCTTCGTGCAACCCGGTGTGAAATCCGCCGGGTAGAAGTAGAGGATCAGGGGCTTGCCATCGATGAGCTCCGAGAGACCGCGGCTTCGGCCGTCCTGGTCCGGCAGGGCGAAATCCGGCGCTTTTTCCCCGTTCTTCAACATGGCTACATCTCCTCATGGGACTCAGGTCCACGGTAGACGGTTTCCATGACGCCGTAGTTCGAGCGGTGCATGCCAAGCCGGGAGTAGACCTCCTGTGCCCGCTCGTTGCTCCTGTCGACATAGAGGCGGATGCCGCAGATTCGCGAATCGACACGCGCCAGCTCGGTCAGGTGGCCGAAAAGTGCACGGAATACGCCGTTGCCGCGGTACGCAGGCAGCACGTAGACCGATTGGATCCACAGGAACATCCCGTTTCGCCAGTCGCTCCATTCGAATGTTGTCATCAACTGGCCGACGACCTTGCCCTCGATCTCGGCGACGTAATAGCGCGCGAGACTCGGGTCATCCAGGACAGCCTGAACACCCGCCCGCAACAGCCCCGGATCCAGGGTCTGACCCTCGGTTTCCGTGGCCAGGGCCGCGTTTGCCGCTGCAATGAATGGCAGGTCTTCCTGCGTGGCAATTCGAATCTTCATCGGCCGGCAAAGGTACACGAACGCAGGGCGAGGCGTCGCCATGCGCAGGGGTGCTTGCTTGCTGCCCCGGCGCCGCCTCATTACAATCCCGCCCCTCTTCGTGGGGCGGTAGCTCAGCTGGGAGAGCGCTGCGTTCGCAATGCAGAGGTCGAGGGTTCGATCCCCTTCCGCTCCACCAATTTCCCTCCTTTCTCTCGTTGACACTGCGCCGCCGCAGGCCTAGCTTGAAGGGCCGGGCGTGGCAAGCCGCGACGCCAGTGTCGGCGTCAGCATTTTCTGGAGAATTCATATGGCAGCGAGAAAGAAGTCATCGAAATCCGCGCGACGCCGCTCGACCAAGAGCAAGCGTCGCCAGGTCCGTCGGAAGGTGGCGCGTACGAAGCGGACAGTCAAAGCCCGCCGTGTCGTTCGCAGGGCAAGTGTCCGCATGAAGGCCAAGGCGGCAGTCCGAAAGGCCGGCCGGCAGGCCAAGAAAACGGTGCGCAAGGCAGCGCGTTCTGCGCGCCGGAATGTCAGGGTCGTCAAGCGTGAAGCGCGCTCAGCGATCCGCGGCACGGCAAAGAACGTCCGCGCCGCAACACGTAAGGTGGAAAAAGCGGCCAACCAGCTCGTCAGCACGACAGCCGCGAAGGTCGAGCAGGCAGCCGTCGCAGTCGATCAGTCGATGGCTGAACCGCGGCCGATTCCGGTCCCCGTGGCGGCCTAGGCGGCCTGATCCGCTCATCCGACGTTTGATTACCCCGGGACCGGCCTTCGAGGCCGGTCCTCGGGTAAGATTTTCCGGCCCGCCCCGGTAGCTCAGTGGATAGAGCGGCCGCCTCCTAAGCGGCAGGTCGTCGGTTCAACTCCGGCCCGGGGCGCCAGTCCTACCGTCCCTGGGCCGCGCGCCGGATTGCCGCTTCGTCGCGCACGGTGACGCTGCCACGGCCCAGGTCGACCCAGCCCTGGGCTTTCCATCCCTGCAGATACTGGTTGACGATCTGTCGCGACACGCCGAGGAAAGTCGCGAGGTCTTCCTGCGAGATCTTGAGGGTCGTGCCGTCCTTGGTCCGCTGGCCATGCAACTCGCTGAGGCTCAGGAGCCGTTTCGCCAGGCGGCCCGCGGCATCGAGGAGCGCCGCGTCCTCAACGAGACCGCTGGTCCAGCGCAGCCGCTCGCCGCAGAGCTTGAGCAGCTCGAGCGCGACCCGCGGCTCGCGTTCCAGCAGGGCGGCAAAGTGATCGCGACGGATCGAGACGAGTTCCGATGCCTCACTGGCTGTAGCCGTCGCGGTGCGCGTGCCCCCATCGAGGAGTGCGATTTCACCGAAGGTGTCACCCGGCTCCATGATGTTGAGCGAGATTTCGCGCCCGTCAGCAGTACCGGAGCTGATGCGAATACGCCCCGCGACGACCGCGTAGAGCGCGTCGCCCGGATCGCCCTGGCTGAAAATGATCTCCCCGAGCCGGAAGCTGCGCTGCACGGCGAGGCTGACGATCCGGTCCAGCGACGGTCCAGGCAGTCCGCGAAAGAGCGGACTGCGTTGCAGCATCATCTTGCCTGCGAGCGTCGTCATTGCCTTTCCCGGTGGTGCACGTCAGGCGAAAAGCCGATGATACGCCTCATGCGACGCCAACTGATTGCCGCCGCGATCCTGCTGCTGCATGCAGCGGTATCGCTTGGCGCGGATTCACCCTACCGCTTCGATGGTGTCAATCGAATCGTCGTATTCGCGGACGTTCACGGTGCGCATGAACAGCTCGTCGCCCTCCTGCGCGAGACGGCCGTCATTGACCAATCCCTCCGCTGGCGCGGCGGCAATACGCATCTCGTCGGACTCGGCGACCTGCTTGATCGCGGCGCGGATTCGCGCAAGGCCCTCGATCTCCTGATGCGGCTGGAGGGTGAGGCGAAGGCGGCCGGTGGCGCCGTGCACGTGCTCCTCGGCAACCACGAAATCATGAACATCGTCGGCGACCTTCGCTATGTCAGCCCGGCGGAGTACGCGGCATTCGCGGGCAGCGAAGACACGACGCTGCGCGAGGCCACATGGCTCGCCGTGTCCGCGAAGGATCCGGCAGCGTTACGCCCCGAGTTCGACACGGCGTTTCCGGCAGGCTACTTCAGCCATCAACAGGCCTTCTCGCCGGATGGGCAGTACGGTCGCTGGCTCATGGAAAGGCCATACCTGATCGTCATCAATGACTCGGCCTTTGTGCACGCCGGGCTGTCGCCGATGGTGACAAACCTCGGGCTCGAAGCGACCAACCAGGCATTGCACACCCAACTACGGACTTACCTCGAGACCTGGCGCTCGACCGCAGAGGCCCAGAACCTCGTGCGGCCGATCGAATTTCAGATTCGACCCGAAACGCTTGCGGCAATGCAGGCCCTTCCACAGTCCGAGACGATCGCGCATCTACAGGATGGCGAGCTGTTCACGCCCACTGGTCCGACCTGGTATCGCGGGCAGGCGCTCTGCTATCTCGATACGGAAACCGAGAATCTCGAGAACGCCCTTGGGAAGCTCGGCGTGCAGCGTGTGATCGAAGGCCACACCGTGTCGCCGACTGGACAAGTCCTCAGCCGATTCGACGGGCGAGTGATCCTGCTCGACACCGGCATGCTGGAGCCGGTTTACAAGGGTCAAGCATCGGCATTCGTCTTCGAGTCGGGACGATGGAGTGTCGCCTACGCTGACCAGCCGGGCCAGCGCTTTAACCCGCAGATGCCGCCGCGCGAAGTGGGTTCGCGGCCGCGCGGCCTCGATGACGATGCGCTCGAGCGCTGGCTCATGGAGGCTGAGATCGTCAGTGTGGAAGAGCTCGACACTGGCATTACCAAACCGCAACGCGTCACGCTGCGCAAGGATGGCGTCGAGCTGCGCGCGGTGTTCAAGCGCCTGTCCACGAGCTTCGAAAGCGCAGGCGCTGGCCGGAGCAGCTTCGACTCGGATCGATTCGAGTATGAATTGGCCGCTTACAGGTTAGATCGCCTGCTCGGGCTTGAAATGGTGCCGGTGGCCGTCCCGAGGACGGTCGACAAGCATCGCGGCATCCTGCAATTCTGGGTCGAAGATTCAATCAGCCTCATGCACATGCTCGAGCAGAAACTGCAACCGTCAGGCTGGTGCCCCGCGAATCCGCAGTACAACCTGATGAACGTATTTGACCTGCTGATCAACAATACCGACCGGACGCAGCAGAATGCGCTCTTCACGCGCGACTGGATGCTCGTCCTGATCGATCATTCACGAGCCTTCTCGACGGACTCGAAGGAGCCCATGCTTCTCTACAAGAACCCCGTGCAGCTACCGCCGTCCCTGGTGAAGCAACTTGCGACGCTCGACCGGGCATCGCTCGATGCGGCGATTGGTCCTTATCTTCACAAGAAGCAGATCGACGCGCTGTTGAAGCGCCGCGACCGCCTACTGAGCCAGTACGGTGTGCCGGTCGCCGACAGGAAGGTCGCTGCCCCGTGAGCTGGGAGCGCCTTGACCCAAGCGGCGGGCGTATTCGCGCCCGATGAGCCAGGCGACCGCAGTCATCGTGGCGCTCAGGACAACGATCAGCCAGACGAACTGCTGGCGTGGTTCGTCGAAAACCTGCAGGCCGACGAAGACTCCGAGCGTCGAGAGCAGGTCGCCCGCACGATAGAAGAGGGTGTCGATGGCGGTCTTGGCCTGATACTTCTCGTCGCGCGTGGTCGGCAGGAGGAGGGCGCTCCGTGTCGTATTGAGCAGCGAGTAGTCGAGGCTTCGCTGGACGACGAGCGCCGACTGCATCAGCGCGAAGACGGGCAGGAAGCCGATCAGGCAGAAACCGCCCAGAATGACGACGGGCGTCACGAGTAGGGCACGCGAAAGACCTGCGCCGTTGATGATCCGGGACACGAGCAAGAGCTGGATCAGGAATCCGACCAGCGTGATCGCGGAGAAATAACTGCCCATGAACGCGCCAATGAACGCGCCCGGATTCTGGGGCGACTGCTCGCGAGCCATCTCAGTGAGCCAGTTCGAGAGCACGTAATCGCCGGTCGAAGTAATCCAGTTGATCAGCACGACGAGTGCTGCGATGCCGACCAGGTAGCGGCTGCTGCCGACGATGGCGATTCCGCCGAGCCAGCGACGCGCCGTTTCGCCGACTCTGATTGACTGGGAACCAGCCTGCGCTTTCTGTTGAGCGCCTGCATTCGCGATTGCGCGCCGCGCACGCTCGCTGAGGTAGATCGAGAAGCACAGGACGCCGGCGGACGCGAGCATGAGCCCATAGGGGCCGATCGACTTGAAGCCGACGGATGAGATGTTGGCGCCCACCAAAGCACCGGCCGACACGCCGGTGGCGATGACTCCAAAGAGCCGGGTGCCGGAAGTCACGTCGAGCACGTCCGTCGCGAAGGCCCAGAACTGGGCCACCGCCATGACCGCGAAGATACTGGCCCAGACGAAGAAGATGAAACTAAACCGGACACCGGCCTGCCCGATCAGGAAGAATGCCACGAGGTTGAGCGCGAAAAATGCCATGACGAACTGGAAGACCCGATTCGAGACGATCCGGCGGACCAGCAGCCCGTAGGCGGGCAGGATCAGGAGCAGCAACAGCGCCTGCACGCCGACAGCGTAGCTGCGCAGCTCCGCCGTTCCTTCCGTCAGGATGAGCGCCTCACGCACCGGCCGGATCAGGTAATAAGCGACCATGAGCGTGAAAGCCTGGAGCGCCAGGATGCCGACGCAGCGACCCTCGCCGGGATGCACGCGCGTGAAGAGCGTCAGGAATCGCTCGACGGCGGTCAGGTTCTGCGTGTGATTCATGGCGATTGCCCTGGATTGAGGCTTGAAAAAGCGCCCGGCCTATTCCGACCGGGCGCCATGCCAAGGCACGTGTCAGGTCCAGCGGTCGAGCGCGTCGCGGCGCACGGCGACGACTGCACTGACCGGCTGGGAAGACGCAATCTCGCTCTGCTTCAGAAGACGCGAGTCGAAGGAATTGACCAGTGTCGACATCAGCAGGGCCGTGGTCGCGACCGCCGCCAGGCCGGAGACGATGTGCCTGATGCGGGGAGACATTCCGTTACTCATGACCTTCCTCCTCAAGTTGGTTATCCGATGCGGGAGTGATGTTGGGCGCGGGCCAGCCGGCGTTCTGTCAACGAGGCGACACAAGTGAGGAGATGGCGCCCGGCCGGTGCGTCATGCATGATCCGGGCGCCCATGAAAAGCCCATGGATCACGCTTGGATCCGGGATCGCGGTCGGCGCGTTATGCGCCGCGCTCCTCGCGATTCCCGAGATTCGGGGCCTCGAGCAGCAGGTTGGCCTGCAATGGCTCTTCAGCCTTCGCGGACCGGTCGAACCGCCGGGGCAGGCAGTCCTGGTGCTGATGAACGAGCGCTCGGCCGACTCGATCTCCCTGCCGCGGGATCCCGAACGCTTTCATCGCTGCGAGGATCTACGGGTCGGTGCGAAGCCGGCGTCCCATGTGAGCCTCCCAGAGATGCCTTCGCGCTGGCCGCGCTGCGTGCATGCACGCCTTCTCGATCGGCTGGCCGAATCGGGCGTGCGCCTGGTCGTGTTCGACGTGCTGTTTCGCGAGCGTCCGCCATTGCCTGCAGCCGCGGGCGACCTGCATGCATGGCAGGACGAAACGTTCGCGCGCGCGGTCGCGGCAGGCCGCGTCGTGATCGCACAGAAAGTCGAAGTGCGTGATGGCCACGAGGAGTTCGCGGACCTGAGCCCGGCTATTGCGCGTGCGGCGCTCGGCGCGGCGCCATTTCCGCTGGTAACGGAATCGAATCGCCGCTTCGACCAGTTCATTGCCTTCAAGGAAGAGGGGCTCGTCACGCCGACGCTGCCTGCGGTTGCACTGCAGGCCTTTGCGATCGAGGGATACCCGTTCCTGCGCGATTTCCTGGCGCGGCATGCCGGAGAGAATGCAAGCCTTCTGCCGCAGTCCAGTAACGACCTGGAATCGCAGGGACAGCTGCAGGCGACGGCCCTCCTGATTCGAAAGCTCGCGCATGACGATGGCACCGTCGCCGAGCAACTGCGCACCCTCGCATTGCAAACCCGTTCGGCGGTCAAGGATGTCGAGACGGCGAAGGCGATCGGTGCCCTGGGCACCCTTTATTCGGGCAGCGGAACTCGGCTGCTCAATCCTTATGGGCCGGCGGGCACGATGCCGAGCGTTGGCTATGACGAGGTGCTGACCGCACCGACGCGCGAGAACGCCATGCGGTTCGGTGGACGCGTGGCTTTCGTGGGCTATGGCGAGACCACCCGGTCCGAGCAGATCGAGCATTTTGCGACCGTATTTTCGCAAGGAGGCAGCGCTGACCTGAGCGGAGTTGAGATCGCGGCAACGGCATTTTCGAACCTGCTCGACGACCGGACATTGCGCGAGCTGCCGCGGCGCGATTGGCTGCTGCTGATGTTCGTTGCCGGGTTCCTGGCCTTTACCGTGTGCCACGCATTCGGGGATCGCGTGGCGGTCACGATCGTAATTGCAGTGGTCGGCGCGTACACGGCGACCGCTTCGCACTTTTTCAGCTCTGCGCAGTTGTGGGTGCCGCTGGTTCTGCCGCTCGCAATTGCCGTGCCGATCGGGATGCTCACGGCGTTCGGCGCCAAATTCTGGCTGGCCCAGCGGCAGCGCGCCCGGCTGCGTGATGCCTTCAGTCATTTTGTCCCACAGGAGGTCGTCGACAAGCTGGAGCGCAACGCGAGCGAGCTGGGCACGTCGCAGGAGTCGATTGAATGTGCCTGTGTCGCGACGGACGCCGCGAACTTCACGCCGCTTGCGGAGACCATGTCGCCGGAACAGCTCGCGCAGTTCCTGAATCGTTATTACGATGCGCTATTCGGCCGCGTGGCGGAGCGGGGCGGCTTCGTTTCGGACGTCGTGGGCGACTCCATGGTCGCGATCTGGGCGGACCGCACGCCGGATACCCATCGGCGCGTGCTGCACGCACTGCTCGAAATGCGCGACGCGGCAGAGCTTTTCAACACGCGCCTTGCCGGCAATCGGCTGCGGACCCGGTTTGGTGTCGACTGGGGCCGCGTGGCGTTGACGACCGTGGGTGCGGGAGCGCATTACGAGTACCGCGCGGTCGGCGATCCCGTGAATACGTCGAATCGGGTCCAGGACCTCAACAAGCAGTTGGGGACGCGTATCCTGGTCACGGAGCCCGTCATTGGTGGCGCCGGCGGGGAATTCCTTCTGCGTAACCTAGGACGCTTCCTGCTGCGCGGGAAAAGCCATGCCGTACAGATTCTGGAACTGATGTGCCTGAAGTCCCGCGCCACACCCGGGGAGGCCGAGCGCTCCGGGCGGACCGCTGAAGCCGTCGAGTTCCTGGACCGGGGCGACACGCAGGCTGCCCGGGTTCTGCTGGCGCAGGTCCGCGACGCATTTCCTGAAGATGGACCCGCAGCCTTTCTGCTGAGCAGTATCGAGGCCGGGCTTCCGCGAGAGAACGGGGCCTGGGTTATCCATTGATTGATTGCTTGTCGCATTCAGGGTGCGCTTGTGTCAGCCCCCTGACAGTTGCCAAGTCGACCTTCCGCTAACTTCTAGACAGTTTCTAAGCGAGCAGTGGCCGTCGCGCCTCGTTGCGTTGGCCGCCGCAAAGGACTACTTTGAAACGACAACTGCATAGTAGAACGATGCCCGAGCGTCCTGTGCCAGAACCTTGGGGCGGGAAGATGGGGGAGAGCGAAACACATGCGGCGGCAGAGAGTCGTTTCGGACTCCTGCTGGCCGGCCTCGCCTTGCTCGCGGGCGCTATGACGACCGTGGGCAACTCGGCATTCGCGCAAGAAGCAGCGACCTGCGCGCCCGCGGTAGGCCGTGTCGTTTCACTTCAAGGTAACGTCGAAGTGCAGCGAACCGGCAGCGGAGCCTGGGTGTTGATCCGACGACTCGATACGGTGATCTGCGCCGCCGACCGGCTGCGCACCGACGCGTCGAGTCGCGCCATGCTGGTCGTCCAGCCCGAAACCTTCGTGCGCGTGGACCAGAACACCACGATCACGGTCAATCAGTCGACCGACGAGATTGAGGTCGAATTCTTCGCATGCGAGCTAGCCCAGACGTCGAACACCCAAACCTGCGGCGCAGGGTACTTCATCACGCGCTTCCCAAAGAAATTCAAGGTGACGACGCCACACATGAATGCGGCGGTCGAGGGTACCGAATTCATGGTGGAGTCGAGCCGCGTCGCGACGAAGCTGACGGTGCTCGAAGGAACAGTCTCCTCGGAATCGGTCGCGACACGCGACACGCAGCTGGTGACGGCGGGCCAGAGCCTGCAAAGCGGCGCGGCAGGGCCCGCTGCTATCAGAGCCGTCGTCAAGCCGCAGGACGCGGTGCAGTGGGTCCTGCGATATCCACCGCTGCGGGACGTAAGTGCCGCAGAAGAAATTCTATCCGCTGAAAAATGTCGCAAGGAGCCCGTTTCATCACAATCAGCGTGTCTCACAGAGCGAGCCGAAGCACTTCTTGGCCGCGGGCAAGTGGAGGAGGCTCTGGTTGGTATTGACCAAGCGCTCATTCTCGACAGTCGCAACAGCGACGCGAGCGCCCTTCAGGCGATCGTGCAGATAGCAAAGAACGACGGAGCCGCTGCGTTGGCGGCGGCGAACACCGCGGTTGCTGCCAACCCGACCAATGCCCGCGCCTGGCTCGCGCAATCCTATGCGCAACAGGCAGCCTTTGATTTGAATGGCGCACTCGATAGCGCAACGAAGGCGCAATCTTTGCAGCCCGACAGTTCGATTATGCATACACGCGCAGCCGAGCTGTTGCTGTCGCTGGGTAGCAAACGAGGCGCGGCGGCAGCGGCTCAAGCGGCGGTTGCAGCAAATCCGCGGGAAAGCTCGGCCCATGCGATGCTGGGTTACGTGGAACTCGCGCAGATCGACACGGCCGCAGCACGGCGTGAATTCGAGACTGCCATCGAGCTCGATTCGTTTGCCGCAATGCCGCGATTAGGACTCGGGCTTACCATGATTCGGGAGGGCGACTTGACCGCGGGCCGAGAACAACTCGAAATCGCAGTTGCTCTCGACCCGTCCAACTCCTTGATTCGAAGCTACGCTGGAAAGGCATATTACGAGGAAAACGAGGAATCACGTGATGAGCTCGCCGCTTCGCAGTTCGACCTGGCCAAGCAACTCGATGCGCAAGACCCGACGCCGTGGTTTTACGACGCGATACTGGACGAAAGCGGCAACAAGCCGGTCATGGCGTTGCAAAACCTGCAAGCGTCCATAGCAAGGAATAACAATCGGGCTGTCTACCGTTCCAGGCTGCTGGTGGACGATGATGCCGCCGGGCGTACTGCGAGCGCGGCCAACATCTACGAGAATTTGGGTTTTGAGAAGCTTGCTGTCGTGGAAAGTACGAGGGCGCTCTCTGCGTCCCCGGGCAACTATTCCGCTCACCGGCAGCTTGCCAGCGCGTACGCAAACCTGCCGAGGCATGACATCGCTCGTGTGAGCGAGGAATTGCAGGCGCAAATCAGGCAGCCTGTTTCACTTTCCTATGTTGGCCCTCAACTGAGCACAGACAACCTCGGCATCAGCAAGGACAGCGGCCCGGCGCGGCCAGGCACGAATGAGTTCAACGCTTTGTTCAACCGGAATGACGTGCGGGTTCAGTTCGACGGCGTTGTCGGCGGTCGTGACACGTTTGGAGACCAGTTCGTTGCAAGCACGCTGGCCGACAAGTTCTCATACACGCTGAATCAACTGCATTACGAAACCGACGGATTTGTCGAGAATGACGCCGCGGAAAAAGACATCTATGGATTGCTCGTGCACGGACAGGTTACTGCGGGATCGTCCCTTCAACTGGAGGCGAAACGCTCGGACCTGGAAGTTGGCGAAACTTTTGCCTCATTCGACGAGTTTGCGTTCCCGGTCACGATCGGCGACCGCAGCGACACATTGCGACTCAGCGGCTACCATGACATGGAAACTGCAGGCAACTGGATCTGGTCTGGGGTCGTCGAGAATCGCGAGCGTGACGTCAGGAGTTTCCCGGACGGCGCGCTATTTACCAACTCCGATGCGAACCCATTTGCATTGGAGCTCCAATATTCGGGTGCAGCGGGTCCGCTTGAGATTATCGCCGGCGCAGGCTACGTGCAGGAAGTCGAGCGCTTTGAGCTTCAATTGGTAGACATACACAGCGAAAGCGCAAACGCCTACGTTTACTCCCAGTGGAATCCAAGCAAATATCCACTCAGCGTGCAGGTCGGGCTTGCTGGCGAATGGTTGAAGGTTAGGAGTTTTTCGGAGCTTTCGCCTGACAGGGACCCCATCGATCGAAACCAATTGAGCCCAAAGCTCGGTATCTTGTGGTCAATCGGTCCAGACACCACCCTGCGGGCAGCGGCCTTTTCGGCCGTTCGTCGCCCGTTCATTCGCAGCCAAACCATCGAGCCAACGCAGGTTGCGGGCTTCAATCAGTTCTTCAAGGGATTCGAGCAGTTTTATGGCGACGTCAATGGCTTCGTGTCCGACCGGGTCGGCGCAGCCATCGATCATCAATTTTCTCCAACCGCATTCGGCGGAATAGAAGCGAGTTACCGGGAAATCACGGTTCCGGACTTCGCGCTGGACCGGGATTTCGACTGGTACGAGAAGACGGCACACGCATACGTGTACAAGACGCTCGCGCCGATCAGCGGTAAGGGAGCGTTAGCCAACTGGGAGATGTCGCTGTCGGCCGATCTCGAGTATGAAACAATCGATCGGCCACAGATTGTGACTGGGGCGGAAGGAATAATGGAATTGGACACGCTGAGGGCACCGCTTGGGCTCAGACTGTTCAATGGGCGTGGGACGACGCTTCGCCTTGCGACGACGTACGTCAAACAAGACGGCGTTTTCTCCATCGCAATCGACTTCCCAATCGTGAAAAAGGAGGACGACGCGTGGATCACCGACATTTCAATCGAGCAGAGCCTGCCACGCAGGCGTGGCGCCGTTTCCATCGGCGCGAGGAATATCTTCGACAACCAGATTGATCTGCTGGAAATTGATCCATTGAACCCTCGTGTCGCGACCCGAAGAATCGTCTACGGAAATTTCAAACTCGTCTTTTGATCATCAATGGGAGGCTTAACTATGTGGAGACCCAAAAAAGCAATTGCGACGCTTGGCATTGCGTCGATCATGTTTTCAATTACCGCACAATCTGAGGAGCCAGTGGGGAGTGTACAAGTCGCAGGCCCGGAGAATCGTCTCCATGAATTTCACGAAACACTGCTCAAGACTCTTTCAGTGCTCCTAGGTAATGATGATCAATCGAACTTTCTTGTTGTGTGCGACATACTTGGGCGCGCTGGGTTGAATTCGGAGTGCTCCAAGCTCAAAAAGACGGAGGAGGATCCGGCGAAGATTCATTACACGTATCGGCGAGATCACGCACGGTTGGAAGCGTTTGTTCTGTCCTGGAATGAAGTTCAGAACAACGAACTTGATGCCGACGTTAAAATGACTTTCGACATGAATATTGCGCCGCAACTTTGTGCCACCGCACTAAAACCGATTTGCGTGTTCAATCCGGTCTGCCCGGGTCCGCCGCGGCGTTGCGAGAAAACCGCTGGAGCTCCATGTGAGCCATGCTGAGATCGCGCGTGCAGGCGAGACGTCGCTGACAATGATCCAGGGGTGATGAGCTAGCTCTAATCAGGCGCAGTGCCTTCGGCTGGCAGCCAGGGCACTGCGCAAGAGGGTCAAGACATGCTACGCAAGTTAGGTTGGCTTATTGAAGCAGGCCGAGTCAGCTCGAGAGCTGGCTTGTGCATTCCTTTATTGCTGTTGAGCGCATGCGACGTTCTTTGGGAGCCAATCGAAAGCACGGAAGAAATCACCTCGACACCCCAGGCAATCGATTCGATTACGGTCGAGTTCGATGTCGACCAGCTCACGCCGCCTGGCAATGAAACGATTAAGCTCACCCTTCCCGGGAAATTAAAAATTGTCGCCAAGCTGACCGATTTCGAGAATACGGGAGATGGGAATCGGAGCTTCATCTGGCGCGGCGACATCAAGGACGATCCTGGTGGCACGGTCGTGTTGTCCGTGATCAACGGCAAGCTTTTGGGCGACATCCACACGTCCGGCGGCCGGATGTTCACAATTCGATACATTCGAAGGAATGTGGCCCTTGTGGAGGAATTGGATGCCGCCAAGTTTCCGCGCGAGGAAGCTGCTGGACGAGAGATAGAACAACTGCCCACGAGACCGGGTGCGCTGGTCGTCCGCCCTGGTACTATCAGGCGGTCAACTGCGCTCGCTCTACTACCGCCTCATGTGTCTGGGAGCCCGTCGGACGAGGCCGAGCCTCCGTCCGAAGACGCGGGACCTGCCGCCGAAGTCGTCGAACAGCCCGCGAGTGAGCAACAACTGGCGGCTTCTACGATCAGGTACGTCGATGTTTTGGTCCTTTACACGGCTGGCGCGGCAGCCTGGGTCAATGGGGACCCCGAGCTGGTAAAGGGAAAGATCGATCAGGCCATTTCCGACACCAACAATTCGTATAAAGACAGCCTGGTAGATCACGAAGTCAGGCTGGCCTTTCACAAGGACACAAAATACACCGAGCAATCGGCACTGGACCTGGACTGGTTGACGCTCAAGGACCGCTTGGATTCCCGGTTCCAGGAAGTCAATGGCCTAATCACCACCCATCAAGCGGACGTAGTCGTATTGCTGACAAAAGTCGTGCCGGAGGAGGCCCAAGGCGGTTCGTGTGGAGCCGCCAGTCAGATGCACAAGGTCAAAAAATCATTTTGCGCTTCCGCCGTGGCAGTTGTGCCAATCAACTGTGCAACGACTCTACACTCGTTCGCTCATGAGCTTGGTCACGTAATGGGCGCAGACCACAATAATGGAGCTTTCGTATTTAGTCCGCCTTTTGACCATAGCCGTGGCTATGTGCACCCCGGCAACAAGTGGCGCACGATCATGGCTGAACCGACTACACAGTGCGCTCCGCCGGCGTGCCCACGTATCCGTCACTGGTCCAACCCATACGTCGAATATGCGCCGACAGAATTTACGGGTAGCCCCGGGGAAGATAACGCAAAATCGCTTAACCTGACGGCGAGTTACGTTTCGGAGTTTTCGGACGAATGCATCACGAACCAGCTGCTACCGGCCAATGGATATTAGTCGGGAGGTCCGATGTTGAGCTGCCGGTGGGTCCGGTATAATTTGATGGGCCATGAGCCGCTCCCTCCGCGAACTCTACGAATCGAGCCCGTTCTCGAGCGCGCAAGCACCGTACGTCGAAGAGCAGTACGAGCGCTATCTTTCCGATCCCGCGAGTCTCAGTCAGGAATGGCGTGATTTCTTTGGCCAGGTCGGCGGCGGGCCGCGCACTGAGCGACATCCCTTGCCGGCCAGGCCAGTCCCTGAATCTCCGCGGCAGGTAGCACCGGCAGCAACTACCCCCGCGGCCGCCTCCTACGGTGAGAAGCAGTCTGCCGTTTCGCGCCTGATCCAGTTCTACGCCAACCGCGGCCACTTGATCGCAGACATCGACCCGCTCGGCCTGATGCAGCGGCCGGTGCCGCGCGTGCTCGATCCCGCTTACGTTGGTCTCACCGAGGCCGACATGGACCTCGACTTTTACACCGGCAGTCGCACCAGCGGCGTCGACAAGCAGATGAAGTTGTCGGAGATCCTGAAGCAGCTCCGGCACATCTATACGGGGCGCATCGGCGCGGAGTTCGCGCACGTTTCGACGAGCGAGGAGCGGCTGTGGCTTCAGGACCGCTTCCAGGACGGTCGACTCAACCACCGCTTCACAAACGACGAGCGCCTGAATCTGCTGTGGCAACTCTCGGCCGCCGAAGGCCTCGAGCGCTACCTGCACACGCGTTACGTCGGTCAGAAGCGCTTCTCGCTCGAAGGGGGCGACGCGCTGATCCCGCTCCTCGACGACGTGGTCCAGCGCGGCGGCGCGACTGGCGTCGAAGAGATCGTCATCGGCATGGCGCACCGCGGCCGGCTGAACGTCCTCGTCAATGTGCTTGGCAAGTCGCCCTCGATGCTTTTCTCTGAGTTCGAAGGCAAGTTCGAGCACAACGCCTTAAAAGGCTCCGGGGACGTCAAGTATCACAAGGGTTTCTCCGCGGACCTGCGCACGACGGGCGGCAATGTCCATGCCGTGCTCGCATTCAATCCCTCGCATTTGGAAGTCGTGAACCCGGTTGTCGAAGGTTCGGTGCGCGCACGCCAGGAACAGCGCGGTGACTCGACGGGCAGCACGGTCCTTCCGCTCCTGATTCACGGTGACGCGGCATTCTCGGGCCAGGGCGTCGTCATGGAGACGCTTCAGTTCTCGCAGGCGCGCGGATTCACGACGGGCGGGACCCTGCACGTCGTTATCAACAACCAGGTCGGTTTCACGACCAGCGATCCTGCGGACGCACGCTCGACGCTCTACTGCAGCGATGTCGCGAAGATGATCGAGGCGCCGATCTTCCACGTCAATGCCGACGACCCCGAGGCCGTCGTCTTCGTCGCGCGCCTCGCGCTCGATTACCGGATAAAGTTCCGCAAGGACGTCGTGATCGACCTCGTCTGCTACCGCCGCCACGGCCACAACGAAGCGGACGAGCCGGCTGCGACCCAGCCGATCATGTACCAGGCGATTCGCAAGCACCCGACTGCTCGCCAGGTTTATGGCGAGTGGCTTGAGAAAGACGGTCTGCTCGCCGAGGGCCAGGCCGCGAAGATGATGGAGGACTACCGCCGGGGCCTCGATGAAAATCGCCCGCAGGCACGCGCCTTTGCGGGCACGACGGGCAACAAGTTCACGGTGGACTGGAGTCGCCACCTCGACGGCGACTGGTCCGAGCAGGTCGCGACGTCAGTTGACCGCAAGCGGCTCGATGCACTCGCGAAGACGCTCACAAAGCCGCCCGCAGGCTTCACCCTGCATCCGCGCGTGTCGCGCATCATCGACGACCGGGCTCGCATGTACGCGGACGAGCTGCCACTTGACTGGGGTGCGGCGGAAACCATGGCGTACGCCACGCTGCTCACGGATGGCTACGACATCCGCCTGACCGGCCAGGACACGGCGCGCGGAACGTTCTTCCATCGGCATTCGGTCCTGCACGACCAGGCGACCGGCAAGACCGACATACCGCTCGCGCGTGTCGCCAAGGACAAGGTGCGCTTTCGCGTGACCGACTCGACGCTGTCCGAGGAGGCTGTGCTCGGCTTCGAGTACGGATACTCGACCACCGACCCGTCGACGCTCGTCATCTGGGAGGGGCAGTTCGGCGACTTCGTGAACGGCGCGCAAGTCATCGTGGACCAGTTCATCACCTCGGGTGAGGCGAAATGGGGCCGGCTGTCCGGCATCACGCTATTCCTTCCGCATGGCTACGAAGGGCAGGGTCCTGAGCACAGCTCCGCGCGGCTCGAGCGCTTCCTGCAGCTTTCGGCCGAGTTGAATCACCAGGTCTGCGTGCCGTCGACGCCGGCCCAGATGTTCCATATGCTGAGGCGGCAGATGCTGAGGGCGCTCCGGAAGCCGCTCATCGTAATGACGCCCAAGAGCCTGCTCCGGCACAAGCTGTCGGTGTCGGTCATGGCGGACCTAAGCGAAGGGCGGTTCCAGCCGGTGATTGAAGAGGTTGATCCCATCGACGCCACGAAGGTTCGGCGAATCGTTTTTTGCAGCGGCAAGGTGTATTTCGACCTGCTCGAGCGGCGGCGTGCGGAGAAGAGTCCGGAGGTTGCGTTGGTTCGCATTGAAGAGCTTTATCCGTTCCCTGCGGACGACTACCAGGCGGTCCTCGACCGGTATGCAAAGGCTTGGGAAATCGTCTGGTGCCAGGAGGAGCCGCAGAACCAGGGCGCCTGGTACCAGATCCGTCATCGCCTCCAGGCACCGCTGGACGAAAAGCGGACGCTTCATTACGCAGGCCGAGAGAGCACGGCGGCGCCAGCGACGGGGATTTACGCAATCCACCAGCGCGAGCAGGAAGCTCTCGTCGCGGCGGCATTGACAGGGAAGCATTCATGACATTGGAAGTCCGAGTTCCACAATTGCCCGAGTCCGTTGCGGACGCGACGCTCGTCGCCTGGCATAAGAAGGTCGGAGAATTGGTTTCGCGCGACGAGAATCTTGCGGACCTCGAAACGGACAAGGTCGTGCTCGAAGTTCCGGCTCCGGCGTCGGGAGTCATCAAGTCGCTCGACAAGACGGCGGGCACGACGGTGACGAGCGGTGAATTGCTCGCGGTCATCGAGGAGCAGGCGACGGGAGCCGCGCCCAAGTCACCGGCGAAGGCCGAGGCGAGCAAGCCGGCGGAGACGAAGAAGACGACCCAGGCGCCTGCTCCGACGCAGCTCGCGCCGAAAAAAGAAGAGCCGGCCGGCAAGCTTTCGCCGGCCGCGCGCCGCATGGTGGAGGAGAACAAGCTGTCCGCCGGCGAAATCGCCGGAAGCGGCCGCGACGGGCGCATTTCCAAGAGTGACGTCACGCACCATCTGGAGGCGGCTCCGGCGCCCAGCTCGACGCAAACGGCCTCCGCAGGGCGTGTCGATCAACGCGTGCCGATGTCGCGGCTTCGCGCGCGAATCGCGCAGCGGCTGGTCGAGGCGCAGACGACACAGGCGCTGCTCACGACCTTCAATGAAATCGACATGCAGGCCCTGATGGCGCTCCGCGCGCGCTACAAGGAGCCGTTCGAGAAACGCCATGGCGTGCGCCTCGGGTTCATGTCCTTCTTCGCCAAGGCTTGTGTTGAAGCGCTACGCCGGTTTCCGGTCGTCAACGCCTCGGTCGAGGGCAGCGACATCGTCTATCACGAGTATTACGACCTGGGCGTCGCGGTCTCGACAGATCGCGGGCTGATCGTCCCCGTGCTGCGGGATGCGGACCGGATGGATTTCGCGTCAATCGAGAAGGCGGTCACCGGCTTCGCCGAACGCGCCCGCGCTGGCACGATCACGATCGAGGAACTGACGGGCGGCACCTTCTCGATTACCAATGGCGGCGTATTCGGCTCGCTGATGTCGACGCCGATCGTCAATGCGCCGCAGAGCGCCATTCTCGGCATGCACAAGATCCAGGACCGGCCGGTCGTCGTCGACGGTCAGGTCGTGGTCCGACCGATGATGTACATCGCGCTCACCTACGACCACCGCATCATCGACGGCCGCGAGGCCGTCCAGTTCCTGGTTGCCGTCAAGGAGTCCCTCGAAGACCCGGCGCGGCTCCTCCTGCAGGTTTGAGGAATCCCAATCATGTCTGACAGTTTCGACGTCATCGTCATCGGCGGCGGGCCGGCAGGCTATCCGGCGGCGATTCGAGCGGCGCAGAACAAGCTCTCGGTCGCCTGCATCGACGAGTGGAAGAATCGCGATGGGAGTTCCGCGTTTGGTGGCACCTGCCTCAATGCGGGCTGCATTCCATCAAAGGCGCTGCTGGAATCCACCGAGCTTTATCACCGTGCCCAGCACGAATTCGCCGCGCACGGCGTCAAGATTGAAGGGCTCGGTTTCGACGTCGCCGCGATGCAGAAGCGCAAGGGCGGCATCGTCCGGCAGATGACCCACGGCATCCTCGGGCTATTCAAGGCGGCGGGCGTCACGCCGCTCGCAGGCCATGGCCGACTCCTGCCAGGTCGGAAGGTTGAGTTCACGGGCAGCGACGGCGCGAAGCGCTCGTTGCAGGCGAAGCACGTGGTGCTCGCTTCAGGTTCCGACCCGATGCCGCTGCGCGGCGTCGATTTCGACGGAAAGCTGATCGTGGACTCCTGGGGCGCGCTCGAGTTCGACGCGGTTCCAAAGCGGCTCTGCGTGATTGGCGCAGGCGTCATCGGCCTCGAACTCGGCAGCGTCTGGTGCCGGCTCGGTTCCGAGACGGTGGTGCTCGAGGCGCTCGACCAGTTCCTTCCGATGGCGGACGGCGCGCTCGCGAAGGAAGCGCTGCGGCATTTCAAGAAGCTGGGCCTCGACATCCGTCTCGGCGCCAAGGTGTCCGGTGCAAAAGCAGGGAAGGACGGCGTCCAGGTCAGTTACACGGACGCTTCGGGCAGCCAGAACCTCGCCGTCGATCGCGTCATCGTCGCGATCGGGCGGCGGCCGTTCACGAAGGACCTCCTCGCCGACGGGACAGGCGTCGTCCTCGATCAACGTGGCTTCATCCAGGTTGATGATCATTGCCGCACAGGCGCGGCCGACGTCTGGGCAGTCGGCGACTGTGTCCGCGGGCCCATGCTCGCGCACAAGGGAAAAGAGGAGGGTGTGGCGGTCGCGGACCGGATTGCGGGCCTGTATGGGGAAGTGAATTACAAGGTTATTCCCTCAGTCATCTACACGGCTCCCGAGATCGCCTGGGTCGGCCAGTCCGAGGAACAGGCCAAAGCCGCGGGGCGCACATGCAAGATCGGCAGCTTCCCGTTTGCCGCGAGCGGCCGGGCCAAGGCGATGGAAGGCGGCGCAGGCTTCTGCAAGATCGTCGCCGATTCTGGCAGCGACGAGATCCTCGGCATCCACATCATCGGGCCGATGGCGGGCGAACTGATTGCCGAGGCCGTGCTTGCGATGGAGTACTCCGCAAGCAGCGAGGACCTCCAGCGCACAATCCACGCCCACCCGACACTTTCCGAGGCGGTGCACGAAGCTGCCCTTGCTGCGGACAAGCGGGCGATCGACATTCCGAACCGGTAAAAAGGGGACGCGCACCTTTAAAGGTGCGCGTCCCCTTTAGGTGCGCCGGCGGGCGCTGATGATGCCGGGCATCGCGGAGAGGCGGGCGAGGAGACGCGTGAGTTCCGTGAGCCCTCCGACCGCGACGCGGAGCGAAAGATCAGCGCTTCCCTGCGCCGAGTCGCCCTGCGAGGCGAGCCGCTCGATATCGATTCGTTCTTCCGCCACGACCGTCGTGATGTCGCGCAGCAGGCCGCGTCGGTCCATCGCGTGCACGACAATCTCGACGGGATAGCGCCGCCCAGCAGGCTTCCCCCAGTCCACGTGGAGTAGCCGTTGTGGCGCCCGCGCGGCAAGCCTCGCGAGGTTCCGGCAGTTCGCCCGGTGCAGGGTGATGCCACGACCGACGGTGACATAGCCCGTGATCGGCTCCGGCGGCACGGGATTGCAGCAGCGTGCGTGCGTCGACAGCAGGTCGCCGACGCCCTCGACCTGCACCGCGGCCGCCTGTTCGCGCCGGGTCCTTCCGATCGGCGGAAAGTCTGCCTCCGGACCCGGGATTGGCTTTCCGCGGGAACGCCTTTCGATCGCGCCTGCGATTTGCGAGAGGCTGAGTTCGCCCGAGCCGATGGCGAGGTAAAGGGCATCCGCACTCTTAAGGCTGAATTCGCCGATCAGGTCCGAGGTCAGCGCATGATCAGCGTTGAGCCGCGATAGCTCGCGGTCGAACATCTCCCGGCCCGCGCGGCTGTTCTCGCCCATGTCGCGCCGCTTGAACCAGGCACGGACCTTGGCGCGGCTGCGCGGGGAGGCGAGGAAACCTTCGCGCTCGATGAGCCAGTCGCGGCTAGGCTTGGCCTCCTTGCCGCCGATGATCTCGACGACCTCGCCGTTCGCAAGCCGGTGCTTGAGCGGCACGATGTGGCCATTGACACGCGCGCCGCGGCAGCGATGACCGAGCTCGGTATGCACGTGGTACGCGAAATCAATCGGGGTCGCGCCGCTCGGCAGGTCGACGACCTCGCCCTTGGGCGTCAGCGCGTAGACGCGATCATCGAACAGGTCCGCGCGCACGCGCGTCAGGAAGTCGCTGTCGCTCTCGGATTCCGAAGCGGGCGCAAGCAGCTCCCGCAGCCATTCGATCTTGCGGTCATAGGCTGCGTTTCGCGCCGCGCCTTCCTTGTAGCGCCAATGGGCTGCTACCCCGAGCTCGGCATGGTCGTGCATATCGCGCGTGCGGATCTGGATCTCGACCGGCACGGCCGATGGCCCGAGTACCGCGGTATGCAGCGAGCGATAAAGGTTGTCCTTGGGCGTCGCGATGTAATCGTCGAACTCGCCCGCGATGTAGTGCCAGCGCCCGTGCACGATGCCGAGTGCGGCGTAGCAGTCAACGAGCGAACCCGTGATGATCCGGACGGCCCGAACGTCGAAGACTTGTTCAAACGCCAGGTTCTTCCGGTGCATCTTCCGCCAGATGCTGTAGATGTGCTTCGGCCGCCCGACGACTTCGGCGGCGATTCCGGCGCGCGCAAGTTCTTCCGTGATCTCCGCGATCACTGTCTCGATGTATTTCTCGCGGTCGACACGAGACTCGTTCAGCCAGCCTGCGATCCGGCGGTATTCGGCGGGCTCGAGGTAGCGGAACGACAGGTCCTCGAGCTCCCACTTGAGCTGCCAGATGCCGAGCCGGTTTGCGAGCGGCGCGTAGATCTCGCGCGTCTCCCAGGCAAGGTTCAGGCGCTCGGCCTCTTCGAGTTCGCGGGCCCGGCGCATGCGGCGCAACTGCTCGGCAAGGCGCACCAGGACGAGTCGGGGGTCCGTGACAACCGCAAGCAACATGCGGCGCAAGCCATCTGCCTGTCCCGCGGAGAGTCCACGACCCGGCGACCACTGTGGATTGGCTCGAAATTCCCCGAGGCGCTCCAGCTCCTCGGCAAAGGCAGTCGCGGGCTCGCCGAAAGCGGCGACCGCCTCGGCACGCTTCAGGAGGCTTCGCGCCAGCAACGGCTGAAGCAGGGCTCCTGCGATGATCTCGCGCTCGGCATCGAGCGCGCCGATGATCGCTGCAGTGTCATCGCCCTGCTGTCGCGCGGCCGCCCAGCCGTCAGCCTCTGGCGTCCGGGCATCGAGCGCAGCGCGTAAATCATCCAGCACGGCCGCTCCGGCGGCCGCTCCCGTGGTCGTCGTCTTCATGGCGAATGGCTATCATAACTCCCATGGTGCGCATCCTCGGCCTCGATCCCGGGTCGCGAATCACGGGTTACGGCGTCGTGGACGTCGACCGCTTGGCTGTCCGCTACGTCGCAAGTGGCTGCATCCGGGTCGGCAGTGGCGCGATGGCAGGCCGCCTCCTGGAGATCCACCGCCACGTCACCGAGCTGGTAAACGCCTACCTGCCCGGCGAGATTGCGATCGAACGGGTCTTCATGCATCGGAACCCTGACAGCGCCCTGAAGCTCGGCCAGGCGCGCGGCGCCGCGCTTTGCGGGGCTTGCCACGCCGGCGCGCCGGTCTTCGAGTACGCACCGCGTGCGGTCAAGCAGACGGTCACCGGCACGGGTGGCGCCGAAAAAGCGCAGGTCATGCACATGATAAAGGCGCTCCTCGCACTGCAGGGACGCGTAAGCGCGGACGCCGCCGACGCGCTCGCAATCGCGCTCTGCCATGCCCAGCACCGCAATGGGGCCGGCAACCGGCGCACGGGAACCGGCGGGTGATCGGGCACCTCCGCGGGCGGCTCGTACGCAAGGCGCCGCCGGCACTCATCGTCGATGTCAACGGCGTCGGCTACGAGCTGGAAGCGCCGATGTCGACCTTCTACCGGCTGCCCGAAATCGGCAAGGACGTGGAACTTCATACCCACCTCGTGGTGCGCGACGACGCCCATCTGCTCTATGGCTTTGCGACCGAGGACGAGCGTCGCCTCTTTCGCGACTTGCTGCGCGTTACCGGCATCGGGCCGAAGATCGGGCTCGCGCTCCTGTCCGGGATCGACGTCGACACCTTCATGCGTTGCGTCGAGGGCCAGGACGTCGCGGCCCTGACCCGGATTCCCGGCATTGGCCGCAAGACCGCGGAGCGTCTGCTCATCGAGATGAGGGACCGTATCCGCGCGCTCGGGCAGTTGCCGTCTTCGTCGCCGAGGTTCGACGCGACCGCTGGCGCCCGCGCCGAGGCCTATGCCGCCCTCGTGGCGCTCGGCTATCGGCCCGTCGAGGTGAACCGGCTCCTACAAGGCGTCGAGCAGGAAGGCGCGGGCACTGAAGAATTGATTCGCCGCGCATTGCAGGCGGCGGCCCGGTAGGATTCGACCCGATGATTGAGCAGGATCGTGTCACTGCAGCGATGGCCACGCGCGAGGACGAAGAAATCGCGCGCAGCGTCCGACCGCGCCGGCTCGACGAGTACATCGGCCAGTCCGCCGTCAAACAGCAGATGAGCATCTTCATCGAGGCTGCGCGACGCCGGAATGATGCCCTCGACCACGTGCTGATCTTCGGGCCACCCGGCCTTGGCAAGACGACGCTGGCGCACATCGTGGCGCACGAACTCGGTGTCAACCTCCGCCAGACCTCAGGCCCCGTGCTGGAGCGTCCCGGCGACCTTGCTGCCATCCTGACCAACCTGCAGCCACGCGACGTGCTCTTCGTCGACGAAATTCACCGCCTGAGCCCCATCGTCGAGGAAGTCCTCTACCCGGCGCTCGAGGACTTCCAGCTCGACATCATGATTGGGGAGGGGCCCGCCGCCCGATCGATAAAGCTCGACCTGCCGCCGTTTACGCTGGTCGGCGCTACGACCCGCGCGGGCCTCTTGACCTCACCGCTCCGCGACCGCTTCGGCATCGTCCAGCGTCTCGATTTCTACGCGCGCGACGAGTTGCGCCAGATCGTGCTGCGCGCCGCCGGCATCCTTGGGCTTCGGATCGATGACGCTGGGGCGACCAGCCTCGCACACCGCTCGCGGGGCACACCGCGGATCGCCAATCGGCTATTGCGGCGCGTGCGCGATTACGCAGAGGTCAAAGCCTCAGGTCATATCGACGCCGCGGTGGCGCAGAGCGCGCTTGACCTCCTCGAAGTGGATCTCGAAGGCTTCGACCTGCTCGACCGCCGGTTCCTGCTGACGGTGATCGACAAGTTCGCCGGCGGTCCGGTCGGCATCGACAGTCTTGCGGCGACGCTCGGCGAGGAACGCGACACCCTGGAGGACGTCGTCGAGCCTTTCCTCATCCAGCAGGGCTTCCTCGTGCGCTCGGCTCGCGGTCGCATCGCGACTCCATCGGCCTGGCGGCATTTCGGCCGTGAACCGCCGCAAGTCGATGCCGGCGGCGGCAGCCTGCCGTTGTTCCGCGGATAGGACGGGAACTTGGGACTCTTCAGGTTCCCGGTGCGGGTCTACTGGGAAGACACCGATGCAGGCGGCGTCGTGTACTACGCGAGTTATCTGCGTTTTCTCGAGCGCGCGCGAAGCGAGTGGCTGCGCTCGCTCGGCATCGACCAGGCGGCGATGTTGCGCGACGAACGGCTGCAGTTCGTCGTGGTCGAAGCGAACATCCGTTACCATCGGCCGGCGCGCTTCGACGACGAGCTCATGGTGTCGGTGAAGCTCGACGAGCTTCGCGGCGCATCGGTCGTCATGGGGCAGGAGATCCGGCGCGGGCCCGGCGAAGGGGAACTCCTGATCAGTGCGACGATTCGCGCCGCCTGCCTCGCGTCCGACAGCCTGCGGCCAAGGCCGCTGCCCAGGATCCTCGCCGCGCAAACCTGAAGGATTCGACTTGAACGACCAGCATTCGGTACTGCAACTGATCCTCCAGGCCGGCCCGGTCGTGAAGGTCGTCATCGCGATGCTGCTGCTTGCATCGCTGGCGTCCTGGTCGATCATCTTCCGCAAGCGCCGCCTGCTCAGCCAGGCCGAAAGCGAGGCCAACCGCTTCGAAGGGACATTCTGGTCCGGTGGCGATCTCGGCAAGCTTTATCGCGAGATCGGCGCGCGCAACCGGCAGGCAGTCGGGATGGAGTGCATTTTCGAGGCCGGCTTCGGCGAGTTCTCGCGCTTGAGGTCGCAGTCCGTGCCCGGCACGGAACTGCTCGAAGGCGTTCGTCGCGCGATGCGCGTCGCGCAGCTTCGCGAGATCGATCGGCTCGAGGCAAGCCTTGCAACCCTCGCGACCGTGGGTTCCACCAGCCCCTATGTCGGACTGTTCGGCACGGTCTGGGGGATCATGGGCGCCTTCCAGGGGCTCGGAAACGCCCAACAGGCGACGCTCGCCATGGTCGCTCCCGGCATCGCTGAAGCGTTGATCGCGACGGCGGCGGGCCTTTTCGCAGCGATTCCCGCGGTCGTCGCGTACAACCGATACGCCGACAAGGTGAGCCGGCTCGAGTTGCGGTACGACGCATTCATCGACGAATTCTCGACCCTGCTGCAGCGTCACGCGGCCGGGCGGACCTGAAATGCCGGGGATCAAGAAGCGCCGCCGCTTGATGGCCGAGATCAACGTCGTTCCGTACATCGACGTGATGCTCGTGCTGCTCATCATCTTCATGATCACTGCGCCGCTCCTGACGCAGGGTGTGCAGGTCGAGCTCCCCGATGCGAATGCGAAACCGATCGACCCGGAACTTCTGAAGAATCGCGAGCCGCTGGTCCTGTCGGTGGATCGCGACGGACGTTACTACCTCAATGTCGGCGGCGACGAGGATAGTCCGGCGGGCGAAGCCGAGATTGCGCGCAGGGCCGGCGCCGTGCTCGAGCGCGACCCGGCGACGCCCGTTCTGGTGAAGGCCGATGAACGCGTACCGTACGGAAGCGTCGTGCGCGGCATGGTGATACTGCAACAAGCGGGCGCGACCAAGATCGGCTTCCTGACCGATCCGAAGGCCGCCAAGGCGCTCGAGGAACTCGAGCGCAGGCGTTGAGCGATACCGTGCGGCGACCCATCGCACCCATCGGCTGGTCGATCGCATTGCATGCGGTGCTTGCGGGACTGTTGTTCTTCGGGCTGAGCTTGCCGAAGCGGGACGAGGAACCCGTCGTGCTCCCGATCGACGCGGTGGTCGTCGACGACGCGGTACTCCAGGCCGCTGGCCGCAAGCGCGACGACAAGGCTCGAGTCGAGGAAGAACGACAGAAACGCGAGGAAAAGCAGGCCGAAGAAAGGCGGCTGGAAGAAGAACGGCTGCAGAAAAAACAGGAGGAGGATCGCGTCGCCGAGGAGGAACGGGTCGAAGCCGAGCAAAAGGCCCGAACCGAGGCGGAAGCGAAGCAGAAGGCGGAAGACGCGACGAAGCGCAAAGCCGAGCAGGAAGCGAAGGCCAAGGCTGCGGCCGAGAAGAAGCGCGTGGACCAGGAGGCGCGCCAGCGTGCCGACAGTGAAGCGGACCTGCGTGCGCGCCTGGCCGACGAAGAGACCCGAACCAGCGCGGGTTTCCAGAGTCTCAAGGCAAGCTATGTCCGTGCGATCCAGGCGCATGTGGAGCAGCGCTGGTATGAGCCTCCGGGCATCGCACAGGGACTAAGCTGTACGATCTACGTCACGCAGATTCCGGGGGGCGAAGTGGTCGGCATGCGATTCGGGACTTGCAACGGCGGCGCCGCGGTGCGCCAGTCCATTGAGACTGCGGTCAGGAACGCCTCCCCCTTGCCGGCGCCCCCGGAGCCAGCGCTGTTCGAGCGCGAGGTCGAACTCGTTTTCACGCCAAAGGAGTCCCGCCGTTGAAGTTACGCCGCACTTTGCTCGTACTCGTCGCCCTTGCATGGCCGGTGAGCCAGGCCGGGGCCCAACTGACGGTCCAGATCCTGAAGGGCATGGCGGAGTCCGTGCCGATTGCGATCGTTCCGCTCGCCTGGGATGCGGCGGGCGGGGTGCCTTACGACGTCGCGGCGACGGTCCAGGCGGATCTCGAGCGCAGCGGCCGTTTCCGTCCACTGCCACGCTCGCAACTCGTCGAGATGCCACACGCGGCAAGTGAAGTGGACGCCGCGGACTGGCGCATGCTGAAGGTGGACTACGTGCTGGTCGGCAAGTTGGAGCCAATGCCCGACGGTCGCTACGAGCTTCGCTATGAGCTCGTTTCCGTTGCGAACGGCGAGCGACTCCTCGGTACTGCGATGCCCGTCGATGCGAAGGCGCTCAAGCGGGCGAGTCACCGTGTATCCGATGCCGTCTACGAAAAGATCCTGGGCGTGCGCGGGGCCTTCGCGACGCGCATCGCGTACGTCGCCGTGCAAGGGCCAGTCACGAAGCGCAGCTATCGCCTGGTCGTGTCGGATGCGGACGGCGCGAATGAGTACACCGTGTTCGGCTCGCCGGACCCGATCATGTCGCCCGCGTGGTCACCTGATGGGCGCTCTCTCGCCTACGTCTCCTTCCACACCGGCCTTGCGGCCATTTACGTCCAGACCCTGAGTACCGGCAATCAGGTCCAGGTGTCGGCGAAGTCGGGCATCAACGGCGCACCCAGCTTTTCGCCTGATGGCAAGCAGTTGGCGCTCGCGCTGTCCCGTCGCGACGGCAACGTGGACGTCTACGTACTGACGCTTGCGGACCAGAACCTGAAGCGCCTGACGGACGATCCATCGATCGACACCGAGCCGGCCTGGGCGATTGATGGCCGCTCCATCTATTTCACGTCGGACCGAGCCGGAGCGCCCCAGGTGTACAACGTCGGGCTCGAGTCCGGCGTCCGCCCGCGCCGGGTCACATTCGAAGGCAGCTACAACGCCAGCCCGCGCGTTTCGCCGGACGGGCGCCTGATTGCGGTTGTCACGCTGGACCGCGGCGGCTACCGCATCGCGTCGGTCGACGCCCAGCGCGGCGGACTGCAGGTACTGAGCAGCGGCCAGCTCGACGAGTCCCCCTCGATAGCGCCAAACGGCGCCGACATCATCTACACGAGCCGGGTCGGCGGGCGCGACTCGCTTGCGATCGTCTCGAGCGATGGCCGGATCCACCAGCAGATTGCGACGAGCGCCGGCGAACTGCGGGAGCCTGCCTGGTCGCCGTTCCAGAATTAGCAAGCGTGACGCCCTGACGTGGCTGTGTTAGAAGATCGCGGCACCTGCACCCAGGTCTGATGAATCAAGGAGTCCGAGCGATGCGATCGTTGCCTGTCCTCTTGCTGCTGATTGGCACACTGATGCTGGCTGGTTGCCCGAAGAAGCCGACGACCGTACCCGAGGGCTCGGGATCGACGGCCGAGGAAAGCGGCGCAAGCGAGGGCCAGGGCGAGGGCCAGGTCGGCGCGGGCCGTGACCTCCCGGGAGCTTCCGGCAGTCCCACCGGCGGGCCGGCGGGAATCAGCAACGTCATCTACTTCGACTTCGACCGGAGCGACATCCGGCCGGAGTACGCAACGGTCATCACCGCGCATGCCAGGCACCTGGCGGCGTCCGGCGGCGTGAAGATCCGCGTCGAAGGCCACACGGATGAACGCGGTTCACGCGAGTACAACATTGCGCTCGCCGAGCGCCGTGCCCAGGCCGTGCGGCGCGCGCTCATGCTGCAGGGCGCAGGCGACACGCAGCTGACGACCGTCAGCTACGGTGAGGAGCGGCCGACCGCCCCGGGCAGCGACGAGTCCGCCTATGAGAAGAACAGGCGCGTCGAACTGGTCTACGGGCGCTAGCGGGCTGGAAATGAGGTTCGCCGGCCCGCTTTCGGTCGCATGCATTTTGGGCATGGCGGCAGCCCCCGCCTGGGCCCAGTCGAAGAATGATCGTCTCGACATGCTCGAGTCGCGCATGGGAGCCGTCGAGCGCCAGCTCGAGAACCAGGGCCTGCTGGAGATGTCGCGTCAGATCGAAGCGCTCACGGAAGAACTGCGCAAGCTCCGCGGCGAGTTCGACCAGGTGCAGCATGAACTCGAGCGTTCGCGTACACAGCAGCGCGACCAGTACGTGGACCTCGACACGCGCCTGCGCGCCGCCGAGGCGTCCCTGACGGCGGCCCAGGCCGGGGTGACGCCCGGAGGCCCTGAGGCCGAATACCAGGCAGCCTTCAACCTGCTGAAGGACGGCAAGTACGACGAGGCGGCCATGGCACTGCGTGAATTCATCGCACGGAATCCACAGCACGAACTCGCCCCGAACGCGATGTACTGGCTTGGCGAGGCGCATTACGTGCGCCGCGACTACCCGGCGGCGCTGGCCGCATTCGAGGGCTTGCTGAAGGACTATCCGGCCACGCGCAAGGCGCCCGATGCGCTGCTGAAGGCAGGCTACTGCCAGTACGAGCTGAAACGCCTCGGTCCCGCGCGTACGACGCTCACGAGAGTCGTACAGGAATTCCCGGATACGCCTGCGGCCGCCGAAGCCAAGGCTCGGCTCGAGCGCATCGGCTCCGCAGGCGGCTGAGGAGGGGTCATGTCCGCCGAGATCTCGGCCGTCCCCGCGGCCGCGCGACTGCGCATCACGGAAACGTTCCTCTCGCTTCAGGGCGAGGCCGACGCCGTCGGCTGGCCGACGTTCTTCATCCGACTGACCGGCTGCCCGTTGCGCTGCAACTATTGCGACACGGCCTATGCCTTCCATGGCGGCGAATGGCGCACGGTCGCGCGCCTCATCGACGAGGCGCGTGAGTCCCGCGTTGAGCGCGTTTGCGTCACTGGCGGCGAACCGCTCGCCCAACGCCAGTGCCTGACGCTCCTGACGGTGCTCTGCGAGGCCGGCTTCCAGGTCTCGATCGAGACGAGCGGGGCGATCGACTCGAGCGCCTTGGACCCAAGGGTGGTGCGCGTCATCGACGTGAAGACCCCGGGCTCGGGGGAATCGCAGCGCAACCTCGAAATTTCGGTTCATGAGCTCCGCAAGACCGACCAACTGAAATTCGTCATCTGCGATCGCGCCGACTACGAATGGAGCCGCGACCGCGTCCGCAACGAACGTCTCGACGCGAAATGCCCGGTGCTCTTCTCGCCGAGCTACCAGCAGCTCGCGGCTGGCCAGCTCGCGAACTGGATCCTCGCGGACAAGCTCGGGGTCCGGTTGCAAATCCAGCTACACAAGGTGCTCTGGGGTGAAGTCCCAGGCCGCTGACTCCGAGGATCTCGCGGGAAAGTCGGCCGTTGTCCTGGTCTCGGGAGGTCTCGACTCAGCGACGACACTCGCGATCGCACGCGAGCGCGGACATCGCTGTCATGCCCTGTCATTCGACTACGGACAACGGCACGCGGTGGAGCTGGGTGCCGCGCGTCGCGTGGCCAAGGCGTTCGGTGTCACGGAGCACCGCGTGCTCGCCATTCCGATTGGGGAATTCGGCCATTCGGCGCTGACGGATCGGTCGATTGCCGTGCCGGAAGAGAAGGGTGACGGCATTCCTGTCACTTATGTGCCTGCGCGCAATACGGTTTTCCTCGCCTGCGCCCTCGGCTATGCGGAAGTGCTCGGCGCTCAGCACATCTACGTCGGCGTGAACGCAGTCGACTATTCGGGATACCCGGATTGCAGGCCAGCCTTCATTCGCGCATTCGAGACCATGGCCAATCTCGCGACCCGGGCGGCGGTCGAAGGACAGCTGGTGCGAATCCATGCGCCCCTCATCGAAATGACGAAAGCCGACATCATCCGCCGGGGCCTCGCGCTCGGTGTCGACTACGGAATGACGGTGTCCTGCTATCAGCCGGACGCGGAAGGCCGCGCCTGCGGCCGCTGCGAGAGCTGCAGGCTGCGCCGTGAAGGGTTCGAGAAGGCCGGCGTCGCGGACCCGACGCCTTATCGATAGGCCGGCCTCAACCTGCCGCCGCGGCATGAACCGCGGCAAGAAACTCCGGGTCGCTGCCAATTTTTTCCGTGCGGGCAAGTACGCGCCCTTCCGCGTCGACCAGGACGAGCATCGTAGAGTGATTGAACTCGCCGTCTGACAAGGCCCGGTAGCGAATCCCCAGCACGCCGGCAAGCGCGCGCAGGTCAGCCTCGGCAGGCCGGAACAGGGCCCATCGAGAGGGGTCGAGCTTTCGGTCGTCCATGACTTTCTTTAGGGCCGCGGGACTGTCGCGCTCGGGGTCCATGCTGATCAGCGCGAATCCGACGCGTTCCCGTTCCTGTGCAGTCAGCCCGCGCTCGATGGCCTTGACGCTATCAACGATCAACGGGCAGATGTATTGGCAGCTCGTATAGAACATCGTGACGACGCGTGGCCGGCCTCGCAGGCCGCTGAACCGCATGGCCTGACCGGCCTGATCCGTCAACGCCGCATCGAGTTGGTAGATGGAGTCACGCGGCAGCGTAGGGGCGGAGTGGGCGACTAGCGCGCCCAGCGTCAAGGCGATGAACGCCAACTCGGCAGCGGCGATCTGCAATCGCTTCATGGTCCGCGTGCGCAGCGAAAGCCGACATTGGCAGTCGTATTCGCGCCCTCGAGGGCGGAGAGCATCGCGACACGCATCAGCACCGCGTAGTTTTCGCGGTCCGAGGTGGAGATCGCCCCGGCTCCGCAGAACCTGAGTTCGTCCGCGTCGCCCTGTTCGCGGTTGTCGGCGGAGACGAGGAGTGCCGAATAGTCCTCCACCCACTCCCATACCAGGCCGTGCAGGTCGCGAAGCCCGTATGCATTGGCTGCGTCATTGCCGACCGACGGAAGGGCCGCGACGGAAGGCTCCGCGTACCACGCGAGAATGCGCTCGCGCCATGCAGGATCGGAGCGCGCGTCGCGTCGCGTCGCGTCTGCGGCCGCGGCATACTCCCATTCCGTCCAGGTTGGCAAGCGTGCGTCGCTCGAACGGCAATAAGCGTCCGCAGCAAACCAGCTCACCCAGACGACGGGACTGTTCGGGAGCGAGCGGTTTCCGAGCTGCGTCGGGCCATCCCAGTGCGAAAGGTAACGCGGTTCGGCGAGCGCAGTCGGCACCCGGTCGCGCAGCCAGCGTGGATTTGCCCGGACGAATTCGAGGAACTGCCGATTGGTAACCGGCGTTTCCATCATGACGAAGCGCACCACCGGTGAGCCTTGCGGTGCGTCCGCCAGTGCGAGCGCCGAGCGGAACCGACCACCCGGAACGGTCGCCCACCCGCTCGTATCCTCGCCGGCGGCCGCCGAAGTCGCGGCCAGTAGCGCGAAAGCGATCAATCCGGCGGTGCGGCCCAACTCAGTGCTCCGCCGGCGCGGGCGCCGCTTGCTTGCGCATGGCGGTGACTTCAGCTTTCGTAACGCGGCCGCCTGGATTGCCCCAGCTGTTCAGCACGTAAGTAGCAATGTTCGCCACTTCATCGTCCGTGAGCTGCGTCATCGGCGGCATCACGGAGTCATATTCCTTGCCATTGACCGTGACTTTCCCCTGGATGCCTTGGAGCATCGCGAGCGGAACTTTGCGCGTGTTTTTCGCGAACCAATCGGATTTCGCGAGCGGCGGAAAGACTCCTTCGAGGCCGCGACCGTCGGGTTGGTGACAAGTCGAGCAGGTGCCGGCGAATAGCGCCTTGCCGGCCTCGATCTGTTGCTGGACAGTCAACTCGCCGGTCTTCGCGGCGGCCGCCGCGGCGGTGACCGCCCCGAGATTGGGCAAGGCACGGTCGCCAAGATACATCTCGTCGACCTCTTTGCCCGAATAGATCAGCTTGTTCTCCGGTCCTTCTGCCTTGAGGCTAGCGAGCGCGCCCTTGTTGAAGGCGCGAAATATGCTGTGATCCACGAGGATGTAGCTTCCGGGCACTTCGACGTGGAAATCCATCATCGCCGCACCGCCGGCCGGGATCAGCGTCGTCTGCACGTTTTCCTGGAAGCGCGTGCCGCCTTCGAACCACACGCGGTCGAAAATCTCGCCGATCACATGGAAGCTCGAGACCAGATTGGGCCCGCCGTTGCCGACATAGAGCCGCACTTTCTCCCCGGTCTTGGCCGCAAGCGCCTTGTCGCCGGTCAACGAGCCTTCCGACCCGTTGAACAGTACGTAGGTCGGGTGCTCGTCGATCGCCTTTTCCATGTCGAAGGCCTGGTGGCCTTTCTCGCGGTAGCGGCCGGTCGTGTAGAAGTCGCCTTGCATGACGTAGTACTCGCGATCGACGGCCGGCAGGCCCTCGGGCGGCTCCACCAGTATGAGTCCGTACATGCCATTCGCGACATGCATGCCGACGGGCGCCGTCGCGCAGTGGTAGACGTAAAGGCCCGCATTGAGCGCCGTGAAAGTGAAACGCGAGCGATGGCCAGGCGCCGTGAAACTCGAAGCCGCCCCGCCACCAGGGCCAGTGACGCCGTGCAGGTCGATGTTGTGCGGCATCTTGCTATCCGGCGCATTCAGCAGGTGGAACTCGATCGTGTCCCCTTGGCGCACGCGGATGAAACTGCCTGGCACCGTGCCGCCGAAGGTCCAGAACATGTAGGTCGCGCCCTCCGAGATCGTCATTTCCTTCTCAACGACCTCGAGCTCTACGATGACCTTCGCGGGCGTGCTGCGGCCGGTCGGCGGCGGCACAAGTGGCGGTGAGGTGAGCACGGCTTTGACCGGGTCTCCCTGGGGTGGCCCGAGATCGCCCTTCGCCGATCCGCCGGTATCGCCAGCGTTCGTACTCCCCGTACCGGGACCACAGCCGGTAATGAAAAGAATTGCGGCAAGGAGGGAAGCGAGGCGAATTGTCATGAGCATCTCCGCATCGAGTTACCGAAACCAGAATGCAGGCGTTCTGCGGATACCGCACTGACCCAAATCAAGACGTCGTCGTCAGGCCTGATCCAGCTCAAGTGCGCAGCATCGCCTCGGCAAGCGTCTTGAGGCCCGCTGCATCCTTGAGCTCGACCTCGCGTTTGCGGACGGCGATCCGGTCTTCGTCCTGGAATCGCCGCAACACGCGACTGACGGTCTCGGGCGCGAGCCGGAGATAGTTGGCGATGTCGGTGCGTGGCATCGTCAACTGGAATCGGCGTGCGGAGAAACCCCGGGCCGCCAGGCGTCCGGAAAGTTCGATGAGAAAACCGGCAACCCGCTCGTCGGCGGATTGATGAGCGGACAACCTTTCCGCATGCCCGATGTCCCGGCTGAGCAGGCGGAACAGCTGCTTCTGCAAGCCCGGCAGCCGCGTCGCGAGCACAGCTATCTTGGGGAACGAAAAGCGGCACAATTGCACCTCGTCGAGCGCGATGGCATTGCTGGGGTAGCGTTCGCCGTCTATGGCGCTCAACCCGATGATCTCACCCGGTATGTGGAATCCCAGCACCTGCTCACGGCCCTCGCGGTCCACGCGGCTGGTCTTGACGGTACCGCTTCGAACCGCGGCAATGGCGTCGAATGCATCGCCCGCGCGAAATATGTGGGTACCTGGCGCGAAAGGGCCGACGTGATCGACCAGCATGTGCAAGTCGCGCAAGGCGTTCTTGTCCAGACCCTCGGCCGTACAGACTTCCGAGAAGGCGCAGGTGGAACAGAAGCGAAACTCGTCGCCGTCGGACCTGAACAGCTCGGGGGCGATTGACGGAAAGACGGTCGTGCTCACGACATGACCGCCCGCAGGATCAGTGCCGGAGGTCCTGGCCTAGCTGATCGGTCCGATCGTAGATCCCAGCGTGGAAGCACAGCGCAATATTACGCAGCCAGGGCCACGCCCGCGAGCAGACCTCGATCCGGTTGCCGTGGTCGACAACGAGGCCGAGCGTGAAGCAGGGCGCGAGCTGGGCGAGCTCTTGCCAGAAATAGCGGCGAAATGCAACGCCGTGGTCACGCTCGAGCTCGTCGATGGCGATCACCCGGCGGCAATACAAATGCTGGACCAGGTCTGCCCGCAACTCGTCATCGGCCGTGAGGTGGCAGCCGCGCTGGGCAGGCAGGTGTCCGGCATCGAGAGCGTTCCTCCAGCTCGTCACGTCGCTTGCATTCTGGCTGTGGAAACCACCCACGCGAGTGATGGCGCCAACGCCAAATCCAAGCAGGTCGCAATCGGCATGTGGCGTGTAACCATGCGGACCGAACTGGAGGCCGGCCGTTCGACTTGCGACGGCCAGCTCGTCGTGCGGCAGGGCGTAGTGATCGGGCCCAATGTAGACGTAGCCGGCTTCCTGCAGGCGTGTGCGAATCAATTCCGGCCATCCGGGGCAGACACGCGAGTCCGGAAGTATTCCCTGTACTACGAGGCGGTCAGGCCTGAGCGCCAGTGCGGCATCCAGCGTCGGCAGGATTGCCGCGCCTGAAGGTTGTGCTTCGCTGTACCCGATTCGCGCGCCAATTGAGCGGATTCCGGCCGCGCGGGCCGCGTCCAGGAGCGATAGTTCGAGCTGGTCAGCGGCGAAGACGATGCGATTGAATCCGCTCGCAGCCAGGATCCCGATATCCGCGGGCTTCAGGAGGCACGAACCGACGTCCAGCGAGATTTCGCGCGTCGGCGCGTTGCACAGGTGAAACTGCAGCTGGATCGCTTCTGCCAGCTCGCGGAGCAGGGCGACGGCGAGCGGCCGCCCTTCGTCCAAGGGCTCAACGTGAAGTTCGACCACAACACGGTCCCGATCCAGCAACCGGGCGACTAGGTCGATTTCGCGATGCATGCGGGCGAAGTCACTTTCCTGTTCGGACGCCGAACTCGCCGGTGGGCAAAGGACGATCGCCAGTTGGCGAGGGATCGGGTCATCGTTGCTCGCCAGGATCGCGCTTCTAAGGTCGGCCTCACCGACGCCGGTGTGGAAGCGCGTTGCAGGAGGATAAAGGTCGCGAGAAGCGGGCAGCATGGCGGGAGACTAAATCCGGCCGCCGTCGAACTCGTTGATCCAGGTCAATCGGGTATCATTCGCGCTCGCCCGAAGGGCCGTTAGCTCAGTGGTAGAGCATCTGGCTTTTAACCAGTTGGTCGGTGGTTCGATCCCACCACGGCCCACCAACCACAGTTCCGCGACGGGTCGAGTTACCTTCAAAACGTTGCGCCGAACTGCACCCAAAGTTTCCGAGTATTGGTAAATCCATCGTCGGCTGCGTAGTCCGCATACTTGAGCAGCAGGTCATAGCGTTCCGCAAACTTGCGCCTGACCGCGAGGTCGATTTCGCTTCCATAGTGCAGCTCCGTCGCGTCAGCCGAGAAGTCGTGCCACGTCGCTTGCCAGTTCCAGCCGGCGAGCTTCGTGTTGAATCCCACGTAGGTGTCCTCCATTCCGGCAGGTGGCGTGGTCGGGAACTTGTCGGCCCAGCCTTGCCATTTGTGCAATGTCGCCAGCGGCGTCTGAAACGCGGGATTGTCGTTTGCAGCAAACGTGCCGCGCTCGCCTGAAAGGGTCTCCTGGCCGACGAAAAAATCAATGTTGGCCGTCTGCAGGTGCAGGTCCAGCAAACCGTAATGCGCATCGACGCTCGCGGGATTTTCGCCCGCATCCTGTTGGCGCGCATATTCTAGCCCCCAGCCGAAAGACCATCCCTCGCCGAGTTTCCATTTGCCCTCGTAGCGTGCGCCCATGGAGTCAGACGAGAATTGCGGCGCATCCTGGAAGTCGAGAAAGTAGCCATAAGCCACGATCGCCCCGACCGGGAGCGACGTGACCTTCATGTTCAGGAAGTGGCTCGAGCTTGCGAGTGTCGCGGGCGGAGTGCCCGAGTCCGGGCCAAATACGCGATCGACCCGGTCCACGAAGATGTAATCAAACGTGGCGCCCTTGAGTCTCTTCGTTTCGATTCTGAACGCGTCAAAGGTCTGCTCGTTCTGGCGCCAGTCAGAGGATCCGACGAATCGCTGGTTGTCGATGTTGATGCGTTGCCTGCCAACACGCACCAGCATTTCGCTCGGACCGAGATACTGCAAGTAGGCTTGATTGAGGTCTGTCCCCTCGGGATCCGCGATTACCGGATAGTCCGTGAGTCCGTTGCGCGTATCGTCGTAGCGCTGCTCGCCTAGCGCCTCGTTGTGGTCAAGTTCGAGGAATCCGGAGAAACCGGCGACTTCACCGGATGCGAGACCTAGCCGAAACCGAAGAGTATTCGCGCCGGCGGTCAACGGCTTGCCGTCCTGTTTGACACTCTCGTAGCGGTAGCGAAGGTCGAAATCCGCCTTGCCCCCGCTGACGAGCAGATCGAATGCGTCTTCGCCGGCGGCCGGCAAGGCGAGCAAGAGCAAGGGCAGCACCGTGATTCCCTTTCGCATGCCGTCATCGTCACGCTGCTGCGTGGGCGTCGCATTGACCTGAATCAATCCAGTGGCAAACTATCCCCTCAAGGCTTGCGACCGGAGGTCACGGATGACTGGAAATCGCACTCTCATTGCCCAGTTCTGCGATGACGTCAGGCAGGAGATCGGCAACA
>DAIQBB010000003.1:37734-352455 GCA_036781365.1 Steroidobacteraceae bacterium | reverse complement strand
CGCGAGCAGCTTGTCCTTGGTCATGATGTTCTCGCCGCGGTTCTCCATGTGGTACTCATGGATCCGCGTTTCGACGATTGCATCGACCGGGCAGGCTTCCTCGCAGAAGCCGCAATAGATGCACTTGAACAGGTCGATGTCGTAGCGCGTCGTGCGGCGGGTGCCGTCGGGGCCGACTTCCGACTCGATGGTGATCGCGAGCGCCGGGCAGACCGCCTCGCAGAGCTTGCAGGCGATGCACCGCTCCTGGCCGTTCGGATACCTGCGCAGCGCATGGAGGCCGCGGAAGCGCGGCGACTGCGGCGTCTTCTCCTCCGGATAGTTCAGCGTCACCTTGCGCCGGAAGAAGTTTTTCCCCGTCACCGAGAGGCCGCGCCTCAGCTCGGACAGGAAAAGTGTCTGGAACAGGGATCGGATGCGATTCATGGTCGCCTCACGCCTTCCATGGGCCGATCTGAAGCCAGGCGAGTACGCCCTCGACCGCGATCCAGACCAGGGTGATCGGAATCAGCACCTTCCACCCGAGACGCATGATCTGGTCGTAGCGATAGCGCGGAAAGGTCGCGCGCACCCACAGGAACACGAACAGGAAGAAGCAGATCTTGAGGAACAGCCAGAAGAAGCTCGACTGCGCGATCAAGGCGTCGTCCGCGATGTATCCCTGGAATGGCGACAGCCATCCGCCGAAGAAAAACACTGCCGTCAGCGCCGAAATGAGGATCATGTTCGCGTACTCGGGCAGCGCGAAGATCAGCGCGAAGGCCGCGCCCGAGTACTCGACGTGGAAGCCCGCGACGATTTCCGACTCACCCTCGGCCACGTCGAATGGGGCGCGATTCGTCTCGGCGAGCCCCGACACGAAATAGACGATGAACAGCGGGAACAGCCACAGCCAGTTCCAGCTGCCGAATCCGCCCGTCTGTGCGCGCACGATGTCGCCGAGATTGAGGCTTCCTGCCGCCATCAGCAGGCCGACGAGCGCGAATCCCATGGCGATCTCGTAGGCGACCATCTGCGCGGCGGATCGCATCGCCCCAAGAAAGGCGTACTTCGAATTGCTGGCCCAGCCGGCGAGGATGACGCCGTAGACGCCGAGCGACGTCAGCGCGAGTACGTACAGGAGGCCGGCGTCGATGTCCGCCAGCACGAACTCGGGCGAGAACGGAATGACGGCCCAGGCCGCCAATGCGGGCACGAGGACGATCAGCGGTGCGAGAAGGAACAGGAACCGCGACGAGCGGCCCGGAACGATGATCTCTTTCAGCAATAGCTTTATCACGTCTGCGAACGGCTGCGCGAGTCCGCGGAACACCGGCAACCCGAAAAAAGACAAGCGGTTCGGACCAAGACGCAGCTGCATGTAGCCGATCACCTTGCGCTCGGCGAGCGTCAGCATCGCGACTGCGATGACGATCGAGATCAGAACGCCAAGGATCTGAATCGTGACGATGATTGCCGATTGCAGCTCCGGCACCAGGCTCGCCCACCATGCCGTGATGAATTCCGGCATGGCTCAGGCCTTCCCGCCGGCGCCATTCTGGGCTGCGCGCGTCAACTGCAATGACGCAGCACGACGAACGATCGGATCCACGCCGTAAATCGGAAGTGCCGCGGTCGTACCGCGCCGCCCGGTCTTGAATTCGCTCTGCGTCGCAAACCGCCCGTCGTAAGTTGCGCCCTTGGCCAGGCCCTGGAGCTCAGCTAGTACGTCGGCCGAGCTCTCATAACCGAAACTTTCGAGTCCAAGCTGGTTCGCGAGCACGCGAAGGATCTTCCAGCCCGGCCGTGACTGCCCCACCGGTTGCGCGCAGCCGCGAAATTCCTGCCAGCGTCCTTCGACATTCACATAGCTGCCCGATGTTTCGGCGAACGTGCCCATCGGAAGCAGGATCTGGGCGATCTTCGCAATGGACGGTTCTGCATAGGGCGTGATCGCGATCACGCGCCGGCAAGCTGCGAGTGACTGCGCGGCACCGGGCATACCAACGTCCTTGTCGGGCTCGATGCCGCCGAAAAGTACGCTGGCCGAAAGCGGCGACTCGAGCATCCGGCGAAGGTCGAGGCCCGGCTCCGGGTCGGGTTGTCCGCCCGGCAGACGGTGCGGCAGTGCGCCTGCGAGTGCCGTGCCCGCTGCATTGCCTCCGTCAGGCAGGAATCCCAGGGTCGCGCCCGTGCGCGCGGCGAGCGCCGCAGCCGCAGCGCGGATGCCGGAAAAATGCGAGTGACGCATCGCGAGTCCGCCGAGCACGATTGCCGCAGGGCCGGACGAAAGCGATTCGACGACGGCCTTTCGCAAATCGGTCAGCACACCGGTGCCCGCGAGCGCCGCAAGCTCCGGCGCGAGATCGGCCGCCGACACGACCGTCTGCTGCAGCACGGGGTAATGGCACTGCTGTGACTGCGTGGACAGGAGGCTGACCTTGCATCCTGCCAATGCGGCGATACGCACACGATGCGCCAGCATCGGTGCCTCCTCGCGCACGTGGCAGCCGGCGAGCAACAGTCCGCCCAGCGAGTCGATTCCGCGCAGCGCAATCCCGAGGCCCGGATAGGCGGGGTCATTCACCTGGTCCGAGAAATCGAGCTGCCGGAGCCGGGAGTCGACATTGTGCGAGCCGAGGCCGCGTGCGAGTCGGCCGAGCAGGTAGGCCTCTTCATTGGTGGCGCCAGGGGCGGCAAGGAAGCCGATACGGCCTGCCCCATCTTCCTCCCGCGCTTCGCGCAGCAACGAAGCTGCCGCCTCGAGTGCGATCTCCCAGCTCACCTCGCGCCACTGACCCTCCACGCGCATCATGGGCTCGCGCAGCCGATCGGCGGCGTAGATTCCCTCGTAGGAGAAGCGGTCGCGGTCCGCGATCCAGGTCTCGTTGATCTCCTCGTTTGCGCGCGGAACGACGCGCATCAGCCGGCCGCGCAGGACGTGACCCCAGAGATTCGTGCCGATCCCGTCGTGGGGCGACACCAGCGCATGTTCGGTCATCTCCCAGGAGCGGGCACGATGGCGGAACGGCTTCGAATTGAGCGCGCCGACAGGACACAGGTCGATGACGTTCCCGGAGAGCTCGTGATCGACGCCCTTCTCGATCCAGGTGCCGATTTCCATCCACTCGCCGCGGCCGGTCGCCCCGAGCTCCTGCATGCCGGCGACCTCCGCGGTGAAGCGGACGCAACGCGTGCAGTGGATGCAGCGCGTCATGTCGGTCGAGATGAGCGGCCCGATGTTCTTGTCCTTGACCACGCGCTTGCGCTCATCGAAGCGGGACTTCGCGCTGCCGAAACCGAGCGCGAGGTCCTGCAGCTCGCACTCGCCGCCCTGGTCGCAGATCGGGCAGTCGAGCGGGTGATTGATGAGCAGGAACTCCATCGTCGCTTTCTGCGCCGCGAGCGCCCGCGCCGAGCGCGTGAATACCTTCATCCCCTCGGCTACCGGTGTCGCACAGGCAGGCATAGGCTTTGGCGCCTTCTCGACCTCGACAAGGCACATGCGGCAATTGGCGGCGATCGAGAGCTTCTCGTGGTAGCAGAAGCGCGGGATATAGATGCCCGCCAGGTCGGTTAGCTGCATGATCATCTGGCCCTTGCGCGCCTTGAGCGGCCGGCCATCGACCTCGACGTTGACGACGTCTTCGCTCATGCAACCGCCTGCGCGGGCGCATCGACGATGCTCTTGCCGCCGTTCTCGACCATGTACGCGAATTCGTGGCGGAAATGGCGCATGAAGCTTTGCACCGGCCATGCGGCGGCGTCGCCCAGCGCGCAGATCGTGTGGCCCTCGATCTGGTTCGCGACCTGGACCAGGAGATCGAGGTCCGTCATTCGCCCCTGCCCCGCGAGGATGCGGCGAAGCATGCGCGTGAGCCAGCCCGTGCCTTCACGGCAAGGCGTGCACTGCCCGCAGGATTCGGCCATGTAGAAGCGCGAAAGCCGCTCGAGCACACGCACCATGCAGGTGGTGTCATCCATCACGATCACGGCACCGGTACCGACCGCAGACCCCGCCTTGCGCAGCGAGTCGAAGTCCATCGTGCAATCCATGATGGCCGCGGCCGGCAGCACCGGGACCGACGACCCGCCGGGTATGACGGCCTTGAGCTTGCGCCCTGCGCGCACGCCACCGCAGATTTCGAGGAGTTCCCGGAACGGTATGCCGAGGGGCAGCTCGAAGTTTCCAGGCCGCCCGACATGGCCGGAAACCGAGAAGATCGCGGTGCCGCCCGCGTTCGGCACGCCGAGCTCTGCAAACCATTTCGCGCCCTTGCGCAGGATCGCGGGCACCGAGGCGAAGCTGAGCGTGTTGTTGATCGTCGTCGGCTTGCCGAAGAGGCCAAAGTTCGCCGGAAACGGCGGCTTGAACCGCGGCTTGCCGGGCTTGCCCTCGAGCGACTCCAGGAGCGCGGTTTCCTCGCCGCAGATATAGGCGCCCGCGCCGGCAACCGCGTGCAGGTCGAAATCGATTCCGGATCCCTGGATGTCGTGGCCAAGGAGCCCCGCGGCATAGGCTTCCGCGAGCGCGGCCTCGAAGCGCGGGTAGGGCTCGGCCAGGAACTCACCACGTATGTAGTTGTAGCCGACGGTCGCGCCCATGGCGTAACCGCCAATCGCCATGCCCTCGATCACGGCGTGCGGGTTGTAGCGGAGGATGTCGCGATCGTGGCAGGTGCCGGGCTCGCTTTCGTCCGAGTTGCAGACGACGTACTTCTGGCCGGGCGCGGTCCTCGGCATGAAGCTCCACTTCACTCCCGTCGGGAAGCCGGCGCCGCCCCGGCCCCGGAGGCCGGACGCCTTCACTTCCTCGATGATGGCTTCGCGCGTCGTCTTCTCGCGGAGGACCTTCCTCCAGGCTTCGTAGCCGCCGAACTTTTCGTACACCGGCATCGTCCAGCTCTCGGCATGCTGCAGCGGCTCGAAGACGACCTGGTTCATCGCACGTGGCACGGCTACTTCACCCCGTCCAGCACCTTGATCGCCGATACCGGCGTCAGGTTTTCGTGGTAAACGTGGTCGATCATCATCATCGGCGCGTTGTTGCAGGCAGCGAGGCATTCCTCCTCGCGCTTCAGGTAGAACTTGCCGTCCGGCGTGCTCTCCCCCGTCCTGATACCGAGGTGCTTCTCGACGGCGGCGACGATCTGCTCCGCGCCACAGAGCATGCAGCTGATATTGGTGCAGACCGAGACGTGCACGCGCCCGGCGGGTTTCGTCTCGAACATCGAATAGAAACTCGCGACTTCGTAGACCTGGATCGCCGGCATGCCGATGTATTCGGCCACCGCGTCCATCAGCGGGGTCGTCAGGAAACCGCCGTTCTGGTGCTGCGCCTCGCGAAGCGCCGCCAGCACCGCGGACCGGCGGCGGTCCGCCGGAAACTTTGCGAGCCAGCGGTCGATCTCCTGCCGCGTGTGATCGCTCAGTGCGCCGCCCGCCGCGGCCGGCGCGTTCACCGGTCGATCTCCCCGAACACGATGTCCATCGTGCCGATCATCGCGACCACGTCCGCGAGCATGTGGCCGCGCACCAGCTCGTCCATCGCCGCGAGGTGCGCGAAGCCCGGCGCCCGGCACTTGAGGCGGTAAGGCTTGTTGGCGCCGTCTGACACCAGCCACACGCCGAACTCGCCCTTGGGCGCCTCGACGGCCGCATAGGTCTCGCCTTCCGGCACGCAATAGCCTTCGGTGAAGAGCTTGAAGTGGTGGATCAACGATTCCATGTCGTCTTTCATCTCGCCGCGGCGTGGCGGCGTCACCTTGTTGTCGTCGAGCATCACGGGCCCGTGATTGACCCGCAGCCAGTCGATGCACTGGCGGATGATGCGATTCGACTCGCGCATTTCCGCGACTCGGCAGAGATAGCGGTCGTAGCAATCGCCATTCGTACCGACCGGCACGGAGAACTCGACGCGGTCGTACGCCGCATACGGCTGCTTCCTCCTCAGGTCCCATTCGACGCCCGAGCCGCGCAGCATCGGCCCGGTGAACCCGAGCTGCAGCGCGCGCTCCGGAGTGACGACGCCGATATTGACCGTACGCTGCTTCCAGATCCGGTTGTCGGTCAGGAGCGTCTCGTACTCGTCGACGCATGCCGGGAAGCGGTCGGTGAAGTCAGCGATGAAATCCAGCAGGGAGCCGGATCGAGCCACGTTGCGCCGCTTCACGTCGCGCTCGCTCCGCCATTTCGAGTCCTTGTAGCGCGGCATCGTGTCTGGCAGGTCGCGGTAGACACCGCCCGGCCGGTAATAGGTCGCGTGCATGCGCGTTCCGGAAACCGCTTCGTAGCAGTCCATGAGGTCTTCGCGCTCGCGGAACGCATACAGGAATACCGTCATCGCGCCGATGTCGAGGCCGTGGGAGCCGATCCACATCAGGTGGTTCAGGATCCGCGTCATCTCGTCGAACATCGTGCGGATGTACTGCGCGCGCTCGGGCGCCGCGATGCCGAGAAGGTTCTCGATCGCGCGCACATACGCGTGCTCGTTGCACATCATCGACACGTAGTCGAGCCGGTCCATGTACCCAATCGTGTGGTTGAACGGCTTCGACTCCGCGAGCTTCTCGGTCGCGCGATGCAGCAGGCCGATGTGCGGATCCGCCTTCTGGATCACCTCTCCGTCCATTTCGAGGACGAGGCGCAGCACGCCGTGGGCAGCGGGATGTTGCGGACCGAAGTTGAGCGTGAAATTCTGAAACTCAGGCATTGCCGCCCGTCCCGGGCGCATCGGGCGCGCGTTCTTTGCGGATCACCTTCGGCACGGTGACCCGCGGCTCGATGCTCACAGGCTCGTAGACGACCCGGCCGCGCGACGGGTCGTAGCGCACCTCGACGTGCCCGGAAAGCGGGAAATCCTTGCGGAACGGGTGACCGATGAAGCCATAGTCCGTGAGGATCCGGCGAAGGTCCGGATGGCCGCGGAACAGGATGCCGTACAGGTCAAAAGCCTCGCGTTCATACCAGTCCGCCGAAGCCCATATTTCGGTGACCGAATCGATCATCGGCGGTTCGCCCGCCGGGCAAGGGCAGCGGAGCCTGAGGCGCGTGTTCCGCGAGACGGAAAGCAGCTGGTAAGCGACCGCGAAACGGCGTTCCACTCCAGGTGCTTCGCGCACGGCTTCGCGTTCCACGCCGCGGCTGAAGCCCGTCGAGGTCGCGGCCTGGGTAGTCCACTCCGACCGGCCGTAGTCGAGGTAATCGATGCCTGACAGGTCGATCAGCTGCTCGAATGCCAGGCCGGGATCGTCGCGCAGGTCCCGGCAGACGGAAAGGAGGTCAGCCGGCGGCACCTCGATCGCGATCTCGCCGGGCAGCGCAGCGATCGAACTGGCTCGCTCGCCGATACGGGATGCGAGGGCTCGTGCGGTCTCCTCGATGCGGCTCATGCAGAACCGCGCGCAATCGTGCTGGTGCGGCGGATCTTGTCCTGCAGCTGCAGGATTCCGTAGATGAGTGCCTCCGCGGTCGGAGGGCAGCCCGGCACGTAGATGTCGACTGGCACGATTCGATCGCAGCCGCGCACGACGGCATAGGAATAGTGGTAATAACCGCCGCCGTTGGCGCACGAACCCATCGAAATGACCCAGCGTGGCTCCGGCATCTGGTCGTAGACCTTGCGAAGCGCTGGCGCCATCTTGTTGACGAGCGTTCCCGCTACGATCATGACGTCAGACTGGCGCGGGCTGCCGCGGAACACGACGCCGAACCGGTCGAGGTCGTAGCGCGCAGCGCCCGCGTGCATCATCTCGACTGCGCAGCAGGCGAGCCCGAAGGTCATCGGCCAGAGCGATCCGGTCCGCGCCCAGTTCATCAGGTTGTCGACGCTGGTCGTGACGAATCCGCGGCCCTGGACGACAGGCGCGAGTTCCGGGGCGGCCTCGGTCAGTCCCATTCGAGAGCCCCTTTCTTCCATTCGTAGATGAAGCCGATCACGAGCACGGCGATGAACACGCCCATCGAAATCAGGCCGAAGCCGCCGATCGCGTCGAGGGAAACCGCCCATGGAAAGAGGAAGGCGATTTCGAGGTCAAAGATGATGAAAAGGATCGCAACGAGGTAGTAGCGGACGTCGAACTTGGTTCGCGAGTCCTCGAAGGCCTCGAATCCGCACTCGTACGCGGACACTTTTTCGGAGTCCGGCCGCCTCGGGCCGAGAACCCATCCGAGCACGAGCAAAACGAGGCCGAACCCCCCTGCGACGGCGAGAAAGATCAGGGCTGGCAGGTAGTTATCGAGCAAGTGGGCGACCGTTCTGGCGCGCGCTGCGGGGCGCGCAGACCGGCTGCATTGTAACTGTCCGGCAGGTCGCTTGGGACCCCCGGACGGTCACTTGCAGGACTCGAATGGTGCCGGCGGTCGGACTCGAACCGACACGGGTTTCCCCACTAACCCCTCAAGCTAGCGCGTCTACCAATTCCGCCACGTCGGCACTGAAATCGAAATTGTTTCCGGTCACTGTCCGCCTGGCGCGGGCTGCTCCGCCGGCGGCGTCTCAGGCAGCGTCGGGACCGTAGCGGCATCCACGCCCGGTGCCGGCGCAGGCTCCGTCACCGCGCTGTCCGTGATGCTCTTCGGCACATCGGCGCTCGGTCGCGTCGCGAACCATGCGAGCGACATGCTCGTCACGAAGAACAGCGTCGCGAGCACGGCCGTCAGCTTCGAGAAAAAGGTGGCTGATCCGCGCGCCCCGAATACGGTGCCCGACGCGCCCGACCCGAACCCCGCCCCGGCGTCCGCGCCCTTGCCCCGCTGCAACAGGACGAGCGCAACGATCGCGAAGCACAGCAGTCCGTGCAGGAAAGTAATTACGTTTTGAAGCATGTCCGTCCAGTCCTGGCGAGCATTTCAGTGCCCGGCAGCGGCGCAGATACTCGCGAACTCGTCCGCCTTGAGCGATGCGCCGCCGATCAATCCACCATCCACATCGTCCATCGCGAACAGCTCCGCGGCATTCGCCGCCTTGACGCTGCCCCCGTACAGGACCCGAAGGGAAGCGGCGATTGTAGCATCTTTTTCGGCAATTCGGCCCCGGATCAATGCGTGCACTTCCTGCGCCTGCGCCGGTGACGCCGTCCGGCCCGTGCCAATCGCCCAGACCGGCTCATAGGCGACGACGGCCCGGGTAAAACTGGCTGCGCCCGCGGTCCCGAGCACTGCGTCGAGCTGGCGCAGGATGACGGAGCGTGTCGCGTCGCGTTCGCGCTCTGCGAGCGATTCACCGACACAGAGTATCGGGACGAGCGCGTGGCGGCCGGCCGCCGCAAACTTGCGCGCAACCAGTTCATCGCTTTCTCCGTAGATCGCGCGGCGTTCAGAGTGGCCAACGATTGCGTAGCGGCAGCCGATGTCGGCCAGCATCGCGGCCGATACTTCGCCCGTGTGTGCGCCGGATTCCTCGGCGCAGACGTCCTGGGCCCCGAGCCCGATGCGGCTCCCCTTCAGCTGCAGGCCAACGTCGCCCAAATGCACGAACGGCGGACATACGATCACCTCGACCGTGTCAGGGCCGAAGCCGCGCGAGATCAAGTCGCCGACGAGTCGCGCAGCTGCCGCCCGGCTGCCGTGCATTTTCCAGTTGCCCGCGACGAGGGGTTTTCGCTCCCTGGGACTCATGCTGCGGGGGCTGCGGCCCGGACTGCCGCAGCGAGCTCCTCGGCATGTCGCGCAACCGTCTTCGCATCCTCGCCTTCGACCATGACCCGGATCAGCGGCTCGGTCCCGGACGCCCGCAATACGACGCGACCACGGTCGCCGAGGGAATGCTCGACACGCGTGATCGCGGCCGCAATTGCCGGTTCCTGCGCCGCGTCGAAGCGCTTTGCAACCCGGACGTTGATGAGTTGCTGTGGAAATCGCTGCATTCCTGACGCGAGTTCCGCAAGCGACTTTCCGGTCGATTTCATGACGGCAACGACCTGCAGGGCGACGATCAGGCCGTCGCCCGTCGTCGTCTTGTCGAGGCAAAGCAGGTGGCCGGAGGCCTCGCCGCCGAGGACGCCGCCATGCGCCCGCAGCAGCTGCAGGACGTTCCGGTCCCCGACCGCGGCGCGCATGAACGGGACGCCGAGATCCTTCAGTGCGAGCTCAAGGCCGAGATTGCTCATCACCGTCCCCACGACGGGTCCCTTGAGTTCCCCCGAGGCGAGCCGTGCTTTCGCCAGCACGTAGAGCAGCTGGTCGCCATCGACAGTACGGCCCAGGTGATCCGCCATCACCAGGCGATCCCCGTCGCCGTCGAGTGCGAGGCCAGCATCGGCCCGCACGCCCGACACGGTGAGCTTCAGGAGACCAGGTTCTGTCGAGCCGCATCCATCGTTGATGTTGCGGCCGTTCGGCGAGCAACCGATCGGCACGATTTCGGCACCGAGATCCGCGAGGACCCGCGGCGCCACCTTGTAAGCCGCGCCATTCGCGCAATCGATGACAAGCTTGAGCCCCTCGAGGCGCATGCCGCGAGGCAGGGTCGATGCGCAGAATGACTGGTACAGCGCGCGTTCGTTGTCGACACGTGTCGCCCGGCCGAGGGCACCCGACTCGCGCGTCGGCGCCGGCTCGTCGAGGTGCGACTCGATCGCTTCCTCGAGCTCGTCGGCAAGCTTGCTGCCCTCGCGGTCGAAGAACTTGATGCCGTTGTCGTCGTAACGGTTGTGCGAGGCGCTGATGACAGCGCCGAAGTCGCAACCGAGGCGTTGGACAAGGTAGGCGATGCCGGGAGTCGGAAGCGGTCCCGCAAGCAGCACGTCCACGCCCGCGGCGACAAATCCCGCCTCGAGGGCGGCCTCGAACATGTATCCCGAAAGCCGCGTGTCCTTGCCGACCAGCACGCGCCCGCCGTTCGGCGCGAGCACGCGCCCGGCAGCACCGGCGAGCCGCAACGCGAACTCCACGGTCATCGGGTGCGTCCCGACGCGCCCGCGAACGCCGTCGGTGCCAAAATATTTCATGGCCATGTCCGATTGTCCCGCAACGCGCCGAATGCCGCCACGATCCTGAGCGCATCCGCCGTCTCGCGCACGTCGTGAGCCCGGATGATGCGCGCTCCGTTCAATGCCGCGATGACGGCCGCGGCGACGCTGCCGGCCAGGCGGTCGCCCTCCTCCCGTCCGGTCAAGGCGCCAATCATGCGCTTGCGCGAGAGGCCCGCGAGCACCGGCAATCCATCGGACGCGATCGCACCGAGGCCGCGCAGCAGTGACAGGTTGTGCTCGAGAGACTTGCCGAAACCGAATCCCGGATCGACCACCAGCCGCGACCGCGCGATCCCCGCCGCGACACAGACCTCGGCACGCCCGCGCAGGAAGCCGCGCACTTCGCCGACGACGTCCGCGTAGCGCGGCTCGTCCTGCATGGTCCCGGGCTCGCCCTGCATGTGCATCAGGCAGACCGCCGCGTCAGTCTCCGCGACGGCTTCGATCGCCCCAGGTGCTGCAAGCGCGGCAACGTCGTTGACCATGGATGCGCCGGCGGCGAGCGCGCGGCGCATGACCTCGGGCTTGCGTGTATCGATGGAAATTGGCACCGCGAGTGAAGCGGCGAGCCGCTCGATTACCGGGATCACGCGGCGCAATTCCTCGTCCACATCGACGGCTGCGGCACCTGGCCGCGTGGATTCGCCGCCGACGTCGATGATTGCGGCGCCCTCCGCGGCAAGGTGCTCGGCCTGGGCGAGCGCTTCACTCAGTCCGAAGTAACGGCCGCCATCGGAGAAAGAATCAGGCGTGACGTTCAGCACGCCCATGAGCACAGGGCGCTCGAGGTCGATCTGGTGACGGCCGCAGTGGAGGCGCATCGAAGCGGGCCCTGCAGTCGCGGCTGGGTACGGGCGGGACGTCGAGCCGCTTAAGTCTGGCTGGCGGGCGGGCCGATCACCGGCTCGGGCTTGGCGGCACCCTGGCCGCCCGCCGGCGCGCCGGATTCGTCCCAATCGCGCGGCGGCTTCGGGACTCTTCCGGCCATGATGTCCTTGAGCTGTTCTTCGTCGATGGTCTCGTACTTGATGAGTGCCGCTGCCAAGACGTCGAGCTTTTCGCGGTTGTCCAGCAGGATCTTGCGCGCGTTGGCATACGCGTTGTCAATCACGCGACGGATCTCCAGGTCGATGACATGCGCCGTGACGTCGGAGACCTGCTTGTGCTGGGTCATCTGGCGCCCGAGAAAAACCTCGCCAGCGTCCTCCATGTAGGAGAGCGGCCCGAGCCGATCGGACAGTCCCCACTTCGTGACCATGTTGCGAGCGAGGCTGGTCGCGCGCTCGATGTCATTCGAGGCACCCGTGGTCACGGCCTCCGGGCCGAAACGCAGCTCTTCCGCGAGGCGGCCGCCGAACAGGCTCGTGATCTGGCCCTCGAGCCGGCGCTTGCTGTAGCTGTAGCGGTCCTCTTCCGGGAGGAACATCGTCACGCCGAGTGCACGCCCGCGAGGAATGATCGTGACTTTATAGACAGGGTCGTGCTCAGGCAGGCTCATGCCAACGATCGCGTGGCCGGCTTCGTGATAGGCCGTATTGAGCCTTTCCTGGTCGCTCATGACCATCGAGCGCCGCTCCGCGCCCATCATGATCTTGTCCTTGGCACGCTCGAACTCTTCCATCGTTACGTGTCGCTTGTTGCCGCGCGCGGCGAAAAGCGCCGCCTCGTTGACGAGGTTCATGAGGTCCGCGCCCGAAAAGCCCGGCGTGCCGCGCGCAATCAGCGAAGGACGGACGTCCTCGGAGATCGGGACCTTGCGCATGTGGACTTTCAGGATCTGCTCGCGGCCGCGGACGTCCGGCAGCGGCACGACGACCTGCCGGTCGAACCGGCCCGGGCGCAGCAGCGCCGGGTCGAGCACGTCGGGCCGGTTGGTCGCGGCGATGACGATGACGCCCTCGTTACCCTCGAAGCCGTCCATTTCGACGAGCAGCTGGTTCAGCGTCTGCTCGCGCTCGTCGTGGCCGCCGCCGAGGCCGGCGCCGCGATGGCGGCCGACTGCGTCAATCTCGTCGATGAACACGATGCAAGGCGCGTGCTTTTTCGCCTGCTCGAACATGTCGCGCACGCGCGAGGCGCCGACGCCCACGAACATTTCGACGAAGTCGGAGCCGGAGATCGTGAAGAACGGCACTTTCGCTTCGCCCGCGATTGCGCGTGCGAGCAGTGTCTTGCCGGTGCCGGGGCTGCCGACCATCAGCACGCCCTTCGGGATCTTGCCGCCGAGCTTCTGGAACTTGGACGGGTCCTTTAGGAAGTCGACGATCTCCGCGACCTCGTCCTTGGCTTCGTCGACGCCCGCGACGTCCGCGAAGGTGACGCTGACCTGGTCCTCGGAGAGAAGCCGCGCGCGGCTCTTGCCGAATGACATCGCGCCCCGGCCACCGGCCCCGCCCTGCATCTGGCGCATGAAGTAAATCCACACGCCGATCAGGAGCAGGATCGGGAATGAAGAGATGAAGAGCTGCAGCAGGAAACCCTGGCGCTCGGGCGGCTCGGCGTTGAACTTGACCCGCTGCTTGTCGAGCAGGGAGATCAGGCCGGTATTGTCCGTTTCCGGGTTGAGCGTGACGTACGGACCGCCACTCGACCTCTCGCCGACGATGGTCTCGCCCTTGAAGGTCGCGCTCTGGATCCCGCCACTCCTGACCTCGGTGAGGAACTGGGAGTAGTCAATTCTTTCGGGATCGGCCGCGCGCTGGCCGAAATTCGAGAAGACCGCGAGCAGAACGATCGCGATGACGACCCACAGGACGATGTTTCTGGTCAGATCGTTCAATCTCGGGCTCCTGGCAGCGCATCAATTGCCGGCGGTACAAGGGCTTGGACCACGGCCTTAGAGCGCTAGTTTCACCTTACACCGACCGGGGTTCCCTGGCCACCAAATAGGTCTCGGAACTCCGCTGCCTCGACGCCTTGGGCTTGCGCATCCGGACCCCCTTGAATGTGCGCCGGGCCTCCGCAAGCAGCTCCTGGAATCCTGCGCCCTGGAAGACCTTCATGAGCAGCACGCCCCCGGGCCCGAGTACCTGTCGCGAGAATTCGAGCGCCAGCGACTCGAGATCTGCCGCGCGCGCCTGGTCCACGACGTCCACCCCGCTGATGTTGGGGGCCATGTCCGACATCACAAGGTCGACTCGGCGCGGGCCGAGCTCCGCGAGCAGTGCATCGAGGGCAGCCTGTTCGCGGAAGTCTCCTAGCAGGATAGTGACGCCAGTGATTGCGTCCATGGGCAGGAGGTCGAGCGCAAATACGCGGCCGTTTCCGGCAAGGCGGCGAGCCGCGTACTGGCTCCAGCCTCCCGGCGCGGCGCCGAGGTCGACGACCACGGCGCCCGGGAAAATCAGCTTCTCGGCGGCGTCGATCTCCTCGAGCTTGAATGCGGCGCGAGAGCGCAACCCGGAGTCCTGCGCACGCCGGACGTAAGGATCCTTGAAGTGCTCGTCGAGCCACCGGCCACTGGACTTGCTGCGCCGTCCCATCAATGCCCCTGTCTGCCGCAACCTATAATGCGACGATGGCGCTCACCGAGCGGCAGAAAAAACATCTCCGCCGTCTCGGACACGAGCTGCATCCGATCGTGCTCGTCGGGCAGCGCGGACTCACCGCGAGCGTCGCCCTGGAACTCGGCCGCGCGCTCGAACACCACGAACTCGTCAAGCTGCGCGCCCGCGTCGGCAGCCGGGAAAACCGGGACGCGATCTTCGCGGAGCTCGCAGGCCTTACCGCATCCGAGTTCGTCTATCGCATCGGGAATGTCGGGATTTTCTACAAGAGAAACAGCAAGATACCGAAGATACTTCTTCCGGATTCTTGACTCATGAAAAGCGCACGTTCAGCACTTCGAAGCTTCGGGTCCCGCCCGGCGCCGCGACTTCAACTTCCTCTCCCGCGGATCGGCCGATCAGCGCGCGCGCGATCGGCGAGTTGATCGACACCAGGCCCTGCCGGATGTCCGCCTCGTCGTCGCCGACAATCTGGTAGCTGACCTCCGGCCCGCCGTCGACCGGCGCGAGTTCGACTGTCGCGCCAAAAACGACCTTGCCAGTCGATGGCAACGAGGCCGGGTCGATGACCTGGGCGTCAGCGAGGCGCTGCTCGATTTCCTTGATGCGGCCCTCGATGAAGCCCTGCTGTTCGCGCGCTGCGTGGTACTCGGCGTTTTCCGACAGGTCGCCATGCGATCGCGCTTCCGCGATTGCGCGGATGATTGCGGGCCTGTCCTCGGATTTCAGCTTGCGAAGTTCGCCGCGGAGCCTCGTAGCGCCGCGCAGCGTAATCGGCGCCCTCATGCGGCACCGAGCTCGCGGTGCAGGTCCTGGAGACGATTGACGTCGTGGTCCTCGAGGTGATCAAGGGCATCGCAGGTCGCGAGCGCCGCGGCGACCGTCGTGTAGTAGGTCACCTTCCGCAGCTCCGCCTCGCGCCGAATCGAGTGCGATTCCCGGATGGCGCGCTTGCCTTCAGTCGTGTTGATGATCAGGTCGATTTCGTCGTTTTTGATCATGTCGACGATGTGCGGCCGCCCCTCTCGGACCTTGAGCGCGCGCCGGCATGCAACGCCCGCCGCCTCCAGCGCAGCCTGGGTGCCCTGCGTCGCGATGATATCGAAACCACGCTCGGCGAGGCGCCTTGCGAACGCGATCGCGCCTTCCTTGTCGCGGTCCCGCACCGAGACCAGGCAAACGCCGCGTGTCGGGAGCCGTATGCCGCTTGCTGCCTGGGATTTCGCATAGGCCTCGCCAAATGTCCGGCCAGTCCCCATGACCTCGCCCGTCGACTTCATCTCGGGGCCCAGGATCGGATCCGAGTCAGGGAACTTGCCAAACGGGAAGACCGCTTCCTTCACGGAGAAATACGGCGGCACCCGCTCGACGGTCGCGTCGAGGTCGGCGAGCTTGCGTCCCGCCATGACACGCGCCGCGATCTTTGCCAGCGGACGCCCGGTCGCCTTCGAAACGAAGGGCACGGTGCGCGACGCGCGGGGATTCACTTCGAGGACGTACACGACGCCGTTCTGGATGGCGAACTGCACGTTCATCAGGCCGATCACGTTCAGCGCCTGCGCCAGCTTGCGGGTCTGTTCGCGAAGCTCGTCCTGGATTTCCGCGCTGAGCGTCGCCGGCGGCAGCGAGCAGCTGGAATCGCCGGAATGGACTCCGGCCTGCTCGACGTGCTCCATGATTCCGCCGATCAGGACGTCCTGCCCGTCGCAGACCGCGTCGACGTCGACCTCGATGGCGAGGTCCAGGAAGCGGTCGAGCAGCACGGGGCTGTCATTCGAGACTTTCACGGCCTCGCGCATGTACTGCCGGAGGTCCTCCTCCTCGTAGACGATTTCCATGGCCCGGCCGCCGAGGACGTAGGACGGGCGCACGATCAGCGGGAATCCGACTTCCCGCGCGAGCTCGATGGCGCGCTCCTCGTCCCTGGCGGTCGCATTCGCTGGCTGCCTGAGGCCCAGCTTCGTGAGCAACTGCTGGAATCGCTCCCGGTCCTCGGCGACATCGATTGAATCCGGGCTCGTGCCGATGATCGGCGCACCGGCTGCCGCGAGCTGGCGCGCGAGCTTGAGCGGCGTCTGGCCACCGAACTGCACGATGACCCCTTGCGGTTTCTCGCGACCGATGATCTCCATGACGTCCTCAAAGGTGAGCGGCTCGAAGTAAAGCCGATCAGAAACGTCAAAGTCGGTCGAAACGGTCTCCGGGTTGCAGTTGACCATGATGGTCTCGTAACCGTCCTCGCGCAGCGCGAGCGCCGCGTGAACGCAGCAATAGTCGAACTCGATGCCCTGCCCGATCCGGTTCGGCCCGCCGCCCAGAATCATGATCTTCGGTCGCGGAGTCGGATCCGACTCGCATTCCTGGTCGTAACTCGAATAGAGATAGGCCGTCGAAGTCGCGAACTCCGCGGAGCAGGTGTCGACGCGCTTGTAGACGGGGTGCACGCCGCAGGCGAGCCGGCGCGCGCGCACGCGCGACTCGGGCGCACCCATTGAGCGCGCAAGCGCCGCGTCGGAGAAGCCCTTGCGCTTCAGTGCGAGCAGCCGCTCGAAGGTGAGGCCGGTGATTCCCTCCGATTTCACCACGTCTTCCTCGCGCACCAGGTCCTCGATCTGCGCGAGGAACCACGGATCGATCATGGTCTCGGCCGCAATTCGCCTGAGCGGCCAGCCCGCGCGGAAAGCGTCGGCGACAAAGCGGATTCGGTCCGCGCCGGGATGCCGGAGCTCTTCGGCGAGTCGCAATTCGTCGTCGCCGTCGAGTGGCAGCTCGAGGATCGGCGTGAGCCCGTCGCACCCGGTCTCGAGGCTGCGCAGCGCCTTCTGCAGCGACTCCTGGAAGGTGCGCCCGATCGCCATCGCCTCGCCCACAGACTTCATCTGGGTAGTGAGGCGGGTGTTGGAGCCCGGGAACTTCTCGAACGTGAAGCGAGGCACCTTGGTCACGACGTAATCGATGGTCGGCTCGAACGAAGCCGGCGTCGCACCACCCGTAATCTCATTCTTCAGTTCGTCGAGCGTGTAACCGATGGCGAGCTTCGCCGCGATCTTCGCGATCGGGAACCCGGTCGCCTTCGATGCAAGGGCCGAGGAACGCGACACGCGCGGGTTCATCTCGATCACGAGCATGCGGCCGTCCTCGGGGTTGATCGCGAACTGGACGTTTGATCCGCCGCACTCGACGCCGACCTGGCGGAGCACCGCGATCGAGGCATCGCGCATGCGCTGGTATTCCTTGTCGGTCAGCGTCTGCGCGGGTGCGACGGTGATCGAGTCCCCCGTATGCACGCCCATCGGATCGAGGTTCTCGATCGAGCAGACGATGATGCAGTTGTCCTTGCGGTCACGCACCACTTCCATCTCGAATTCCTTCCAGCCGAGCACCGACTCCTCGATAAGCACCTCGCCCGTCGGCGAGGCGTCCAGGCCCCGCAACACGATCTCCTCGAACTCCTCGCGGTTGAATGCGATTCCGCCTCCCGTGCCGCCGAGCGTGAACGATGGCCGGATGACGGTTGGATAGCCGACCTCGGCCTGAACAGCGAGCGCCTCGTCGAGGTCGTGGGCGATGTAGGACCGCGGGCATTCCAGCCCGATCCCGTGCATCGCATTGCGGAACAACTCGCGGTCCTCCGCCATGTCGATCGCCTCGCGCGACGCGGCGATCATTTCGACGCCGAATCTCTCGAGCACGCCCTCGCGCACAAGGTCGAGCGCGGTATTGAGGCCGGTCTGGCCGCCCATCGTCGGCAGCAGCGCGTCGGGCCTTTCCTTCTCGATGATCCGGGCGACCGTGCGCCAGTCGACCGGCTCGATGTAGATCGAGTCCGCCATCTCCGGGTCGGTCATGATGGTCGCGGGATTGGAGTTCACGAGGATGACGCGGTAGCCCTCCTCGCGCAGAGCCCGGCAGGCCTGGGCACCCGAATAGTCGAACTCGCAGGCCTGGCCGATCACGATCGGGCCCGCGCCGATGATCAGGATGCTCTCGATGTCCGTGCGCTTGCCCATCAGCGCGCTGCGACTCCGTCGGCAATTACGACCTGCGTGCGCATGATCTGTTGAAGTCGCCGCACCATCAGGAACACGAAGTGCTCGAAGAGCGGCTGCAGGTCGTGGGGGCCCGGGCTCGCTTCCGGATGCCCCTGGAAGCCGAAGGCCGGCCGGTCGGTGCGGGCGACACCCTGCAAGGAGCCGTCGAACAGCGAGCGGTGCGTCGGCTTGAGCCGCGGCGGCAGCGTTGCCTCGTCGACCGCGAATCCGTGATTCTGGCTGGTGATCAGCACGTGGCCGCCGGCGAGTTCCTGCACCGGATGATTCGCGCCGTGGTGGCCGAATTTCATCTTGACCGTCCGCGCACCGCTCGCGAGACCGAGAAGCTGGTGGCCGAGGCATATGCCGAACACCGGTATGTCGGATTCGAGGAACTCGCGTATGGCGGCGATCGCGTAGTCGCAGGGCTCCGGGTCGCCGGGACCGTTCGAGAGGAATATCCCGTCGGGATTGAGCGCCAGCGCATCCGCAGCGCTCGTCTGCGCCGGCACCACCGTCATCCGGCAGCCGCAGTCGGCGAGCAGCCGGAGGATGTTGCGCTTGATGCCGAAATCGTACGCGACCACATGCAGTCGCGACCCCGGCCGCAAGACTCGCGCGGCTTCGCGGCCAATGCTGCCGTCGTTCCACTGGTAGGGTGTCCGCACCGACACGACCTTCGCAAGGTCCATGCCCTTGAGTCCGGGAAACGCGCGCGCGGCACGCAACGCGACATCCGCATCGGCCTTGTCCGCGGTCGCGATGCAACCGCCCTGGGCCCCGCGTTCACGCAGGATCCGCGTGAGCTTGCGGGTATCGATGCCCGCGATCGCGACGGTCTCGCCTTCGACGAGGAATTGCCCCAGGGAATGACTGGCGCGCCAGCTCGAATGCATGAGCGGAAGGTCACGAATGACGAGACCCGCCGCGTGGACGGAATCTGATTCGAGATCCTCGGGCGTGACGCCCGTATTGCCGACATGCGGATATGTGAGCGTGATGATCTGGCGGGCGTAGGACGGGTCCGTGAGGATTTCCTGGTAACCCGTCATTGCCGTGTTGAACACGACCTCGCCGGTCGTGACGCCGGAAGCCCCGATCGAAATTCCCCGAAACACCGTGCCGTCCTCGAGCGCGAGCACTGCAGGTGTCGGTGTCACCAGGGCGTTCTCCGGGTCCTGCGGCACCGTTTGCCGGCACGAGGCGCAGGACATCAGTGGATGGAGCCGTCGGGGACTCCACCGGTCATCTGTGTTAAGTCAGGGGGCCGCGACCCGAGGCGCAATTCTACAGGAGCGGAATGCGGCAGTCCCGATGCGAAGAGGGGACAGTCCCCTTTGCCAGAGCGCAAAGGGGACAGTCCCCGGGGCGGTGCCTCTCAGAGACCGAGGACGTCGGACATCCCGTAGAGACCCGGCGGCCGGCCGAGGATCCAGCGCGCGGCTGCGAGTGCGCCATAGGCAAACGTCATGCGATCGGTCGTCCGGTGAACGAGTTCGAGCGTTTCGCCCGTGCCTGCGAACATGACCTGGTGCTGGCCGACGATGTCTCCTGCACGAAGGCTCGCGAAGCCGATGGCGCCCGGTGCACGCCCCGCCGAGTTGCCGGACCGACCGTAAACCGCATGTTCCGCCAAGGTGCCGCCCCGCGCGCCGGCGACGATTTCACCCAGCCGCAGCGCAGTCCCGGAAGGCGAATCCGCCTTGCCGCGATGGTGAGCTTCCAGGATTTCGACGTCGTAATCGCCCGGCAATGCAGCCGCCGCACGGCCGGCGAGCCCGAACAACAGGTTGACTGCGAGCGACATGTTGGGCGCGACCAGAATGGCCTGGCGTTCGCTGAACCGACGGAGCATCCCCTGGCGCGCGGCGTCGAGTCCCGTAATGCCGACGACGAGCGGGATGCCCGCGCTTTCGACCGCCGCCAGGTTTGCGCTGAGTGCATCGGGCAAGGTGAAATCGATGGCGACGACTGCCCTTGCCAGCGCCTGCTCGCGGTCGGCCGTCACCTGGACGGCGACTGGACCGGTCTGGGCGACCTCGCCCGCGTCGCGGCCGAGTGACGCACTCGTCGGTGATGCGAGCGCGCCGGAGAGTACGAAATCGGGCGACTCGCGGATTGCGCGCACGAGGCAGCGCCCAACCCGGCCACTGATCCCCAGTACCGCGACGTTATTCATTCAGCCCCCTATCCTGCTGAAGAACTGCCTCATGCCCTCGAGCCATGAGCGTTGACGCGGATTGTGGCTCCTGCCGTCGGAGGCGAGCGAGCTTTCGAACTTGCGGAGCACGTCTTTCTGCTCGGAATTGAGTTCGACCGGCGTCTCGACCACGACGCGGCAGAACAGGTCGCCGGTCGCGCCGCCCCGAACCGGCTTGATTCCCTTCTCGCGCAGTCGAAACACCCGGCCCGACTGGGTCCCGGCGGGAACCTTGATCGAGGCCTGGCCCTCGAGCGTCGGGACCTCGACGCTGCCGCCGAGCGCGGCGGTCGTGAAGGCGACCGGCACCTCGCAGGAGAGATGCGCGCCGTCGCGCTCGAAAATCGGGTGTTCGCGCACGACGATCTCGACGTAAAGATCTCCCGGCGGCCCGCCGTTTCGCCCGGCCTCGCCTTCTCCCGCGAGGCGGATGCGATCGCCGTTGTCGACGCCAGCCGGCACCTTCACCGAAAGGCGCTTGGTGGTCCGCATGCGTCCGTGGCCAGCGCACGTCGGGCAGGGATCCTTGATGATCGTGCCTCGCCCCTTGCAACGCGGGCAGGTCTGCTGCACGGCGAAGATGCCCTGGCTGATGCGGACCTGGCCGGCGCCGCCGCAGGCGTCGCAGGTGACCGGCGTGTGGCCACGCGCCGCGCCAGTGCCGCCGCAGTCCGTGCATTCCTTGACGGTCTGGAAATCAATCTCGGTCGCGGTCCCGAAGACCGCCTGCTCGAGGCCGAGCGTGAGTTCGTAGCGCAGGTCCGCCCCGCGATAGACGGCGCTGCGGCCACCTCGGCGGCCACCGCCGAAGATATCGCCGAACATGTCGCCGAATATGTCGCCGAAGGCGTCGGACGGGCTGAAGCCCTGGCCGGCGCCGCGCGCCGCGTCGAGGCCAGCGCGCCCGTACTGGTCGTAGGCCGCGCGTTTTTGCGCGTCGGTCAGGATCTCATAGGCCTCCTTCGCTTCCTTGAATTGATCCTCGGCTTCCTTGTCGTCGGGATTCCGGTCCGGGTGGTATTTCATGGCCAGCCGCCGATACGCCTTGGTGATGGCGTCCTCGGTGGCGTTTCGTGGCACGCCAAGCACCTGGTAGAAATCACGCTTCGCCATGGCGCTCCAGACGCGCGACCGCCGGGTAACCCGATGTCACCCGGCGGCCGGAGCAACTACGAACGTGGGCGCCCGCCGTCAGTGCGGCCGGGGCCCCTTGTCCTTGATCTCTTCGAACTCGGCGTCGAGTACGTCGTCCTTGGCTGCGTCCGCGCCAGGCTTGGCAGCAGCAGCGTCCGGCTCCGGGCCGCCGGCCGCAGCGCCTTCAGGCTGGTAGGCGCGCTGCACCACCGGAGCGCTTGCCTTCGCAAGCGCCTCGGCCTTGTGCTCGATCGCTGCCTTGTCGTCGCCTTTCAGGACCCCGCGCAGGTCCGAAAGGGCCGCCTCGATCGCCGCGCGCTCCTCGCCCGTGACCTTGTCGCCGAGATCCTTCAGCGACTTCTCGCTCGCATGCAAGAGAGCATCGGCGCGATTGCGGGTCTCCACGAGCTCGCGGAATTTCTTGTCTTCCGCAGCGTGCGCTTCGGCATCGCGCACCATCTGCTTGATCTCCTCCTCGGAGAGGCCGCTCGAAGCCTTGATGACGATCCGCTGTTCCTTCCCGGTCGCCTTGTCCTTGGCCGACACGTTCATGATGCCGTTCGCGTCGATGTCGAAGGTGACCTCGATCTGCGGCATGCCGCGCGGCGCCGGCGGAATGTCGGAGAGGTCGAACTTGCCGAGCGACTTGTTGTCGGTCGCGCGATCGCGCTCGCCCTGCAGCACGTGAATCGTCACGCCGCTCTGGTTGTCGTCGGCGGTCGAGAACACCTGCGAGGTCTTGGTCGGAATGGTCGTGTTTTTCTCGATCAGGCGCGTCATGACGCCGCCCAGCGTCTCGATGCCGAGCGAGAGCGGCGTGACGTCGAGCAGGAGCACATCCTTGACGTCGCCCGCGAGCACGCCGCCCTGGATCGCGGCGCCGACGGCGACGGCCTCGTCCGGGTTGACGTCCTTGCGCGGCTCCTTGCCGAAGAAGTCCTTGACCGATTTCTGAACCAGCGGCATGCGCGTCTGGCCGCCGACCAGGATCACCTCGTCCACCTCACTGATGGAGAGGCCCGCGTCCTTCAGCGCGACACGGCAGGGCTCGATCGTGCGATTGACGAGATCCTCGACGAGCGACTCGAGTTTCGCGCGCGTGAGCTTGAGCGTCAGGTGCTTCGGGCCCGAGGCGTCTGCCGTGATGTACGGCAGGTTGATTTCCGTCTGCTGGCCCGAGGAGAGTTCGATCTTTGCCTTTTCCGCGGCTTCCTTCAGGCGCTGGATCGCGAGCGGGTCCTTGCGTACGTCGACACCGCTTTCCTTCTGGAATTCGGCGGCGATGTAATCGATGATCCGCCGGTCGAAATCCTCGCCGCCGAGGAAGGTGTCGCCGTTCGTGGACATCACCTCGAACTGGCGCTCGCCGTCGACGTCCGCAATCTCGATGATTGAAATGTCGAAGGTGCCGCCGCCCAGGTCATAGACCGCGATCTTGCGATCCTTGCCTTTCTTGTCCATGCCGTAAGCGAGTGCCGCAGCCGTCGGCTCATTGATGATGCGCCGAACGTTGAGGCCCGCGATGCGGCCCGCGTCCTTGGTCGCCTGGCGCTGCGCGTCGTTGAAGTACGCGGGTACGGTGATAACGGCGTCCGTCACGGATTCGCCGAGGTAGTCCTCGGCGGTTTTCTTCATCTTCATCAGCACGCGCGCTGAAATTTCCGGCGGCGCCATCATCTTGCCCTGGGCCTCGAGCCAGGCATCGCCGTTTTCGGCACGCACGATCTTGTAGGTCTCGAGGGGAATGTCCTTCTGGACGACCGTGTCTTCGAAACGACGCCCGATCAGCCGCTTGACGGCATGGAAGGTGTTCTGCGGATTGGTGACCGCCTGGCGCTTGGCCGACTGGCCGACCAGGATTTCGCCGTCCTTCGTAAAGGCGACGACCGAAGGCGTCGTACGATCGCCCTCGCTGTTTTCGATGACTTTCGGCGAACTGCCCTCCATCACGGCGACACAGGAGTTGGTCGTACCGAGGTCGATACCGATGATCTTGGCCATTGAATCGCTTCCGGAAAGTGAAACTGGTCAGGTCTGTGGGGACGCCCGGGTCGGGTTTCAACCGTCCGCAGGGCCCTGCTGCGAATTCTCTTCAGCCTCCGGGGCCGCCGACACGATGACGCGTGCGGGCCGCAGCAGGCGCCCGTTCAGCAGCCAGCCTTTCTGGATGACCTGGAGGACGGTATGCGGCGGATGGGCGGCAGACGGCTGCATGGCCATGGCCTCGTGCTGGGCGGGGTCGAAGGGCTGTCCTGCGGGATCGATGACCGAAAGGCCGGCACGCTCGAATGCCTTCTGCAGCAGCCGCAGCGTGGCTTCCTGCCCCTGCGCCATTGCCGCTGAATCGGCAGTCGCAGCCGATTCGAGCGCGAGGGCGAGCGTATCGGCGACGGGAAGCAGGTCGGAGGCGAATTTTCCGATTCCGTACTGACGGGCCTCATCCGCCTCGCGCGCAGAGCGCTTGCGGACATTCTCGAGCTCGGCAATCGCGCGCAGGAAGTCGGCGCGATGCTGCTCCGCCCGGCCCTCGGCTTCCGCCAGCAGGGACTCGGCGGTTTCAGTCCCCGGGGTTTCGCCGTTGTCCGCTGCGGATTCGGGCCGCTCGGTTTCGATTTCGTTCATGCGCGCCGGGTTGGGGGTTCAATCGCGGGAATTCAAGGCCAAGCCCAGCATTCGCGCCGCGATGTCGACCACGGGAATGACGCGCTCGTAGGCCATGCGCGTCGGCCCGATGACACCGAGCACACCGACCACGCGGCCGTCCTGTGTGTAGGGCGCGACGACGACGCTGCAGTCATCCAGGATCCCGTAGCCTGATTCATGGCCGATGAAGATCTGCACGCCCTCGGCGTGAAGGCTCTGGTCGAGCAGGTGCAGGATGTCACGCTTCTCGTTGAACGCCTCGAAGAGCCTGCGCAGGCGGTCGACGTTCGACATTTCCGCGAATCCCATGAGGTTCGTCTCGCCTGTAACGACCATGTCCGCGTCGCGCTCGTCCGGCTGTTCCGAAAACGCCCTCTGCGCGAGCGTGATGGCGTCGATCATCAGGCGGTTCATCTGCTCGCGCGTCTCCTGGAGCTGCGAGAGCAGCCGTGCGCGCACGCCCGCGAGCTCCTGGCCGGCGAAAAGTTCGTTCAGGTAGGCCGCGGCGCGGCGCAACTCGTCGGAGGAAAAATGACGATCGAGCTGCACGACACGGTTCTGCACCTCGTGGCCATTGACCACGAGGATCGTCAGCACTCGATTGCCCGAAAGACCGACGAACTCGATTTGCGAAAGCGAAGCCTGGGTCTCGCGCGGAACCGTCACAACGCCCGCGAGGTGGGTGAGACTCGACATCAGTTGCGATGCGGCGGCCACGAGCGCCTTCGGATCGCCGGCTCGCTGGTCGAAATTGCGCTTGAGCTCGGCGATCTCGGCATGGCCCGGAGGCTGGTAGCGCAGCAGCGCATCGACGAAGTAACGGTAACCTTTGTCGGTGGGCACGCGACCGGCCGAGGTGTGGGGCGAGCTCACGAAGCCGTGCTCTTCGAGATCGGCCATGACGTTACGAATCGTGGCGGCCGACAGGCTCAGTCCCGACTCGCGGGTGAGCGTGCGCGAACCGACGGGCTGGCCATCGCGCACATAGCACTCGACGAGCGTCCGCAGGAGCTGCTGCGCCCGGTCGTTAGGCTCCCCGTCGACACCGCGTGTCGTGTCCGACATAAGTCCCTGTTGCAGAAAGGAAATGGCAAACGCCTCGGCCGCGGCAATCAAACTAGCAATCGCACTCGCCGAGTGTCAAGGATTGTGGCCCGTATTCGGCCTGCATGTTAAAAAGCCCTCAAACACGGATGAACAGACACTTCTCCCGCATCGCCCTGGTCGGCAAGGTCGAGGACGCCCGGGTCGCCGATTCGCTGGCGGCGCTGGCGACGCACCTCTGCGCCTTGGGATTGACCGTGTTTTTGGACCGGGAAGCCACGGTCGAAGGGCTGCCGGAAGGACTCGTCCGCATGCCCGTGGCGGACCTCGGCAAGGAGGCGGACCTGATCGTGGCGATCGGAGGAGACGGCACGATGCTATTCGCGGCGCAACTCGCGCTCGGACGCCGCGTCCCGCTCTTCGGCGTGAACCGGGGCAGGCTCGGCTTCCTGACCGACGTGCTTCCCGATGAAATGATTGGCAACGTCGACGCCGTGCTGGACGGGCGATTCGAGACGGACGAACGCCAGATGCTCGCGGCAAGGCTTTCGCTCGCCGACGGCCGCGAACTCGATTTCCGCGCCCTGAACGACGTCGTCGTGCAGCGCCACGAATCAGGAAGGATGGTCGAACTTGAGGTGTGGATCGACAGTTGCTTTGTCAATACGCATGGCGGCGATGGCCTCGTTGTCGCGAGCTCGACGGGTTCGACCGCCTATGCCCTCTCCTGCGGCGGGCCCATCATCCACCCCTCGCTCGGCGCGATCGTGATCGCGCCGATCTCGCCGCACACGCTTTCGGACCGGCCGATCGTCGTGCGCAGGGAAAGCCGCATCGAGATCCGCCTCGTCGAACGATCCGGCTCACGCGCGCAGGTCACTTGCGACGGCGTGATCTTCGGCGACCTCGAGCCGCGATCGCATCTCCAGGTCGAACCGGCCGCCGAGAGCATCACGCTGCTGCATCCGCCCGGTCACGACTATTTCCGCCTGCTCCGCTCAAAGCTCCATTGGGGCAGAAGCGGTCGCTCCGGCGGCGAAGAATATTGAGCATGCTCGCGCACTTGCAAATCCGCGACCTCGCAGTCATCGATTCCGCCGAACTCGAGATTTCGGGAGGCCTGACGGCGCTCACGGGCGAAACCGGCGCCGGCAAGTCGATCATCGTGGATGCCGTCATGCTCGCGCTCGGCGGGCGCGCGAGTGCTGATGCGCTCCGGCATGGAGCCGAGCGCGCCGAGATCACGGCGACATTCGAGTTCGGCTCGGACACGGCGGTGCGGCGCTGGCTCGAGGAGCAGGCGATCGACGCGGCCGACGGCGAACTCGTGCTTCGCCGCGTCATCGGCCGCGACGGCCGTTCGAGGCAGTACGTCAACGGCCAGGCATTGCCGGCGCAAAGCGTGCGCGCGCTCGGCGAATTGCTCATCGACATCCACGGTCAGCAGGAATTCCAGTCTCTCGTCAGCCGCGATACGCAACGCGAGATCCTCGATGCCCACGGCGTGCCGGCCCGCCTCACGGAAGGAGCTGCCCGCCTTGCCGGCGAGTGGCGGCAATGCATGGTCGAGCGGGACTCGCACGCCGCGATGGCCCGGGACCGCGTCGCCCGGCTCGAACTCCTGCGCTACCAGGTCGGCGAGCTCGAGGCCCTTGGGCTCGGCCTCGCGGAGGCGAAATCGCTGATCGAGGAGCGATACCGCCTCGCCAACCGCGGACGGCTGGCGGAAGCGGTCCAGGGCGCGCTCGGGCTCCTGTATGAAGGCGACGGCAGCGATGCGCACGCGCTCGCCGCACGTGCGGCGAGCATGCTCCGGGCAGCCGCGACGCTCGATGCGCGCGTCGAGTCCCCGCTTGCGCTCGTCGAGGAGTCGCGCATCGCACTCAATGAAGCCGGCAGCCAGCTCGCCGCCTATCTCGGGAATCTCGATGCCGATCCCGCGCGCCAGGAACAGGTCGAACGACGCGTCGCGGCGATCGAGGATCTCGCGCGCAAGCATCACGTCGGCCCGACCGACCTGCCGGTCAAGCTCGACGAACTGCATGCGCAACTCGCCGCGCTCGAGCAGTCGGAACTCGTGCTCGGCGGGCTCGATGAGCGCATTGCGCTGCTCAGGAAGCGTTTTGGCGAGGCGGCAACCGAGCTCACAACCGCGCGTCGAGCCGCGGCGCGCCGCCTCGGAACCGCGGTCACGAGCCTGATGCGCCAGCTCGGCATGCCGGGCGGCAAGTTCGAGGTTGCGATTGAAACCGACGCAGCCGCTGACCCGCAGCCCGCGGGAGCCGACGGCATCGAGTTCCTGGTGAGTGCGAATCCCGGCGAACCGGCGAAAGCGGTCGCGAGAGTCGCCTCAGGCGGCGAGCTGTCCCGCATCAGCCTTGCGGTACAGGTCGCCGCGGCGCGCCAAAACGCGCGGACCTGCATGATCTTCGACGAAGTGGACGCAGGTATCGGCGGCGGCGTCGCCGAAATCGTAGGTCGCAAGCTTCGCGAGCTCGGCGAGCGCGGCCAGGTGCTCTGCGTCACGCACCTCGCGCAGGTTGCGAGCCAGGCGCATCACCAGCACCGGGTCACCAAGCTGACGGACGGCCGCACGAGCCGCACGGCGGTGAGCGCGCTCAGGCAGGACGAACGGGTCGAAGAACTCGCCCGGATGCTGGGAGGCGTCGACATCACGCGCAAGGCCCGCGAGCACGCGCGCGAAATGCTCAAGGCTTCCGGGCAGGCCGGCTGAGGCGGCCGCAGATCAGCTGCGCTTCCGCCGGTGCGGGCAGTTTTCGCGGCGGCAGCGGCCGTAGAGAATCAGGTTGTGTTCTTCGATCACGAATCCGAGCCGGGTCGCGACGTCGTTCTGCCGGCGCTCGATGCCGCAATCGACGAATTCCTCGACCCGGCCGCAGTCCATGCAGATGATGTGGTCGTGATGCGCGCCTTCATTCAGCTCGAAGACCGCCGTGCCGCCTTCGAAATGATGGCGCTTGACCAGCTGGGCCGCTTCGAACTGCGTGAGCACCCGATAGACCGTGGCAAGGCCGATGTCCTCGCTCTGGTCGATCAGCGCGCGATAGATATCCTCGGCCGACAGGTGGCGACCGTGATTGCCCGCGAGGATCTCGAGGATCTTCACGCGAGGCAGCGTGACCTTGAGTCCCGCCTTGCGAAGGTCGCTGGTTTCCAACGTCCGGCTCCCGCCTCGGGCTGCGGCGATTCCGCTATGATGCGCGGCATTATCCTCCAGGACCCCCACTGATGCGACCTGTTCCGCGCCCCGCAGCAATCGCCGCCACCCTGATACTCGCGTCCGCCGTCTCCGGATGCGTCTACCGCATGGACATCCAGCAGGGAAATCTTCTGGATGCCGAACAGGTTGACCAGGTGGAGGTCGGCATGACTCGCAGCCAGGTGCGATTCCTGCTCGGAACTCCGATGGTGATCGACAGCTTTGACGCGGACCGCTGGGATTACGTGTACAGCCTGCGGCGCGGGCACGAGCGCGAGGTCACGAAGCGCCACCTGGTCGTCTGGTTCGACGGCGACAAGGTCACGCGCGTCGAGGAGCCCATCCCGCTCCCGCGCGGATCAGTCTCCTCCGGCTGAACGCGAGCTCATCGAGCGCCCCTGTCGCGCGAGCCGCCTTCGGCGCTCCCGCGGATCCTCCGCAAGCGGACGCAGTACTTCGACTCGGTCCCCCGCTGCGAGCACGTGTTCGCGCGGAACCTCGCGGCCGAAGATTCCGAGGCCGCAAGCGGCCGGATCGATCGACGGGTGTAGCGCGAAGATTCCAGAGCGCTCGAGCGCCTCGCCCGCGGTGCACCCGGCCGGCACCTCGAGCGGTATGACCGTCTGGCGATCCGCCTCGGCGCAGGCGACCTCGATCGCGATTCGCTCAGCCGTCACCGAACACCTGCTTTGCGCGCCGCGCAAATGCATCGACGAGATGGTTGCAGATACCCTCGAAGGCCGGTCCCAGAGCGAGTGCGCCGATCAGGCCGTGCGTCGAGAATCGGACCTGCAGGTCGGCGCGCGTGCCTTCCTTCCGGATCGGCGTGAATTCCCAGCGGCCCTCGAGCTGATCGAATGGCCCATCGACGAGGCTCATCGTGACGGAGCGTCCCGGCTCGTGCAGGTTTCGCGTCGTGAAGCTCGCGCGCGCGATTCCGCTCGAGAGACCGAGTTTCACCGTCACTTCGTCGCCCTCCTCCGCAAGAATCGTCGCCGACGTGCACCAGGGCAGGAATTCGGGATAACGCTCGACGGCGACGACGAGCCCGTACAACTGCTCCGGGGAGTAAGGCAGGAGCGCGCTGCGCCGGACTTCACGCATGGTTCGCTCGCCTCACGCGCCGATTGTCACAGGCTATGGGACGCCGAACAACCGCGCCATGCCGCTAGAATGAAGCATGGCGGACAAGGACGATTCGGCGGGACGCATCGCGGTCAACCGGCGCGCGAAGCACGAGTACTTCATCGAGGAACGCTTCGAGGCCGGCGTCGCCTTGCACGGCTGGGAAGTTAAGGCGCTGCGCGCCGGCCGGTTGCAGCTGCAGGAAGCCTATGTACTCCTGAAAGACGACGAGGCCTGGCTCTTCGGCGCGCATGTCTCGCCGCTACTCGCAGCCTCGAGCCACGTGCAGCCCGATCCGACGCGCAGCCGCAAGCTACTGCTGCATCGGCGCCAGATCGATTCGCTGGTGGGCGCCGTCGAGCGCAAGGGCCGCACGATCGTGCCACTCGCAATGTACTGGAAGAACGGCCGCGCGAAGCTCGAGGTCGGGCTCGCGCGCGGCAAGAAGGAGCACGATAAGCGCGCCGACACCCGCGAACGGGAGTGGCAACGCGAAAAAGCGCGCGTCATGAAGGGCCGACAGCGGGGCCCCTGAAAGGGCCGGCGATGTGTCACGAACTGCGTTGAGACCGCCGATCGGCCTTGTCGCGATACATGGCGGCGTCAGCGCGATTCAGCAGTGCATCGTATCGTTGACCGTCCGCGGGATACAGTGCCAGGCCGATGGAAGCGGTGATGTGAATCTCCACGCCATCGATCGAATAACTCTCGCCAATGTGCTTGCGGATTTTCTCCGAAACATTGCTGGCCACCGCTGCGTCGTCGACGTCCGCGAGAAGCGCGATGAATTCGTCCCCGCCGTAGCGACAGGCGAGGTCCTCGGCCCGGACACTGGCCGCGATGCGCGCTCCGACGGCCGACAGCAAACGGTCAGCGACCGTGTGCCCGAATCGGTCATTAACGATCTTGAAGCCGTCGAGGTCGATGAATAGCAACGCCAACTGACGATGCCGGCTTGAAGCGTTCCTGATCGCCAGTTGCAGCCGTTTGATCAGGAGCAGCCGGTTTGGCAGCCCGGTCAGCACGTCATGATGGGCGACGCGCTGGGCGGCCACCGCCCGCCGCGAGGTCGCATCGAGCGCCTGCATCAGGTACTCGCTGTTCGATTTCAGGTTTTCATTCTCGCGCAGGACGCCATTGAGTCTCTTTTCGGTGATGGCCAGGCGCATCAATGCATCGTCGAGAGACCCGGGTGGCGGCGTGCGCCGGAGCGTGTCGCCTTGCGCCCACTCCATCCCTGTGGCCACGAGGCTACCGTTGGTTCGCTTCTGATTGAGGCCAGACACGTCCGATGTTTCTCGCCGTATTATGAAGTAACGTTGCCAATATTTGCTCAGGAACTGATTCGACGGTCTGTTCGCTGCCGTACATAAGGCTTGCCGCGTTGCACCTAATGCGAACTACTTCACATTCTGGTCAATCGCCATGACTGCTCCCGGAACCCGAATACTCATTGATGATGTGCTCATGGACCCGTCCCGGTATTTTTCGCACCCGGGCGAGGTCCTCGAAGACGTTCGCCTGAACCGCGAACAGAAGCGCCGTATTCTGCGTTCTTGGGCGCTCGATGCGGAGCTGATCGACGAAGCCGAGTCCGAGAACATGCGCGGCCGCCCCGGAGATAGTTCCCAACTTCGCGAAGCACGACTGGCGCTTCTCAAACTCGACCGTTGAATGATGCGCCGCCGACCGAAGCCGGGACTTACCGGATCTGGTAGTATCACCGCGACTTCTGGGGGCGATCGGCTTCGACGTGGGCTGCGAAACTCCAGGGGCGTGCCGAGGTGCAGGCTACCTCGTAAATCCGCTTGCAAACTATAGTTGCCAACGACGACAACTACGCTCTGGCGGCTTAATCCCGCCTAACCCCCGACTGGCATGTGCCTGTGCATCCAGACCCGGGGGACGCGCTCACAGGATCGCGGAACCGGTGTGCTCCGGGCTGGAACCGCTAAAACGCTCCGAAGCTGGTCTCGTGTTTTCCCCGCCAGCCGGGTAGCACGGGACGAGAACAATAGGCTGGACACGCACGTAGAACCTGTAGCGTAGGGCTTGCGGACGCGGGTTCGATTCCCGCCGCCTCCACCAACCACTGTCCCCGGCCGCATGGCCGGGGTCTTCGTGGCAAGGCTCTCAGCTGCAGTTCATTTCGCCGGCCGACCCTGCTCGTGAGGCTCGGCGGACACGGAGCAGTCGTCTGCGTCGGTACGCCACCGCACACAGGAGCTGACGATCAGGCGCCTGAATTCGCATTGGCCCAAGGGAGCAAACGATCGAATTCCTTCTTGACGACCGCATAGCACTCGCAGGAGTGCAATTCCAGAGCCGGGCGGTTGATCACGATAATGTGACCACGGTTGTAGTTGATCAATCCAAGTTTTTGCAGTTTGCCCGCAGATTCCGTGACGCCCTCGCGCCGCACGCCCAGCATGTTGGCAATCAACTCCTGGGTCATGGTCAATTCATTCGAGGGCAGGCGGTCGAGACTCATCAGCAGCCAGCGGCATAGCTGCTGTTCCACTGTGTGATGGCGATTGCACACCGCCGTCTGCGCCATCTGCGTGATCAGAGCCTGTGTGTAGCGCAGCAGCAGGTGCTGCACCGGACCGGCGCGGAAGAATTCGTCCTTCAGATTCTGTCCCGCAACGCGGTAGGCGTGCCCGGCGCTTTGCACGATCGCGCGGCTCGGAGTGGTTTCCCCCCCCATGAAAAGTGAAATCCCGACAATTCCCTCGTTGCCGACGATGGCAATTTCGGCCGAAGAGCCGTCTTCCATCACGTACAGCAGGGAAATGATCGACGTCGTCGGGAAATAGACGTGCCGCATGGTGTCGCCGGACTCGTACAGGACGTGGCCGAGCGGCATCGGCCGCAGTTCCATTTTCGGCCGCAATCGGTCCCATTCTTCTGCGGGCAGTGCGCCAAGCAGGTGATTCTGTCGAGGCGTATCGGGACTTGCTTCCATCGAACTCCCGAAAGCGTCCACCTGGCTGAGTGCGATCGAGGCGGACGCGGTTCCTTGTGCTCGATTTCGGGCGTCATTATACGCCCATACCAATCAGTGCGCTATCGCACATATCTCTCGTAACACGTCTACAGCCACTGGAGGCTCGCGACCAGGTCGCGCTTCGCTGCCGCCGAGAGGCCGAGCGCATCGGGCACAGGCGGCGACCCTGGCCCTACAGGTCTTTAAAGCCTGCCTGTCAGGAAGAGGATGAGCAGGATCAAGAGCACGACGCCGACGATTCCGCCCAGTCCATAACCCCCATCCCCTGCTGTGCGGCCAGACAGGAAAGCCGATACGAAGCTATTTCTCGTGTCGTCCCAAGTCGGTGCATTACCACACATAGACTCGAAAGTAGAGACGTTACCCCTGTCCGCACTCGCGCACACGGTGCGGCAGCGTACAGACGCAACTTGGAGCCACGCATACTGTTTGCGTCAGATCTTTGGCAATGGGGCGGAAACATGAATTTCATCATCTGGCTGCTGATCGGCGGACTGCTCGGCTGGGGAGCAAGTCTGCTCACGAGAAGCAATGGGCGGCCAGCCACCATTCTGAACGTTGTAGTTGGAATTGTGGGAATCATGTTTGGTGGATTTCTCCTGAGAGGATTCCTCGAATCGTCACCTTTCAGTCCGGGCGAATTCAGTGTTGCCGGCTTGCTCGTGTCTTCGCTCGGAGCAATGGTCCCGCTCGCAGCCATTCAACTCCTCGGTGGCAACACTAGAGGCCAGGCGCGAACCGCGCCAAAACGCGACGTGATTGCGTATTCACGATTTCTTTACAGAAATCCGCTATCAAAGTGAGAGAACCGAAATGAACAAGACATTCAGAGCTAACCCCAGACTGCGGCCGTACGTCGCGGCCGGATTGATGGGTGTGCTCATGCTGCTCGCCGCTTGCGCTTCCACGCCGCCAGCGCCTGATTCGGCACTGGACGCGGCCAAGGTCGCGATCTCGAATGCCGAGAAGGCGGACGCCGGTCAATTTGCGGGCGCCGAGCTCGGCGAGGCTCGCGAAAAGCTCGCTATGGCCGACAGCGCCGTCCGGGAAGAAAACATGATCGTGGCGGAAAGATTCGCGCATGAATCGCGGGTCGAGGCGGAGCTCGCTTCCGCGAGGACGGCAGCGGCCAAGGCCGCGGCAGTCAACAAGGAAATGGAGCGTGGAGCCGACGCCCTGACCGAAGAAATGCAGCGTGCAGGAGAACCGCGATGAACACATTGTTCCGCAACCATGCCAGCTATGCGACGGTCCTTACCGTGGCAGCAGCCGTGACCTTGACGCTCACGGGCTGTGCCACCGCGCCCGTGAGCCCGGACGGGGCCGCGGAGGTCCGCGCCAAGTTGACCCGGCTACAGGCTGATCCGAGTCTGGCCAATCGCGCTCCGGTTGCGCTTCAGGAAGCCGACACCGCAGTTCGCGCCGCAGAAGCGCCAGTGACCAAAGATGCGGCACTTGGCACCCACCTTGTCTACATGGCCGATCGCAAGGTTGAGATCGCGATGGCCCAGGCTGCGACCAGTCAGGCCGAAGTCCAGCGCGTGAAACTCGGTGAGGAGTGGGAGCGGTCGCGTCTTGAAGCCCGCACGCGCGAAGCCGACAAGGCCCACGCCGATGCCGACGCGGCGCGAGCCGGGGCGGCCGACGCGGCCCGGCTGGCAAGTGCCGATGCCGACGCGGCACGCGCTGCGGCAACGGACGCTGCGCTACAGGCCGAAGACATGCAGCGCCAGATCGACGCACTGCAGGCCAAAGCCACGGATCGCGGCATCGTCCTGACACTCGGTGACGTGCTGTTCACGAGCGGCCGAGCCGACCTGAAAGCAGGCGCCGAGAGCAATCTCAATCGGCTCGTCACATTTCTCAGCCAGAACCCGGACAGGAAAGTCGAAATCGAGGGCCATACTGACAACGTCGGCAGTGACGACTATAACCAGGGGCTGTCGCAACGACGCGCGGATTCGGTCAGATCCTTCCTGATGCAGCAAGGCATCAATTCGGTGCGGATCGTCGCATCTGGTAAGGGCGAGCAGCAACCGGTCGCGGACAATGACTCTGAAGGCGGGCGACAGCAGAACCGTCGCGTCGAAGTGATCATCGAGAATCCTCCACCGACCGTGGCGTCGACGTAATGCCCTAGATCGGCTGGCAATCGGCCCGCACATGCGGGCCGATCTTTTTCCGGCCCGCGCCAGGACACGCCCGCCCCTCCGTTCGCCACCGCACAGACCATCCCTAGCCGTTGGACCAGACTGAATGTTGATCGCCGGATCTCAATGTCGAGTTTGAGGGCCCGAGATTCCGACAGTGACGAAAACGCAATGCCAGTGCAGGTAGCGAATCGCCTGATCGAGGGCCTGCCACGCGCACATCGAAGCAGGATCCTTCGGCTCTGCGAGCCGGTGGATCTGGTATTCGGGGCTGTACTTTGCGAGGCCAACCAGCGGCTTCGGCACGTCTACTTTCCCGTAACCGGTTTCATCTCGCTCGTGGCGACGGTGAAGGCCCATCCGCCGCTCGAGATCGGGCTGATTGGCAATGAAGGAATGCTCGGCGCGACGCTGGCACTGGGCGTCAGTGGCGCACGCCTGCGCGGAATAGTACAAGGCTCGGGCACCGCCTTGCGGATGACGGCCGCGCAACTCCGCCTCGAATTGCTCAGCTGCCCATCATTGCGGCGCACGCTCAACCACTACTTGTTCGTCCTGCTGGCGCAGCAGTCGAGAACAATCGCGTGCACACGTTTCCATGAAATCAAGTCGCGGCTGGCTCGCTGGCTGCTGATGACGCACGATCGCGCGCACGCGGATCATTTCCATCTCACGCACGAGTATCTAGCGGAGATGCTGGGCGTGCAACGAAGTGCCGTCACTATCGCCGCAGGCGCATTTCAGAAAAACAAGTTAATCAGTTATGCGCGTGGCGAAATCCACGTCATGAACCGCAAAGGGCTCGAGTCCGCATCCTGCGAGTGCTACCAGGCAACGATCGACGACCATCAACGACAGCTCGCGTAGGCCCTTGTGCCGCCAATGCGAACAGCTCCGCGTCCGGAAATGGTGACGCCGATAGCGGATGCATGCCATGCCGTGCGGGACGCCGTGGGACGACCCGCTCCACTTAGACGCATGGATTCCTACAAGGCCGGCGCGGTGCGAAAGGCCGTGTCGCTCAGCTCACAGCCTCCCCTTCAAGAACAAGTTCAGCTTTCTTTTTGTTCCCGAAACGTTTTCCCCCTGCGGACGCGGCAGTGTAGCATCGGTTACCAGTCGGCCTTCATCGAAGGATCGGCGACATTAGCGGACGTCACCTGGGAGATTCATCCATGAGCGGCACTCGACTCGCAGCCCTGGTCCTGATCATCGGCGGCATTCTGGGCCTGGCTTACGGTGGCTTCACGTTTACGAAGGAAACGCACAAGGCGGACATTGGACCAATCGAGCTGTCAGTCGAAGAGAAAGAAACGGTCAACATTCCGGTGTGGCTCGGTGCCGGAGCGCTCATTGCCGGCGTGTTGCTGCTGGTGGTGCGCGCGAAAAAATGACCATGACCGGCAGGCCGCCAGCATTCCCGCCGGAGTGAGAACGACGGTTTTCGTACGGCCGCGATGAGCCGCGGATTCTCACTCAGGGACTATCTTCGAACGGCAGCCGCTCTGCCAAACGGCCTGCTCGCCGAGCAATCCGGCACAAATGGCGTCGATGACCATACGCCGCTGCGCGCTGAGCTGTTCAGCGCCGATCAAATGGAGCTCCATGGAAGCGCGCTGGCACGCTCGCATGCGCTGAGCCAGTCGCAACCACAGAACCGCCTGCTGCAGCGTCTGGACGAGAACGAGCAGGTTCTCATCGACGCCTGTGAATTGTTGACGGCGGCAGTCAAGTCCAAGCGCCGCATCGCTCCTGCGGGCGTATGGCTGCTCGACAATTTTTACCTGATCGAAGAGCAGATCCGGACCGCCAGACGGCACTTGCCCAAGGACTACAGCCGCGGACTTCCGCGCCTGGCCCAGGGACCTTCGCGCGGATTGCCGCGAGTCTATGACATTGCGCTGGAAGCGATCTCGCACGGCGATGGCCGCATCGATTCGGACACCTTGTGCCGCTTCGTGTCTGCGTACCAGTCGGTCGCTCCGCTGACGCTCGGCGAGTTGTGGGCGATACCGATCATGCTGCGCCTCGCGCTGATCGAAAACCTGCGCCGCGTGGGCGCCCGGGTCACGGCTTCCCGGATCCACCTCGATCAGGCGCAGGACTGGGCCAGCAAGATGATGGAGGTGGCCGAGAGCGATCCGAAGAGCCTGATCCTTGTAATTGCCGATATGGCGCGCTCGAACCCGCCGATGGTGAGCTCGTTCGTCGCAGAGCTTGCACGCCGGTTGCAGGGTCATGGCCCTGCTCTCGCCCTGCCGCTCACCTGGATCGAGCAGCGTCTCGCCGAATCGAGCCAGACGATAGAACAGCTGGTTCGGTCGGAAACCCAGCAGCAGGCGGCGGATCAGGTTTCGATCAGCAATACCATCGCGAGCTTGCGTTATCTCGGGGCCATGGACTGGCGCGAGTTCGTCGAGTCGATGAGCGTGGTCGAGCAGATCATGAGGGAGGATCCCGACGATACCTACCGGCGCATGGATTTCGCCACCCGCGACCGTTACCGGCACACCGTCGCCCGGCTTGCCAAGGGCAGCGGCCGATCCGAGGGTGAGGTCGCGCGGGCGGCGATCGGGCTCGCGCACGGGAGTGCGGCGATCCGTGGCCATGCGGCGCCTGACGCGCACGTCGGCTACTACCTGGTGGACCAGGGGATGGCATCCCTTGAAACCTCAATTGGATTGCGGCTGGGCGCGATCGCTCGCGTTCGCCGCTTGCTCGGCGCAGCGCCACTTTTCTACTATCTCGGCGCGATCCTGTCGTTGACGACCCTCTTCGCGGTTGTGCCGCTGGCTCTTGCGCGGGAGGCCGGTGTCGAGGACTGGCGATTCGCCGCGCTTGCCGTGCTGTCGGTCCTGGGCGCAAGCGCGCTTGCTTCGGCGCTCACCAACTGGCTGGCGTCGCTGCTGCGGACCCCGAAACCGCTTCCCAAAATGGACTTCGCGCACGGGCTGCCGCCGGATTTGCGCACCCTCGTCGTGGTCCCGACGCTCCTGAGCAGCGTCGAAAAGGTGGACGAACTCCTCGAAGCGCTCGAAGTGCGCTTTCTTGCAAATCGCGACGAGCACCTGCATTTCGGCATGCTGACGGATTTCTGCGATGCGCAGGAGGAGACGCTTCCGGAGGACGAGCCACTATTGCGCCGCGCGCGGAACGGAATCGAGCTGCTGAACGAACGATACCGTTCGGGGGGCATCGACCGCTTCTATCTCCTCCATCGCCCGCGCAGCTGGAATCCGAAGGACCGGATCTGGATGGGATATGAACGCAAGCGCGGCAAGCTTGCGGACCTGAATGCGCTATTGCGCGGCAGCGGGCAGGAACGCTTCTCGCTCATCGTCGGTGACGTCGCCGCGCTGTCCGCGGTCAAGTACGTCATCACGCTCGACACCGACACCCAGCTGCCGCTGGACGCCGGGCGTCAGTGTGTGGCGACCATGGCGCACCCGCTCAATCGACCGCAATACGACGAGAACAGGCAGCGCGTGCTCCGAGGCTACGGCATCTTGCAGCCGCGCATGGGCGCCAGTCTCGCCGGAACGCAGCGGTCGCTCTATGCACGGTTATTCGGCAGTGAACCGGGCATCGACCCCTACACGCGCACCGTTTCGGATGTCTACCAGGATCTGTTCGGGGAAGGCTCCTTCATCGGCAAGGGCATTTACGACGTGGACGCATTCGAGTGCGCCCTCGGCGCGCGCTTTCCCGAAAATCGAATTCTCAGCCACGACCTGCTGGAGGGCTGCTACGCGCGCTCGGGATTGCTGAGTGACGTGCATCTATACGAAGACTATCCATCACGTTACGTCGCGGATGCGCGTCGGCAGGAACGCTGGATTCGCGGCGATTGGCAGATCGCCCGCTGGCTGCTTCTACGCGTGCCGGGCCCGGCGAATCAAAGCCTTCCAAACCCTCTGTCGCGGCTTTCGCAGTGGAAGATCCTGGACAACCTGAGGCGTAGCCTCGTGCCGGCGGCATTGCTGCTGCTGCTGCTGTTCGGATGGTACAGCGCGCCGGCCGCCGGTTGGTGGACGCTCGCCGTCGCCAGCGTCGTCCTGATCCCGCCGTTGTCAATCGGCATCGTCGGCGTGCTGCGCCGGCGCGAGGACGCGCTCCTGATCCGGCACCTGATCGCGGCGCTGCGCTCAGCCGGACAAAGCCTCGGGCAGGCCGGGTTCCGCATTGCCTGCCTGCCGCATGAAGCGGTTTTCAGTCTGGCGGCGGTCCTGCGCACTGTGTGGCGCATGCTCGTCACGAGGAGGCGGTTGCTGGAATGGAGTGCATACGACGAACATCAGCCAGCGCCCGATCTCGCCGCTTCCTATCGCTCGATGGCTTCGGCGCCGCTCCTCGCTGCATTAGCGGCGCTGGGACTCGCGACGATGAGACCGGGCGCTCTCGCGATCGCGGCGCCAGTGATCGCGCTGTGGCTCGCCTCGCCTCTCATTGCCTGGTGGCTCAGCCGTCCGCTCGTGCGCCGCCGGGCGAGCCTGGCGCCGGAACAAACGATCTTTCTGCGGCGGATTGCACGCAAGACCTGGGGGTATTTCGAGCAATTCGTCGTCGCGTCGGATCATTGGCTGCCGCCCGACAATTTCCAGGAGCATCCGGGCCCGGCGGTCGCGCACCGCACGTCGCCGACCAACATGGGATTGACCCAGCTCGCGAATCTCGCCGCCTGGGACTTTGGCTACATTTCAGCGGGAACATTGATCCAGCGAACGACGGATGCCTTCCACAGCATGGCGTCGCTGGAACGGTACCAGGGGCATTTCTACAACTGGTATGACACGCAGACCCTGCGCCCACTGCCGCCGCGCTACATCTCATCCGTCGACAGCGGCAATCTCGCTGGGCACCTGCTGACCCTGCGGACGGGACTGCATGCGCTGCCCGACCAGAAGGTCGTCTCGGAGCGGGTATTCGATGGTCTCGTCGATGCGCTTGGTGTATTGACCGGCTGCTTGCAGGAATCCGCCAAGGCACAGACTCGCGAACTGCAAGCGCTGCTGACGACGGCATGCGAGGCGCGTGCGGCGACGCTGCCGGATATCAAGACGCAGCTGGAATCGGTAGTACGCGCGGCGGAGGCGATTGCCGCCGCCTCCGATAAGAGCGCAGAGGACGACGCGGCAGCGTGGGCCGCCGCCCTGGCGCGACAGTCCCGCGATGTCCTCGATGACCTGCGATCACTCGCGCCGTGGCTCGAGTTGCCCGCGGTTCCGGCGGGACTGCGCGAGTTCGCGGACTTCGACCGCGTTCCGGCCTTGCGAGAACTGGCCGGTGACGCTGCCGGCAGACTTGCCGGCATCGACGGGCGCCTGCAGCAGGAAGTTACGCGTGAAGAAATGGACTGGCTCGCTGAATATCGCGACGCGCTCGTCACGGCCGCCGAGCGCGCCGGCGCGCGCATCGCGGCCTGCGAACGGCTGGCTGAGCAAGCGACCGGATTTGCGACGGCAAACCAGGAGTTCCTGTACGACCGGGCACGCCACCTGCTGGCGATCGGCTACAACGTCGAAGAACGCCGGCGGGACACGAGTTTTTACGATCTGCTCGCCTCGGAGGCCAGGCTCGCGACTTTCGTTGCGATCGCGCAGGGGCAGCTTCCGCAGGAGAGCTGGTTCGCTCTCGGGAGGTTGTTGACGACCGCGGGCGGCGATCCGGTGCTCGTTTCGTGGAGCGGCTCGATGTTCGAGTACCTGATGCCGCTCCTGGTGATGCCAGCCTATGACGGAACCCTGCTGGACCAGACCTGCCGGGCCGCGGTGGCGAGGCAGGTTGCCTATGGCGACCAGCAGTCATTGCCCTGGGGCGTGTCGGAGTCCGGCTACAACACGGTCGACGCAAACCTCAACTACCAGTACCACGCCTTCGGCGTGCCGGGCCTTGGACTGACGCGTGGCCTGGCGGAAGACATGGTCGTCGCGCCCTACGCCACGGCGCTCGCCTTGATGGTGGAGCCGGAAGCAGCGTGCGCGAATCTGCAGCGCCTGGCCACCATCGGCCTGGAGGGCCGATACGGATTCTACGAGGCAATGGATTACACGCCCTCGCGCGTGGAACGCGGCCAGTCCAGTACCGTAGTTCGCTCATACATGGCGCATCACCAGGGAATGAACCTGCTGTCGATCGCGCACCAAATCCTCGACCGGCCGATGCAGCGGCGCTTCGAATCGGATCCCCTGTTCAAGGCGGCGCTGTTGCTGCTGCAGGAACGGATTCCCAAGACATCGGCATTCCACAAGCATGTCACCGAGCATTCCGACGGCAGTGCATTCATCGACGCAGCCGAAAGGTCGCCACAGACGCCGATCGGGGTGGACACGCCGACGCCGGAGGCGCAGCTGCTGTCGAATGGCCGTTACCACGTGATGGTCACCAACGCGGGTGGCGGCTACAGCCGCTGGAGGGATTTCGCAATTACGCGATGGCGTGAAGACAGCACCCGTGACAATTGGGGCTCGTTTCTCTACCTGCGTGACACGGAGACTGGACAGTACTGGTCCGCGGCGCATCAACCCACGCTGGAGCCGGCGGATTCCTACGAGGTGATGTTCTCCGAGGGTCGCGCGGAATTCAGGCGCCGTGACCACGACTGCGAGACGTATTCGGAGATCGTCGTGTCTCCGGAAGACGATATCGAGCTGCGCCGCGTTCGCGTCACCAATCATTCGCGCGTGCGCCGGACGATCGAGGTCACGAGCTATGCGGAAGTCGTGCTCGCACCGCCGGTCGCGGACGCGATACAGCCATCGTTCGGAAACCTGTTCGTACAGACGTCCATTCTGCGCGCGCGTCACGCAATCCTCTGCACGCGGCGACCGCGCTCGATCGGCGAGCATGTCCCGTGGTCATTCCACCTTCTCGCAGCGCGCGGCGCAGATATCGCCGAAATTTCGTACGAAACCGACCGCATGAGATTCATCGGCCGGGGACGCACGGCCGCCGCGCCGCTCGCACTCGCCGATAGCGCCGCGCTCTCCGGGACCGAGGGCCCGGTGCTCGATCCGATCGTCGCGATCCGCTGCCATGTTGCGCTCGATCCGGGCCAGTCGGCGACGCTCGATTTCGTCTCCGGCGCAGGCGGCAGCCGCGAAGCCTGCATGGGGCTGATCGAGAAATACCAGGACCGGCACCTCGCCGATCGCGTCTTCGATCTCGCCTGGACTCACAGCAACGTCATCCTGGCCCAGATCAACGCGAGCGCCGCCGACGCGCAGCTGTATCGCCACCTTGCGAGCTCCGTGCTCTACGGAAATGCGGCGCTGCGGGCCGAGACCGGCGTGCTGATGCAGAATCGCCGCGGCCAGTCCGGTCTGTGGGGTTACTCGATTTCCGGCGACCTGCCGATTGTGCTGGTCAAGATCGCGGACGCGTCGCACATCGATCTCGCGCGCCAGATGATCCGCTGCTACACGTACTGGCGCCTGAAAGGCCTGGTGGTCGACCTCGTGATCTGGCACGAGGACCAGGTCAGCTACCGCCAGCGACTCCAGGACCAGATCATGGGCCTGATAGCCACCGGCATCGAAGCACACGCGATCGACCGGCCTGGCGGGATCTTCGTACGCTCGGCCGAACAGATCTCACTCGAGGATCGCACCCTGCTGCAGGCCGTCGCGCGCGTCATCATCAGCGACAGCCGCGGCACGCTGATGGAACAGGTCAATCGTCGTGGGCTCGCGGACAAGAGCGTATCGAGACTGGCCGTCACCCGCTCCCATCGCCTGGAACTCGCCCCGGCCGCCATGCCGTCGCGACCGGACCTCATCCTTGGAAACAGTCTCGGAGCCTTCACTGCGGACGGGTCGGAGTACGTGATATCCACTACGGATTCCCGGCAGACTCCGACTCCGTGGGTCAACGTCCTGGCGAATCCGAACTTCGGCACGGTCGTGACCGAAGGCGGCATTGCCTACACCTGGAGCGAGAACGCACACGAGTTCCGCCTGACGCCCTGGAGTGACGACGCGGTCGGCGCGTCTTCCGGAGAAGCCATCTATCTGCGCGACGAGGAAAGCGGGCACTTCTGGTCGCCGTCCCGGTTTCCGAGCGGCAATCCATTGCCGTACGTCACGCGCCACGGCTTTGGCTACACCGTATACGAGCACACGGTGGGCGGCATTCACTCGGAACTGTGGGTGTACGTGGACCTGGAAGAAGCGGTCAAGTTTTCCGTGCTGAAGGTCCGGAACGATTCGGGCAGCCCGCGACGGATGTCGGCGACCGGCTATGTCGAATGGGTTCTCGGCGACTTGCGGGCGAAATCCGCACTGCATGTCGTCACGGAAATCGACCCGATGAGCGGCGCGCTTTTCGCCCGCAATTCCTACAATAGCGAGTTTGGCGGTCGAATCGCGTTTTTCGACGTCGACGACCTTTCCCGCACGCTCTCCGGCGACCGCTTGGAGTTTGTCGGACGCAACGGGTCGCTTGCGGATCCGGCAGCCATGAACCGTTCCCGGCTTTCCGGAAGGCTGGGTGCCGCACTCGATCCCTGTGGCGCCATCCAGGTTCCGTTTGATCTCGCCGACGGCCAGGAACGCGAGATCATTTTCAGGCTCGGCGCCGCACGCGACGTCGAGCGTGCCCGCGAGCTGGCGCAACGCCTGCGGAAATCGGGCACCGCTCGTGCAGCGCTGGAAAGGGTGCGAAAGCACTGGAGGCAAGTCCTGGGCGCCGTCCAGGTCGATACACCCGATTCCTCGCTTAACGTACTTGCCAACGGCTGGCTTCTCTACCAGACCCTCGCCTGTCGCGTGTGGGCACGCAGCGGCTATTACCAGTCCGGCGGCGCTTTCGGCTTCCGCGACCAGTTGCAGGACGTCATGGCGCTGGTCCACGCGCAGCCGCAACTCGTGCGCGCGCATCTGTTGCGATGCGCAGAGCACCAATTCCCCGAGGGCGATGTCCAGCACTGGTGGCATCCGCCGGCGGGTCGCGGCGTGCGCACGCGCTGCTCGGACGACTACCTGTGGCTTCCGCTGGCCGTCAGCCGTTACGTGTCCACCAGTGGCGACACGGGCGTGCTTGACGAGAAGGTCCATTTCCTTGCGGGCAGGGCGCTCAACGCCGACGAAGAGTCGTACTACGACCTGCCCTGGCGCTCTCCGGAGACCGCAAGCCTGTATGAGCATTGCGCCCGCGCAGTCAGGCATGGCCTGCGATTCGGCCCGCACGGCCTGCCACTGATGGGCTCCGGGGACTGGAACGACGGCATGAATCTGGTCGGCATCGGAGGGCGGGGAGAAAGCGTGTGGCTGGGCTTCTTTCTCCACGAAGTGCTGACATCGTTCTCGGCGCTGGCTCGTCTGCGCGATGACACCGTCCTGGCCGAGCTCTGCCTGACAGAAGCAGCCAAGCTGCGCGGGAACATCGACAGTCACGCATGGGACGGGCAGTGGTACCTGCGAGCCTGGTTCGATGACGGTTCGCCCCTCGGTTCCGCGGGCAATCCCGAATGCTCGATCGATTCGATTTCACAGAGCTGGTCGGTACTTTCGGGCGCGGGCGATGCGGAGCGCGCGCGCGCCGCCATGGATGCCGTCGACAAGCTGCTCGTGCGCCGCGAGTCGGGGCTGGTCCAGCTACTCCACCCGCCCTTCGACAAGTCGGCGATGAATCCCGGCTACATCAAGGGCTACGTTCCCGGCGTACGTGAGAACGGCGGGCAATACACGCACGCCGCGGTCTGGGCGGCAATGGCGTTTGCGGCGCTTGGAGACAGCGCGCGCGCGTGGGAACTGCTGGGATTGATCAATCCGATGAACCATTCGAAAACCGACGAGGCCGTCGGCATCTACAAGGCGGAGCCGTACGTCGTGGCAGCGGACGTCTACGGTGTCGCGCCGCACACCGGGCGCGCCGGCTGGACCTGGTATACGGGTTCGGCTGGCTGGCTATACCGGCTGATCCTGGAATCGCTGCTCGGCGTGAAAAGGTCGGCAGACAGCCTGCAAATCGCTCCCTGCATGCCGGAGGAATGGAAAACCTTTTCTCTGAGCTATCGCTACCTCAGTACGGTCTATCGCATTGTCGTCAAGCGTTCGTCGATCGCGGGCGCGGCCGCCGTCCGGGCGTCACTTGACGGGATCGAGCTCGCGAACGGCAAGATTCCGCTGGTGGACGACCAGCGCGAGCATCTGGTGGAGGTTTGGATCAACCGCGTCCCTGAAGGGTCACGCCTGCCCCATTGAGACCTGGTTCACAGTTGGCGCTGCGAGGCGCAGGCACTTCGCGGTCTCTGCCTGAACTGCCCACCTGCACACACCGCTGAGAGCCAGGTTCCTCCACCCTTCATCGACCTGAGTCACGGGTCGTTGCGTCGTTGAAAAACAGGCTGCAGGCAAGTCTTCGCTCGGCAGCGGCGGCGCTCACGCTCGCGCGGCGCCGGGTGACGCGGCGCGTCCCGCGCGCAGGCCGGCTCGGCATCGCCGCGCGACTCTCAATCGCCTTCGGTGCAGTTGCCGTCCTGACAGTCGCTGCCAACCAGATCGCGGAGCACGGCAGCACGCTGATCCGCACGATGGCTCAGGCGACCGTCGTGCCGCCAGGCCTCGACAACCGGACCGCGGAAGTCCTGCCGGCCGCGCTCAACCAGTTTCAGCGCGCGCTCCTCGCCCGCGTCGATTCTGCAGCGGCCCCTCGCGTACAGGCCCACGACGAAGCAGTAGCCGCACTGGATGCAGCCCGCATTACCTATCTCGCGGCCCTCCGGCCGACGATTGACGATGCCGTGCTTCGCGGCCTCGAGGCTGAAGTCACGGGCCATTCCGAGCTGGGAGCACACCTCCTGCGCACTTCCGACGCGAGGCGGCGCGTCCTGAACGAGCTCGAGATCGAGTTCGAGTCGCTCGACGTCAGGATCAAGTCCTCGCTCGATCGGGTCTGGGCGGTATTCGGCAAGGTGATTGGCCGCGACTATCTCCTCGAGGCCAGCCGGACACTGGACGAGCTTGGCCGCCATCTCGACGACCTCGGCGATCTTCACGGTTACAGCCCGGCCACGGTGCGGGCGATCACGGTCCGTGAGAAGGCCCTCGCCGCATTGCTCACCGAGAATGAATCGAGCATCCACCGTGTCCTGGGTGCCGACTGGCTCGCCCAGACACGCGCGAACCTCGAGCGGGTGGTCTGGCTGCGCAGCCTGCTCGTGCGAACCGACGGCCAGCGCAAGGAGACGAACGAGGCGTTCTCGCAAAGCCACGCTGGCCTCGCGACGACGATCCGCAAGGTCAATGCACAGTTCGAGGCCGTACAGGCGCTCAAGCAGGCCAGGCGGCAGTCGGAAGTCGTCCTCTCAGCGGTTACACAGCAGGAGCAGCGCCAGCGCACGCTCCTCGCCTGGCTGAGCGCGATCGTCCTCTTGCTGCTGCTCATCACGATCGTCACCACGGTGCGAAGGGTCGTCCAGCCAGTCCGCCGGCTTGTCCGTGCCACGGAGCGACTCGCGCAGGGTGAATCCGGCGTCGTGGTGCCGCGCGGAGGCATCAAGGAACTCGACACGCTCGCCGTCTCATTCAACCAGATGGCGGAACGCCTGACGGCCGCGCAGGAACTCGCGCGGCAGTACCACGGCCAACTCGAAGCCAAGGTCGAGGAGCGCACGCGCCAGCTGCAGCATCTCGCCGCGCACGACCCGCTGACGCGGCTGCCAAACCGCCGCCAGTTTCTCGTGCAACTGCACGAAACGCTGGCACGCGCGACTGAGCGCAGCCATCTCGCCGGCGTGTATTTCCTCGACCTCGACAATTTCAAGACCGTCAACGACAGCATGGGTCACGTGTTCGGAGACCGCGTGCTGCAGGCAGTCGCCGACCGGCTGCGCACGGCCGTGCGCGACTTTGGTTATTGCGCGCGGCTCGGCGGCGACGAGTTCATCGTGGTCTTCGAGCAAGGTCGCCGGCCCGTGGAAATTGAACGCGCCGCGCACCGCATCGTAAGCAGCTTCCAGGAACCCCTCGTCGTCGAGGGTCGTGAGTTGCTCATGGGCCTCAGCCTCGGTGCCAGCGTATTCCCTGACCACGGGCGCGACCCCGAAGCCCTGCTGCGGGCAGCGGACGCCGCGCTGTTCCACGCCAAGGCGCAAGGCCGCAGCCGCGTGCGCATGTTCAGCCCGGACCTGCTGGAAGCCGCTGCCGCGAGATTCGCGACCGAGCAGGGGCTCCGCCGTGCGGTGGAGCGCAGCGAATTCGAGTTGCATTTCCAGCCGGAGGTGGATCTCGCGACCTGCGAGGCGGGCGTCGTCGAGGCACTGCTACGCTGGCGACTGCCGGACGGGAGTTTTGCATCGCCGCAGGATTTTCTGCCCGTCGCCGAAGACTGCGGACTGATCCGTCAAATCGGCGATTGGGTGATCAATTCGACGGTCGAGCATGCGGCCCGGTGGAATGCCGCCGCATGGCCTGCCGTCCGCGTTGCCGTCAATGTATCCGCACTGCAATTGCTCGATACCCGGTTCGTTCACGGCCTGGGGCTCGCCCTCGAGCGGTATCAGGTTCCGCCGCAATGCATCGAAGTAGAACTCACCGAAAACGTGTTGCAGACCGGTCGCCACACGACCGAGGCACTCGTCGCCCTGCGGGAGCTCGGCGTGGGCGTCGCCCTCGATGATTTCGGGACGGGCTACTCCTCGCTCGTGTCGCTGCAGCAATTGCCGCTGACGCGGGTCAAGCTCGATCGAAGCCTCATCGCGACCATCGACTCGAGCGCACGGTCACAGGCGATTACGCGGGCGATCATCTCGCTGTGCCAGAGTCTCGGGCTCGAGGTCACGGCCGAGGGCGTCGAGCGGCATGGTCAGCTCGCCTGGCTCGCCGGCTATCCGGCGATGCATCTCCAGGGCTTCTTGCTGTCGCATCCTGTCTGCGAGGCAGACCTCCTCACGGCGCTGACAGGAATGCCAGCCCACATGGACAGCCTGCTCCGGGAAGCGCTCCCCGCAAATGCGGTGCCGATCGCGCGTCTTCGCGCGTCGAAGCGCCGGTAACTGCGCTGAAGGCCGCTTCAGGCGTCGCCGAGGATTGTGACCTCGATGCGGCGCATGCTCCCCACGGTCGCGCCGGCCGAAGAGCCGGTCAGTTCGACGGTGAACGTCCTGTCACCGGTCGCACGCACATTCGTCACGATTGGCACGTAGAGGATCCGGAAGGTATTGCCTTCGACGAAGGTCTCGACGCCTGTCAACGGTCCACCGTAGTCGCGCCCTGCCCTGGCACTGCCATCGATGACGCGCCACATCACGTCGACGCCGAGCTTCGCGCGATTGAGATGCCTGAGCGGAATGGCGGCGACCACGGCCCGGTTGCTGACGATCATGGTCGGCGTGTCGAAAGAAACGAGCCCGGGCGGAAAACCGGCTCGAACTGGCGCTACTTCGGACTGCGTCTGCGCTTTGGTCGCCGCTCGCGGCGGCAAGGTGACTGGCGTCCGGCTTTCCGGAGCGGCGGACGTTGCCGGCGCGTGGACTACCGGCAAAGAAGCACTCTGTGCAACCACCGGCGTTGGCTCCGAATTGAAGCGGCCGATCAGGATGCCCAGTACGAGTGCAAGGGCCGCTGCGGTCGCGCTCAGCCACGTCAGCCGCGAGTGTTGCGATGCGGGGCGCTGCACGGCGACGATTGCCGACGCTGCGACTTGTGGTGTCACAAGCGGCTGCGTCACGACGGGCGGCGCAGCGGAAGCTTCGGGTCCTGGCGTGGCCTTCGTCAGCGTTTCGCCCCGCATGGCGCGAATCAGCTCTTCCATGGAAGGCCGGGCAGCACGCGACAACTCGAGCGCCGCCGCGAGCACTTCCTGGCGCGCGAAATCGAGAGATGTGATGGGCGCAGGAATCACTCCTGCCCGCAGCGCGTTGTCCGCTCCGCGTCGGCCATAGGGATGAGAACCAGCAAGCATCTCGTAAATAACGCACGCGAGGCTGAAGACATCGTCCCGCGGCTCGGGGTCGTCGCCCGCCAGGACCTCGGGACTTGCGTAGACGCGCGTTGCGGCCGCGGTCACCTGCGTCGCCGCAACGTCACCCGGTGCCGCGCCAGCCATGGATTCCGGGGCCACGCCGAAATCCAGCATCCGGACTTCGCCTGAAGTCGTGAGGTAAACATTGTCTGGCTTGACGTCGCCGTGCGTGACGCCGTGCGCGTGCGCGTGCGCAAGTGCCTCGCCCACTGCCACTGCGATGCGCAGGGCCTCCGCTTCCCGCAGGCCCTGCGGCACTGCGCGTCGCAGGCAAGGCCCGAGTGTTTCGCCGGTCAGCAGCTCCATGACGATGAACCACGACCCGTGATCGCAATCGATGTCGTAAAAGCGGACGACGTTCGCGTGTGCGACCGACTGCGTCTGGCGGAATTCGCGCTGGAGGCGCGCGATATTCTGGGGCCGGTCGCGCAGCTCCGGGCGCAGCAACTTGATGGCGACGCGATGACCGTCGGCGGAAGCCGCGTCGCGCCTCAGGTCGACTGCGCGAAAGACCGTCGCCGTACCGCCGTCGCCGAGCTGCGTCTCGAGGATATAGCGTTCGCGCAACACGCTCCCGCTCGTGGCGAGCGCGGACTGTACTGGCTTCCCACCTCCTTCATCGTTGCGATCGTCGACGGGTGCGGCGACCGCGGGCGCTCGGCGCGCTGCGGGGCCCAGCTCGCTCGTGATTTCGTCAGAGAGATCTTCAGTGAAATCCGGCGCCACAGGTGCGGGCGCATCGATCCTCAGCACCTTGCCGGGGAACTCGGGAATCGCGTCGTGGCCGCTCGCACTCATGTCGCCTGATGCCGTGCCTTGGTCCGCTACGCAGTATGCGCCTCCGGCAAGTCTGTCGAAGCGCAAGACGCGATTGCAACAAGGAAGTCGCTCGCGCTTGCGCGTTTCGCATTATGGTAAGAGCCGTCACTTCGTCGGGCCGCTCTCCTCCCCGGCCGGCAATCGCCTTGCGTCGCGACGCAGCCGCCGGTCGTACAGGTCGCCGAACAGGATCTCGAATCCAATAGAGCCGCCGACGCAGGAATGGCAGCGGTCCGCGGGCTCGGGACCATCGGCCCAGAAAAGCTCCGCACCGAACTCGACGAAGAACCAGTCGCGCCACATCGAGCGGCGGTACGTGATCCCGGCACCGTACAGGTCCGGCTCGTCGCCGTCGGTCTCGCCGCGGACGAATGCCTCGTAACGCATGGCGCGCCGGTAATCGATCGTCTGGTAGAGGGCAGGCCGGATGCGCCAGCGCACTCCTTGCGTCTCTTCGGACATGCGTACTGAATTGCTGATCCGCAGCAGGTACTCCGGGCTCAGCACCTTGTCGACGTCGATAGCCTGCGTCACGCCGAAGCCCTCGTCGTTCTCGACGAACGCCGTGGTGCGCAGGGTGAGCAGCACGCCGGGGGAGCCGTAGATGTAATGCCGGTATCGCGCGTTGGCGTACGGATTGAGTGGCGACCGCAGCTTCACGCCGGCTCCGAGATCGAAGCTGCTGTCGCGAGTCCGCAGTCCGCGATAGCCGACTCCCGCGAACCACTCGGCGGGATCGTCGTCGGAGAACGCGCCGACGACCGGGTTGAAGACGCCGATCTCGTCCGCGACGTACTCGTCCCGACTCGCCTTGCCGATCGTCGCGTTGAAACGTTCGTTGATCTGCGGCAGGTTGACGCTCGCGCGAAATCGCGTGTCGACTTCGGCGTGGTCCTGCTCGTTCCAGCCGAGCGTGACTGAAGCGCGCCCGTTGGCCTCGTCGTCATATTCGGCAAATTCCCTGTCGCCGCCGAACAGGCGGTCGACGAAGCGGGCCGTGCTGCACACGCCGCGCTCGAGGCCGGCCCGCATGGTGTCGAGGCCGGCCGTGTCTGGCGCGGCTTCGCCGCCGCAGCCGCTGCTCGGTTTTGGTACGTCGGCGGAGCTCGATTCAGTCGGACCGGATTCGGCGGTTGCCGAATTGGCGGGCAGCGGGTCGGCGACCTGCGCGGACGCGGGCAGGACGCACAGGAGCAGCAGGATCGCGGCTGGCGACCAGTGGGCGGCCACCATCGTCAGGACGGACGCCTCCGCCCGCTCGCTTCGAAATAGTGGCGCCTGCAGAGGGAGTCGTAACGCTCATTGCCGCCGATTTCCACCTGCTCTCCTTCGCGCTCGGGAAGACCGTCCGAGCCGACGCGCACGACCATCGTCGCCTTGCGGCCGCAATGGCAGATCGTCTTGAGTTCTGTCAACTCATCGGCAAGCGCGAGCAGCCGCGCACTGCCGTCGAAAAGCTCGCCGCGGAAATCGGTTCTCAGCCCGTAGCACAGGACTGGAATGGATAGCTGGTCGACGACCATTGCGAGCTGCTCCACCTGTTCCCGGGTCAGGAACTGCGCCTCGTCGAGTAGGACACAACTGACAGCCTGTCCGCTGTGCTCCGTGTCGATTTCCCGGAAGAGATCGGAACCCGGGGCGAAATGGAGTGCTTCGCTCGAAAGGCCAATACGCGAATGCACCTTGCCACCTCCCCGCTGATCGAACTCGGCCGTATAGACCAGCGTGCGCATCCCGCGTTCCCGGTAGTTGTGACTCGACTGAAGGAGCGAGGTCGATTTCCCCGCGTTCATGGTCGAGTAATAGAAATAAAGCTTCGCCACTTCGTAAGAACTAGTAGAGGAGCTTGATCTCGCGCAGGCGCTCGCGCAGGTAGTCGTCCGCGAGGATCGGATCCGGATAGCGGCTGGGCCGCTCCGGCGAGATGCATCCCGGAAGAACAGCGATCGGGTAGTCCGAATTGAAATGAAGGAAGAATGGCATGGAGTAACGTGGACGATTGACGCGCGCGCCCGTCGGGTTGACCACGCGGTGGGTCGTCGAAGGCAGCACGTGGTTCGTCAGCCGCTGCAGCATGTCGCCCACGTTGCACACGAGCGTTCCCGGCGGCGGATTGATCGGCAGCCAGCGCCCGTTCCGGTCCAGGAGTTCGAGTCCGCCTTCCTCCGCGCCGAGCAGGAGCGTGATCACGTTGATGTCCTCGTGCGCGCCAGCGCGCACGCCGGTCGCGCCTTCCTTGAGCGGCGGGTAATGGATTACCCGCAGGACGCTGTTGCCCTCGCCCACCTTGTCGTCGAACCAGTGACGCTCGAGGCCGAGGTACTCCGCTATCGACTCGAGCAGCTTGCGCCCCATCCGGTCGAACGCCTCCCACAACTCGAGTGCGGCACGCTTGAATCCGGGGTCGTCCGCGAGCCAGACGTTGTCCGGCATCGTCGACCGGTAGCGGTGCCCGGGCGGCAGCTCGCGCCCGATCTGCCAGAACTCCTTGAGGTCGTGGTGCGTCGCGCCCTTCGCGGTTTCGACGCCGAATGGCGTGTACCCGCGCGCGCCACCGATGCCCGCGACCTGGTAGCGCCGCTTGTCAGGATCGTCATGGGCGAAGAATTGCTTGAAGCGATCCAGGCAGCCGTCGATCAGTGCCTGCGGAAGCTCGTGGTCGCCGACCACCGCGAAACCGTATCGCTCGAAACTGCCGGCGAAGTGCTTCACGAATGCCGCCGGATCGCGCTTTGCGAGCTCGTAACTGACCGGTGTGATCGCGTCGGGCATGCCCGTACATTATGGCCCATGATGGCGATGGTGATCGACCCTGACGCCTGGTTCATCGTCGTCAATCCGGTTCGGCACCACCCCGGTGACCGTGACGATCATGCCGGCCGCACTGCGCGCCCTCGAATGCCGCGTCGGGACGATCGCTAGCGGAACGAAGTGAGAATCTTGCCTAGCTTCCCTGCGCCCGGGCAGAGGCGATCGTAGGGCACGGCGTTCAGTGCTTCTTCCGCGGTCCCGTGCTGGGCATGGAAATCCCGCCGCGACGTGTCCACATAGATGATCCCGGTGACGTATTCATTCCGCATTGCGCGCTCCTGAACGTAGGCAGCCGCGTGCGCGCGGTCGGTCGGGTCATAGCCAGGGTCGAGTTTCCGCAGCACGACGTTGCTGCCGTCGTGCATCGGAACCGAAACCGTCTCGCCCGGCGCGTACTGCACGCGGATCTCCTGCTTCGGCGCGATGTAGTCAGCCGAGACCGGCGTCTCGCTGTGCTCGCGGACGTAGGCATAGCTCTTGGTCGAGCCCTCGTGGTCGTTGAAGGTCACGCAGGGCGAAAGCACGTCGATGATCGCGAAGCCCTGGTGTGCCAGCCCCGCCTGGATCAGCGGAACGAGCTGCTCCTTGTCCCCCGAGAAGCTCCGCGCGACGAACGACGCGCCGAGCGCGAGTGCAAGCAGCACGGGATCAATCGGCTGCTGCTCGTTGGCCTCGCCCTTCTTCGACTTCGAGCCGATGTCGGCCGACGCCGAAAACTGGCCCTTGGTCAGGCCGTATACGCCGTTGTTCTCGAGGATGTAGACCATGTCGAGGTTCCGCCGGATCGCATGCGCGAGCTGGCCGACCCCGATCGAGAGCGAGTCGCCGTCGCCGGAGACGCCGATGTAACGGAGGTGGCGATTCGCCGCGTTGGCGCCGGTCGCGATCGACGGCATGCGCCCGTGGACCGCATTGAAACCGTGCGCTCCGGAGACGAAATAGGCGGTTGTCTTGGAAGAGCAGCCAATGCCGGACAGCTTCACGACGCTCTGGGGCGGCAGGGCGAGTTCGAAGCAGGCCTGCACGATTGCGGCCGTGACCGAGTCGTGGCCGCAGCCGGCGCAGAGCGTCGACATGCTGCCTTCGTAGTCGCGGCGGTTGAGGCCAAGGGGATTCCGCGTCAGGCCCGGGTTCGCAACCTTCGGCTTCGCGATGAAGCTCATGCCGCCGCCTCCTTGCCGAGCGCCTTGTTCACGCCGTCGACGATCGTCACGGCGGACATCGGCAGGCCATTGTAATGAAGGATCGAGCGAAGCTTGTGCTTGTCCACGGCGGTTTCAATGGTCAAGAGCGCGCGCAACTGGGCATCGCGGTTCTGTTCGACCACGAAAATGGCCTGGTGGGCCGCGAGGAACTCCTCGACCTCGGTGCCGAATGGAAAGCCGCGCACACGCATGTAGTCGATGGCGACGCCGGATCTGCGCAGCGACGCCAGCGCCTCGCGCACGGGCGCGTCACAGGAACCAAGGCTCACGATCGCGGCCGCTGCACCGCGCCCGTCGATGACGGCGGCGGGCAGGAGTTTGGCAGCCGTGCCGAACTTGCGAACCAGCCGGTCGAGCAAGTCCTGGTACTCGGCGGAATCCTCGGTGTACGCGCCAAACTTGCTGTGGCCCGATCCGCGCGTGAAGTACGCCGCCTTCGGACTGATGCCAGGCAGCGTCCGGTATGGGATCCCGTCACCGTCCGGGTCGAGGTAACGCTGGAACTTTTCGATTCCGGCGATCTGCTCGGGCGTCAGCATCTTGCCGCGATCGGGGCGGTACGCGTCGTCCCAGTGGAACTCGGGCGACATCCAGTCGTTCATGCCGATGTCGAGGTCGAGCAGGACGAAAACCGGTGTCTGCAGCCTTTCCGCAAGGTCGAATGCCTGGACCGCCATCTGGAAGCACTCTTCGGGCGAATCAGGGAATAGCATCACGTGACGCGTGTCACCGTGCGACGCATAGGCGCAGGCCAGAAGATCGCACTGCTGCGTGCGTGTCGGCATGCCGGTCGATGGGCCGACGCGCTGAACGTCGAAGATGACTGCGGGAACCTCGGCGTAGTAGGCGAGGCCGATGAACTCCTCCATCAGCGAAATGCCGGGACCGGAGGTCGGCGTGAAGGCACGCGCGCCGTTCCACATGGCGCCGATGACAATGCCGATCGCCGCGAGCTCGTCCTCGGCCTGGACGATCATGTAGTCGCGCCGGCCGGTCTTCGGGTCGGTGCGGTGGCGCGCGCAGAACGAGCGGAACGCGTCCATCAGCGAGGTCGATGGCGTGATCGGGTACCAGGCGCCGACCGTCGCGCCCGCGTAAAGGCAGCCGAGCGCAGCGGCCGTGTTGCCGTCGATCATCACGTGCCCGGCGGTCGAGTCCATGCGCTCGACACGGGCCGGCAGCGGGCACTCGAAGTGCTCCTTCGCATAGCGGTAGCCGATCTCGATCGACTTCATGTTCGAGTCGACGAGCGCAGGCTTTCTGGCAAATGTCTCGGCGAGCAGTCCGCGAATGACCTCGAGGTCGAGGTCGATGAGCGCGGCGACCGTGCCGACGTACATGATGTTCTTCATCAGCGTGCGGGCGCGCGCGCCCTCGAAATTCTCGTTGCAGAGCTGCGCGAAAGGCACGCCGAAGGTCTTGATGTCGTCGCGCGAAAGCAGCGAGCTCCGTAGCCAGGTCGAGTCGTAGACCAGGAATCCGCCGGCCGCGACTTCGCGCACGTCGCGCGCATAGGTCTCCGCGTTCATGGCGACCATGAGGTCAATTCGCCCGGATCGCGCCCGCCAGCCTTCCCGGGTAACACGGATTTCATACCAGGTCGGAAGCCCCTGGATGTTGGACGGAAAGAAATTCTTGCCGACGACCGGCACGCCCATGCGGAAGATCGCCTTCATGATCAGCGCGTTCGCGCTCGCGGAGCCTGAGCCGTTGACATTGGCGAACTTGAGCGTGAAATCGTTTACGCGCGGCGCAGCGCTTTTGCGCTCTGGCATCGGGCCTCATCCTCGGCAAGTGGAATCTTGATCCAGGACTTCTGCATGTCCCAGGCGTCCGTCGGGCATCGTTCCGCGCACAATCCGCAGTGCACGCAGAGGTCTTCGTCCTTGACCATCACCCGTCCGGTCTGGACGAGCGGCTCCGACACCATCATCGGCTGGTCCGGATTGCGGCGCGGCGCCTTGAGCCGCGTGACGAGCTCCGCCTCCTCGCCGTTTGCCGTGATCGTCAGGCAGTCGGTCGGGCAGATGTCGATGCAGGCATCGCACTCGATGCAGAGCTTCGCGTGGAACACGGTCTGGATGTCGCAATTCATGCAGCGCGACACTTCCTCGGCGGCGCGCTCGGCGTCGAAGCCGAGCTCGACTTCGATGTTCAGCTTCTTGAACCGCTCCTTGAGGCTGACGTGCGGCATCAACCGGCGGGCGGCCGGGTCGTAGTCATTCTTGTACGACCATTCGTGCATGCCGACCTTGCGGCTCTGCAGGTTGACGCCGCGCGGCATGCGCTCCGTGAGCGTCTCGCCCTGGCAGTGCTTGTGCATCGAGATCGCGGCCTGGTGGCCGTGCTCGACGGCCCAGATGATGTTCTTCGGACCGAATGCGGCGTCGCCGCCGAAGAACACGCCCCGCCGCGTCGACTCGAAAGTGACCTTGTCCAGCCTCGGCACGTCCCACTTGTCGAATTCGACGCCGAGGTCGCGCTCGATCCAGGGAAACGCGTTCTCCTGCCCGATTGCGAGAATCACGTCGTCGCAGGGAATGAAGACTTCCCCGGTGACGCGCTGGCTCCTGATCTCCGCGCCATCCATCTCATATTCGAGCCGCTCGAAGGTCATGCCCTTCAGCTTCCCGTCTTCGACCACAAAATCCTTCGGCGCGTGGTTCACGATGATCTCGACGCGCTCTTCCTCCGCGTCCTCGAGCTCCCACTCGGATGCCTTGAAGAATCCCCGGGGCTTCCGCGCCATCACCTTCACGCTCTTTGCGCCGATCCTGAGCGAGGTGCGGCAGCAATCCATGGCCGTGTTGCCGACGCCGATGATCAGTACGCGCTCGCCGATCCTGTCGACGTGCTCGAAAGCGACCGACTCGAGCCAGGCTATGCCGATGTGGATCCGGTCCGTATCGCCGCGGCCAGGCAGGTTCAGTTCCTTGCCCTTCGGCGCGCCCGTGCCGACGAACACGGCGTCGAACCCGCCTTCGTCCAGCAACCTCTTCATGCTTGCGACGGGCGCCCCGAGGCGCAGGTCCGCGCCCATGTCGACGATGTAGCCGATCTCCTCGTCGAGCACTTCTGCCGGCAGGCGGAATGCCGGGATATTGGTCCGCATCAGGCCACCGGCAATCCCGTACTGCTCGAAGATCACGACCTCGTAACCGATCGGCAGCAGGTCGTTCGCAACCGTGAGCGTCGCCGGGCCCGCACCGATGCATGCGATGCGCTTTCCATTCTTCTTCGCCGGCGCCCTTGGCAGCCGCGGCGTGATGTCCTCGCGCAGGTCCGCGGCGACCCGCTTGAGCCGGCAGATCGCGACCGGCTTGTCCTCGACGCGCCGGCGCCTGCAGGCAGGTTCGCAGGGCCGGTCGCAGACACGGCCCAGGATGCCTGGGAAGACATTTGATTCGCGATTGACAATGTAGGCGTCGGAATAACGCCCCTGCGCGATCAATCGGATGTATTCGGGTACGTCGGTGTGCGCGGGACACGCCCACTGGCAGTCCACCACCTTGTGGTAATAGTCGGGATCCGTCGTGTTCGTCGGTTGCATCAGCCGTCCAGTATACCGGCCGGTCGCACGGCCGAGGCAGGCGTGGCGCCGTTCGAGGCGCCGCGGTTCACGAGTTCCACGATGCGCATCGCGGTCTCGAGCGCGCGCAGGCCATCCTCGCCGGAAACCACCGGCTGGCCGCCGCGCTGGACTGTGTCGACGAAAGACTTGATCTCGTCGAGGAGAGCGTCGCCCTGGTCGAAGCTTCGTTCCTGGAGATCGACCTTTGGGATCGCACCCTCCTCGATCACCTCCGGCCGCCGCACGATGGTGAGCAGCTTCTGCTGGAGGTCGATCGACAGGTACGCATCCGCCTGGAACACGCGCAGCTTGCGTTCCGCCTTGAGGCTGATGCGGCTTGCGGTCACGTCCGCGACGCAGCCGTTCGCGAAGCGGATGCGCGCGTTGGCGATATCGATTTCGTCGGTGAACACCGGCGCACCGATCGCGTCGATCGAGGCGATCGGAGAGCGCACGATATGCTCGATCAGGTCGATGTCATGGATCATGAGGTCGAGTACGACACTGACGTCCGTGCCGCGCGGCTTGAACGGCGCCAGCCTGTTCGACTCGATGAAACGCGGAACCGACAATTCCGCCAATACGGCAAGTATCACGGGATTGAATCGCTCGAGGTGACCCACCTGCAACACGCGGCCTCGCGTGGCGGCTGTCGCGATCAGGTCGCGCGCTTCCTCCGTGGTCGTCGTGACCGGTTTCTCGACCAGGACGTGTGCACCGGCCATCAGGAAATCGCGCGCGACCGGGTAATGCAGCGCAGTCGGCGTCGCAATGCTGACCGCATCCACGCGGCCGAGCAGCTCGCGGTGATCCGCGAACCCGGCAACACCGAGCTCGGCCTCGAGCCTTGAGCGCGCCTCGGTCGACGGATCGGCGATGCCGACCAGCTCGCAGTTCCCGAGAGCAGCATATTTCTGGGCGTGGAAACGGCCGAGATAGCCGGCGCCGACGACGGCGCAGCGCAGTCGCGTCATGTGGACACCATTATATGACTGTGGGGCGACGCGGCTTGCCCCCGCCTTCTGCGCGCTTCAGACTTGCGGTGATGGCATTTGGCGATCCAATCCGGAACTGGTACGCGGGACTTTCTCCTGCCTGGCGGCGCGAGCTAAGGATAGCCGCCATCTGGTTCGGCTTCGGGCTGCTCGTCTTGCCCTTCCTGATCTACCTGGCGGGCGTGCTGACGCTCGGACCCTATGACGACGGCCTGCTCGCCTTCCTCGGGTCGCTCCTTGCCGCTTTCTTCACGGCGAAGCCGACGGCCTGGCTGCTCGTTTTCGGGCCCTACCTGCTCTTCACGGCGATCCGCCTGCTGACGCGACCCCTGCGCAGCGCTGGCTGAAGCGTACTACTCCTCCGCAGGCTTCCTGCTCGCCGCGGACTTCTCGCGCGCGGCGCGAAACTCGTTGCCTTCCCGCCATTCCGGCCAGGTCTCCGAATTTGCGACGCGGGCGCCGACCTCGAACAGGAGGCGCAGGTCTTCGATCGATCCGCTGACGTCCCAGGATTCCGAGTATTCGTCGTCCGGCTTGTGGTACCGGGTCGCGTAATAGTCGTCGACCATCGCCTTGCCCGCGCCCTCGGGCTTGTCGCGGAGCCTGGTGCCGGACTTTAAGTAGAGCGCAGGCACGCCGGCCTTCGCAAAGTTGAAATGATCCGAACGGTAGAAGTAGCCGGCCTCCGGTCGCAGGTCCGGCGTCAGCGTGCGATTCTGTGACTTGGCCGCTGCCGAGAGCAGGTCCTCGAGATCGGAAGCGCCGAAGCCGATTACCTCGACGTCTTTCGCGCGGCCGAGGGGCTGGATGGCGTCAATGTTGATGACCGCCGCGGTCTTCTCGAGCAGGACGAGGGGTTTCTCGGCGTAGTACTCGGAGCCAATGAGTCCCGATTCCTCGGCCGTGGCCGCGATGAAGAGCACTGATCGCGACACGCCGGGCAACATGTCGCGGAAACCGCGTGCGATCGTGAGGATGCCGGCAACGCCGGTCGCATTGTCGACCGCGCCGTTGTAGATGCGGTCGTCGCCGGGCTCTTCTGCGACGCCGAGATGATCCCAGTGCGCGACGTAGACGACATATTCTTCGGGGCGGTCCTTGCCGGGCATCAGTCCCGCGAGATTCGGTGAACGCTTGTGGCGGATTGCGTTCTTCACACCGCCGGTCGCGGTAACGCCGAGCGGAACCGGCTTGAATCCGCGCTTGACGGCCACGGCTTTCATCGCGTCGAAATCCTGCCCGGCGAGGTCCATGAGCTGGCGCGCGCGAGCCTCCGTGATCCAGCCTTCGAGCGCCGTGCGGCCGGCATTGCCGTCAGGCCGGTCGAGGTAGAACTGCGGGCCTGACCAGCCATTCCTGACAACGCCCCAGTCGTAGGCCGCAGCTGCGGTCTCGTGCACGATGATCGCTCCCGCCGCGCCCTTGCGCGCCGCTTCCTCGAACTTGTAGGTCCAGCGGCCGTGGTAAGTCATCGCCTTGCCGCGAAAGAGCGTCTCGTCGCCGGTTACGAAGCCAGGATCGTTTACGAGGATCAGCGCGGTCTTCCCGCGCATGTCGACGCCCGCGTAGTCGTTCCACCCGAATTCCGGGGCATCGATACCATAGCCGACGAACACCACTTCGCTGCCTGCAATGGAAGACTCGGGCCGCACGCGCCGTGTGCCGAGAACCATGTCGTCGCCGAAGGCCAGGGCCATTCCGCCACTGCCCTTGTTGAATGACAGCTTCTGGCCGCTCCCGGTGATCTCGACGAGTGCGACATCCTGCCGGAAGTCACCGCCGGCGACCGGCTGCAGGCCGAGCTCGAGAAATTCCTTCTCGATGTACTCGATCGTCTTGCGTTCGCCCTCGGAACCCGGCGCACGGCCTTCCAGCTCGTCGGCCGACAAACCCTCGACCTGCGAGCGATACGAGGCGTCATTGATGGCCTCGGCCGCCTTCTTGATCATCCTGTCGTCCGCATTGAACGCGCCGAGTGTCGCCGCAAGCGCGGCTCCAATGAACAGCAGGCGGATTTCCTTGTCGAAGCGCTTCATGCCATCCCCCGGGGTCAGTCGCCCGCAGGCCAGTAATACCAGGTGATCGCCGCCAGGAAGAACCACATGCCGCCCTGCGCCGCCCAGCGCCAGCGCCGTTCCCGCTGCAGTCCTACAAAGGCGGCGCCGGCCACCGCGGCGAGCATCCCGAAGAGGCCGGCCGAGGCGAGAAGGGCCGGATATTCCCGGCCGAGCGCAGGCTGCCCGGCCGCGGAAAATGCGAAAATGACGACGACCATGACGAGGACGAGCGCGATCGAGGCGGAAGACCCCAGGACGACGCCCGTCAGGAAGCCCAATGGCCGCATCCGCATGTCCCCTTCGGGGCGTGACGCCGGTACTTGATACCGCGCCCGCCCGCCCATAGCCTGTCCCGATCGGGTAGGGCCCCATGAGGGGCCGCAAGGAGCAGTTTAGCAGCCCATGACACCCTGGCTCAGAGCGCCGACATCGTCTCGGCTCCGCATTGCGGTGGCTTCGGCCGTCGTGGTGGGCATTTTCATGCTCGCGGGCTCCGGCCCGGAGCGCGCCGCTCTCGCGCCGGCCATCGCGCCGGCGGTCGCTTCCTCGGGTGAACTCGCACCGAGCGAACGGCACCGTCGCGTGATGCGTCTCGTGTCCGAAGTCGTCGAGCGGCAGCACTATCGCCAGACGGCACTCGATGACGCGATGTCATCGCAGATTTACGAGCGGTATCTCGAGGCGCTCGACGGCGGCAAGAGCTACCTCCTTGCCTCCGACATCGCGGAGTTCGAGCCGCTGCGCTACCAGCTCGACGATGCGATCCAGAAGGCCGACGCGGGGCCCGCCTTCGAAATGTTCACGCGATTCCAGGAGCGGAACCGAGAAGTGCTTCGCCACGCGATTGCCCTCCTCGCCGTCGAGCCGGACTTCACGGTCGACGAATCTTTCCGCTTCGATCGCACGGACGAGGGTTGGCCGGCCTCGGAGAATGAGCTGCATGAACTCTGGCGCAAGCGCGTCAAGAACGACGCGCTCTCGCTGTTGATCGCCGGAAAGACCTGGCCAGAGGCAAGCGAAACGCTTCGCAAGCGCTACGAGCGTGGGTCGAAGCGCATCGAGCAGGTGACCGCCGACGACGTGTTCGAGACGTTCATGAACGCCTACTCGCACGTCTACGACCCGCATTCCAATTACCTCTCGCCTCGCAACTCCGAGGAATACAACATCGCGATGAGCCTCTCCTACGAGGGCATCGGCGCGTCGCTGCAGCTCGTCGACGATTACGTGACGATCATGAACGTCCTGCCAGGCGGCTCGGCGGCGGCATCGACGGATATCAAGGTCGGCGACCGCATCACGGCAGTCGGCCAGGGCGAGGCCGGCGCGCTCACGGATGTCGTCGGTTGGCGCCTCGACGACGTGGTCCAGCTGATCCGCGGCCCGGAAAATACCATCGTCCGCCTGCAGATCCTCCCGGCCTCGGCCTCCCCGGGCTCGCAGGAAGCGCACCTCGTCCTGAAGCGCGCAAAGATCACGCTCGAATCGCAGGCAGCCAAGAAGGAAGTGCACACCCTGAAGCGCAGCGACCGGGAGCTTCGGGTCGGAGTGATCTCGGTGCCGAGCTTCTACCAGGACTTTCAGGCCCGCATGAAGGGCGACGCCGAGTACCGGAGCACGACGCGCGACGTTCACCGCCTCGTCAACGAGCTCAAGACCGAGGGCATCGATTCCCTGGTCATTGACCTGCGCGACAATGGAGGCGGCCACCTGTCGGAGGCGACGAGCCTCGTCGGCCTCTTCGTCGAGCGCGGCCCGGTCGTGCAATTGCGGGAGACGAGCGGCCGCATCGAGGTCCTCGATGACCCGGAACCGGGCGTTGCGTGGAATGGCCCGCTCGTCGTGCTCGTCAATCGCGCGAGCGCTTCTGCTTCGGAGATTTTCGCCGGCGCGATCCAGGACTATCAGCGCGGCCTCGTGGTCGGCCAGCAGACCTACGGCAAGGGATCCGTCCAGAACCTCTATCCGCTCGATCGCTATGCGCTCGGGCCCAAGGCGGGCTTCGGACAGCTGACCGTAACCATCGGCAAGTACTACCGCGTCACGGGCGACAGCACGCAGCACCGCGGCGTGGAGCCTGACATTACCCTGCCCTCGCTCCTGAACACGGACGACATCGGTGAAAGCACGCGCGAGAGCGCGCTGCCCTGGGACCGCATCAATGCGGCCCACTACACGCCGGAACCGGCGGAGCTCCCGTTCGTGGCGATGATCTCGCAGGTGCACGCGGAACGCGTCGCACACAACCCGGACTTCGTCGCACTGCAGGGCGACGTCGATGCGCTCGATCAGCTGCGGAGCCAACGCGACGTCTCGCTCAACCTCGTGAAACGCCGCGCAGAGCGCGACGCCATCGACGCCGACCGCCTCAAGCGCGAGAATGCGCGCAGGGCGGCCCGGGGACTTCAGCCGCTCGCGAACGTCGGGGCCCTGGATGATGCCGAGGCACCGGATGCCGTCCTGGATGAGGCGGTTGAGATCGCAGCGGATGCTGCCCAGCTGCCGAAAAGCCAGGAACCGGCCCGACTCAGCTGATCCGCCCTCGATTCTCGCGTTTTTCCCCGTGCTTCCAATGGCTTAGGCCATTTCGGATACCTTTAGTGTTATACTTGACTACAACACTAAGGAACCGTAACATGGCGCCACCTGACCGCTGGAGCCGACTGCGATGCGCACCGAATCCCAAATTCATCCCGTCTTTGCGAGAGCTGACCAGTTCCTGATCTCGGCCCTGCTGCTGGCGGCTGCGCTCGTCCTCGCAGCTTGCGGCAACGCCAACGGCGACAGTGCGAAGGATGGCAAGGAAGAGGTGCCTGCCGTGCCGGTCGAGGTCGCGGCCACGCAGCGCGCCGAGATGGCCGCGCTGTACACCGGGACCGCCCCCGTTGAATCCGACCGCAAGGCCTTCGTAATGCCGAAGGTGCAGGGCGAGATACGCCAGGTGCTTGCGGACGAAGGCCAGCGCGTACGCGAAGGCCAGCTGCTCGCGCGGCTCGACGGGGACAAGCTCCGCCTCGAAGTGGCACTCAACGAGGCGACCATGAACAAGCTCGATCGCGACTACAAGCGAAATCTCGAGCTGCAGCAGAAAGGGCTCGTCAGCGCAACGGCGCTCGACAATCTCAAGTACGAACTCGAGGCCGCGAAGGCCAATTGGGAACTCGCGCGCCTCCAGCTCTCCTACTGCGACATCCGCTCGCCGATCGCCGGCACCGTGACGCAACGCCTCGACGCCGTGAAAGTCGGCAATACCGTGACGCCGGTCGGCGGCGTCATCGAGAGCACGGACAGTTCTATGTTCGTCGTCGAAGACCTCGACACGCTGATGCTGCGCGTCAACGTCCCGGAACGCGAACTCGCAAAGATTTCGGTCGGCCAGAGCGCCGAGCTCACGTTCGACGCTGTGCCGAACCGCTCATTCCTCGGCAAGATTTCGCTGATCAGTCCGTACGTCAACGCGGACACGGCAACTTTCGCCGTACGCATCCACGTGACCGACAAGGACAGCCTGCTGCGTCCCGGCATGTTTGCGCGCGTCGCGATCGTCTACGAGCGCAGGCTGGATGCGCTGCAGATCCCGCGAACCGCGCTGCTCGATGGCGACGGCCCGCCCAAGGTTTTCGTGATCAAGGACGGCAAGGCTGTGGAGCGTGCGGTGCAGCTCGGACTCTCGAATGGCGCCTGGATCGAAGTCACGCAAGGCCTCAAGGACGGCGAGCAGGTGGTCGTCGTCGGCCACGGCGCGGTCAAGCCGGGCGCAGCGGTGCGCGTCGTGAATTCACCGTCGCGTCCGGCGGCTTCGAAGCAGCCCGCAGCCACGGCCGGCTGAGCACGGCGGACACGCGATGAAAGTCGTCGAGTTCGCCACGCGGCGGCGCGTGACCATCCTGATGGTCACGGTTGCAATCGTCCTCTTTGGCTTCGTGTCGCTCTCGCGGCTCAAGCTCAACCTGCTTCCGGACCTGTCCTACCCGACGTTGACGGTGCGCACCGATCTCCCGGGCGCCGCGCCGCTCGAACTCGAGACGCTCGTGACCCGCCCGATCGAGGAATCGGTCGGAATCATCCGCAATGTCCGCTCGGTGCGGTCGGTCTCACGTGCCGGACAGGCGGACGTGATCCTGGAATTCGCCTGGGGCACGGACATGGACTTCGCGGGCATCGACGTTCGCGAAAAGATCGACCTGCTGCAGCTCCCGCTCGAGGCGAGCCGGCCGATTCTCCTGCGCTTCGATCCGTCGACCGAGCCCGTGATGCGCTACGCCTTCGTCGATACCGACGAATTCGCGAAGGCCTCGCCCGGCGAGTCGGGTGGCGTCGAACGGCTGAAAAGCCTGCGCCGTTTCGCGGACGACCGGCTGAAGCCGGACCTGGAGTCGGTGGACGGATCGGCCGCTGTCAAGATCAGCGGCGGATACGAGGACGAGATCCAGATCTTCGTGGACCAGCAGAAGCTCGCGCAGCTAAACCTTTCCATCGACATGATCTCGACGCGACTGCGCGAGGAGAACGTCAACCTGTCGGGCGGCCGGCTCGAGCAGGGAACGCAACGCTTCCTGGTCCGCACGCTGAACGAATTCAGCTCCGTGCCGCAAATGGCGGACTCGATCATCGCGAATGTCGGAGGCAAGCCCGTATACCTGCGCGACGTCGCGAGCGTGACCAGCGGATACAAGGACCGCGAGGCGATCACCCGCGTTGATGGGCGGGAATCCGTCGAACTTGCGATCTACAAGGAAGGCGACGCGAACACGGTTCAGCTCGCCGCCGGCATCCGCACGCGCATCGAGGAACTCGGCAAGGCCCTGCCGCCGGGCGGCGAGCTCACGCTGGTCTATGACCAGTCGAAGTTCATTTCGTCGGCGATCGGCGAAGTCCGCGAAGCCGCGCTGATCGGCGGCCTGCTCGCGATCCTGGTGCTGTACCTGTTCCTGCGCGACGCACGCGCGACATTCATCACGGGACTCGCGATACCGGTCTCGGTGATCGGCACTTTCGTCGCGATGTACATGTTCGACCTGTCGCTTAACATCATGTCGCTCGGCGGCATCGCGCTCGCGGTCGGAATGCTGGTGGACAATGCGGTCGTCGTGCTCGAGAACATCGTGAGGCACCGTGAAGAGGGGCGATCGCGCATCGAGGCCGCGACCCGCGGCACGAGCGAGGTCGGCACGGCGATCACGGCCGCGACCCTCACTTCGGTCGCCGTATTCTTCCCGATGGTATTCATCACGGGCATCGCGGGTCAGCTGTTCCGCGACCAGGCGCTGACGGTCAGCTTCTCGCTGCTCTTCTCGCTCGTTGTCGCGATGACGCTCGTGCCGATGCTCGCGGCCGGAAAGCCCGAATACGTGCTGCCCGAGCCGGAACGCCAGCCCGGCCGCGCAGGCCGCCTGATTTCGCGCGCGCTCGCGGGCAAGCGCCGGGTCACGACTCGGATTTCGGACGGGATGGCGTGGCTCCTCGGCTGGGCCGCACGTCCGACGCAGTCCGGATTCGCCGCGGTCTCGCGGGCCTACCTGCCGGCCCTGCGCTGGTCACTCGAACACCGCGGACGCGTCGTCATGGTTTCCGTCGCCGTGCTGCTCCTGACCGCCGCGCTCGTGCCTCGCCTCGGCTCGGAACTCATCCCGCAGCTGGCTCAGGGCGAATTCATCGCCGACCTGCGACTCGCCCCCGGAACGCCGCTCGAACAGACCGACCGCGCCATGGCCTCTGCCCAGCGCGATGCCATGGAGCTGCCGCAAGTCGAGCTGTCGTATGCCGTGACAGGCACCGGTAACCGGCTTGACGCGAGCCCCACGGATGCCGGCGAGAACACCGGACGGCTTTCCGTCACCCTCAAGCCCGGCACGGACCCTGACGAGGAATCGCAGGCCATCGAAAGCCTGCGCGAGAAATTCGATTCCCTGGCCGGAGTGCAGTACCAGTTCAGCCGCCCGGCGCTCTTCACCTTCGCCTCCCCGCTCGAAGTGACAATCACGGGCTACGATCTCGATCGGCTTCGCTTTGTTGCCGAGCAAGTGCGCCTTGGCATGCAGGCGAGCCCGACGTTCAGCGACATCAAGTCGACGGTTGAATCCGGTAACCCCGAGATCCAGATCGTGTTCGACCAGGAACGCGCGGCCCAGCTCGGAATAACCGTGCGCGAACTCGCCGACCGTGTGGTCGACAGCGTGCGCGGCAGCGTCGCCACGCGTTACAAGCTGCGCGAGAAGAAAATCGACGTGCTGGTCCGGAGCGTCGACACGCGCGCGTCTTCCGTCGAGGAGATCCGTTCGCTGATCGTGAATCCCGGCAGCGACCGTCCGCTACCGCTCTCCGCCGTCGCCGAAGTCACGGTTGCGACCGGGCCCGCCGAGATCCGGCGTACCCGCCAGCAGCGCGTCGCCGTGGTAACGGCGAACCTGTCGTCCGGCGACCTCGGCTCCGCCGTCGCCGAGCTCGGCAGGATCGTGAATTCCGTCGAACTGCCGGTCGGCACGACCGCGGCGGTCAGCGGCCAGAGCGACGACATGAAGGAGTCGTTCCGATCGCTGCAGTTCACCATGTTGCTCGCCGTATTCCTCGTCTATCTCGTGATGGCGTCGCAGTTCGAATCGCTGCTGCACCCGTTCGTGATCCTGCTGACCATCCCGCTCGCGCTCACGGGCTCCGTCTGGGCGATGTTCCTGACCGGAACGACGGTCAACGTCGTCGCCTATATCGGCCTCATCATGCTGGCCGGAATCGTGGTCAACCAGTCCATCGTGCTGATTGACGCGGTCAACCAGGCCCGCGAGCGCGGCCTCGCGAAGCACGACGCCATCATCGAGGCAGCGCGGCTGCGGCTGCGCCCGATCGTCATCACCAAGTTGACGACGATCCTGGGTCTCCTGCCCATGGCGATCGGGCTCGGCGAAGGCGCGGAGATCAGGAAACCCATGGCGATCACCGTGATCGGCGGCGTCGCGGTCGCGAGCTTCTTCACGCTGCTCGTGATCCCGGTCGTCTACTCGCTGCTCGATCGCAAGAAATTCCAGCCGACTCGCGCCGGCATCGTACCGCGCGTCGCGACGGAGTCCCGCGGAGGCTGAGTCATGGTCCACACCGATTTTGCGTTGCGCAGGCCCGTCACGACGCTGATGACCTTCATCGCGATCTCGCTGATAGGCCTCATCGCGACGACGCTCCTGCCGCTCGAGCTCTTTCCCGACATCCGCTTCCCGGGCATCCAGATCACGATCCCGTACGCGGGTTCGACGCCCGAGGAGGTCGAGCAGCTCATCACTCGGCCTTCCGAAGAGGCAATCGCGACCCTTTCGGGCATCAAGGAGATCCGTTCGACCTCGTCCGAGACCGGCGCGGAACTCGTCGTCTTCTTCGAGTGGGACCGGGACCCGTCGGCCGTCGGGTTCGAGGTGCGGACCAAGCTCGAGTCGATCCGCCACGAATTCCCGCCGAGCGCCAACAGGATCCTGACGCAGATGTTCGCCGCCGGTGACGACCGCGTCCTCGCCGTGCGCATCTCGAGCCAGGAAGACCTCACGCGCCAGTACGACACGCTGGACCGCTATCTCAAGAAGCCGCTGGAACGCCTCGACGGCGTGGCTCGCGTCTCGCTCGAAGGTGTCGAGCCACTCGAACTGCGGATACTGGTCGATCCGGTCCGGCTTGCCGCCTACGGCGTCGACATCGCCCGGCTGCGCGATTCCCTCGAAGGCGCGAACTTCTCCGTCAGCGCCGGCGAAGTGACCGGCGGACAGCAGCGCTTCCTGGTGCGCCCGATCGGCGAATTCCAGACACTCGATGACGTCCGCGAATTCATCGTGTTGGGCAACGTGCGGCTCCGCGACATCGCGGATGTGAGCCTCGTCACGCCGGAACTGACCGTCGGGCGGCATCTCAACGGCAGGCCGGGCGTCGGACTCGACGTGTTCAAGTCGACCGGCGCGAACATTGTCGACGTGGCGGACCGCGTCATGGCCATCGTCGACGAGCAGCGGAAGCTCCCGCAGCTGCAGGGCATCGACGTGATAGTGCTCCAGAACCAGTCGGAGAACATCCGGAGCTCCCTCGGCGAATTGCGGAACGCAGGCCTGATCGGCGCGAGCCTCGCCCTCGTCGTGCTGTTCCTGTTCCTGCGACACTGGCCGACGACGCTGATCGTCGCGCTCGCCGTGCCTTTCTCGCTCCTGATCACGGTCGCGGCGATGTACTTCCTGGGATTCTCGCTCAACATCCTGACGATGATGGGCATGCTCCTGGCGATCGGGCTCCTCGTCGACAACGCCGTCGTCGTGACCGAGAGCATTTTCAGGCACCGGCAGATGGCCGGAGCAGAAGCGATCGCTGCCACGCTGTCCGGCGTGAGCGAAGTCGGCCTCGCCGTGCTCGCAGGCACGCTGTCGACGGTGATCGTGTTCCTGCCGATCATCTTCGGCGAGGAGAGCGAGATCTCCGTCTTCATGGTGCACGTCGCCGTGCCCATCGTCGTCGCGATGCTCGCGTCGCTCCTGGTCGCGCAGACGATCATCCCGACCCTGACCGCACGGTTTCCGCCGCCGCCCGCCATCAAGGCGGACTCGTATTTCGCGAGGCTGCAGGAATGGTACCTGAAGCGGCTCGACTGGTTGTTCCAGCACAAGTGGTGGGCGGCGCTCTTCGTCGTGCTGACCGTGCTCTCACCGGTGCCGCTGTTCATTACGGAACTCGTCAAGTTCGACATGTTCCCTCAGGATGCCTCCGACCGCGTGTACCTGCCGTACCACATCGAGGGCACCTACCCGCTCGCCCGCACCGAAGAGGCGGTCACGCGCGTCGAGACGTACCTCGAGGAAAACCGGGACCGCTTCGGCATCGAGCTCGTTTACAGCTATTTCACGCCCGACGACGCCTCCAGCGTGATCAAGCTGAAGCCCCGGGACGAAATGCCGATGGAACCCCGCGAGCTGATGAAGGAAATCGAGAAAGACATGCCGGAGATCATCATCGGCAAGCCGAGCTTCCGCTTCGACGAGGACCAGAGCCAGAGCGGCGCCTTCAGCATGCGCCTGACCGGCGAATCGACCGAACAGCTTGTGGGCCTGTCGAAGACAGTGGTCCAGCGGCTACGCGACGTGAAGGGCCTCGAATCGGTCCGCTCGACCGCGAAGGCCGGCGAGCACGAAGTCCAGGTGATCGTGGACCGGGATCGCGCGGCCAACCTCGGCCTGACGCCCCAGGTCATCGCGCAGACCCTGGCAGTCGCGATGCGCGGGGACCCGCTCAAGGAATTCCGCGCCGATGACCGCGAGATCCAGATGCGCCTGGCATTCCGCGCGGACGACCGCCAGACGCTCGAGGACCTCGCGGCGACCCCGCTCTACCTGCCGGACGGCACGCGCAGCACCCTCGGCGCGGTCGCGAACTTCCACATCGACCAGACCGCGCGCACGATCGACCGCGTCGACCGGCTCACGTCGGTCGTCATCGAAGGCATGGTCTCGCAGGATTCCTCTCTCGACGCGGTCAAGGAGGAGGTCGAGGCAGCCATGGAGCAGTTCCCGCTGCCCCCGGGTGTCGGCTGGAAGTACGGCCGCAGCGTCGAGGACAGTGACGACACGGCCGCGACCATGCAGATGAACATCCTGCTCGCGATTGCGCTGATCTTCCTCGTGATGGCCTCTCTCTTCGAGTCGCTGCTGTATCCAGTCTCAATTATCACGTCGATCGTGTTCGCGATCGTGGGCGTCTTCTGGGGGCTTGCGATCACCCAGACTCCAGTGTCCTTCATGGCGATGCTCGGGATCATGATCCTGATTGGCGTGATCGTGAACATCGGCATCGTCCTCATCGCGCACGTGATCGACTTGCGCAAGGAAGGCATGAACCGGCACGATGCGATACTCGAAGCCGCGCGCCATCGCCTGCGCCCGATCCTGATGACGACCGTCGTGACGCTGCTTGCGATGCTGCCGCTCGCGGTAGGCGATACGCAGATCGGCGGCGACGGCCCGGCGTACTATCCGATGGCCCGCGCACTGATGTCAGGGCTCTTCTTCGGGAGCGTGACTTCGCTCTTCTTCGTGCCGCTCTTCTATGTGTGGCTGGACGACCTGAACAACTGGCGGCAGCGCATCCGGCTGCATTCCCGGAGCGGCGAGGCAGTGGCCGAAGCGCCTTGAGACGGGCGCCGCGGGCGAAGGGTCAGCGCAGCAGGACCTTGTAGACGTCCCAGTAGTCGTCGACGAGCACATTCGCGTCCGGCACGCCACCGGTCGCTGCAGGCGGCAGCGAGGCCGGCTGCGGGACGGTCTCGTTGGCATTCCGCCAGGTGGCGGCTGACATCATCTTCTCGCCGCGCTTCCTGATATCGGCGGTGAGCCCGTCCTGGGCGTTCACGAGTGCAAGGGCCTGTGCGATCTCGCGCAGGCGCGCGAGGCAGGCGTCGAGGTTGCCGTGCTTCGCGCTCTCGACGCTCCGGTTGTTCGCGAGCCGCGCATCCATCGCGAGTCCCGATACCGCAAGCCGCGCGAACAGGTGCTGTGCATAGGCGATCACGGCGAGGTTGACCAGGCGGCGTCCCTCGATCGTCAGGCCCGGGAATTCCGGCCAGGGTTCCTTCTCGATCGTGCGGTGCGACTCCTGCATGTCCGCGAGATTCCGCTCGGAGACTACGCAACGTTCGCGCTGCTCGAGGATCTCGGCCGCGAGGGCGCGCCGCTTGAAGTAGTGCCAGAACTGCCTGAGCTGTGACATCCGCTCGTTGCGCTCGCGCATCCGCTCGCGCTCCGCGTCAGCGACTTCCTGTGCCTGGTGCAGGCGCTCGTCTGCGACCTTGAGGCGTTCCGCACGGTCATTCTGGAACTCGGCCAGCTGCAGCTTGCGCTGGGCGTCCTGGCTTTCGCGCTTGAGTTCCGCGGCGAACTTCTCGAGCTGCTCGCGGCAGGCCCGCCATAGCGCCTTGAGGCCGAAGTGCACGAGGGCATCGACCCCGCGCTCGGAGTTTCCGAGCAGCACCTCGAGCTGTTCGAGCTGCTTCTGCAGGCGCGAGTTCGCGTTCTCCTGCTGCTTCAGCTTGTTGCGGAGGTTGTGAAGCTGGTCGTCGAGGCTCTGGAGCTCTTTCTTGAGCTCAGCCCGGTTCCAGAATAGCTTGAGCAGCCGCTCCTGCTCGGCGGGGTCGGCCTTGCCGATGGAGGGCAGCTTCAGCTGCGACCACTTGTCCGGAAGCATGACGGCCATGGCCTTCGCTCAGGTGGCTGGAATCGCAAAGCGGTGGCCGCTGCCAACGCAGTATTCGAGCCACTTGTTCAGGAGCATGTTGCAGGACCAGCGCTTGCCGCGGCTGACCGCGACCTGCGCCACGAGCTTGCGCAGGCGCGGGTGCGACGAGCTGACGCCGGTGCCGCAGGCCTCCGCGAGGCGCGCATCGTGGTAAACGCGGATCTCGAGCTCGGGTTCGCGCGTCAGGCCGGCGCTTTCGCCAAAGAGATACGTGAGGTGCAGCGCAGTCGTATATCGGCACTGCTCGACAACCGAAAGCTCGAGCGCGGGCTCGCCGGCGACCTCGGAAGTGATCGAGCCCTTGATGCGGCGCAGTTCAGGCACGAGCCATCCGAGCCGGATGTAGTTGCTCTCGTAGAGCGTCATCAGGCTCACGAACGATCGCGGCCGTGCGCGCCAGGTGATCGTGCAGAGGTCGTCCGACAACATGGATTTGACTATATCACAGGGATATTCGGCCAATTCCCGCACGAATCGTGCGTTTGGTCACGAATCCGTCACGGTCTCACGCGCCTCGGGATACTGAGCCGCTCGAGCACGCGGCTCGCGATCTCCTCGATGGACGTGTCCGTCGTTTCGAGGTACGGGATGCCCTGGCGATCGAACAACTGCTCCGCCGCGCGCACCTCGAACGCGCACTGCTGCGCGGACGCGTAGCGGCTGTCCGGGCGGCGCTCCTGCCGGATCTGCTGCAGCCGGCCGGGCTCGATCGTGAGGCCGAACAGCTTCTTGCGGTAGGGCTCGACGGTGGTTGGCAGCCTGGCGCCGTCGAGGTCGTCCTCTGTCAGCGGGTAATTCGCTGCGAATGCCCCATACTGGAGCGCCATGTACACGCAAGTCGGCGTTTTGCCGGAGCGCGAAACCCCGATGAGGATCACATCCGCGCGATCGTAATCGCGCGTCTGGGCGCCGTCGTCATTCGCAAGTGCGAAATTCGTCGCATTGATGCGCATCGTGTAGGCGTTGAGGTCCGCCATGCCGTGTGCCCGGCCCTCGACGTGGGCCGACTGCTGCCCGAGCTCCTGCTCCAGAGGACCGAGAAATACGTCAAAGAAATCGAGGAACAGGCAGTGCGCCTGCTTCAACGCGTCGCGGACATCGTTGTCGACGAGCGTCGCGAATACGATGGGTTTTTCGCCCTCCTCCTGGCCGGTCTGGTCGATCTTCGCGACTGCCTCGCGCGCCTTGTCAACGGTGGAGATGAATGGCAAAGTGACCGGCCTGAAATCCATGCCGTCGAACTGCGTCAGCAGGCTGTGTCCCATCGTCTCGGCGGTGACGCCGGTCTGGTCGGACACGAAGAAGACGGTTCGTCGCTGCTTCATGGCGGATGATCCGTTGGCCGTGGCGTCCCTGGCGGCCCGCCCTCGCGACTGATCGTAACAGGTGCGGAACGAGCGAGGATCGCGCGTGACCGGCTACACAGTTCCCTTCGGAAAGCTCCGCATGAAGGACGTCGAGTCCGTCGGCGGCAAGAATGCCTCCCTCGGCGAGATGATCGGCCAGCTTGCCGCAGCCGGCGTCCGCGTGCCCGATGGATTCGCGACGACCGCGCAGGCCTACCGCGATTTCCTCGCACAGGGCAGGCTCGGCGAACGGATCGCCGCGGAACTCGCGGGGCTCGACGTCGACGATGTCGCTCGACTCGCCAGTGCGGGCAGCCGCATCCGCGGCTGGATCCTCGAAACGCCTTTCCAGCAGCACCTCGAAAGCGACGTGCTCGCGGCAACCGCAACGCTGGTCAATGGCGGCGCAGCGCTCGCGGTGCGCTCGTCGGCGACCGCCGAGGATTTGCCAGGCGCGTCCTTTGCCGGGCAGCAGGAGACGATCCTGAATGTCCGCGGGCCGAAGTCGGTTCTCGCCGCGATGCACCAGGTCTATGCCTCGCTCTACAACGACCGTGCCATCTCCTACCGCGTGCACCAGGGTTTCGATCACGGGCAGGTCGCGATCTCGGTCGGCGTACAGCACATGGTGCGAAGTGACGTCGGCGCGAGCGGCGTGATGTTCACGCTCGATACGGAGTCCGGCTTTCGAGACGCGGTGTTCATCACGGCCTCCTGGGGCCTCGGCGAGCTCGTGGTACAGGGCGCGGTGAACCCGGACGAGTTCTACGTGTACAAGCCGGCCCTGCGTGCAGGGCGCGAGGCGATCATCCGGCGGAACCTCGGCTCGAAAGCCTCCCGCATGGTGTACGCGACGGATCCGGTTCCAGGCCGATGGGTCGAAATCGCCGAAGTCGGCGCGGCCGACCGCGCGCGTTTCTGCATCGACGACGGGGACGTCCACGAACTTGCGCGCCAGGCGCTCGTGATCGAGTCGCATTACGGCCGCCCGATGGACATCGAGTGGGGCAAGGACGGCGAGACCGGCGAAATCTACGTCCTCCAGGCGCGGCCGGAGACCGTCCAGAGTCGCGCCGGCCGCTCGATCCTGCGATATACGCTGAAGCAGCGTTCGCGGGCACTCGCCCAGGGCCGCGCGATCGGGCAGCGGATCGGCGCCGGGCCGGCGCGTGTCGTTTCCGGTGCCCGCGAGATGTCGCGTATCCAGCCGGGCGACGTGATCGTCACCGACATGACGGATCCCGACTGGGAGCCGGTCATGAAGCGCGCCGCGGGGATTGTCACGAACCGCGGCGGCCGCACCTGCCACGCGGCGATCATTGCAAGGGAGCTCGGCATCCCGGCCGTCGTCGGCTGCGGCGACGCGACCCGGAAGATCCGGGACGGCGAGCCCGTCACGGTCTCCTGCGCCGAAGGCGACACCGGTGTCGTCTACGAGGGCCAGCTCGACTTCGAGCAGCAGAGGATCGAGCTCGACGCGCTGCCGACACCCCCGGTCCGCATCATGATGAACGTCGGCAATCCCGACCGCGCCTTCGACTTCGCGTCAATACCGAATCACGGGGTCGGGCTCGCCCGGCTCGAGTTCATCATCAATCGCATGATTGGCGTGCATCCGCGCGCCCTGCTCGATTTCGCGATGCTCGATCCCGGCGTCCAGGACCAGGTCCGCCGCCAGGTGGCAGGTTACGAGGATCCGGTGCGGTTTTTCGTCGAGAAGCTGACCGAGGGCGTCGCAAGCATCGCGGCCGCGTTCGCTCCGCAGCCGGTAATCGTCCGCCTGTCCGACTTCAAGTCGAACGAGTACGCCAACCTGATCGGCGGGCGCCAGTATGAACCTCACGAGGAGAACCCGATGCTCGGGTTCCGTGGCGCCTCGCGCTACACGGATCCCGAGTTCGGGCCCTGCTTCGAACTCGAATGCAGAGCGCTTCGCCGTGTCCGCGACGATCTCGGGCTCGACAATGTCCAGGTGATGGTGCCATTCGTGAGAACGGTCGACGAGGGCCGCCGGGTCGTTGAGCTGCTCGCGCAGAATGGCCTCGTGCGGGGCGTGAACGGGTTGAAGGTCATCATGATGTGCGAGCTGCCGACCAATGCCCTGCTCGCGCGCGATTTCCTCGAGCACTTCGACGGCATGTCGATCGGCTCGAACGACATGACGCAGCTCACGCTCGGCATCGATCGCGACTCGGCTGTCATTGCCTCACTCTTCGACGAGCGCGATCCCGCCGTGAAGGCTCTGCTTTCAATGGCAATCCGCGCCTGCAAGGATTCCGGCAAGTACATCGGAATCTGCGGTCAGGGCCCGTCGGACCACCCGGACTTCGCGCGCTGGCTCGTCGACCAGGGAATCGACAGCCTTTCGCTCAATCCGGATACGGTCGTCGAGACTTGGCTGTACCTGGCGAACGGCGGGAAGAAGTAGCCGCGCGCTCGCCTGGCCGGGCAGCGTTCCCTCGCTCGCTCAGAAGAACGGACATTCGCTCGCTCGAGACGCCGCCCGACCGGCTAGCGCGCGTCGAGCTCCCTTCGCGCCGTATCCCAATCACGGCCGTCAAACGAGCGGATTCGCATTGAAGTGATCGTTGACGGGTCTAGGCAGCGGGCGTTGACGCTGTAGCCGTCGGGATGTGAGCGCGGGACATAGAAGGTCTTGACGCCGCATTGGCGGCAGAAGCGATGTTTCGCGACGCCGGTTCCGAAGCTGTATTCGACGAGATCATCCGCGCCACACAACAGGCGGAATTCATCCGCGGCGACGATGAGGTGCAGGTAGGCCGAGCGGCTGCACATCGAGCAGTTGCACTCGAGTAATTCGAGGTCGGCGGGCGCGTGGACCTCGATGCGGATGCGGCCGCAGTGGCAGCCTCCGCTGTGCCAGACGGGTGCGCCGTCAGTCAGGTCCGCGGGACATTCCATGGCGCGGCCAGCAGCGCGCCGCGGTAGTGGCGCAGTTCCGCGATCGATTCGTGCACGTCAGCGAGCGCCGTGTGGCGCGATTCCTTGGCGACTCCCGCCGCGACTTCGGGCGCCCATCGTCTAGCCAGTTCCTTGAGTGTGCTGACATCGAGGTTCCGGTAATGAAAGTACCGTTCGAGCTCCGGCATCCAGCGCGCGAGGAAGCGGCGGTCCTGGCAGACACTGTTGCCGCACATCGGCGAGCGGTTTGAACCGACATGCTGCGCGAGGAACTCCAGCGTCGAGCGCTCGGCGGCGGCCTCGTCGGCCGGGCTCGCGAGCACCCGCGCACAGAGGCCGCTGGCGGCGTGCGTGCGCGTGTTCCATTCGTCCATCGCGGCGAGCGTCGCCTCGGCCTGCCGCACCGCAACCACGGGTCCCTCGGCGATCACCGCGAGGTCGCCGTCGGTCACGACCGTCGCGATTTCGATGATCCGGTCGCGGTCCGGGACGAGTCCGGTCATTTCAAGGTCGATCCAGATCAGCCGATCGTCGCGCGTCATGTTGCCGGTGATCTTACCAGAGGCTAGAGTGCCCTCGCCCCGACGCCATGCATTCCTTCACTCTGTTTTTCCTCGTTGCGCTTTCCGGCGGACTCGCCGTTCAACTCTGGCTGCTCCGCCGCCAGGCGCGCGCCGTGCGTGCACACCGCGATCGCGTGCCGCCAGCGTTCGCCACCGCGATCGGACCCGACGCCCACGCCCGCGCCGCAGACTACACGATCGCCCAGGCCCGCCTCGCGATGATCGAGCGCATCGCCGGCGCGGCATTGCTGCTCCTGCTGACGCTTGCCGGAGGCATCGCGGAAGTCGACGCGTGGATTTCGGGAATCGGGCTCGCTGGTCTTCCGCAGGAGGTGGCGACTGTTGCCGCGACGGTGCTTGTCACGGCAATCGCGGGATTGCCATTCGAGGCCTGGCGCACTTTCCGGATCGAGGCGCGCTTCGGGTTCAACCGCACCACGCCCGTCCTGTTTGCCGCAGATACGCTGAAGGGACTTGCGATCGGCGCGATCCTCCTGCTGCCGCTCGTCGCGCTGTTGCTCTGGCTGATGCCGCGAGCCGGCGCGTCATGGTGGATCTGGGCGTGGGGCGCCTGGGCGGGATTCTCGATCTTCCTCGGCTGGGCCTGGCCGCGGCTGATCGCACCCTTGTTCAACCGGTTTCGCGAGCTCGAGGCAGGCAGCCTGCGCGAGGGGGTCGAAATGCTCGCGCGCCGCTGCGGATTCGAGCCGCGTGGAATTTTCATCATGGACGGTTCGAAACGAAGCACCCACGGCAATGCCTATTTCACCGGCTTCGGCCGGACGAAACGGATCGTGTTCTTCGACACACTCGTCGATTCCCTCGCGATCCCGGAGCTGCAGGCCGTGCTCGCGCACGAACTCGGTCACTTCCGGCTGCACCATATCGCGCTCCGGCTCGCGGGCTCGCTTGCGGCCGCCTTCGCCGGCTTCGCCCTCCTCGCATGGCTCGTGCGGCAGGAATGGTTCCAGCCCGCGCTCGGCGTTCCCGCGGGCGGCCCGCATACCCTGCTGTTGCTGTTCGTCCTCGCGGTTCCCGTATTCCTGCTCCCGATCCGACCGATATTCGCCTGGCTGTCGCGGCGCCACGAATTCGCCGCCGACCGCTACGCTGCGCGGCATGCCGATGCAAGGGCGCTTGCGGACGCGCTCGTCAAGTTATACCGGGACAACGCGACGACGCTGACGCCCGACCCGCTATACACCGCATTTCATGCCTCGCATCCGCCAGCGCTCGCACGCATCGCGCGGCTTGCTCCGGAACGCATCGAATGAAACCCGGCCGGGAGGCCGGGCCGCAGTCCACTGGCCGCGTCGTTGCGAGTCATGGCCGCGACGCGAGTGTCGTGGATGACTCGGGCCGGGAAATCCACTGCCGGTTGCAGGGCCGCCGCCTCGCGGTCGTCTGCGGCGATCGCGTACGCTGGACGCCGGCGCACACCGAGGCGGGCGCGGGACTCATCGTCGAAGTCCTGCCGCGCCGGAATCTGCTGGCACGCATCGATTCGCGGGGCGCGGCCGAACCCGTCGCCGCCAACCTGACGCAGCTCGTGGCGGTCGTCGCCACGATTCCTGCGGCTGACTTCGGTCTTTGCGACCGCTACCTGGCCGCGGCCGAATGGAACGGACTTGCCGCCTGTGTCGTCGCCAACAAGTGCGATCTCGACGATGCCTCCGGAACGCTGGCCCCCACCCTCGAGGACTACGCCCGCATCGGCTACCCGGTCCTTCGCACGAGCAAGCGTCTCGCCGAGGGTGTCGACGCACTAAGGGAACGGCTTGCCGGCGAAACGAGCGCGCTCGTGGGCCAGTCCGGCGTCGGCAAGAGCTCGCTGACGAACCGGCTCATTCCCGGCGTCGAAGCCGCAGTCGATGAGGTCTCGCGCGCCAGCGAAAGCGGTCGTCACACGACGAGCACGGCTTCGCTCTACGCACTGCCGTCCGGCGGCGAACTGATCGATTCGCCAGGCGTGCGCGACTTTGCGCCGCCGCTGCCGGCGCCGCGGAATATTGCGGGCGGCTACCGGGAAATCGCCGTTGCTGCGGCAGACTGCCGGTTCCGGGATTGCCTGCACCTGCGTGAGCCGGGTTGCGCAGTGGCAGAGGCAAATCTGGCAGGACGCGTGTCGGCACGCCGGCTCGACAGCTACCGTCGCCTGCTGACGCTTGCAGGGCAACTTGCGGGGCGCGGCCCGCCTCGCCTCAGGCGATGATCTGTCGCCCGGCGAGCGCGTGCGCAAGCGTGCCGCCATCCACATACTCGAGCTCGCCGCCGACGGGCACCCCGTGCGCGATGCGCGATGCACGTATGCCGCGCCGCCCGACGAGCTCGCCGATGAAATGCGCGGTCGCTTCGCCCTCCACCGTGGGATTCGTCGCGAGAATCACTTCCCGCACCTCGCCCTCGTCGAGGAGCGCTTCCAGCCGGTCGAATCCGAGCTGCTCCGGTCCGATGCCGTCGAGCGGCGAGAGGTGGCCCATCAGAACGAAGTAGCGGCCGCCGTAGCCGCCGGACTGTTCGACCGCGACGACGTCGGCTGGTGACTCGACGATGCAAAGTGCCGAGGCATCGCGCTTGGGCGCGGAACAGATCTCGCAGAGTTCGCCGTCCGTCAACATGCGGCAGCGCCTGCAGTGCACAACGTTCGCAGCCGCATCCTCGAGCGCGCGCGCAAGTGCGCGACCGCCTTCACGGTTGCGTTCCAGCAGGTGAAACGCCATGCGCTGGGCCGACTTGGGGCCGACGCCCGGAAGTACGCGCAGGGCCTCGATGAGGCGGGAAAGTCCCGGTGAATACTTCACGGCCGCGCCGTCAGAACGGCAACTTCATGCCCGGCGGAAGCTGCATGCCGCCCATCGCACCGGCCATGTGCTGCTGGACGGCCTCGCCGACGCGGCGGGTCGCGTCATTGCAGGCCGCGGCCACGAGGTCCTCGAGCATCTCGCGGTCGGGGCCCGCGACGCTCGGGTCGATCTGGACCTGCCTGACTTCGTGACGCCCATTCATCACGACCTTGACCATGCCGCCGCCGGATTCGCCCGTGACCTCGAGGGCTCCAAGCTGCTCCTGGGCTTTCTGCATGTTCGCCTGCAGTTGCTGTGCCTGGCGCATGAGTTTTCCGAGATCCGGTTTCATGTGCTCATTCTACCCGACCGGCTTGATTGAGTCCGGCTGCAGCACCGCGCCGAACCGGTCGCGCAGGGACTGCACGTTGGGATCGCGCTCGAGGGCTGCGCGCGCCTTCTCGAGTCGCTCGTCACGGGCCTGTTCCTCGCGGCGCGCGGGCGTGTCGCCTGCTCCGCCCTGCTCAATCTCGACGGTGACGGACTCGCCGACCAATTGCCGCAGCGCCTGCGTGATGCGGTCTTCCAGCTGGCGCGTGTGCAGGGCGCGCGCACGGTCGTCCAGCAGGAAGCGGAAATGGTTTTCCTCGCGTGCGAGCAGCTGGCAGTTTCCGGCGAGCTGGCGGGCGGGGCCCTTGAGCTCGAGCTGCGACAGTAGCGCGGGCCAGTCGCCTTCCGCGGACGCATCCGGTTTCTTTGCAAGCGGCGCCGCTGCCACCGGTGTCGCGCGGCTGTCCGCCGCCTTCCGGTCCTGGCCCGTCGACTCCGCCGGGCGGAATGCGAGCATCCTGAGCAGGGTCATCTCGAACCCGGTCCGCGGATCGGGCGCAAGCTCGAGGTCGCGGCGGCCGACGATCGCAAACTGGAATGCGAGCTGCAGATCCTCCGCGGCAATCCGCTCGCCCAGCGCGACCAATGTCTCGGTCAGGTGGATCTCGTCTTCTGCCAGATCGGGCACCGCCTGCCGCAAAGCGACCTTCTGCAACAGGGCCGCAATTTCGTCGAGCAGTAGCCCGTAATCCGGCGCGTACTCGTCGATGGCGGCAACGGCTTCGAACAGGCCGCGCGCATCCCGATCGGCAAGCCGCTCGACGAGACGCACGACCTGTTGCCGGTCCACGGTGCCGAGCATCGACCGCGCATCGGCCTCGGTCACGCGGCCGCCGCCGAAGGCAAGAATCTGGTCAAGGAGCGAAAGCGCATCCCGCAAGCTCCCGTCGGCGGCGCGCGCCAGCAGCGAGGTCGCCGCCGGCTCGAAGGCGATGCCCTCGGCGCCGAGGATGTGCTGGAGTCGCGACGCGATCATCGCCGCGGGCAGGCGCTTCAGGTTGAACTGCAGGCAGCGCGACAGGACCGTGACCGGCAGTTTCTGCGGATCGGTGGTTGCGAGCAGGAACTTGACGTGCGGCGGAGGCTCTTCGAGCGTCTTGAGCAGCGCGTTGAAGGAGTGCGCCGACAGCATGTGCACTTCGTCGATCAGGTAGACCTTGAATCGGCCCCGCGTCGGCAGGTACTGCACGTTCTCGAGCAGTTCCCGCGTGTCGTCCACCTTGGTGCGCGATGCGGCATCGACCTCGATCAGATCGACGAAGCGGCCCTCGTCGATCTCCCGGCAGGCGCCGCATTCGCCGCAAGGCGCGGAACTCACGCCCTTTTCGCAGTTGAGCGCGCGGGCGAGGATTCTTGCGATGGTCGTCTTGCCGACGCCTCGCGTGCCGGTGAAAAGGAAGGCGTGGTGGATGCGCCCCGAATCCAGGGCATTCACGAGCGCCTGGCGTACGTGTTCCTGGCCGACCAGCTCGGCGAAATTCCGGGGGCGCCACTTGCGGGCGAGTACGAGGTAACTCATCGAATCCTTGCCTGCCGTCCGGTCATCATCGCGCATCCTGGGGCCGGATGGAGGCGGCCCGCGCCAGCACCCCTCCGGCACCCGATGCCACCGCTACCGTTGCTCCCTTCCGGGCCTGGCGGGGTTCACGGCTGATCGTCGCGGAGGAACCGACGCGAGCCACCATGGAAAACCGGGGCCGGGCATCGTACGGTTGCCTCCCCTGAGCGTCAACCGCGCGGAGCCGCGCGCGGCAACCACAGTGTCACGACCGTTCCAACGCCCGGTGCACTCGCGATTTCAATGTGTCCGCCGTGGATATCGATGATCTCCTTGACGATGCTCATGCCGAGTCCGGTGCCTGCGGCCGCGGATTTCCCGTCGGCGCGGAAGAAGCGGTCGAATATGCGCCGCTGGGTTTCCTCGTCCATGCCTTCGCCCTGGTCTTCGACGCGCACCCCGACTTCATTGCCCGCGGCGACGAGGCGCACGGAAACCGGCCCGCCAGTTGGCGAATACTTGCAGGCGTTTGCGAGCACGTTGCTGAGCGACTGGCAAAACTTGTCGGCATCCACGAAAACTTCGGCATCGCCGATGTCGCCATCGAGCGCCGGCACGCGGGCGTAGTCGCCGATCCGGAGGCTATCGATGAACCGCCGCACTGCGGGCGCCAGGGGCTGGCGAATCATCGTGAAATCGCGGCCGGCACGCGCCTCGATACGCGCCAGGTCGAGCAGCTCGGAAACGATGCCCGCAATGTGGTCGCCGTGGCGCCGCATCGTGGCCAGGATCTCGCCGCGCTGGCCGGGAGGCGGGTCGCTCGCCTGAAGGAACTCCGCGTAGCCCGTGATCACTGCGATCGGAGTGCGCAATTCGTGAGCGGCCGTAGCCACGAAACGGCTTTTTGCCCGATCGAGCTCGTCGGCATGCGTGATGTCGCGGAAATAGGCGACTTGCGCGCCGGCCGGCGCGCCCACGACCCGGCATTCGAGCACGATTGGTCGCGGCCGCTGGAGTCGCAGGACCGGCGCGACGAGCGCCTGCGGCTCCACCGACGTTCCGAGATCGCCAAGCCGCCGCCAGAACTCCGTCCACGAGCAACCGATCAGCTCGTCGCGCGACCAGCCGGTCTGCCTCAGGAACGCCGGGTTCGTCTCCGTCACGAGGCCGGACGAGCCAAACGAGACGAGTCCGTCAGGCGACAGGATGAGAATCGCGGACAACTCCTCGTTCCGCTCGCTGAGGCGGGCCTCCGCAGCTTCGCGCGCGCGATTGGAGTCGCCGAGCAGGCGGCCCATCTGCTGCAGCTCACCGACCGTGTGGCGGAACTCGCTGACCCCGAACTGCGGCGAGGCCTGCTCGTAGTCGCCCACCGCAATTCGATGTGCCATGCGCTCGATCTGTGCGAGCGGCTCGGCGATCGAGCGGCTGACATAGCGCGCGCGCCGGTAAAGGAAACTGAAGAACACGAGATAAAATCCGGCGAGACCCGCCAGCATGACCCAGCCGACGACCGCCAGGTCTTCGTTGAGCGCGCGCGATGGACCGAATACCGCTGCCTCGGGCACGAGGCTCATCAACTTCCAGCCCACGGACGGAATCGTCTGCCAGGCGACGAGATGCGGCTCGTCGCCGTCGATGCGACCGCTACCCGACGGCTGGGTCCGCAGCAGTTTCCCGATCTCCGAAAAATCGCCCCGGCGGTAGACGTTGAATTCCTCGGGCTTGAACGTGTCGGCCCGGATCGCGTCAACGTAGTGGTGTTCGGTCAATTCTTTGAGGTCGAAGAGGCGTTCGCCCTGCGGCGGCAGCGCGAGCAGGGTTCCTGACTTGCCGATCAGCAGCAGGAATCCCTGCCAGGGAACGTCCTGGTTGAGCACGTCAGCCACGATGCGATCGACCGTGACGTCGGCGCCGGCCACCGCTTCGAGAAAGTCTCCGCGATACGCGGGCGCGATGGCGGAAACCAGCCAGCCCTTGCCCGCCGGATCGACGTAGGCATCGGTCCAGACAACCGAGCGGGCCGGATTGTGCGCTGCATCGGCTTCATAGTAGAAATTGAATTCGGGTATGTTCATGCCCGGATCGAACACGGCCGCGGTGTCGATCCACGGCCAGATGCGATTCAGCGAGTCGTGCGTGTTCAAGTAGGTTTGCACGATCAGCGGGTTGGCGAGCGTGATGTCGCGCAGGAGCGGATCGACGGCGGCGAGGCGCTCGAGCTTCTCGAACTCGGCAGGGCCCTTGACTGTGCGGGCCGACCAGTAGACAGCGGCGCCGCCATCGTCGCGAGTCGTCGTCAATGCCCCGGTTGGCTGAAGCGCGAGGCGTGCGCGGTCCCCTGAACGCTGCGCCGGCAATGCAAGCGCGGCGGCCGTCTGCCGGCGAAGGACATCGGCCAGGGCGGTCACCTGGCCGAGCTGCCGTTCGATGACGGCCGACTGGTCATCCGCGGTGCGCGCCAGTTCCTGGTGGGCGACTTCGGTCAGTGCATCGACGTTCTTGCGCAGCGACCATGCGTGGCTCGTCAGGTAGACGTCGACGAGCAGCAGCTCGACGACCAGGAGCGGCACGAGTGCGTTCCGGACGTAGGCTCGCCAGACCCAGCGCAGCAGCGAAGTGTCCCGCGGCGGCGATGCGGAGTCAGCCGTGCGCCGGGCGGCTGGTACGTCCATGAAATGAGTGTAGCGAGGAAGAATCTGGCGGAGAGGGTGGGATTCGAACCCACGTAGGGCGTAATGCCCTCAACCGATTTCGAGTCGGTGCCGTTGTGACCGCTTCGGTACCTCTCCGTGCAGGGACCCGGCGGCCCGTAGCGGCCTGATCCGGAACAGCTATTCTACATCAATGGAACCGGAAACCGCGCCGGCCGGAGTGCCCAGGCCGCGAATTCGCAGGCGATTCCGTATCTCCGCGGTGCTTGCCGTCGCGCTCCTGATTGGAACCTGTTCACGCATGCCAGGCAGCCTCGAGCAGATCCGTGCCGCCGGGGTCATCAAGGTCGCCACTCGCAACAGTCCCCTCGCCTACTACGAAGGCGCGGCCGGACCCGAAGGCCCGGAATATGAGCTCGCCCGGGGCTTTGCCGAGAAGCTCGGCGTGCAGCTTGATATCTCGCTCGAGAGGTCAGCCGCTGCCGCGCTCGCAGCGGTTGCGCGGAACCGGGCGCACATTGCGGCCGCGGGGCTCATCGCGCACGCGGGCCGGGACGACCGCGTCCGCTTCGGGCCGGTGTTCCAGCACATCGACCAGCACGTCGTCTACCGCATCCAGGACAGGCTGCCGAAGACGCCGGCTGACCTCGTCGGCAAGCGCATCGTGGTGCTGCGCAATTCGACTCATGCGGCGAGCCTTGCGAAGCTCGCGACGCAATGGCCGGGGCTCGAGTGGACCGAGGTGAAAGGCAGCGATACGCTCGACTTGCTGGCACGCGTTGCAGAGGGCGAAGCGGACGTCACCGTTGCCGATTCGACCGAGTTCTCCCTCGGCAGGCATTTTCATCCGGACCTGCGCCCAGCCTTCAAGCTCTCGGAGTCCGAGGCCGTGGCCTGGGCGATCTCCCCGCATGGCGCGGACCTGCTGCCGGAAGTTGAGCGCTACTTCGCGGAGATCGAATCGAGCGGCCGCCTGGCCGACGTACTCGAGCGCAACCGGCTTGCGCTCGTCCGGTTCGACCGTGTCGATGCAGCCAACTTCGTCGCGGGCGTCCGTGAGCGGCTGCCGCGCTACCAGGCGTGGTTCCAGGAGGCCGCCGCCGAAACCGGAATCGACTGGCGCCTGCTCGCCGCCATCGGATACCAGGAGTCGCGCTGGGACGAGGCCGCAATTTCACCGACCGGCGTCCAGGGTCTCATGATGCTGACCGCGGATACCGCCGCGCGCGTCGGGGTGCGTGATCGCAGTGACCCGCGCGACAGCATCCGGGGCGGCGCACGATACTTCCGGCTGGTTGAAAAGACGATTCCGGATCGAATCCAGGAACCCGACCGGACCTGGCTGACGCTTGCCGCCTACAACGTCGGCTACGGCCACCTCGAGGACGCGCGAGTGCTGACGCAACGTCGCGGACAGGATCCCGACAGCTGGCCCGACGTGCGCGCCAACCTGCCACTGCTTGCGCAGGAGCGGCACTATTCGAAGCTGAAGCGCGGTTACGCGCGTGGCTGGGAACCCGTTGGATTCGTTCGCAACGTGCAGACCTATGCGGAACTCATGCGCTGGATGGTCGCGGATGAGCCGGCGTCAGCGCCTTCCGGCGAAGAATCCGCGAAGTAGCGCACCACATTCCTCCGAGAGGACTCCCCCGAATGAATCGATCCGGTGATTCATTTCGGCGGCAGTCACGAGGTTGAAGGCGCTGCCGGCTGCACCCTGCCGCGGATCCCAGGCACCGAACACGAGGCGCGCGATGCGCGCGTGCGCCATGGCGGCTGCGCACATCGGGCAGGGCTCAAGAGTCACGTAGAGGGTCGCGCCGCCCAACCGGTATTCGCCTGCACGGGCTGCGGCTTCGCGCAGCGCGAGCATCTCGGCATGAGCCGTGGGGTCTCGGGCCGCGATCGGACGATTCCAGCCCTCGCCCAGCACGGCGTCGTCCCGAACGACGAGTGCGCCGACGGGTACTTCTCCTTCCGCCTCGGCCTGAACCGCAAGCTCGAGCGCACGCCGCATCCATGATTCGTCACGGCTCATTCAGTTGAAGGCGCCTGCGACCCGCGGACCGGTCATTCCCACTCGATCGTCGCGGGCGGCTTGCCGGAGATGTCGTAGACGACCCGGGAGACGCCCTTCACCTCGTTGACGATCCTGCGCGCAACGTGGTCCAGGAAATCGTAGGGCAGCCGCGCCCAGTGCGCCGTCATGAAATCCACGGTCTCGACGGCGCGGAGCGCAATGACCCATTCATAGCGGCGGCCATCGCCCATCACGGCGACCGAGCGAACCGGCAGGAAGATCGCCATGGCCTGGCTGACGCGGTCATAGAGGTCGTGCGCGCGCAGCTCCTCGATGTAGATCGCATCGGCGTGACGCAGGAGATCCGCCGCTTCGCGGTGTACGCGCCCGAGGATGCGAACGCCGAGGCCGGGACCCGGGAACGGATGGCGGAACACCATATCGCGCGGAAGTCCGAGTTCGAGGCCGATGCGGCGAACCTCGTCCTTGAAGAGTTCCCGCAGCGGCTCGAGGAGCGCGAGCTTCATCCGCTCCGGCAGACCGCCCACGTTGTGATGCGATTTGATCACCTGGGCCTTGCCGGTCTTCGCGCCCGCCGATTCGATGACGTCGGGATAGATCGTTCCCTGTGCAAGCCAGCGGATGTTCTCGAGCCGCTTCGCTTCCTCCTCGAAGATCTCGATGAACAGCCGCCCGATGATTTTCCGCTTGCTCTCCGGGTCTTCCTCATCTCCGAGGCCGGCGAAAAAGCGCTCCGCGGCATCGACCCGGATCACCCGAATGCCGAGATGCTTCGCGAAAGTCTCCATCACCTGATCGCCCTCGCCGAGGCGCAGGAGCCCGTGATCCACGAACACGCAGGTAAGCTGGTCGCCGATCGCGCGATGCAGCAGCACCGCAACGACGGACGAGTCGACGCCGCCCGAAAGCGCGAGCAGCACGCGGTCCTGGCCCACCTGCGCGCGCACCTGCGCGATGGCGTCCGCCATGATGTTCCCGGCGTCCCAGAGCGTGTCGCAGCCGCAGATGTCGCGCACGAAACGCTTGAGAATCGCGGCGCCCGAGCGTGTGTGGGTCACTTCCGGGTGGAACTGCACGCCGTAAAGGCGCGCGCCGTCGTTCGCCATCGCGGCGAGCGGCGCATTCGGGGTGGCCGCGATCGCCGCGAAGCCCGGTGGCAGCGCTTCGACGCGGTCGCCGTGGCTCATCCACACGTCGAGGACGCCCGGATCGGTCGCGCCATCGTCGGCGATGCCGTCGAGCAGGCGCGATGCGCCGGTCCTGCGGACCTTCGCGTAGCCGAATTCCCTGTGCGTGGACGCTGCGACACGACCGCCGAGCTGGGCCGCCATCGTCTGCATCCCGTAGCAGATGCCTAGCACCGGCACGCCAAGTTCGAACACGGCGTCAGGCGCCCGCGGCGGTGCTTCGTCCGCGACCGACTCCGGGCCGCCTGACAGGATGATTCCGCGTGCGCCGAAGGCCCGGACGGCGGCGTCGCCGGCGTCCCAGGGCAGAATCTCGCAATAAACGCCGATCTCGCGCACGCGCCGGGCGATCAGCTGCGTGTACTGGGCGCCGAAGTCGAGGATCAGGATCCGGTGGGCATGGATGTCGGCAGCCGCGGCCTGCATACGTGCAGCCATCAGCCGATCCGGTAGTTCGGCGCTTCTTTGGTGATGCTCACGTCGTGGACGTGGCTTTCACGGACACCTGCGCCCGTGATGCGGACGAAGACGGGCCGCGTCCGCATCTGTTCGATGTCCTGGCAGCCGGTATAACCCATCGCTGCGCGGATTCCGCCAGCGAGTTGGTGCAGGATCGTCACGAGGCTGCCTTTGTACGGGACTCTCCCCTCCACACCCTCCGGCACCAGCTTCTCGAGCTCCTCGACGGTGTCCTGGAAGTAACGGTCGCTCGATCCATTGCGCTGGGCCATGGCGCCGAGCGAGCCCATGCCGCGATAGGACTTGTACGAAGCGCCCTGGTACAACTCGACTTCGCCCGGCGATTCCTCGGTTCCCGCGAACAGGCCGCCGATCATGACGGCGTGGGCACCCGCTGCGATCGCCTTGGCGACGTCGCCGGAATAGCGGATGCCGCCGTCTGAAATGAGTGGAACGTCGCTCTTGGAGAGTGCCTCGGCGACCGTCGCGACGGCAGTGATCTGCGGCACGCCGACGCCCGCGATGACGCGCGTCGTGCAGATCGAGCCCGGCCCGATACCGACCTTGACTGCGTCGGCGCCCGCATCGACGAGAGCCCTGGCTGCCTCCGCCGTCACGATGTTGCCCGCGATCAACTGCAGCTGCGGATACGCCTTGCGGATGCGCTCCACGGTCGCAATGACGCCGCGCGAGTGCCCGTGAGATGTATCGACGATGACGACGTCGACGCCTGCTTCGGCGAGCTGCGCGACTCGGTCCAGCGTGTCGGGGGCCGTGCCGACTGCCGCGCCGACTCGCAGCCGGCCGTGCTCGTCCTTGCAGGCGCGCGGGAAGTCGCGGGCTTTCTGGATGTCCTTCACCGTGATCATGCCGCGCAACCGGCCGCCGCTGTCGACGACCAGCACCTTTTCGATGCGGTGACGGTGCAGTAGCTGGAGCACTTCCTCGCGTGGGGTGTTCTCCAGGACGGTCACGAGCTTTTCGCGTGGGGTCATGACCTTGGACACCGGCAGGTCGAGCTGCTCCTCGAAGCGGATGTCGCGGTGAGTGACGATGCCGACGACCTGGTTGCCGTCGGACGTGACCGGAAGGCCCGAGATTCCCCTGGCGCGCGTAAGCGCGATGACATCGCGGATCGTGGCGTCGGGCCGCACGGTGATCGGGTCCTTGATGACTCCGCTCTCGTGTTTCTTGACGCGCCCTACCTCGCGCGCCTGGTCAGCCGCAGTCATGTTCTTGTGGACGATGCCGATCCCGCCTTCCTGCGCGATCGTGATCGCGAGGCGCGCCTCGGTGACGGTGTCCATGGCCGCGGAGACAAACGGAAGGTTGAGGCGGATGCCGCGAGTCAGCTGCGTCGACAGGTCGACCTCGCGCGGCAGTACTTCCGAGTACGCCGGTACGAGCAGGACGTCGTCGAAGGTGAGTGCTTCCTGGACGATTCGCATGAGCCGGCATTCCCCGGGGCGGTCCGAATGAAGCGATGCATTGTACGGCGCTGCCCCCGCCGTTGTAAGTGGCGTGTCTGCAAACAGGTCGCTTAGCATGGGCCCATGGCGAGGATTTCACCGGAAACCGGGCAGACAGCCGAGCTGCGCCGTGACATTTATACGGTGAGCCGGCTGAACCGCGAGGTGCGCGGGCTCCTCGAGGCGGGCCTGCCCTCGATCTGGATCAACGGGGAACTCTCGAACTTGTCCCGCCCGGCTTCCGGGCACTGGTATTTCACGCTCAAGGACGAGGACGCCCAGGTGCGCTGCGCCATGTTCCGCCAGCGCAATCTGGCGTCGCGGATTGCGCCACGGGATGGAATGCAGGTCCTGCTGCGCGCGCGCGTCGGGCTCTACGAGGCGCGCGGCGAGTTCCAGCTCGTCGTCGATCACCTCGAGGAGGCGGGCGAAGGCGAACTCAGGCGGCGCTACGAGGCGCTCAAGCAGAAACTTTCAGCAGAGGGGCTCTTCGATGCGTCGCGGAAGATTGCGCCTCCGCGATTCCCGGGGCGCATTGGAATCGTGACTTCGGCGACCGGTGCCGCACTCAGGGACGTGCTGCACGTCCTGCGGCGCCGCTGTCCGGGCGTGCCGGTGCTCGTCTACGCCGTACCGGTGCAGGGCGCCGTCGCCGCGCGGGAAATCGCGGCCATGCTCGAGCTCGCGGATCGCCGCCGGGACGTCGACGTCCTCCTGCTCGTGCGCGGCGGCGGGTCGCTCGAGGACCTCTTTGCATTCAACGACGAGTCGCTCGCGCGCACGATCGCCGCGCTCGACCTGCCCCTGATCACCGGAATCGGCCACGAAATCGATTTCACGATCGCCGATTTCGTCGCGGACCTGCGCGCGCCGACGCCGTCCGCGGCCGCGGAGCTCGCGGTTCCGGATGCAGCAGCCTGGTTGCAGGCCCTCGACGTGATGGCGACCCGCCTCCGTGGAGCGGCGACGCGCGCATATCGGCAAAAGACCGAAGCCATCTCCGATGCCGCCCGGCGATTATCGCGCCTGCACCCCGCGCAGGCTGTCGCGCAACGCATGCAAAGGCTCGACGAGCTGCAGGCCCGATCGCTCGCCGCCATTCGCCGCGAGACCCGCGCACGCCGGGAGCGGCTCCTGCGCCTTCATGCCGAACTTAGGAGCCGGTCTCCCGCGGCGCGGCTTGCGGCGCTGTCGCAGCGAATTGCGCACCTCTTGTCGAGGCTTGGATCCTCGGCACGTCACCGCGCCGCGATCGCGCAAGGCCTCGTGCAGGCGGTTGCCCGTGGCCTCGAAGCCACGAGTCCCCTGGCGACTCTTGGCCGCGGCTACGCGATCGTGACCCTTGCGTCGGATGGCAAGGTCGTCCGGGACCCGGCCGAGGCGCCGCCTGGCACGATCGTTGAGGCACGGCTCGCACTCGGACGTCTCCGGGCTCGCGTCCTCGAGCGAAAGTCCTGACTTACCCGGGTCCGCGGCTCTTCTGCCGCTCGCGCGTGCGTCGCTGACGCGGGGTCAGCTTGTCGCGCCGGCCCGCGAACGGATTGTCCTCGGTTCGGAAGTCGACGCGCACGGGCGTGCCCGCAAGCCGGAAGGCCTCGCGAAAGCAGTTGACGAGATAGCGCCGGTAATCCTCCGGCGTGCGCTCAGCCTGGGCGCCGTGGACCACGATCACCGGCGGATTGCGGCCACCCTGGTGCGCATATCGCAGGCGGATGCGCCGCCCGCGAACCAGCGGCGGCTGGTGCTGGCGGATTGCTGCCTCGAGGATGCGCGTGAGGTCAGGCGTCGGCATCTCCCGCATCGCCGCTGCGTGCGCGGCACGGACGGAGTCCATCAGCTCCCCGACGCCGCTGCCGTGCAATGCCGAAATGAAATGGAAGGGCGCGAAATCGAGGAAGCGCAGTCGCGCGGCCAGCTGGCCACGGATCTCGTCCCGCTTTCCGGGCTCGACGTGATCCCATTTGTTGACCGCGATCGCCAGCGCGCGGCCACGCTCGGCAGCGATGCCGAAAAGCGTAGCGTCCTGCTCGGCGACGTTCGAGCGCGCGTCCACCATGCCGATGACGACGTGTGCGTCGTCGATCGCCTGCAGCGTCTTGATGACGCTCCACTTCTCAAGCTCCGCGTCGACGCGCGCGCGGCGCCGCACGCCCGCCGTGTCGATCAGGACATAGGCCTGGCCATCGCGCTCGAAGGGAACATGGACGGCATCACGCGTCGTGCCCGGCTCGTCAAACGTAATCAGCCTTTCTTCACCGACCAGCCGGTTGATGAGGGTGGACTTGCCGACATTCGGTCTTCCGATGACGCAGACGCGGATCGTGCGATCGGCTTCCGTGGCGGCGTCGATCGCCGCAGGCTCGATTCCCGCGAGCGCGCGGTCCATGAGGTCGTCGATTCCCTGGCGATGGGCCGCCGAGATCGCGAGCGGTTCGCCGAATCCGAATGCGTGAAACTCGGCGGTCGTCACCGCCGCGTCCCGGTCCTCGCTCTTGTTGACGGCGACGGTGACGGGCTTTCCGCTTCTCCGCAGCACGTCGGCCACGAATCGGTCCGACGCATCCAGCCCGTTCTGCCCGTCGACCAGGAAGACGATGCGGTCGGCCTCCTCGATCGCCCGCCCAGTCTGCCGTGCCATGTGCTCGAGCAGGCCGCGAGGCGCTTCAACGAGCCCGCCCGTATCGATGACGATGTATCGGAGTGGCTCGTCCCGGCCGTAGCCGTACTTGCGGTCGCGCGTGACCCCCGGGATGTCGGAGACGAGGGCGTCTCGCGTGCCGGTCAGCGCATTGAACAGTGTCGACTTGCCGACATTCGGCCGCCCGACGAGGGCAACGACTGGAAGCATGGCATGCGCTGCCTGGCCGCGCTCAGCCCGCGCCCCGAGGCTGCGCACGCCAGGCCTGGACTTCGCCGGAATCGGTCTGCATCAGCAGGAGGTCACCCGTAGCGACCGGTGCGTTACTCAGCCGGCCGCCGCCGGTCTTGCCACGCGCGAGCATCTGTCCGGTCGCGGCGTCGAGCCAGTGCAGGTAGCCTTCGAAGTCGCCGACCACCAGGGTGTCGCCCGACAGCACCGGTCCTGTCAGTGAGCGGCGAATCATTGCGTCCTGGGTCCAGACCGGCGTGCCATCGCGCCTGCGCAGGGCGACCACCGTGCTGTCGGCCGTCGTCACGTAGAGATTGTCGCTGTCGGCGGCGAGCCCGCGGTTGCTCGATAGATCGCGCCCCCACCAGAGCTGGCCCGTGTCCCGTGCGAGCATGGCGAGGCGCCCCTGGTAACCGACTACGAAGATGTCGTCACCCATGACCCGCACCGGCGAATCGATGTCGACCAGGCGCTCGATTTCCGTGCGGCCGCGCGACGGGGCGACGGTCGTCGACCACAGCAGCTCTCCCGTCGTGAGCGAGAGCGCGATGACTTTCCCGTTGTCGAGCCCGGCAATGACCATGTCGCCGTCGACGACCGGCGAGCCGTTGCCGCGCAGGGTCAGCCGCGGGACGGGCTGCTCGTAGTTCCAGGCCTCCGTGCCGTCCGAGACCCGCAGGCCGCGCAGGCGCCCGTCCACCGTGCGGACGACGACGATTCCACCCGCCACGGTCGGCGCGGTCAGGACCTCGCCGCCGGTCGCGACTTGCCAGCGCTTTCCGCCCGTCTCCGCATCCAGTGCGACGAGTTCGCCGCCCGAGCTGCCGACGACCACGACTCCTTCGCCGACGGCCGGTCCGCCGCTCAATTCGAGATCGGTGGACACGCGCCAGAGATCCCGTCCCGTCGCGAGCTCGACGGCATGGACATCGCCGCCATGTCCTGCGACATAGGCGCGCTCGCCCTGGACCGCCGGTCGAAGCCCGAGGCGCAACACCTCGTCGCCGCCCTTGGTCCCCGCACTCCAGACCCGGTCGATGCTGACGGTGGGGTCGAATTCCACGAGCTCCGCGGGCGGAGCGACATCTTCTTCCTTGCTGCAGGCCGCGGCGAGAATCGCAATCGCCGCCGCCGTCACGAATCGTTTCATCAGCATGCCTTACTCCGTCGCCTGAGCCGCGCCCAGTTCGTCGATCTTGAGCTGGAGAAGTTCCGTATCGACCTGCGCGCCGCTTGTGGGGTCTGCGGTCGCCGCTGCCTCCGCCTTGCGCCAGTTGTCGAGCGCCGCCGCCTTGTCGCCCTGGGCAAGCTTCACGTCGCCGCGGAGCTCGAGCACGCGCGGGTCGACGGATGGCGTCGCGACTGCATCAAGAGACTTCAGGGCGTCGTCATAACGGCCCTCGGCAAGCTGAACCCGCGCGAGACGCAGGCGCGCGACGACCCTGAGGTCCGGATCCTTCGAGTCCTGGGCAACCATTTCAAGGCGCGTCCCGGCGCTCGCGAGATTGCCGGAATCGACGTCGAGCCGTGCGAGCACGAGCGTCGCCTGGTCGGCATACGGCGTGTCCGCATATTTCCCGGTTACCTCGGCCGCGATCGAGACCCCTTCCTCCCGCTTGCCGCTGCCGATCGCATCGAGCATCGCGGAAAAGCGCTCCCCCGCTTCGATCGAGCGCGATGCCTCGCGCGATTCCCACCAGCGAAGGCCGTAGTAGCCGCCCAACGTCAACGCGACGCCAGCGACCAGCCAGATCCAGTTCTCGCGCAGCCATTGCTTCAGCTGCTCGGCCTGTTCGCGTTCCGAGAGAAATTCATCGACCATCTTGGCTTCCTGACGCTTCGCCCGAGCGCAACAGCGCGGCCAGCCGCCGCGGCAATTCGTCCCAGGGCCATTCCTGTTGCTCGGCCTCGGTGCGCAGCCACTTCACGGCGGCGACGCCACGTTTCACCTCGTCGTCGCCGACAATGAGCGCGATCGTCGCGCCGCACTTGTCGGCCCGCTTCAACTGCGCCTTGAAACTGCCCCCCTCCATGTTCGCGAGCACGCCGGCGCCCGGCAACGCGTCGCGCAGGCGCTCGGCAAGGGCGAGGCCCGCGATCTCCGCGCGCTCTCCCGACAGGACGAGGTAGACCGCCGGGGCGGCCCCGGGTGATTCAGGGCCCGCAGCCTGCATCAGGCTGACGACGCGCTCGATGCCAAGCGCCCATCCGATCGCCGGGGTCGGCTCGCCGCCCAGCTGTTCGACCAGGCCATCATAGCGGCCACCCGAGCAGACGGCATCCTGCGAGCCGAGGGCGGTGGTCCGCCACTCGAATACCGTGCGAGTGTAGTAATCGAGGCCGCGCACGAGCCGCGGGTCGACGTCGGCCGCGATTCCCGAGGCGGCGAGGAGTTCGAGAAACCGGTCGAAGTGACTGCGCGAGCCCGGGTCCAGGTGGTCGATGAATCGCGGAGCGGCTTCAATCACCGCGCGCATCGACGGGTTCTTGGAATCGAGTATTCGCAGGGGATTCGAATCGAGACGGCGGAGGCTGTCGGCGTCGAGCTCGGCCCTGCGGCCCGAGAAGAATTCGACCAGCTGCGCGCGGTAGCGCTTCCTGGATTCCGGAGTGCCGAGGGAGTTGACGTAGAGCCGCAGGCCGCGGATGCCTAGCTTGCGCCACAGGCGCGCCGAAATTTGGATCACTTCGGCGTCGATGTCCGGCCCCGGATAGCCAAAGGCCTCGCAATCGACCTGGTGAAACTGGCGGTAGCGGCCCTGCTGCGGACGCTCGTGGCGGAACATCGGACCCGCGGTCCAGAGCCTCTGCTTCTGGTTGTGCAGGAGCCCATGCTCGATCGCGGCGCGTACCAGGCCAGCCGTCGCCTCCGGGCGCAGGCTCAGCCGGTCGCCGCCACGGTCCTCGAAGCTGTACATCTCCTTTTCGACGATGTCCGTGTGCTCGCCGATCGAGCGCTGGAACAACTCCGCGTGTTCGAGGAGCGGCACGCGCATCTCGCGATAACCGTAGTCCGCAAACAGTTCGCGCGCGGCGGCCTCGACCCGCTGCCAGTACGGCAGCTGGTCCGCGAGCAGATCGTTCATTCCGCGGATGGCCTGGAGTTTGCGTTGCATGGACTAGCTTCGCGTCAACCACCATGCCATCAACGCGGCCGCGGCCACCGCAAGCACGGCGAGCGCCGCAATCCATGCGCGGCGCGGACCGGGGCGCGCGCCTGGCGCCCGATCGAGCGCGGGGAGGAAAGTCGGTTCGGGCACGTCGCCAACGTCGCAGTCGGCCAGGATCTCCCGTTCCGGCGCGCCGACGAGGGCTGCGTAATTCCTGAGGTGTCCCCGGGCGAAGACCGGGGCACCGAGCAGGCCGAGCCGGTCCTCCTCCATCGCGAGCACGAGCGCCACGTTTAGCCGGAGCCGGTCCGCGACTTCCTCAATGGAAAGCCCGCGCGCCTCGCGCGCGCTACGCAGCCGCGCGCCTGGCGAGGCGCCGCCCGGCCTTGCACTCATCCGCGATTCCGGTCCGCCAGGTCTTCCACGGCGCGCGCCTGCTCGGAGTTCGGGAACTCCTTGGACAGCCGCTCCCTGTACGCCGTGGCGGCGCTGTCGTCCTTGAGCGCGACCTCGATGTTGTGCCCGAGCAGCAGCATGTCAGGCGTCGCGGGCGCGACCGCCAGGAAGCGCCCGACAAACGCCCTGGCCTGGAGGTTGTTCCCCCGGTCGTGCAGGACTCCCGCGAGCTGCGCGTAGGTTTCGGGATAGTCGACCTGCGAGGCCAGTGCCTGGCGCAGGTAACGCTCCGCCCGCTCGAGGTTGCCGGCACTTCGGGCACAGACGCCGGCGTTCGTATAGGCGACGAAGGGCGTGCGGTAGATCTGGTTCGCTGCGGCCTTCAGGAACATTTCCTCGCCCTTCGCCTGCTGCTTGTTGCGGCAGAAAAAGGCGCCGAGCGCATTCTGCGCCTCGGGGCTGTCCGGCGCGGCGCGCAGCGCCAGCCGGAAATGCTTCTCCGCCCCCTTCATGTCGCGCAGCCTTTCATACACGAGCCCGGCCGAAAGCTGGACGTTCACGTCCTTCGGGTTCTGCAGCAGGGCTTTCTCGATCTTTTCCTGCGCGACCTGGAGCTGGTCGCGCTTCAGGTACTCCATCGCGAGCCGTGCGTTGATCTTGCCTGCCTCGTGAATCGGGTCCGGCGATGTGCTCTGTGCGCCGGCCTGCGCGGCAAGAGAAAGAGCAAGCACCAGCAGTACCGCCCGGACCTTCATGCCCGCACCGCAAGACTGACGAGCTTGCTGCCGAGACGCACCTGCGTGCGATCCATCACCAGCCCTCGCAGTTGTCCGCAGGCCGCATCGATGTCATCGCCGCGAGTCTTGCGCACTGTCGCCATCACGCCTCCCTGCACCAGCAACTCGCGAAACCGCCGAATCGATTCGGGGGTCGAGCGCGTGTACCGGGTGCCCGGAAAAGTGTTGAAAGGGATGAGATTGACCTTGGCGTGATGACCACGCAGGAGCTTCGCGAGTTCCCGCGCCTGCTCCGGGCGGTCGTTGACGCCGTTGAGCATCGTGTATTCGAACGTGACACTGCGGCCGTTCTGCCGCTCGAGGTAATGCCAGCAGGCGGCGAGCAGCTCCGCGATCGGGTGCTTGCGGTTGATCGGAACGAGTTCGTCGCGCAGGCGATCGTTCGGTGCGTGCAGCGAAACCGCAAGTGCGACGTTGCAATCTTCCGCGAGACGATAGATTTGCGGCACGAGCCCCGAGGTCGAGAGCGTCACGCGCCGCCGCGACAGGTCATAGCCCAGGTCATCCAGCATCAACTGCATCGCAGGCAGGACGCTCCGGTAATTGGCGAGCGGCTCGCCCATGCCCATCAGGACGACGTTCGTAACAATGCGCTCGCCGTCCGGGTCGTAGCCCAGTTCCCGGTTTGCGAGCCAGACCTGGCCGATGATCTCCGCGGCCGTCAGGTTGCGGTTGAAGCCCTGTGCGCCCGTGGCGCAGAAAGAGCAGTCGAGGGCGCAGCCGATCTGGCTCGAGATGCAGAGCGTGCCGCGGCCCGGCTCGGGAATGAAAACGGTTTCGATGACCTGCTCGTTGCCGGCAGCCCCCGGCATCCTTAGCAGCCACTTGCGCGTGCCGTCGGACGCGGTCTTCACCGAGACAATCTCCGGCACGCGGATGCAGGCGCGCATTGCAAGCTCGGCGCGAAAGTCCTTTGCCAGGTCTGTCATGCGGGAAAAGTCGGCCTCGCCGCGCCGATAGACCCACTTCAGAAGCTGGCGCGCGCGATACGGCTTCGCCCCGAACCCGCCGACAAAAGTTTCGAGTTCGGTCCGGGTCAGTCCGAGCAAATTCGTCCGTTCCGCGGCCTGCTTCATCTTCGTGGAGTCAGCGGGTGCGCGGACAGAGCGAGGTCTCGCCGAAGAAGTACGCAATCTCGCGCGCCGCGTTCTCGGCGCTGTCGGAGCCGTGCACGACGTTCTCCTCGATGCTCGTCGCGAGATCCGCGCGGATCGTGCCGCGCGCCGCCTTTTTCGGATCGGTGGCACCCATGATCTCGCGGTGACGCGCGACGGCAGACTCGCCCTCGAGCACCTGGACCATGACTGGACCGGAAGTCATGTAGGCACAGAGGTCCCGAAAGAACGGCCTCTCGCGATGGACAGCATAGAACCCTTCCGCCTGGCGCTCCGTCAGCTGCAACATGCGCGCGCCGATTATCCAAAGTCCCGCCTCTTCGAAGCGCCGATAGACGTTGCCGATCAGGTTTCGGGCCACGCCGTCGGGCTTGACGATGGACAAGGTTCGCTCGAGCGCCATGGGATCCTCAGCCTGCGGGGGTGGCGAATGAAGCCGCCTATTCTAGCCTCCGCAGACCGGCCGCGGCAATTGCGATGAGCGCGGAAGTGCCCGTTCCGAAAGGAAAAATCAGACGCTGAAGCTTTCGCCGCAGCCGCACTCGCCGCGCACGTTCGGGTTCCTGAAGCGGAATGCCTCATTGAGTCCCTGGCGCACGAAATCGACCTCGGTGCCATCGATCAGTCCGAGGCTGCCCTCGTCGATCAGCACGCGCACGCCCTGGCTGTCGAATACCTTGTCACCCGGTTCGACGACATCGGCGTAGTTGACGACGTAGGCGAATCCCGAACAACCGGTCTTGCGGACGCCGAGCCTGAGCCCGACCCCATGGCCCCGCTCCGCCAGAAAGTGGCGTACGCGATCGGCAGCTGCGGGTGTGAGAGTGATGGCCATTCGAGGCCTTCATTGTACCCGACGCTCATGTGCCAGCAGGGCCCGAAGCGCATCCTCGATCACGAGAAATCGGCCCATTTTCTCGGCCGGGGCGTCGAGTTCCCGCGCCAGCCGCGACGCGTCGATCCCATGCGGGCCCTCGAGAGGGCGAGCACGCAATTCCGCCGCCACCAGGGCTGCCGCCGCGAGGGTATGCGGGCATCCCCAGGCGCGATAACAGCAGCCCGCGATGCGCCCGTTCTCGAGGCGCGCCTCGAAACGGACCCAGGCGCCACGGTCGAGCGCAACGGCCTCGCCGGCGACGATCTCGCCGCTGCCTGGTGGCAGTGAGCCGGCACCCGGGAGTTCAGCGAACAACTCGAGCACCCTGGGTGAATAGTTCGGGGCAGTCGCGCTCATGCAATCCGCTCCAGCGCGCCGGCCGGCAGCACGGCGCGAAGGCGCGCGATGGCGCGCACCAGGATCTCTGCCGCCCGATCAACGTCGTCCTCCGTCGTCGAGCGGCCGAGACTCAGTCGTACTGAGGCTTGAATCGCCTCATCGGATCGACCGAGCGCGCGCAGAACATAGGAAGGCTCGCTCGTCGCCGAACTGCATGCGGATCCGCTCGACACGGCGAGCTTGCCGTCCAACTCCAACAGGAGGGATTCGCCCTCTATTCCCGCAAAGCCGACATTCAGGATTCCCGGTATCGCGGGATCGGCGGCACCATTCCGCCAAAGCGGCGCTGCGGCCTGAAGCGCTGACCACAGGCGTTCGCAAAGCGTTCGAACTCGCGTGGATTCGTCGGCGAGTGCGACGCTCGAGAGCGCGCAGGCTGATCCGAAGCCGATGATCTGGTGCGGAGCGAGCGTGCCTGAGCGCAATCCGCGCTCATGGCCGCCGCCGAACTGCAGGGGATGGAGGGCCGGACGCGGTCGCAGGCGGACGTAAAGGGCGCCGACCCCCTTCGGGCCGCCAAGCTTGTGCGCGCAAAAGCTCAACAGGGCGACGCCCGAGGCCGCAACGTCAATTGCAAGCTTGCCCGCGCTCTGGGCTGCGTCTGCGTGGAACAGGATTCCGCGCTCGCGGCAGTGCGCCGCCACGGCATCAATGTCCGTCAGCACGCCCGTCTCGTTGTTGGCATGCATCAGCGAAACGAGCGCGGTATCCGCGCGAATCGCTTCGGCAACCTGTTCCAGCCGGATCCGCCCATCGGGCGAAGGCGCAAGCCAGGTCACCGCGAATCCCTCGCGCTCGAGTTGTCGGCAGGCGTCGAGTCCCGCGCGGTGCTCGATCCGCGATGTCACGACGTGACGCTGCCCGGCCTGCGCACCGCGCGCAGCTCCAAGGACCGCAAGATTGACGCTCTCGGTCGCTCCCGACGTGAATACGATTGACTCAGGCGGCGCATTGATGAGGCGGGCAACCTGGACGCGTGCGAGCTCGATGCGCGCAGCCACCCCGCGCCCGGCGCTGTGTGCGGAGGACGGGTTTGCCTGCATCGCCGGATCCGCAAGGCAGTCGCTCATGATCGCCGCGACGCGGCCGTCCAGCGGCGCGGTGGCAGCATGGTCGAGGTAGATCGGCAGATGTACCGTCATGAAGCTCACCGGCCCGGCCGCAGCCCGCGTTCGATGGCTGCAAGCCAGCCGCGCAGGATTCGCACCTCGCCGTCGTCCGGCAGTGCGCGGGCCACCAAGCGCCGCACGCGCTCGCCGAGCTGCTCGGCATTGCCGTCGTGCATGAATCCGGTCGCGCGCATCACCCGCTCGAGATTCGCGTTCAGGGCGAGCATTTCGTCCGCCGTCGCGAGTGCGGGTGAAGCACCGGCGGGGCGTTCCGCGAGGCGACGCGACGCGAGGAGGACTTCGTAGCAGACGACCTGCACCGCCTGCGCCAGATTCAGGGACTCATACTCGGCCGCCGAAGGAATCCGCATCAGCGCCTGGCAGCGTGCAAGCTCCTCGTTCGCAAGCCCGTTCCTCTCGCCCCCGAACAGGATGGCAGCGGGGCGGGATTCCGCCGCGGTGGCAAGCTCCGCCGCGCCGTCCCGCGCGCTGACCACGCGCCAGTTCGCGCTGCGCGGCCGGGCCGTCGTGCCGATCACGAGGCCGCAATCGCCGATTGCGTCGTCAATCGTCGCGGCGACTCGCGCGGCTGCGAGGACGTCCGCCGCAGCCGATGCGCGCGCGGTCGCCTCGGCATGCGAGTACGACTGCGGACGCACGAGGACGAGCGACTCGAGCCCCATGTTCTTCATCGCGCGCGCACTTGCGCCGATGTTTCCGGGATGACTGGTGTCGACGAGCACGATTCGGATGGCGGATGACATCGCGGTTCCGGGAGGGTTGCTGTTATTCTAAGTCATGCACCCATTGCTCAACATCGCGGTCGGCGCCGCGCGGCGCGCCGGCGAAGTGATCGTGCGCAGCCTCGACCGCATCGGTGCGCTCACGGTCAGCGAGAAGGGCCGCAACGACTTCGTCAGTGAGGTCGACCGGGCGGCCGAGCAGGCCCTGATCGCGGCAATCCGCAAGGCTTACCCTGGCCACGGTTTTCTTGCCGAGGAAAGCGGCGAGCAGCGCGGCGACGACTACACCTGGGTCATTGACCCGCTTGACGGTACAACCAATTTCCTTCACGGCTTCCCGCAATTCGCCGTTTCGGTCGCCTGCCGCCATCGCGGCCGCGCCGAGGTCGCCGTCGTGCTCGACCCGCTGCGCGGCGAATTGTTCACGGCCGAGCGCGGCGCGGGCACCCTGCTCGACGGCAGGCGGCTCCGCGTCTCGCAACGCACGGGGCTCGAGGGCGCGCTCATCGGAACGGGCTTCCCGTTCCGCGATAACCGCCGCTGGCTGAAACCGTATCTCGCGATGCTCGAACAGGTGATGGACGCGACCGCCGGTGTGCGCCGACCGGGTGCCGCGTCCCTCGATCTCGCCTACGTCGCGGCGGGACGTCTCGATGGTTTCTTCGAGATCGGCCTCGCGCCCTGGGATACTGCAGCGGGCAACCTGCTCATCACCGAAGCAGGCGGCCGGATCGGCAACCTGGCGGGCAGCGAGTACAACGATGGCGGCAATCTCCTCGCGGGTACGCCGCGCGTGTTCTTCGCGCTCGCCGAAATGTTCGGGCCTTTCCTAGACGAAGAACTTCGCAAATGACGCCGGGGTCCCTGCTCGCAATCACGGCAGGGCTGGGTTAGAGTCCGACAGGTTTTTCGCCGAGGGGGCTCCGCATGAACCTGTTTCGTACCAAGCCGGTCTCTGCCGTCATCGAAGCCGAGGGCGGCGAGCACACGCTGAAGCGCGCACTGACCGCGCATCATCTCGTGCTGCTGGGAATCGGCGCAGTCATTGGTGCGGGCATTTTCGTGATGACAGGTAATGCCGCCGCCAATTATGCGGGACCGGCGATCGTCCTTAGTTTCGTAATGGCCGGCACCGCCTGCGCATTTGCCGGACTCTGTTACGCCGAATTCGCGGCCATGTTGCCGGTCTCGGGCAGCGCCTACTCCTATTCCTATGCGACCCTCGGCGAAGTCGTCGCATGGTTCATCGGCTGGATGCTGGTGCTCGAATACACGTTTGCGGCGGCGACCGTCGCCGTCGGCTGGTCCGGATATTTCGTGGGCCTGCTCGAATCGATCGGCACTGGGCTTGGAGTCACGCTCGCCCTGCCGGAAGGACTGACCAATGCGCCGCTCAACGTCGTCCAGGGCAAACTCGTTCCGACCGGCGCGCTTATCAACCTGCCCGCCGTTGCGATCGTGATCGGCGTGACTGCCCTGTGCTATCGCGGCATTACGCAATCCGCGACCGTCAACGCGGTCATCGTCCTGGTCAAGGTTGGCGTGATCCTGCTCTTCATGGCGGTGACGCTGAAGTACGTGAATCCCGACAACTGGACGCCCTTCATCCCGGAGGCTGAAGGCCCGGGCCGATTCGGCTTCGATGGCGTTGTGCGCGGCGCGAGTGTCGTGTTCTTCGCCTACATCGGCTTCGACGCGGTCTCGACCGCCGCCCAGGAGGCGAAGAATCCGCAACGCGACATGCCGATCGGCATCCTGGGCTCGCTCTTCATCTGCACGCTGATCTACATCGCGATGTCCGCGGTGATGACCGGCATCATGCCGTACAACCTGCTCGGCACGCCTCGGCCCGTCGCGACCGCGCTCGAGACATACCCGAGCCTGCTGTGGCTGAAGTCCATCGTCGAGATCGGCGCGATTGCGGGACTCACCTCCGTGATCCTCGTCATGACGCTTGGCCAGCCGCGCATTTTCTACTCGATGGCGCGTGACGGACTGATCCCGGCGGTGTTCGGGCGCATCCATCCCCGCTACCGCACTCCGCACGTCGGCACCGTAATCGTCGGCGTGACCGCCCTGATTCTCGCGGGACTGCTGCCGATTGGCGTGCTTGGAGACCTGGTGTCGATGGGCACGCTGCTCGCGTTTGCGACGGTCTGCATCGGGGTGCTCATCCTTCGCCGCACGCGGCCCGATCTGCCGCGTGCGTTCCGGGTCCCAGCGGCCCCCGTAGTCTGCGTTCTCGGCGCCGCAGCCTGCCTGTGGCTGTTCGGCCGTGCCTTCATCGACAACTGGCACTGGATGACTGGCTGGATCGTGATCGGCATGGTGATCTACTTCGGCTACAGCCGCCGCCACAGCAAGCTGAACACCTAGACCGTCTCGATCCCAACCGCCTGTCCGCAGGCTCGCTGTGGACCGTTCGTGTGCGCGGGCGATTCAACGCTTGTCGGGTTTCTCGCGCGGAAATTCGGGGCCGCGGAGGTCGACCGGGCGGCCGTGCCCGCGCAGGCGGATGTTGATCATCTCCACGCCGACCGAGAAAGCCATCGCGAAGTAGAGGTAGCCCTTCGGAATGTGGAATTCCAGGGATTCGCCGACGAGCGCGAGCCCGATGAGTATCAGGAAGGAGAGCGCCAGCATCTTGATGGTCGGATGGCGGTCGATGAACTCGTTGATCGGGCGTGCCAGGAACATCATGACGACGACCGCCACGACGATCGCAGCGACCATGATCTCGACATGCTGCGCGAGGCCGACGGCCGTGAAGACGGAGTCGAGCGAGAACACGATGTCGACGAGGCCGATCTGGATGACGACGGCCGTGATGTTCGACCGGAGCTTGACGTTCCTGCCCTGGGACTCGATGCCCTCGAGCGCGCCGTGAATCTCGGTGACGCTCTTGATCAGTAGGAACAGGCCGCCCAGGAACAGGATCAGGTCGCGGCCTGAAATCTCCTCGCCGAAGACTGTGAACCACGGGGCCGTGAGCCGGATCAGCCAGGTGATTGAGAAAAGGAGCCCGATTCGGGTGACCATCGCGAATGCAAGGCCAAGGACGCGGCCGCGCTGCTGCAGCTCCAATGGCAGCTTCGATACCAGGATGGACAGGAAGATGATGTTGTCGATGCCGAGGACGATCTCGAGCAGGGAGAGCGTCAGGAACGAGACCCAGACTGCGGGATCGGAAAGAAACGCGATCACGAACGCACCATCACGTGCTCAGGGCAGCTCGTCGACTTCGCCGCGCTTATCAGGCGGCATGAAGTCGCGGCCCGATGCGCCAAGGTCGAGCGCAATGGCTCCCGCGACATAGACCGAAGAGTACGTACCGATCACGATGCCGATCGCGAGCGCGACCGCGAATCCACGCAGTGTCTCGCCGCCGAGCACCGCGAGGAATATCACCGAGGACAGGGCGCAGCCGGAGACGATGATCGTCCGGCCGAGCGTTTCGTTGATGGCGCGGTCGATCACGTCAGCGGGCTCGGACTTGCGCATTGACTTGAAGCGCTCGCGGATGCGGTCGAAGATCACGACGGTGTCGTTGACCGAGTAGCCGAGGATCGTCAGCAGTGCCGCGACCACGTTGAGATCGAACGGGATGCCGAGCAGCGCGATGGCGCCGACCGCGACAATCGGGTCGTGCAGCGAGGCCACCAACGAACCGACGCCGAAGCGCCAGCGGAAACGCAGGGCGATGTAGACGAGGATGAGCAGCAGCGTCATGAGCACGGCAAGCGCAGCCTGCTCGCCGAGCTGCTGGCTGACTTGGGGGCCCACCGATTCGGTCCGGTTGAGCTTCACGGCCGGGTCGACCTTCCGGAGCGCCGCGACGACGCGCCCGGCGTCGTCCGCGGCGGCGCCGGTCGCTGCGGGCGGCAGCCTCACTTCGAGCTCGCTCGCGGTACCATAGGTGCGCACCTGGAAATCCTCGATCCCACCCTCGCGCAGCGCCGAGCGCACACGCTCGAGATCGACCGGCTGCGGGAACCCGAGTTCGAATACCAGTCCGCCGGTGAAGTCGACCGTGAGGTTCAGGCCGCGAACCAGGACGAGCGCGATCGACGCGAGCACGACGAGCGCCGACAGGACGTACCAGTAGCGCCGGAGTGCCATGAACCGGATCGCGGGTACCTTCTTGATGAATTCCATCGCCGGTCCTCAGATTGCCAGCCGCTCGATGCGGCGGCGGCGCCCGTAGAACAGGTAAATCAGGGCACGGCTGCCGATCAGCGCCGTGAACATCGAGGCCACGATGCCGATGCAGAGCGTCACCGCGAAGCCGCGCACTGGACCGGAACCGAACAGGAACAGCACGCCGCCCGCCATAAGCATGGTCACGTTGGAGTCCGCGATCGCGGAGAACGCCTTGTCGAAGCCCGCGTTGATCGCGGCCCAGGGCGTTGCGCCCACTGCGATTTCCTCGCGTATGCGCTCGTAAATCAGGATGTTCGCGTCGACCGCCGTGCCGACCGTGAGCACGATGCCCGCAATGCCGGGCAGCGTCAGCGCGGCATGGAACATTCCGAGCACCGCGACGATGATCACCACATTGGTCAGGAGCACGATGTCGGCGATCAGCCCGAACACCTTGTAGTAGAGGATCATGAAGGCGAACAGGAAGATGCCCGCGATCATCAGCGCCTTCTTGCCCGCCTTGATGTTGTCCTCGCCGACGCTCGCCCCGATAACGCGCTGCTCGACGATGATGATGGGTGCGGCCAGGGCGCCGGCGCGAAGCAGCTTTGCAAGCTCAGTGCCCTCCACCGCCGAAAGCCCGGTGATCTGGAAGTTGTTCGAAAAGACGCCCTTGATCGTGGCGACGCTGATGACCTCTTCCTTCGAACGGTCGACCGCCACCTCCTGTCCGTCGCGCTGCACGAGCTCGCGTTCCTTCTCGATGAAGACGACCGCCATCGGCCGGTTCAGGTTCTCGCGCGTGGTCCGGAGCATTTCGTCTCCGCCGCGGCTGTCGAGCTTCACGCTCACTGCGGGTTCGCCCTGGGAAGGCACGAAGGAAGCGTCGATCAGCTGTTCGCCGGTCGCAATGATGTCGCGCTTCAGGAGCACCGGCGTGCCGTCGCGCTGCTTGAAAAGCTTCGTTCCGAGCGGCGCGCGGCCGGTGCGCGCGGCTTCGGCCGGGCTGTTGACCGGGTCGACGAGCCGGAATTCGAGCGTCGCGACCTTGCCGAGGAGGCGCACGACCTCGGAGGCGTCCTGCACGCCCGGCACCTGCACCGCGATGCGGTTCTGGCCCTGGCGCTGCACGACGGTTTCCGCGACACCGAGCGCATTCACGCGATTCTCGAGGGCCGTGATGTTCTGCTGGATGGCGAAAGACTGGCGCTCCTTCACGGTCACCTCGGTCAGGGCCGCGATCAGCGTGCCCGGGGCCGTTTCGGGCTCGAGCGTCAGCTGCGGGTCGTAGTCGAGCAGTGCCCTTCGTGCCGCATCGGTCTGTGTCGGGTCGCGCAGCGTCACCCGCACGGAGTTCCCGGACACCTCCACTTCCTGGTATTGAATGCGGGCATCACGGAGTTCCTTCCGGAAGTCCCGCTCGAGCCGTTGCAGCAATTGCGCAACCGCCCCCTCGGTGTCGACCTCGTAGACGAGCAGCATTCCGCCGCGCAGGTCCAGGCCAAGGCTCATGGGCTCGAGTCCGAGCGAATTCAACCAGTCCGGTGCGCGCGACGCGTTCGTGAGTGCAATCGCGTATTGCCCCTCGAATTGGCGCTGGATGAGGTCCCGTGCCTTGAGCTGGTCGTCGACCCTGGCAAACCTTGCCCAGAGGCGGCCATCGCCGTCGACAAAGACTTCCTCCACCGGAACGCCGGCGTCTTTCAGGACTCCGCTGACCGATGTCGTGGCCGCGGCGTCGACCGTGCCACGGTCACGGCGGGACATCTGGAGAGCCGGAGACTCTCCGTACCAGTTCGGAAGGGCAAACAGGATCGCTGCGACCATCAAGGCCGCCAGAATGGCGCCCTTCCACAGGGGGTAACGCTGCACGTCTGGCCTTAGAGGGCGCTCATGCGCCCTTGAACGTGCCTTTGGGCATCAGCTGCGCGACCTGGAGCTTTTGCACCTGGATCGCGACTCCGGAGGCGACCTGGAGCGTAATGAAATTCTCGCCGACCTCGCTGATGCGCCCGAGCACGCCGCCGTTCGTCACGATTTCGTCGCCCGCGGCGAGTTTTGCGACCATCTCGCGGTGCTCCTTGGCCCGCTTGGTCTGCGGCCGGATGAGCAGGAAGTAGAAGACGACGAAGATGAGCAGGAGCGGCAGGATGGTGCCGATCGAGCCGAGCGGGGATCCTGAGGCGGCCTGGGCCCAGGTGGGCGTCATCAAATAGTCCATGTCCTTCCTCGGCGAGGGCCGGCAGGGCCGGCCCGGTTAGGGCGCGCGATTATGGCACAGGCCTCGTTGGGACCCGCCCTCCGCGCCTCGCGCGAAGCGCTGCCACCGGCCGGGTGTCGGCTACCCGGGTGATAGCTGCGTCACAATTTTACGGGCGCGGATGGCTATTATGTCAACTTGCGAGACGCTCGTCCGGGCGCGAGATATCCTCGCGGGACAAAGCACGTCGGCACCCCGGGTGCCGCGCGGGTCGCAACGAAGAACGAGCGAGGGGATGGTTAGTGCGCAGCAGCGCAGTTCGGTGCATTCGTAAAGTTCTAATACAAGTTTCGCTTTCTGCCGCCCTTCTGGCGACCACCGTCCCCGCTTCCGCAAACAACACCGTCGGCGCCTGGTCCACCGTCCATTCCTGGCCGCTCATCCCCGTGCATGCTGTTCTCATGCCGGACGGACGTGTGCTGAGCTATGGCACCACGGCATCGGGCCAGCAGACCGGCAACTTCATCTACGCCGTGTGGGATCCCTCGGCCGGACTCGATGCGGGTCACCTGACCTTGCCCAACAACACGGGCACGGACATTTTCTGCAGCTCGCAGGTCGTGGTGCCGCAAGGCAACAAGGTATTCATCGCGGGCGGCGACAACTGGACCGGCGCTGGTACGAACAACCAGGGTAACAACAACAGCAACACCTTTGATTACACGAACAACACGCTGACCAACAACAACGACATGAACCGGGCGCGCTGGTACTCCTCGTCCATCGCGCTGCTGAACGGCGAGATCTATATCCAGGGCGGCTCCGGCGGTACGGATCGGCCCGAGATCCGCGACGTCAATGGTGCATTCCGGCTCCTGACGGGCGCGAACACCAGCAGCTACGACTTCATGTTCCCCCGCAATTTCATCGCACCCGATGGCCGCGTTTTCGGCTTCGACAGCGGCGGCAAGATGTACTTCGTCAACACCACCGGCTCGGGCTCCCTGACAGCGGCCAACCCCAGCCAGTTCACCGGTCCGACTGGATCCGACTCGAGCGCCGCGATGTTCCGGCCGGGCCGCATCCTGCAGTTCGGCGGTAGCTCGAATACCGCGCGCGTCATCGACATCACGAGCGGCACACCGGTCGTCACGAACACGAACTCACTTTCGTCGCAGCGCAGGCTCGTCACGGCCACAGTGCTTGCCGACGGCCGCGTTCTGGCGACGGGTGGCAGCACGGTCTGGAACGAAATGACTGGCGTCAATTACAACGCCGAGATCTGGAATCCGACGACTGGGCAGTGGCTGCTCGGTCCACCGCAGGCAAAGGCGCGCCTTTACCACTCGACGGCCGTGCTCATGCCGGACGCGAGCGTGCTAGTTGCGGGCGGAGGCGCGCCCGGGCCGCAGAACAACACCAACATGGAGATCTACTACCCGCCGTACCTCTACAACGCCGCCGGCGGATTCGCGACACGTCCGGTCATCGAGGCCGCGCCGGGGACGATCGACATCGGCGAGACCTTCGGCGTCGACATTGCGGGCACCGGCGCGATCAGCCGCGTCGCCCTGATCAAGACCTCCTCCGTATCACACAGCTGGAATACGGAGCAGCGCTTCATCGAACTGACGTTCCAGCAGTCCGGCGGCCAGTTGAACATCCAGGCGCCCACCAAGGCTGCAGATGCGCCTCCGGGCTACTACCTGCTTTTCATACTCAATGCGGCCGGCACGCCGTCGATCGCGAAGATCGCCAAGGTGGGTGTCGCGGCAGACCCCAATCCGGCGATCACGCCGAACCTCGTCAACCCGGGAAATCAAACCGGTCAGGCGGGAACGCCGGACATCGTGCAGCTCTCCGCCACGGATCCCAACGGCGATACCCTGACCTTCAGCGCGAGCGGCCTGCCGTCCGGAGTGTCGATCAATCCGTCCACGGGCGAGATCAGCGGCACGCCGACGGTCTCGGGAACATTCAACGTCATCGCAACCGCAAGCGATGGAGTCAACAGCGACAGCGAAAGCTTCACCTGGAACGTCGCCGCCGGTCCGCCATTCGTGCTGAATACGCCGCCGCCGCCTCCACCGGCGATCGCAGGCACATCCGTCACGTTCACAGCGAGCGTCACGGGTGGCGTCGGCATCCAGTACCAGTGGGATTTCGACGACGGCACGCCGTTCACGCCGTTCTCTTCCTCCGGGACGATTACGCACCAGTTCGCGCAGCCGGGTATTTACTACGTGACGGTCTATGCGCGTGATGCGGGCGGAACGATCAATTCGACGACCATCGTGCAGGCCATTCACCTGCCGCTCACGCCAAATCGGCCGGCGGCCTCCAGCAACATGGTCTTCGAGGACCGCTCGACGGGAGTTGACCGCTTCTGGGTCGTCAACCAGGACCAGAAGTCGGTCAGCGTCTTCGATGCAAATTCCAACGCGAGAATTGCAATCATTACAGTCGGAGTGGCCCCGCGATCCCTCGCCGTCGCCCCGAACGGCGAGATCTGGGTTACGAACAAGGGCGCCGCGTCGATCAGCGTCATCAACCCGTCGACCCTCGCCGTGAGCCGGACGATCGGCCTGCCATTCGCGTCGCTCCCCTACGGCATCATCGCGGCGCCCACGGGTGGCGCGATGTTCGTCGCGCTGGAGGGCACGGGCCGCGTCCTCAAGATCGACACTGCGACCGGCAATACGCTGGCCAGCATCAATGTCGGTCCCAATGTCCGTCACCTGTCCATGTCCGGAGACGGAAGCCGGCTGTACGTGTCCCGCTTCGTCACGCCGCCGCTGCCCGGCGAGGGCACGGCCCTCGTACAGACCCAGTCGGGTGGCCAAAACGCCGGCGGAGAAATCGTGGTCGCCGACGCCGGCACGCTGACAGTGCTGCAGACCATCGTCCTCCGGCACAGCGAGAAGCCCGATTTCGAGAACCAGGGCCGTGGCATTCCGAATTACCTGGGCGCCGTGGCCATATCGCCGGACGGGCGCTCGGCCTGGGTTCCTTCGAAGCAGGACAACATCAAGCGCGGCATGCTCCGTGACGGATCGGCGCTGAACTTCCAGAACACCGTCCGGGCCATCAGCTCCCGCGTCGATCTCGACGCCGGATCCGAGGACTACCCGCGCCGCATCGATCATGACAATTCCGGCGTCGCGAGCGCGATCGCATTCGACCGGCTCGGCGTTTACATGTTCGTTGCGCTTGAAACCAGCCGCCAGGTGGCTGTCATCGACGCGCACGCAGGCTTCCAGGTCGGTCGCATCAACGTCGGTCGCGCACCGCAGGGCCTTGCGGTCTCGGCCAATGGCGACCGCTTGTACGTCAACAATTTCATGGAGCGCACGGTCAGCGTGTTCGACCTCACGCAGCTCCAGACCGAAGGCATCGCGGGCCTGCCGCTCATCACCAACGCGGCGACCCTCGCTTCCGAGAAGCTGAGCGCCACGGTGCTACTGGGCAAGCGGCTCTTCTATGACGCCCTCGACACGCGGCTCGCTCGCGACGCCTACCTCAGCTGCGCCTCCTGCCACAACGATGGCGGCCAGGATGGACGTGTGTGGGACCTGACGGGTTTCGGCGAGGGACTGCGCAACACCGCGAACCTGAATGGCCGCGCAGGCGCGCAGGGCTTCCTGCACTGGACCAACAACTTCGACGAAGTCCAGGACTTCGAAGGGCAGATCAGGAGCCTCGCCGGTGGCAATGGCCTGATGACCAACACCCAGTTCAATACGGGAACCCGGAGCCAGCCGCTTGGCGACCCGAAAGCCGGTGTGAGCACGGACCTCGACGCACTGGCCGCCTACGTCGCTTCGCTTGGCAGCTTTAATCCGAGCCCGCTGCGGAATTCCGACGGCTCGATGACCGCTGCGGCGGCCGCCGGACGCAATGTCTTCATAGCAAAAAACTGCTCGAGCTGCCATGGCGGCACCGCCTTCACGAACAGCGCCGGCAATAACCCGCAGGACATCGGCACCATCAACGCCGACAGCGGCAATCGCCTCGGCGGCCCGCTGACCGGCATCGACATCCCGACGCTGAGGGACGTCTGGGCAACCGCGCCCTATCTGCACCGTGGATCGGCGGCCAGCGTGGGAGACGCGATCCAGGCGCACAACAGCGTCAGCTTGACTTCTACCGAGCTCACCAACCTGGTGGCGTACGTCTCGCAGATCGGGGGCACCGAAACGACCGCACCGGGCGGCAGCTCTCCGGGCACCGGAACGGGGCTCACCGGCCGGTACTTCAACAACACGGGACTTTCCGGAACTCACGTGCTGCAGCGCGTGGAGGCCGTGAACTTCAAGTGGACCGGATCGCCGGGTGCTGGCGTCAACGGCAACCAGTTTTCAGCGCGCTGGACCGGGCAGGTCGAAGCGAGCGCCACCGGCAACTTCCGATTCCAGACCCGCACCGATGACGGTGTTCGCCTCTGGATCAATGGAGTCCTCGTCGTCGATAATTGGACGAGTCACGCCGCCGCCAACGACGTGACCGGGACGATCGCGCTAACCGCGAACCAGAAGTATTCGATCACGATGGAATTCTACGACAACACCGCAACGGCCGTGGCCAAGCTGTACTGGGAAACTCCGGGCCAGACTACATTCATTCTGATACCCAAGTCGCGGCTGTATGCGAACTAGGGCCCTCGCGGCGCTCGTCGCCTGCCTGGGCCTGGTGTCGACGCCGGCCGGTGCGGAACCGGTCACGCTGCCGGCACTCCAGGGTGTCTTCGTGAATCCGGCGCCCGCCCCGCTCGCCGACTTCACGCTGACGGATCACCTGGGTCGCGCGCGAAATTTCTCGAGCCTTCGCGGCAATCCGGCGCTCGTGTTCTTCGGCTTCGCACATTGCCCCAATATCTGCCCGACGACACTTGCCAGCCTGAAGGCGCTGCATGAGACCGAGGGCGGCGCACTGAAGTCGGCGCGCATCGTTTTCGTCAGCGTCGATGGCGAGCGCGACACGCCGGCCGCGCTGAAGTCCTATCTCGCACCGATTTCGCGCGATTTTATCGGCTTGACGGGCGATCCGAAGCTGACCACCCGGATCGCTGCACAGTTCTCCGCGATATTCTTCAAGGAACCGGCCGGCAAGGACGGCAACTACGACGTCATGCACTCGACGCAGGTGTTCGTCGTGGACAAGGCGGGGCGGCTCCGCGCTTCCTTCGTCGGCGCCTCGCCCGAGGACATGGCGCAGATCACTTCGCTCCTGATCCGGGAAGACAGCTGAGGCGCGACGCCTCGCACAGTCACTCCTCCGTCGATTTCGGCTGCACACGGTCCGCGTGAAACGCCGCGCGGTAGGCATTGAAGCCGCCCGTCGCGATCGCATTTCGCATGCGCGCCATCAGGTCGAGGTAGTAGTGCAGGTTGTGCAGCGTCGCGAGACGCGGTCCGAGCATTTCGCCGCAACGATCGAGATGTCGCAGGTAGGCCCGGCTGTAGCGCCGGCAGGTATAGCAGGCGCAGTCGGGGTCCACGGGACCCGTGTCCGCGGCATAGCGCGCATTGCGAATGTTCATGACGCCCCAGGGAACGAACAGGTGCCCGTTCCGCGCATGGCGCGTCGGCATGACGCAGTCGAAGAGATCGACGCCCTCCGCCACCGCCTCCACGAGGTCCTCGGGCCGCCCGACACCCATCAGGTAGCGCGGCTTGTGGCGTGGCAACGCGGGCAGTAATGCTTGGAGTATTTGCTTGCGCTCTGCCGTCGGCTCCCCGACCGAAAGACCGCCGATCGCGAGCCCCGCAAATCCCTGCTTCTCGAGCCCTTCGAGCGATGCAAGCCGGAGCGTTTCGTACATGCCGCCCTGGACGATGCCGAACAGCACGCCCTCGCCGGGCTCGGCATCCCAGGCGAGGCGGCTGCGTTCCGACCAGCGCAGCGAAAGTTCCATCGATGCGCGCGCCGCCTTCTCGGTCGCCGGATACGGCGTGCACTCGTCGAAGACCATCGCGACATCAGAACCGAGAGCGCGCTGGACTTGCATCGCGCGCTCCGGGTCCAGGAATACGTCCGCGCCGTCGACTGGCGAGCGGAATCGCACGCCCTCCTCCGAGAGCTTCCGCATCCTGGCCAGGCTGAAGACCTGGTAGCCGCCGGAATCCGTGAGAACGGGGCCCGCCCAATGCATGAGGCCGTGCAGGCCGCCATGCGCGCGGACTATCTCGGCACCCGGCCTCAGCATCAGGTGGAAGGTATTCGCGAGGATGATCTCGGCGCCGCAGTCGATGAGTTCCTCGGGCGTGACGCCCTTGACCGTTCCGTAGGTGCCGACAGGCATGAAGGCCGGAGTCTCGACGACGCCGCGCGCGAACGTGAGCCGCCCGCGGCGCGCACCGCCGTCACCGGCCAGGAGTTCGAACTTCACGGGCGCCCGTCACGTTCGGCGAGCGCGGCCGGGTCGGGCGTCACGAACATCGCATCCCCGTAGCTGAAGAACCGATAGCGAGCGGCGATCGCGTGATGATAAGCGGCGAGCACATGCCGACGCCCCGCAAAGGCGGCGACGAGGACCAGCAGGGTCGACTCGGGCAGGTGGAAGTTCGTCAGCAGCGCATCGATTACCCGGAAGCGATGGCCCGGACGGATGAAGATGTCCGTTTCGCCCTCGCAAGCCTCGAGTCGGCCGCCGAGGGCAGCGGCTTCGAGCGCCCGTACGACCGTCGTACCGACCGCCACGACGCGCCCGCCACGTTGCCGTGCTGCTTCGACTGCAGTGACTAGGGACGCAGGGACGCGAATGCGCTCGGCATGCATGTGATGCTGGTCGATGTCGTCGGCGCGCAGCGGCGTGAAGGTGCCGGCACCGACGTGCAGTGTCAGCCGCTCGATCGCGATGCCGGCGCCGGCAAGTCCATCGAGTGCCTCGCGATCGAAGTGCAGGCCTGCCGTCGGCGCCGCGACTGCGCCCGGTTCCGTTGCATAGACCGTCTGGTAGCGCTCGCGATCGTCCGCGTCAGGCGGGCGCGCGACATAGGGCGGCAACGGAATGCTGCCGTGCGCCTCGAAGTACGGCAGCGCAGCGCAGTCGAGCGCGAACTCCCACAGGTCGTCATGCCGCGCGATCGCGACTGCGACGGCGTTAGCCGGAAGCGTGATCTTCGTGCCGGGCCGCAGGCCCTTGCTGGAGCGCGCTTGCGCAAGGATGCGCCCGCCTTCGAGGATGCGCTCGAGCAGCAGTTCGCAGGCGCCTCCGCTTTCCTTGCGGCCATGCAGCCGCGCCGGCAGCACGCGCGTGTCGTTCAGGACGAGCAGGTCGCCCTGCCGAAGCAGGGTACCGAAGTCGCGGAATTGCAGGTCGCTGATTGCACCGCTTGAGCCGTCGAGTGCAAGCAGGCGACCCGCGCCGCGGCTTGGCAGCGGCCGGTCGGCGATCAGGTCCTGTGGCAGCGAATAAGAAAAGTCGGCGCGGCGCATGGGCCGCGCAGACTATCACAGGGCCTCTGGTGCTCAGCTCGCGGCGGCGCCTTCGACCGGCGGAGGCGGAGCCGGCGGCCGGGGCGGCGCGACACGGCGCAGGACGTCTTGGCCCGTGCGCTCCGGGATCTTTGCCGAAATCGTCTGCGTGCGGCGATCGCGCAGGATCCTGAACTCCACTGCTTCGCCCGGCTGGTACGAGCGCAGGATTCGCATCGCGTGACGACCGTTCTGCGGCTCTCTCCCGCCGATCGAAACGATCACGTCGCCGTCCTTGAGACCCAGAGCCGCGTCCTTGGGCGCGTGCGCGACGAGGACGCCTTTCTCTGCGCCGAAATAACGCCCGAGATCCGGTGTCAGCGTGACGAACTCGGCATCGCCCCAGGAGTCGAGCAGCCAGTGCCCCTCGCCATCGAATGGCAGTCCGGCGAGTTGCGGCATCGCCGGCAGCACGCGGAGGCCGGGCCTTGCGCCGACAGGCTCGAGGAATAGCTGGTCGAGCGGCCTCGCAACGACGGCGAGCGCGAGCGGCTTGCCATCGCGCTTGAGGCCGAGCTCGACCTTCTCGCCGGGCTCGACATCCTCCATCACCCGAACGAGTTCGCGGCCCGTCGTGACCGGCTTCGCTTCGATGGCGACGATCACGTCGCCCGCTTTCACGCCTGCCTCGGCCGCCGGTCCACCCGGGCTCACCCCCTCGACACGCACGCCGCCGCCATTCGGCGCGGCGCCGCCGAGATTGACGCCGAGCATCGCCCGACGCGGATTGGGCAGGAAATACCGGAACTCATGGAATCCTGCGGGACCTGCCGCCTCGCCGCTCAATTCCGCGACCTCACGTGCCGCGTCCTCGAGGCGACGCTGGGCATCGGCCAGGCGCTTTTCCACGGACGCTTCGTCGTCGCCCTGCGCGAAAGCGGGCGCCGATCCCGCGGCAAGTGTCGCCGTAGCAAGTATTGCGACAATCAATCGATTCATCGTGACCTCCATCGAATCAGTAGTTGCCTGCCGCGTCCGCATAGCGGACCTGGACCAGGGAATGCATGACCTCGACGCGCTCCCGCCACAGCCGGTCGGCACGCTCGGGCGCATTCGGCTCAAGGGAGAGGACACTCAAGCGATCGTCCAGGGCGGCGAGCCGGTCCTCCAGCTCCGCAACCGTGAATGCCGTTCTGCCGCGCATGGCGTGCCGCTCGGGCAACGCGGCGAGAATCATTTCGAGCCGCTCGTTTTCCGCGCGCACGTCGGTGGCAACCGTTGCGCGGACCGGAGGCGTCGCGTCACTGTCGCCCGACAGCGCGCGCTGCGCGGAATGCAGCCACCAGGCAATCCCGATCGTCGCGACCAGCACTCCGGCCGCGAGCACGACCGGCAGGCGCCGGTCGAAACGGGCCTCGCGCGCTTCACGCGCCTTCATCACCGCATGCCAGCCCGCTGCGGGCGGTTCGAAATCGGCGAGTGCAACGAGTCGCCCGCTCCATTCGCTCACGTCGGGGTGCATGGCGCTCCCTCCACATTTATTTCGTCCCGGCCAAGCAGGTCGCGCAGGCGCCGATGGGCGCGCGAGAGCTGGGATTTCGAAAAACTGGGTGTCCTGCCGAGCGTGAAGCCGATGTCGGCATGCGTGAATCCCTCGACGTCGTGGAGCCACACGACCGCGCGTGACAGCGCCGGCAGGGTCATCAGCGCTTTCTCGAGGCCGGCATCGAGCGGTGCGGACGGATCGTGGCCGGACGCCGGCAGCCGGTCGGCGCCGCCCGGGTCCTTGTCGAGCCATTCGAGCCCACGATGCCAGGGAGAGCGCAGGTACATGAGCGCGCGATTGACCGCGATGCTGCGGATCCAGGCGGGCAGCGGACAACGCGCTTCGTACGCGCCGATGTGCAGCAGCACGTCGACGAAAGTCTCCTGAAGCAGTTCTTCCGCGATTGCCGGGCGCCGAACCAACCGCCGCAGCAGCGTATAGACGGCGCCCGAGGTCGCGACGTAGACCGCCTCCAGGGCTGCGGAGTCGCCGGCCCGCGCTCCCGCCACGACGGCGGCCGGCAGGTCTATGTCGGAAATGCGGGACATCGGTCGCTTAGATGCCCCGGTCCCGGAAAAGGTCGCAGGCGGAAGGAAAATCGCTGGTGCCGGGAGCGGGAGTCGAACCCGCAAGAATCTTCCGATCCGGTGGATTTTGAGTCCACTGCGTCTGCCAATTCCGCCATCCCGGCCGTGGAGATTCAGCTAGTTACTTCTGATCGCGTCGAGCGCTTGCGTCGATATTGCCGCCAAGTTGCCGCCAAATTGGAGGCAACTCGTGTCAACACGTCTAACAGAGTCGCTCGTGGGCCGAATTAATGCAGGTGATCGCGAGGTCACCCAATACGACTCACTTGTACCCGGCCTGTTCATCCGGGTCAGCCCTCACGGCATTCGCTCGTATGGGTTCGCTACGCGCCTCAGCAATGGAAGAAAGGTCAAAATCAAGCTCGGCCGATGGCCCGCCCTGAGCCTGTTAGAGGCCCGCAGGCAAGCCCGAGAGTTGACCGCTGAAGTTGAGGCCGACCGTGACCCTCGTGGCACGCCAGAGCTGTGTGCCACGCTCAGTTTGAATGAGCTTGCAAGCGCCTTCGTCGATGGTTGGTGTAGGCCGCGCAACCGCCACTGTTGTGTGAGCGTGCGTGGCTAGTAGTAAGCTATTGCACTGAATCTGCACGAATCGGGCGACAAGTGAGGTGCGAATCGTGGCTCGCCTCTCGTCACGCGTCTTGATTGCACTTGCTTACTCGGCATGTCTCTTTCCCCTAGCTGCCGATGCCAGCGATCCCCCAGATTACAAAATTGGAGATGAGATTCCTCTCGCCGACAGCGATCTGCGTGCGATCACACTCCAAGTGCTTGAGAGCAACCCGCTAGTGGCTTCGAGCCCCGGCGTAAAATTTGCTGAGGCATGGCGTGACGGTGTGTCGATGCCTTCCGGTCGACTGATAGATTCGGCAATGATTATTTATCTCCCACACGTCGAAAGCGGCGGCATCAAGCAGGCATTTCAAGTTCACTGTGCGCGAGAGGTGCCGAGTGAAGTGTGGTCATGCGGCGATGTCGAGATACGTCGCTATGTGCAGTTAGATTCTCAGGATTTCGAAGTCCGGGTCAAAGGCAGTTTGAGAAATGAAGAGGTGCTCGCTCTCATTCAGGCGACACGAGCTACCGTTCAAGCAAGCACGACTGACGGTTCAGCAGTCTCCTATACTGCAATCATCGTGTTTCCAAGGAACGACGGATATGTCGTTAGTTGGGGCAGTCCTGAGGGCCGAGGCGGGTTAACAGTGGAGGCCCACCTCAGGGCGGATGGGAATGGGGCGACGCCAGAAGACTGGCTGACAAGCATTCTTCCGCGACAGCAATAACTAACTTGGCCTCGCGCCCGCCAGCAACTAACAACTTGAGAGCGAGGAAAGCGCCGCGCCACCTGCGCGCCGCCGCTGATCGCGGACGTTAGGTGGCAGAAAGTAGGTTGTTATCCAACAGGCTCACCGTGAGACATTGGCTTGGTTGCGGCTTGGTCTTTCTCACCTTGCCGTCAATCTGGGCATGTCACCGCGTTACTGCTACTCCCGCCAGCCGGTGCATTCTGGTAGACCTGCTGCAGAAGGAAGGGGTCAAGGCGCTGCCGAAGCTCGATGTGTTCTCGAGTTCTCATGGACTTGTTGCAGATAGATCTCATTGGACCGGACCGCAATATCAACTTCTTGACCACGGCCAGCTCGTCGCTGAAATCAGTTACAGGATGGGCATGGGTGAGTTCGGTGCAAATCTCGCATTCTTCTCATATAGCCCCGAGAAGAGCAGTCAACTTCTGGATTCCTTCGATTCCTTTGTTGAAGGCGATCTCTCGAAGGCCTTCTCCACAAGGCGCTGCTCCGATGTTCCTGGATACGCAAATCCAATTACGTACCGTTAGCGTGCTGCCACCTAACTATGCGCTCGAGCGGTCCGTTACAGCGTTGAGCGAGCGCGCCGCAGGCGCGCGGAGAAATTGTGCGCCTGCGGCGCGCCAGCCGCGCTCTGCGCGGCCCGCTCAACGCGGACGTTAGGTGTCATCGTGAGCAAAGTTGTCAACATTTTGTTCCTGGTGGCCATGTTCGTGGCTCCAATCTCTACCCAAGCACAGGTCTTAGCGCCTCCCATTAATTTCGACTGTGATGCTACCCCTGGATATGCGTCATCATGGACGACCGGAATCCGTTCGCCAGATCTGCGCGTGCAGGGGACGATTCAATTCATTCGCTTGCGCGACCACTTCAACTGGGCGCCGGGAGCCACCATATTGCTCATCAGCAAATCAGACGTGCGCAACGGATTGCAACTCTCTAGGCAATCCCGCAGGTCAGTTGACCTGCTGCATGCCCGGATCGTCAGTACCGATGATCCAACCGGCCGCACTGTTTTGACCTACCCCTGGAAAGGTAGCCCGCTGCCGTTCTCACTGACGATATCAAGTTCCGGTGAAGTAAATGTCACGATAGGCGACAAAGCCGCCTCGCTGAAAGTGAATGGCCTTGAACAAGACAAGCTAGTACTTGCCTGCTCAACGGCCCACGTTAAGTTCTCTGACATTGTCATCACGTCCACCAAAGGTGAATCGTAACTACGCGATACAATACTCCGCGCTGGACGTCACGCCGCTTGCAGAAACTGCAAGCGGCGTGCCGATTGCGCGCCGCCACTGATTGTGGATGTTACGTGTCATCGTGAGCCGAGTAGTCAACACCTTGTTCCTGGTGGTCTTGCTCGTGGCTCCAACCACTCTCGATGCACAAGTTCTGGTGCCTCCCATGGCATTCGACTGCGATGCCGAGCCTGGATCGGCTTCAACATGGACAACCGGAATCAAGTCACTTGACCTGCGAGTGCAGGGAACGATTGAGTTCGACCATTTGCACTATCAGTTCAAGTGGGCGCCCGTAGCTTCCGTATTGCTCATCAGTACGTCTGACGCGCAGACCGGGTTTCAGTTCTTTCTGCAACGCCACAAGTCAATTGACCTTCTGCAGGTAGGCATCGTCAATCCAGACGATCCTACCGCTCAGACCGTAATCTTGACGTATCCTTGGAAAGGCAAACCGCTTCCGTTCACACTGGCGATGTCAAGATCCGGCGACGTGAATGTCACGGTAGGTGACGAATCCGCCACACTGGAGATCAATAATTTTGAGCAAGACAGACTTTCGCTCGCCTGCTCAGCGGCAGATGTCTTGTTCTCTGACATCGTCATTACTCCGAACAGCGATGACACCTAACTATGCGATGCAGCGTTCGCCGCTTGTCGTCACGCCGCTTGCAGGGACTGCAAGCAGTTCCGATAGGTTTCGCTCGGCAAGCGACGCGCCAACTGCGCGCCGCCACTGATTGCGGAAGCTAGGCCGCAGTTGCTTGCCATGAAGGCGCTTTTGCTCTTTCTCGCGGTAGAGTCGATGTTGTCGCCAATCTCCTTTGCGCAAGATTCGTTGCATGACATTTCGACTTTGCAGGTCACGAACGCTGGACAAACTAGGGAGTTCGATCAAGACCAGAACAGGGTAATCAAGTTCTGGCTCCACAAGTTGATGCTTTCAGCGTTGTACCAAGACCTAATCACGGACGCTACGCTGCAGGAATGGCACCATGAAGCTGTAGTCCCAACACAGCTCTACGTTCGTTACGCCTCGCGCGCGACACTTGCGCTCCCTGAGCGTTCAGCACTGCTATTCGACGAAGTGCTTGTGCCAATACAATCTGTTTCTCCAAAGTTCATCTATATCAAACGCGACGACACAGTCATGCGTCTCGCAAAGTACGACCCTTGGGTGTATATGCTGCTTGCTAACGAAGCCGGGATTCCCGTTCACCCCAGTTGGAAAGACGTTAAACGAGGTTCGTGGTGACACCGCCTAACAATGCGTTGGCGCGGCCCGTGACAGCGTTGAGCGCGCGCGCCGCAGGCGCGCGGAACCATTGTGCGCCTGCGGCGCGCCGGCCGCGCCTCGCGCGGCTCGCTCAACGCGGACGTTAGGCAGGCGAGCTTGGATCGCTTCAAACGCATTGTTGGTCTACTGTCTCTGGCGATTCCCGTCGCTGCGTGCAATCCCTTGGGACCTGCAGTCGATGAAGAGGCCAGTTCCAATCACTTCTACAATCGAGGGCACACGAAGATACTCTTCAGCCCTGGTGGCAACTGGTTCGAGGGTGGCTCCAGTCCCCTTGTCGGAGCGGATGTCCCGTCGTTTGCTCCCTTGAATCAGTGGTACGCAGTCGATCGGAAGGCGGTGTTCTATCAGGATCGTCGGTTGGTTGGCGAACAGCCGACTGGCTTTCGCGTCGCCTCAGGCCCATACGCCGCCGGTACGGCCCATGTGTACTGGTGGGGCGAGGTTGTTGAGTCGGCAGATCCCGCGTCGTTCTCTGGGGTCGAGTTCACGGTCGACGGGCGCTCGCAACATTACGGATTTGACCATCGTCACGTCTTTTGCCGAAACACCGTCATCTCGGACAAACCGCTGACCTTTCGCGCACTACCGTGGGCACCGTATTTCGCCGACAGCTCGCGCGTCTACATCATGGTCGATGGTATTTGCGAGTCGCTAGGCGCTGATCCAGCTACGTTCCGCGTCTTATCGAAGCGCGATGGCTTCCGATCTATCTTTGCTCAGGACTCCGCGAAAGTGTTCGACATCGACGCAATGCCTCGAAAGGTGATCGATGGAGCCGACGCAACGAGTTTTGAGGTTTTGTGCGAAGGCAGCGGCCCACCCCACGTCGGGAGAGATAAGAACCGACTCTATGTCCAAATCTTCTCCGCCGGACCCGTCCTTTCTTTGGAATCCGAAGCAAGCGTACTTGAGAGGATCTCCATAGAAAGATCTAGTAAGAACTTCAAGTGTCCAGAGTTGGAGGGCTGAGGTCGTTGCTAAGTCAGCTGCTGGCAACCCGCTGCCTAACTATGCGATGCGGCGGTCGTCGCTTGTCGTCACGCCGCTTGCAGGACTTGCCACCGGAATCCAAAGTGCTGACTCAGCAAGCGCCGCGCCAACTGCGCGCCGCCGCTTATCGCGGACGTTAGGTAACCCAAGAATGCGCCTGTTAGTCGTCTTCGCCGCGCTGTGCTGTGTGCACATTTCGGCGCGTGCCGCTGCTCTGCTTGACGCTGCCAGTCCAGACGAAGCGCTGACCATGGGCGCAGTGGACTTCCGTCACATTGATGAGATGAGGAACGTATGCGCGTCAGTCATGCCGGAGCATAAAACAGCCATACACGGATATGCATTGGCTTGGCTTGATCGGAACGAGGACGAATTCAAGGCTATTTATTCATTCACAAAGACCGCGCCAGAATCGTGGAAGTCGGCGCGCGATGAATTCACCAATGTTGGCATTACTACAATTCGGGCCCTGTCCAAGGCTGAACAGATGGCCTATTGCGAATACCTATTCGGACGGGTTGAGTCGGGTGAGCAGGACATCGCTCGAAAGACGCCGAACGTCTCACGCTTTTTGGCGCAGTACCTAATAAATCATCCTCTATCGCCCCTTGATGTCGAGATGCTCAACTTCCGTGCGGGCTGTGAAAAGCAGTACTACAACCGTGTACGAGCCGAGGGCGGGGAGTTCGATTTGGATAGAGTAACTTCCCTGTGTCAATGCCTTTGGGACACTACCGAACAAAACACAACGGCGGAGGAGAGGAAACTCTCTAATGAATACGCCCGCCGACGCGAACCAATAGACTCGCTGCCTCACGTCCAACGAATCGCGCCCTTGTTGCAGACATGCTTCATATCAGGCCAGTCACCATGAAAGGTGTTGCTGTGTACAAAAGTCCCACGGGGCTGATTTGCAAGTCGAATGCGACCTAACTATGCGTTGGAGTGGTCCGTGACAGCGTTGAGCGAGCGCGTCGCAGGCGCGCGGGCCATTGTTGCGCCTGCGGCGCGCCGCCGCTGCCGTCATGCGGCGGCTGCTAGTGCTTGTTCTCTGCCGCTTCGAGGTGGGTGAGAAGGTCTCGAAGCAGGGGCTCCAACTGCCCCGTCTTCACGAGCACTGCCATCCCCGCCTTTTGCTTCGCGGTCAGGCGAGTTGGCGCCGGAGGGTACCGTTTCGCAGGCGGCTTCTTCCGTGTACTCATTGAATCCTCCACGCCAACTCAGCGCGCAACTCCAGTGGGCGATGATAGGGACGGGTCACTGGTCGCTCGCAAGCTACATCTGCACGCGTCTCGGAGAAATCTCTAAGGACGAGACTGCTAGTAGCTCTTGCCGTTATGGTGAACCGTGCCGTATAGGGGGAGCAGGATCATCTGGCTCTCCGGAGTCGCTAGTAGCACCGTACCGTGACGTAGCACCGTACCTCCGGCCAACCGTACCACCGGCCCACCGGGGGCCGAGGCGGGTCAGACTAGGCCGCACGGGCGCTGACGTGCCTACGCGCGCGCGCGAGGCCTCGTGTTTTCTTGGCCACAGACGACGCGTCAGCCGACCCGCATAGCAGCTTAGTGGGGCGTGTGGCGGTCCCTTCCCCTCCCACCGACACTCGAATGAGCACCCGCCTTCAGCTTGTATATGCGGGCCGTGGCCGAAGGGACGCGTTGCATTGACTCGACTGCAAGCGTACTGCATAAGTACCGTGTTGCCGCCAATTGGCGGCAGACTCGGGCCGCCGGGGCTGGTCCCGGCATGAAGATGCCGCAACTTGGTGGAGAAATCGCCAGCGCGAATATCACAGTAACAACGCTGACTTACGGAAAGACAAGGCTGGTGCCGGGAGCGGGAGTCGAACCCGCAAGAATCTTCCGATCCGGTGGATTTTGAGTCCACTGCGTCTGCCAATTCCGCCATCCCGGCGTGCCGAGGCGCGAGTATAAGGCCGCCTGCTCCTGCCGACTGCCCTTGGCAGCGCCGGCATGCGCGACGACAATCGGGCCGATGAAATTCTGCCCAAACTGCGCCGCCCCGGTGACGCAGCGCATTCCCGAAGGCGACCACCTGCCTCGATCCGTATGCACTTCCTGCGGCACGATCCACTACCGCAATCCGAAGCTCGTGACGGGCTCCGTTCCGGAACACGAAGGTCGAATCCTGATATGCCGCCGCGCGATCGAGCCGCGCCGCGGCTACTGGACGATTCCGGCGGGCTTCATGGAGACCGGCGAGACCCTGCAGCAGGCCGCGGCGCGCGAGTGCCTCGAAGAGGCGCTCGCGCAGGTCGAGATCGGGAACCTTTGCGCGATCGTGCACGTGCTGCACGCGGAGCAAGTCCACGTGATGTTCCGCGCGAGGCTTTCCGGTACCTCATACGGCGTCGGCCAGGAAAGTCTCGAGACAATACTCTGCGACGAGCGGGACATTCCCTGGCGAGAGATCGCCTTCAAGAGCGTCGAGTTCACGCTGCGCCGCTATTTCGCGGACCGCGCCGCCGGGCGCGCCGACCTTCACTATCACACGATCCCCTGAACGTGATACGGCGGCGCTATGGCACAATGCGCCGCTCCAAGAGCGGGTGGGCCGCCAGAATCGCCGCATGACCTTCGTCGTCACCGAAACCTGCATCAAGTGCAAGTACATGGACTGCGTTGAAGTCTGTCCTGTGGACTGTTTCCACGAGGGGCCGAATTTCCTCGTGATCGATCCCGAGGAGTGCATCGACTGCACGCTCTGCGAGCCCGAATGCCCCGTCGACGCGATCTACTCCGAAGAAGAGGTTCCCGCCGGCCAGGAACAGTTCCTCGCGCTCAACGCGGAGCTCGCAAAGGAGTGGCCCGTCATCGCCCAGCGCAAGGAACCGCCGGCCGATGCCGACGCCTGGAAGGATGTTCCGGACAAGCTCCCGCTGCTCGAGCGGTGAGTCTCAGTTCGTCGCGGCAGTCGCCTCGGGCTCCGAGAGATACGCGGCGAGATAGGCCGCGGATGCGTAGCCAGGCAGGAACTCGCCAGTTTCCGTGATGATGCCGGGAGTCCCGCTGATGCCGAGCTGGCGCCCCAGTTCGTACTGGGCTGCGATCGGGGTTTCACAGCGGCCGGACGCGATCGTCTCGCCGCGCTTCGCCCGTGTCAGTGCATCTTTCCGGTCAGCGCTGCACCACACGGCCTCCGCCTTGCGCCAGGACTCGGTGTCGGGGCCGCCCCGCGGGAACATCAGGTAGCGGACACGGATCCCGAGCCGGTTGAGTTCGCCGATTTCCTGGTGCATGCGGCGGCAGTGCACGCAGTCGACGTCGGTGAACACCGTGACCGTATGCTGCAAGGTACCTTTCGGCGTGAACACGATCGCGTCGGCGTCCTTGATGCCTGCGAGAAGCAGGAGGCGCCCCTGCTTGCGCTTGTCCTCTGTGAGGTTGTGCTTCGTATTCATGTCGAACACGTCGCCGTTGACGTAGAAGCGGCCGTCCACGGAAACGTAGCCGATTTCCGTTCCCGAGCTGACCTCGTACAGCCCGGCGATCGGCGACGGCCGGATGTCCTCGACCTTGATGTCGAGACGGCGCGCGATCTCGGCGCGGACATCGGGTTTTGGCGCCTGCGGGGCGGCCTGCCCCGAGCCCGCGAGCCCCAGGGACGCGACAATGGGAAACAGCAGGTGGCGGATCGTCGGCACGCAGGCCTCTTGGCTTGAATCGACCCTGCTTCGACCCCGCTCCGGGGTCCCAGTTCGGGTCCAGGCCGGCAGTTTATCAGCCGCGCGGGTGGTGCTGCGCGTGCAGTTCCTTCATGCGCTCGCGTGCCACGTGCGTGTAGATCTGGGTCGTGGAAAGGTCGCTGTGGCCAAGAAGCATCTGCACGACGCGCAGGTCCGCACCGTGATTCAAGAGGTGGGTCGCGAATGCGTGGCGCAGCGTGTGCGGCGAGAGCTCTTTCTCGACGCCGCCCTTCTTGGCGTAGCGCTTGATGATGTGCCAGAAGGCCTGGCGCGTCATGCGGTCGCCGCGCCGGGTGGGAAACAGGTGATCGGTCTGGCGATCGAGCAGGATCTCGCTGCGGGCACCGCGCACGAACTCGGTCAGCCAGCGCACCGCCTCTTCGCCGAGCGGGATCAGGCGTTCGCGATTGCCCTTGCCGACGACGCGGAGTACACCCTGGTTGAGGTTGACCTGGCTGTGCCGAAGGCTTACGAGTTCGGAGACACGCAGTCCCGTCGCATAGAGAACCTCGAGCATGGTGCGGTCACGGTGGCCAAGCGGGTCGCTGGTTTGCGGCGCCGCGAGGAGCGCATCGACCTGGGCTTCGGTGAGCGAGCGCGGCAGACTGCGTCCGATCTTCGGCATGGCGATCTGCGCGGTCGGGTCCTCCTTGATTGCGTTGTCGCGCACGAGATACCGGAAGAAGCGCCGGAAGCTCGAGAGCTGGCGCGCCGTGGACCGCGGGCGTGCGCCCGTCTCGACGCGCCATGCGATGAATCCGAGAAGGTCGTTGCGCGTGGTGCGTTCGAGGTTGGTGCTGCGCTGCCGCAGCCAGCGCGAAAGCGCGGTCAGGTCGGCGCGATAGGCGGCGAGCGTGTTCGGCGAAAGGCCGCGCTCCATCCAGACCGCGTCGAGGAAACGCACGATCATCGGCTCGACGGCTTCATCCGACCCGCTTGCGGTCGCGAGCGTCGCCGCGCGCACCGATGTCGAAGACTTCATAGCTCCGCTCATGGACCTGCCTTGCAACATGTCGCGGTCGGCCACGTCTTCGCGGAATCGCGCAAGGCGGGCTGGTGCGACAGAATGCAGACGCAGTATGGTTTGGCCCGGATGCGGTCGAACGTGACCGGTCTCACAGACCCCCATGACCATTAACATAACCGGAACCAGTTCACAGTACCCGCTCGCATTCCGGTGGCGCCCGCAATGACATTGAATCCGTTCCGCATCGTGTGGGGCCTCTGGGTCTGGCTGCTGACGGTACCGGCCATCCTGGTGGCCACCCTGCTGATCCTCGTGCTGTCGAGGCTCGAGGCGCGCCGCGCCGTTGCGGGTGCCATCGGGCGCTCGTATTTCAGGCTCTGCGGACTCCCAGTCCGCACGCTGGGGCTCGAGCGCTTGCCCGCCAGCGCCTGCATCATCGTTGCGAACCACGCAAGCTACCTCGACGGACCTCTGCTCTTTGCGTTCCTGCCGCCTCGCTTTGGCTTCGTGATCAAGAAAGAGGCCTTGCGCCTGCCGGTCGCGGGTTTCTTGCTGCAGCGGCTCGGCCATCACTTCGTCGAACGGCGCAATCGCCACGAGGGAGGCAGCGATGCGCGGCGCATCCTGCGATCGGTCGAGCAGGGCCAGGCAATCGCGTTCTTTCCCGAGGGCACGTTCAATCGCGAGCCCGGCCTCGCCCGCTTCCACGGCGGCGCCTTCGCCGCGGCCGCCCGCGCGGGCGCGCCGGTCGCGCCGGTCGCGATCCGCGGCACGCGCCAGGTGCTCGGCGGCGGAAGAATCCTCCCGCGCTGGGGCCGCATCGAGGTCGAGGTGCTGGAGCCGCTGCCGGCACAGACGGGCGGCGGCGACACGGCAACGCACCTCCGTGACGCGGCACGTGAAAGGATCGGAGCGGCGCTGGACGAGCCGATGCTCTAAAGTGGTCGCGCCCCTCTAGAGGGGCGCGTCCCCTTTGGATGTTCCGCTACATGTTGCGGCGATACTGGCCGCCCACGGCATAGAGCGCGCGCGAGATTCGCCCGAGCGACGCCGACTTCACGGTCTCCATGAGTTCGGCAAACACGTTGCCGCCGGCTGCGGCCGCCGCCTGCAGTTTCCCTAGTGCCGGCTCCTGCGCCGCGGCGTGCACCTCGTTGTAGGCGCGGACCGAAGCCACTTGCAACGCCTTCTCTTCCTCGGTCGAACGGATGAGCTCGGCATTCCTGTTTTCGTCGCCGGCACCGTGCTCTGGCAGGAAGGTGTTCACGCCGACGATGGGCAGGGTCCCGTCGTGCTTCTTGTGCTCGTAGTAGAGCGACTCTTCCTGAATCTTGCCGCGCTGGTACATGGTCTCCATCGCCCCCAGCACGCCGCCGCGCCCTGACAGGCTGTCGAATTCGGCGTAGACCGCCTCCTCGACCATGTCGGTCAGCCTCTCGACTGCGAACGATCCCTGCCAGGGATTCTGATTCTGGTTGAGTCCAAGCTCGCGCGCGATGATGAGCTGGATCGCCACCGCGCGGCGAACGCTCTCCTCCGTCGGCGTCGTGATCGCCTCGTCATAGGCATTCGTGTGCAGGCTGTTGCAGCTGTCGAAGAGCGCGTACATCGCCTGCAGCGTCGTGCGGATGTCGTTGAACTGGATTTCGCGCGCGTGCAGCGAACGGCCCGAGGTCTGCACGTGGTACTTGAGCATCTGGCTGCGTGGCGAGGCGCCGTAGCGTTCGCGCATGGCGCGCGCCCATATGCGGCGCGCAACGCGTCCGATCACCGCGTATTCGGGGTCCATTCCGTTCGAGAAGAAGAAAGAGAGGTTCGGCGCGAAGTCATCGACCTTCATCCCGCGAGAGAGGTAGTACTCGACGATCGTGAATCCGTTCGCCAATGTGAATGCGAGCTGCGAGACCGGATTCGCCCCCGCCTCCGCAATGTGATAACCGGAGATCGAGACCGAATAGAAATTGCGCACCCGGTTGTCGGTGAAGAACTGCTGCACGTCGCCCATCATGCGCAGCGCAAATTCGGTCGAGAATATGCAGGTGTTCTGGGCCTGGTCCTCCTTGAGGATGTCGGCCTGCACCGTCCCGCGCACGCGCGCAAGCGCATCCGCACGGATCCTGGAGTAGGTCCCAGAGTCGACCACCGCGTCGCCGCTCACGCCGAGGAGAGCGAGGCCGCTGCCGTCGTGGCCTGCCGGCAGCTCGCCGCGATAGTGCGGCCGTTCCCGCCCCGCAAACACACTGGCGATCTTCGCCTCGGCCTCGGCCCAGCGTCCGGTCTCCCGCAGGTGCCTCTCGACCTGCTGGTCCACGGCCGTATTCATGAACATCGCGAGGATCATCGGCGCCGGCCCGTTGATCGTCATCGAGACCGAGGTCGACGGCGCGCACAGGTCGAAGCCGGAATACAAGCGCTTCATGTCGTCGAGCGAGGCGATCGAGACGCCCGAGTTGCCGATGCGGCCATAGATATCGGGCCGCTCGTCAGGGTCCTCGCCGTAAAGCGTCGTCGAATCGAAGGCCGTCGAGAGCCGCGTCGCCTGGTGGCCCCGCGCGAGATAATGGAATCGCCGGTTGGTGCGCTCGGGCATGCCCTCGCCCGCGAACATCCGCGTCGGATCCTCGTCCTCGCGCCGGTAGGGATAGATGCCGCCTGTGTACGGGTACGCGCCCGGCAGGTTTTCCGTCAGCAGGAAGGCGAGCTGCGCGCCCCAGTCGTCGAAGCGCGGCGTCGCGATCTTCGGCATCCGCAGGTGCGAAAGCGATTCGCTGTAGTTCGGCCCGCGCACTTCGCGATCGCGCACGCGATAGCTGAACTCGTCGGCGGCTGCCGCTTCGCGCCGTGCCGGCCAGTCCTTGAGGAGCGCAATGCCCTCCGTTCCGATGGCATCGAGCGCCGCGTTGTACTCCCGGCGCAGGCGCGCGACGGATGCGTCGCCGCCCGCGGGCGCCGACTCGGCAAACCGGCCGAGCGGCGCTGGAAGTCCCGCGTCGCCGAGCGCAACCAGCGCCCGGTAGAGACCATGCGCGCGTGAGGCCGCCTCGGCAGCCGCCTGCGCTCCGCGCTGTGCCTCGCGACCGCTCCCGGCGATCTCGGCGAGATAGCGGACCCGGGAGCCCGGGATGATGGCCTGGCGCGTCGGCGGCCCGACTGGAGTCAGGTTCTCGGGCTGCCAGGTCCTCAGGCGTCCCCACTGTTCATGCAGCTTCGCGCACAGGGCGCCGAACAATGCATTGACGCCCGCATCGTTGAACTGACTTGCGATCGTGGGAAAAACCGGCAACTGCTCGGGCGGCGTCTTGAACAGCTTGCGGTTCCGCGCCACTTGCTTGCGCACGTCGCGCAGCGCGTCCTCGGCGCCCCGCTTCTCGAACTTGTTCAGCACGACGAAGTCTGCAAAGTCCAGCATGTCGATCTTTTCGAGCTGGCTCGCGGCGCCGTAGTCCGCCGTCATCACGTACATCGAGAGGTCGACGAGGTCGACGATCTCGGTATCGCTCTGCCCGATGCCGGCCGTCTCGACGACGATCAGGTCGAAGCCCGCCGACTTCAGCAACTGGACCGTGTCGGCGAGGACCGCGGAAGTCGCGAGATGCTGGCGACGGGTTGCAAGGGAGCGCATGAAGAGCTGCTCGTTGGCGAGCGAGTTCATGCGGATGCGGTCGCCGAGCAGCGCACCGCCCGAACGGCGGCGCGTCGGGTCCATCGCGACGACGGCGACGCGCCGGCCGGGGAAGAAGCGCACAATCCGGTTCAGGATTTCGTCGGTCAGCGACGACTTGCCGGCGCCGCCGGTGCCCGTGATGCCGAGCACGGGCGGCCGGTTCAGCGCCTTCGAAGCGAGGCCACGCAACCGCGAGATCGTCCCTTCGTCGCCGCCCAATTCGAGAAGGGTGATCGCGCGCGCAAGGCCCACCGGGTCTTCGGCCGTGACGGTGTTTCCATCAAACGCAGGCCGCGGCACCGAGAGCACCCTGCGGAACACGTCCTCGATCATCCCGTCGAGACCGAGCCGGAGCCCGTCGTCCGGCGTGTAGATTTTCTCGATACCGTAGGCCTCGAGCCCGGCCACTTCGTGCGGCGCAATCGTGCCGCCGCCGCCGACCACGACTTTCACGTGCCCTGCACCCTCGGCCTTCAGCATGTCCACCATGTAGCGGAAGTACTCGTTGTGACCGCCCTGGTAACTACTGACCGCGATGCCGTCGGCATCCTCCTGGATGGCCGCGCGCACGATGTCCGCGACGCTCCGGTTGTGGCCGAGGTGCACGACTTCGGCCCCGTGGGCCTGCAGGATCCGCCGGATGATGTTGATGGCCGCGTCATGGCCGTCGAAGAGCGAGGCTGCGCTGACGAAGCGCAGGGGTCCGCGCTTCGCTGCCGCCAATTTGTCGATCCGTTCGGCCGGGCTGCTCATCGGGTGTCTCCAGCTCGACGGATGGACAGTTTAACGTTGCAATCCATGGCCCGCGATGCTGTCATTCCCGCCGTCGATTGCGGCTCTGGGAGTGGCTCTGGGTGGAAACCGGGCGTGATGTCTGTTCGACGCGCGAGGCGGCGGATCGCCTCGGCGTTTCGCTGCGCACTGTGCAGCTCTGGTCCGAGGCGGGCCTCCTGCGCGCCTGGAAGACACCCGGCGGCCATCGCAGGATCCTGACCACCTCGATCGATGAACTCCTGCAGCGGCGCGCGGGCGTCGGCGCGCGGCGCCCGTCCGGCGGCAATTACCAGGTGCTGATCGTCGAGGACGAACCGGATTTCCGGCAACTTTTCGAACTGCATCTTCGCTCCTGGGAATTGCCGATCCATCTTCAAAGCGTGCCGAGTGGATTCGATGCCCTGCTCCAGATCGGCGCTTCGCGTCCCGATCTCCTGATAACGGACCTCAGGATGCCGGGCATCGACGGCTTCGGGATGCTCCGGGCGCTGCGCACCTCGGGCGCGATCAGCGAGCTCGAGATCATTGTCGTCACGGCCCTCACCGAGCACACGATTGCCGAGCGTGGCGGGCTGCCGGCTGGCGTCACCGTGCTCTTCAAGCCGCTGCGCTTTGCCGAGCTCAAGCCGAGGCTGACCCAGCTGGTCGAACACTGGCAGCGCGCTGCGGCCGGTTGATCGGGCCACCGCGAGGTCTTCGAAGCGGGGGCGACAGCTGCCCTTTTGCAGGGCAAAATACACCCCATTCCAAGCTGCAGGACTGAACCCATGGCCAGCGATCCCGTCGTCATCCTGAGTGCCCGCCGGACCCCGATCGGCGCGATGCTCGGCGTCTTTGCCACCGTACCCGGCCATGCCTTGGGCGCCGCAGCAATCCGGGCTGCGATGGAGACCGCAGGCGCCGATCCCGCAATCGTCAACGAAGTCGTGATGGGCTGCGTGCTGCCAGCCGGCCAGGGTCAGGCGCCGGGCCGCCAGGCGTCGCTCGGCGGCGGACTGCCCCGCTCGGTTCCGACGACCACGGTCAACAAGATGTGCGGGTCCGGCATGCGCGCGGTCATGTACGGGGCCGACCACATCGGCGCCGGCAGCGCCGACTTCGTGCTGGCCGGCGGTCTCGAGTCGATGACGAACGCCCCGTACCTCCTGCCCAAGGCCCGCGCTGGCTACCGGATGGGCCACGGCGAGATCCTCGATCACATGTTCTACGACGGCCTGCAGAGTCCGTGGGATGGCAAGCTCATGGGCTGTTTCGCCGACTCGACCGCGGCGAAATACGGATTCAGCCGTGCCGACCAGGACGCCTTTGCCGCCGAATCCGTCCGTCGCGCACTCGCGGCCATCGAGTCGGGCGCATTCGACGCCGAGATCGCGCCTGTCAAGATCACCGACCGCAAGGGCGAGCGAGTCGTCTCCCGGGACGAAACGCCGTTCACCGTTTCCATCGACAAGATCCCGAGCCTGAAGCCGGCGTTCGGCAAGGACGGCACCGTCACCGCGGCTTCTTCGTCGTCGATCGCGGATGGCGCGTCCGCTATCCTGCTCGCCCGCGCGAGCGCGGCGACGAAGGCCGGACTCAAGCCGGTTGCGCGAATCGTTTCGCACGCGAGCCACGCCCACGAACCCGAGTGGTTCACAACCGCCCCGGTCGGCGCCATCCAGACCGCGCTCAAGCGCGCGGGCTGGAAGGCCGCGGACGTCGAGCTGTACGAGATCAACGAGGCCTTTGCCGTCGTGACAATGGCCGCCATGAAAGATATCGGCATTCCGCACGACCGGGTCAATGTGCATGGCGGCGCCTGCGCTCTCGGCCATCCGATCGGGGCGACAGGAGCCCGCATCCTGACGACGCTCGTTCACGCGCTTCTGCGTCACGGCAAGATGCGCGGGCTCGCCGCGCTCTGCATCGGCGGCGGCGAGGCGACCGCGGTCGCCGTCGAACTTACCTGACCTCGGGCGCGTCACCTAGCTCTTCCCCGACCTCCGTCGAGAGTGGAATGCCCGCGACTTCATAGCCGCGGCGGAAGTCGCGCGCGTGCCGAGCCATCCAGTCGGCCGCGCCTTTCGGGTCGCGCGCCTTCACCGCGGCGACGATCTCCTTCTGGGCTGCCTCGATGCGTGAGCGGGCCTGCGGCACGCGATCGATGATCACCGCGAGACTCGGCTTCAGCAGCCGGAGCAGAGGCTCGTTCAGGAGCGTGAAGACGGGATTCGCACTCGCCTCGCCCAGCGCATCGAAGAAACCGGCGACGTCCGCGACGGCGGCCTCTCGCTCGCCCTGGCGGCCCGCGAAGCGCCGCGCTGCGGCCTCGAGTACTGCGAGCGCATCCGCAGAGCGCCGCTCGGCGGCCGCCGCAGCGATGCCGGGTTGCACGGCCTGCAATGCTTCCCAGACGTCGACGACACGCGCGCGATGCAGCGCCAGCGCCTGCGACAATCCGCCACCTACGGTTTCCCGCGTCGGCCGGGTGACGTAAAGCCGCTTGCCGCCGCGGCGACGGCCGAGCAGTCCCCCGGATTCAAGCTTCCGCAGCGCCTCACGAACCGTCGAACGATTGACCTCGAACTGCCGCGCCAGCTCGGTTTCGGTCGGCAGGGGCTGGCCCTCCAGCAGTTCACGCTTGAGGATCCGGACACGGATGGCTTCCGAAACTCGCCAATAGGCGGGGGCGTAACCGAGGGGTTCGAACATGGGTCACCGTTTGGGCGCAGACACTTGCCTGTCGGATTGTCGGACAATATGATGACGCAGGCAAGTCTATCCTTCGGCGCGGAGAGCCTCATGTTTTCGATCGATTTCGATTTCGAACTGGGACCGCGCGTCGACGAGCTGCGCCGGGCCGTGCGCGATTTTGCAGAGCGGCGGATCGCCCCCCAGGCGGACGAGATCGATCGAAGCAATCGCTTCCCGCGCGAACTGTGGCCCGAAATGGGCGCCATGGGCCTCCTCGGCATGACCGTGCCCGAGGAGTACGGCGGTCTCGGCTTCGGCTACCTGGAGCACGTCGTCGCCATGGAGGAAATCAGCCGGGCATCGGGCTCGATCGGCCTCTCCTACGGTGCGCATTCAAATCTATGCGTGAACCAGCTCCGCCGCTTCGGGACCGACGAGCAGAAACGCCGTTACCTCCCCCGCCTCGTCACCGGCGAGGACGTCGGCGCGCTCGCGATGAGCGAGCCCGGCTCGGGTTCCGATGTCGTCTCGATGCGCACTCGCGCGGACCGCGGGGCGGACGGATATGTGCTGAACGGATCCAAGATGTGGATCACGAATGGGCCGGAGGCGGACACGGCCGTGATCTATGCGACGATCGAACCGGGAAGCGGCGCCAGGGGGATTACCGCATTCATCGTCGAACGCGGGATGAAGGGCTTTCGCGCCGCCCAGAAACTCGACAAGTTCGGCATGCGCGGCTCCGATACCTGCGAACTGGTGTTCGAGGATTGCCATGTGCCGGATGCGAACGTGCTCGGCGAGGCCGGTGGCGGCGTGGAGATCCTGATGTCAGGCCTCGACTACGAGCGACTCGTGCTGACGGGCGGCCCGCTCGGCCTGATGCGGGCGGCCCTCGACCTGATCGTGCCCTACCTGCACGATCGCGTGCAGTTCGGCCGTCCGATCGGCAGTTTCCAGATCATGCAGGCGAAGCTTGCGGATCTCTATGCCGCCTGCAATTCCTCGCGCGCCTACGCCTATTCGGTGGCGCGTGCCTGTGACGCGGGACGTGCGACCCGTTATGACGCGGCAGCCTGCCTGCTCGCGGCTTCCGAAAACGCGACGCGCGCGGGACTCGAGGCGATCCAGGTGCTGGGCGGAAATGGCTACATCAACGAGTATCCTGCGGGCCGGATCCTGCGCGACGCCAAGCTCTATGAGATCGGCGCCGGCACCAACGAGATCCGCCGCATGTTGATCGGCCGCGAGCTGCTCCGGGCCACCGCGCCATGACTCGCATTGCCTCGCGCGTCGACACCGGCGGCACCGACTACCGCGAGAACGCCGTACACATGGCGACGCTCGTCGGCGAGCTCAGGCGGCGGCAGTCAATCGCCGCCGCGGGCGGCGGCGAAGACGCGCGTGCGAAGCACATCGCGCGCGGCAAGCTCCTGCCCCGGGACCGCATCGAGGCGCTCCTCGATCCCGGCAGTCCCTTTCTCGAAATTGCGCCGCTCGCCGCGGGAGGCATGTATGGCGATGACGCGCCGGCCGCGGGACTCGTCGCCGGCATCGGCCGGATCCACGGCAACGAACTCGTGGTCGTCGCCAACGATGCGACGGTCAAGGGCGGCACCTATTACCCGATCACGGTGAAGAAGCACCTGCGCGCGCAGGAGATCGCGCTCGAGAACCGGCTGCCTTGCGTCTATCTCGTCGATTCCGGCGGCGCCTTCCTGCCGCTGCAGGACGAAGTCTTTCCGGACCGCGAGCACTTCGGCCGGATTTTCTACAACCAGGCGCGCCTGTCGGCAGCCGGTGTTCCGCAGGTTGCCGTCGTGATGGGTTCCTGCACCGCGGGCGGCGCCTATGTGCCGGCCATGTGCGATGAATCCATCATCGTCCGCAAGCAGGGCACGATCTTCCTCGGCGGCCCGCCACTAGTGAAGGCCGCGACCGGCGAGGTCGTCGACGCGGAAACGCTGGGCGGCGGAGACGTTCACGCGCGCACTTCGGGCGTCGTCGATCATCTCGCCGACAACGATGCGCATGCGCTCGCCATGGCACGCGAGATCGTCGGCAGCCTCAATCACAGGCCGCAGTCCTGGCTCGGACGCCGCGAGGCGGCCATGCCCGCGCACGAGGCCTCCGAACTTTACGGCATCGTGCCGCGGGACCTGCGCCAGCCTTACGACGTGCGGGAAGTGATCGCGCGCCTCGTCGACGAATCCGAGTTCCACGAATTCAAGGCGCTGTATGGCAAGACGCTCGTCTGCGGGTTTGCGCATCTCTGGGGCTTTCCCGTCGCGATACTCGCGAACAACGGCATTCTCTTCTCCGAGTCCGCGCTGAAAGGCGCGCATTTCGTCCAGCTCGCGAACCGCCGCAAGGTTCCCTTGCTCTTCCTGCAGAACATCACCGGCTTCATGGTGGGCAAGCGTTACGAAAGCGGCGGCATCGCGCGTGACGGCGCGAAAATGGTGACGGCAGTCGCCTGCTCGACCGTCCCGAAGCTCACGGTCGTCATTGGCGGATCGTTCGGCGCAGGCAACTACGCCATGTGCGGGCGCGCCTATGGCGGCCGTTTCCTGTGGACTTGGCCGAACGCCCGCATTTCGGTGATGGGCGGCGAACAGGCCGCGAGCGTGCTCGCAACCGTGCGCCGCGACGGTGTCGAGGTCAAGGGCGGCAAGTGGCCGGAAGCAGAGCAAGCCGAGTTCATGACGGTCATCCGCGACCAGTACGAGCGCCAGGGGAACCCCTACTACGCGAGCGCGCGGCTCTGGGACGACGGCGTCATCGACCCGCTCGACACGCGCCGCGTGCTCGGGCTTGCGCTAGAAGTCGTTGCCCGCGGACCTCAGCCTGCGCCGGAATCCTACGGCGTGTTCCGGATGTAATGGCCGTGCTGCGCATCGAACGCGACACCCGCGGCATCGTCACGCTGACCCTCGATCGTCCTGGGGCGCGGAATGCTCTGTCCGGCGAGCTCGTCGCCCGCCTCACCGAGACGCTTGAGACGATTGCAGCCGACGCCGGCGTGCGTGCGGTGATCCTGACCGGATCGAACGGCGTCTTCTGCGCCGGCGCCGACATCGGCGAGATGCGCGCGGCGGGCGACGCGTCGCCGGAACGCAATGAAGCCGATTCACGCCGGTTTGCGACGATGCTCGAGCGCCTCGAACGCCAGCCGCAACCGACGGTCGCGGTCGTGAACGGCGCTGCCTTTGGCGGCGCAATCGGCCTCATCGCCGCCTGCGACATCGCGCTTGCCGCATCGAGCGCCCGGTTCGCGCTGTCCGAGGTCCGGCTCGGCCTCATCCCCGCAATGATTTCGCCCTATGTGATCCGGGCGATCGGTCACCGCCACGCTCGTCGCTGGTTTCTGACCGGCGAGGCGATGGATGCCCAGACGGCGCTCCGCATCGGGCTCGTACACGAGGTGGCCGAAGATGCGTCGCTTGGGGCCGCCGCGGCAGAACTCGTGGAAGCGCTGCTCGCCGGCGGGCCGGCCGCGCAGTCCGAGATCAAGCGCCTCATCCGTCACGCGACCGGCCGCACCGATACCGGGGACGAAGCGATGCTCGCCGAGACTGCACGCTGGATAGCGCGCATCCGCGCGGGAACGGAAGGCAAGGAGGGACTCACGGCGTTCCTCGAGCGGCGCAAGCCCGGCTGGATCCGCGGCGAATGAGGATCCGGCGCCTGCTGATCGCAAACCGCGGCGAGATCGCCTGCCGCGTGATCAAGAGCTGCCGGCGTCTCGGCGTGCACACGATCGCAGTGCATTCGGATGCCGATCTCAACGCGATGCACGTGCGGCTTGCCGACGAAGCGCGGGCCATCGGACCTGCGCCCGCGCGCGAGTCCTACCTGAACGCGGACGCGATCATCGCCGCCGCGCACGACGCGCGCGCCGACGCGATTCATCCGGGCTATGGATTCCTGTCCGAAAACGCGTCGTTCGCCGAATCCTGCGAACGTGCCGGGATCGCATTCGTCGGTCCGGGGGCCGCGGCCATCCGCGCGATGGGTCTCAAGCACGAGGCCAAGGCCGTCGTGTCCGCCGCCGGCGTTCCAGTCGTGCCGGGCTACATGGGCGATGACCAGTCGGATGCCCGGCTGGCGAAAGAAGCGGAGCGCGTGGGCTATCCGCTGCTCGTGAAGGCAGTCGCCGGCGGGGGCGGCAAGGGTATGCGCGTCGTGCACGGGGCTGCGGCGCTCGAGGAAGCCATCCGCGGCGCGCGGGGCGAAGCCGAAAATGCCTTCGGCGACGGACGGCTGATGCTCGAGCGTTTCCTGCAACGGCCGCGCCATGTCGAGGTGCAGGTCTTCGGCGATTCCCACGGCGGCTGCGTCCATCTTTTCGAGCGCGAATGCTCAGTGCAGCGCCGCTACCAGAAGATCATCGAGGAATCGCCCTCGCCGTTCATCAATGCCGAAACACGCGCCGCAATGACGACTGCAGCCGTGCGCGCGGCGAAAGCCGCCGGCTACGTGAATGCCGGCACGATCGAGTTCATCATCGGCGCCGACGGGCGCTTCTATTTCATGGAGATGAACACGCGCCTTCAGGTCGAGCATCCGGTCACCGAGTCGGTCACGGGCCTCGATCTCGTCGAATGGCAACTGCGTATTGCGTCCGGCGAACGATTGCCGCTCGACCAGTCCGCGATCCGCCAGCAGGGCCACGCCATCGAGGCGCGCATCTACAGCGAAGACCCGCGCCGCGGCTTCCTGCCCTCGGTCGGGCGCGTCCGGCGCTTCGCGCATCCGCCCGCGAGCGAGACCTGGCGCATCGACACCGGCATCGCCGACGGCGACGTCATCAGCGTCCATTACGACCCGATGATCGCGAAAGTCATCGCATCCGGCCCCGACCGCGCTGCCGCGCTGGCGGCGCTGAGGCGGAATCTGGATCGCACGGCCGTTTTCGGTGTCGCGAACAATCTGCCGCTGTTGCGCGCAATCGCAGCACATCCGGCATTTGCGGCCGGCGACGTCGATACCGGCTTCGTGGACCGCGAACTTGAAACGCTCACGCAGGATCCTCCGCCCGGGCCCGAGGCGCTCCTGCTCGCCGCGAGCCTTGCACTCGCAGAACGGAGGCCTGCCGGCGCCGGCCATTCACCCTGGTCGCAGGGCGACGGTTGGCGGTCCGGCACGCCGCCCGCACAGTCGGTTGGCCTGCGCACGCCGGCCTTCCAGCGCTTTCGCGCGAGCCCCGCGGGCGACGGGATCGCACTCGAAGGCGGCGAGGCGCGGCATCTCGGCCGCGTTGAATCCTTCGGCGGCGGACGCTACGCGGTGGATGCCGGCCGCGGTGCGCGCGAATTCGAGCTGATCCGCGATCGCGAGCGCCTGCAACTCGTCGGCGACGGGGCGACGGAAATTTCGCTCGCGCCGGCCTGGCCGTTTGAGCGCAGTGCCGAGGATGCGGACGCACATCCCGCTTCGCCCCTGCCGGGACGTGTCGTCGAACTGCGCGTGAAAGCCGGCGATGTCGTTGCGCGCGGGGACGTCCTGGCCGTCGTCGAAGGGATGAAGATGCAGCATGCGATTCGCGCGGGACGCGCAGGACGCATCACCCACGTGCTCGCGCGCGCGGGCGAATTGGTGGACGCGGAGGCCGTCCTCTTTGACATCGACGGGTAGGACGTATGGCCGTCAGGGACGATCAGAATTCTCGTGGATCGACTTGTGAACAGGCCGGTGGGCGAGAATGCGATCAGCGGACGAACGGCGCGGCGCCCATTCCGAAGCGCGTCCGGGCACGCTCAACAAGCTCGGCGAACCGGGGATCGTCGCGCAGGCAGTCGAAGTCGGGGTCGGTCTGGGCCGCGACAAAGTGCGTGCGCGAGCGCAACAGGGTCGTTGCGAGCAGCGCCAGCGCCGATTCCTTGTCCTGCATGTGGCAGGCGAATATGCAAGCGAAATTGTAGCGCATATTGTCGTTATCGGGATCGAGCAGCATCGCGCGGTCGATCCACTCGCGCGCGCGTTCTTGCTCCCCGCCGATCGCGAGGCCGCCCGCGGCAATTCCGAGTGCGGCACCGTTGCTCGGATCGTCCACCAGCGCTTTTTGGGCTTCGCTGACCATCTTGCGCGCCGTTTCTTTCACCTTGTCGGCGTTTCCGGTTGCCTGGTAGCAGGTGGAGAGCAGTGCCCAGGCGTGGAAGTCGCTCTCAAGCAGTTCGGTCGCCCGCTCGTAGTGTTCTGTCGCGTCCGCAAGCCGGCGTTGAGACAAGGCGAGCCGCCCGGCTTCCTTGCGAACCTCCCAGGATTGCGGATCGAGCGCGAGAGCGCGTGCAATTTCCGCTACCGCTTCGTCGGTCCTGCCGTGTTCCGACAAGCGCCGCGCAATCGGGCAATGAGCCTCGGCAATCGTCGGATCGATCGACAGTGCCGCATTGGCCGCCGCAAAGCCGTCGTCGACCGGTTCGTCGAAATTGTACCGCAGGCTCGATTGTGCGATTGCGAGCAAGGCCCAGGCTTGAGCGTAGTTGGGATCGATTTCGACCGCGCGGCCGCAGATCCGCATCACGCGCTGTTCTCGGCGCCGGTCGCCGACATTGCCGGTCATCCAGAATTGCCGCGCCATCAGGTACAGGTTGTAAGCCTCGACATTGGTCGTGCCGCGCCGCTCGATCGCCTGCTTTTCCTTGGGAAGCAGATTCAGCTTGAGCGCGCTGACGATGGCCTTCGAGATTTCATCCTGGATGGCGAAGATGTCGTCGAGATTCCGGTCGTAGCGATCGGCCCACAATTGATCGCCCGTGGCGCCGTCGATGAGCTGAGCGGTAATCCGCACGCGTTGCCCCGCCTTTCGCACGCTGCCTTCCAGGACGTGGCTGACGTCCAGCTCGCGGGCGATTTCGCACACGTTCACCGTTCGCCCCTTGAAAGTGAAGGCGGTATTGCGGGCGACGACCACAAGCGCGGAGACTTGCGAGAGATCGGTGGTGATGTCCTCGCTGATCCCGTCGCTGAAATATTCCTGCTCAATGTCGCCGCTCATGTTCTGGAACGGCAGGACGCAGATCGTCAGCGTGCGGCGGGCGGCTCGCGGCGCGGCCTTCTGGGTAGTTGGCGGCGCAAGCGCGGCGATGCTGTCAAGGAGCTTGCGCCATCCCGGCGCGGCTGCTTCGCCGGTCCAGCGCTGAAGGTCGGCACACTGGATCTGGTTGAATGGCATGGGAGGCACCGACCCGTCGAGACTGGCCTGGACCAGCGTGCCGGCGATGCGCGCCGCATCGGCCTCCGCGCGGACCCATTGGGATCTCGCCGCTTCTGCCGACCACAGGACGATGACCGCCTTCGCACCCTTTAAGCGCTCTTCGATGACCTCGGCATAGGCGCGGTGTGCAGGAAGCTGGTCGTCGCGCCAGACCTGGTAGCCGGCGTCGCCCAGGCTCTGGGCGACGCGCACGGCCGTTTGTTCGTCGTTCCGGGCGTAGGAGACGAACAGGTCCGCCATCGCCAACTCCTCGGTCAGAAACCTGCTTTGCGACCCCGTGCGCTCATTCAGCGGTCGTCGGGTCGATCAGCGCGCGGATTTGCGAAATTTTGTTCGCCGGAAAACCGCCGCGCCGCGCGTGCTCGCGGATCATTTCCTCGTTCGGCGCGCGATAGACGCAGTAAATCTTGTTGTCGGTGACGTAGCTGTGCACCCACTGGATCTCGGGACCGAGGTCGCGAAGTACGTTGCAGGATGTCTGCGAGGCCATCTTGAGGTCGGCGGGCCCCAGCTTGCCCACGCCCGGCATTTCGCGCTCAATGACATATTGCGGCATGACCATTCCCCTGCTTGATCGCAGCGCGAAGTGCGCCCCGGCGCTCGCACGGAAGTTTGGCACAGCCGCGCGGCGCCGGATTGGGGTGGCGGCGGAGGCCGCCTTGTTTGACCTTGAGCCCGCCTGAGTTGTCTTGCGTCGCAATAATCGCTAAGGTCCTGACCCAATAAATATTTCTGCACCTGTGTTCGCAGTGCAGTAAAGGGACCCATGCAGCTTGGAAAGAAGGTCGTGGTCATCACGGGTGCAGGCCGTGGAATCGGGCGCGCCATGGCGCTCGCGTTTGCCGATTGCGGCTCCGATATTGCGGCGATCGACCGCGACGCGGCCGGCCTCGCGGAAACCCGCGCGCACTGCGAAGCCAAGGGCGTTCGCGCACGCACCTATGTCACGGACGTCACGGTCGAGTCGCAGGTCATCAAGGCGTTTGACGCAGTCGTCGCAGATCTGCGCCGGTTCGATGTCCTCGTCAACAACGCCGGAATCACGCGCGACGCGCTGCTCCTGAAGGCGCAGGAAGGCGCCATCCATTCCAAGATGTCGCTGGCGCAGTGGCAGGCCGTGATCGACGTCAACCTGACCGGCGTCTTCCTCTGCGGTCGCGAGGGTGCGGAGCGAATGATCCAGCTCGGCAGTGGCGGCTTGATCGTCAACATCTCGTCGATATCCCGTGAGGGAAATCCGGGGCAGACCAATTATTCCGCCGCGAAAGCCGGCGTCGCCGCCATGACGGTGGTCTGGGCCAAGGAGCTCGCTCGCTACGGGATCCGTAGCGCTGCAATCGCCCCGGGATTCTGCTCCACCGAGATCCTGGCCGCGATGAAACCAGAGATGCTCGCGCGGGTCAAAGCCGCGGTGCCACTCCACCGCCTCGGCGAACCGGCCGAGATCGCGGCGACGGCGGTCTTCATCGCCGAAAACGACTTTGTCACGGGCCGCGTCGTCGAGGTGGACGGGGGACTTAGGCTGTAGACTCTCCTCCTGGGAAATCCATGAATATCGATCAGGTCAAAGCGGTCATCAGTGGCGGCGCCTCGGGACTCGGACACGCGACCGCAGCCCGCCTGGTCGCGGGCGGCGGCCAGGTCGCATTGCTCGACGTGCAGGACGGAGCCGGCCGCAAGGCCGCGGCTGCCTTCGGCAAGGCCGCAAGTTACCATCGCTGCGATGTCACCAGCGAATCGGAAGTCGACGCGGCCATCCAGGCGGCCGCCAGCCAAATGGGCGGGCTTACGCTCGCCGTCTCCTGTGCGGGCGTTGCGACACCGGGCAAGCTCCTCGGCCGCGACGGGCCGCTGCCCGCGGCCGCCTTCCAGCGCGTGCTCGCCATCAACACACTCGGAACTTTCCTCCTTGACCGCGCAGCGGCTGCGATCATGCAGAACAATGCGCCCGCGGAAGATGGCGAGCGCGGGCTCTTGATTCACACGGCGTCGGTAGCCGCTTTCGAAGGACAGATCGGCCAGGTCGCCTACGCGACCTCGAAAGCCGCAGTCGCCGGCATGGTCCTCCCGCTCGCGCGCGAGCTCGCGCGCTTCGGCATCCGCGTCATGTGCATCGCTCCCGGCATCTTTGGCACGCCGATGATGGCGGGCCTCCCGCAGGAAGCGCAGGACTCGCTCGGCAAGCAGGTCCCCTTCCCGCCTCGCCTGGGACGTCCGGAGGAGTACGCCGAACTGGTGGCCGCGATTTGCACGAACCGTATGCTGAATGGCGAGACGATCCGGATCGATGGCGCGATCCGCATGGCCCCCAAGTAGCCTCGCCCGTGGCAATGCGAAAACATCTCAGGCAATGGTGCGGTCTGATCGCTGTCGCGGCAGTGGCCGGTTGCGTCGCGCAGCCGCACATTGCCGCGGATTCGGGGCACGCATCGACTAAAGCTGGCGCCGCACCGGCGGCCGCCCCGCCGAGCGGGATCAACATCCCGATCGACTACTACAAGCTCGACAATGGCCTCAAGGTCGTGCTGTCGCGCGACACGACGGCGCCGACGGTCACGGTCGGCGTGTACTACCACATCGGTTTTCGCATCGAGCCACGCGGCCGCACGGGCTTCGCGCACCTGTTCGAACACCTGATGTTCCAGGGCTCCGGCAATCTCGGAAAGATGGAATTCATCCGCCTCGTCGAGGGCAATGGCGGCGTGCTGAACGGCTCGACGCGGTTCGACTTCACGAACTACTTCCAGATCGTGCCGGCGCACACGCTCGAAACGGTGTTGTGGGCCGAGGCCGACCGCATGAAGGGGCTCGCGATCACGCAGGCGAACCTCGTGAACCAGCAGGGCGTCGTCAAGAACGAAGTCCGCGACGCGACGATGAACCAGCCCTACGGCGGCTTTCCCTGGCTCACGATGCCGCAGGTCGCGAACCAGAACTGGTACAACGCGCACAACTTCTACGGTGACCTCGCGGATCTCGACGCGGCGACGCTCGAGGACGCGCAGGCTTTCTTCGATACGTTCTACGCGCCGAACAACGCGGTCGTCGTCGTTGCCGGGGACTTCGATGCCACGGCGGCGCGCGACTGGATCGCAAAGTATTTCGCGGCGATACCCGCGCGGGCCCAGCCCGCCCGGCCCGACCTCACTGAGCCTCTGCAATTGGCAGAAAAACGTGACTCCTACGTTGACCGGCTCGCGCCCCGGCCGGCGCTCGCGCTCGCGTGGCAGGTGCCGGAACGCGGCACGCCCGAACACCATGCATTCAGCCTTCTCGACACGATCCTGCTGCAGGGCGAGGACAGCCGGCTCTGGCAGAAGCTCGTGCAGCAGCGCGGCTATTCGAGTGGCGTCGGCGGCGGCATCAACCTCCTCGGCAATGAATTCACCTACGACGGCCCGATGCTCTGGATGCTCTATCTCGTCCATGACCCGGGTGCGGCGCCGGAAGCGATCGTTGCTGACGTCGATTCCGAGATCGCCCGCCTGCAGTCGGAGCCGCCTTCGCAGGCGGAACTCGAGCGCGCGCTGACGAAGATCCGGGCTTCGCTCTATGACCTCGTGGGGTCGAGCACGCGCTTCGGTCTCCTCGACCTGCTCGCGAGCTTCGCGCTCTTCGACGACGACCCGGGCCTGATCAATCGTCTCGAAGCGGATTACCGCGCGGTGCCGCCACAGCTGATCAGCGAGGTCGCACGGAAGTACCTGACTCCGGCGCGCCGTACGACGCAGATAGTCGTTCCGGGCCGTGCGCCCGCGCCTGACCCCGCGGCGGAAGCCAAGCCATGAGTCGCGCACTCGCCCTGCTCGCCTGCCTCGCAGCGGCAAACGCCGCGGCCGCCGAACGCGAGACGCCGCCTGCGCCCGGCGCACCGCACGAATTCAAGCTCCCCGCCAAAGAGACGTTGCGCCTCGATAACGGACTCGCTATTACATTCATCGATTTCGGCAGCGTGCCGAAGGTGACCGTGCTCGCCGTGGTGCGGACCGGCAACATCGACGAAGGCGAGGATACGTGGCTGCCGGATGTCGCCGTCGAGATGCTCAAAGAAGGGACGACGACGCGCTCGGCCGCGGAAATCGCCGAGGCGTCCGCGGGCATGGGCGGCTCGCTTTCCGTCGGCGTCGGCGCCGAACAGACGACAGCCAGCATTTCGGTGCTTTCCGAGCATGCAGTTGCGGCCACCGAGCTGCTCGCGGACGTTCTGCGAAATCCTCGCTTCCCCGAATCCGAACTGCCGCGCGTGCTGGCGAACTTCGAGCGCAGCCTCGCGGTGGCGCGCTCCGATCCGCAGTCGCTCGCGGACGAGGCGCTCGCGAAACTCGTCTTCGGCGACCACCCGTTTGGCCGCGTGCTGCCGCAGGACGGCCAGCTCGCCCGATACGACATCGTGAAGCTGCGCGACTATTACGATCGGAACTTCGGCGCGCGCCGCACGCACGTTTATGTCGCGGGGCGCTACGACCGCGCATTACTCGAGGCGGCGCTCCACAAGGCTTTCGGTGACTGGCGCGAGGGACTGCCGCCCAGCGAGCTCCCGGCGGTCGCGAGCGAGACACTGCAGCTTGCACTCGTGGACAGCCCGGGCGCGCCGCAGACGTCCGTGCGCATCGCCGTTCCGGTGCCGGATCCCTCGCATGTGCTGTATTTTCCGACCACGCTGATGAACAGCCTGCTCGGCGGAACTTTTGGCTCGCGCATCACGACGAACATCCGCGAGGACAAGGGCTACAGCTACTCGCCCGACTCGTCGATCAGCGCGCGCCGCGGCGGCGCGCTCTGGATCATGAGCGCCGAGATCACGGCCGAGCACACCGCCGCCGCGCTCACCGAGATCTTCCGCGAGATCGAGCGCCTCCGTAACGAGGATCCGACCGCTGCCGAGCTGGGGCCGGTCAAGAACTACCGCTCCGGCGTCTTCGTCATCTCGAATTCGTCTCCGAACGGCGTGCTGGGCCAGCTCGCATTCATGAGCCTGCACGGCCTGCCCGACGACTTCCTGACGCACTGGGTGGCGAACATCCAGGCGGTGACCCCCGCACAGGTGAGCCAGATGGCGCGGCAGTTCATCCTACCTGAGCGCATGACCGTCGTTGTCGCGGGCGACCTTGCGAAGGTCGGCGACAGCGTACGGGCGCTCCCGCAGTTCGCGAGGGCGCGAATGCCGTGACCGACCGCGACGTCATGGAATACGACGTCGTCATCGTCGGCGCCGGACCAGCCGGCCTCGCCTCGGCCATCCGCCTCAAGCAGCTCCAGCCCGAGCGCAGCGTCTGCGTCCTCGAGAAGGCATCCGTGATCGGCGCGCAACTGATATCGGGCTGCGCGCTCGAGCCCGGGCCACTCAATGAGCTGCTGCCGGGCTGGCGCGATACGCCGCCCGAGATCTGCGTGCCGGCCACCCGCGACGAGTTCTGGTACCTCACGAAAACAGGCGCCACGCGCCTGCCCAATCCGCCGCAGATGCACAACCGCGGCAATTTCATCCTGTCGCTCGGGCAGCTTGCGCCCATCCTGGCCGCACGTGCCGAGGCGCTCGGGGTCGACGTGTTCCCCGGATTCGCCGCCTCGAAGGCGCTCCTCCACGACAACGGCCGCGTGCTTGGCGTCCGAATCGGCGACATGGGCCTCGACCGCGAGCGGAGGCCGGGCCCGAACCATGCTCCGGGCCCCGATATTCTGGCGGGCACGACGATCCTCGCGGAGGGCTGTCGCGGAAGCGTAACGAAACAGCTCGTCGCACGGCTTGGGCTTGCCGATGGCCGGGAACCGCAGACTTACGGTCTCGGCTTCAAGGAACTCTGGCAGCTTCCGGCGGGGCGCGCCGAGCCAGGCCTCATCCAGCACAGCGTCGGTTGGCCGGTAGACTCGCGGACCTATGGCGGCAGTTTCCTGTATCACCTCGACCGCGACCGCGTGTACGTCGGCTATGTCGCGGGGCTCGATTACGAGGACCCGCGTTTCAAGCCCTTCGAGGCATTCCAGCAGTTCAAGCACCACCCGCGGATCCATGCATTGCTCGAGGGTGGCGAACTCCTCTCGTATGGCGCCCGTTCGATCGCCGCCGGCGGTTGGCAATCGCTGCCGCGCATGGATGCACCGGGACTGATGCTGATCGGGGACGCCGCGGGAACGCTCAACGTGCCGAAGATCAAGGGCGTGCACCAGGCGATCCGCTGCGGCGTGCTCGCGGCCGAGCACCTCGGCGAAACCGGCGACACCGCGGGTTTCGAGGCGCGTTGGCGCGCGTCGGCGGGTGGCCGCGAGCTGAAGCGCGTGCGTAACATCAAGCCGGGCTTTCATCGCGGCCTCTGGTGGGGTCTCGCGAATGCGGCATTCGAGACGGCAACCGCAGGCCTCGTGCCCTGGACGCTCGGTCACCGCGAGAATCACCTCGCACTGCATCGTCTCGAGACCGCACCCGTCGTCGATCGCGGCTGGGTGACGCGCGATCTCGCGCCCCGCGACCGGGTGTCCGCGGTCTTCCACGCCGGGAACGTGCACGACGAGGACCAGCCGGTGCACCTCGTCGTCTCGGATACCTCGATCTGCGCGACCCGCTGCGCGACCGAGTTCGGCAACCCTTGCGAGAATTTCTGTCCCGCAAATGTCTACGAGATGGTGGACGACGGCGCAGGCGGGCGGCGACTGCAGATCAACGCCGCAAACTGCGTCCACTGCAAGGCCTGCGACATCAAGGATCCCTACGGCATCATCACCTGGACGACGCCCGAAGGGGGTTCGGGACCGAACTACCAGGGGCTCTGAGTGAGCGCCGAACAGCCGATCTGGACGCCTTCGCTGTTTCGCATCGCCGATGCGAATCTCACGCGGTTCATGAGCATTGCCGCCGATCGGGGCGCACCCTTGACGGATTACGGCGCGCTACACGACTGGTCGGTTTCGGAGCCCGCGGCGTTCTGGCAGGCGCTCTGGGATTTCTCCGGGGTCATCGGCGAGCAGGGTTCAGGTGCGACGCTCGAGAACGGGGACCGCATGCCCGGTGCGCGCTGGTTCGCGGGGGCGCGACTGAACTTCGCCGAGAATCTCCTGCGCGGCGCGGATACGGAGCCCGCGATCATCTTCCGGAATGAGCGCGGCGATCGCCTCGAGATCAACTGGTGCGGGCTGCGTGCCGATGTAGCGCGCGTCGCAGCCGGGCTTCGGGCCGACGGCGTCGCGCCGGGCGACGTCGTCGCCGGCTTCCTGCCGAATCTCCCTGAAGCCGTGATCTCGATGCTCGCCACCGCAAGCATCGGCGCGATCTGGACGTCCTGTTCGCCGGATTTCGGCATACAGGGCGTGCTCGACCGGTTCGGACAGGTGAAGCCGAAGGTCCTCTTCACGGCCGATGGCTATTTCTATGCCGGCAAGACTGTCGATTCCCTGGCGCCGATCGCGAGTGCGATCGAGCAGTTGCCTTCAGTCGCAAGGGTCGTCGTCGTGCCCTACGTCCAATCGAAGTCGGGAACCGCGGTCCATTCACGATCGACCCGCTTCGCCGACTATGGCGAACGCGGTGCGCCCGCCGCTTTCGCGCGCCTTCCCTTCGACCATCCGCTCTACGTGCTTTATTCGAGCGGCACGACGGGCGCTCCGAAGTGCATCGTGCACGGCGCCGGCGGAACGCTGCTCCAGCACCTGAAAGAACACCTGCTGCACACGGACCTGAAGCCCGGCGACCGCCTGTTCTTCTTCACGACCTGCGGCTGGATGATGTGGAACTGGCTCGCGAGCGCGCTCGCATCCCGGGCGACGATCGTGCTCTATGACGGATCGCCGCTGCATCCCGGCCCCGGGGTGCTCTGGACGATGGCGGCAGATGAGGCGGTGACCGTCTTCGGCACGAGCCCGCGATATCTCGCCGCGATCGAGAAAGCCGGTTACAAGCCGCGCGAGCGTCACGGCCTCGCAGTACTGCGCACGGTCCTGTCCACGGGTTCGCCGCTCGGGCCAGAGCAGTACGATTTCGTCGCAGCCGCGATCGGGCCGGACATCCAGCTCGCCTCGATTTCCGGAGGCACGGACATCGTTTCCTGTTTCGCACTCGGCAACCCGCTCCTGCCGGTGTACCGCGGAGAGCTGCAATGCCGCGGCCTCGGCATGAGGGTCGAAGTCTGGGACGACGCCGGACGGCCCGTGACCGGCGAGAAAGGCGAACTCGTCTGCACCGCGCCGTTTCCGTCGATGCCGGTGGGCTTCTGGAATGACCCGGGTGGCGCGCGCTATCACGCGGCCTATTTCGAGCGATTCCCCGGCGTCTGGCACCACGGCGACTACGCGCTGCTGACGCCGCGGGGCGGCCTCGTGATCCTCGGACGCTCGGACGCCGTGCTGAATCCCGGTGGCGTGCGAATCGGCACCGCCGAGATCTACCGCCAGGTCGAGACACTCGATGAAGTGCTCGAGAGCGTCGTCGTGGGTCAGGACATCGGACACGACGTCCGCGTGGTCCTCTTCGTGCGCCTGCGCGAGGGCCTGACGCTCGACGACCCACTCCGCGAGCGCATCCGCCGGCAGATCCGCGCGAACACGACGCCGCGCCACGTGCCCGCGAAGATCGTGCAGGTGCCGGAGATCCCGCGGACGATCAGCGGCAAGGTGGTGGAGCTCGCCGTGCGCGAGACGATCCACGGGCGGCCGGTGAAGAATACGGATGCGCTCGCGAATCCCGCGGCGCTCGCGCACTTCCGCGACCTGCCGGACCTGCGCGTCTGAGGCAGGCGCCCGAAAAGCCGACGCTCATTGCCCGCGCCAGCGCCTTGCTCGCGACCCAGGGGCAGTCTCTGGACCAGTCGCAGCGCGCCGCACTGTCGCGCCTCGAAGACCTGCGGCGGCGAATCCTTGCCAGGAACTCCGTGCTCGCGCGCGGCCTCGAGCTGATTCCGCGGGCACGCGCACCGCTGCGCGGTCTCTACCTCTGGGGCGGCGTGGGCCGCGGCAAGACTTTCCTGGCCGACGAGTTCTTCGCCGAGCTGCCGATTCGCGACAAGCGGCGCGAGCATTTCCACCGCTTCATGCAGGACGTGCACGCACGGCTCAAGCGCCACCGCAATCTTCCCTCGCCGCTGGACAGGGTCGCGGCCGACTTCGCGGCGAAGGCGCGCGTCCTCAGCATCGACGAATTCGTGGTCGGGGACGTCGCCGACGCGATGATCCTCGGCACGCTGCTCGATGCTCTCTTCAGGCGCGGGGTCACGCTCGTGGCCACGTCGAACCTGCCGCCGTCCGATCTCTACCGCGGGGGCCTGCAGCGCGACCGGTTCAAGCCCGCGATCGCGCTGATCGAGAAGAACTGCCGCGTCATGGAGCTCGATGGTGGCGTCGACTACCGACTTCGCCAGCTCGAGCGCGCCACGCTCTACCTGGGGCCGTCCGCAGGGGATGCCGAGAGCCGCCTTGCATCGGAATTCGAGCGACTCGCGGACGGCCGCGGGAGTCGCGATGCCAAGGTTCAAGTCGAAGGACGCGCCGTGCGCGCGCGGCGCGAAGCCGAGGACGTCGTGTGGTTTGAATTCCGCGAACTCTGCGAGGGCCCACGCTCGGCCGCCGACTACATCGAGATCGCGCGCTGCTACCAGACAGTATTCCTGAGCGGTGTCCCCGTGATGGATGCCGCATCTGACGATGCCGCGCGCCGTTTCATCGCCCTCGTCGACGAGTTCTACGACCGCGCGGTCAAGCTCGTCCTGTCCGCGGCCGCGGATTCGCCCGAGGCGCTCTACCGCGGCGAGAGGCTCGCGTTCGAGTACCAGCGAACGGCGAGCAGGTTGAACGAGATGCAGGGGCGGAAGTATCTCGCGAAGCCGCATCGTCCCTGACCGGCGGCTGCCCCGCGGGATCCGGCGTGCTCAGCTCTGCACGGCGCGCGGCCAGGCATCCTTCTTTTCGGCGTCCGGTTTTCTTGCCTTGACCATGTCGGCGATGCGGTAGCGCCCGGTCGCGGTCAGGCTGTCGTAGCCGGCGTGAGCGCGGCGCAGCTGGTCGCGGCGCAAGGCGTAGGGAGACGCGGCGACGGCGTCGAGCGATGTCGCATGCGAAAACAGGAATCCCTGGGCGGCGACGCAGCCGAGTTCAAGCAGCTGCGTGACCTGGTCTTCCGATTCAACGCCCTCGGCCACCGTTTCCAGACCCAGCGTTTCGCCGAGCATCACGACGGCGCGCGCGAGTTTCGGGCCCTCGTTCGATTCGGTCAGCCGGCTCACGAACGACCGGTCGATCTTGAGGATGTCGATCGGGAAGCGGTGCAGATAGGAGAGCGACGAATAGCCCGTGCCGAAATCGTCGATCGCGAGGCGGACGCCAAGCGACTTGAGGTCCTTGAGGCGCAGCAGGTTGCTCTCCGAGTTGTGCATCATCGTGCTCTCGGTCAGCTCGATCAGCAGGCTCTCAGGCTCGAGGCCCGAAACTTCGAGTGCGTGCCTGACATCGGCGACGAGGTCGCCTTGCTGCAGGTGGCGTCCGGATATGTTCACGGCGACGCGAAGCCCGTTGCCGGCGTCGATCGAATCGCGCCATTGCTTGACCTTGCTGCAGGCATCGAGCAGGACCCAGCGGCCGAGCTCGACGATCTGGCCGGTCTCCTCCGCCATCGGAATGAACTGGCCCGGCAGCAGCCGGCCCTGCTCGGGATGCTGCCAGCGCACGAGCGCCTCGACCCCGAGCAGCTCGGTCGTCTTGAGGTCGACGATCGGCTGGAACTCGAGGAAGAACTCGTTTCTCGCGAATGCCTGGCTCAGGTCGTCTTCGAGGCGGAGCCGCTCGCGCAGCTGCTCCTGCATACGGGCATGGAAGACGACATGGCGCCCCTTGCCCGCGGTCTTGGCGTTGTACATCGCGATGTCGGCGTTACGGAGCACGTGCTCGGTATCGTTTCCCGGCTCGGACAGCGCGACGCCGACGCTCGTCGTGACCACCATGTCATTGCCGTCGATCGAGATCGGCTGACGGAATGCGTCAGTGACCGACGCGGCAATCTGCTCAGCCTGCTCGAGCGTCGAGACGCCCTCCAGGAGCACGGCGAATTCGTCGCCCCCGAGCCGCGCAACCGTGTCGGCCGCACGAGTGCACTTCACGAGGCGCTGAGCCGCCGACTGCAACAGGCGGTCGCCGGCGTCGTGGCCGAGCGAGTCGTTGACGTTCTTGAAGTTGTCGAGGTCGATCATGAGGACCGCAAGGCGTTCCTGCGTGCGCCGCGACAGGGCAAGCGCGTGCTCGACGCGGTTGCGGAAAAGGCTGCGGTTGGCGAGCAGCGTCAGAGGATCGTGGAAGGCCAGCTGGCGGAGCTGGTCCTCAAGCGCCTTTCGCTCGGTGACGTCGCGCAGGTTGAGCGCGAGGCCCTTCACCGCCGGATCGTCGAGCAAGTTGCTGCCGACGCACTCGAGGATGAAGTGCCTCGCCTTCGTGTCCACCGACAGCTCGACCGGCCCGATGGAGACGCCATGCGTGGCCGTGACCTCGGCCAGGAAAGCGGCGATGCGCTCGCGGTCCGCCTCGCGCCAGATTTCACCCAGTTTGTGGCCGACGAGGTCGTCATGCCAGAGGCCGAAGGTACGCTGCACTGCCGGCGAGGCGTATTCGATGCGTCCGCCGGCGTCGACGATCATGATGACGTCGGACGCATTGCGGATCAGCGAGGCGAAGCGGGCTTCGACCAGGTCTACCGCCCGGCGCTGGCGCGCCTGCGCGTCGTCGCGGAGGATCACGCTCTGCCGCGCCATCACGAGGATGGCGAGCACGAAGATCGCAATCGTCATGACGGTGACCGGGCTGCGGCCGTCGCCCGCCGCGAAGTAGACCAGCACGAAGAACGACAGGCCAAGGCCTGCATAGGCGATGACCTGGGTCATCGTGCCACCGCCCGCATTCTTCTGCCGCTCGGGCCGGGACTTGTCGCGGATCTGGACCTGGGCCGCGCCTGCGAGGCCGGCATAGCAGGCGAGGTAGAGGACGTCGGAAAAATCGCCCGGGAGGTATTTGCCCGACACGACTGCCGTCGCCCAGACGATGTCGGCCAGGAACATCATCCCGAAGCCCGCGGTCAGCATCGCGAGCGTTGTCCTGCGCAACGGGCAGCTCGTGCTGTTCATGAGCAGCACCCCGATCGCCATCAGCATCAGGCAGTCGAGCGCGATGTAGACCTGCGTCAGCACGAAGCTCGCGAACTCCTCCTCGCTTGCCGCCGCCGCCGGGCTAATGACGAAGAACCAGAAAAAAGTGCCGAACCCGAGGACCAGGATCGACGCATCGAGCAGCAGCCTGCCCCAGGACACGCGCAGCGAGCTCGCCCGAACGGCGACCACAAAACCCGCGAAGACAATCGGAAAGAATGCGATATAGGCGACGTCGGCTAGAGATGGGAACGCCTCGATGTCGGCAACGCGATAGTAGAAATCGATCAGGTTGCCGACGATGTACGTGACGATCGCCGCCGACAGGAATTTCCAGGTGCGCCGGGCCGCGGGCTGGTGAGCCAAGCGCGCGGCCTTGATCGCGAGGACGGCGGCCGCGAGGCTCGCCGGCACGTCCGACAGGAGCAGGTAGAAATCGAGCCCGGGCGACGGCTCGAAGCCCGCAACCGTCACGTAGATTGCGGCCGCGACGTAGACGATCACTCCGACAGCCACGGCGCCCGTCCAGCCGTCGGCGAACCCGACGCGCGTGATGCGGGTAGTGACCCCGAAATGACTCGTCGCCGTGCCGACGTTCATGCCTCGACCTGCCGAAATCTGTAAAACGGAAGTCTCCCGCGAGGGGCGGGTTGCCGCACGCGGAAACTGCCGAAGCTGTGAACTGGATCGACATTGGCCGGGGGGCGGCCTGTGAGCGAATCGTCAGTTCTCGCGGGCGCAGCAATTCCGCGTAGCCCGCGGTCCCCTTCCGCACCCGGCGGTCAGATTACCCCGCGACGCTCCTGGTCGAGTTCGATCGACTCGAAGAGCGCCTTGAAATTGCCTTCGCCGAAGCCTTCGTTGCCCTTGCGCTGGATGATCTCGAAGAAAATCGGTCCGATCACGTTCTTGGTGAAGACCTGCAACAGGATGCCGTCCTTGGTGCTGCCGTCGATCAGGATGCGGCTCTCCCGCATCCGTGCCAGTGATTCCCGATGGCCGGAAACGCGCGCCTCGATGCCCTCGTAATAGGTGTCCGGCGTGTCCTGGAACTCGACGCCGTTCGCGCGCAGCGCATCGACGCTCGCGTAGATGTCGCTCGTTGCGAGCGCGATGTGCTGTATGCCTTCGCCATGGTATTCGCGGATGTATTCCTCGATCTGGCTCTTGTCGTCCTGGCTCTCGTTGATCGGGATCCGGATCTTGCCGCAGGGACTCGTCATCGCGCGGCTGAAGAGGCCGGTCTTCTTGCCCTCGATGTCGAAGTAGCGGATCTCGCGGAAATTGAAGAGCCTCTCGTAGAAGCCCGCCCACTTGTCCATGTGGCCGCGGCTGACGTTGTGCGTCAGGTGGTCGATCAGCGTCAGGCCCGCCGCGCGCACCGGCTTCGTGTCGGCGACGGGAACGAAATCCACGTCGTAGATCGTCCGGTCGCCATAGCGGTCGACGAGGTAGATGTGGCTGCCGCCGATACCCTCGATTGCGGGGATCCTGAGCTCCATCGGCCCGACGCGCGTCTCGACCGGCTTTGCGCCGAGCTCGACGGCGCGGTTGAAGGCCGCGGCCGCGTCCTTCACGCGAAACGCCATGGCGCAGGCCGAGGGGCCGTGTGCGCGCGCGAACTGCTGGCCGAAACCGTCGCGCTCGGCATTGATGACGAAGTTGATGTCGCCCTGTCGGTGCAGTGTCACGTTCTTGCTGCGATGCCGCGCGCTGACCGGAAATCCCATGCGCGCGAACAGCATCCGCAACTGCTCGGGATCCGGCGCCGTGTACTCCACGAACTCGAATCCGTCGGTTCCCATCGGGTTGTCAACCTGCTTGCCCATTGCCCGCTCCCGCATTAGTTGCATTTGCAACTATAATCCACGCATGTCCGCCCGCGCGAACACCCCGGCCCTGTCCCTGGACCGCTTCCTACCCTACCGCCTTTCGGTTCTCGCGAACACGGTCTCGGCGGCGCTCGCCGGTGCCTACGCCAGGCGGTTCGGGCTGACGATTCCCCAGTGGCGCGTGATTGCGGTCCTCGCCCGCTCGCCTGGCCTTTCGGCGGCGGACGTTGCGGAACGGACCGCGATGGACAAGGTCGCCGTCAGCCGCGCTGTCGCGGGGCTTGCCCGTGGCGGCCGTGTGCGGCGGAGCGTCGCATCCCGCGACAGGCGCCGCTCGGTGCTCAGCCTCACTGCGCGCGGATGGTCGGTCTACCGGCGCATCGTCCCGCTCGCGCTCGCCTACGAGCGCCGGCTGCTCGCCGAGCTCTCGCCGGATGAGCAGGCGCAGTTCGAAGCGCTCCTGCTGCGCCTGCAGAGGCGCTCCTCGCGCCTCGGACCGGCTGGCGACCCGCGTGTATAATCCGCGCGGCCACCGCCGAGGCCGGTTGACTCCCGCATGCTAGGCAGAATCCCAGCCGCACGACAGGCAATCATCGACCGCATCGCCGCAAGCGCGCGCCGCGCGCGCCGCCGCGGGATGCCCGTCGCGCCCGATCGCCTCGTGCGCTACTTCTATCACGGCGTCTCCGAGCTCGACCTCGTGCAGCGCACGCCCGAGGATCTCGCGCGAGCCGCACTCGCCGAACTGGGGCTCGGGTGCAGGCGCCAGAGCGGCCGTTCCCTCGTTCGCGTGTTCAATCCGGATCCGGCGCATGACGGGTTCGCCTCATCGCACACGGTCATCATGGTCGTCACCGACGACATGCCTTTCCTCGTCGACTCGCTCGGAATGGTCTGCACGCAGAGCGGCCTCGCGGTCCACCTGCTCGCGCATCCCGTGTTTTCCGTCGTCCGCGACGGCAGCGGCCGGCTCAAGGGCGTCTATCTCGACGAACCGCCGGCCGATGCGAAGCTCGAGTCCTGGCAGCTGATCGAGATCGACCGTGAGCCGGATCCCCGCCGCCTTGCCGCGATCGAGAAAAGCATCCGGAACACGCTCGGCGACATCCGAGCGGCGACGACTGACTGGCGGCACATGCGCGGCAAGGCGCTCGACGTCGCCGCCGAGCTCGGTTCTGCCCGAGTCCGCGGCCAGAAGAGCGAGATCCGCGAGGCACAGGCACTGCTGGAGTGGATGGAGGACAACCACTTCACCTTCCTCGGCTACCGCGAATACCGCCTGCGGCGCGGCCCGCGGCGGGACAGCCTGGTGCCGGTTCCACGCTCCGGTCTCGGCGTCATGCGGGCAAAGCCCTCGCACAAGCCCAAGACCATCGTGTTGACGGGCGAGGTGCGCGCGTTTGCGCGCTCCGCCGAGCCGCTCATCATCACCAAAGCAAACTCGATTGCGACGGTGCATCGTTCGACTTACCTCGACTACATCGGTGTCAAGACTTACGACGAAGCCGGCAACGTGACCGGGGAGCGGCGATTCATCGGGCTCTGGACTTCGTCCGCGTACAGCCGGAGTCCGGGCGAGATCCCCGTGCTGCGCCACAAGGTCCAGCGCGTCGTCGATCATTTCGGCCTGAAGCCTTCGAGTCACGATCACAAGGCGCTCGTCCATGCGCTGGAGACTTTCCCCCGCGACGAGCTGTTCCAGGCGACGATACCGGACCTGGTACGGATCGTGCGCGGCATCGTCAACCTCTACGAGCGCGTGCAGGTCCGCCTGTTCGTGCGGCGCGACGTTTTCCGGCGGTTCTATTCCTGCCTGGTCTACGTTCCCCGCGACCGGTACAACACCCATGCGCGGGAGCGCATCGAGCGGCTCGCGCTGGAGGCATTCGGCGGGCTCTCAATCGAGTCGCAGGTGACACTGTCCGAGTCCGTGCTCGCGCGGCTGCACATGCTGGTCCGCACGCCCACCGACGCGAACGCCGGCGTCGATGCGGTCGAACTCGAGCGCAGGATCACGGAAACGGTCCGCACCTGGCAGGACCAGCTGAAGGATTCGCTGCTCGACACCTGGGGCGAGGCTGAAGCGCTCCGCCGCCATCGCGACTGGGGCGAGGCATTCCCCGCGGCCTACCAGGAAGATACCCCGCTCGAGGTTGCGGTCGATGACATCGCCGCGCTCGAGCAGCTGGTCGCCGAACCCGCCGGGTTGCACATGGCCCTCTACCGCCGCGAGGAGCAGCCGCCGCACAAGCTTCAATTCAAGCTCTTGAGCAGCGTGCGGCCGATCCCGATCTCGGACGTGCTGCCGACGATCGAGAACCTGGGCCTCAAGCTGATCAGCGAACGCCCCTACGAGATCGATGCCCAGACCGGCGTCGTCTGGATCCAGGACTTCGAGCTCGAGCACCCGCGAGGTGTCCGCATCGACCTCGCCAGCGACGGGCCGCGGCTCAAGGCGACGTTCTCGAAAGTCTGGAGGGGCGAGGCCGACAACGACGGCTTCAACAGGCTGGTGCTCGCGGCGGACCTCAGCTGGCGCGAGGCCGTGGTGCTGCGCACCTACGCGCGCTGGTTCGGGCAGCTCGGTCTCCTGTTGTCGCAGGCCTACATCGAAGAGGCCCTCGCGAGCAATGCGGCGGCCGCGGGCCACCTCGTCCGGCTCTTCATCGCCCGATTTGATCCCGCCCTTTCGGCGACGGAGCGCCGCCGTGCCGAGAACACGCACCGGCGCGCGCTGGAGCGCCTGCTGGCCGGTGTCACGCGGATCGACGACGACCGCATCCTGCGCGCCTATCTCGCGGCGATCGATGCGACGCTGCGGACCAACTACTTCAGGACCGACGCGGGCGGTGAATTGCGCCCGTACCTGGCGCTCAAGCTCGACCCGCGCCGGCTGGCCGAGGTTCCGCTCCCGAAGCCGATGTTCGAGATCTTCGTGCATTCGCCCCGCGTCGAGGGCGTGCACCTGCGCATGGGCCGCGTCGCGCGCGGCGGGCTGCGCTGGTCCGACCGGCGCGACGACTTCCGCACCGAGATCCTCGGCCTGATGAAGGCGCAGAACGTCAAGAACACGGTGATCGTGCCGGTCGGCGCCAAGGGTGGATTCGTGCCGCGGCGTCCGCCCGCCGGGCGCGACGAGGTTCACGCCGACGGAACGGAGTGCTACCGCTGGTTCATCCGCGCGCTGCTGGACGTCACCGACAACGTCCAGGGTGGCAAGATCCGGCCGCCGGCTGGCGTCGTCAGGCACGATGGCGACGACGCCTACCTCGTCGTCGCCGCGGACAAGGGCACCGCGAAGTTCTCGGACGTCGCGAACGCCATCTCCGAGGAATATGGCTTCTGGCTCGGCGACGCCTTCGCCTCCGGCGGATCCGCCGGGTATGACCACAAGGACATGGCGATCACCGCGCGCGGCGGTTGGGAATCGGTCCGTCGGCATTTCCGCGAGCTCGGAAAGGACACGCAGAAACAGGATTTCACGATCGCGGGCATCGGCGACATGTCCGGCGACGTTTTCGGCAATGCGATGCTGCTTTCGCAGCACATCCGCCTGGTCGCGGCCTTCGACCACCGGCACATCTTCATCGATCCGTCACCCGACGCGGTGCGAAGCTTCGCCGAACGCAAGCGCATGTTCGCGCTGCCCCGCTCGAGCTGGGAGGATTACGACAAGCGCCTGCTTTCGAAGGGTGGCGGCGTGCATTCGCGGCAGAACAAGACGATTCCGCTGTCCCACGAGGCGCGCGCGCTGCTCGGCATCGACGCTGCATCGTCCTCTCCGGTAGAAGTCATCCGCGCGATCCTTCGCCTTCCGGTCGACCTGCTCTGGAATGGCGGCATCGGCACCTACGTCAAGGCATCGGACGAGACCCACGCGGAGATCGGCGACCGGGCGAACGACGGAGTCCGGGTCAATGGCGCGCAGTTACGCTGCCGCGTGGTCGGCGAAGGCGGAAACCTCGGCCTGTCGCAACGCGGGCGCATCGAGTACGCCGCCGCCGGCGGGCGAATCAACACCGACTTCATCGACAACTCCGCGGGCGTGAACTGCTCGGACGTCGAGGTGAACCTGAAGATCCTGTTCAATCCATTGATGACCTCGGGCCGCCTTCCCCGTCCACGACGCAACGCCCTGCTCGCGAGCATGACGGACGAGGTCGGGCAGCTCGTGTTGCGGAACAATTACCTGCAGTGCCTCGCGATCTCGACGCTGCAGGCACGCGCCGCCGAGCGCATCGCCGAACTCGGCCACGTGATCCACGCGCTCGAGCGCGCCGGAACACTCGACCGCTCGCTCGAAGCGCTTCCCACAGGCGACGAGGTCACCGAGCGCCGGCAAAAGGGACTCGGACTCACGCGCCCCGAGCTCGCGATGCTCCTGTCCTACTCCAAGATCTGGCTCTCGGAGCGCCTGGGCGACACTGACATCGCAGACGACCCGTTCCTCGGCACCGAGCTGACGCGCTACTTTCCGGCGCCGGTGCAGAGGCGTTTCCCGCGCGAGATCCTGCATCACCAGCTGCGCCGCGAGATCATCGTCACCGCGACCACCAACAGCCTCGTGAACCGCATGGGGCCGGTTTTCGCCATCCGCATGCAGGAGGACACGGGCGCGGACGTCGGCAGCATTGCCCGCGCCTATTCCGTCGCACGCGAAATCACCGGCATGCGCGAGCTGTGGGCGGACATCGAGGCGCTCGACGACCAGGCGCCGACCGAGCTGCAGTACGACATGATGTACGAGACGACGCGGCTCCTCCGGCACCTCAGCTACTGGGTGCTGCGGAACCACGGGCGCGATCTCGACATCGAGCGGTCGGTGTCGCGGCTGGAGTCCGGCATACGCGAGCTGATGCGCGACCTCCCGGAGTTCGTCGGGGGCACCGAAGTCGAGCGCTACGAGCGCTCACTCGCTCGCTTCTCGCGCGACGGCGTGCCACCGAAGTTGTCGCGCCGCGTGGCGAGCCTTGGCGCGATCCACGCCGGTGTCGACATCGTGGAGATCGCGCTCGCGCGACGCGGAGGCGTAGGCCACGCGGCTCGCGCCTATTTCGGGCTCGGCGCCGCGCTCGGGCTCGACTGGCTGCGGGAAGAAATCGAGCGGCTCGCCGTGGACGGTCACTGGCAGGCAGTCGCGCGGGGCACGCTGCGCGAAGAGCTGTACGTGCTTCAGCGCAAGCTCTGCGAGCGCGTACTCGCGGGCAGGACCCGCGGCGACGCGCCGCAACGCGTCGCAGCCTGGCTCAAGTCCGGCGGCGAGCCCGTGCAAAACCTGATCCGCACGGTGCGCGAGATGCGCGCGTCGGGCAGCACGGATTTCCCGACGCTTTCCGTCGCGCTCGACTCCGTGCGCCGGCTCATCGGGCACTGAGGAGCGAACGGTGGCAGGGAAGCTCGTGCTCGTGCGCCATGGACAGAGCACCTGGAACCTCGAAAACCTGTTTACCGGCTGGACCGATGTCGACCTGAGCGCGCAAGGGCGCGAAGAGGCGCGGGCCGCAGGCCGGCTGCTCCGCGACCAGGGATTCGAGTTCAGCCAGGCCTGTACTTCAGTGCTCAAGCGCGCGATCCGCACGCTCTGGATCATGCTCGACGAAATGGACCGCATGTGGATGCCGGTCGAACGCGATTGGCGTCTCAACGAGCGCCATTACGGCGCGCTCCAGGGGCTCGACAAGGCTGAAACGACCGCAAAGTACGGCGTGGAACAGGTCAAGGTTTGGCGACGCAGCTACGACGTCCCGCCCTCGCCGCTCGCGGCCGAAGACCCGCGCCATCCGCGCTTCGATATGCGCTATCGCGGCATCGATCCCGGTTCCTTGCCGGCGACGGAATCCCTCAAGGATACGCTCGCGCGGGTTGAGCGCTGCTGGCGCGACCGGCTCGCGCCGGCGCTCGCATCGGGCCGCGACCTTCTCGTCGTCGCGCATGGCAACAGCCTGCGCGCACTCGTCAAGATGCTGGATGGCATCAGCGACGCCGACATCGTGGAATTCAACATCCCGACCGGCGTGCCGATTTACTACGAGCTCGATTCGAGCCAGCGCCCCGCTGCCCCACGCCGCTTCCTTGGCGATGCTGCGGCAATCGAGGCTGCGGCGCGGGCCGTCGCCGCACAGGCCGAGCGAAATTGAAGGGGGCGCGTCCCCTTCAATTTTATTCCTCGGGCGCGACTTCGACTTCGATGCCGGCGAGCGCCGCCTCGAACGGAATCTGGCAGGACAGCCGCGACCCGCTCGGCCGGTAGCTCTCGAGTTCCTGCAGGATCTCCTTCTCGTCGCCCTGCATCGGCGGCAGCTTGTCGAGCCAGGGCTCGGCGACGAAGACGTGGCAGGTCGCGCAGGAACACATGCCTCCACAGATGGCGGCGACTCCATAGTCGAACTCGCGAAGCGTCTCCATGAGGCTCACGCCCTCGCGCGCGTTCACGCGATGCACTCCGCCGTCGCGGTCGGTTACTGTGATCTCGGCCACTAGGAACCTCTGATAGATCCCCGCGTGAGGCGTGTTACGCGCGCGCCTTGGCGGGACAAAATAAAGGGGACGCTCACCATTAACAAGATCGCTATGACTTTGAACCTGCTTGTCGCTGTTAAAGGTGAGCGTCCCCTTTATTTCATCGCACACGGTCGCGCCCACGCGGGGATCTATCAGAGGTTCCTCGGTCGCGCATCTTGCGTGATGGGCCCGTGCCTCTGCAACCGCTCAACCGGCAAGCCGCGCGGCGAGGCGCGACTGGAGTTCAATATCGATCTGAAGGCCCGCGGCCGCGGCGCACGCATTCCATCCGAACCACAGGCAATCGAAGATCCAGCCGAGCGCGGCGATCCTTGCGCGGAGCACAGGGGAGTCCCGTCCATAACCTGCGAGCAGCGCGTCGACGCCTGCCGCGTCGAGATCGTGGTATCCGATGCAGGCGGCGAGGTCCGCCGCGGGGTCGCCTGGTCCGGCGTACTCCCAATCGACCACCAGTAGCGCATCGCCGGTGTCCACGAAATTCCGGTGATGCAGGTCATGATGGCAGGGCGCAAGGCGTGCGCATGGCGGGAGCGCCGCACGACGGCCGGCGAGCTTCTCGCCGAGCCCGGTTGCGTAAGGGCCGGGAGCGCACGAATCGAGCCGCGCGAGATACCCGGCGGCTCGCGCGCCGAAGTCGATCGCCGCGAGCCCGGGCGGGGAAGCGTGCGCGTGCAATCGCGCGATCCAGGCGCCGGCGCGCCGCAGCATGCCGGACCGCCGGAACTCCGAAAGGCCTGGCACGCGTCCGGCCACATGCTGCGTCACGAGGATTCCCTGGGACGGATCGGAGTACACGATTGCCGGCGCGAGTCCGGCCGCCGCCGCGAGTGCCTGCACTGCCCGCTCCAAGGCGCCGCTCGCGCCCAGCGCAAGCGCTGTCCCACCCTGGAATCGCAGCACGAAATCGTGGCGGGCATCGAGCAGGCGGAAACTGCGGTTGGCTGCCCCGCCCTCGAGCGCCACGAACTGCGGCCGCACGAGGCCGAGTTCCGCCGCGATCTTTGCGATCATCGAATCGAGCGCCGCGTCCGGCCTTTCGCTCACGCCGCAACGCCTGCGCCGTGTCGCCAGCTGCGCCAGCCCGCCCAGGCGAGCACTGCGTACGCCAGGTAGAGTGCAGCCGTCATCGCGAGTCCTTGCCAGAGGAACAGGGCGGCAAGGCCCGTATCGATGACGATCCACCAGGTCCAGTTGTCGGCATACCGGCGTGCGAGCAGCCAGGTCGCAAAGAGGCTTGCCCAGGTGCCGAGCGAATCCGCAACCGGCGCCGCCGCGTGTGAGTATCGGGCAACGAGCGGAGCGCTCGCCGCTGTCGCGACCAGCACGCCGCCGAGCGCGTACAAGTGGATGCGCATGGGGAGCCTTCGAGGCGCAGTTCGCGTTCTGGAATCGCGCTGCCACGCGAACCAGCCGTAGATCGAGAGCGCGACATAGACAAGCTGGAGCATCGCCTGCATCGGCAGGCCGGAATCGCCGAAGACAATTGCATAAAGCGCGGAGCTCGCAAGGCCTGCGATCCAGCAGGCGCGCAGCTGCCGTATGGCCAGCAGGATGTAGGCGAATCCGCAGGCAACTGCGGCGATCTCAGCCGGCGCCACCCAGCACCTTCATGACGAGCACCGCGCGATGCGGGGCCGAGAGACTCGGCCGTATCTCCTCGCGCAGCGCGTCGAATACGCGATCGTAGTCGCCGCTCACCTGCGTGCTCATCGAATTCGTGACGACTGCAAGCCCGGGCTGCGACTTGAGGCGCTCGATGAAATCGAGGATGGGCGGGATGAACTCCCCGGTGAGCGGATAGAGGCTCATTTCAACGGCGATGTGCATGGATTCACCTCAGAAGGAATAGCGTGCGGTCAGGCCCAACTGGCGCGGATCGCCCCAGCGCAGGTAGAGCCGGGTCGGGAAGTCGGGCGGCTCGTTCCCGAAATAGAAGCCGCGCACCGGATAGCGCTCGTCGAAGAGGTTCCGGGCCCAGACCTCGAGCGACCATTGTTCCGCCTCATACCCGGTCCGGACATTCGCCAGGAAGCGCGAGCCGGCCCGTTGGTCGTGGCTCGTGTCGAAGTAGAAACCAGCTTCACCCGAGAGATCGATGCGCGCCATCCAGCCCGCCGGATGGCGCCAGGTCGCGGCCAGCGCGGCCTTCCATTCCGGCGCGTGCGCCCAGGCGCGTCCCTCGAGGTCGCGGTCGCCGAAGCGGTAACCGTGGTAGCGCGATTCCATCCAGGAAAGCATCGCCTCGACGACCAACCGGTCGTTCAACTGGCATTCCGCCGAGGATTCGATTCCCCAGGCCTCGCCGCTCTCGGCATTGTCGGTCAGGAAGATGAATGTGAGCGGGTCCTCCGGATCGAGCTGCAACGACGTCGAAACCTGGAGGTGCTCGCGCTGCATGTAAAAGACATTGACGTCACCCCGCAGCCGGACCGCATCGTCACGCCCCTTCCACCCCGCCTCCAGGGACCAGAGGTATTCGGGGGTGAATTGCTGCCGGCCTGTGGGCACGGACGTGCCGATGTTGAAGCCTCCCGCGCGAAAGCCACGGGACAGCGAAGCCCATAGCAGTTGCGCTCCGGTCAGGTGGTGGGAGATCGCGAGTTCGCCTCCCCACAGCCGGTCTTGCGGGTCGAAATCGGCGAGATCGCTATCGTCATAGGCCGCATTGCGCTGCTCGGCACGCAGGCCCGCGGTGACGGTCGTCGCGGGGCCGGCTTCCCAGTCCACCTGGCCGTAAAGCGCGGTGCTCGTCGCGCGATAGCGGCTGTCGAGCTCGCGAACGAAGGCATCTTCCAGGTAGAGGCCGTCGTCTGCGATCCGGTTCGACTCCGTGAGGCGTGACAGCCAGGCGCCCGCGATCCACGACAGGGCGCTGCCAGTCGCTCCCGACAACCGGAAATCCTGGCTCAGGTTCTGGCGCCAGCGGCGCGTATGCGAGAAGAAGTCGTACGGACCCGCGTCGCCCCAGTCGACCTCGTTGCCCCAATCGCTGTCGAAACTCGCGACGACGTCCGACTCTGCCCAGGTCGTGATCGATCGAAACTCTCCCTTTTCCGCGCCTGGCAGGCGCAAGTCGAATGAAGCGCCGTTGGAGCGCTGTGAATCGCGGCCCGGCCGGTCGGAGAGCGTCACGAAACTGTTGTCGACCGCAAAGGCGTCGTAGCCATTGTCGAAGTCCGCGTGCAGCAGCGCGAGGTCTGCAAGCCACCCGGAATCCGCCTCGAGACGGAACTTCAGGCGCGCCGTCGTTTCGTCGCGGCCGTTCGTGTCGTCCGTTCCCAGGAATCGGTTGTGCCGGAATCCATCGCTCGCCGCGCGCTGCAGAACCGCGCGCCAGGAGCCGTCGGCCGCGTCAGGCGCGCCGAGGCTTCCGCCCGCCACTACGCCAGCCGACCAGAACTCGTCGTCACCGAAGGAAACTTCAGTGTCCAGTTCGCGGGCAGGCGTCGGGTCCTGCGTCTTGACCTTGATCAGGCCCCCAAGCGCATTCGCCCCGTAGCGCGTCCCCTGCGGACCGCGCAGCACCTCGACCTGCTCGACGTCGAACAGGGACGCGATCATGCCGATGCTGCTGAAGTCAATCTCGTCCACCAGGAAACCGAGCGAAGGATTGGGCGCGCCCTGGTACTGCTCGAGCTCGCCGATTCCGCGGAGCTGGAAATACCGCGGGCGCGAGCTCGCACCGGCCCAGGATAGCGAGGGCAGTTGCGGCAGAAGCTCTTCGAGATGCACGACGCCCGCCTGGCGGATATCGCCCCCGGCAAGGACGCTCATCGCCCCCGCACTTTCGCCAGCGGGCAATGGGCGGAATGTCGCCGTCACGACGACGGCCTCGAGCTTTGCGGGCGATTCCGCGGCCTGGGCAGCCGCGACGGATGCCAGCAGCAAGGCAAGCAATGACAGCGGTTTGGTCGGCACGCCTGCTCCCTACGCCGGTCCTAACCGGATCAGGTTCAACGGGTTCACCGGTGAGCCACATGGGCAACCGGCGTCTCAGGTCTAGTCAGACCACCCCAAGGCCGTGCGAATGGTAGCGGCGCAGGCAGCGCGCCGCAATGTCAGCGGCTGAAGCGCGGTGGACGCCGGTTGCGCACGGCGTCGAGTCCTTCGCGCGCATCACCGAGGCGGAATCCCAGGAATTCGAGGGCAAGGGAAGCATCGAATGAGGGTCCAGCCAGCCGCAGCCAGTTGTTGAGCGCGTGCTTGGTGAACGCGAGCGCGCTACGGCTCCCCGCCGCAAGCTTGACCGCAACTTCGAGTGCGCGCTCGCGTACCGAATCGTCGTCCACGCAGAGCGAGACCAGGCCGATTCGCTCGGCTTCGGCGCCCGTGAGCGGCTCGTTCGTCAAGAGGTAGTAACGGGCTTTCGCCAGTCCACACAGAAGCGGCCAGATGATCACGGAATGGTCGCCGGCCGCGACTCCGAGGCGCGTGTGGCCGTCGAGGATCTTCGCATTGCGGCCCGCGACCGAGACATCGGCGAGGAGCGCAATCGCGAGTCCGGCCCCGACCGCCGTGCCCCGGATGGCAGAAACGACCGGCTTGCTGCAATCGACGAGGTTGTAGACAAGATCACTCGCTTCGCGCCAGACGCGCAGCAGCGTCGCCTCGTCCTCGATCATGCGCTCGATCATCCCGAAATCGCCGCCCGAGGAGAAATGCCCGCCGGCGCCGCGCACGAGCACGGCGCGGATACCGGCCTCGGCATCGATCGCCCGCCACACGTTCGCGAGCTCGCGGTGCATCGCTTCCGTCGCCGAGTTCTGGCTGCCCTCGTTCGCGATCACGAGCTCGAGCACGCCGTCCGAAGGCTCGCCGAATTCAAGGCCTGGAAACTCCGCGCGCAGTGCTTCGAGCCCGATCGCCATGGCTTCAGTCCTTCACCGAGTCGGGAACGGCATGGATACTCACCATCGTCAGCACGTGGTAGGCGGCGACGGTCTCGCCGTCCTGGTTCCGGATCTCGGTGTCCCAGCTCACCTCGCCCCAGCCCTTGTCGGCGCGGAGCGTCTTCTCGCGGCAAGTCAGTCGAACGCGGATGCGGTCGCCCGGCTTCACCGGCTTTATGAAGCGCAGGTTATCGAGGCCATAGTTGCCGAGGACCGGTCCGTAGCCCGGGTCGACGAAGAGGCCCGCGGCCGCCGAAATCAGGAGGTAGCCGTGGGCGACACGTCCCCCGAAGAGCGGATTGCGCGCGGCCTCGGCCTCGCTCATGTGAGCGTAGAAATTGTCTCCCGAAAGCTCGGCGAAGCGTTCGATGTCCGCCACCGTGACCTCGCGTTCCACTGAATGAAAGGTGTCTCCGATCGAGAGTGCATGGAATGGCTTCCGGAATGGGTGAACGCCGGGTTCGCGCTCGGCGCTGCCCCTGGCCCAACGGCCACCGACCGCGGTGATGACGTCGGGCGTGCCCTGGATCGCCGTGCGCTGCATGTAATGGAGGACGCCGCGGATGCCTCCGAGCTCCTCGCCGCCGCCCGCGCGCCCCGGCCCGCCGTGCACCAGCGGCGCGAGCGGCGATCCGTGACCCGTCGATTCCTTCGCGCAATGGCGGTTCACGACCAGGACGCGGCCATGGTAAGGCGCAAGTCCGAGCACGAGCTCGGCAGCGACGCGATCATCGGCGGTAAAGACAGAGCCGGCGAGGCTCCCCTCGCCGCGGCGCGCGAGCTCAATCGCGTCGGCAATGCCATCGTAGCCAATCACGGTCGAGACCGGACCGAATGCCTCGACCGAGTGCACTGCGCGGGATTTTCCGGCATCCCGGCAGAGGAACAGGATCGGCGGCAGGAAGGCGCCCTGCCTGCGGTCACCGCCGCTCACCTCGAAGCGCTCGGTATCGCCCGCGACCCGTTCGGACTCGCGCTCGAGCTCCGCGACGCGTGCGAGGACTTCGTCGCGCTGGGCGATGCTGGCCAACGGTCCCATCTTGACCCCCTCGGTGCGCGGATCGCCGACGACGGTCTCCGCAAGCCTCGCCTGGAGCGCCGACACGACCTCCCCGAGCATCTGGCGCGGCACGAGCGCCTTGCGGATCGCCGTACATTTCTGGCCGGCCTTGACCGTCATCTCTCGCGCGACTTCCTGGACGAATAGCGAGAACTCTGGTGTACCAGGCCCCGAGTCGGGTCCAAGGATCGAAGAATTGAGCGAATCGGTCTCCGCGACGAAGCGCACGGAGTGGCGCACGACCGCCGGGTGCGTGCGAAGTTTCGCCGCGGTCGCGGCCGAGCCCGTGAATGACACGACGTCCTGGCAGCCGAGATGGTCGAACAAGTCGCCGACACCGCCGCAGATCAGTTGAATCGCGCCTTCCGGCAGGAGTCCCGTCTCCACGATACGGCGCACGACGAGTTCGGTGAGATAACAGGTCGCGGTCGCAGGCTTCACGATGGCTGGCACTCCGGCCAGGAGCGCGGGCGCGAGCTTCTCGAGCATGCCCCAGACCGGGAAGTTGAATGCATTGATGTGGACGGCCGCGCCCTCGAGCGGTACGCAGACGTGCTGGCCTACAAACGTACCGCCCTTCGAAAGGCCCTCGAGGGCGCCGTCGAGGTAGACGCGGCTGTTCGGCAGTTCCCTCGTGCCCTTGCTTGCGAACACCAGCATCGTGCCGATGCCGCCGTCGATGTCGATCCAGGAGTCACCCTTGGTAGCGCCCGTCCGGTGCGAAAGTTCGTAAAGCTCGGGCTTGAAGTCGAAGAGCCGCTTGCCGAGCGCACGCAGCATCGACGCGCGCTCGTGGAATGTCATCGCGCGGAGCCGGGGTCCTCCGACCTCACGCGCGTGCCGGAGCGTGGCGCCGAAGTCGATGCCTTCGCTTGCAGCCTCGGCGACGAGTGCGCCGGTGCTCGCGTCGCAGAGCGCGACCGCGCGTCCGTCGCCGACTTGCCAGCCGCCCATCACGAAACTCTTCAGGCGCATCGAACTCTCCCCGCCCCGTCAGTCCGCTGCCTTGCGTTCCGCCTGCCAGGCGGCGAATGTCCTGCCGCTCCCGGCCAGCGTGACGAGCAACTCGGCCGGCGTCCAGTAGCGCTCGCCATGTTCACTCGCGAGCCCGCGCACCGATTCCAGAACCGCATCGAGCCCGAGCATATCGGCATAAAACATCGGGCCTCCGCGGTGACGCGGGAACCCATAGCCGTTGCACCAGATCACGTCGATGTCGGAAGGGCTTGCGGCGATGCCATCTTCCAGGATCCTTGCGCCTTCGTTGATGAGGGCGAGGATGCATCGGCTCACGATCTCGCCGGGCTGGATGCTTCGCTGCGGGACCCCGAGGCGCTCCGCCTCGGCGCGGATCAGCTCGACCACATCGGGATCGGGCGTGCGCTCGCTGCCCGGCCCGTCATAGCGGTAAAAGCCGCGCCCTGACTTTTGGCCGAAGCGGCCGAGCCCGGCCAGCATGTCCGATACGCGATAGAAGCGCGGATCGTCGGGTCGCCCTGACCACTCCTTTCGGACCTGGAGCCCGATGTCGAGGCCCGCCAGGTCGCCGACGGCGTTGGGTCCCATCGCCATGCCGAAGTCCTGGAGGGCCTGGTCGATCGCTTCCGGCCGGGCGCCTTCGAGCAGCATCAGCTCCTTCTCGCGCCCGTAGGCATAAAGCATGCGGTTGCCGACGAAGCCAAAGGCATTGCCGACGGGAATCGCGATCTTGCCGATGCGCTTGGTGACTGCGATTGCCGTGGACAGCGCCTCGGGTGAAGAGCTGCGGCCGCGTACCACCTCGACCAGGCGCATGACATTCGCCGGGCTGAAGAAATGCATGCCGACGACGTCCGCCGGGCGGCCCGAAGCATCCGCGATGGCATCCACGTCGAGTGTCGAGGTATTGGTCGCAAGCACGGCGTCGGGCCTGCAAATCTGGCCGAGCCGCGAGAAAACCTCGCGCTTGACGGCCAGATTCTCGAACACGGCCTCGACCACGAGGTCCGCACTGCTTGCCGCGGCAAGCGTCAGCGAACCCTGCACGCGCCCGCGCGCCGCCGCGGCCGCGTCGCGGTCGAGCCGGCCCTTGCGCTCGGCGGCCTGGATCGCGGCGTGCACGCGGGCAAGTCCCGAGTCGAGCGCTTCCTGTTTCGCGTCGATCAGCGTGACCGGCACGCCACCCGTCGCAAGGCTGATTGCGATCCCGGCACCCATCGTGCCCGCGCCGAGCACCGCCGACCGGCTCACCGACCGGGCGATTTCCGGCTCGCCCGGCGCCTGCCGCTCGGCGAAGAAGAGATATCGCAGCGCGCGCGATTCCCTCGACTCGACACACTCGATGAAGAGCGTATGCGCGCGCGCAAGCGCCGCCTCGGCAGGGAGCATCGCCGTCGAAGCGAGCGCCTCCACGATGCGGGGCGGTGCGGGAAGCCTTCGCGCGGACGACGGCAGAACGCGCAGGTATTCCTCGAACTGGCTCGGCCGTGATGGCGGCACGGGCAGCTCGGAAACCCGACGCAGCGGCGCTTTCGCCTGGGCGAGTTCGCGCGCCCAGGCTATCGCGCCCGCGCGCAGGTCGCCGTCCATCCGCCGATCCACGATTCCGAGTTCGATGCTGGCGTCGACGGCGATCGGCTTGCCCGAAGCCATCAGCTCGAACGCCGCCTGCCAGCCGGCGAGGCGCGGCAATCGCACGGTCCCGCCCGCGCCAGGCAGGAGTCCGAGGCTGACTTCCGGAAATCCGAGCTGCAGGTCGCCGGCGGCGCAACGATAGTGACAAGCGAGCGCAGTCTCGGCACCGCCGCCAAGCGTCGCTCCGTGCAGGGCCGCGACAACAGGCTTGCCGCAGGCTTCGAGCCGCGAGAGTACTGCTGCCAGGAGCGGTTCGGCAGGCGGCTTGTCGAACTCGCGCACGTCGGCACCGGCGATGAAGTTGCGGCCCGCGCCTCTGAGTACGATCGCGCGCACGTCCGGATCGCCGTCAAGCGCCTCGATCGCCGCGAGCAGCGCGGCGCGAACCGGCTGCGACAGCGCATTGACGGGCGGGTTGTCGAAGGTGAACACCGCCACTTCGCCGTCACGAACGACGGCATCGCCGTGATTCACGAAATCCGCTCGATCGCGAGCGCGATGCCCTGCCCTACGCCGATGCACATCGTGCAAAGCGCCCGCCTGTCGCCCCTGCGCTCGAGCTCGCGTGTCGCCGTGGCCGCGAGGCGTGCGCCGCTCATGCCGAGCGGGTGTCCGAGTGCAATGGCGCCGCCATTTGGATTGACCTGCGGCGCATCGTCCGGCAATCCGAGCCGGCGCAGCACTGCGAGGGCCTGGGAAGCGAAAGCCTCATTGAGCTCGATGACGTCGAAGTCGCCGACCTTGAGTCCGAGTCGCGCCATCAACTTCTCCGATGCCGGCGCAGGACCCAGACCCATGATTCGTGGCGTGACTCCCGCGACTGCGGCGCCGAGGATGCGCGCCCTGGGCGTCAAGCCGTAGCGCTTCGCCGCGCGCTCGCTCGCGACAATGAGCGCGCAGGCGCCGTCATTCACGCCCGAGGAATTGCCGGCAGTTATCGTTCCGCCCGGGCGGAACGGCGTGCCCAGTTTCCCGAGAGCCTCGAGGCTCGTCTCGCGCGGATGCTCGTCGCGATCGACGACCGTCGGCTCGCCCTTCCTGGCCGGCAGGGTCACCGCCACGATCTCTTCGGCCAGCCGGCCACTCGCCTGTGCAGCGAGCGCGCGCTCGTGGCTGCGCAGTGCGAACGCGTCCTGGTCGGCGCGCGAAACGGCAAACTCGGCCGCGACGTTTTCGCCGGTCTCCGGCATTGAATTGATGCCGTACTGCTGCTTCATGAGCGGATTCACGAAGCGCCAGCCGATGGTCGTATCGAACATCTGCTGGCCGCGCGAGAACGCGGCGTCGGGTTTGGACAGGACATAGGGCGCGCGGCTCATGCTTTCCGCCCCGCCCGCGATGATGAACTCGGCCTCGCCTGCTCGGATTTGCCGCGCCGCGATCGCGATGGCGTCGAGTCCGGAGCCGCAGAGCCGGTTTACCGTGACGCCGGGAACGTCGACCGGCAGCCCGGCGAGGAGCGCGGCCATGCGCGCGAGATTCCGGTTGTCTTCGCCCGCCTGGTTCGCGCAACCAAGCATCACGTCGTCGACCGCCTGCCAGTCCACGCCGCCATTGCGCTTCATGAGGGCGGCGATCGGCAGCGCCGCGAGGTCGTCGGCTCGAACGCCGGACAGTACGCCGCCATAGCGCCCGATCGGCGTGCGGACGGCGTCGCAAATCAGGGCCTCAGTCATCGATCAGTCTCCCGGCTATCTGGTGGCTGCGTCCGCGAAAGAGAGCGACGGCCTCGTCGCGCTGGTTGCAGACCTCGATTTCGTAGATGCCTGCGCGGCCCGTGCGCCACCGCTCGGATGCGATCGCCCGCAGCAAGTCACCTTCGCGGGCAGGCAACAGGAACTCGATCGCGGCGCCGGCCGCAACCGTGTTGTCGCCGTATGAATTGCAGGCGAAGGCGAACGCACTGTCCGCGAGCGCGAAGATGAGGCCGCCGTGGCAGATCCGGTGGCCATTCACCATGTCGGGCCGGATTCGCATCGTGACCGTTGCCTGGCCGGGGCCGCAGGATTCGATCTGCATCCCGAGCTGTTGCGAGGCCGCGTCACCGCGCCAGAGCGCCTGCACGGCACGCTCCGCCGTGCGCTGGCGTAGGGCTTCGTCGACAGGCCGTGCGCCCGTGCTCATCCTGGACTAGCGCCCGATGAAGCGCGGCACGCGCTTTTCCACAAAGGCCGCGACTCCCTCGGCGTAGTCGGCGGTCAATCCGAGTTCGCGCTGGAAGTCGCGCTCGACGTCGAGTTGTTCCGCAAGCGTATGCGTCGCTGCCGCCTGCATCGCCGCGCGTGTGCGAACGAGCCCGCGTGTCGGCGCGGCGGCGAGCTCGGCAGCAAGCCGATCGACGAACGCGGGGAATTCCGCATCGTCGACGCATTTCCAGATCAGGCCCCAGTCCGCTGCATCGGCGGCAGGCAAGCGCTCGCCAAGCATCGCGAGGCCGAGTGCCCGCGCGCGGCCGACGAGTCGTGGCAGGAACCAGGTCGCGCCGGAATCCGGCACCAGGCCGAGCCTGCCGAATGCCTGGATGAATGAGGCCGAACGCGCGGCTACGACGAGGTCACAGGCGAGCGCGATGCTGGCACCTGCGCCGGCGGCGACGCCATTCACCGCCGCGATCGTGGGAACCGGCAAGTCCTGGAGTGCGAGCACGAGCGGCTTGTAGTTGCGCTCGATCGATTCGCCGAGGTCGGCTCGCCCGCCGCCCGCAGCGACCTGCCGGTCGCCAAGATCCTGGCCCGCACAGAATCCGCGCCCGGCGCCAGTCAGGATGAGTACACGCGCACCATCCTGCACCAGCCCGCCGAGCGCGTCGCGCAGTTCCGCATGCATTTCGCCGTTGAAGCTGTTGAGGCGTTCGGGGCGGTTCAGGGTGAGTCGCGCGACTGCGCCGCTGACCGCGTACTGGATCGTCTGGTAGCTCATCGGGAATCGGGGTTCATTCGTCGTAGCTGATCTCGAGCGCCGTGGAGGTCGGCCGCGCCTGGCAGCAGAGAATATAGCCTGCCTCGACCTCCCAATCCTCCAGCGCGACGTTGTGTTCCATCTCGGCACTGCCGCTCACGAGTTTCGCGCGGCAGGTCGAGCAGACACCCGCTCGACATGAGAACGGCAGTTCGAGTCCCGCGCGGCCCGCCGCGTCGAGGATCGCCTCGCCAGCAAGCGGCATCGTAAAGCGCCGCCGGCGCCCGTCCATCACGACCGTGATCTCGGCACTTGCACTGCCGGCGGAGGGCACAGGCGCAGCAGCCATCGCGGGCATTGCGGCCGGCGCCGCGAAGCCGGCCCCAACCGGCGTGAAGTGCTCGACATGCACGCGGCCCCTGGCGCCGAGCGAATCAAGCGCGCTCTGGACTTCATCGCTCATCGTGCCCGGCCCGCAGATGAAGAACTCGTCGATCTCCGGCACCGCGAGGTCATGTCGCGCGAACTCCCGGATCTTCGCCGCGTCGATGCGGCCGTTGAACCATTCGACATCCTGCGGCTCCCGGCTCATCACGAAGGCCACGGAAAACCGCGTCAGGAACCGGTCCTTCAGCGCCATCACGTCCTCAAGGAACATCGTCCGGGCGCTGCTGGTGTTGCCGTAGTAAAGCTGGAAGCGGCTGTCCCGGTCGCGATCGAGCGCGCTTGCCGCGATCGAGAGCACCGGCGAAATGCCGCTGCCTGCCGCGAATGCAGCAAGCTGCCGCGGCCACTTGCCTTCCGCCTGGGCATGAAAACTGCCATTCGGCGTCAGCACGTCGATCGTCTCGCCGGGCCTCGCATGCCGGGCGAGATGCCCGGACATGCGGCCGTCCTCCTGTAGCCGCACGCCAATCGTGATCGCAGGCGTACCCTCGCGATTCACGATCGAATAGGTCCGCCTCTCTTCCTTTCCGTCAATCAGCTGGCGCAGCGCCACGTGCTGGCCCGCGCGGAAACGGAACTCTTCGCGGAGCGCCGCGGGCACTTCGAAGGTCAGCGCGATTGCGTCGTCGGCAATCAAGGCCCGATGCGCGATGACGAGGGGGTGGAACCTCAGCATGCGTGGCGCCCTAGATGCACTTGAAGTAGTCGAAGGGCTCGAGACAGGTATCGCAGCGATAGAGCGCCTTGCAGGGCGTCGAGCCGAACTCGCTCTGCCGGGTCGTCAGCTCCGAGCCACAGCGCGGGCAGGCCGCAGGCAGCTCCTCACGCCAGAGGCGGCGCGTACTGCCAACCGCATCGGACGGCGGCGCAATGCCGAAGGCCTCGAGCTTGCGGCGACCCTCGGCGCTCAACCAGTCGCTCGTCCAGGGCGGCGCGAGCACGTCGACCGCGACCGCATCAAAGCCGGCGCCCTGCAAAGCGCGCAGCACATCCGCACGGATGACGGCATTGGCCGGGCAGCCTGAATACGTCGGGGAAATGCCCACTTCGATGCGTCCGTCCGGGCGCTGCAACAGGTGCCGGATTACGCCGAGGTCGAGCACCGAGAGCACCGGAATCTCGGGATCCGCGATCTGCGACAGCACACCCTGGAGTCGCGCCATGATTTCCGGCGGCAGCGCGGTCGTCGTCGCCGATTGCGCGCCCATCGCCTACCAGGTAGCGCCAGGGTGGGCGCGATGCAGCGATTGCATCTCGGCAAGGAGATATCCGAGGTGCTCGCTGTGCCGCCCCTGCTTGCCATACCAGCCGAACGCCGATGGCTCCGGCCGCGGGATCGTCGCGGCCGCAAGCGCCTCGCCGACGCGGCTCGTCCATGCTTTTTCGAGCGACGACGGCAAGGGACCGATTCCTGCCGCGGCAATTGCGCGGTCGACTTCGTCGTCGTCGAACAACTCGTTCGTGAACGGCCAGAGCCTCGCGAGGGCGGCCGCGACGCGGCCGTGGCTCTCGGGCGTCCCGTCGCCTAGCCGTATGAGCCAGCCGCGGCTGTATCGAAGATGATAGGTCGCCTCGCGAATACCCTTTCCGGCGATCGCGGCGAGTGCGGCGTCCATCGACCGCGTCAGGCCCTCGTATAGCCCGAACTGCCACGCGTCGAACAGGAACTGGCGGACTATCGTGACGCCGAAATCACCGTTCGGCTGCTCGGCGAGCGTCAGGTTCAGGAACTCCGACTCATCGCGGAGGAACGCGAGATCGTCCTCGCCACGGCCACGCCCCTCGAGCATGCCCGCATGAGACAGCAGGAGCCGCGCCTGTCCCATGAGGTCGAGCGACACGTTGGCGAGCCCGAGGTCTTCTTCCAGCGCGGGCGCATGCCCGACCCACTCGCCGAGCCGCTGCGCCAGCACGAGGTTCGTGTCGGCAAAGCGCAGCACGTAGCGGCAGTGCGGCGTCACAGAGTCTTCACCTCGTCCGGTATCTCATAGAACGTCGGGTGGCGATAGACCTTGTCCCTGGCCGGCTCGAAGAACGCGTCAGCATCGGCCGGATCGGAAGCGACGATGTCGCTCGAACGCACCGCCCAGATGCTCACGCCCTCCAGGCGGCGCGTGTAGAGGTCGCGCGCATGCTCGAGCGCCATATTCGCGTCGGTCGCATGCAGGCTGCCGACGTGCTTGTGGTCGAGGCCGGCCTTCGCGCGGATGAAGATCTCGTACAGCGGCCAGTCGTCTTTATTATTCACAATAATGTCTCCTTACTGTGTCATGCCGCCTGCACTGCGGAGCCATTCCTCTTCTCGGCCCAGGCAATCGCAGCGTCGCGAACCCACTGGCCTTGTTCGTGTGCGCGCCTGCGCGCCTCGAGTCGTTCGCGGTTGCACGGCCCCTGCCCCTTCAGCACCTGCTCGAACTCGGTCCAGTCGATCGGCCCGAACCGGTAGTGCTGCGTGGAATCGTCCCAACTCAGTTCCGGGTCGGGCAGCTTGAGGCCGAGGTAATCGGACTGCGGCACCGTCGTGTCCACGAATTTCTGGCGCAGCTCGTCGTTCGAGAAGCGCTTGATCTTCCAGCGCATCGACTGTGCGCTGTGCTTCGAGTCGTTGTCCGACGGCCCGAACATCATGAGGGACGGCCACCACCAGCGGTCGAGCGCGGCCTGCGCCATCGCGCGCTGCCCCTCGGTGCCGCGCGCGAGACGCAGCATGATTTCGTAGCCCTGGCGCTGGTGGAAACTCTCTTCCTTGCAGATCCGGACCATTGCGCGCGCGTACGGACCATAGGAACAACGGCAAAGCGGGATCTGGTTCATGATCGCCGCGCCGTCGACCAGCCAGCCGATCGCACCGACGTCCGCCCAGGTCGGGGTCGGATAATTGAAGATGCTGGAATACTTTGCCTTGCCTTCGAGCAACTGGTCGACCAGCTCACGACGCGAGACGCCGAGCGTCTCGGCCGCGCTATAAAGGTAGGCGCCGTGCCCGCCCTCGTCCTGGACCTTCGCGATCAGGATCGTCTTGCGAAGCAGGGACGGGGCGCGCGTGATCCAGTTGCCCTCCGGGAGCATGCCGACAATCTCCGAATGGGCATGCTGCGAGATCTGGCGGACCAGCGTGCGGCGGTAGGCCTCGGGCATCCAGTCCTTGGCTTCGATCTTCTCCTCGGCATCGACGCGCGCCTGGAAGCGCGACTCCAGGAGAGCGCCATCCCGCGCCTGGTCAGCGAGACAATCTTTGCCAAGCGAATCAAGACCCTGCGTATACATGCCGACGCACCCCGCGGAGGAGATTCATCACCTTCACTTTGACATACCGGCCGACCTTTTGGCACGGCGGGCTGCAGCCGGCCGCAGGCCGCGGGCTAGCTCCAGGCTTCGAGCCTGCGCACGAAGGTTTCCATGAAGCGGTTCGCCTGGTGGCCGTCGAGTACCCGATGGTCGATGGTAAGCGTGACGTAACAACAGGGCCTGATCACCACCGAATCCCTGCCGTCGACGGTGGCGACGACCGCCCGCTTTTCAAGCTTGCCGACGCCAAGGATCGCCGACTGTGGCTGATTGATGACGATGGGCGAAGCGAGCAGGCTCCCGCTCACGCCATGGTTCGAAATCGTGAACGTGCCGCCCTGCAGGTCAGCCGCGGTCAGGCGGTCCTCGCGCGCCTTGAGGACGAGCTCGCCGAGTGCGGCCGCGATGCCCGCGAGATCGAGCGTGCCGGCATCGCGGATCACGGGAACGATGAGCCCGCGCCCTTCGATCGCCGTGCCGACACCGATGTCGATCCGTTCATTCAGCAGGATCGCGTCCTCGTTCCAGCGTCCATTGGCCTCGGGCACGGCGCGGATCGCGTCGACGGAGGCCGCAACGAAGTAGGCGGTCAGTGTCAGCGAGGCACCGCGACGCTCGAATTCCGCCTTGCGCTTCGCGCGGTCCGCGAGCACCGCGGTCATGTCGGCCTGAAAGACGGTCGTTACGTGTGGCGCGGTGCGCAACAGGCTTTCGACCATATGAGCGGCGATGCGCCGGCGCATCGGCGTGTGCGGCACGCGGCGGACATCCTCGCCGACCGGCGGCGGCGCCACGCTCGCGGGTACGACAGTCGCGACCTGCGGTTTTGCGGCCAGCACGTCTTCGGCGGTAATGCGTCCGCCCTCGCCGCTACCCTGGATCGACTCAGGGTTCAGGCCGCGCTCTGCAAGCAAGCGGCGCACGGCCGGGCTCATGCGAGCCGGCGACTGGGCAGAGGATTTCGCGAACGCGGGCGGCGGGGCAGCGGGCGCCATGCGCGTGACGGCGGCCATTGCCGGCTGCGCTCCTGCGGCCGTTCCCGCCCGCAATCGTCCGAGCAGTGCGCCGGGGGCGACGTCGACACCCTCCGCTACGACGATCTCCTCGAGTACGCCATCGGCCGGCGAAGGCACCTCGACAGTGACCTTGTCCGTCTCGATCTCGACCAGCGGCTCGTGGCGCCTCGCCGCCTCGCCGACGGCTTTCAGCCAGCGCTGCACCTGCGAACGCGTCCCTTCGACCTGGTCCGCCGGCAGCAGGACATCGATCAACTCACTCATCGCTCAGGCACTCGCAATGCGGCGCATCGCCGCAACGATATCACCAACGCCCGGCACGACCACATTGAGGAGCAGCGGGCTGTGGGGGCTCGGAATGTCCGGCATGGCGAGACGCTCGATGGGCGCGTCGAGGTCAAAGAAGGCGCGCTCGACGAGCGTTGCCGCAATCTCGGCTCCGAAGCCGACCGTGATCGTGTCCTCGTGCACGATCAGGCATCGTCGCGTCTTGCTGACCGATTGGAGTACTGCCTCCCTGTCCCAGGGGCAAAGCGTGCGAAGGTCCAGAAGCTCCACGTCGATGGCTGATTCGGCCGCCGCCTGTTCGCAGCGCTCGACCATCGCACCCCAGCTGACGACGGTCAGCTCCATGCCCTCCCGCAGCCGGTTCGCGCGGCCAAAGGGCAGCATGAAATCGTCGCCAGGCCAGGGCCTGCGGCCCGCCGCCCCATCCAGCAGGAACCGGTGCTCGAAGAAGATCACGGGCTCGTTGCCGCGCAGCGCCGTGCGCAGGAGACCGACCGCGTCTTCCGCGTTCGAGGGCATGGCAAGTTGCCAGCCGACGGCGTGAAGGAACTGGACCTCGTTGCACTGGCTGTGCCAGGGATCGCCGCACTTGAAAAAACCGCCGGGCATGCGGACCACCATCGGCGCCGCGAACCGATTCACCGTGCGCCAGCGGATCGTTCCGCAATCGTGCAGTTGTTCGGCTGCCGGCTCTGCGTACTTGCGGAACTGGATCTCGGGAACGGGCACGAGACCTGCGAGAGCCATGCCGACGGCGCGGCCGATGATTCCTTCTTCCGACAAGCTCGTATCGAAGACCCGGTCTTCACCGAATCGCTCCTGGAGGCCAAGCGTCGCGGCATGGACACCACCCTTGCGCCCGACGTCCTCGCCGAAGACGAGCACCCGTGGGTTGATCAAGAGTTCGTGCTCAAGCGTACGGCGTATGGCAGTCAGCATGTTCATGCGCGCGCCATCGGGATGCGCGGTCTCACTGCCCGCAGGCGGCTTCACGCCCTCCGCCCACTGCCCGCCCTGGACCTGCAACGCGCGGCTGCCGTCGGCGTTCCGCTCGGTGAAGACATGGTGCGCGACGGTCGCCGTCAATACCGGCGGCCGTGCCTCGATCCGCACGAGCGCTGACTGCACGATTTTTTCGGCCTCGGTTTCGAGCGCTGCCCACTCGGCTTCCGTGATTTCTCCGGGCACGAGCCGTTTGCGCAATTGCAGCAACGGATCCCGGGCTCTCTCTCCGGCAATTTCTTCCGCGCTCTTGTAGGCCTGCGTGTCCTGCGCGGAATGTCCGGACAGGCGCGGCACGCGCAGGCGCAGGAGGACCGGCCCATTGCCTTCGCGGACCGACTTCACCGCCGTATCAATCAGCTCTGCCGCGCCGATCGGGTCTGAACCCTCGCCCGTGAGGATCCCGAGGTTGCGGAAGGCCGCAAGATTGGCGGCGATGTCGCCGCCGGGCGTCTGCTTCGACGCCGGCACGGAGATGCCGTAGCCATTGTCCTCGATGAAATAGAGGAGCGGCAGGCGCTCGGTCGTCGCGATGTTGAGCGAGGCCCAGAAGCCATTCGTGGATGTCGAGGCTTCGCCGCCATGGGCGACCGCGATGCTGCCCGCGACCGACGCATCGCGCAGCACGCGTCCGCGGTAAACGAGCGCCTGGGCCCAGCCCGTTGCGGGCGTGTATTGGGTGCCGACACCGCCGCAGGCGGGCAGCAGGCAAGGTCCGTCACGATTCGGAAGGTTGATGACGACCCCGACGTCGCGGCCACCCGACATGCCTTCGGCCCGCATCATCGTCGAGGCAAGCGCTTCCTCGGCCGAAAGGCCGAGGGAGATCGCGAGCGGCCGGGAGCGATAGTAAGGAGAGACCGCATCGCGCCTGCCCACGAGGCAGAGACCCAGCAGGGCCTGCGTCACGTCGTGCCCTCGGGCGCAAAACTGGTAGAGGACTTTGCGATCCGGCACGAGCCGCGTTTCCTCGAGCGCATCGAGTGCGCGCGAAACGAAGACCGTGCGAAGTACGGATTTCCAATCCGGCATGTCTTGGCATCCTGGCGGAGTTCGGCGGGCGATTTTTCGCCAGTTTAACCCCGGCGGCCCGGAGGGAGCGGCCCCGCGCTGCCACCCCCGCTGCCCGGGGCCTGCGGTAGAATCCCAACCCCTGCGAACCCGGGCGGCCGAGCGCTGTCCCATAGTGACCGAATCGCTGGGGGAGACTGCCGAAATGATCCGACTGATGCTTGCCCTGATCGCATTCGCCGTTGCGGGCGTGGCTCAGGCAACCTGTATCTATCCGCGCGCGCCGGCCAAGGTGCCCGACGGCAGCACTGCGACCCGAGACGAAATGGTCGCGGCGCAAAACGCGGTAAAGCAGTTCAACGAGGACATCAACGCCTACAACGCCTGCCTCGACCTCGAGGTGCTTACGGCCGAGAAGAGCGGCGCCTACGACGAGAACCGTCTGACCGAAATGCGCGCCATGCAGGCGAAGAGGAACAACGCGGCCGTGGACGAGGTCACGGATGTCGCCGGCCGATTCAACGAGCAGCTGCGCATTTTCATGGCCCGCGACAAGCAGGACTGACGCCGCAACCGATGCTGACGCCCGCCGAGGCTGAAGCGGCCATCGCCGCAGTCCTCGAGCCGGTTGCGCAGGAAGACCAGGCGCTCGCGGCGACTGCCGGTCGCATTCTCCGCACACCGATCCTGGCGGAGCGCGATGCGCCGCCATTCGACCGGGTCACGATGGACGGCATCGCGCTCTATTTCCAGGGCGGCAAGCGCCGCAGCTACCGTGTCGCGGGCGTCCAGCCTGCCGGGACACCTCCTTTCGGCCTCTCATCGGCCGACGAATGTATCGAGGTCATGACAGGCGCGGTCCTGCCGAATGGCTGCGACACCGTTGTTCCTATCGAGCAGGTCGACATGAGAGACGGCCAGGCGCTGATACGCGAAGACTACCAGCCGGAGCGCGGACGCTACGTGCACCGGCGCGGCACCGACGCGAGCAAGGGCGCGATCCTGCTCGCAGCCGGCGTTCGACTCGGACCACCCGAACTTGCAATCGCAGCGTCGGCCGGTCGCGCGCAACTGACTGTGTCGCGCCGGCTCCGGGTGGCCGTCGTTTCAACGGGCGATGAACTCGTCGAGCCGGGGGAACCGATTCTCGACTACCAGGTGCGGCGCTCGAACTCTTACGGACTCGCCGCCGGCCTCGAACTGGCAGGATACGCACCGGCAAGCGACCTGCAGCTGCCCGACCGCAAGGACATCATCGAGGAGACGCTCGCTTCCGCGCTCGGGAGCCATGATGTGCTCGTGATTTCCGGTGGCGTGTCGGCAGGGCGATTCGATCACGTACCCTCGGTTCTCGCCTCGATCGGTGTCAAACAGGTATTCCACGGCATCGCGCAGCGCCCGGGCCGGCCGATGTGGTTCGGCACTCGCGCGCCGGGCAAGGCCGTCTTCGCCCTGCCCGGCAATCCGGTATCGGTCCTCGTCTGCCTTGCGCGATATGTCATCCCGGCCCTCGACCTGCTCTCTGGCGCGCCCGTCCGGCGCCCCGCCAGGGCCGTCCTCGCGCGCGAGTTTGCCTTCGATGCGCCGCTCACCTGTTTCCTGCCGGTCGTGCTCGGTTACGATCCCGAAGGACGGGCGGTTGCAGAGCCGCGGCCGACCGGCGGTTCCGGGGACTTCATCTCGCTCGCCGGGACCGACGGCTTCGTCGAGCTGCCATGCGGCCCGGCCACACACCGTGCGGGTCTCGCGGCGCCGTTCTATCGCTGGTAGGCCATGACCGACGAATCCGAAAGAAACCTCATTGCGATCGCCGCGCCGCGCGCAGTCGCGGACACGCGCGGACGTCCGCTTGCCGACCTTCGCATTTCCGTAATGGACCGCTGCAACTTCCGCTGCCCGTACTGCATGCCACGTGAGACATTCGGCGATCACTATCGATTCCTTGCCGCTGCGGAACGTCTGTCATTCGCGGAGATTGCGCGCCTCGCGCGCCTGTTTGCTGCGGAAGGCGTGCGCAAGGTCCGACTGACGGGCGGCGAGCCGCTGCTGCGATCCGGCCTCGCCGATCTCGTCGGCGAGCTGTCGTCGATCGACGGCATCGAGGACCTCGCGCTCACCACGAACGGCGTACTGCTGGCCGTGCACGCGGCGAAACTCAGGGCGCACGGGCTTTCGCGAGTCACCGTGAGCCTCGACTCGATCGATCCAGCGACATTCCGCCGCCTGAGCGGGGGATTCGACGGGCTCGAGCGCGTCCTTGACGGGATTCGCGCCGCGGTCGAGTCGGGTCTTGCACCGGTCAAGGTCAATGCCGTCGTCCAGCGCGGCGTCAACGACGGCCAGGCGGTCGACCTCGCGAGGCATTTCCGCGGGTCCGGTGTCGTCGTCCGCTTCATCGAATACATGGATGTCGGCAATCGCAATGAATGGCGGCGTGAGCTCGTCGTTCCGTCGCAGGAGCTTCGCGACGCGATTGCTGCGACCTGGCCCCTGCGGCCCCTCGCGCCGGTCCATCGCGGAGAGGTCGCCGAGCGTTACGCCTACGCGGACGGCGCCGGCGAGATCGGGTTCATCTCTTCGGTGAGCCAGCCGTTCTGCGGGGACTGCACGCGCGCGCGGCTTTCTTCCGACGGGAACTTCTACACCTGCCTCTTTGCGACTCAAGGCACGGATTTTCGCGCGAAGCTCCGTGCCGGCGCCGGCGACGAGGAATTGCGGCGTCTCATCCGGACAGTGTGGCGCCGGCGCGATGATCGCTACAGTGAGCTTCGCGGGCGGCCTTCCGGCGAGCCGCAGCCGCGCAAGATCGAGATGTACTACATTGGCGGATAAACGCTTGGGCATGTCGCACGTCGATGCGGAAGGCGCGCCCGCCATGGTCGACGTGACGGCGAAGCAGCCGAGCCTTCGCGTCGCAAGCGCGGAGGCCATCCTGCGCTTTCCCCCGGATGCCTTCCGTTCGCTTGAATCCTCGGGATTCCAGACAACCAAGGGGCCCGTGATGAACACCGCGATCATCGCGGGCACCATGGGCGCGAAGCGCACGCACGAACTGATTCCGTTCTGCCACCCGCTGGGCCTCGAGCGCTGTGAGATCGAGATCGAGCCCGCAGGGGCAGATTCGCTCACGGTCCGTTGCACGGCCGCCGTCCACCACCGGACCGGCGTCGAGATGGAAGCGCTGACGGGCGCGGCGGTCGCGGCGCTTACGATCTACGACATGTGCAAGTCATTGAGCCATGGCATCGTCATCGAGTCCCTGAGGCTCGTTTCGAAAAGCGGCGGCAGGAGCGATTTCGCCGCGGGAGCCGATCCATGATGCGTCTGCTCGGCCTGCTGCTCGCCGGCGGACAGTCAACCCGCATGAAGACCGACAAGGCCGCCCTCTCCTATGGCGCGCGCCCGCAGCTTGCGGAAGCTTTCGAGCTGCTCTCGCGGCACGTCGACAGGGCCTGGATTTCCGTGCGCGCCGACCAGGTCAGCGAGAAGCTGCGGGCCGGTTTTCCGCAGATCGTCGACGGCCGGCTCGGCAAGGGCCCGATCGCCGGCATCATCGCGGCACAGGCACGGTATCCGGATGCGGCCTGGCTCGTCGTCGCCTGTGACCTGCCGAGGCTCGACGGCGCGACGCTCGTTGACCTGAAATCCCGCCGCGATCCGCGGCGGCTCGCAACCGCATTCCTGGGCGCCGTCGACGGCCTGCCGGAGCCGCTTTGCGCGATCTACGAGCCGGCGAGCCGTGAAGCGATCCTCGCCCAAGTCGCCGCGGGTCGCGACTGCCCGCGCAAGTTCCTGATGAACCACGATGCTGCATTGCTGAAGCTCGCGCACGCCCCGGCCCTCGACAACGTCAATACGCCGCAAGATCAGGAAGCCGCGCGCGCGGCGCTCGCCTCGAGTGGAGCCGCCTGATGCCACGGCTGCACTTGCATTACTACGCGCTCCTTCGCGAACAGGCGGGCAGGCAGGCCGAAACGGTCGATACGACGGCGAGCACGCCGTTGGCCCTCTACGCCGAGCTCGCCGCGCGCCACCGCTTCCGCCTGCCGGCCACGCAGCTTCGGGTCGCCGTCAATGCGCAATTCGCCGATTGGGAACGGAAGCTCACGGACGGCGATGAAGTCGTCTTCATACCGCCGGTCGCCGGCGGATGAACGCCTTCGAGTTCACGCAGGCGCCGATCGATGCGGCGCGCCTGGCTTCTCCACTCGCCGTCGATTCCGCAGGCGGTTTCGCCGCCTTCGAGGGCCGCGTACGCGACTTCAACGAAGGCCGCACAGTGATCGGCCTCGAATACGAGGCATTCGAGGCGCTCGCGATCGCCGAAGGCGAACGCATCGTCGCTGACGCGATCCTGCGCCACGGCGTGCTTCGCGCGCGCTGTGTCCACAGGCTCGGCAAGCTGAAAATCGGCGAGGTGGCCGTCTGGGTGGGCGTCGCCGCGCCGCATCGCGCGGAGGCGTTCGCCGCCTGCCGCGCGATCATCGACGATATAAAGCACCGGCTCCCAATCTGGAAAAAGGAGCGGTATGCCGATGGGGGCAGCGGCTGGGTGAACTGCGAGCATGCAGCGGAAGCGCTGCCGCGATTCGACTATGCGCGGCAGCTCGCGCTGCCGGAGGTGGGCGAGTCGGGCCAGGCCCGGCTTGCTGATTCGTCAGTTCTCGTGATCGGCGCCGGTGGACTCGGTTGTGCCGTGCTCGCCGGCCTTGCAGGCAGCGGCGTCGGCCGGCTCACGATCGTGGACCACGACACGGTCCAGCCCGCAAACCTTCACCGGCAGCCGCTCTACTCGATGGCCGACATCGGAAGAGCGAAGGTGGAAGCGGCTGCCGAACGGCTCGCTGCCTACAACCCGACCGTTCGCATCAATGCGGTGGCGCTACGCTTCGATGCCGCCAGTGCCGCCGGGCTCGTTGCCGACGCCGACGTCATCGTCGACTGCACGGACAATTTCGCGTCGAAGTTCCTCGTCAACGATGCGGCCATGCGCGCGGGCTTGCCCGCCGTGCTCGCGAGTGTCTATCAATATGAAGGCCAGCTGCAGGTCGTGCGCGCTGACCGCGGCGGTTCATGCCTCCGTTGCCAGTGGCCGGAAGCGACGCGCGACGGCCTCGTCGGCAATTGCGAACAGGCCGGTGTGCTGGGCCCGGTGCCCGCGATACTGGGCCAGCTCCAGGCCATGGAAGTCCTGAAATTGCTGCTCCAGCTGCCAGGCCAGCTGAAAGACGAAGTACTGCTCGTCGACCTTCTGGAGAACGGGCAGCGACGCCTCGCGGCGCCCCGTAACCCCGATTGCGCCGGGCGCTGTGTACGCCTCGACGCCGCCATGCCGGCCGCCCTAGCCGCGGAAGTCGAACTCACGCTGCCGCTCGCTTCTGCAGCCGCCGCCGGCTATCGCATCGTCGACATCCGCGAACCGATGGAATGCGAATTCGAGCCGATGCCCGTTGCCGGCCACGAATCGCTGCCACTCGCGAGGCTGCTCGACGGAGAACTCGGCGTGGAATCGGACCGGCGCTATCTGCTGGTCTGCGCCCACGGCGTACGCAGCCGCGCTGCAGCGGAATTCCTGCGCGCCCGTGGTCATCCGAATGTCTGGTCGCTGCGCGGCGGGCTCGCGGCGCAGGGCAACTGAGCCGGGTCAGAACGAGAACTGGTCGGCCGGCAGCTCCATCAGCGTGCGCGCGCCCGCGCCCATGGCGTCGAGATGCGCTTCGGCGCGGGGCAGGATGCGCTGGAAATAGAAGCGCGCGGTCGCGAGTTTCGACTTGTGGAATGCCGCTTCGGAGCTGCCCGCCTTGAGCGCGGCGGCCGACACCGACGCCATCCAGGCCCAGCACCAGGCGAGGCAGAGATAGCCGGTGAGCTGCAGGTAATCCATCGAGGCGGCGCCCGTCTCGTCGGGATTTCGCGCGGCACGCTGCGCGACTTCCTCGGTCGCGACGCTCCATTCCTTCAGAAGCCCGGCAAGTCGGGCAACGAGTTCCGCCTGCTCGCCACCGCCCGAGTGACGCTCGCAGAAACCGCCGATCAGCCCGCCGAGCTGCCGCGCGAGCGCGCCGCCTGAGCCGAGCACCTTCCGGCCGAGCAGGTCCATCGCCTGCACGCCATTGGCGCCCTCGTAGATCGAGGTGATGCGTGCATCCCGGAAGAATTGCTCGACTCCCGTTTCCCGGACGTAGCCGTGCCCGCCATGTACCTGTATCGCGTCGCTCGTGCACTCGAGCGACATGCCCGTGACGAAACCCTTGACCACGGGGGTCAGCAGCGAGAGCAGCGCCGCGGCCTCTTCGCGGACCGCGGCGTCCGGATGATGCAGGGAGCGGTCCATCTGCATGCCCGCGAACCAGATCAGGACACGCGCGCTTTCGATGAGCGATTTCTGGGTCAGCAGCATGCGGCGCACGTCCGGGTGCCCGATGATGGGATCGGCCGGGCCCCTGGCGCCTTCCGACGTCCGGCCCTGCCGGCGCTCGCGCGCATACGCGATCGACGCCTGCCAGCCGCGCTCGCACTGCGCGAGTCCCTGCAGGCCGACCCAGAGCCGCGCGTGATTCATCATCGTGAACATGCACTTGAGGCCGCCGTTGACCTCCCCGATCAGCCAGCCCTGGGAGTCGTCGAAGTTCATCGCGCAGGTTGCGGAACCATGGATGCCGAGCTTGTGCTCGACGCCCGCACAACTGACCCCATTCGCCCGGCCGGGTGCACCGCTCGCGTCGGGGAGGAATTTCGGCACGAGAAACATGCTGATGCCACGGGAACCCGCGGGCGCATCGGGAAGCTTCGCCAGCACCATGTGCACGATATTCTCGGTGAGGTCGTGCTCACCGCTCGTAATGAAGATCTTCGTACCACTGACGCGGTAGCCTCCCTTGCCGTCCGGCTCCGCGCGGGTGCGCATGAGTCCAAGGTCAGTACCTGCATGCGGCTCGGTCAGCACCATCGTGCCGCCCCAGACCCCGCTCACCAGCTTCGGCAGATAGACGCCTTTGATTTCCGGCGTGCCGTGCTTCTCGAGACAGAGCGCGGCGCTTTCGGTGAGGCCGCTGTAGAGTTTCCAGGACATGTTGGCGGAGACGAGCATTTCGCCGACGACGCCGCCGAGGCTCTCGGGCAGGCCCTGTCCGCCGGCCTCGACGGAACCGCAGAGCGACGCCCACCCGTCATTGACGTACTGACGGTAGGCTTCGACGAATCCCGGCGGTGTGATGACTCGCCCGTCGTCGGCGCGCCGGACACCCACGCGGTCGCCGGGCTCGTTGGTGGGAGCCACCACGTCCTCGGCGAATCGGGTCGCGCCTTCGAGCACGCCCTCGATCAGTTCGGCATTGATGTCGTCGCGGCCGAGCGCGCGGTAATGCGCCTCGGCGCCCAGCACTTCATGTAGTACGTACCGGAACTCGCGCAGCGGAACCTTGTAGGCAGGCATGAAGCCGGGGGCCCTAGCCTCGCGCTTCGGCGCAGGTGATGCAGCGGTCGGAATACGGCAGCGCCTGTAGCCGCCGCTCGCTGATCGGCTTTCCACAATTGCTGCAGATGCCGTAGCTGCCCTGGTCGAGCTGGGCAAGTGCGCGATTGATCTGCGCGAGCTCGGCGGCCGTCGCCTCGCCAATGCCGGCGAGCACGGCGTCGTTCTCCATCTGGACAACCTGCTCGGCGAAATCCTTGTCGAGCGGTCCGGACGAACGCGTGATGTCAGCACGCACCTTGGCGGCGCGAGCCAGCAACTCCTGCTTCTGCTGTACCAGCCTCTGCCGGATCGCGTCGAGCTCGGTCGGCATGGAACCCTCGGCTAACAAGGGCGGCGGCTTGCGCCGCCGCCCCGGGTTCCGTCAGTTTACCTTTACTTCGACCGTGCGGGGCTTTGGCGCAGGCGTCTTGGGCACCCGGACCTTCAGCACGCCGTTACGGCTCTCGGCCTGAATCGCCGATACGTCGGCGTCCTCGGGCAGCCGGAAACTGCGCGCAAAGCTGCCGTAGAAGCTCTCGACGCGGTGCACTTTCTCGTCCTTGTGCTCAGCTTCCTTCCGGCGCTCGCCGCTGATCGTGATGACGTTTTCGTCCACCGTCACCTTGACGTCTTCCTTGCTCACTTCAGGCAGCTCGGCCTTGATGAGGTACTCGGTCTCGGTCTCCGAGATGTTGGCGAGCGGGGTCCAGGACGGCAAATCGCCCTCTTCCGTGGCAGTCTGGCGGGCGTTGGCCAGCCGGCCCAGGAACGGGCTGTAGCGTGAAAAAATGTCGTCAAGGTCCCTCAATGGTTCCCAACGAATGAGTGTCATGTACGTTTCTCCTTTTACCCTCGGCGGGCTTGGCCTTCTCAATGGGATCCGGGCGGGATCATTTCAAGGGTTTAAGCCCCGCCAGAGCGCTGCCAGCCGCGGTTTGCTAGCCGTCGGCCCACGCCCGTAATATCGGGGACGCCGCAGCGAGGGAGTCCATGGGTCGCGATCACAACCCCGTACCGGGCCAGTGGTACGAGAGCCTCGATGACGAGGAAGTTTTCCAGGTCCTGTCGATCGACGAGGACGCGGAACTCATTGAGCTTCAGTACGAGGACGGCGATGTCGAGGAAATCGATTACGAGACCTGGCAGGAACTCGACCTCGACCTGACGGTAGAGCCGGAAGGCTGGTCGGGCTCCGACGACGAAGATGACGAAGACGAAGAGCTCGATGAGGACGAAGACGACTGGGACGACGAGGACGACGACGAGGAAGACGACGAGGAAGACGACCACTACGGGGACCGCGACGACTACTGACCGGCGCTCCCCAGCTCCGATTTCACCGGCGCCGGAACCCGTCCGCGGCTCCCCGGTCAAAACGGCAGGACTCGTGAGGATCCGCCGCATGAAAATCATACTGGTTTCAGTCTCAATGCTCGTCGTTGCTGCCTGCACCAGCTCCGGGCCTCAATCGCAGCTTGGCAAGGATGAGGTGCGGGAGGTCGAGATGAGCAGCTCGAGCGACTGCGTGTTTCACTCGACCATCAGTGGCTTCGAACCGCTGGACGATCGCCACATCGTCCTGTACGGCGCGGGTGAGCGCAAAGCTTACCTCGCCGAAATGGGCGCCGGCTGTTTCAACATCGAAATGCAGACGATGTTTGCCGCCGTGGACGGCGACGGCAATGGCCAGATCTGTGGCCATGGCCGCGATTCCCTCGTGTATCGGCGACTCAGCATGGTCGAGAACTGCCGCATCGTGGGGCTCGAGGAACTCTCCGATGAACGCCGGCTCGAGCTCGGAGTCGGTTCCCCGCACAGCAAATCCAAGAAGGAAGGCAGCGAGGACGAGGCGAAGTGATGCGCATGCTTGAAATGGCATCGCGCCGCAGTCACTTCAGGCTGACGCCCTACACGCTATGGAAGCGCGCATGAAAAGGATAATGCTGTTCCTGCTCACAAACTTCGCGATCTTGCTGGTCGCGAGCGTCACGCTTCGCCTCCTCGGCGTCGAGCCGTGGCTGAATGCAAATGGCATCAACTTCAGCTCACTTCTGATTTTCGGCGCCGTACTTGGGTTCGGCGGAGCCTTTGTGTCGCTGGCCATTTCCAAGTGGATGGCGAAGCGCATGATGGGCGTGCAGGTGATCGGGGAACCGCGCAACGAACACGAGGCGTGGCTCACCGAAACCGTTCGCAGGCTCGCCACGCAGGCCGGCATCGGCATGCCGGAAGTCGGCTATTTCGAATCCCCAGCGCCAAATGCCTTCGCGACCGGCGCGCGGCGCGACAAGTCCCTGGTCGCCGTCAGCACCGGTCTCCTGCAGCGCATGAACCGCAGCGAAGTCGAGGCGGTCCTCGGACACGAAGTGTCCCACGTCGCGAACGGCGACATGGTGACACTCACATTGATACAGGGAGTCGTGAACACCTTCGTGTTCGTCGCTTCGCGCCTGATCGGCAACATCGTCGACAAGGTGGTATTCCGCAACGAAAGTGGACGTGGTCCCGCGTTCTGGATTACCACGATCGTTGCCGAGCTCGTGCTGGCCTTTCTCGCGACGATGATCGTCATGTGGTTTTCGCGTCAGCGGGAATTCCGCGCCGACGGCGGCGGCGCGCGGCTTGCAGGCCGCCAGAACATGATTTCGGCGCTCCAGACGCTGGGCCGCGGCGACGGCGCGCCTCTGCCCGACAAGATGGCTGCGTTCGGCATCAGCGGCCGGAAAGGCGACGGACCTCGCCGCCTTTTCATGAGCCATCCGCCAATCGAGGATCGCGTGGCGGCCCTGCAGGCTGTAACCATCGGCTGAACGGCGCGCATCAACGGGCGCGAGCGGCGCGGCGCGCCGCTCAGTAAGATGCCCGGCATGAATCAGCCCGCCGCCATGCTTCCGGCTTCCGCGATCCAGGCGCTGAAGGAAATCCTCGGGCCTGGCGGCTGGCTCGACTCAGCCGCTGATCGCGCGCCTTTCGAAACCGATTTTCGTGGCATTCACAGGGGCCGTACGCCCCTCGTCGCGCTGCCCGATTCGACCGCGCGCGTGGCGGAGCTTGTCCGCTACTCCGCGCGCGAGCGGATTGCGCTCGTGCCGCAGGGCGGCAACACGAGCTACTGCGGGGGCGCGACGCCGCGCCCAGCCGGCAGCGAGATCCTTCTGTCCCTGCGGCGCATGCGGAAGATCCGCGCGGTCGACGCAGAGAGCGATTCGCTCACCGCCGAAGCGGGCTGCGTACTGGCTGAGCTCCAGTCCGCGGCCGCCGCCGTGAATCGCCTGCTGCCGATGTCGCTCGGTTCAGAGGGCAGCGCGACGCTCGGCGGCATCGTGTCGACCAACGCCGGGGGCACGGCGGTGCTGCGCTACGGCATGATGCGCGCGCTAGTGCTCGGCCTGGAGGTCGTGCTGCCGAACGGGCAGGTGCTCGAACGGCTGTCGGCGCTGCGCAAGGACAACACCGGCTACGACCTAAAACAGCTCTTCATCGGCGCCGAGGGCACGCTCGGCGTCGTGACCGCGGCAACGCTCCGGCTCTTTCCGCGCCCCGCGGCCATCGCGACCGCCTTCGTCGCCCTCGATTCGCCCTCCGCGGCGCTCGCGCTGCTGGGCCGGCTGCGGGAGACGCTCGAGGACGCCGTCACGACCTTCGAGATCCTCCCGCGCATCGCGCTCGAGTTCGTGGTCCGCCACGTGCCCGGCGCGCGCGACATTTTCGACGCTCCGCATCCATGGTACGTCCTCGCTGAGGTGTCGCTGGCCGCGGGCGCCGCGGAGCTGGAGTCACGCTTCGAGGCGGCGCTTGCCGCAGCGAGCGAGCATGAGCTCGTGCGGGATGCCGCGATCGCGGCCTCGGACGCGCAGCGAGACGCTTTCTGGCGCCTGCGCGAGTCGATTCCAGAGGCGCAGGGCCGCGAGGGCGCGAGTCTCAAGCACGATATCTCGGTCGCGCCCGGGCGGTTGCCCGCCTTCGTCGAGGCAGGCCGCGCCGTGCTCGAGCGGCTCGCACCCGGCGCGCGCCTCGTCGCCTACGGCCACCTGGGCGACGGCAACCTGCACTTCAATCTGAGCGAGCCCGCCGGCGGCGACGGCGGCGCGCTCGCGCAACGCACAGGTGAGATCCGTCGCGCCGTGCACGACCTCGTCGCGCAGCACGGCGGCAGCTTCAGCGCCGAGCACGGCATCGGGCAATTCAAGGTCGACGAGCTCGAGCGCTACGGCAGTCCCGCCGCGCTCGACCTCATGCGCGCCATCAAGCGCGCCATCGACCCGCACGGCATCATGAATCCGGGCAAGGTCCTGCGGGATCAGTCGGAAGCCGCGCCCAGGCGCCGGAGCCGCAAGAACGCATAGAGCACGACGAGCAGCGCGAGAGCGATTCCGATCGCCGCCCATTCGAGCGCGGTGAGCGTCGTTACGATGGCGGCCATCGCCGCCACGGCAATGACTGGAATAAGTGCGCCGCCGGGCAGGTCAAATGGCTGATCGGCGCGCTCACGGATGTCTCGCGACTGCGCGCGCCAGGCCGCAAGGCTGACCAGCGCGTACACGAGGCAGATTGCACCGCCCGAGATCAGCGCGAGCGGGTCGAAACTGCCGGCGATCGCGAGTGCCCAGGCAAGTACCGCATGAACGACGAGCGCCCGCAACGGTACGCGGTGCTTCGCGCTCACGGTACCGAATGCGCGCGGCAGGTAGCGGTCCCGCCCGAGCGCGAAAACGATGCGCGCAGTGCCGAGCAGGTTTCCCATCAGAAAACCGAGCATCGAAATGCAGGCGGTGACGAGGAGCAATGCGCGCCCCGGCGCCCACAACGCGCCTGCGGTGTCTGCCACGGGCACGCCGCTCGCCGCGAGATCCGGCCCGAGCAGGCCCTGGCCCACGATCTGGAGCGCGAGATAGAGGAGCACGACAATCGCGATCGCGGCCAGGGTCGCGCGGGGCACGTCTCGCGCGGGATCCTGGAGCTCGCCCGACGGCACGAGCGCCGTTTCCATGCCGGAATAGGCGAACATGACGAGCACCATGGAGGCGCCGAGCGCACCCCAGGAGGGTACTTCGTCGATCGCAAAGCTGACCTGCGACCAGTCGACAACGATGATCCCCAATGCCGCGAGGAGAAAGAGGGGCGTCAGCTTGAGCGCCGCCAGCGTCGTGATCGCGCGGGCGCCGAGTTTGACGCCGAATGCATTGAGCGCGAGCAATGTGCCGTATACGGCGGTGAGCAGGAGCGCACGCGCCATCGGAGGCGCGAATGAGGGAACGAGATTGGCGACCTGAACCGAGAGGGCCGCGGCGACTCCCGCGCTCGATGCGACGTTGGAGATCCACATCAGCGCGCCGCCGACGAATCCGGCGAAGGGGCCGTAGGTCGCCGTGAGGTAGCTGTACGGCCCGCCGGTCACTTGCACGCGGCTACCGACGGCGGCGAAGCACAGTGCGATCGGAACTATTGCGAAAGCACCCGCGACCAACGCCAGCGGCGCGGCAGCCCCCATTTGCGTCGCGAGCGCGGACGGCATGCGGAAGATGCCGCCGCCAACGATGGAATTGATGACCGCCGCCGTCAGCGCGAGCGTCCCGATCACCCGAAGGAGTGCGGCCTCGCCTTGCAGCGCCGAGGCCGGCCCGTGCGATTTCTCCTTGGACATGCGGCGTTCCCTGCGACCCTAGACTTGCTGGCCGGCCGGGCGAGTCCAGCCGCTGTGCGGCCGGATCAGGCCCTCCTGGGCGACGCTCGCGACCAGCCGGCCGTCGCGCGCGTAGATCGATCCCCGGCTGAAGCCGCGGGCGCCCGACGCGCTCGGGCTCTCGATCGAATAAAGCAGCCATTCATCCACGCGGAGGTCGCGATGGAACCAGATTGCGTGATCGATGCTTGCGAGCTGCAATTCCATGAAGCTGACGCCGTGGGGCATCGTCGCAGTCGCGAGCAGGTGGTAGTCCGAGACGTAGGTGAGCAGGCAACGATGCAGCGACTGGTCGTCCGGCAGCCGGCCGATGACGCGGAACCAGACCTGCTTCGAGGCAGGCCGCTTCTCCCGCGTGACGTAGTCGGACGGATTCACGGCACGGAATTCGAAGGGCCGCTGGTTCCGGAAATAACCGGTGACCTTGTGCGGCGTGCGCTCGAGCAGCTCGGCCTCGATCTCTCCCAGGTCCCGGAGCGATTCCGGCGGCGGTGCATCCGACATCGCTGCCTGGTGATCGAGGCCCGGCTCCTCGATCTGGAATGAGGCGGACATCGTGAGGATCGGCTGCCCGTGCTGGATCGCGACGACGCGCCGGCTCGTGAAGCTGCCGCCATCGCGGCTGCGGTCGACGTCGAACACGATCGGCACCGAAAGGTCGCCGCGGCGAAGGAAATAGGCGTGCAACGAGTGCACCTGCCGGTCTTCGACCGTGCGCGACGCAGCGACCAGCGCCTGCCCAAGCACCTGGCCTCCGAAAACCTGCGGCGCGCCGACGTCGCGGCTCTCGCCGCGGAACAGGTTGTCCTCGATCCGCTCGAGATCGAGCAGCTTCAACATCTCCGGGAGGCGCGTGCCGTCCGTCATGCGTTCAGTCCGGCGGCGCGACGCCGAGCCGCTCGCGCATGATCGGGCTCGTCGTCGTGTACTGGAGGAACTGCCGCTTCTCGGGATAGACGTGGTGCTGCACGCCGAATGCGGCGAGGGCGGCTTCGTGGAAGCCGGACAGGATCAGTTTTTTCTTTCCTGGATAGGTATTGATGTCGCCGATGGCGAAGATTCCGGGCTCGGTCGTCTGGAACTTCTCGGTGTCGACCCTGAGCGCTTTCTTCTCGAGCGCGAGGCCCCAATTCGCGATGGGTCCGAGCTTCGGGTGCAGGCCAAAACACGCGAGCACGAGCTCGCAACCAACGTCGACCGCCGACTTGTCGCTTCGCAGGATGGTCGCGCCGGTCAGGCGGCCATCCGCGGATGCGAGTGACTTGATCGTGCCTTCATAGTGCGTGAGCCTGCCGGCCGCGGCGAGCTCCTTCATCCGCGCAACCGAGGCCGGCTGGGCGCGGAACTCCGCGCGGCGATGCACGAGCGAAACCGTGCGCGCCTTGCCGCAGAACTCGAGCGCCCAGTCGAGTGCGCTGTCCCCGCCGCCGGCGACGAGCACGTCCTTGCCGTGGAATTCCTCGGCGCGCCGCACTCTGTAGTGAATCTGTGTGCCTTCATACTGCTCGGCGTCCGGCACCATGAGTCGGCGCGGCTGAAACGAGCCGAGTCCTCCCGCGATGATGATGCTGCCGGCGTCAAATCGCGTGCCGGCGGCGGTCATGATGCCGAACCGGCGCGAGTCCTGGCGCGTAACGCTCACGACTTCCTGGCCGAGGTGGAAGCCGGCGTGGAATGGCTTGACCTGTTCGAGCAGCCGGTCGATCAGTTCCTGCGCACCGCAGACCGGCAGCGCAGGAATGTCGTAGATCGGCTTGTCCGGGTAGAGCTCGGTGCACTGGCCGCCGGGATGCGCGAGCGAATCCACGATCTCGCACTTCAGGCCGAGCAGGCCGAGCTCGAAAACGGCAAACAGGCCCACGGGGCCAGCACCCACGATGACGCATTCAGTGCTGATGATGGCTTGCGCGGCGGGTTCGCTCACGATGGCCGGAATTCTACCCGATGATAGGCTTACGCATGGCCCACGCGCTCGAAACTCCCCTTGCGCCGCTCGTGCGCGATTATCGCGAACTGCGCTCGCGCGGCGCTCCGCTCGTCCTCGCGACAATCCTCGCGACGGATGGTTCGACTTACCGCAAGGCGGGCACGCAAATGCTCGTCACTGCAAACCTGGAACCACGCGGGCTACTCTCGGGCGGCTGCCTCGAAGTGGACCTCGTCGAACATGCGCGGGAAGTGTTCGACTCCGGCATGCCGCGAGTCGCGGCTTATGACATGCGCGGCGAAGATGACCGCGTATTCGGCATCGGTAGTGGTTGCGAAGGCGCGATGCGCGTGCTGCTGCAGCGAGTCGGCCCAGCTGAGGCATGGCAGCCGCTCGAGGCGCTGGCTGCCCAGGTTGATGCCCGCGCCGGCAACGGCATCGCACTCGTCGTTGACGGCGACGCAGCAGGCCGAGCCTGGTGGCCAGGCGGCAGTGACGCACCCTGGCCCGAGCCTGACGAAGTGCATCGGGCGCGTGCGTCGGGCACCGGCCCGCATCTGCTCGAATGCCTGCTCGCCGGCAGGCCGATCGCAGTGCTGGTCATTCCGCTGCCGGCGCCACCGCTGCTTGTCCTCTGCGGCGCAGGCGCCGATGCGCGTCCGCTCGCAGGACATGCAATTGCGCTCGGATTCGCCGTGGCGGTTTGTGACCACCGGCCGGCCCTGCTCGATCCGTCGCAGTTTCCGCATTGCGCACTGCACTGCCAGCCGGCGGCGGACTTCGCCCGGCTGCAACTGCTTGGCGCATGCGATGCCGCGATCGTGATGAGCCATCACCTTGCCGCAGATCTTGCCTATCTCGGTGCATTCGCAGAAAGGGACAACATCGGCTATGTAGGCCTGCTGGGCCCGGCCCCGAGGCGCGATCGCCTGCTCGAGGCGCTCGGGTCGCAGGCGACGAAACTGGACGGACGTCTGCATGCGCCCGTCGGGCTCGACATCGGCGCACGCACGCCCGAAGCGATCGCACTCGCCGCGGCAGGTGAGTTGCACGCCTGGATCGCCGGGCGCGGCGGCGGAGCCTGGCACGACAAGCTGCGGGCGTCGCAGGCATGATCGCGGACACCGCAAGTTCGCGGCGCGAAGCCGCGCTGCCGGCCATTCGCCGCGACGCCGATGGGGCCCGGCACATCGACATGCGCGCGGTCGCAATCCTCGTGCTGCCGCTCGTCCTGAACAGTACGGTCCAGGCCGTATTGAACCTGACCGACACCTGGTTCATTGGAAGGCTGTCGACCGCGGCGACCGCGGCCATCGCGGCAGTGCACTGGCTTGCGCTTCTTGCCCTTTTCCTGATCGGCGGCGTCGCGATGGGGGTCCAGACACTCGTCGCCCAGGCCTACGGCGCCGGCCGCTTCCGCCGCACGAGCCAGATCGCGTGGATGGGTCTCTGGGCTTCCGTGCTGACGATTCCCGCTTTTGGTCTCACGATTGCATGCGGGCCCGCGATGATCCGCGGCTTTGGCCTCGAGGCGGATGTCGAAGCGCTCGCGATCGAATTCTGGATCCCGCGCATGATCGGCGGACCGCTTGCGGCCGCGCTGTGGGCGGCCGTCGCATTCTTCAATGGAATCGGCCGCACGCGCATTCCGCTCCTGATCGGGCTCGTGGTCATGGGCGCGAATGTCGTGTTGAACGAGATCTTCATCTTCCGGTTCGGATGGGGCATGGCCGGTACCGCATGGGCCACGACGGTCGCAGAACTGCTCGGTGTCCTCATCGCGATCCCGGCCATCCTTCGCGTCGATCCCCGGCGCTTCCAGTCCCGCCTGACCTGGCGCCCGAAGACGCGTCGCATCGTGACCTTGATTGCCCTTGGCCTGCCGATGGCCATGACCGCCTGCGCCGACCTCGGTGCAGCCGCTCTATTTCAGCTGATGCAGGTGCAAGTCGGTGTCGTGGACGGCGCGGCGACGCAGATCGTCACGATCTTCACCGCAATCGCGTACATGCCGGGGATCGGGCTGGCGCTCGCCGGCACGACGCTCGTCGGGCAGGCGATCGGCGCGGGCGATCATGACTGGGCGGAGCGTCTCGGCAATCGCATCATCGCGGTCGTCGCCTGCTACATGGGCGGCATCGGGCTCGTGATTGCGCTCGTGGGCGACTGGCTCGTGCCGCTATTCGTGAATGCTTCCGACCCGCGCGCTGCCGAGGTCATTGCACTCTGCTCGTCGCTGCTCTGGATTGCCGCGGCATATCAGTTTTTCGACGGCGTCAATTTCGCAAGTGCGTTTTGCCTGCGCGGAGCGGGCGACGCGCGCGTGCCCGCCCTGATCGTGCTCGCCTGCGGAACCCTGCTTTTCCTGCCGCTCACGCACATCCTCACTTTCGCGCCGGGCGAAGGCTGGTTCGATTCCGCTCCCGGCTATGGGTTCGGCGCCGTCGGTGGATGGAGTGCGATCCTCGTCTACGTCGTCGCGATCGGGACCGCGCTCTGGTTCCGCTGGAAAAACGGTGCCTGGCGGAGAATCCGGCTCTAGCGGCTATTCGTAATCGCGGGCGACGCGGAATCCCAGGTCCGACTGCCGGTGCGAGTCGAGCTCGGCACCGCGCGCGGGCGCGCGGGCGTCCCGGGGCCGGCTCGCCCAGGAACCGCCGCGCACACCCTTCAATTCGCAGCCACCCTGCCACGTCCAGGCGCGCGCATCCTGCGGCCGGCCGCCGTAGCTCGATGTGAAGCAGTCCATGACCCATTCGCGCGCGTTGCCGATGATGTCGTGAACGCCGAAGGCATTCGGCTCGTATTGCGCGACGGGCGCAAGCGCCGTCGCGCGGTCGCTGCATCGCGCATTCGGCCAGGGAAAGCGCAGCGCATCGACAGCCGAGCTGTCGTAGACGTTGGCATGGTCGCAGGCGAGCGAAAGCGCGAGGTCTTCGCGCGAATCGCGCTCGCCCCAGTACCGCGGGAAGGACGTGCCGCCGCGCGCAACGTACTCCCACTCGGCCTCCGAGGGCAGCCGGTATCGCTTGCCGCTCTTCGTGGCGAGCCATTCCGCGTAGGCGCGCGCATCATTCCAGCTGACGCAGACGACCGGTTCGTCGTCGCGCGGCGCCGTCGCGAATCCCGGGTCGCGCCAGCTGCGGTCGTGGTCCTGCACCCACTGGCCGCCGGACCACACGCGACATCCGGCGACCGACTTCGCGCCGGTCGCCTCGGCGAAACGGCGGAATTCGCCCACGGTGATTTCGTGCCGCGACATCAGGAACGGGCGCGTAAAGGAAAGCGGCACCGCCGGCGATTCCCCGCTCGCGGGGTCGAGTTCGTGCGCATCCGGCGCGGAGCCGATCAGGAACTGGCCCGGCGGCACGAGCGCGAGCTCCGGGCAGACCTCGCAATCCCCCGTCTCGGCAGGCGGCGTGGCCGGCGCGGCCTGGCCGAAGGCGATGGGAGTCGCGAGCGTGAGCAAGGATGCGAGAAAGGCCAGTCTCATCGGTCGTCTCGCCCCTTCGACTCGAGGTCGAGCGCGAGGCGAAAGCCCGCATCGCTTGCGCGCTCGGCCGCCGGCGCCGCTGCGCGATTGGCACTCCGGCTTTCTGCGGGCGGCGTGATCCAGCTGCCGCCGCGCTGTACACGTTCATCGCAGCCACCGAGCCATTCCCATGCGCGCCCGTCGCGCGGCCTTCCCACATAACTTCCGGTAGCGCAGTCCTGGACCCACTCGCGCACATTCCCGATCATGTCGTGCAGGCCGAATGCATTGGCGCCGAACTGGCCAACCGGGGCGAGGTCTGCGTAGCCGTCGCGGCAGCCGGCCTGCGGCCAGCCGAGGCGGTAGCGCGCCGCGGCGACGAGATCGTAGGTGTTCGCGAATTCGCAGCCGCTCTCGGCATCGTCGCCCCAGGGACGCAGCGTCCGGCTACCGGCACGCGCCGCGTATTCCCATTCGGCCTCAGAGGGCAGCCGGTACCGTGAACCGGTCTTTGACGAGAGCCAGCGCGCAAAGGCCTCCGCATCCGCTAAGGAGACACAGCTGACCGGCAAGTCGTCGGCAGGCGCTGCCGGCGTCACGAGGTCCTGCCATCCACGGCGCGCGTCCTCGCTGAAGCGGGACAACGCCGGATCCCACACGCGGCAGCCCGACTGCGGCTCGTAGCCGCTGTCCGCGATGAAGCGGGCATACTCGCCTCGCGTCACTTCGCGCAGGCCCATGGCGAAGTCGCGCTCGAGCACGATGACCACGACCTCGCCCTCGGCAGCAGCGGCGCCGGTCGCCGGCCCGGATGCAGGCGTTCCCATGACGAAGCTGCCGGCAGGAATGACGATCATCTCCGGGCAGTCTTCGCAATCGCGGAACGTGGAACCCGCCTCGCGCGCGGATTCCGCAGCCTGCGATGGAATCGCAGCCACGACCAGGGCCAGGGCAAGTGTCGTGGCGGCGGCGCGCATCGTCAGGAGTCGACCCGGACAGGAATGAAAATCTGCGCGTCGTCGCGCTGGATCAGGAGCGCAACCGACTTGCCGGCTGCGCTGACCGCCGTGCGGAACTCTCCCATCGAGCCCACTCGCGCGCCGTTGACCGCGATGATCACGTCCCCAGGTTGGACGCCTGCGATGGCTGCGGGCCCATCGACTTCCTCCACAACGAGACGCCCGGCAGTCTCCAGGCGCTCCCGCTCCTCGCCGGACAGGGGGCGCACGGCGAGACCGAGCTTTCCCGTCGCCGGGTCATTCGGCGTGCCGCGCTGCGCTACCGCGGGTTCATACTCGAGCTCGCCCACCTTGACGCGGAGCCGGCGCTCGGACTTGTCGCGCCAGATTGTGAGGGTCGCTTCCTTCCCGGGCTTGACTGCGGCCACGACGGGCGGCAGTTCGCTCGAGCGCTCGATGTCCCGCCCATCGACGGCGAGGATGACGTCGCCGGGTTTCAGGCCAGCGTCGTCGGCGGGCCCGCCGTTCTCGACCTGGCTCACCAGTGCGCCCCGCGGGCGCGCGAGCTTGAATGAATCCGCAAGCGCCTGGTTGACCTCCTGGATCACGACGCCGATGCGCCCGCGCTGGACGCGCCCGGTCGCGACGAGCTGGTTCTTGACGTTCATCGCGACGTCGATCGGAATGGCGAACGATACGCCCTGGTAGCCGCCGGTGCGGCTGTAGATCTGGGAATTTATCCCGATCACTTCGCCCTGCAGGTTGAAGAGCGGGCCGCCGGAATTTCCGGGATTGACCGCGACGTCGGTCTGGATGAAGGGCGTATAGGTGTCGCCCAGCGAGCGCGCGATGGCGCTCACGATGCCCGCCGTCACTGAATTCTCGAAACCGAAGGGGGATCCGATCGCGACGACCCAATCGCCGGCCTTGAGGCCCTGCGGATCGCCGATGCGAACGATGGGTAGCTTCGTGGCGTCGATCTTGAGCACGGCGACGTCGGTGCGTGCGTCGATGCCGACGACCTTTGCATGGTGCTCGCGACGGTCAGTCATTCGCACCGTCACCTCGCGCGCGTCCTCGACGACATGCGCATTCGTCAGGATGTAACCGTCAGCACTGATGATGAAGCCCGAGCCCTCGCCGCGCGTGGGGGGCAGCTGCGCGCGCGGATCGCCGAAGCGGCGGAAGAATTCGTAGAACGGGTCTTCGGGCGGTAGCCCTGGCTCGCGGCGATCGACGGGCCGCTGCCTCACGACGGTGCTCACATTGACCACGGCGGGGCCGTAGGCGTCCACGAGCCCGGAGAAATTCGGCAACGCGCCCGCGGCCATCGTCTCGCGAGATGCGGCAACCGCGGGGGCGGCAGCATCCGGCGCCGAGGCAGCGGGTGTCTCCGCGTCGCCGGCAGTTTCGGTCCGCTCCGCGCAGGACACGAGGAGGACGAGCAGCACTGCCGGCCAAAGCCGGCACAGGGGCGTGTTCATGGATACTCCGGGATCAAGATTCGCCGCAGCGCTCTGACTGCGCAGCTCCCTGCAAGTTGCATCCATGCACATTAGTATTGCACCAAATGAGGTTACGGTTCCCCTCCCTTGTGCTCGGGTTGCTGCTCGCGACGTCCGTCGTCGCCGACGAGCTGCCTCCGGCAACACGCGCAGCCCTGGTACGGCTCGCGGTTCCGGAATCGAGCGTCAGCATCGACGTGCGCGATGTCACGACGGGCGACAGCCTGCTGCACCTGAACCCCGACACGCCGCGCCCGCCCGCGTCGACGATGAAGGTCCTGCCGACATGGGCCGCACTCGACCTGCTCGGCCCGGCCTACGCGTGGAAAACGCGTGCCTGGTCGGACGTGCCGGTCGTCAAGAGCGTGCTCAAGGGCAATCTCTATCTCCAGGGCGGCGGCGATCCATTGCTGACGATCGAGCGGTGGTGGCGTTTCGTAAACGACCTGCGCCAGACGGGATTGCGCGTCATCGAGGGTGACATCGTCATCGACCAGACTCGTTTCACGGCGGCCGACGAGCGGCCGGAAGATTTCGACGGCAAGTTCTGGCGCACCTACAACGTCCTGCCCGACGCGATGCTCGTCAACTGGCAATCTTCCGACTTCACGGTCCGCCCGGCTGACGACGGCAACGGCATCGACATCACGATCCAGCCCTACCCCGATGGGCTCGTGCTCGAGAATCGCGTAAAGGTCGCGAGCGGCCGCTGCGTCGGCCGCAACAACCAGGTCTCCTACGCAATCGAGCCGGAAAAGCCCGACCGTGTCGTGGCGACCGGCCGCATTTCCGCGAGCTGCGGTCCGCAATCACAGCGTCTCGCCATCATGGAGCCCGCGCAGTATGCGTACGGCACCTTCGTGACCCTGTGGCGCCAGCTGGGCGGACAGTTCCGGGGCGGGATGCTGCGCGCGCCGACTCCCCCCGCCGCGCGGCTCCTGTTGACGCACGAGTCCGAGCCGCTCGCCGAGATCGTGCGCGTCACCAACAAGTACTCGAGCAACATGATGGCGCGCTCGCTCGTGCTCGCCATCGCGGCCGAAATGAATGGCACGCCGGCGACGACGACCGCCGGCGAGGCGACGATCATCGGCTGGCTTAAGACTCGCGGGCTCGACTTTCCCGAGCTCATCATCGGCAACGGCTCTGGCCTCTCGCGGGAGGCACGCATTTCGGCGGACAGCATGGCTCGCCTCCTCGTCGGCGCGCGCCAGAGCCGGTTCGCGCCCGAGTTCCTGAGCTCGCTCGCGCTCGGCGGGCTCGACGGCACACTCGAAAAGCGATTCGCAAACGTCGACGACCCCAGTCGCATTCGCATGAAAACCGGCACTCTCAAAGATGTCAGCTGCATCGCCGGCTACGTCGCCGGCAGATCCGGTAAAACCTACGCCGTCGCCGTCTTCGTGAACCATCCCGGTGCGCAGAACGGCGTCGGAGAAACCATTCAGGCTACCGTCGTCGACTGGGCACTCAAGCAGTAGCGCGTGGCGGGCGCGGCGGGGATGCCCCGAGCGAGCGAGGGGACATCGCCGACGCGCCCGCCACGGGCGAATTCATGGTGCGCGATTGACGAAGTCAGCGTAAATTTTTCCGAGGACGTTTTCCCAGCCGGAAACGTATTCGCGCCGGAGTATCGGCGCGATTTCGCCGAGGGCATCCCAGCCGCCGTGGGTCAGCGTCACGCGGCTGCCGGCGCCTAGCGGTGTGAACTCGACATCAACCCACTGCGCAGTGTCCGATTCGCGGCCTGGATGCCAGGTGAAACGCAGTCGCCGGCCGGGCTCGATCGCCTCGACCGTACCCCAGCAATGTCGCGTGCCATCCGGCGCTCGTTCCTCGACAAGCCCGCCAGGCGCAGCATGGAGTCGGCAACGCGTCGCGGCCTGCCGCGAAAGCGAATGCGTCGCGACCGGCCACCATTGATCGAATTGGCCCGCAAAAGCCGAAAAGGCGCGCTCGGGCGTCGCCGCCAATTCGACCGAGACGACAATGGGGTCGGTGGACGCCATATCGGGCGCAGCATACGACGCGGCCTCGCCTGCGACGAAACGGATCCCCGACGCGACGAATCGCGACTTGAAAGGCTGCCGGCGCGGGACTCAAGTCCTAGAATTCGCAACATGGACTCCGTCGCCGCCCTGCTGATAGTCGTATTCCAGCTCTTTTTCGGGTGGTGCGGCGAAGAACCACAGCGCGCGCCTCCCCCCGGACAGTGCGAGGCTCGCAACTGCTGAGCAGCGGCCACCCCCTTCAGTCCTTCCCCAGGATCCGTTCGAGGCGGTCGCGGTAGCTGCGGCTCAACTTGAGCTCGTGCCCACCATCGAGCGTCAGGAAGTACTCGCCGTTGGTGTGCGGCTTGAGCTTGCGGATGCGACGGATGTTCACGATCGTAGAGCGGTGAATGCGCTGGAAGTTGGCCGGGTCGAGGCGCTCCTCGAACTGCTTCATGGTCGCGCGAACGACGTGGGTGCGGCCCTCCGCGTGCACGCACATGTAGTCCCCGGCCGCGTCAACCCACTCGATCGCCGCCACCGGCAACCTGACGGTTTCGCGACCGAGGCGGATCGGCAGCACCTCCGGGAAACGGCGCGGCATTCCAGCCGTGCCGCGCGCAAGCAATTCCTCTGCGTCGAGCTGGCCGGCGCCCGTCACGCTCGCGAGCAGCGCGACGAGCTGTTCGCGGTGCTTGACGGACTTGCGCTGCGCGAACTGGTCGCGCACGTGCAGAAGCGTGCGCTCGAGCCGCTCGTCCACGAGCGGTTTCAACAGGTAGTCGAGCGCATGCGCGTCGAATGCCTCGATCGCGTAACGATCGAAGGCGGTCACGAATACAACCATCGGCATGCTGGTCTGCGGAATGCGGCGCAGCACCTCGAAGCCGTCGATGCCGGGCATCTCGATGTCGAGGAACATGAGGTCGGGCGCGTGCGCCGTGACGGCGTCGAGCGCTTCGCGGCCGTTCGCGCATTGCCCGACGATCTCGAAGTCCTTGAAGGGACGCAGCCGCAGCTCGAGCCCCCGCCGGGCGAGCGGCTCGTCGTCGACGATGATCGCGCGAATGGGTCCGGCCACCCGGGGAACCCCTGACTCAGACTTCCAGCGGCAGGCGCATCTCGACCCGCAGTCCCGGCGAGGCGTCTGCGACTTCGACCGCGTGGGCGTCGCCGTACAGCACCTTGAGCCGTTCGCGCGTGTTGCGCAAGCCGACGCCGCGTCCATTGGCGTTCGCGACGGCCCGGGGCAGGCCGGGACCGTCATCGACCACCGCGAGCCGGAGCCCGCCGCCCTCGATGCCGGCGATGATCGTGACCGCGCCGCCCTGCTCCCTCGGGGCGATCGCGTACTTCATCGCGTTCTCGACCAGCGGTTGCAGGAGCAGCGACGGCACGAGCGCCGACTCCGCGCGCTCGTCGACGTCGAATTCGAGGCGAAGCCTGTCGCCGAAGCGCAGCTTCTCGATCCCGAGGTAGAGATTGAGGGCATCCAGCTCCTGGCGCAGCGTGACCTTCTTCATCGGATCCTGGTCGAGCGTGTAGCGCAGGAACTCCGACAGCCGCGAGACCGCGAGATTGGCCGTGCGGTTCTGCCCGTCCAGCACGAGTGTCGAGATCGCGTTCAGCGTGTTGAAGAGGAAGTGCGGATTGAGCTGGTAGCGCAGCATCTTGACCTGCGCCTCCTGCGCGAGTGCCGAGGCCTTGAGAGTCGCTTCGCGCTCGAGTTGCAGTCGATCATAGATCTTGATGCCGAAATACAGCCCGCTCCAGCACAACAGCAGCAGCATCGAGTAGATCGTATTGGCGAAGATCTCGAACGGCAGGGGCTCGTGATCCATCGCCCACTCTGGCTTGAGAATTTCCATGATATAGGTGTTGATGATCGCGGCCCTGGCCAGCGCGAGAAGCCAGCAGGCGACTACCGACCCGATCAGCAAGGCGCGCAGCCCGCTCGCCCACAGGCGCCGGTACAAGTATCGCAATGGGGCCGATAACAGCCAGCCGAACACCGTGGCTACGACGATCACCTTTTCATAGCCCGGGTCCTTCATGTAGATGACCGAGCCTATGTACAAGGCAAGACCGTATGCGCCCCAGCCGAGGGTGTGCAGGCCCCAGAAGAGCAGGTTCCGATTCCTTCGCAGGCGATCGAGATTCATCCGGACAAGTTATTTTAGATTCATGGGGCCGCGCAACGTCCTGTCCCGGCCGCAGCACGGCTCGTCGCAGAAGCGGAACTCACTGGGGTGCATCAGTCGTACATGCGCGCCGCAGCGGCGAGCTCCCCGGCGACCCGTTCCCGAAGGCTCGGCGGTGCAAGCACTTCGACCCCCGCGCCGTGGCGCAGCAGGTCCATCACGAGCTCATGCTCGCGGCTGTACGGCAGTTCCAGCACGTAGCTGCCGTCGGCCTCGATCCGGCCGACCTGCTTCGAATGCCAGACCTCGTCGGCAACCCAACGCGCGCTGTCCGGCGTGAAGCGCAGCACGGCGGTCTCGGTTTCGGCGCCCGCGAAGATGCCGTAGCCCGCGCCGAGCACGCGATCCAGCTCCGCGTCGGGGACCTCGCGTGCGGCCGCCTCGTCGACGCGCGCCTGCCTGATCGCGTCCACCGCGAATACCCGAAGGTCCTTGCGAACGTGGCACCAGGCGTCGAGGTACCAGTTGTAGCGGTAGTGCACGAGGCGCTGGGGCGAGACCATGCGCTCGGTGATCCCGCCGTCGCCGCGCTTCAGGTGCCTGATGAAAACCTGCTTGCGACCGAGCAACGCAAGCGAGAGTGCCTCGAACACTTCGCGATTCACGCGGCGCGTGCCGAGCGTCAGCACGCGGATTCTCTGCCTGATTTCGCGATGGCCGTGGTCTCCGGTTTCAAGCAACGCCCTGAGGCGCGCCTGCAGTGGCGCCAGCTGGCGCGCGAGCAGGCCGGAACCGAGCGTGTCGAGCAGGTGGTCGATCTCGAGTAGCGCGTACACTTCCGCGGGGCTGAACCAGACGCCGGGCAACTCGGTGAGGCCGGCCGCTGAGTCGAGCACGTAGGCCTGGCGCTCGCGCGACCAGATGATCGGCACGTTGAGGCGGTCGCGAAGGTATTCGATGTCGCGCTTGAAGGTCGCGTGCGAGATCTCGAGGTCCTCCTCGATCTCGCGGCGCGTCAGCGCCCCTTTCTCGACCAGCCGGCGCCGAATGCGATAGAAACGCTCGGTCCGGTCCACGGCTCAGCCGGGCGGAACGACGCGGAGGATTTCGCCGGCTTCCTCGTCGGTCACGAGGTAGAGCGCGCCGTCGGGCCCCTCGCGGACGTCGCGCAAGCGCTTGCCGATTGCGATGCGCTCTTCCTTCTCGACCTTGCCGGTTGGAGTCACCTCGAGCCGCACGAGCTGCGTGGCAGCGAGCGCGCCGACAAAGAGCTGGCCCTTCCAGGCCGGATAGCCGTTGCCGCTGTGGAAGGTCATTCCGGAAGGGGCGATCGACGGCACCCAGTAGTGAACCGGCTGCTCCATTCCAGACTTGGCGGTGCCCTCACCGATCGCGGGACCGCTGTACTCGCGCCCATAGGTGATCACGGGCCAGCCATAATTCTTGCCCGCCTGCGGCAGGTTGACCTCGTCGCCTCCGCGCGGCCCATGTTCGGTCTCCCAGAGTTGCCCGGTTTCCGGGTGCAGCGTTGCGCCCTGGGCGTTGCGATGCCCATAAGACCAGATCTCCGGCAGCGCGCCGTCGCGGCCCACGAAGGGATTGTCCGCCGGTACGCCGCCGTCCGTCGTGATGCGAATGACCTTTCCGAGATGCGTCCCGAGATCCTGCGCCTTGTTGCGCTCGGAGTTCCGCTCGCCCGTCGTCACGAACAGATTGCCGTCGCGGGCGAATACGAGCCGCGAGCCGAAGTGGTGATTGCCCTTGAACTTGGGCTTCTGGCGAAAGATGACCTTGAGGTCGGCGAGCTGGCCGCCGTCGAGGCGGGCGCGCGCGACGGCGGTTCCATTCGTCCCGTCCGCTGCGGGCTCCGCGTATGAAAGATAGATCGTGGAATTTTCCACGAACGCCGGATCGAGCACCACGTCGAGGAGCCCGCCCTGTCCTACGGCGTGCACTGCGGGCACGCCCGCGATCGGGTCGGAGAGCGCGCCTTCGCGCGTGACGTAGCGCAGGCGCCCCGGACGCTCGGTGACGAGCATGCGGCCGTCCGGCAGGAAGGCGAGCGACCAGGGATGCTCGAGGCCCTTTGCAACGGTCGTGACCGTGACTTTCGATTCGCCGCTCGGCGCAACATGCGCCGCGTCCTGGCAGGCGCCCGTGCCGGCCGTGGCCAGGAGCAGGACGAACAGGCTGCGCGATGTCAATTCGTGTGTCCTCACGGTCAACTTCCCTGCCGGTTCAGCCGGCCGCCACGCGCGTGATGATGTAGCCGCCGGATTTCGGGTCGAACTCGAGGTCGATCAGCTTGCGGTCGCGCGCTTCCTCGAGGAGCTTGCCGAAAGTCTTGAAGCCGTAGTAACTCTCGTTGAATCCGGGCTTGCGGCGCTTGATCGCCTGCTTGACCATCGAGCCCCAGACTTTCTCCTCCGCGTCGCGCTCCGCAAAAAGGTCCTCGGCGGTCTCCATCATGAGCTCGATGCCTTCCTGCCGGCGCTCATCGGCTCCAGGCGACGTCTTCGGCGCGGTCTTCGCAACCTTCTCCTTGCGCGCGACCTTCGCACGCCCCTCGCCGCGTACGAGGTCGTCGTAGTAGATGAACTCGTCGCATCCGCTGATCAGGAGATCCGAGGTCGAGTTCTTCACGCCGCAGCCGATGACGGTCTTGTTGTTCTCGCGCAGCTTGGCGACCAGGGGCGAGAAATCCGAGTCGCCGCTGATGATCACGAAGGTGTCGACGTGCTCTTTCGTGTAGCAGAGATCGAGCGCGTCGACGACCATGCGGATGTCGGCCGAGTTCTTGCCAGCCTGGCGCACATGAGGAATCTCGATCAGCTCGAAGGCCGCCTCGTGCATGCCGCGCTTGAAGTCCTGGTAGCGCTCCCAGTTGCAATACGCTTTCTTGACGACGATGTTGCCCTTGAGCAGCAGCCGCTCCAGCACCTTGCGGATGTCGAAAGTCGGGATCTTCGCGTCGCGCACGCCGAGCGCGACGTTTTCGAAGTCGCAGAAAACGGCCATGATGCGGGTGTCGGCGCGCGGCTGGGCGTTCATTCCTCGCCCGCCGAGGGCTTCCAGGCGGACGCAAGTTCCTGCTGCTTGCGCGGCGGGACCGGGTCGTAATGGCTCAACTGCAAGGTGAAACTCCCTTCGCCGCCGGTCAGCGCCTTCAACCGGTTCTGGTAATCCGTGACTTCAGCGAGCGGCACGTAGGCCGAAACCACGATGCGTCCACGGGCACGCGCCTCGTTGCCATCGATCCGCGCACGCCGCGTCGCGAGGTCGGCCGTGATGTCGCCCATCACGGTGCCCGGTGCGTTGATCTCGACGTGCACGATGGGCTCGAGCACGGCCGGGCTCGCCTTCTGCACCGCGTCGAGGAATGCCTTTCGGCCGGCCGACACGAAGGCGACTTCTTTCGAGTCGACCGAGTGGTACTTGCCATCATAGACGGAGACGCGGATGTCCTGCAGCGGGTAGCCGGCGACGGCTCCCTCGGACAGCGCGTGGCGGATGCCCTTCTCGACGGCCGGAATGAACTGGTTCGGGATCGCGCCGCCGACGACGTCGTCCACGAACTCGAAGCCGGTGCCCCGCGCGAGCGGCTCGATGCGAAGGTAAACCTCGCCGAACTGGCCGGCCCCGCCGGTCTGCTTCTTGTGGCGGTGATGGCCCTCGGCCGGGCGGGTGATCGTCTCGCGATAGGGAATCGACGGCGGCCGGGTTTTCACGGACACGCCGTAGCGCTCGCTCATGCGTTCGGTCATCACGCGAAGGTGAAGGTCGCCCATGCCGTACAGAACGGTCTCGTTGGCGGCATTGCTGTGGTCGACGCGCACGCAGGGATCTTCGGCGCAGAGCTTGTGCAGCGCCTCTGCGAGCTTGTGCTCGTCGCCGCGCCGCTCGGGCTCGATCGCTACGCCGAGCATCGCGGGCGGGAAAGCCATGGACTTCAGGCGAAAGTGGTCCTCGTCGTGCGAATCGTGCAGGACCGCGTCGAAATGCAGCTCGTCGAGCTTTGCGACCGCGCAGATGTCCCCGGGCGCGGCCTGCGGGATCTCGCTGTGCTCCTTGCCCTGCATGCGGAAGAGATGGGCGATCTTGACGGGCTTCCTGCCGTCGCCGACGAAAAGCTGGGCTCCGCTGCGGATGGTGCCCTGGTGCACGCGAAAGAGACCCAGCTTGCCGACAAAGGGATCCATGATGACCTTGAACACGTGCGCGATCGCGTGGCGGCCCGCGTCCGGTGAAACCGCGGCACGCTCGGCATCGTCGCCGGCACCTTTCAGGAAAGGCGGCGGGTTGCCCTCGGCGGGGTTCGGCATGAGCCTTTCGAAAGCCTCGAGCAGTTCCGGAATGCCGGCGCCGGTTTCCGCCGACACGAAGCAGACCGGCACGAGATGCCCCTCGCGCAGCGCCTTTTCGAAGGGATCGTGCAACTGTTCCGGCGCGAGCTCCTCGCCCTGCTCCAGGTAGAGCGCCATCAGGTCGTCGTCGACCTCCACCACCTGGTCGATGATGCGGGTATGGGCTTCCTTGACCGAGGAGAAGTCGGTCGCCTCACCGTCATTATGGAAAAAGCAATCGACGATTTTCGTGCCACCCGCCGCCGGCAGATTGATGGGCAGGCATTCGCTCCCGAACTGGTCGCGGATCTCGTCGAGCGTTGATTCGGCATTCGCGTCGCGGGCATCGATCTTGTTGACCACGACGATGCGGCAGAGGCCCCGGTCGCGGGCCGCGTCCATCATGCGCTGCGACATCGGTTCGACGCCGGCGACGGCACTGACGACCACGGCAGCAGTTTCGACGGCCTCGAGGATTGGCAAGGTACGGCCGATGAAGTCGGGGAAGCCGGGCGTATCGACGAGATTGACGTGGGCGTTGCCCGTCTCGAGCCAGCAGAGCGTCGAATCGACCGAATGCAGCAGCCGGCGTGCCTGGGGATCGTGGTCGCAGACCGTGGTGCCGCGGGCGAGGCTCCCCTTGGCGCGTATGCTGCCGGCGCCGAGCAGGAGCGCCTCGGCCAGCAGGGTCTTTCCCGCCCCGGCATGGCCAAGCAGGGCAATATTGCGTATGTCGCCGGTAGCTTTCGCCATCAGTTCCCCCGCGTTTGAACGTTGCCGGCCGGCTTTTCAAAAAGGATAGCACCGAAGGCGCCGGCTGGCTTGCACCATCGGGGGTGGACGGGCAAACTCGGATTACCGAAAGATCAAGGCCCGGCGACAGGGGCCGACGGGGGATTGCATGGCGATTTCGACCAAGGGCGACAGCGCGGATCCGATGGTCGAGCCGAACGTGATTCCGCTCGTCGACATCATGCTGGTCCTGCTGATCATCTTCATCATCACGATCCCGGTCATGACGCATGCGGTCAAGATCGACCTCCCCCGCGAGAATCTGAATCCCCCGCCGATCGAGCCGGTCGTCGTCCGAATCTACGTCGAGTTTGACGGCTCCATCTTCTGGAATGGCACGCCGGTCGATCAGCAAACCTTCCGCGACTACGTCGCGATCGAGAATGCAAGGCCCGAGCAGCCCGAAGTGCATGTCGACGCGCACCGTCGCGTGCCCTATGTTTATGTCGCGAACGTGCTCTTCGTTCTGCAGCGCGGCGGCCTGCAGAAGGTCGGTTTCGTCTCCGGCGAGGGCGGCGCGGTCCCGGCTCCCGCACCCGCGTCCTAGCGCGGAGTTTCGCGCGCGGGCCATGACGCGGTCCGCGAAGTTCAGCCTGTTTCTCATCGCCGCGTTCCTTGCGGCGAGTTCCGCGTACGCCGACGAAACCGGCCTTCGGCGCTACGAACTTCCAAACCACGACACGCTCGAGATGAAGTTGCCCGCAGGCTGGTTCGATCATGTCGAACAGCCGGCCGGCGGCGGGCCGCCGACGATCGAGATCGCCCTTGTCGAAGGCGGAGCGAACCAGGTCTTCATCACGCCCCAATGGGTGGATCCCACGGCCCCCGACATCCGCGAACTCCCCGCGCTTCGTGACGCGATCCGCGACGCCGCGGAGCGGATCAAGCCGCAGGCTGTCGAGAACTTCCTCGAAGTCCGGCAGCTCAATGGTACGAATGGAATCGGCTACTACTTCTCCGCGACCGACCGGGTCCAGGGTCCCGGTGAGTTCAAGTTCATGAGCCAGGGCGCGCTGCAGGTCGGCAGCCTGACGCTCTGGTTCGTCATCCTGGCGAACGACGGCCAGGACACGGTGGCCGTCGAGGCATTGACGGCTCTCCAGACCGCGGTGCACCGCCGCACGGGGCTCGACCAGCTCTGAGCTGTCAAACAACGCTGACGTGGCGATCTGCTATCTTCGCCGCATGATCGATCGCCGCCGATTGCTTCACCTGGCGCTGGGCACAGGCGCGGCACTCGGCCTCGGCCCGCGCCTTTCCATTGGCGCACCAACCTCGTCTTTGATCTCCCGCGCGATTCCATCGAGCGGCGAGAATATCCCCGTAGTCGGCCTCGGCAGCTCCGCGACCTTCCGCGCGGTCGCAGAGAGCGAGGATGTCGCGTCGGTGCGCGAAGTCCTCCAATCGATGATCGATCAGGGTGCCACGGTCTTCGACACGGCGCCCTCCTACGGCGCGTCGGAGGAAGTCGCAGGCCGGCTCGCGAGCGAGCTCGGCATGACGCAAAAGGTCTTCTGGGCGACAAAGGTCAACGTCGCGCCTCGCGGCGGCGGTTCGGCCGACCCGGCCGCGGCTCGTGCCCAGATCGAGGAATCCTTCCGCCGCTTCGGTGTCGAGACGATCGACCTTATACAGGTCCACAACCTGGGCGATGTCCGGGTGCAGCTCGGGATACTGAAGGAACTGAAGGCAGCGAAGCGCATCCGCTACGTCGGCGTGACGTCCACCAGCAAGGAACAATACGGCGAGCTAGCCCGCGTCATGCGCGATGAACCGCTCGACTTCATCGGCGTCGACTACGCAGTCGACAATCGCAGCGTCGAGGAGACGATACTGCCGCTGGCGGCCGAGCGCGGGATTGCGGTCATGGTCTACGTGCCATTCGGCCGAACTCGGCTTTTCCAGCGCGTCGGCGAAACGAAGCTCCCCGTCTGGGCCGCCGAATTCGACGCCGCGACCTGGGCCCAGTTCTTCATCAAGTACGTGCTTGGCCATCCCGCCGTGACGGTCGTGACGCCTGCGACCAGCAAGGCCAAACACATGATCGACAACGTCGGCGGCGGTGTCGGGCGGCTGCCGAACGACGCGACGCGCAGGAAAATGGCGTCGTTCGTGGACGCGCTGCCGGCCGTCAGCGGCTGAGCTCGCCCACGCCGACGCCACCGATCCAGGTCTGTTTGACATCGACTTTGTCGTCGGCGAGCACAAGGTTGGCCCTGTAGCCCGGCGCTATGCGTCCAAGTTCACTGCCCAAGCCCAGGAACTCCGCCGGATACTGGCTGGCCATGTGTACGGCTTCGGGTAGTTCGACACCGAGCAGCCCTACTGCGTTGCGCACCGTCGATGCCATGTCGGTGTCGGAGCCGGCTAGCGTGCCGTTCTCGTCGACGAGCACGCCGTTCGCAACGGAAATCATGCGGCCCTGAAGCGAAAACGACTTCTCGGCCGCGCCGACGCTTGGCATCGCATCCGTGACCAGCATGAATCGGTCGTGCCGCTTGCAGCGCAAGGCAGCCCGCGGAGTCCGCACGGGTATCCGCCGACTTTGGCGCGCTGCTCGCGGCGCTCGGCGGCTCCGGAAACGTCACGCGCCTCGAGGCGGCTTCTACCCGCCTGTTGGTCACGGTCGCGGACGACGAACGCGTCGATGAGCAGGCACTTGCGGCAGAGTCGCCGCGAGGATTTGCCCGCCCCTCGCGCGGCGCTGGCCCGCCTCTGCGGGGACGACGCGCCGCGCTAGGGGCCCGCGCCCGCAAACCAGCGCGGCAACCACAGGCTCAACTGTGGGATCAACGTGATCAGGGCAACTCCGGCTGCGAGGACCGCAAGCATCGGCAGCGTCGCCGACGCCACTTCGAGCATCGGCCGGCGGAAGCGCGAGGCTGACATGAGCAGGTTGAGTCCGATGGGCGGCATCAGGTAGCCGAGCTCGAGGCTCGCCAGCATGATCACGCCGAGGTGGACCGGATCGACCCCGAAGGCGCTTGCCACGGGAACGACGAGCGGCGCGACGACGATGATCGCGGAGAAGATCTCGATCACGCAGCCGAGCACGACCATGACGAGGTTGAGGATCAGGAGGAAGATCCAGCGCGAGTCGATCGTCGAGTCCATCCACAGGGTGAGGCTGTCGGGCACGTGCTCGGTGATCAGGAGGTTCGTGAGGCCCATGGCCGTACCGAGGATCAGCAACACACCGCCGACGAGGAGCCCGCATTCGGAAAAGACTTCGACCAGGCGCTCGCCGCGCGGCAAGTCGCGGTTCACGACCGCAGCGACCAGGATTGCGTAGGCTGCGGTGATTGCGGCCGCCGGCACGGGCAACACGAAGCCGCCGAAGATCAGCACGATCGGCAGGACCGGGAGAAGCAGGTCCCACTTGGCGCGCCAGGTCGCGACCACGGCGCGTCGCCCGCTGAAGCGGCGCCCTCCGCCAGCCGACGGTGAACGGGCGATTCCCCAGGCGCAGGCAAGCCCGACCATCAGCAGACCCGGCAGCAGGCCGCCGAGGAACATCGACTCAATCGAGACCTCGGCGACGATCGAATAGAGGATCAGCGGCAGGCAGGGCGCGAACAGCACGCCGAGCGAACCAGCCCCGGTGACGAGGCCGAGCGCCGTGCGCTCGCCGTAGCGTGACGCCATCAGGATCGGCATCAACAGACCGCCGAGCGCGAGGATCGTGATGCCAGAGCCCCCGGTGAATGCGGTGAAGAAAGCGCAGGCAAACACCGTGACGACTGCCGGTCCGCCGCGCAGGTGTCCGGTCCATGCCCGAAGGAGCCGGACCAGCCGTTTCGCCGCACCGGTTGCAGTAACCACGTAGCCGGCGAGCGTGAAAAGCGGCAATGTCGCGAGCAGCGGGTTGACGACCTGGTCGTAATGGTCGAGGGGAACGGAGGCCACCGGATCGCCCACGCTGATGAAAAATATGAGCGCGATGCCCGCGAGTCCCGTGAATAGCGGAGCGCCAAACAGGATTGCAATCCCAAGCCCGATGAGGCCGGGCGTGCGGATCGCCGGCAGGCCACCCTCGTGCTGCGCGACCCAGGCTGCCGCGGCGACCGCAATCAGGAGTATCGCGGCGCGCGCGAAGTTTCCCGCCGCTGCATGGCTCGCAAGCCTGAGTGTTATGAAAGCGAAGCCGGCGGGCATCACCGCCTGCATCGCTATGCGCGGCACGCCGAAGGCGAGCGATTTCGATGACCCGACTTCCTGGGAAACGAACTGCCAGGCCGCGTGCGTGAGAATCGCGCAAATAGTCGTCGCGACAAGCCCGGTGAACGCATGGACCGTGGATTGCCAGCGCGCGGGCACCGCGTGCAGGAAGGTGCCCATCGACAGCAGCCGGCCTTCGCGCGCGGCCGCCATGCCGCCCAGCATCCCGACCAGCAGCGTGAGGTGACGGATCAACTCGTCATTGTTCGCGAACCGGGTGTTTGCCGCCGCAACTCCCAGCACGACCAGCAGCACGAGCACCGCCGCCAGCAGCAGGTCCTCAAGCCGGTGGACGAATGTCCTCACGAGCCCGGGGCGTGCCTGGCTTTCAGGGTTTCCAATGCCGCGTCGAACATCGGAGCCGGCACGACATTGCCGCGCACTCGAGGGTACATGCGCGTGATCTCGGCCCGCCACTCGCGCTCGGCTTCCGGCGACAGCGTCGTGGTCTTGAGGCCCTGTTTGTCCTTCATCACCTGGATCGTCTGGTCGTCCTCGATCCGGCTCGCGCGGCGCATCTCGACCCCTGCCCGCTCCGAGGTCTCCCGCAGCCAGGCCTGCGTCTTCGGGTCGAGCCGCTTCCATGCGCGCTCCGTCAGCACGAGCGCGCCCGTGATCGGCGCCCAGCGCAAGTCGAGCATGTAGGGAGCGTATGTCGGCACCTGGCTGAAGTTGGCGAGGATCGCCGGTATCGGCAGCGCGTCGATCATTCCATTTCGAAGGCCGAGGAGTATCTGGTCCGGCTCGAGCACCACCGGCTGGTAGTAGTTCCTGAAGAGCTCGACGGTCTCGGGCTCGCCCGAGCTCGTGTAGACACGCATGGATTTCAGGTCGTCGATCCTCTCGATCGGCGTCTTCGAGAAAAAGCGGACCCAGCCGCCGTCGCCCCAGAACAGCACGACGTAACCCGCCTTGCGCAGCTGCTCTTCAAGCCTTGGCCGTAGCTTCTCGCGGACCGCGTCGACGTCTTCCCAGTTCCAGAATAGCAGCGGCAGGTATTGAAGCGCGGTCACCGAGCGATCGATGTGCGAGAGCCCGACGGAACTCAGCATCGCGCCCTGCAGCTGCCCGACACGCATCCGGCGCACGATCTGAAGCTCGCCGCCCTGCGTGCCCGCGTAGATGTTCATCGACGCGGCGCCCGGACCCTTTGACCATTCAGCGCCGAGCGACTGAAGCCGCTTGTGGAAGGACGAGCCTGCCGGGGCGACGGTCGCGATGCGAAGCTGCGTCGAATCCGCCGCAATGGCGGGCGGCAGACTTGCAGTCGCGAGCGCCGTCGCAACGGCGAGGAGCGCGAAGCTGCGGCGCGTCCTGTTCACGATTGCGGTTCCGTGCCAGCCGCGTCCTCGAGCGGTGGCAGTATCCAGTGATCAACGTTGGCCTGCAGCCAGATGGCACGCCGCTGCATCACGGTATTGGCGAGACGCATCGATGGCTCCGCATCGGGATCGACCTTGCCTGCTTGTGCAATTGCACGGTCAAAGCAGCCGCGGTCCTCGCGCGGCAGGCAGACGGCCTCGGCCCAGGACACGTGCGGGCCTGCCGCCCTGCCCTGCGACAGCTCGACCGCGCGATCGAAGTGTCGCTGAGCGATGGCCGAGCGATCGCCGAGCTCGTCTGGCCGCACCATCGAATAGGTGATCAGGAAAGAGTGGATCGCGCCGCGATCCCAGCCCTCGTCGAGGGCAAGCGCGCGATCGACCAGGGCCGACACGACCGCGAGGTCCGCTACGAGCGCCGGGTCGTCCTTGCCGAGCGAAATCGCGGCGGCCCAGGACAGCGCGGTCCAGTACAGGAGATCAACGTCCTCCTTCCCGGCCATCCGCGCGCCGGCCGCGTGATCGGCGCGCAGCGCCTGCCCGAATCCCCGATGCGCGGTTTCGAGACCGCGGAGGCCATAGTCGCGCGCCCGAAGATAGAGCTTCCGGGCACGGTTCCACGCGTCCCAGGCCTTGTCGGTGTCCTCGAGCGCGAGCGCATCGCCGTCCTGCTGAACGAACGCGTAGGCATACTGCGTGAAAGCCGCCGCAGTCGCAGACAGCAGCCCGCGATGCTCGGGGGTTTCGCCAAGCACGCTTTCCATGAGCTTCAGGCTGAACGGCAGCGCCTCCTCGACCAGCTCGGGATCTTCATCGGCCGCATAGGTCGTGCCGGAAGCGGCGAGCGAATCGGCGAGGCGATTCGTTGCGAATCGCTCGACCGAACAGCCGGAAGCAAGTACCGCGATGACGAGCATCACGGCGCAGGTCCCGATTCTCCGGTGGCTGGCCATCGGCGGCCGATCATACACCGCGGTCATCGCCTGAGGAACTCGCGAAGCTCGCCGAGATATCGCGGCTCGAGGTCGAAGTCGTTGTGCCGCGCGCCTTCGAGCACGATGACGCGCGCCTGCCCGGGCCGCAACTTCGCGACGAGCGCATCCGTCCGCTTGCGCGGAATGATCTCGTCCGCGCCCGCGATCACGACCAGGATATTCGCTTTGATCCCAGGCGCGCGGCTCGTGGAGTCGTAGCGATCACGCATCAGCAGTCCAACCGGGAAATACGGGAAGTGCGCGCGAGCCACATTCACGAGACTGTCGAATGGCGTGACGAGGACGAGGCGGTCGATCTCCCGCTGGCTCGCGAGCTGCACGGCGACACCGCTGCCGAGGCTGCGGCCGATCACCGAGATCTGCGGGTGGCGCAGGCGCAGGTGGTCGTAAAGCGCAATCGCATCGGCGACCAGGCTGCGCTCCGTCGGCTTTCCGGTACTGCCGCCATATCCGCGGTAGTTCACGAGGTAGAGCGAATGCTGCGAAAAGCTCGCGCTGAACGAGGAGGCATTGAATCCTACGTCTTCGCCGTTGCCGCCGAAATACAGGATGGCGTCGGAGCCTGGCCGAGCGACTGTCCAGACCTTCAGCTCCGCTCCATCGACCGGGAAGCGCATTGCCGTTGCGCCCGTCGCATCCGACTCCGGCACAGGAAAGTAGATCTGTGACCGTTGCGTGAGGAACATCAGGAGGCACAGGCCGGCATAGATGCCGGCCGGCACCAGGAGAAAACTAACGAGGCTGCGCACGCGCCGCGCGCTCAGGCACCGTCGTGCAGCTCGACCGTCGCCTCGATTTCGACCGCGATATTGGACGGCAGCGATTGCATGCCGACGGCAGACCGTGCCGCCTTGCCAGCTTCGCCGAACGCCACGACCATGAGATCGGAGAAACCGTTCACGACCTTCGGGTGATCCTTGAAGTCCTCGCTCGACTGGACCATGCCGAGGATCCTCACGAAGCGCTTGACCTTCGACAGTTCGCCCACCGCGGCCTTGATCGTCGCGAGCATGCACAGGCCGACCTTTTCCGCCGATTGCCTTCCCTGCTCGAGCGTCAGGTTGTCGCCGACCTTTCCGCGCGTGAATGGCTCGCCGCACTCCCCGTGGCCTGATAGAAACAGGAGGTTGCCTGTCCGTACTGACGTCACGTAGGTCGCGACCGGCTTCGGCGGCGCAGGCAGCGTGTATCCCGCTCTAGCGAGGCGCGACTCGGGAGTATCTGCAGGATCGGCCATGGCGGGTGTCGATGATAGCAACAGGAGCAGTATCGCGATGCGAGTCATGTGCGTCTCCGAGAGGTCGCGGCAGACTACCTCCGATTGTCAGTCCGTGCCACCCGGCGCATCATGATCCCGTGACAATGGAACGACTCGAATCACAGCGTGCCGTCGTCGGAGACGGCTTCGAGATCCGGCGCGCGCTGCCAAACCGTCATCGCCGCATGGTGGGCGCCTGGTGCTTTTTCGATCACGCGGGCCCTGCCGACTATTCCGCCGGCAAGGGCATCACGATCGGTCCCCACCCGCATATCGGGCTGCAGACCTTCAGCTGGATGATCGAAGGCACGATCCTTCACACCGACAGCCTCGGCTACCGCCAATGGATCAAGCCCGGCCAGGTGAATCTCATGACTGCGGGTCGCGGCATCTCCCACGCCGAGGAATCGCCGGCCGACGCTCCGGGCCGGTTCCAGCTCGCGCAACTGTGGATTGCGCTGCCAACGGAAGAATGCGAGCGCGAGCCGTCCTTCCAGCACTATCCGGACCTGCCGGTCCTCGAGCGCGGCGGCTTCCGCATCACGGTGCTGGCGGGGACTTTCGCAGGCGAGCGCGCGCCGGCCGAAGTATTCTCTCCGCTCGTCGGGCTCGATCTCGCAAGCGCAGGACCGGCGCGTGGCGGATTCCCCCTCGATCCAGCGTTCGAATACGGCGTCATGGTCCTCGAGGGAACGGCACAGGTTGCCGGCGAAACTCTCGAGCCCGGCTCCCTCCTCTATTTCGGCGTTGGCCGCGACCGGCTCGCGATCGAGACGCATGGCGCGTCGCGCCTGTTCCTGATCGGCGGCCGGCCCTTCGGCGAGGAGATCCTGCTCTGGTGGAATTTCGTAGGACGTTCGGTCGAGGACATGAAAAAAGCAACTCGCGACTGGCTCAATGGCGATCGATTCGGCAAGGTCGAGGGCGCCCGTGGCGAGCGGCTCGTCGCGCCGGAACTGAAGGGCCTGCGCCTGCGAGGTGGTGGTTGAAACGGATCGCATCGGCCGTTGTCTCGCCCACTGGCCCAAACTACGCACACTCGATTGAAACGGCCGGCTTCACCCTGCTCGCCGACGAACCGCTTGGCGGAGGCGGCAGGAACGCGGGGCCCGCGCCTTACAACCTCCTGCTCGCGAGCCTTGGCGCGTGCACGGCAATCACGCTCAAGATGTACGCCGATCGCAAGGGCTGGGACATAGGCGCGCTGAAAGTGGCGCTCACGCTGTCCAAGGATAGCGAGGGCGGGACCTTCATCGAGCGGACGCTCGACTCCGATGCGAAGCTCGACGATGGGCGATGGTTGAAATTGCTCGACATCGCCACCAAGACTCCGGTCACGAAAACCCTGCTGGCAGGCGCCAGCATTACGACCCGAAGAGCCGAGGTAGCCTGAGCCATGCGTAAGGTCATCGCCGTGCACGACGCCGCCCCGCCCCACTGGGTCGGTGACGGATTTCCGGTCCGGTCCGTCTTCTCCTATGACGGCCTTGGCCGCGAACCGTTGAGCCCGTTCCTGATGCTCGACTTTGCCGCGCCGCGGCATTTCGACCCGGCGCCCCGCCGTCGCGGCGTCGGCGTCCACCCGCACCGTGGCTTCGAGACCGTGACCATCGTGTATGGCGGCGAGCTCGAGCACCGCGATTCCGCGGGCAATGGCGGCCGCATCGGCCCGGGCGACGTGCAATGGATGACCGCGGCCTCGGGAATCCTGCACGAAGAGTTCCATTCGGAGCGCTTTACGCGTGAGGGGGGATCGATGTCGATGATGCAGCTCTGGGTCAACCTGCCGGCGCGCCACAAGATGGCCAAGCCGCGCTACCAGACGATCCTCGACGCCGACATCCCGCGCATCGCCCTGGGCGGCGATGCCGGGACGCTCCGCGTCATCGCTGGCGAATTCGAGGGCCACCGCGGCCCCGCGGAGACGTTCACGCCAATCGAGGTCTGGGACCTCAGAGTCGCGGCCGGCAAGACCGTGACACTCTCGACGCCCGAGGGGCACACGACCGCAATAGTGCCCATGCAGGGCCGGGCCCTCTTGAACGGCGGGAATCCGGCCGGGCCGGCACAGCTTGCCCGGCTCGAGCGCGATGGCGGCGAATTTACGATCACGGCCGAAGGCGATCTTTCGGCGCTCATCATCGCCGGCGAACCGATTCCGGAGCCGGTCGTCGGTTACGGTCCCTTCGTCATGAACAGCGAGCGCGAGATCGCGGCAGCTTTCGCCGATTTCCAGAACGGCCGCTTCGGCCAGATGTAACCGCCGCCAGCAATAGCTGCGGCCTGCTATGGCTGCAGCCCATTCAGGCCGGCGGTTCGCGCCCGAGGTAGTCCATCTTTCCGAGTTCGACGCCGTTGTGGCGCAGGATGTCGTACGCCGTCGTGCAATGAAAGTGCAGGTTCGGCAGCAGCTGGTGGAGCAGATACGGGAGGCCCTGCATCGAGCGCTCGGTGCTGCGCGTCTTCCACTTGATCGTTCGCTCCTCCGCACCCTCGAACTGCTGCGGCTTCAGCGACTCGAGGTAAGCCGCGGTTTTCTTTGCCCGCTCGATCAATTCCGGCAGCGTCTTTTCATTGTCCTCGTATGAGGGCGCCTCCGCTCCCGCGAGGCGCGCGGCGCCGAGCTTGGCGGTGTCGGATGCGACCTGAACTTGGCGCGAGAGTGGAAACATGTCCGGTGCGAGCCGGGAGCCGGCGAGAACCTCCGGATCGAATTTCCGGGCCTCCGCGTGCTTCGCCGCCTTTTCGAGGACCGCCGCCAGATTCGTCATCATGCGGATGCCCGGCTTCACGCTAGCGTCGTACATCGATATCTTCATCTTCTGCTCCGGAGGGATTCACCTAGAATGCGCGCATTATGAATCAGGCAGGCCTCGTCTGGGACAATCATGCCTGCCTGCCGCTGCGGGACATCGAAGAGTTTCTCCCTTCGCTGTCGCGCTACCGCGATGCGGGCGTCGATGTCGTTACCGTGAATATTGGTGACAGCCTCGTACCCCTCGAGACGATGATCCGCACGGCGGCGAGTATCCGGCACTTCGTCAAGGGTAATCCGGAGAAGTACGTGCTCGGCCTCGCGCCCGCAGATTTGCGTGCCGCCAAGGCGAGCGGCCGCCTCGCCGTCTGCCTCGACGTCGAGGGCGTCCAGGCGCTCGGACCGCAACTCTCGCTGGTCGAGTTTCTATACGAGATCGGCGTGCGATGGATGCTCCTTGTCTACAACAGGCGGAACCTGGCAGGCAGCGGCTGCCACGATCCCGAGGACGAGGGGCTCACCGAACTCGGGCGCGGGATCCTCGGCGAAATGGACCGCGTCGGCATGGTCAAGTGCTGCTCTCACGCCGGCTATCGGACGGCGCGCGAGATACTCGACTCGACCGACCGGCCCGTGATCTTCTCGCACTCGAATCCGCGCAGATTGCGGGACCACCCGCGGAACATCCCGGATGAGCTCATCAAGGCCTGCGCCGCGACAGGCGGCGTCATCGGGATCAATGGAGTCGGACTCTTCCTCGGCACCGGCCCGCCGACCGCCGAGGTGATCGTGCGCAACATCGATTACGTGGCGCAGCTCGTCGGCGCGGAACATGCAGCAGTCGGGCTCGACTACATGTTCAAGAGTTCCGAGCTCGACGAGCCGGGCCGCGGCGGCCCGGAGATCTGGCCCAGGGAATGGGGCTACGGGCGCGGCACCGGATTCGCGCCGCCCGAGGTCATTCCCGAAATTGCGACGGGCCTGGAACGGCTCGGTTACGCGACCCAATGCATCCGGGGAATTCTCGGAGAAAACCTGCTGCGGGTCGCGGATGCAGTCTGGAAGTAGCGCGGCGCCGGGCCGCATTCGGCACCCGGGCGGTCGCCCTTGAGGCCTTCCAGCGATCCTCCGGTCCCCGGAGTGTGGAACCGGTCACTGCCCGGGATTCGATTCCTGACCCGGGTCACAGTTAGTACCCGACCCCGTGAGGCTACATATGTCGACTCAAAAGCCTGCCCAGTGGGGCGGGCCTAGCCGGGAGTTTGCGCCAGCGACATGTCGCCGATCCGGGAGCACAGTGAGGCCACCACAGCACGCGAGCCATTCGTCGCGCGCTGGACGGGCGCGTTCGCCGTCGGCCTCTTCATCTATATACCGATAACGCTGCTCCTGACCTTTTCGGAAGGGACCGGCGGTCCCGCCTTCGAGGTCTTCAAGCTCTATTCCGACTTCCCGGCGAGCCTTGGCTCGGCGATCCTTGCCGCGGCCGCCGCCTGGAAATCGGCCGAGCCGGCCGTCAGGCGTACCTGGACCTTCCTCGCAACGGCGATTGGCGTCTACACGGTCGGCAACCTGCTGAACTCCACCTACTGGATGTTCGGCGTCGATCCCTTCCCGTCCATAGGCGACGTCTTCTTCCTCGGGTTCTATCCGCTGCTGTTCACCGCCATCTTCATTGCGATACGCGCAGCGGCCGTGCGAGTGCAGTGGGGACGCCTCGCGCTCGACGCAACGATCCTGATGCTGGGTTTCGGCGCCTTCTTCTGGTTCTTCGTGATCGCGCCCACTGCGGCTGCCGATCGCGATCCCGACGTCATCAAGTACGTCCTGACCCAGAGCTACATCGCGCTCAACTGCCTCATGCTGCTCGCATTCGGCGTATTGCTCATGCATGCCGGCACGGGCGCGATCGCGCGGCGCACGCTGATCCTTCTCACCATCGGCTTCTCCGCGATGTCGCTTGCCGACATCGTCTGGGCAATGGCCAAGGTGACAGGCTCCTACCTGCCCGGCGGCCTGTCAGACGCAATGTACCTGTCCTGCTACGGCTGGCTCATCGCCGCCGCGCGTGAGCAACTGCGCGGCGCGCCCGTAGTGCGGCAGGAGCCGACAGCCGTCGGAAGCGCCATGGTGCAGGCGATGCCGTACGTGGCGATGCTCGTGTCATTCCTCGTGCTCGTGTACGTGGAGCGCAGCTCGGTCGCAAGCCCGGCGACTGCGATGACGATCATCATCTTCGTGCTGACACTGCTCGTCATGCTGCGTCAGGGCGTGATGTCGCGCGACGACGCGCTGGTGCGCGAGCGCCGCGCGGCGGGCATCGTCGAAGCGCGCTATGCCTCGCTCATCAAGAACGCCTCCGACGTGATCATGATCGCAGACGTCGATGGACGGCTGCGGTTCGCCTCACCCTCGGCCGAGCGCACCTTCGGCATGCAACCGGATGACCTCGTGGGCCGCAACCTCCTCGATCTCTGGGCCGAAGCCGATCGCGAACGGCTTGCCGCCTTCCTCGCCGAGGTCGCCGCGACTCACGGACGCTCGATCGGGCCCGTCGAAGTCGTCGTCGGCAATGGCGCGCGGCGCAGCACGCTAGAAACCGTCGGAAGCAATTTGTTCGACGACCCGGCGATTGCGGGCCTCGCGCTCAACTTCCGCGACGTCAGCGAGCGCAAGGCGCTGGAAGAGCAGCTCCGCCAACTTGCCTTCCACGACCCCCTCACCCTGCTTGCGAACCGAAGCCTGTTCCGCAACCGTGTCCAGCACGCGCTGGCCCTGACGCAACGCTCGCACCAGCGCGTGGCCGTCATGTTCCTCGACCTCGACAACTTCAAGAACGTCAACGATTCGCTCGGGCACGACGCGGGCGATCGGCTCCTCCAGGCGGCCGCGCAACGGCTCGTCAAATCGACGCGGCCTTCCGATACGGTCGCGCGCCTCGGCGGCGACGAGTTCGCGATCCTGCTCGAGGGCATCAATGAATCGGCCGACGTCGAGCGTATCGCGGCGACGATCACGCGATCCTTCGACGAACCGCTGCAGCTCGATGGCGGCGACACCTACATGGCGGCGAGCATCGGCATCGCCTTTTCGCAGCCCGAGGACGACACCGAACAACTGCTGCGTAATGCCGACATTGCGATGTACAGCGCGAAGGCTGCGGGCAAGGCCCGTTTCGTCGTGTTCCAGCCGCGCATGCAGGAACAATTGCGCGAGCGGCTGCGCCTCGAGGAAGACATCAACCATGCGCTCGAGCGCGGGGAGTTCTTCCTGGAGTACCAGCCGGTCATCGACCTCGCGAAGCGGGAGCTGCTCGGCGTCGAGGCGCTGGTGCGCTGGAATCACCCCGAGCAGGGCCTCGTCATGCCGGGCGCATTCATTTCGACCGCCGAGGAATCCGGCCAGATCGTTGAGCTCGGGCGCTGGGTGCTCACCGAGGCCTGCCGTGCCGTGAAGGCCTGGCGCGATTCGATTGTCGCGGGCGACGGGCTCCGGGTTGCGGTCAATATTTCCGGCCGGCACCTTCAGCACGCCGACCTGGTCGCCGACGTGCGCAGCGCCCTCGAATCGTCGGGCCTCGAGCCCGAGAATCTCGTGATCGAGCTCACCGAGAGCACGATCATGCACAACACCGAGGTGAACCTGGAGCGCTTCCGCGAGCTGAAGGCCCTGGGCATTCGACTCGCGATCGACGACTTCGGCATGGGCTATTCGTCCCTCTCCTATCTCCACCGCTTCCCGATCGACATTCTGAAAATCGACCGCTCCTTCGTCGGTCGCCTGACCGAGCAGGGAGACGGGCCGGAACTCGCGCGCGCGGTCGTGATGCTCGGAGAGACGCTTGGACTCGAAACCGTGGCCGAGGGCGTCGAGCACGAGGAACAGGTGGAAGAGCTGCTCGAGCTCGGCTGTGTTGCCGCCCAGGGCTTCCTGTTCGCCCGCTCGAGTTCGCTCAAGGACGTCGCCGCGACGCCTTTCGCCGCGCGCCGCGCGGAGCTCCGCGCCGCACAGTCGATGCACGATCGCCTGACTGCCACGGGCCGGTTCAACGTGGCGCACACGCGGCCCCGATCCGTCGCCTGATCGCGACGCTGCAACCGGCGATTAGTTCGCCGCAGCCAGCTCCGACGCGGATACGATTTGTCCCCCGATCACCGTCATCACGGCCTGGGTGCGTGGAATCTCCGCCTCCGGAATCCGCATCCAGTCTGCCGAAAACACGCTGAAATCGGCGAGCTTGCCCGGTTCGATCGTGCCGCGGTCCTCTTCCTCGAATGCAGCATAGGCTGCGCCCGTGGTCAGGATCGAGAGCGCCTCGTCGCGGGTGAGACGCTGGTCGAGTCCCCAGTCCGGCCCGGCGAAACCCTCGAGCGTGCGGCGCGCAATGGCAGCGTAGAACTCGACGCGAGGATCGCCCTGCTCGACCGGCGCGTCCGTTCCTCCGGCAATCCGCGCGCCGGCGTCCATGAGCGAGCGCCAGGCATAGGCGCCCGCGATGCGTCCGGTCCCGAGGCGCGCAGGAGCGAACAGCATGTCGCTGATCGCATGCGAGGTCTGCATGGAGGCGATCACGCCGAGCTTCGCGAAGCGCGGCATGTCGGCCGCCGCGACGACCTGGGCATGCTCGATGCGAAAGCGCGCGTCGGCGACGGGTCTCTCGTTCGCCGGCACGGCGGCGAGCGCCTTTTCGTATTGGTCGAGAGCGACCCGATTGCCGCGGTCGCCGATGGCATGGGTCTCGATCTGGATGCCGCTCTTCAAGCCCGAGATCGCGACCCTGAGGATCTCGTCCGGCGGCGTCACGTAGAGACCGCGGTTCTCCGGCGCATCGCTGTACGGCTCGTCCAGCGCAGCGCCGCGCGAACCGAGTGCACCGTCGATATAGAGCTTGATCGCGCGCACGGTCAATCGTGGGTCGCAACTCTTGTAGGCACTCCCCGCAGCCAGCAACTTCTCTGCGTCTTCGCCCGGGCCGCCGATTGCGGCGTAGATCCGAAGTTTCACGCGGCCCGCCGCGTACAGCCGGCAGAGCTGCGCGATCTCCCGCCACGTCGTGCCCGCGTCCTGCAATTGCGTCCAGCCGAGCCGGACGCTCCGCGCCGCGCCCGTCTCGAGCGCGCGCGCCAGCTCTTCGTCTGTCGAAGGCGGGATATGACGCCGCACCAGGTCCATCGCGCCGTCGATCAGCATGCCGGTTGCCTCGCCGGTCGCCGGATCGCGCAGGATCTGCCCGCCTTCAGGGTCCGGCGTCTTCCGATCGATGTCCGCTATCGCAAGCGCCTTCGAGTTGACGACGATGGCGTGACCATCCGCGCGTTCGAGGACCACCGGCCGGTCGCTCACCGCCTCATCCAGATCCTGTCGCGTCGGAAAGTCGGCGGGCTTCCATTTCGATTCGATCCAACCGACGCCGACGATCCATTCCGCCCGGTCGCTCGCCGAGCGTTCGCGCAGGCGCCGCTTCAGCGCGTCAATGCTTTCGACTCCGGTCAGGTCGAAGTTGAGCTCGCGCCAGCCAATTCCTGAAAGGTGCCCATGTGAATCTGAAAGGCCTGGATACACTGCTGCGCCATTGAGGTCGATGATGCGTGCGCCGGCCGGCGCGCGCTTGCGGGCGCTCGCCTCGTCGCCGACATACACGATCCGCTCGCCGCTCGTGAGGACCGCCGCTGCTTGAGGGAGCGCTGGATTGCCGGTGTGAATCGTTCCACCGTACAGCAGAAGCGAGGGAGGCGCCTCCGCGGCGGCCCACGACGCGCCACAGAGAGCGGCCGCGGCACCTAAAGCGCGGAAGACCCGAATCCTCGGGGATGTCACTTCAGGACGGGGCCTTCTGGCCCTTCACGACACTGGTGGCGAGCGCGATCATCGAGGCGATATCCGAGAGGTTTGCGGGTATGACGAGTGTGCTCGACGCTTCATCGGCCAGGTGGCCAAACTGCTTGACGTACTCTTCCGCGACGCGAAGCTGCATCGCCTCGATGCCGCCCCGGCCGGAGAGCGCTTCGCCCACCTGCCTCAACCCTTCGGCCGTCGCCGTCGCAACCGCCAGGATCGCGGCCGCCTCGCCCTGAGCCTCGTTGATCTGCTGCTGCTTGTTCGCCTCGGATTCCTTGATGACGCGCTGCTTCTCACCCTCGGCCTGATTGATCTTGGCGTCGCGCTCGCCCTCGGAATTCAGCACGACCGCGCGCTTCTCGCGTTCCGCGCGCATCTGCTTTTCCATCGCACCGAGGACATCCTTCGGCGGATTGATGTTCTTGATCTCGTAGCGCAGCACCTTGACTCCCCAGGGGGCGGAAGCCTTGTCGAGCTCGGCGACGACATTCTGGTTGATGGTCTGGCGCTCCTCGAACGTGCGGTCGAGCTCGATCTTGCCGATCTCGCTCCTGAGCGTCGTCTGGGCCAGCTGGATGATTGCAAAGCGGTAGTTCGTGATGCCGTAAGAGGCCTTGCTCGCCTCCAGCACCTGCAGGTACAGCACGCCGTCGACGCCCACCTGCACGTTGTCGCGCGTGATGCAGATCTGCTCCGGAATATCCATCGCCTCTTCCTTGAGGTTGTGCTTGTAGGCGATGCGGTCGATGAATGGAAACAGGACGTGGAATCCCGCCTGTATAGTCCGGTTGTAGCGCCCGAGCGTTTCGATGACATAGGCGCTCTGCTGCGGGACCACCACCGCGGTCTTTGCGACCACGATCAGCACCAGGAGCGCGACTACACCAACGACGTACATCGATTCCATGCGTACTTACTCCGCCTTGACGTACAGGGTCAGACCGTCCACCTGCGTGATCACCGCCTCGCGACCGCTCTCGATCGCCACAGTGCCAACGTTGCGCGCAGTCCAGCTCGAACCGCGATAGTCGACGCGGCCGCTCTGGCCCGGCTCGAGCCGTGCCGGAATCGCGACGCGATCACCCACGGTCAGGCGCTCATCGACGTGGCCGCTGCGGTTTCTCACCATTTCATAGAGGCGCTTGCGGAATGCGACCATTGCGACGATCGCAAGCGCCGAGAAGACGAGCCACTGGACCCAGTTCGGCAGGTCGACGCCGACGAGACCGAGGAGCCCTACGACCGCCGCCGAGAGCCCGATGAAAACGAGATAGAACTGCGCGTCGATGACGAACATCTCGACGCCGAGCAAGCCGATTCCCAATACCAGCCAGGCCCACCAAGGCATTCCGATCTCCCAGACGCACTGCGACGCCTCTGCCCGCCATGCAGCTTAACCGATCCCAAAGTCATGTATTGAGCACGGATGCCGGCCCGGGCTAGCCTGCAGGCACATGCCAGGCCACGCCGGAAAATACTCATGAAAGCTTTCTTCGCCCTGCTCGCCCTCATTCCCGCCGCGGAGGCGGCCGATGTCGACACAGGCCTGCCACCTTCGCTGCATGAACTCTTCGAGGCCGAGCGCGCCTTTGTCAGGCTCGCGGCCGAGAAAGGGTTTCGCGACTCGTTCTACACGTATTTCGCCGACGACGGCATCGCGTTCAACCCGCATCCATTCCGCGTGAGGACCTCGCTCGCCAACCAGCCGCCCTCGCCGGGACCGATGGGCGCGGTCTGGGCACCGGTCTACGGCGACATCGCTGAGGCGGGTGATCTCGGCTGGGACACGGGGCCGCTGATTTTCGAGGGAAAGAATGGCGCAGCCGACCGTCACGGCATGTTCTTCTCGATCTGGAAACGGCAGGCCGACGGAAGCTTCAAGGTGGTTCTCGATATCGGCAGCGACACCCAGTCGGCCGTCGTGCCGATGAACGAGCCTGCGCATGTTTTCAATGAGCCGGGGGCGGCCGAGGGTGGAAACGTTGACACTGCAGCAGCAACTGCAAACCTGCTCGCGCTCGAACGCGCATTCCACACCACCGCGGCAACCGAAAGCCTCGGGCGCGCCTACGGCAGCCGCCTAGATGATACGGCGCGCGTGCACCGGCCCGGTGCGATGCCGGTCGTCGGACGGGTCACATTGAACGAGTGGGCCAATACACAAGGCACGAAGTTCCGCGGCGAGCCGCTCGGGGCCGACGTCTCCCGGTCGGGCGATCTCGGCTATGCGTATGGCAATTACGAGAGAATCGGCGATACGCCCGAGGCCGGCTACTACGCGCGCGTCTGGAAAAAGGATGCGAAGGGCGACTGGCGCATCGTCATGGACACCGTGAGCCCCGTGCCGGCCGGCTCAAAGCCCCTGACAGCCGACCTGATGCGCGCCGAAGAGCCTTACCTTGCCGGTCGATGGGCCGAGGCCGAGGCCGCGTATCAGCAGTATGTCGACGCCAATCCGAAGAATGCCTTCGCCTGGAATCGCCTCGGGACGAGCCAGGTCCAGCAGAAGAAGTACGCGCAAGCAGTTCTAAACCTCGAGCGCGGAATCGAGATCGGCGGCGGCGTCGCCGTCGATTATTACAACCTCGCCTGCGCCTACGCCCTTTCGGGCAATGCGGACAAGGCGCTCGACAGCGTGGAGCGCGCGATAGGCGCAGGCGCGAGGCAGCGCGCGCAGTACGAATCGGATCCGGACCTCGCTTCGCTTCGCGAGCTGCCGCGCTTCAAGGCGCTGATGCAGCCGCTCCAGTAGCTCAGCGCATCGGGTTACAGGGCGGGTTCCAGACCGAGATCAGGTCGGAGCGCTCCGCGCGGCGCAGTTCGTCGCGCGAGTCCGAGTGCCGCACGTGGATGTGCGTGACGCGATTCTGCTTCAGGCAGTCGAGCGTGATCTGGTGGTTGAAGGGCTCGGACAGGTCTTCCGTCTGGCCGATGTAGATCGGCAGGTACCCGCCCGGACCTGCTTCGCGGGCCAAGATGAAATTCTCGGATCCCGGCCCGAATGCCGTGCCGAACATGTAAACGGTGTAGCGATACTTCTGGCCGGACTGTCCCGTCCAGACGTGGATCCCCAGATCTCCCATGAGCGCGGGTTGTACGTGGGAACGGGAGACGCATCAACCGGTATTGCACGCAACCGCTATCACAATTACCGGTCTTGGTTTCAGCCGCCCTCGCGCTCCAGGTCGTCGGCGGTCACGAATCGCGGGCGGATATCCACGGGCACATCACCGAGGCGATCGAGCACAGTCTGTACTTCCGGTCGCAGGATGACCAGCTTTTCCATCATGCGCTTGCCGCCTTCGTAGTCGCCCCTGGCCTGCAAGCTCAGCAGGTCGTGCGACAGGGACGCAACGCCTTTCTTCGTTTTTTTCAGGTCCAGGCTGAACGTACCGTCGGCATTGACGCGGAAGCCGCCCGAGTCGAGCAGGTAATTCACCTGCATCGCCATGCCACGCGCGTGCGAATCGTCCATGCCAAAGCGCAGCGTGCGAAACGCTGAGGCAAGGAAGGTCGTGTACATGCGGCGCTCGCCGGCCCGGTCGATCACGCCCTTGTCCATGAGCTTCTGAAGGGCCCAGAGGCCCGTGATGTCCGCCTTGGCCTCTTCGACCGTGCTGTAGAGTTCCTTGATCGCCTGGCGCACGCCGCCGCCCGAGCCATTCGGGCCCGTGTTCGTCGGGCCGAGTCCGTGCATGACCTCGTGCATCAGGATGTGCGTGAAGAATGCCTCGAAGTCGACGTAACCCTGGTCCTCGGCCGCCAGCGCAACCTTCGAAATCGGCACGAGCGTGTTCTCGAACTTCGCCTGCTGGTAATTCTTGAGCATCGTCCGCTTCGAGCCCATCTCCGCAACGATGCGCTCGTCATTCGGCAGGTTGAATGCAGCCGTCTGGACGTCGTGGTTGCCGTCGCCCGCCGAAAACACGACGTTCACGACTCGCATGGGTGCGAGCCCGCCGAGTTTCTTGCGGCGGAAACTCGGGTCGATCGGCAGCCGGTCCTCGAGCCATTGCAGCTCCGAACCGAAGCGGTCCAGCTTCGCCGTCTCGGCGTCGTCGCGGACCGTAATGAATGCCTCGAAGGCGGCTTTGTAGTTGAACCAGGCGTCCTCGTAGACCTCGTATGGCCCGATGGTCGGCTCTACGCGTGAGTCGAGCTTCATCCAGGCGACATCGCTTGCGTAATAGTCGTTCGAAGCGAGGGCGTCCGCCCGCGAGGCGAGGAATTGCTTCAGCGTGTGATCCGCGGTCGCCGCAGCCGCATCGCGAAGATGCCGCGCCATCTCGGCGAGCTCGCCCTGGTATTCCAAGCTGTAGGGCACGGCCGTGAACTTGCCTGCGGCATCGCGCCGGATCGTCGTGAAGAAGCCCGTTGCCGCGGCGTGGTCCGCGCCTTCGAGACCCTTGATCCAGGCCTCGACGTCGGATTTCGTTGCGCCTGAGGGATAAAAGTTCGCGGCCTCCGGCTTCGGCGGTGCGTCGGGAATGAATATCTCGTTGTCGTCCAGGCGAGACCAGGGCCCGCGGTTGATCAGGAAGTAATCGAGGCGCGCGCGGCCAAGCGGCGTCGTGTCCTCCATCAGCTGCAGCAGCATCGCCTCATTGCCGGCCCACATCTGCCGCATGAAGAGCGCATCCGTAATGCGCGCGGCCTTGATGAGGCTGGCGAGCGCCCTTCTTTCGCCTGCCGGAAGCCCGGAGAGATCGACGCGGATCTCGACCGGCGCAAAACGCGCGGCCATCTGGTGCAGCCGGACAGTCACGGGCGGCAGGCGCATCGCCTGCGCGTTCACGATCGCGGGAAAAAGCATCAGGCAGGCGGCAAGGTGGCGCATCGGCGGGCTCCGAGGTGATGAGGGCTCGGCACCCGAGAGTACACTATCGGCTGCGACGAAGCGTCGAGGTGAAAACATGAGCCAGTCCAATGCTGCCAGGGCACATGCCGTGGGAATCAATCACGTGGCGATCGAGGTCGGGGACATCGGCGAGGCGCTCGAATTCTACGGGCGTTTCCTCGACTTCACGGTCGATGAACAGACGCCGGACATGGCGATCATCTATTTCGGCGACCAGTTCATCAATTTCGTCCGGAACGCCGATCGCCGGCCCGACACGCTGCGCCACTTCGGGATTGCGGTCGACGACAAGGCGCTCGTGCGGAAAGCGCTCGAGTCGATGGGTGTGAAACTGATCGACAGCCGCTTCCTCGATTTCCTGGATCCCTGGGGCAACCGGGTCGAGATCACGACCTACGCCAATATCCAGTTCACGAAAACTGACCACGTGCTCCGGGGGATGGGCCTCGGACACCTGAAGAAGTCGGATGAAGCGCTGGCGGAGCTGCGCGCCAAGGACATGGCGCCCGGTTGAGCTGCGTGGAGACGCCTTCCTCGAATCGTCGCTTACTCGCAGCGACGGTCATGCTCGCGTGTGCGTGCGCCACATCCTGTAACACGGCCGAGATCGCCCGTCGCGGGCCCGGATACAAGTACTACGTCGTCGGCAGCCCCGCCGACGTTGTTCGACCAACGCGCGGCCTCTGGGTCGCTCAGGGCGGCGGCGACGATGTCGACCAGAACTATGTCCGCATGGGCGAATTCGGCGGCGGCGGCGATTTCGTCGTGCTGCGCGCGTCAGGGAAGGACGAATACAACGTCTACATCCACGCACTTTGCCGCTGCGACTCGGTCGAGACTATCGTATTCGACAAGGGCGCAGCGACGGCGGACCCGTTCGTGATCGAAACGATCCGGAATGCCGAGGCCGTGTGGATTGCCGGCGGTGACCAGTCGAATTACATCCGCTACTGGAAGGACACGCCGGTCGAGGACGCGATCAATTTCGTCGCGGCCAAGCCGGCGCCAGTTGGCGGCACGAGCGCCGGCATGGCGGTGCTCGGCGAATACATCTATTCCGCCGAAGGCAAGGAAAGCCTGACGAGCCCCGTGGCACTCGGAAATCCCTATGCACCGGACCTGACGCTTGCGCGCGGATTCCTTTCGCTGCCGCGTTTCGAGAACATCGTGACCGACCAGCACCTACAGGAGCGCGACCGGATCGGGCGCACCATCGCCCTGCTCTCGCGGTTGCAGAAGGACGGCTGGTCATCGAGACCGCGCGCAATCGCGGCGGATCGGGAAGCTGCGCTGCACATCGACCCGGTGGACGGCTCGGCCGAGGTATTTGCCACCGCCGACCATCCGACGTCTTACGTCTATTTCCTGCACGTGGCACAAGAACCGGAGCGTTGCGCCGAGGGTACGCCGCTCGTCGCAGGCCCGATTCGCGTTTACCGGCTGGGTCCCGGAGGGCGTTTTAACCTCTCGCGCTGGCAGGGTAGCGGCGGCGTGAGTTACGAGCTTCGTGTGGCTGATGGAGTCCTTTGGTCGTCGCATGGCGATGCGTACGGCCAGTTCTGACCGCCAAGTAGGTGAAGGCCCTGCTTTGCAAGTCCGACTTTCTAGGCTACGCTCCGCTGAAGGGCGACTTCCGGGAGTGTTCTAATGACTGACCGTAAGATCCCGCTCGCGGCAGCGATCTGTGCCGTGCTGCAGCCGGTCTCCGTGGCTCTCGCGCAACAGGCTCCGGATCCCACCAGACTCGAATCCGTGGTCGTGACCGCGACGCGGCGCGAGGTCAACCTCCAGAACGTCGCTCAGAGCGTGACCGCTCTCTCGACCGAAGACATCGCCAGGCAGGCGTTCCAATCCCTGGACGACGTCGCCGGCGCGCTGCCGAGCGTCACCCTGGTCAATGCGATCCCGGGACGCAACGACATCATCATGCGTGGGATTTCCACCGGCACCGGCGAGTACTACACCGACAGCCAGGTTGCGGTCTATCTCGACGATCAGCCGATGACCTCGAGCTCCCAGCAGGTCGACGTCCGCCTGATCGACATCGAGCGCATCGAAGTGCTGCCCGGGCCGCAAGGAACCCTGTTCGGATCGAGCTCGCAGTCGGGCACGATCCGCTACGTCACCAACAAACCGGATGCGTCGGGCTACTCGAGCCAGGTCGACGCCGAAATCGGGACTACCAAGGGCGGCGAGGAGAGTTACGACGTCAGCGGGCACGTCAACATTCCCCTTGGCGAAAACTTCGCGATCCGTGCCGTCGGCTTCTATGCGCACGAGGGCGGTTACGTTGACAACGTGCCGGGTCTGAACCTCTCCGGTACGACCGACAACGCGAACGTAGTCGAGGAGGACTGGAACGACTACGAATCGACGGGAGGCCGGCTTGCGGCGCTCTGGCAGATCAGCCCGCAGTGGGACGCCTCGCTGAGCTACATCACCCAGTACAGCGACACCAATGGGGACTGGCTCACGGATCCGGCAATCGGCGATTACAAGATCGTCAGCTTCTTCGACGAGTACCGCGACGACGACTGGTACCAGACATCCGCGAGCATCAGGGGCGATCTCGGCTTCGCCGAGCTGAGCGCGACGGCGTCATGGTTCGAACGCGACATCGAGTACCAATGGGACAACACGCTGTACGAGAACTGGCGGACTGCGAACCCGGACTTCGGTTCGCTTTACGACACGGCATATCTCGGCGGCACGACGTTCAACTACCAGGAACAGAATCGCTGGACCTATGAGGTCCGGCTGACGTCGCAGGGCGAGAGCCGATTGCAGTGGATGGCCGGCGCATTCTACGAGGACGTCTGGGACTGGTGGCATTACGGCGCCAAAGTCCCCGGCCTCGAGTCGACTCCGGCCTGGTACACGGCCAATTATTTCGCGGTTAACTACGGGGCCGACGTCGTCCCGCTTCCCGCCACCGATGAGTACTACACGAACTTTTTCGAGAAGACCGTTCGGCAGAAGGCCTTGTTCGGAGAACTGACGTTCGACCTGACAGACAAGTGGTCTGTCACCGGCGGAGCGCGCTGGTTCGAGTTCGACCGACAGGAGGTTGAAAGCAACGAGGTGCCGCGGGGCCTGCCGGTTTTCGATTACGACCCAGACGTCGGCTACTTTCTCGCCGCGCCGACGGTCAGCGAGGGCAAGGACGACGACGTGGTGATGAAGCTGGCCACGCAATACCGCTTCGACGACACCAAGATGCTGTACGCGCTCTACAGCGAGGGCTTCCGGCTGGGAGGCCAGAACAGCCCGCGCGCGGCGCAGAGGGGGGTGGTACCGGAGCAATACAAGCCGGACGTCCTCGAGAATTACGAGCTCGGCTTCAAGAGCCAGTGGCTAGACAACCGGCTGCTGCTCAACGTTTCCCTGTTCTTCATGGAATGGTCGGACATCCAGCTGAGCGGGGATACGGCCCCGGCCGACCCATGGTGGGTGCGCGGAACCTTCAACGGCGGCAAGGCCGAGCAGAAGGGCATCGAGCTTCAGACCGAGTGGCGCGTAAGTGACCGTTTCTCGTTCGAGATCGGCGGCTTCGTGGCAGATCCGGAATTCTCGGATTCATTCGTCACCCCGGACGGCGATCCCGTCGAGGCAGGCTGGCCCATGCCCGACTCGCCGGAAGAGAAACTCTGGACCGCGCTTGAATATCGCGTGCCCGGCTTCCTGATCCAGGACGGAGAGTTCTGGACCCGGTTCTCATACTCCTATACGGGAGAGTTCTGGAACGACCTGGACGACATCCGGTGCGTCAACATCTGCACCGACCCGGACGACTTGGCAGATTCCCAGGACCAGCTCGTTCCGTCGTGGTCTACTACTACGCTGCAGTTCGGCGTGTCGTCCAACAACGGCTGGGATGCCGCGTTGATCGTTCGTAACCTGTTCGACGATAACAGCGCGGGCTATATGAGCGGATCCGATTACGGCGAATCCTTCGGCGATCCCCGGTTCCGCTACCGGGTTACGCCGCAGCGGCCAAGGACTGTCAGCCTGTCGTTCACCAAGCGATGGTGACCTGCGCAGGCATGGGTTGAGTCCATGCCTGCGCTTTTAATCTGGCGGCGCCGGCCGCCGTGAAACTGGTCACGACCTCCGTTGTCCGCGGCAGTTACCAGGGCGAGAGCCACGGTGGCGTGTACCTCATCGACCTCGAGAAACGCGAGGTCCGGCAGACCATCGACTGGAATAAGGTGGATATCGACTGGCAGGGCCGCGGTTGGGATCGCGGCCTGCGCGGAATCGCGTTCGACGGGGAAACTGTCTTCATCGCCGCGAGCGACGAACTCTTCGCGTACACGCCTGAATTCAGAATGATCGGTTCTTGGCGCAATCCCTACCTCAAGCACTGCCACGAAATCTCGGTGTGGGAAAGGCGCCTGTTCCTCACCTCCACCGGCTTCGACAGCATCCTCGGCTTCGACCTGGACAAGCACGAATTCAGCTGGGCGATCCACGTAATGACGCACGAGTTCCGGTTCAAGGCAGTGTCTTTCGATCCGCGCGGGAAGGACGGGCCGCTCATGCTGAACAAGCTCCACGTTAATAACGTTCACTGCACCCGGGGCGGCATGTACCTCTCCGGCTTGCGCACGGGAGGCATGCTGCTGTTCAACGGACGCGAGGTGCAGATGTCCGCCGAGCTGCCGGCGGGCTCGCACAATGCGCGCCCGTTTCGCGATGGAGTGCTGTTCAACGACACCGAGGCGGACGCCTTGCGCTACGCCGGGCGCGGCGAGGGTGTCGATGACCGTGCCCTGCGCGTTCCCCGTTACGATCCCGCCGCCCTCAAGAACAATGATCTCGATGAGAGCCGCATCGCCCGCCAGGGCTTTGCGCGCGGGCTCTGTGTGCTGTCGGAATCGGTCGTCGCCGGGGGTTCCTCGCCATCGACCATTTCAGTGTACGACCTGCCAGCGAACCGCCAGCTCTTGTCGGTCAACCTGACGATGGATGTCCGCAATGCCATCCATGGCCTGGAGATCTGGCCTTACGGCTGATTGATCCCTGCATTCCGCACGGACTCCGGCAGTTTGTCGAGGATGTCGGCAAGCTCCTCCTTCCAGATCCCGAGATGTTTCTCGTAGTGGCGCCAGTAGCCGAGCGCGCGGGTGTAGATCGGCTGGCGCACCTGCTCCGAGCTCGCCGTCCTCACGGCACGGTCGGTCTGGTGGAACTGCACGCAGCCCTCCTCGAACGGCAGGCCGCAATGCGCGAGGATCCTCCGCACTTGCGTCTCGAGATCCGTGACCGTCTCCTCGTAGTGGACATCGAGCACCTTGCCCGGCAGCACGCATTGCCAGTGCTGCATCGTCTCGTGGTACTTGCGGTAGTAGTCGGCGAGCTCCGACATGTCATACGTGAAATGCTGGCCCTTGCCAAAAAGCTGCTTGTAGGCGCCCAGGCAGCTGTCGAAGGGATGGCGCCGGGCATTGATCACTTTCGCGTTCGGCAGGATCAAGTGGATCAGACCGACATGCGAGAAATTGTTTGGAAGCTTGTCGGTGAAGTACGGCTTGTCGGTGAACCGATAGGTCGCTGCCTCCTCAAGGTACTGCCGGCCATACGCGCGGAAGTTTTTGGCCTTCAGGTCGCGCACGGCGTACGGATACTGCTTGTGGTCACGCCTGTAACGGCCGATCAGGCTCACGAGATGTGTTAGTGTCGGTAGTTCCTGCGTTCCTTCCACCTGGCTGTGGCTCGCGAGGATCTGCTCGATCAGTGTCGAGCCCGAGCGTGGCAATCCCACGATGAAGATCGGCGCCGGCGACTCGTCACCTGTGCCGGCATTCCGCTCAAGAAACTCGCGATCGAATACCTCGATGATCTGGTCGTGGCGCTGGTCGATCATCAGCGGATCGTGAAACACCTGCATACGTTGTTTCTGGTTTCCGGTGTCGTAGTAATGCCAGGCCCGGTCATAGTTACCCTTGTCTTCCCATGCCTTGCCGAGCGCAAAGCGGAAATGGATCTCGGCGCTGTCCGTGAGATCGCTCCGTTTCAATTGCTCCTCCATCGCATCGACCTCGGCAACCTCGAACTGGAAGACCTTGAGGTTGGCCATGCTCCAGTACACTTCGCCGAAGTCCGGCTTTGCGGCGATCGCGGCCCGGTAAGCGCGCAATGAGCCAGTCTGGTCACCGAGCGTCTTGAGCACGTGGCCAAGCCCCATCTGGGCGCCGGGGGCATTTGGGTCCAACGCAACCGCCTGCACGTACGCTTCGCGAGACTGCTCGATATCGCCCGCGAACGCCCGTGCATTGCCGAGGCCGGTCCATCCGGACGCATTGCGCGGCTCGAGTTCGGTGACTCGGCTGAAGGCACGGACCGATTCGGGGTGACGCCCGAGTTCGTGCAGCAAGGCGCCGAGCAACATCCATGCGGCCGCATAATCGGGTGCCAGCGAAGTGGCGTTGCGCAGCAGCGCCTCCGCGTCGCTGAGCCGCTCCTTGTCCTGGATATAGATGTGCGCGAGACAGCGCATGGCGTCGACATTGTCCGGGCTCTCGCGCAAGGCGCCGCGCAGTGCCTCGATCGCCTCGGCCTTCCTGCCCGAGCGCATGTGATCGAGCGAGGTCGCAACCCTGCCCTTGTCGGCATCCTGCTCGAAGTACTCCTCGAACGCGGCATCCGCCTCAAGGCCGCGGCCCAGCATCGCAAGTACCTCGCCGAGCTTGCGGTGCGCAAGCGGCAAGTTCGGCTCCAGGCGAATGGCCTCGCGGAAACATGGCTCCGCCTCCGCGAAGCGCTGCTGCATCGCGAAGATGCTCCCGAGATCCTCGTGCAAGTGCGGGAAATCCGGCTTGAGCGCGATCGCCTGACGCACGACCTGCTCCGCTTCAGCGTAGCGTGCCTGTTTCATGAGCGAGTGACCGAGCAAGCGCAAGTGGTTGACGCTGCCGGGACTCTCCACGAGGTACTCGCGACAGATGGCCTCCGCGCGGTGCGGGCGGTTCACGCGCAGCGCCTCCAGAGCCTTTTCGAAGCTCGCCTGGGCGGTTACTTCAGGTATTTGTCGAACCACGCCCGCACCCGCTCGAGGTAGTCGCGCTCGAATTCCTTCGGCCAGCCGCCGTGGTGGGCGCCGGGATACACGACGAGCTCGGTCGGGACGCCGCGCTTGCGCAGAGATTGGTAGAAGAGCTCCGCATTCAGCAGCGGCACGTTCCAGTCCTCCCGCCCGCCGAGGAAGATCGTCGGCGTCGTCACTTTCCCGGCTTGCAGCAGCGGCGAGAGGCGGTCGTACTTCTCGCGGTTTTCCCAGGGCGGCCCGAGTTCCCAGTTGTACCACTTCTGGTAGATGTCATGACCGTAGTTCGCGGCGATGTAGCTGTGACCGGCGCCCGAGGCGGCGGCCTTGAACCGGTCCGTGCGCGTAATGATCATGTTCGTCATGTAGCCGCCGTAGGAATAGCCGGTGACCGCGAGCCGCTCCGGATCCGCATAACCGGCTGCGATCGCGTGGTCGACTGCCGCGATCAGGTCGTCGTAATCGGTGATGCCCCAGGTCTGGTAGATCGCGCGCACGAAATCCTGCCCGCGGCCGGTCGAGCCGCGCGGATTCGGCTCGATGACGACGTATCCGTTCTCCGCGAAATACTGCGGCTTGAATTCGAATCCCCATCCGAACTGGCCGACGGGGCCGCCATGGATGTGCAGGATCGTCGGATAACGGCGGCCCGCCACGAAGTCCGGCGGTTTCGTCACGAAGGCTTGCACCTCGGTGCCATCGGCGCTCTTGAAGCTGACCGACTCCTTGTTGCCGAGCGTGACGCGCGCGTGGAATTCGTCGTTGACGTTTGTCAGCGCCTGCCGGCGACCGCCCGAGAAAGCATGAAGCTCGGGACCGCGGTTTCCGCTCTCGACACGCGCGGTAACGGCGCCGCCTTTCGCAACGTCGAATGCCCCGACGTACTGGTCGCCTTCAATGACCGGCTCCAGGCGCTCGTCCTTCGGACGTACGCGGGCGAGCTGCGTGCCGCCGAGATTCTCGTAGTTGAAGTAGATCCATTGTCCGTCCGCGGAATACCGGAAGTCGTTGACCCAGCGGTCGAGCGCCGCAGTCAGGATCCTCGCCTCGCCGCCGGCCGCCGGGATGACCGTGACCTGCGGCGCGCCATAAACGCCGTCCTCCGCCGTCAGGAATGCGATCGACTGGCCGTCTGAACTCCAGGCGGGCGAGCTCTTCACGCGCTCGTCGTTCGTCAGCCTGACGAGCGTCTTGCCCTTGTCCGTATTGTCGGCCGCGACGATCCAGAGGTCCGTCTTGTAGCTCGCGTCGGATTCTTCCTCGCGATTGCTCACGAACACGATGCGGCGCCCGTCCGGCGACCAGTCGGCCTCGTCCTCGGCGTATGCGCCGGCGGTGAGCTGCGCGAGCTTTCCCGTCGCGAGCTCGAGAACGTGCAGGTGCTCCGAGCGATCGCCCGTCAGGTAACCCTCGCCCGAGTCTTCCTTGAACTCGAGCCGGGTGATGACGAATGGCTCCTTTTTCTCCGCCTTCTCGTCATCCTCCTCGTCCTCGTCCTTGCCGTCGTCCTCTACTTCTTGCTCACCGTCCTCGTCTTCCGGAGACTCGGGCGATTTCAATTCCGTGTCGGTGAATGCGAGCAGCAGGCGCGATTCATCGGGTGAGAAGCGCAGGCTATCGACGCCCTGCGTGAGGTAAGTCACCTGCCGCGCCTCACCGAAGGCCGCGAGCGGCAACTGCCACAACTGGCTCGAATCCGAACGGTCGGAAAGGAAATAGAGTGACTTGCCGTCCTTGGACCAGTACGGGTCCGAGGCACTCGATCCTGCAGCGGTCACGGCCCGGGGCGCGCCGCCCGCGATCGGCACGACGTAGATCTGGTCGTCCAGCACGTAAGCGACGAGCTTGCCGTCCCTGGATATCACCGGCCTGCCCGGAGACTTGATGGCCCCGTAGTCTTCGAATGTCAGGTTTCGCGGCGTCGCTGATTGCGCCGAGCCTCCCTGCTCCGCCGCGGCGGTCAGCGCGCCGAACGCAAACAGCGTGATGCCGATCGGTATCACCGGGATGAACCTGTTCATTGTCTTCGCAGTCCTTTTCCTGGATACGCTCCCGTCGGCTTGGCACCGTCCCAGACGACGACGCCGTTGACCCAGACTTTCTCGATGCCGGTCGAGAACGCGAGCGGCTGCTGCCAGGTCGAGCGGTCGGCTACGGTCGCCGGATCGAGCAGCACGAGGTCCGCGAAGGCGCCTGGACGAATTACACCGCGATCCGTAAACCCGATATGCGCGGCCGAGAGGCTCGTCATCTTGCGAATGGCTTCCTCAAGACTCAGCAGCTTCTGTTCGCGAACGTAGACGCGCAGGACCTTCGTGAAGGCGCCGCGACCTCGCGGATGCAGGCTGTTCAATGATCCGTCGGAACAGATGCTGGCATGCGGCCAAGCCATCAAGGCCGCGACGTCTTCGGCCTTCATGCCCGTGCCTATGATCGATTGTTCGGCGCCTTCATGGCTCGAGCGCGCGATCAGGTCCATCAAAGTCGCTGCGGGGTCCATGCCTTTGCGCCTGCCAATCTCGGCCAGCGTCAAGCCGACCAGCTCCGGCTCAGGACTGTAACGTGACAGGGTGATTCCCTCCGGAGGCGAAACGTGGTCGAGCGCGAACTGCGCGCTCTCGCGATTCGTGAAATCGCGCTTCGGGAACAGCACGGTCAGGTCGGAATGCCAGGCTTCGTACGGGTAGATGTCGCCGGTGATGTCGATGCCATCGGCGCGAGCCTTGTCCAGGATTCCAAGGAACCGCGCCGTCTGTCCCCACCAGTCGGTCATCGCAAGCTTCATGTGCGTGACTTGCACCGGGATGTCCGCTTCGTCCCCAATGCGGACGATCTCGGCGAGCGCCTCCCAGAAGTAGCGGTCCTCGCTGCGGATGTGACTTATGTATCGCCCTCCGTGTCGCTGCGCTTCCTTGGCGAGTTCCAGCACTTCTTCGGTCGACGAGTAGATGCCGGGGTCGTATTCGAGGCCCGTCGCGAGCCCGAGGCCACCCGCCTCCATCCCTGCAGCGACGAGCGTGCGCATGCGAGCGATCTCTTCAGTGGTCGCTTTTCGCTGGAAGTCCTTTCCCATCACCTCTGCGCGGACATTGCCGTGACCCACGAATGTCGCGACGTTGACGGCGCTCGGGGACTGTTGCATGCGATCGAACAAGTCCTTCACCGGATAAGTCATCCAGCCGTCCTGCCCGACGACGATCGTCGTGATTCCCTGGCTCACGACCGGCGCGGCATCTCGCATCTCGAAGAGGCCATCTTCATGGTGGCTATGGGCATCGATGAAACCGGGCGTCAGTGACTTTCCCTGTGCGTCGATCACGAGTTCGCCCGGCTTTGGTTCGAGCGCACCGACTTCGACGATCCGCTCGCCATCGATGCGCACGGCGCCTTTCTGTGCCGGGCTTCCCGTACCGTCGACGATCGATGCGTTGACGATCAGGGTCGTCGCCGAAGGGCTGCCTTGCGCATTTCCGACGACACCGACGAGAAGCGACGCACCCAGTGCGACGCCGACTGCAAACCGCAGATGTGTCACTCGAGTGGCTCCTTGATCCTGTTGAAGGGCAGGCCCCGGAGGCCAGGTGAGTGATAAATGAAGCTGTCGGCGTCCTTGCCGCCCGAGGGAAAGCGCAGGCTCAGCCAGCCGCTTTCCGTCACGAACTCGCCCGGCTTGCCGGGCTTCAATTCCTCGCCATCCGCGCAGGTCTCGAGCACGAGCTGGCCGCCGCGCTCGTCCAGAACACAGCGCGCATTGGCTTCTTCACCGAAGTAGGCACCCGCGTAACGCGACAAGTCACCGGGCTGCCATTCGGCGGCGACCGGTGCCGATTCCTCTTCGTCTTCCTCCGGTTCCGCCGGACCCAGCTTGTCCTTCAGGAAAATCTCCGCGATCGAGTTTGCAAGCGAACCAGTTTCGGCGTCGGCGCGATTGCAGAGCACGATGACCGAAAAATGTTCACTCGGAATCCGCGAGATGTTCGACCGGTAGCCGACCCAGGAGCCGCCATGCGTCACCCAGCGCAGGCCACGCTTGTCATCGACGTTGAGCCCGGCTGCGTAGTCTGTCGACTTGCCGGAGTTGAGCAAGCCCACTTCGTACATGCGGTCGACAAGCGCGCGGTCGCCTACCTTCGCCGTGTAGAAATTCTCGTCCCAGAGCGCGAGGTCGTGCAGGTCGCTGTGCACCTGGCCGTCGCCGACCTGCTCCCAGCCCGTCTCGTCGATTGCGAAACCCTTGCCTGACTTCGCGTAGCCGCGCGCGAGTGCCGCGATGCCGTCCGGATAGCGATCGACGATGCTGGTGTTGTTCATACCGAGCGGCTCGAATATCTGCTGCCTGGAGAATTCCGCGAGCGACTGGCCGCTGACGCGCGCGATCACGACGCCCAGCAGGAAATATCCCGTGTTGCTGTAGTCGTACTCGACGCCCGGTGCCTCGTTCGGCTTCGTCTGACGGGCGAGTGCCAGCATCGTCTCGTGAATGGTCGTGCCGTCGGCATCGCCGCGCCCCCTCATCGTCAGCAGCTCGATATAGTCCCTGAGACCGCCCGTGTGGTGAACGAGATGGCGCAGCGTCACGCCCCGCGAACTCGCCGCAAGTTCCGGCAGGTGCTTCGCGATCGGGTCGTCGAGTTTGAGCTTGCCCTGCTGCTCGAGCAGCAGCAGCGCGAATGCGGTGAACTGCTTGGATACAGAGGCGAGATTGAAGATTGAATGCGTGTCGAGCGGCTTGCCGCGCTCGAGGTCAGCGACGCCGAACGCGAGCGCGTGGCTCAGGGCGCCGTTCTGGACGACGCCGACGGTGCATCCCGGTTCGCCCGGCTTCACGAACTCCAAAAAAACATCGGGGATGGATTTGTCGGCGGGAGTTTTCGCCGCGAGGCTCGTCGAGGTCACGAGTGCGAGCGCGAAATGAGCCAGGCATCCGCCAGTCCGTGAGCGCATAGGGGTACCTGTGAGACAAGATTCTCATTTTCATTCAAACTGTTACATGTAGGCAATGGGCACCATGATCCAGAGTCCTTACCTCCTCTTTCTCGGCGACGCGCCCGATATCGCAACAGCCAAGACCGCTGCGGGAATGCGCCAATGGCGGCCGGAACTCTGCGCCGGCCAGTTGCGATTGCCCGGCTGTCGCGTGGATCTCGGCCTGCCGGAACTGATGCCTGCCGAGGCAGTCTCGCGCGGCATTCGCACGCTGATCATCGGCATTGCCAACGACGGCGGCTTCATCGCGCCGCCCTGGGTATCCGCCATCGTCTCGGCCCTCGAGGCGGGACTCGACGTAGCTTCGGGACTGCATGAGCCGCTCGACGGCGTTCCGGCAATCGCCGCGGCGGCAACTCGGACTGGCCGCCAGCTCATCGAGGTGCGCCAGCCCGCCCAATCGTTCATGCCCGGCTCGGGCCGAAAGCGCAGCGGCAAGCGCCTGCTGACGGTCGGGACCGACTGCGCGGTGGGCAAGAAGTACACGGCGCTCGCAATCGAAAAGGAGATGCGCGCGCGCGGCGTCGACGCCGATTTCCGCGCGACGGGCCAGACAGGGATCTTCATCTCGGGCCGCGGTGTCGCGATCGACTCGGTTGTGTCGGATTTCGTCTCCGGCGCCGCGGAATGGCTGTCGCCGTCTGCTGCGCCCAGGCATTGGGACGTAATCGAGGGCCAGGGCTCGTTGTTTCACCCGGCCTACGCGGGCGTGACTCTCGGACTGGTCCATGGCAGCCAACCCGACGTGATGGTGCTCTGCCACGACCTCACGCGAACCGGCATCGCCGACTACGAGGGTTACGCGATTCCTTCCTACGAGACTTGTTTCGACGCGTATCTCGCGGCAGCGCGATTAACGAATCCCGCGTCGCTGTTCGCTGGCGTCAGCCTGAATACCTCGGAACTCGATGAAAAAGCCGCCGGCCGCTCGGTTGCGGAAGTTTGGGAGCGCGTCGCGCTGCCCTGCTGTGACCCGATTCGCCACGGCGTCGCAGCAATCGTCGACCGGATTCTTGCGCCGACGTAAAACAAATCTTGCGCGGCCCGTGGAACCTGTCACATTCTCCCGGCCGGCACGGTCTACTGACATCTGGCACGGAGAGTGTCATGAATATTCTCGTCAATACGCTGATCAAATGGCCGCGGAATGTGGCGCGTCACCTGGAGTGGCTCGGACCCCTGTTCGCCCGCATCGTGGTCGGCTGGGTATTCCTCTGGACCGGCTGGGGAAAGCTCACCCACCTGCCGCTCGTCACCGAAAATTTCGCCGGCTGGGGTATTCCTGCGCCCGGGATCCTTGCGCCATTCGTGTCGGGCGCGGAATTCTTCGGCGGAATCCTGCTCCTGATCGGCCTGTTGACGCGGATTTCCGCGGGCGCGCTAGGCGTGGTCATGATCGTCGCAGTGAAATCGGTGATGTGGGAGGACGTCGACTCGCTGCAGACGCTCCTCGGACTTGAGGAGATCATGTATCTCGCCATTTTCCTCTGGCTCGCCATTGCCGGCGCCGGAAGCGTCTCGATCGATCACCTGATCGAGCGCCGCACATGAGTGGAGCCACTTTTGCGGTCACGGTCGAACAGTTCGCGGAATGGCTACGCGCCTATCAGTCGGCCTGGGAGGGCCGGGACTCGGCGGCAGCGGCAAAGCTGTTCGCCGCTGACGCGCGCTACTACTGGACACCGCTCGTTCCGCCGCAGAGCGGCCCGGTCGAGATCGCCGCTGCCTGGGACGCGGCCGTCACACAGCAACGGGACATCCGTTTTACTTTTGACGTTTTCGGCGTTTCCGGCGCGAAGGGCATGGCGACCTGGCGCGCCGACTTCACGCGCCTGCCCGAACAGTTCCGCGTGCGCATCGAGGGCGTGCTGTCGGCCGAGTTTGCCTCGGCCGGACAGTGCCGCATCTTCCGCGAATGGTGGCATAGCGCCGAATCGCCGGACTGAGCAAGCCCGCCACGGAGAGCTCGAAGCGGAGAGCCTGCCAGTTGACAGCGTCGTAGAGGTCCCGGTCGACCTCACGCCCTGAAGCCGCGGAGCGGCAGGTTTGGCCGCTGCAACCAGTTGTCCGGAAGATAAGCCGCGGTACCGTCGATCGCGTGTAGCGTGTAGGCGTGGCGCGGCTTGTCGCTGAGGTTCGGGCCAGATCGATGCGGCAGCGCTCCGTCAAGAACGATCAGCGTGCCTCGAGGCGCTTCCAGTGGCACCAGTCCCTCCGCAGGGTACGGCTCGATGTCGAATTCCTCGAGTTCCGTCGCCGTGCGGCGCGCATTGAGGCGCGAGCGCGCTTTCACGGGCAGGCGGTGGCCGCCGGGCAGCGCCCACATGCAGCCGTTCCCGGTCGTAGCGTCATCAATCGCAAACCAGAACCCGACGACGCTTCGCGGTTCGGTCCACAAATACGTGTGGTCGGTGTGGCAGGTGACCTCGCCGCCGATGCGGGCCTGCTTGAAGATGTACATCGACTGAAGGAGCAATGGCTCGTGCATGCCGATCTTGTCTGCGATTGCCGCGAGTTCGGGCGTCCGGCTGAAAGCGTCGAAGACGGAATCGAGGTCGTGCATCGCATGGCCGAGCTTGTTGAGGCAGAGGTGCGCGTCGGACTTGAGGCGGCCCCCTGCGTCGAATGCGCCCTTCTCGAAGAAACAACGGATCGCCTCGCCGCTCGTCAGGAAATATTCCTCGGCCGCGTGCAAAGCGCGTCCATCCGCGGTGAAGACCGTCGCCTGATCCGGTGGCGGCACGTGCACCTGCGCGAGCTCCAGGGCACGCTTGCGCAGGCCAAGACAGCGTTCCGGCGAAACGAAATCCGGCAACAGGAGAAAACCGTCGCTCTGAAATCGGGCGAGCTCTGCGGGTGAAATCCCGCTGCCCGACTTCAACGACTGCGACTGCCCGAGCATGTGGCGAGTTTACAGGGGCTTCGCTCAGGCCGTCGCGCGGCTCCTGATGCCCGCCTCGGCCGCGAGGACAGCGGCCTTGTCCGTCGTCTCCCAGGAGAACTCCGGCTCATCCCGCCCGAAGTGGCCGTACGCCGCGGTCTTGCGATAGATCGGCCGCAGGAGGTCGAGCATCTGCACGATGCCCTTCGGCCGCAGGTCAAAATGCCGCAGCACGAGTTCCTTGATCTTCTCGTCGTCGACCAGCCCGGTTCCGTAAGTCGTGAGCATCACGCTCGTCGGCCGCGCGACGCCGATCGCATAGGAGACCTGCACGAGGCAGCGGCGCGCGAGGCCTGCCGCAACCACGTTCTTTGCGACATAGCGTGCCGCGTAGGCCGCGGAGCGATCGACCTTGGAGGGATCCTTGCCGGAGAAGGCGCCGCCACCGTGGGGGGCCGCACCGCCATAGGTGTCCACGATGATCTTGCGGCCCGTGAGCCCGCAGTCCCCTTTTGGCCCACCCACGACGAAGCGGCCCGTGGGATTGACGAGGAATCGGATCTTCTTCGAGACCATGTCCTTTGGCAGCACCGGCTTGATGATCTCCTCGATGACGGCCTCGGACAGCGCCTTGTGCTCGATGTCCGGCGAATGCTGGGTCGACAGCACGACGGTGTCGATCTCCCTCGGCCGGCCTTCCACGTAGCGGACCGTGACCTGGGATTTCGCGTCCGGCCGCAGCCATGCGAGCTTCCCGGAGCGGCGCAACTCGGCCTGCCGCTCGACGAGTCGATGCGCAAGATGAATTGGCAGCGGCATCAGCTGTGGCGTCTCGTCGCAGGCATAGCCGAACATCAGCCCTTGGTCCCCGGCGCCCTGCTCGAGGTCGAGCCCGCGTCCTTCGTCAACGCCCTGGGCGATGTCGGGTGATTGTTCGTCGTAGGTCACAAGCACGGAACAGCCGCGGTAGTCGATTCCGTATTCGGTGTTGTCGTAGCCGATCCTCCGGATGGTGTCGCGCGCAACAGCCTGGTAGTCGACAACAGACTTCGAGGTGATCTCGCCGGCGAGAACGACGAGGCCGGTGCTGCACAGCGTTTCCGCGGCGACCCGCGCGGTGCGGTCCTGGGAAAGCACTGCGTCGAGCACTGCATCCGAAATCTGGTCGGCGACCTTGTCAGGATGGCCCTCGCCGACCGATTCGGAGGTGAAGAAGTAACTGTCGCTCATGTATCAGAGCACCCCGTTGGTAGGCTCAGGAATGGATGACGATCGCGCCGTCCGCATCGATGTCGAATCGCCCGGCACGAACGGCTTCGAGCCATTCGACCGTCTTCATCACACCGCCGAAGGCAAAGAAATGCGGCTTGACCAGCCGGCGCGCGAGCGCGCCATCGCGCAGCCGCACGAGCGCGGGGAAGATCTCGTCGACAGTTTTCACCAGGCTGCGCAATGTACCGAGGGCGGCCGGATTCGTCAGCAGAGCGCCGAGCGAGGCGCCGATGCCGCAGAGCATCGCATACTTGGCTAGCGACTTGAGCGATGCAGGGCCCGCGACGCCGACGTGCACCGGCAACGCAATTCCGTGCCTGGTCAATTCACGGTCCCATGTGACCAGGGCCGCGGGATCGAAACCGAACTGGCTGACGATGTGCACGCGGGCGCCGGTCCGCTCGCCATAGGCCTGCTTGCGCGCGAGTGCTTCCCAGATCGAGGCTGCCTCGATGTTCGGGTTGCCTTCGGGATGACCGGAGACGCCGACCGCCTCGATGCCTGCGGCAGCGAGCGCGCCGGAATCCAGAATGTCCAGCGTGCTTGCGAACTCGCCTGAGGGCGGCGTGAGATCGCCGGCGACGAGCAATACTCGCGAGACGCCGCCGCGCTTCAGTCGATCCAGAGCGGTTGCGAGCTCGGCACTGGAAGCGATTCGCCGGGCGACGATGTGCGGGCATCCGCGGAAGCCCGCGCTTTCCGCAATGCAGGCAGCCTCTGCGACGTCCGCGAGCGTCGCGTTCGGCGTATGCGCGACGTAGAGCGTCGTGCCGGCAGGCAGGCGGCCGGCGAGTGAAGCCGGCAGGCCCTTGTCGCTCGACGTGATCTCAAGCGAGGCCGAAGCGGCGAACTCGACGATGCGCTGCTTCAGGCCCGCGTCGCCCGCGATCGCGCCTGCGTGGCCGCTTCGCGTCACTTCTGCCGCCGCGTCACGACGAAGGTCTCGTCGTTGAACCAGAGTCCGCCGTGCTTCTGCAGCACCGACTGCGTGGCTTCGAGGTAGGCACCCGTGGTGACCACTTCGTCGAGACGCTCGTCCTCGATCTGATTGACGTAGATCGCCGCATTCCAGGCCGCAAACAGCGTCGAAGTGCCGATCCGGTCGCCGATCTCATTGGGCAGCGTGTGCATTTCGTACCGGAAGATGGCCTTGTCGTCCGCGGGAGCCGACAGGTTGAATTCGCTGGCCTCGCGCCCGAGTTCCGTCTTGAGCGCGGCCAGCAGCTGGCGGCGATCCACCCGGAAGGGGTTCTCGTCGGGCCAAAGCTTCTGGACGATTTCGAGGGCCGGGTCGTTGCCATAAGACTGGATGACGAATAACCGACCGTTTGGCGCGAGACTTCGCGAAAGCGGCGCCAGGACTCTCTCGGCCTTGAACTTTGCCGACATCCGCGCGCGCCAGGGTTGTGAAGCGATGATGAGGTCGTACGACTCGAAAGTATGGCCGGGCTTGGGAATCACGCGGTCCAGCAGGAACTTGTGGTCTTCCCGGTAGACGACGAGCACCGACGGCCGCACGTAAACGGGATTGCCGGTCTTGGGGCTCGGCTTCGTCTGCCAGCCGAATGCGAGCGTCGTCGCGAGCTCCTCGATCTGTGCCGCGTATTCGTGCGAGGTCTGGCCTTTCAGGCGCACCTCATGCCAGTTGAGCGCGGCCGCCGAGTGGATGTCACGCGGCATCAGCCGCGGCGCCTCGGAGTAGTTCAGGTTCGTGATGACGAGGACAGTCGGCGGATGTTCGAGGAAGCGGTCCGGCATCTTCTCGAGCCCGAGCCGCACGTCTTCGAGGCTGATTTCCTTCGCGACGACCATGAGCGGCACGGTCGGGGCCTGGGCATGCGCGTGGCGCATGATGCGCGAAAGGACCGTCGCATCGCCCATGCCGGCATCGAAGATGCGAAGCGCCGGTGGCGTCGGCCTCACGTGCTTGAGCTCCATCGCGGCACGTTGGGCAACCGCAGACTTTTCGTTGCAGGTGTTGACGAAGGCCAGGTACTTCTGGCGGTTGTCATAGAAACGGAATGGGGTGGCGTTGTCGCCCGCCGATTGCGGCGTCGCCGACTGTTCAGGGCTCATCGCTTTCCGCCTGCGCGACCGGCGACGAGGTCGCACACGATGCCGGCGACGTGCTCACCCTGGAAACGGCACATCCCGAGCTCGAGGGCGGTCGGCATGCGCGACTCGTCATGTGCGCCGGTGATGCTGCTTGCGCCGTAAGGCGTGCCGCCCGTCACTTCCTTCATGGTCGTGATGCCCGGCGCCGTGTACGGCAGCCCGACGACGATCATGCCGTGGTGCAGGAGCGTCGAATGAAAGGACGTGATCGTCGTCTCCTGCCCACCGTGCTGGCTTTGCGTGCAGGCGAAGACGCCCGCCACCTTGCCGAGGAGCGCATTTTTCGCCCATAGCGGCCCGGTCTGGTCGAGGAAGTTCCGCATTTGCGCGCACATGTTCCCGAACCGTGTCGGCGTGCCGAACAGGATGCCGTCGTAATCGCCGAGCTCGCCCGGATCCGCGACTGGCGCCGGCTGGTCGAGCTTGTAACCGAACTGTCGCGCCGTTTCAGGCGGCACGAGCTCGGCGACGCGCTTGACGACCACCTTCACGTTTTCGACTTTCGCGACGCCTTCGGCCTGCGCGTATGCCATTTTCTCCACGTGGCCCCAGCTGCTGTAGTAGAGAACGAGCATGTTGGCCATTTTCGACTCCCGTACCTCAGGCGGCCGCGCGCGACTGACGCCGCAGGAAGGCCTGGATCGCCTCATTGTAGGCGTTCGTATTGTCGAGATTCGGCAGGTGTCCCGCGCCGGGCACGACGACGCGCTCGGCGTGCGGCAATGCCCGAGCCATCGCTTCGCCGGCACGCACGCGGATTGGCGTGTCGAGCTCCCCGTTCACGACGAGGGCGGGCAGGCGCAAGCGGGCGAGCGCGCCCGCGCCCGCGCCCGCGCCCGCGGGCGATGCCGGATCCGCGGCGGTACTCAGCAAGTCGCGCGCGGGATAGCGCGCAAGCATCCGGTCCACTAGCTCGCGGGTCGCAAAGTCCTTCGATTGCAGTTGCATCAGCGGATGCATGCGCCAGGCGCGGCGAAATGCCTCGACGCCCTGCTCGCGGGCGAGCTGGCGGTACTCGGCGATCGAGAAATCTTCGTCGCCGGCGGTGTCGGGATCGCCAATCTCGTCCGGCGGGCCGTCGAGCACCAGGCCCGCGACGCGCTCGGAGTGCGCAAGCGCAAAGGCTAGCGCGACGCGCGCGCCCTGCGAGTGTCCGACGAGCGTCGCGCGCATGAGCTGTAAGTGATCGAGCAGCCGGACGAGATCCTCCTGATCGGCAACCCGGTCCGGCGCACCCTCGGAATGCCCGAAGCCGCGCCGGTCATGGCGGACCAGGCGCAACGAACCCGCGAGCGCGGCGGCTTGCGGATTCCAGACCTCGAGGTCGAGCGTCCAGCCGTGGATGAAGACGACCGGCGGTCCCGCGCCATCGTCGCGAAATCGCAGCCTGGCTTCACCGGACCGGAAATGGTCGTCGTACGACTGCATGCCTTTTCGAATACCGAAAAAAAGTTCGCAATCAGGCTACGAGCGCCCGGCGGATGCGTCAAGCGTCCTCGTCCGGTTCAAACCAGCGCACTGAGTGAAAGGCCGGGAACGCGGGCCAGCTCGGCAGAAATCTGGCGGCTCGCCTGCTTCAGCATCGCGAGGCGCTCGCGGACGATCTTGACCTTGGTGATTCTGCGCGAGTGGCTCGAGCTGTTGAGCGACGCGACGACACGGCCGTACTGGTCCAGGACAGGCACGGCCACGGCCACGACGCCGTAAGCCAGCTCATCCTCGACAGCAGAATAGCCCGCCTTCCGGCATTCCTCGATCAGCTGGCGGATCCTCCTTGGATCCGTCACCGTCGAATCGGTCAGTGCCACGAACTGTTGCGTGCGGAAATAAGTCTCGAGACGCTCCGGCGCGACGCCAGCGAGCAGGACCCGGCCCATCGAAGTCACGTGCGCGGGAAACCGGCTGCCGACATGGGCTTCGAGGCGCATCAGCGTGCGCACGGAAGTGCGAGCGACGTAGACGATGTCGTTGCCGTCGAGAACGGAGAGCGCCGCCGAGTCGCCCGTTACGCGCGCGAGTTCCTCCAGGTGAGTCTTGGTCAGGTGCTCGATGTCCATCGACTCGAGGTAGGCCGCGCCGAGTTCGAGCACTTTCGGGCGCAGGAGGAACTGCCTCCCCCGCCGCGTCACGTAGCCGAGCTCCTCGAGCGTCAGAAGGCAGCGGCGCGCGGTCGCAGCCGGCATCCGCGCAATGGCCGCGACTTCCGAGAGCGTCAGCGCCGAGTGGTCGCGCGTGAACGCACGGATGACCTGGAGGCCTTTGGCAAGGCCCCCCATGGCTTCCCTTCGCGGTGCGGCATTCTGCCGGCGTGGCATGCCCGAAGTTTATTTCGATATGCGAACGAGCAAAAGCGGGCGGGTGCGCACTTGACGGCGGGCCGCGGGGGGCGTCAGCATGTTCGGCAGTCGAATCTCTTTTCGGTATACGAAAACGGATCGAGCCGTGAGCGGGGGCTTCGCGGAATGAAGATCGGGTCGCAGGCCGTGAAACGATCGGCCATCTCGGCATCGAATGCCGAAACGATCGTCGTACGCGGATACGACCTGTGCCGGGACCTCATCGGCCACGTCACGTTCACCGACCACGCCTGGCTGCTCGTCACCGGAAATCTCCCGACACCCGCGCAACGCCGGATCCTCGACTCCACGCTCGTCGCGATTGCGGAGCACGGCCTCGTGCCCTCGGTCGCCGCGGCCCGCATCACGCTCGCCGCGGCGCCGGAAGCCATCCAGGGCGCCGTTGCGGCAGGCATCCTGGGCTGCGGGTCCGTGATACTCGGATCGGCCGAATCGGCTGCGCGCTTCATGTCGGGCATCCTTGCCAGCGCGTCGACGCGGGATGTCACTTCGGCAACGCAGGTGGCGCTGGCCGAGGCGCTCGATGCGCGGCGCGCAGTTCCGGGCTACGGCCATCCCTTGCACAAGCGAGTCGATCCGCGCGTCGGACGCCTGCTCGAGATCGCATCCGAGGCCGGCATCGCAGGGCGCCACGTTGAAGTCGCACGCCTGATCGAGAACAAGTTGCCCGAGGTCACCGGCAAGCCGCTAGTGATGAACGTTTCCGGGGCGATCGCCGCCGTGCTACTCGACGCAAGATTTCCCATCCTCGCAGTCAAAGGCGTCCCGATCCTGGCCCGCACCGCCTCGCTCATCGCGCACCTGCTCGAGGAACAGGAGCGGCCGATCGGATTCATCGTGGCTGATGCGGGTGCCTCCAGCATCGATTATGACGGTCCCGCTCCCGCGGGATTCGTGCCGAGCGCCTGATGTTCCAGTTGCCGCTCCGCGGGATCCATATCGTCGAACAGGGCACGTTCATCACGGGTCCCTGCGCAGCGATGATGCTTGCGGATCTTGGGGCCGACGTGATCAAGGTCGAGAGTCCCGAAGGCGATCCGTACCGCAGTTACCAGCACGGACTCTATTCGCCGCATTTCCAGGCCTACAACCGCAACAAGCGGAGCCTCAGCTGCGACCTCAAGCAGCGGGCCGACCGCGAGATCTTCGACCAGCTGATCACGAGCGCTGACGTCTACCTGCAGAATTTCCGGCCCGGTACTGCCGAAAGACTCAGCGCGGGCGTCAAGCGCCTGCGCGGCCTCAATCCGAAGCTCGTCTACTGCTCGATCAGCGGATTCGGCGCGGACGGACCCTATGCCGAACGGCCGAGCTACGATTCCGTCGCGCAGGCGCTCTCCGGGTTCCTGAGCGTCGTCGTGGACCAGGAGCGGCCACGCTTCCTTGGCCCTGCGCTCGCCGACGCGATCACCGGAATCTATGCCGCATACGGCATCCTTGGCGTGCTCCTCGAGCGTGCAAGTACGGGCCACGGCCGTCTCGTCGAGGTCTCGATGTTCGAAGCGATGGCGCATTTCGCCGTCGAGCCTTTTGCCGCGTACTTCGCGCTCGGCGAAGTGCCCAAGTCGAGCGACCGGCCGCGCCTTGCCCAGGCCTACATCCTTCGCACGTCGGACGACAAATTACTCGCCATTCACCTTTCCTCGCTCGAGAAGTTCTGGCAGGGGCTGACGACCGCACTCGAGGCAGGCGAGCTCAGGGACGACCCGCGCTTCAGGGAAAGGCTCTCGCGGATCAAGAACTACGAGGCACTCGGTGAAGAGCTCGACCGCCGCTTCCGCAAGCGCGCGCTGGCCGAGTGGGCCAACCGCCTCTCCGCGCATGACGTGCCCTTTGCGCCGATCAACGGCATCGACTCGGTCGTCAACGATCCACAGGCGCGTCATCTCGGGCTCATCGTGCCGGTCGAGGCGGCGCAGGAAGGCGGCCGCGAAGCCGTGCGACCCGCGCTGCAGTTCGACGGCAAGCGCGCGACCTCGGTTTCGGCCGCGCCGCTTCTCAACCAGCATGGCGACGCGATTCGCGCCGCGCTCGCGCGCGATCGCGGCTGGCCTGCAGCCGTAACGACGGCCGCGCGCCGGGCAGCCGGGTGACTCGCATGGGTGACGCGAGCCCTGCCCTCTTTCCCACGACGCTCGTCGGCAGCATGCCGCAGCCGGACTGGCTGATCGATCGCGAGAAGCTGGCAGGCCGGTTTCCGCCTCGCGTTCGAGCGCGCGAGCTGTGGCGCGTGCCCCAGGAACATCTCGTGGAGGCGCAGGACGACGCGACGATCATCGCGATCCGCGCGCAGGAAGAGGCCGGGCTCGACATCATCACCGATGGCGAGATACGCCGCGAAAGCTATTCGAACCTGTTCGCGACGGCGCTCGAGGGTGTCGACCTCGATAATCCGGGAACGGCGCTCGACCGCAGCGGACACGCAGTGACGGTGCCGCGGGTCACCGGGCCGATCCGCCGGCGACACGCAGTCGGCGTGCGGGACCTCGAGTTCCTGCGGCGCCATACGACGAAGCCCGTCAAGGTCACCGTGCCGGGACCGTTCACGATGTCGCAGCAGGCCCAGATCGACCACTACGGGGGAAGCCGCCATCTCGCGGCGGTTGACTATGCGGCAGCGCTCAACGCCGAGATCCGCGATCTCTTTTCCGCGGGCGCCGACATCGTCCAGATCGACGAGCCCTACATGCAGGCGCGGCCCGACGAGGCGCGTCAGTTCGGGCTCGAGGCGCTCAATCGCGCACTCGAGGGCGTGAAGGGAACGACGGCCGTCCACATCTGTTTCGGCTACGCCGCGATCATCCATACTCGATCGACGGCCTATTCCTTCCTCCCGGAACTCGCGGCCTGTCACTGCCAGCAGATCTCCCTCGAGACCGCGCAGCCGAATCTCGATTGCTCGATCCTCAAGACGCTCAACGGAAAGAAAATCATGCTCGGCGTGCTGGACCTCGGCAATCCCGCGGTCGAGACGCCGGAAACCGTGGCGGCGCGCATCCGGCGCGCGCTGCCCTTCGTGCGCGCGGAGAACCTGGTCGTCGCGCCCGATTGCGGCCTGAAGTATCTGAGCCGTGATGTCGCTTTCGGTAAGCTCAAGGCGATGGTCGCCGGGGCCGCCATTCTCCGCGAGGAAATGGCCGGACGCGCCGGGCCCGTCAGAATGAAATCGAATTCCTAACGCGGAGACGCAAATGCACACATCCAAGGGGATTTCCGTGCTGGCCGCCTGGATCATTGCGACTGCCGTCGCAATGCCGGTCCATGCACAGGGCACGCAACTCAACGAAGTCGTCGTGACGGCCCGCAAGCGCGACGAGGCGTTGCTCGACGTGCCAGTCGTCGTGAATGCCTTCAACACGGAAGAAATCCAGTCGGCAGGCATCGTGCGGCCGCAGGACTTCATAGCCCTGACACCCAACATGACGATGGTTCAGACCCAGAACCAGGGCACCTCATTCATCGTCGTGCGAGGCATCTCGCAGGCGCGGAACAGCGAGCCGTCCGTGGCCGTGCTCATTGACGGGGTGTTGATGGCCAACCCGTCGCAGTTCAACCAGGAACTGTTCGACATCGCCAGCATCGAGGTGCTGAAGGGGCCGCAGGGCGCACTCTATGGGAGAAATGCCATCGGGGGCGCCGTGATCATCAACACGCGGGAACCGGGCGACCAGTTCGAAGGCTCAGTGATGGCGGGCTACGATTCCGGCCCTGGTTACACCGCGCGAATCGGAGTTGGCGGGCCGATCGGCAGCTCCGACACCTGGAAGTTCCAGCTGTCAGGCTCGTATCTCGACACCGACGGCTACATCGACAATCCGTTTCTCGGCGAAGAGGCGGACCCGTTCAAGGACGTGTCTGCACGGGCCAAGCTGATCTGGGAGCCGAACGACAACATGGCAGCCGATTTCAGGGTTTCGTTCTCGCAGGTCGACACACAGGCGCTCTACTTCAACATCACCGAGCAGGTCGAGGACACGAGTCTGCCGGTACGTGTGAACAATCGCGGCGAGAACGAACGCGACATGATGAGCGCCTCGATCAAGCTCGACTTCGACGTCGGCGGGGGGACCCTGACGTCGATCACGGCCTACGACCAGCTCGAGGAGCTTCTGACAGGCGACCAGTTCAACTTCCTGCCGATCCCGGAATCCGTGCTGATCCAGTTTGGCGCGGACCAGGCGCAGCACCAATGGCTGGATGTCGAGGCGGTGAGCCAGGAGATCCGCTACACGTCGCCCGCGGAAGACCGGATGCGCTGGATTCTCGGCGCCTACGTCATCGCGACCGATCGCTTCATTTCTACGGGAAACGTCTTCGACGACGGCTCGGGCGTAGTTCCCAGGGTGAAGGAAACGCCGCTCCCGTTTTTCGCCCCGCAATTCTCGTTTCTGTCCGATTCGCAGGACAATCTGGCGTGGGCGACCTTCGGCGAGCTGAGCTACGACTTCTCCGATCGGTTCGAGGGTTCCGTTGCGTTGCGCTACGACAGCGACGAGCGCGAGAACACGACAGAGACGCCACAGGAATTCATCCCCCTCCCGATCAATTGCGTCCAGACGCCTCCGACGCTGCCGCCTGACCCTTGCGCCTTCACGGGCCAGGTGCGCAAGGAAACCTGGGACGAACTGCAGCCCAAGGTGACGCTGCGCTTCAAGCCGAATGAGGACGTGGCGACGTATCTTAGCTACAGCCGCGGATTCCGCAGCGGCGGCTTCAACCAGACCGGCGTCGGCGTAGCACCCAACCCGTTCGGGACGTTGAACGGCATCAACGACCTGTTCGACGAAGAAACGGCGGATACCTACGAGGCAGGCGTCAAAGCACGCTTCATGGAAGATCGCCTGTTGATGGGCGCAAGCGTTTATTACACCAAAGCGGAAGGGTCCTACTTCTTCGTATTCGACCCGACCACCAGCACGCAGAACCTCGGCAATCTCGATGAGGTCGAATACCAGGGATTCGAACTCGAAGTGCAGGCGCAGGCGACCGACAATCTCGACCTCTATGCACGCGGCGGCTGGACTGACAGCGAGATCAAGGAGTCGGCGCGCGATTCCGCGGATGTCGGCAACCAGGCACCGCTCGTGTCGGAATACACCGTCAACCTGGGTGCGAATTTGCGTTTTCCGTTCGGGGCGACGGGCTCGTACGAGTTCTTCATCCGCCCGGACTTCCAGATCATCGGCGACACCTGGTGGTGGCCGGACAATTTCACCAAGCGCGAGCCCATTGAGCTCTTGAACCTGCGGGCCGGCGTCGACTCGGAAAACTGGTCAGTCGTCGCCTGGTCGAGAAACCTCTTGGACGAGGAATATAATGCAGAGTGGTCCCCGGGCCCGCAGTTTTTCCCGAACCCTGGCTACACCAACAATTTCGTTTTCAAGGCACCACCGATGGTCTGGGGCGTTGATTTCACGTACCGCTTCTAGGGCACGGACCGCATACGGAGCAAGCAGACATGGCAGCGGCAAGACTTCCCAATCGCCTTCATCACAACGCCTACGTCTCGCGCGATCTCGAGGCGACAAGGAAGTTCTACGAGGACGTGATCGGGCTGCCGCTGATGGCGACCTGGTGCGAGAAAGACATGCTGTTCGGCGCCGAGCGCACGTATTGCCACCTGTTCTTCGGGCTGGGTGACGGCGGCGCGCTGGCATTCTTCCAGTTTGCGGATCCGGCGGATGCCGACCAGTTCGGTCCGAAGATGCCGTTCACGCCCTTTCACCACATCGCGCTGCACGTGGACAAGGAGACCCAGGACGGGATCGAGAAGCGCCTGGCGGCGGCCGGGTACAAGGAGCCGCAATCCTTCGTGCTGGACCATGGCTATTGCCGGTCGGTCTATGCCACAGACCCGAATGGCCTGATCGTCGAGTTCACGCTCGACCATCCGGATGTCGAGAAGATCAACAAGACTCGCCGTGCCGACGCGCATGCCGAACTCAAGCGCTGGCTCGGCGGCGACCACACGTCCAACAACATGTATCGATGAGGGGCAGTACCGAGCGCATTCTTACGACACACGTCGGTAGCCTGCCGCGCTCGCAGGCCGTGACCGACGTGCTGTTTTCGCGCGAAAGAGGCGAGATCAAGGACAGGCACGCGGCGGCCAGGGTCATTTCAGACGCCGTTGCCGAGGTCGTGCGGCGCCAGCGGGAGGTCGGCGTCGACATCGTGAGCGACGGCGAATCGAGCAAGATCAGCTATGCGACCTACATCGCCGACCGTTTCGCCGGCTTTGGCGGTGACACGCCACGCGAACCGGGACAGGACCTAGTCGAGTTTCCGCGATTCATGGCAAGACTGGCGGCTAGCGGCGCGACCGCGAAGTACCGCCGCCCGCGCTGCGTCGGCGAAATCACGCTGAAGGACGCGGAGCCGCTCAACGACGACCTCCGGAACCTGCGGCACGCAGTCGAAGCTGCGATGCCAGTCGAGGCATTCATGAACGCCGCCTCGCCCGGCGTGCTCGCGCTCTTCCAGCCGAATGACTACTACAAGACGCAGGATGCCTACCTCGAGGCCCTCGGCGCAGCGATGCAGAGCGAGTACGAGGCGATCGTCGGCGCCGGCTTCCTGCTTCAGATTGACGCGCCCGACCTCGGCATGGGCCGGCACACGATGTACCGGAATGCGAGCGTCGCGGACTACCTGATGGCGGCGGCACGACACATCGAAGTCCTCAATCATGCACTCCGAAACCTGCCCGCCGACCGGATGCGCATGCACATCTGCTGGGGCAACTACGAGGGACCGCATCATCACGACGTGCCGCTCGCGGATCTCCTTCCCATCGTCATCCGGGCGAAACCGCAGGCGCTGCTCTTCGAATCCGCGAATCCGCGCCACGCGCACGAGTGGGCGGTATTTCGCGGACAGCGCATCCCGGACGACAAGATCCTCGTGCCGGGCGTGCTCAGCACGACGACGAACTACGTCGAGCACCCGGAACTGGTCGCTGAAAGGCTCATCCGTTTTGCCGACATCGTCGGCCGCGAGCGCGTGATTGCCGGCACGGACTGCGGCTTCGGGACCTTCGGCGGCTTCGGCCCGATCGACCCGGACATCGCCTACATGAAACTCGGCTCGCTCGCGGAAGGCGCGCGGATCGCGAGCAAGCACCTCTGGAGGCACTAACCCGTATTCTGTAAGATCCAACTTGTAGAACATCACATAAATGCTTGATTTGACACGATAACTTCATAGAACTTTCATAGAACTGCAATGCGCGGGGCGCAGCCTTGTCGTCGAGCATCCAAGAGGTGCGGCACATGGGTACGAAGCTCGCCACAGCGTTCTCGCATTTCGACCAGGCGGAACTCCGGTTCTGCAGGTACCTCAATCGTCCAAGCGGCCGCTCGATGCCGCGCGCTTTCTTCCACGGCGTCAGCGTGCTGGGCGACGGATGGCTCTGGTATGCGCTGATACTTTCCCTGCCGTTTGTGCTGGTCGCCGATGGCGGGTTCGCCGCGGCGCACCTTGCCCTGACCGGCAGCGTCGGCATCCTTGCCTACAAGCTAATCAAGCGTCATGCCGTGCGCGAGCGCCCGTACATCACGCACCCGGCGATCAGCTGCAGAGCGGTGCCGCTCGACCGTTACAGCTTTCCGTCCGGCCACACGTTGCATGCCGTCTCGTTCGCGGTGCTGGGAGCGCACTACCTGCCCGAACTCGCAGCGCCGCTCGCGGGCTTCGCTTTCCTGGTGGCGCTCTCGCGGGTCGTCCTCGGCCTGCACTACCCGACCGACGTCGCCGCCGGGGCGCTGCTCGGCGGCGGGCTCGCCCTCGCCAGCCTGCGGATCGTGCAATCGATGCCCACCTGACGATGCGCTCGCCGCGCATCCTGATGCTCTCCGACGTCTACTTTCCCCGCGTCAACGGCGTCTCCACGTCGATCCAGACGTTCCGCAGGGATCTCGATGCCGAAGGCTGCGCGAGTGTGCTCGTCGTGCCGCAGTACCGCGAATCCCGCCAGGACGAACCGGGCATCGTCCGTGTCCGGTCGCGTTACTTCCCGATCGACCCGGAAGACCGCGTGATCGTCGCGGGCGAACTCGAGCGGGCAGTCGAGGCCTTGCACTGCGATTTCGACCTGATCCATGTGCACACGCCCTTCGTCGCCCACGTCGTGGGAGTTCGGCTCGCGCGCCGGCTTGGCATTCCCGTGGTGGAGTCCTATCACACGTTCTTCGAGGAATACTTCCATCACTACCTGCCGTACGTCCCGCGCGCCGTCCTGCGAGCCGTCGCACGGGGGGTCTCCCGCCGCCAGTGCAACGCGGTCGACGCGGTCGTCGCGCCGTCGCCGCAGATGGCGGAAGCGCTCCGCGGCTACGGAGTGCGATCCGAGATCCGCGTCATCCCCACCGGGCTCGACACCAATCGGCTGAAGGGCGGCGACGGCGCCGGTTTTCGAGCGCGTCACGGCATCGCGCCGGATCGCCCGGTCGCACTGACGGTCGGCCGTGTCGCGTTCGAGAAAAACATCGGATTCCTGCTGCCGGTGCTCGACCGCGTGCGGCGGTCGATTCCGGACGTCGTCTTCGTCATCGCAGGCGAAGGACCTGCGCTGGCAACGCTGAAACGCCAGGTCAGCGAGCGCGGCCTCGCGGACAACGTGCGGTTCGTCGGGTATCTCGACCGTTCCGGACCCCTGCTCGACTGCTACAGGAGCGCCAATGTCTTCGTGTTCGCCTCGCGGACGGAAACTCAGGGCCTGGTGCTGCTCGAAGCGATGGCACTCGGCTTGCCGGTGGTTTCGACGGCCATCATGGGCACCCAGTCGGTGCTCGAGGGCGCCGGCGGGGCCACCGTCGTCAGCGAGGATGAAGTTCAGTTCGCATCCGCAGTGGAGATGGTATTGAAGAACCGGGAACTCCAGGCTTCGCTCGGAGTGCGGGCCAGGCAGTACGTCGAAGCGCGCTGGTCAAGCGCCGAAATGGCGAAGCGGATGCTCGAGCTTTACTGGGGATTCACGGGACGAGCGCCCGCTGTCCCTGCGGCACTGCGGCCCGTCACCCCGACCTGAGGGCCCTCCTATTCGATGACGGGAAGCTCGATTGCCGATGCCTGGCCCGCCGTCCGCCAGACCTGGTGCGTCGCCTTGATGTAGCTCTCGGGCGGCGCAAACATGATGTTGGGCACGAAGGACTGAGGATTGCGGTCGTAGAGCGGGAACCAGCTCGACTGGATCTGCACCATGATCCGGTGGCCCGGAAGAAATGTGTGGTGCGCCTGCGGCAGCCTGATTCTGTACTCGAGCACCTTGTTCGATTCAATCGCTTTTGGCGTGGCGAAGTCCTCTCGATAGCGCCCGCGGAAGATATCGGCCGAGATCATCTGCTGGTAGCCGCCCAGCTTCGGGTTGTTCGGATTCTCGGAGGGCCAGACGTCGATTACTTTCACGACCCAGTCGGCGTCGCTACCGGTCGTGGACGCGAAGAGCTTCGCATACGGTTCGCCGGCGAGCCGCAGGGGCTTGGTCAGCGGTTCGGTTTCATAAACGAGCACGTCGGGCCTCGAAGCGGCCTGGCGCTGGTCGTCCATGAGCCATTCACCCCAGGTGGATTCCGTGGCGCTCGAGCCAAGCGTCGGTCGGATCCGGTAGGGCACCGGCTTCGCCGGATCCGAAAGGTATTCGTCGAACGCCTGCCGCGTTTCCGGCGGACGCTCGAATCCGAGTTGTCCCATCGCGAGAAGATAAATATTGCGCGGCTTGGCGCTGCATCCCTCGGCGCAGGAACGCGGCCAGTTATCGTAGCGATGCCAGGTGTCGGCGCCGGTTTCATAGGCCAGCACGCGCGGTGTGTTGGGCTCCGGCCCGTCCTTCAAGTAGTGGTCGAGAAAGGGCTGCATCACCGTGCGGCGGAACCAGCCGGCCGTGTCACCCTCGAACTGGACCATTGCGATGCCGCGTCCCTCGCGCCGGCCCTGCCCGTGATTCCAGGGACCGAGCACCAGGTGGATCATTTTTCCTGACGGATCCTTCGGCGCCAGCGCCTTGTAGAGCGCGGGGGCGCCGTAGATATCTTCCTGGTCGAAGAGCCCGCCGACGATCATCATCGGCACCCTGAGCGGCGCCGAAGCGAGCAGCTTGTCCACGGCCTGGCCCTGCCAGAATTTGTCGTAACTCGGATGGGCGGCGAGCATCCGCCAGAATTCGAGCTGCTCGAGACCGCGCGCGGCGGCGAGCTTGCCCACGTTGCCCGCCCGAAGGTAAAACTCGTAGGTATCGTAGGTGTCGGTCCACCACTGCAGTTCGTTCTTTCGGCTCGCTTCCTGCTCGAAGGTGTATTCGAGCGCCCCGTCCTGGCGAAACGCTCCGTTGTGGAACCAGTCGTCGCCCATCCAGCCGTCGACCATCGGTGCGAATGGCACAGCGACCTTCAGCGCGGGGTGCGGATTCACCGTCGACATGGCCGTCGTGTAGCCTTCGTAGGACCCACCGATCGTCCCTACGCGGCCATTGCTCTCGGGCACGTTCTTCACCAGCCAATCGATCGTGTCGTAGCAGTCGGTCGCGTGGTCGGACGCGGTCGAATTGAGTGGGCCGCGGAGCGGCTGTGTCATCACGTACTCGCCCTCGGAGCCGTACTTACCGCGCACGTCCTGGTAGACAATGATGTAGCCGGCCGCGACCGAAGTGTCGTTCATGTGCGGCACGACCGACGCGAGCCGCGGGCTCTGGAAGCGCGTCACGCGATTCGATGCGTTGTACGGAGTGCGCGTCAGCAGGATCGGCGCGTCCTTTGCACCCTTCGGCACCAGGACGAAGGTCTTGAGTTTCACCCCGTCGCGCATCGGGATCATTTCCTCGCGCTTCACGAAATCGAACTCGTCCGTGTTCAGCTTGAAGGCTTCCGGTGATTCCACTTGCGAGGGCGGCGCCGAGTTCTGCGAAAGGGCGGCGTTGCAGCCGAGGAGACATAGGGCAAGGGACAGTAAGGCGCGATTGAAGGTACGTACGAACGGCATGCGGCTCTCCATTGCTTGCACCAAAAACGGGGCCCAGTGGCCCCGTTGATCGATGCGTCGATGAGCGGCTATTTTACGCAGCCTTGTCCTCCGGAATCAGCCCCTCTTCCCGCATTGCCTGCAAAGCCGATTTGCGGCTTCCGACGCGCTTCTGGAAGGACTCGATGTTGGGGAATGCGGCAAGGTCGAACTTCACGTTCCGGGCCCAGTTCGTTACGACGAACAAGTAGGCGTCCGCCACGGTGAACTGGTCGCCGAACAGGTACTTCCGGCCTTCGAGGCGCTTCTCCAGCAAGGCGTAGCGCTTGCGCAGGTACTCGAGCCGTTCCTCGCGTACCGCCGGCAGGACATCCGGCTTGAATAGCGGCGAGTACGTCTTGTGCAGCTCGGATGTGATGTAGTTCAGCATCTCCTGCAGGCGCACGCGCTCGAAAGTCCCGTTGGCGGGCGCGAGCGACGCGCCCGGCTTCAGGTCGGCCAGGTACTGCACGATGGCGGGGCCTTCAGTCAGCACTTCGCCGTCGTCCAGCTCCAGCGCGGGGACGTAGCCCTTGGGATTGACGGCCCAGAAGTCGCCTTCCGACTTGATCGTCTTGGTCCTGTTGTCGACCCGGACGAGATCCAGCGGGATGCCAGCCTCGGTCGCGACGATGTGGGGCGAGAGCGAGCAGGCCCCGGGTGAATAGTAAAGCTTCATGCATGCCTCCATGTGCGGTGTGGAGGCAAGTTACCAAACGTACTCACTAATGCATAGTAGATAGCTTTACGTAAGCCGAGAAATTGGCTAACCTTCAGGTAACCGGTCGAGAACGCGCGCATGGGATTGAAAGTCCGCAAGAGCAGGGCGCTGCCGCCACCGCCAGGCTGCCCGATGGCTGCCTGCATGGCGGTGTTGGGCGGCGCCTGGACCCCCAGCCTGATCTGGAAACTTTCCGGCGACGCGCGGCGATTCGGCGAGCTTCAGCGCGACATACCCGGCATCTCGCCCAAGATGCTGACGGCGCGCCTTAGAGACCTCGAGGAGAAAGGCGTCGTCGTCCGCGAAGTCATGCCGTCCTCCCCGCCCTCGGTCGAGTATTCGTTGTCCGAGCTCGGCCGCGAGCTGATTCCGGTAATCAACACGATCGTCAGGGTCGGGACGCGGATCCGCGAGGGCGCCGTTCTCCGATCCAGCGCAACATCACGCTGACGGCCGCATCGGCATTGTTGATGCCCCCCTCGCCCCGGAATGCGGCCCCGGCATTGTCGAATCGATCGAAGTGGTGGTCGGTCGCAGGGATCACGGCGAACTCGCCCCGCCCGGCACCGCGCCGATTGGCGATGTCGGCAACGAGGCGATGCGCCCCGGCGTCCTCGAACCAGTCGTACTCGCCATGGAGCGCGAGCACGGGCGCCTCGACACGCTCCCAGGCCGCGGCCCAGTCCTTCGCAGCCGCCTGCTGGTGAAAGGCAAGGGGCCGCCCGTAATGCGTTCCAGTTCCCGTCCCCACGATCTTGTCCCAGACGCCGGCGAGTGCGGGTTGTTCGCGCGCGATCGTCGCGGGATCCTTGCCGTCAAGCAGGTAAGCCAGCAAAAAACGCTGCAGCGAGCGCATGTACGAGTCGAGTTCAGCCGCAGGCACCGCACTAAACTCTTTGGCGCGCCTCTCGAAACCGAGCATGCGCTCGAACCAGCTCTTCGCGCCGCCGCCCCAGATCATCACGCCTGCCAGTTTCTCGCCCGCGGCCACCAGCGGAGCAAAGTTGCCGCCCATGCTGGCGCCAAAGACGATGATCCTTTCGGGGTCGACGTCATCGGAACGCCGGAGCGATTCCAGCGCGGCGCGGTGATAGGCAAGCTCGGTGTCGTAGTCGAGCGTGACGCAATCGCCCTCGCTGTCGCCGACACCGGGTTTTTCCGTGCGCATCATGACGTAACCCGATTCCTGGGCGAGCCGCCGGAGCATCCGGCTCCAGCCATCCTGTTGCTTCGCGGGCAATTCGATGCTGTCGCAGCTGAGCCACTGCACGAAAAGGATCGCGGGCAGTCGGCCGGTCGTCCCCGCCGGGCGCGTCAGGATCGTGCGCAGTCGCTTGCCATCGGGCGCGCGAAGCACGCCGTAGCGGCTGTCGAGTCCCGCGATCTCCTCGAGAGGGCGGGCCTCGCGCCTTGGAAGATCACCCGAGAGCGTCGATTCGCCGAAAGCGCATAGCGGCAGCAAGAAGGCGAGCAGCAAACAGGCATTTTTCATCGTGAAGGCTCCTCGTATTTTCGCCGGATCGCGAGTCCACGCCGCAGGTGTTCGATCGTAACTGGCGCGCCGTGCATTGGAACGATGCGTTCAACGTCGAGACCAAAGCTCCGGATCCGCTCCGCCATGACCACGCCATCGACGCCGGCGATGACGAGTTCGGGCGTTAAGACGTCGAAGATGTCCGCGACGTGCAATAGCTTTTGCGCAGGAAAATACGCAACCAGCAATTCGGCCGCGTGCGGTGTCGGGCCGAAATCGTAAAGCTCGACGCGCTGGCTGCCGTCGTCGAGGACGGTCTTGCTGCCCGCGACCTCGATCGTGGGCAGCCGGGGCGAGCGCGCAAGCTCATCGGGCTTCATCACCTGCACGCTCGCGATCGATTGCTCGATGACTCGTTTCGCATCGGCCGTCGTCAAGATCGGAATGCCACGCGCCACAGCCGTTCGAACGCCGCCCAGGTGATCGAAATGAAAATGCGTTGAAACGAGCCGCACTGGCTTGCCGGGCACGGTCTTCGCGACGAGCTCAAGGCATGCACGCGTGTACGCCTCGTCCACCGGCGCCTCGACGAGAAGAACATGGTCTCGAAACTCCGCGAACACGAGGTTGTAGGCGCCGCGGATCAGGTGGACACCGCTACCCAGAAGCTCAACCGCCGGGACATCAGGCGAAGCATCGATGTCGACCGGCCTGTCCGGTGGTTTGAACCACTCGGGCTGCGGCGCGGCGTCGATCTCGATCGAACGGATCACCAGCCTGGCCACCGGCACACCGCCGACCCGCGTCACGACGGAATAGGGCAGCATGAAAGGCCCGGTCGCCCGGTAGTCGGAATAGACGACATCGCCGGTGGTGTCGCCGTAAATTCCATGCGTGCGCAAGGTCTCGGAACGCACGAGGCGGTGCGTGAGCGCATCGAAATAAAGCCGTGTCAAGGTTCCCGCGAGATCCGAAAAGGCGATCGCCTCGAGTCTTGCGCCGCCCTCGTCGATAGTTCCGAGTGACACGAGAGTCTCGGGACGATCGAGCGCCATCCGCAGGAGTCCCTCGGGAAAACGGCGGAATCGCCGCAGGCGTTCGGACTCGCGCTGGCCAGCCGCGTGCTCGGAGAAAAAAGTCCGTTCGCGCACATAGGTGATTGACTGGAATGCGTGAGCCGGCGTCCCCGCTTCGACCACGAGCGCGTAGTCATCCGGCGCATCGGCGTAGCGGATCGATTCGTAATAGCGATTCGCAGCGTAGTCCAGGAAGCTGACGGCGACTGAATCGTCGAATCCGCTGTGCGCCGGCAATGTGTCGTTCGCGGGCGTCCCGGACCAGGGGCGCGCGCCCTGCCCGATGTCCACCCAGTCTTCGAGATAGTCGCGGCGCACGCTTTTCAGTCCCTGCATCGCCGTCTCCGGCCCCAGCGCCTGTACGCCTAGCCGCAAGACGCGCATAGCTTCGGCCTGCGAATCGAGTGCCAGGCCCGCATGCGCAGCGCTTGCCGCGATGAGGCACAGCCCGGCCAGTAGGTGACGCATGGCCGCAGATCCTGGCGTCCTTCCCGACCGAATTCTGGCCGGATGCGCAGTAACATCTGGCCGATTTCGAAATCGGCCAGATATTCACGACCTCAGGGATTCAGGCGGGAGTCTGGCGGCCGCCCGCCGATTGGCGAAACCGGGTCGGCGTCATGCCCATGCGAGCCTTGAATGCGCGGTTGAAGGGCCCGATCGAGCCGTACCCTACACCGAGTGCGATCGAAAGCACGGGCAGCCGCGCTTCCTCGGCCCTGCGCAAGTGCTCGCAGGCCTCGCGGATCCGGCAGGCGTGCAGGAAATCATTGAAGTTGCGATAGCCAAGGCCCCGGTTGATGACCCTGCGCAAAACCTGCTCGCGCGTTCCCAACCGCTCGGCCAGCGAACCAATCGTGAGTCGCTCCTCGCGATACACATGCCGATCTTCAATCTGCGACTTCAGCGAGCTCAGGAACTGCTGCTCGATCGGTGTCAGCTCAGCGGGCGTCGCCTTTGCAGGCTCAGGTTCAAGCCAGCTGGCGTCCCGCAACTGCACGAGGTTCCACAGGGCAGCGAACCCGGCAGTCGCGATCAGCGCGAGGTTTGCCAGCACCAGCAGGTCCGGTGTGTTGGTCGACTGGATGAGGTTGTACGTCTGGACGATGACGGCGGCGGCGAGAAACGCCGAAACTCCGGCGACAAACAGGATGCGCATGCGCCGGCGTCGCTCGACGAGGTCCACCGCGAGTCCGCGATAGGCCTCGGTCAGGGTCAGGAGCACGAGTACCAGGACCCACAACTCGAAGCCCGCCGCGGCGAGCCGCTCCCAGGCCGTTGCCAGGCCGTACGTCGCCATCGGATTGAACACGAGTTGCTGCCACAGTCCGTAAGCGACGGTGACGCCAACGATCGCGACGTGCGTGCCGCGCAACCGGAACTCTTCCGAGAAAAGGCCGCGGGCGAAGAGCCAGAAAAGCGCCGCCTTTGCAACGCAAAGTGCGGTCAGCGGATATTGCCACGTGCCCAGCCAGGCTTCGGCACCGCGTGTGGAGGTCACGACGAAGGCGGCAACCGCGGCAGCGGACAGCGCGCCGAGCCAGGGCGTTTGGTCCCGCCGCCGTGACGCCAGCATGAGCCCCGCCAGCGAGAGCAGGACGAGAACGGCAGCTGTACGCAGGATAATTTCAGGGTAAGACATGTGAATGATTATCCTATGGCGTTGCTGCCGGGGAATAGTTCATGAATCTCGACTTGGATTTCGTCCGCTCGCAGTTTCCTGCTTTCCGCGAACCCTCGCTCGCGGGCTTCGCGCACTTCGAGAATGCGGGCGGTTCCTATGCCTGCGGCCAGGCGATCGAATGGCTCGACCGCTATTACCGCCAGACCAAGGTGCAGCCCTACTACGCGTTCCCCGCGTCGTCGAAGGCCGGCGAGCAGATGGATGCGTCGAAGGAGCGCATGGCCGCCTGGCTCAATGTCGGCAATGACGAGATCCATTTCGGGCCCTCGACGTCGCAGAACACTTTCGTGCTCGCCCAGGCATTGCGGCGCCACTTCAAGCCGGGCGACGAGATCATCGTTACGAACCAGGACCACGAGGCGAATGTCGGCGCCTATAACCGCCTCGCAGACGACGGCTTCACGGTTCGCGAATGGAAAGTGGATCCCAAGACAGCGGACCTGAACAAGAAGGACCTCGAGGCCCTCCTCGGCCGGCGCACGAAACTCGTCGCGTTCACTCATTGCTCCAATGTCGTCGGCAGCATCAACGCGGTGCGCGAAATCGCGGATCTCGCGCACCGGGCCGGCGCCTGGGCCTTCGTGGACGGCGTCGCGTTCTCGCCGCACGGAATGCCCGACCTCAAGGAACTCGGCGTCGATGCGTATTACTTCTCCCTATACAAGGTATATGGGCCGCACCTCGGGACCCTGTTCCTCAGCCGCGAGGTCAACGCCGCGCTGCCGAACCAGGGGCACTTCTTCAATGACGGAAAGCCGGGCGCGCGCTTCACGCCGGCCGGCCCCGATCACGCCCAGATTGCAGCGGTCAATGGCGTGATTGATTACATGGACGCGGTCGCGGACCGCCACGGCCTGAAGGGCAAGCCCGTGCAGGTGCGCGCGGCCGCGGTGCGCGACCTGTTCCGCGCGCATGAAACCGGGTTGCTCCAGCCCCTGCTCGATTTCCTCTCGAAGCACCCGAAGATCCGGCTCATCGGCCGGACGCGCGCCGCCGAGCGCGCACCGACGGTCGCGTTCACGGTCGAGGGCAAGAGCTCGAGCGAGGTCGCGAGCCGGCTCGCTGAGGCGAAGCTTGGCGTCGGCGTTGGCAATTTCTATGCTTATCGCCTGATCAAGTCCCTCGGCATCGACACCGAAGACGGGGCAGTGCGCGTGTCGTTCGTGCACTACACGTCAAAGGAAGAAGTCGATCGGCTGATCCGGGAGATTGCCCAGTGTTTGAACTAGATTTCGTCCAGACGCTCGCATTCGCCGGCGTCGCGCTGCTGTTCGGCTACTGGCTGCGGCGCCTGATCCCGGTCCTCGATCGCTACAACCTCCCGGCGCCGGTGCTGGGCGGCCTGATCGTCGCCGTGGCCGTCCTCATCGCGCGCGGCCAGGGAGTGACGCTCGTCAAGTTCGACACCACGCTGCAGAGCCCGATGATGATCGCGTTCTTCACGACGATCGGCTTCGCCGCGAGCCTCTCGCTGCTCAAGATCGGCGGGCCGCAGGTACTTCGCTTTTTCCTGCTCGCGACGGTCTTTGCCATTGCGCAGAACGTCGTCGGCATCCTGATTGCGCTCGGCTTCGGGCTTCACCCGCTGTTCGGCGTCCTGGCCGGATCGGTGACGCTGACGGGCGGACCGGCAACCGGGCTCGCATTTGCGCCGCTCTTCGAGCAGGCGGGCGTCGCCGGCGCATCGTCGGTCGCGATTGCGGTAGCGATCGGCGGAATCATTGCCGGCGGACTGGTTGGCGGACCGGTGAGCACCGTCCTGATCGAACGCGGCAAGCTCAAGTCGCCACGTCGGGCGCGCAGCGGCGATATCGATACTTCGCTCCCCGAGGCCGACTCGGATCCCGCGCCGACGGCGTCGACCGACGACGACGACGATGCCTGGCCCATCGTGAAGAACCTGGTCGCCATCCTGATCGCGATGTGGATCGGCCACTGGGTCAGCAAGGGATTCGCCGCACTCGGCATGACACTCCCTGCCTACATCGGGGCCATGCTCGTCGCCGCCCTGATCCGGAACCTGGACGACGTCACCGGCTGGTTCGGCCTGTCACTCCGGTTCATCAACGCCTTCGGCATCGTGACGCTGACGCTCTTTCTCGTGATGGCACTAATGACGCTCAAGCTCTGGGAACTGTCGGGACTCTTCCTCCCGCTATTCGCCATACTCGCTGCGCAGATCGTGCTCGTGATCCTTGCCGCAGCGCCCGTGCATCGCGCCATGGGTAGCAACTACGAATCGGCGGTGATGAGCGGCGGCTTCATCGGCTTCATGCTGGGCACGACGGCCAACGCCATGGCCGTGATGCGCGCACTGGTCGAGCGCTACGGGCCTGCGCCGCGGGCATTCCTCGTCGCACCGATCGTCGGCGCGTTCTTCATCGACTTCACCAACGCGATCATCATCACGTTGTTCCTGAACCTGCTCACCTGAGCCTTCTGCAAGGGAGTCCGGCCATGTTTTGTGCCCAGTGTGGAACGCAGAATGCGGACGGCGCCCGGTTCTGCACGCAATGCGGCCATGGCCTCGCCGAGTCGGCAGCCGGCACGAAACCGGTGTTCGCCGGATTCTGGATCCGGGTCGGCGCCAGCCTGATCGACTCGTTCATCCTCTCGGCGATCAACATGATTTTCTTCATCGTGTTCGGCATCAGCGCTTTCGGCATGGTGTTGGGGTCAGGCGGGCGTCCCGAGGCGGTCGTCCCGATGCTGACGAACGTGTTCGTGCTCTGGCTGTTCATCATTGGCGCTCAGTGGCTGTATTGCGCCCTCTTCGAAAGCAGCGCGCGCCAGGCGACGCCCGGCAAGCTCGCGGTCAGGATCAAGGTCACGGACCTGAACGGCGCCCGCATCAGCTTTGCGCGGGCCACGGGCCGATACTTCGGCGAGTGGGTCACGGGCATGACGCTCGGCATAGGCTACCTGATGGTGGCATTCACGAAGAAGCGCCAGGCGCTGCACGACATCATCGCGGACACCGTCGTCGTCGATGCCCAGGCCGAGCCCGCGCAGGTGATCCATGCGGGACCGGCTCGCCGCATGTCCGGCTGGGGGATTGCGGCGATCGTGCTCGTCCTCTCGTTGATGCCCCTGGGCATCATCGCCGCCATCGCGATTCCGGCCTACCACGACTACACGATACGGGCCCAGGTCAGCGAAGGCCTCATGATCGCTTCCGACTACAAGGGCGCGGTGCGCGCGCATTTCGAGGAAACCGGCGATTGGCCGGCGGACCTGACCGAGATCGGGAATCGCTTCGACCTGCTGAGGCAGGTCAATCGCAGCCGATACGTCCGGTCGATCGAAGTGTCGAACGGGACCATCATGATCACCTATGGCCGCAACGCGAACGCGATCATCGACGACTACATGCTTTCGCTCCGTCCGCACGAGTCGACGGACGGCGGCGTGGTCTGGCAATGCGGCAATGCGGACCCGCCGCTCGGTGTTGAACCGGAGTCTTCGGACGAATTTGGCGAGCAGCCCGAGTCGGTTCTCGGGGTGACAAGCCTCGAGGACAAGTACATGCCGGCTTCCTGCCGGACCGGCTTCGGCGCCTCCTAGCGCAGGCCTTCGACCAGGAAGAGCGTGAGCCGCCGGCTCGCGTCGCTGATCACGTCCACGTGCGAGACGAGAACGGCCAGAGCGTCGTCGTCCGCCGTAACGACCTGCTCGACTGAAGGATCGGTCAGCGGACGCGGCGTGCGGATCCGGCGGATCGTTTCTCCGTGATCCCGGGTTTCGAACAGCGCGAGTTCCGTGTTCTCGCCGTTGATGCCACCGCCGAAGACGAAGTGATCGGCGTCGTCGGGATCGAGCCAGATCGCGGCGACGTAAACGTAGGGCGGGTCCTCCGAGCCGTCCTCCGCCCGGAACACGAAGTCGAAGCCCGAATCGTCGAGCGCAATCGTCGCCCCTTCGAGGCCCGCATAAACGGTGGCGGGCCGCGCCGGCCCGCTCGCGAGCCCGTTCGGACGGCGATTCTCGAGGGCGAAGTCGGGCCCGCCGGCCACGAACGTGAAATTCGAGAGCGTGAAGGGATTCGCCGGATCGATGTCCTGCGTCGCGATCCAGGCGTTGTCGAGCGGCGCCTCGCAGCCCTGGAACAGCGTGCCCGGCATCGAATCCAGGATGTGGATCACGCAGGCGTCACCGAAGAAAACCTCGGTCTCGCCGTTGGCGAGTGCCCAGTTGAGGCCGCCATCAGTCGAGATCGCAACGGAAGGTCCTGACAGATTCGCGTAGAGACGATCGGGATCGTCCGGCGCGACTGCGAGGTCGAAGTAGGGCTCGCTCGACTGGTCGAAACTGTTGCGTGGAAACGTGGCTCCCGGCACCCAGGTATTGCCGCCGTCGTCGGACCGGTAGAACGGCGGCGCCTGCGGGTCGGCGACCGGTTGACCCGCCGCAAATACCGTCGCCTCGATCGTCGGATGACGGCGTGTCGTGAATATGCCGATACCCGCGAGCCCCGACTGTGTCCACTCGCCTGCGCCATCGAGCGGCCGGGCCCAGATCCCGTCGCTCGTGCCGACCAGCACCCGGTCCCCGCTTACGATCAACGGCGTGTGGTTGAGCTCCGTGGCCGCGCTCACAGGCAACTCGCCGAGATCGCGCCAGGACTCGGAATGCCCGCTATTGTCGCAGGCTGACAGCTGAACAAGTGCGGCGAGAAGCGCGATGCGTCGCATCGGTCGGTCACCCCCGAGGTCCGGAGGTAGACAGCGGCCACGCTGACGGGGTTCCGGCTCGGCTATCATCCAGCGTCATAGAACAGCTTGAATCGCCGAAGCGCATGAGTCCCTGGCGTCAACGGCTCAAGTGGGCCGTCTACGCGCTGCTCTTTCTCGATTTCATTCTCTACCTCGTCCAGGACATCGAGTCCGCGAGCTACACGCTCGATGCGCGCTCGGACCTGCTCGAGGTTCTCGCCGCCTATGTTACGTCGATCGACCTGATCGCCTGGTTCGCGCTGATCCTCCTTTTCGAGCTCGAGACCTACGTGCTCGCCGGGCGCAGCTGGACGGGAGCGAATAAATGGGCGGTGCACGGCGTGCGGCTCCTTTGCTATGTCGCGATCCTGCACACGAGTCTTTCCTACGACATCGCGCTGCGGGAATTCCAGGATCCGGAGCGGCTGCCCGCGGCGGCCGACGTCTGCGGCTACACCGAAGGCTGGAGCTTCCTCAGAAACCGCGACTACATCGAAATCGACGCGGGCAATTGCGCCGTCATCGGCGACGGCCCGGAATTCTTCGCCCTCAGCGACGACGCCGTCGTCACCGACCGCGCGGGACTCGAGGAGGGCCTGATCCTCGCCTGGACCGACCTGATCGAAAGCGTCTCGTGGTTGCTGATCGTCTTTGCGACGGAGGTCGCCGTGCGGGTGAAACAAGCCGCATCGGGACATGGTGCATTACCGTTCGCGATCGAGCGAATAAAAATAGCGCTCTATTGCCTGATCCTCGCGATCGCCCTGTACTGGGGCTCGAAGGGCGAGATCCTCTACCTGTGGGATGAACTCGTCTGGGTGCTCGGTTTCCGGTTCATCGACTGGAACATCCGCGACTGGCGGGGATGGAGGCAGAGGCTCAGCGTTTCGCCGTCAGCCGCCTAGTCGCCTTGGCCCTTGCCGGCCGCTCGTCGGCATGCAGCGTCATCAGCGACTCCATGAGGTCGTCGCTCGCGCTCGAGCAGACGCCGAGGACGAGCGCCTCGTCGTGCCCATTCGGCGCGACATAGGCATGGCCCATGGTGCTGTCGATGTAGATGGACTCGCCGGTCTGGAGGACGATCGGCTCGTAGAACTCCGTGTGGATCTCGACCGGCCCCTGGAGCACGTAAATGTACTCCTCGCCCGGGTGGTGGACGAGCTCGCCGAACTCCGCGACGCTGCGCGCGCGGATGCGCGTGACGGTTGGCACCATGCGCTTGCGTCGAAGCTCCGGGCACATATAGAAATATTCGTAATTCGGCGTGTTGACCCGGACCGCGTCGCTGATGCGACCGATGGAGCGTCGCGCCGTGATCGGCGCGTCGGCCGCCTCGTCAGCCTCGCTGAACAGGTCGGACATCCGGAGGTTCAGGCGCTGGCTGAGCTGGAGGAGCTTGTCGTAGGTGAGCGTCAGCCGGTCATGCTCGACCTTGGCGAGCGTCGAGAGCGGGATGCCCGTGCGCTCGCTCATCTCCTTGAGCGTCCAATGATTCCTGAGGCGCAACCCGCGCAGGAGGCTCCCGAGCGTGGGCCGGCTTGATTTCGTCGGTGGCAGGGCTTTGTCCCCTTTGCGCATTTCTATCCCGATTTTACGGCGAGACACCCTTTGACGTCATTCTCCAATTAGGACTACTATATCCTCATCAGGATGATAACCCGGGGCCTACGCATGCGCGCCTTTTCTCCAATCGCGACATTTCTGTCTGCCTGCCTCCTTTCCGCTGCCGCGGTCGCGCAGGTCCCGCCGCCGCCAAAAGCGGCCGCGAAGCCACCCGCGATCGAAGTGCCGTCTGCAGTCGAAGCGCCGGCAGGCCCGCAGCTCAACCGCGCCGATCTCGAGGCCTGGCTCGACGGATTCATCCCGTACGCGATCGAACGCGGCAACATCGCGGGTGCCGTCGTCGTTGTCGTCAAGGACGGCCAGGTCCTGCTGCAGAAGGGCTTCGGCTACGCGGACGTCGAGAAGCACGCGCCCGTCGATCCCGAGAACACGCTGTTCCGGCCGGGCTCCGTGTCGAAGCTCTTCACCTGGACGGCAGTCATGCAACTGGTCGAGCAGGGCAAGCTCGACCTCGACGCCGACGTCAACCAGTACCTCGACTTCGAAATTCCCCCCGGGCCGGCCGGGGAACCGCTCCAGCTACGCGACATCATGACGCACACGCCCGGCTTCGAGGAGGCGGTGAAGGAACTGATCTTCGAGGACCCGAAGCGGCTCGCGTCGCTCGGCGACACGCTGAAACGCTGGATCCCCGAGCGCATCTTCAAGGCCGGCACGATGCCCGCCTACTCCAACTACGCGACGGCGCTCGCCGGCTACATCGTCGAGCGGAAGTCGGGCCAGAGCTTCGACGACTATCTCGACAAGAACGTCTTCGGCCCACTCGGCATGCAGCATTCGTCCTTCAGGCAACCGTTACCGAAGAGCCTCGCGGCCGGCATGGCGCAGGGCTACGAGAACGCCACGGGCAAGCCGCAGGGCTATGAGCTCATCAACCTCGCGCCCGCGGGCTCGCTCGCGGCGACGGGAAGCGACATGGCGCGGTTCATGATCGCGCACCTGCAGAACGGCGCGTTCGGCGACCAGCGGATCCTCGGCGAAGAGACCGCGAAGAAGATGCACGCCACGCCGCTTACCATCATCCCGAACGTCAATCGCATGGTGCTCGGCTTCTATGAGACGAACCGGAACGGCCGTCGCATCGTCTCGCACGGCGGCGACACACAGTACTTCCACAGCGATCTGCACCTCTTCCTGGACGACGGCGTCGGCTATTTCATCTCTTTCAACAGCGCCGGCACGGAAGGCGCTGTGGGCCACGTCCGCGAGGTGTTCTACCGCAAGTTCGCGGACCGCTATTTTCCGGGCCCGGCGGCCGAAGGCACGGTGGACAAGGCGACCGCGAAGGAACACGCGCAGCAGATTGCCGGCAGCTACATCATCTCGCGCCGCGCCGAGACCACTTTCCTCAGCATCTTGAACATGCTCGAGCCCGTCAAAGTCAAGATCAATGAGGACGGCACGCTCTCGTCCCCGACCGTGAAGGACCTGAACGGAGAGCCGACCAAGTGGCGTGAGATCGCGCCTTACGTCTGGCAGGAAGTCAACGACAAGTCGAGGGTCGCGGCCGAAGTCGTGGACGGCAAGGTCGTGCGGTTCGCGGTGGAATGGTTCTCGCCCTTCATGTACATGGAGCGCTCGTCCGGGCTGAAGGGCGTGGGTTGGCTGATGCCATCCACCGTCGCGAGCCTCGTCGCGCTCACGCTCACCGTCCTTTTCTGGCCGGTCGCCGCGCTCGTCCGACGCCACTACCGGAAGCCACTGCCCTACACAGGGCGGGAGGCGAAGGCCTACCGCTGGGTGCGGATCGGCGCGCTCGCGTCGCTCGTCGCGATCGGCGGCTGGATCGGGACGATCATGGCCATGTTCAGCGATCTCAAGCTGCTGTCGGACAGCCTCGACTGGCTCGTCGTCCTCGTGCACGTCGTCGGCAGCATCGCGGTATTCGCCGGGCTCGCGCTCGCGCTCTGGCACCTGTCGGTGGTCCTGAAGGCGCCGAAGCGCTGGCTCGGCAAGATCTGGGCGGTCGTGCTCGTGTTCTCGACGGCCATCTGCGCCTGGGTCGCGGTTGCCTACCACCTGGTCGGCATCAGCACGAACTACTGATGCAGCTTACTGTCTCGCGGGAGCTCATCCCGCTGTCGGCGCCGTTCACGATCACGGGATACACCTTCACCGAGATGACGGTGGTGATCGCGCGCGTCAGCGAGCGCGGCGCGGCGGGCCAGGGCGAGGCCGCCGGCGTCTATTACCTCGGCGACGACGCCGACCGCATGTGCGCGGCGATCGAGCATGTGCGCCACGACATCGAGGCCGGCGTCGACCGCGAGTCGCTGCGCCGGCTGCTGCCGCCGGGCGGCGCACGCAACGCGCTCGACTGTGCCCTTTGGGACCTCGAGGCCAAGCGCCTTCGGCAGCCGGTCTGGCGCATCGCAGGGCTCGAGCGTCCGCGCTCGCTGCTCACGACTTTCACAATTCCAGCGAACGACGCGCCCACGATGGCTGCGAAAGCGGTCGAGTACGCCCAGGCACGATCCCTGAAGCTGAAACTGACCGGCGAGCTGCCGCTCGACGCCGAGCGCTTGCGCGCCGTGCGCAGGGCCCGGCCCGACGCCTGGCTCGGCGTCGATGCGAACCAGGGCTTCGACGCGACGAGCCTCACCGCGCTCATGCCGGATCTCGTCGCCTGCAAGGTCAAGCTCATCGAGCAGCCATTCGCGCGCGGGCGCGAGGCGGAGCTCGACGGATTTCGCTGCCCGATCCCGGTCGCCGCGGACGAGAGTGTCCAGGGCCTGGCCGACATCGAGCCGCTGGTCGGGCGCTTCGACATCGTCAACATCAAGCTCGACAAGTGCGGCGGCCTCACCGAGGGTCTCGCGATGGCCGCGGAAGCGCGCCGACTTGGACTTGGGGTGATGGTCGGCAACATGGTCGGCACGAGCCTCGCGATGGCGCCCGCGTGGATTCTCGGCCAGGTCTGCGACATCAACGACCTGGACGGCACTCTTTTCATTACGCGCGACCGCCGGCCCGCGATGGCATTTGATAACGGAAAAGTGTCGTATCCGGACCAGGGCTGGGGCGCGGCGGCGTGAGCGCGTTCCGGCTTAATTGACAATTCTCTAATCAGGATTAATATCTCCAACTGGGATAATTCTCCCGACAAGGGCAAGATGGCGCAGTCCACGGCCAGTCGAGTGACGAGGCGGCGCCTGATCCAGGGTGCCGCGGGATCAACGGCATTGGGCGTCGGTTTTCCGATGCTCAACTTCGCGTCGTTCCGTCTCTTCGCGGACAGCCCGGCGACCTACTCCGCGCGCGCCGTCGGCCTCGTCGAGCGCTCGCTCGTGATCGACATGCTCGCCGTGCTCAAGATCAACTTCAAGCCGGAGGCCTACGCGAATCCGCTCACCGATGCGGAGATCGCCCAGTTCAAGGCCTGCGGGATTACGGGATTCAACAATTCGATCGGCACCGGCGGACCGCAGGTCGTCGAGGAGACGCTCAGCTTTCTTGCTGCGTGGCAGGGCTTTGCGGCGCGGCACTCCGATCTCTTCTGCGTCGTGGACAAGGCCGTCGACCTCGACCGCGCCAAGGCCACGGGCAAGTGCGCCGTGATGATGGGCGTCCAGAATTCGGACCACTTTCGGTCGCCCGAGGACGTCAAGGCCTTTTACCAGCTCGGACAGCGCAGCTCGCAGCTCACCTACAACAGCCAGAACCAGCTCGGCTCAGGCAGTACCGACCGTGTGGACGGCGGTGTCAGCGATTTCGGCGCCTCGATCATCGAGGCCATGAACAACGTCGGCATGCTCGTCGACGTCTCGCACTGCGGCGACCGGACGACGCTCGATGCCTTCGAGATCTCGAAGGTGCCGATCGCGATTACGCATTCCAACTGCCGCGCGCTCAACAACCATCCGCGGCTCAAGACGGACGAGGCGATCCGGAAGCTCGCCGCGAAGGGCGGCGTGATGGGCATCACGGGCGTGCGCAACTTCGTCCGCGACCGCGAGCCGACGACCGTCGAACACGTTGTCGACCACATCGATCACGTCGCGAAGCTCGCCGGGATCGAGCACGTAGGCATCGGGTCCGATTCGGACCTGAACGGCTATGACGACATGCCGGCCGACCAGCGCAAGGAACTGATGGACTCGTACAAGTCGAGCTACTCGTTCCGCGACAAGCTCGACACCGACGGCTTCGACCATCCGAAGAAGGTTTTCGACCTGACCGAGGCACTGATCAGCCGCGGCTACGGCGATTCGAACATCGAGGCCGTGCTGGGCGGCAATTTCCGAAGGCTCCTTGGCACCATTTGGGCCTGAGCGCTAAACGACCACCGAGAGGGACACTGAATATGGGCAATCAAACCGCACGTGCGAACCTGACGATTCCGGGCGCAATCGCCATGATCCTGGCCGCTGCGGGGGCTTCCGCGCAGCAGACGCCCTCGGCGGAGAAGCCCGTGCTTGGCGAGGTCATCGTGACCGCACAGAAGCGCAACCAGGCGCTCGCAGACATCCCGATGTCGGTTTCCGTCGTCGCGGGGGACGCGCTCGAGCGGGCCCAGGCCGACAACTTCCAGGATCTCACGTCCATGGTCCCGGGCCTCAGCCTCAACTCGAACACACGCGGCGTCACGCGGGTCTCGATGCGCGGCATCAACACAGGCGGCGTCGCCTCGACCGTAGGTATCTACGTCAACGAAGTGCCCTTCGGCTCGAGCAGCGGCCTCGCGAATGCCGCCATCCTGTCGGGCGACATCGACACCTTCGACATGGCGCGCGTCGAAGTGCTGCGCGGCCCGCAGGGCACGCTCTACGGGGCAAGCGCGCTCGGCGGCGTGATCAAGTACGTAACCAACGCGCCCTCGACCGAGGGCTTCGAGGCCCGATTCCAGGGCTCGATCGAGGACACCGAGGACGCGGACATGGGCTACGCGCTGACCGGCGTAGTGAATATCCCGGTGAGCGATTCTTTCGCCCTGCGCGCCAGCGGTTTCTTCCGCTCTGACGGCGGCTACATCGAGTCGATCGGCAACAACCCCATACCCGCCCTGCAGGATCCGTCCGTGAACATCGCCGACGGAACGTTGGTCGAGAATGAGATCAACGGCAGCGAGGTGGAAGGCGGCCGCCTCTCAGCACTCTTCAAGCCGTCGGACACCTTTTCCCTCGATCTGACCGTGCACTACCAGAACGTCGACAGCGACAACGCGGACTCGTATGAAGTCGATCCGGCCACGCTCCAGCCGCTCTATGGCGGGCGCGTCGCCTCGCGCTATCACGACGAGCCGACCGACATCGAGTACCGCATCTACAGCGCGACGCTCGACTGGGACTTCGGGGGCGCCTCGCTTCAGTCCGTGACCAGCTACAGCGAGTTTTCGGAGGTCTTCCAGCGCGACGCCGCCTTGGTCGACATAGTCGGGGCGGGAGTCGGAACCGCGCAATTGCTGACATTGGTCTACAGCACGCCGGGCACGGCCGACACGTTGCTGTCCGGCATCCTCGATCAGACCACCGCCACCGACAAGTTTACGCAGGAGTTCCGGCTTGTCTCGGCGGAGCACGACAAGTTCGAGTGGCTGCTCGGCGCCTACTACACGGAAGAGGATTCCGTCATTCACCAGGAGGTCATCGCAGTCGAGCCAGGCACGAGCAACCCGGTTGCAGGCATTCCCGAGGAAGCGGACTTGGCTCTTGTTTCGACGTACGAGGAACTCGCGCTGTTCGGGAACGCGACCTGGCACGTCACCGACCGCTTCGACCTCTCGTTCGGCGCGCGCTGGAGCGACAACGACCAGGACGCCGAGCAGAACGCCCTCATCATCCTGCCGATCCTGCCGGGCGGCCAGCTCGAGCTGAACTTCGACGACCTGCAGTCTTCCGAGAGCCCGGTCACCTGGTCGTTCTCCCCGCGTTTCGAGTTTACCGACACGACTTCGGCGTACCTGCGCGTCGCGACCGGCTTCCGCCCGGGCGGCCCCAACGTGCTGCCGCCGGGGGCGCCCGCGCCCGCGACCTATGACTCGGACGAGCTGACCAACTACGAGCTCGGCCTCAGGACCGGCAATGCGAGCGGCGGATTCTCGCTCGACGTCGCCGCTTTCTTCCTCGACTGGGAGGACATCCAGCTGATCCAGGTCGTCAACGGATTCGGCGTCAACGCCAACGGCGGCACCGCGGAAAGCAAGGGTCTCGAGTTCTCCGCGACGACGCGCACTGGCGGTCTCAGCCTCACGTTCTCGGGCGCCTACACGGACGCGGAGCTCACGGAAGACACCGATCCCGCGGTCGGCGGTCTCGACGGCGACCGGCTGCCGTTCGTGCCCGAGTGGACGGTCGCGCTCGGCGGCGACTACGAGTGGAGCGCCTTCGGCGATGCGACGGCTTACGTTGGCGGCCAGGTGGCCTACACGGGAAATCGCCTGGCGGACTTCGGCAACCGAGTCGATCCCCTGGATCCGACATCGGCACGGCGCGAGGCCGACGACTACACCACTCTGGATTTGAGGACCGGTGTCCTGTGGGACAACTGGTCGCTCGAGCTCTACGGCAAGAACGTGACTGACGAAGAGGGCTTCACGGACATCATTGCCCCGGCCAGCTTCCCGAACGGCGCTGCCGCCGTCTCGCTGATCCGGCCCCGCACGATCGGCCTGGCGCTCGGCGTGCGATTCTGACGGGTCGCCGGACCGGAAGACGTGTCGGCAGTTCGAAGCCTGGGCGCCGGTGACGGTGGCGCGGCATCGCTCGTGCTCGAGCTGCCGAAGCCGTACCTGCTCTTCCTGGGTGACGTCACCGAGAGCGGCTATGCGAAGACGGCCTTCGGCTTGCGCGACTGGGCGCGCGACCTTTGCGTCGGAGAGTTCGCCTGCCCGGAAGCGACGGTATCGGCGGGCCTGCCGCGGATGACGCCGCGCGATGCGTTTGCCAAGGGCGCCCGTTCGCTCGTCATCGGCGTCGCGAACACGGGCGGCGTGCTGAAACCCGACTGGATTCCGAGTCTCGTCGAGGGCCTCGAGGCAGGCCTCGACCTCGTCTCCGGCATGCACGGTCTGCTAGCGGGGTCGAAGGAGCTCAAGGCATTGGCGGATCGCCTCGGCCGAAGGCTGATCGACGTGCGACAGCCGCCGCCCAATATTCCGGTCGCGACGGGACGCAAGCGCACGGGCAAGCGCTTGCTCACCGTCGGCACGGATTGCGCACTCGGGAAGAAGTACACGGCGCTCGCGCTCGCGGGCGCAATCCGCCGCCGCGGGTTCGAAGCCGAATTTCGCGCGACCGGGCAGACCGGGATCATGATCGCGGGCCGAGGCATGCCGATCGATGCGGTCATCTCCGACTTCGTGGCGGGCGCCGCGGAAATGCTGAGCCCGGACGCGGCAGCGGATCACTGGGACGTGATCGAAGGCCAGGGCTCGATTTTTCACCCGGCTTATGCGGGTGTGTCGCTCGGCCTCCTGCATGGCAGCCAGCCCGACGTGCTCGTCCTCTGCCACGAGCCGGGCCGCGAACACCTGCTCGGCTATCCCGAGTTCCCGACGCCGCAATTGCCGGAAGCAATTGCCGCTCACCTCAGGATGGGCGCGCTCACCAATCCGAAGATCCGTTGCGCGGGCGTGAGCTTCAACACGGCGGCGCTCCGGCCCGCGGAGGCAGTCGCCCTGATGCAGCGCACGTCCGAGTCGCTCGGCCTGCCGGTCGCCGACCCCATGCGCGGCGGCGCGGCATTCGAGCGGCTCGTCGAGGCCTGCCTCGCTTGACGGGCCGGTCGTCCTGGTTCCAGCGCTTCCTGCTCCCGGGATTTGCGTTCAAGGCCGTCGTGATCGGCGGCGGCTATGCTACCGGCCGCGAGCTGGCGGAATTTTTCGTCGCCGTCGGTCCCCTGGGCGGACTGCTCGCGATGGCGATCTCGGCAGTCCTGTTAAGCCTCATTTGCGTCGTGACCTTCCTGTTTGCGCGCATGGTCCGGAGTACCGATTACCGCAGCTTCTTCCGAAGCCTGGTCGGACCGTTCTGGGTCCTCTTCGAAGTGGCCTACGTGTTCTCGTTCATCCTGGTCCTCGCCGTGTACGGTGCGGCAGCGGGTGCGATCGGTTTCTCGATGTTCGGCTGGCCGCCCATCGCAGGCGTGCTCTGCCTGATTGGCGGCATCGCCGGCTTCGCCACGTTCGGCAACCGTTCGGTCGAGTGGCTCTTCAAGTACGCCTCGTTCTTCCTCTATGCGGTGTACGCCCTCTTCGTGGTCATCACGCTGCAACGCTTTGGTTCGGAGGCCCTGCAGGGTTTTTCCGTGCCGTCTGCCAATGAAGGCTGGCTGCTCGCCGGCGTCACTTATGCGAACTACAACGTGATCGCCGCCGTCATGATACTTCCGGTGCTGCGCCACTTGACCAGCACGCGGGATGCGGTCATCGCGGGATTGCTCGCGGGGCCGCTCACGATGATCGCGGCGGTGCTTTTTTTCGTGTGCATGATGGCCTGGTATCCGGCGATCGGCGCCGAGGTCCTGCCGGCCGATTTCATGTTGCGCAAGCTTGGCCTGCCGCTCCTGCACGCCGCTTTCCAGCTCATGATCTTCATGGCCCTGCTGCAGAGCGGAGTCAGCTCGGTCCATGCGATCAACGAGCGCATTGCCAGTCATCTGGCCGAGCGCAGCCAACGGGATTTTCCGCCGTCCGCTCGCCTCGCCTGCACGTCGACCTTGCTCTTCGCAGCGATCTTCGCCGCCCAGCAATTCGGGCTCGTCGGGCTGATCGCAAAGGGCTATCGCGCGCTTGCCGTGCTGGTCCTCCTGACCTTCGTGCTGCCATTGCTGACGATCGGCCTGTGGAGGCTCATCAAGGGGCGAAGCAGGCCAGCCGCGACAGCGTGAAATTGTACTGGAGCCATTCATGCGACACCTGATCGCCACCCTCCTCCTCGTCATGCCGGTCTTCGCCATCGCCGCACCGCCGAAGAAATTCGACGCGCGCGTCGAGATGGTGATGAAGGCGTCGGAAGTCCCGGGCGCCGCCATCGCCATCGTCGAGAACGGCAAGGTGACGCTCGCTCGCGGCTACGGCGTCCGCAAGCTCGGCTTTGCGGAGGCTGTCGACGCCAATACACTTTTCCAGATCGGCTCGACCACCAAGGCCTTCACCGCCACGGCGCTCGCGCTCCTCGTCGAAGAAGGGAAGATCCGCTGGGACGACCGCGTGATCGATCACCTGCCGGGGTTTCGCATGTACGACCCGTGGGTCACCCGCGAGATCACGGTGCGCGACCTGCTCGTCCACCGAAGTGGCCTCGGTCGCGGCCAGGGCGACCTGATGTTCGTTCCCTCGACCGAGATCAGCCGCGCCGACCTGGTGCGGCGGATCCAGTTCCTGAAGCCGGCGACGAGCTTTCGCTCCGGATTTGCCTACGACAACGTCCTCTACGCCGTCGCGGGCCAAGTGGTCGAGGCCGTCGCCGGCAAGACCTGGGAAGATTTTGTCGAGGAGCGGATTCTCCAGCCCGCAGGTATGAAGTCGAGCGTCACGAACGACGTGGATCGGCTGTCCGCACCCGATCGCGCGTTCCCGCATGGCCGCGTCGGCGAGCTGCGCGGCATCGGGCCGCAACAACCCTTCGACGAGAAGAAAGTCGCGCTCGGCGCAAATGTCGGACCCGCCGGCGCGATCGCCGCAGGCGCGAACGACCTCGCGCGCTGGCTCGCCGTGCAGCTGGCCTCCGGGCAGTTGCCTGGATCGGAACAGCGGCTCTTTTCAGCAGCGAGCGCGCAGGCGATGTGGCAACCGGTCGTGCCCATCCCGGCGACGCCCTTTCCACCCGCACTCGCCGACGCGGTGCCGCAATTCCGCGGCTACGCGCTCGGCTGGTTTGTCCAGGACTATCGCGGCCACAAGGTCATCCAGCACGCCGGCGGCACGCTGGGATTCCGGGCGATCGTGGTCCTGATCCCCGAAAAGAACACCGGCTTTGCGATCGTGAACAATTCCGAGGACAACGAATTCGTCCCCGGCCTGCACTACGAGCTGCTCGATCATTACCTCGGGCTGCCGAAGCACGACTGGCCGAAGGCATTCAAGGATTTCTTCGCGGAGCGGAACAAGGCTGGACTCGAGGCGCAGAAGGTTGCCACAGCGGAGCGACCGCAATCGTCACCCACGCTACCGCTCGCAAGTTACGCGGGCGCGTATTCGGACCCATGGTACGGCCCGATCGCTGTCACCGAGTCCGAAGGACAGCTTTCGATCGACTTCAGGCAGACGCCGGGCATGGTGGGGCCGCTCGAGCACTGGGCCTACGACACGTTCGTCGCGCGCTGGCCGGATCCGCTGATCGAGCCCGCTTTCGTCACGTTCGCGCTCGATGCGACGGGCAAGCCCGCGCGCATCACGATGAAGGCGTTCTCGCCGGTCGCCGATTTCAGCTTCGACTACCACGACCTCGAGTTCACGCCGGTCGCGCCCGCGCCCTGAGCGCAGGACTTCGCTGAAAAAAAAGGGTCCGGCGCTTGGCGCGCAGGACCCTTCACAATGACTCGATCCCGGATTACTTGGGCGGCAGGACTGCCCAGGATTCTTCGGTCGATCCCGGCAATTCAGAGGCCGTCAGGCGATCCGCGGACACCCAGAACGAGATCTTCTCGCCGGGCTTGAGATCCGTGAACTTCGTCTTCTTGCCATCGATCATGACGCCCGCATCCGGCGCCGGCTTGAAGCTGAAAGTCGACAGCGCGTCGCCCTTCACGTTCAAGAGCTCGACCGTGGTGCGGTCTGCGCTGTTGAGGAACACCTTGGCGCTGAACTTGGCATAGCGCTTGCCGTCCTTGTCGACGGCTTCAAGGCATGCCGCAGGCGCATCCGGATACTTCGTCAGAAATTCCGAGCTGTACTTGACTTCGGTGCAAGCGATCTTCGTGTCGGATTTCATCGGGTCATCAGCGAGAGCTGTGCCGATCGAAAGCGGCAGGGCGAGCGCGGTGGCGAGCAACGCGCACTTCTTGGTTTTCAATGTGAATCCTCCTCGTTGTTGGAATACGCCCGTCGTGAGCGTCACGGGCAGAATCCAGATGTCGAAAAACAGATACCTACCGCGCGTAATTTACACCGCTGTCGCGGTCCAGCGTACGCCCTTTGGTCCTATGACAGCCATTCAGGCGGCCGCCGCGGACCGCAGGCTCGATACAACATTAAATGTTCGGTCCAACCGCCTAAAAAGTATCGACCCGCACCGTCGACGTCTTATTTCGCGCCGGTCACCTTTCATTGGCCAAAGACGACATAAGCTCCCTGGCTGTCCCCGAGAGCCACCGTCAGCGCGCCTGTCTTGCGGTCAATGAGCGCATTCCAGGCGGCGGTGGCTTCAGCGCCCTGAAGCACGATGGAATCCTTGTTCGTGGTCGAATTTACGACCTTGAGGAGCGAAGCCCGGAAAGGCGAGCGGATTTCCTTCTTGGCGAAGTCGATGCTGTAGATTGGGGCGATGTCGGTTTCGGGCTTGAGGCGGCTGCAGGCCGCTTCCGTCGGAAGGCAGTCGTGACCCTTCTCCGCGGTGCAGGTCAGCGGCACCGAGCCATCGAAATCTCCGGCGGCTGCCACGGCGGTCATGGACAGGGCCAGAACGATCGAAACGGGCTGAGCAGCGCGCATGAAAGTTCTCCAGGCGGCTGAAGGCGCAATTATAGCTACTCGGTCGTTCAGGGCGCAGACAAGCGAACGGGGCCCTATGGCCCCGTTCTGATCACAGCCTGGCGACGAGCCCTTACGCGGCTTTGACCGCCGGGATCAATCCCTCTGCCGTCATCGCAGCCACCACTGCGGGCCTTGCGGCGACGCGGGTCTGGAAAGCCTGGATGTTGGTGAACTTGGACAGGTCCACCTTGGTCGACTTGGCCCAGTTCGTCACGACGAACAGATAGGCATCGGCGATGGTGAACTGCTCACCGAACAGGAACTTCTTGCCTGCGAGCTGCTTGTCGAGCAGCGCATAGTGCCTGTTGAGAATGTCGGTCCGTTCCTTGCGAACTTCCGTCGAAACCTTGGAGTTCCACAGCGGGCTGAAAGTCTTGTGAATCTCGGTACCAATGTAGTTGAGCATTTCCTGAAGGCGTGTGCGCTCCCATGTTCCGTTCTGGGGGGCAAGCTTGGACTTCGGCATCAGGTCGGCCAGGTACTGGACGATCACCGCACCTTCGGTGAGGATCTCTCCATTGTCGAGCTCGAGCGCGGGGACATAGCCCTTCGGATTGACCGTCCAGAAATCGCCATCGACCTTCATCGTCTTGGTCGTGTTGTCGACTTTCTGAAGCTTCAGGTCAATGCCTGCTTCACGCGCAACGATGTGCGGCGAAAGTGAGCAAGCGCCAGCGGAATAAAATAACTTCATGCAGTTCTCCGGTATGAGTTGGAATGGACGGCGATCTTAACATATTTACTTACTTTTAGATAGTAAATTTCTCCGGGTAAGTATTAGAATCCGCAGGATTCGCTGCAACCTGGCCGGGAGTCCTCCTACATGGCACTCAAGTTACGCAAGAGCAAGGCACCGCCCCGGCCATTCGGCTGTCCGATGGCGGCATGCATGGCGGTTTTGGGTGGTGCGTGGGCACCCAGCGTGATCTGGAAACTGAGCGGGGGCCCGCGGAGGTTTGGAGAACTCTACAGCGACATTCCCGGAATCTCGCCCAAAGTGTTGACGGCACGGTTGAAAGAGCTCGGAGAGAAGGGTGTCGTGATCCGCAAGGTAAAACCCACCTTGCGCCCGTCGGTGGAGTATTCGCTATCGCATACTGGAAGGGAACTTCTCCCCGTGATCGATGCGATCGTCAAGGTCGGAACGCGGCTTAAGGAAGGGGCGATGGTGGCACCGCGTGCAGATGCAAAACGGCGGGCGTAGGTACCCATCCTTCGGCTCTACGCTTTTGGCGTGGTAATCGCGCGACGAATGGCGGCCTCGGGAGCGTCCTCGATGTGGCGCACCGTTTCGCCCTGGCGCTCGACTCCGAGCTTCTGCCAAAGCGCCTCGAGATCTGTTGGCGCGGGCTGATCCTTCATGCGGCCGTAGAGTTCGGAAAGCACGGAAACACCCACGGCGCGATCGCCGATCTCGAGGAGCGGCTGAATCTCTGACGAAGATTCCATGTTGCCTGCGGCAAGAATCGCTCGCAGCGCGTCCTGGAGCCCGCGACGATTGTCCGTGCGCCTGCGAATCTCGATGTCGGCGAGCAGGCAGAAAATCGCACCGCCCCAGTACGTGCGCCCCCAGGTGTGGGTGTTGTCGAGGCCGCGATCGCCTGGCTTTGGCAATCCATTTGGCATGCCGCGCACGTAGCCGGCCCAGACCGCTTCGTCGGTCATGAGACCCGCCTGCACACGAGCGAGCGATTCGACGTACGTCGCGATACCCTCTTCCAGCCATTCCTGCTCATCCGGCAGTGACGGCAGCGCGAGATGCGTCATCTCGTGAACAAGGACCCAGTCGTTTTCATAGTCGTCGGCGCTTGACGCGTCTCCGACGCGGATGCGGATCAGCCCGCCGTCGTAGGCCCAAGTCCGACCGCCATTGATGCCATTCCCGGGCCTCGGGGTGACGAGGAGCCGTGACTTCGCGACAGGAAATGTCCCGTAAAAACCTGCGACCGCCTCCGCGGAATTGCGCACCCAGTCGAGGAGTGCCGTCGGATCGAGCCTTACGGATTCGCGCGTGACCTCGACGCGGATCTCGCCGCCCGGGACCGCGACAATGTCCGCGGCTTGCGCTCCTGCGGTGCCGAGCATCCCGCAGCACATCCCGGCCAGGAGACGGCAACTCATGAAGGTTTCGACCGCCCGCGGGCCTGCGCGTTTTCCGCGTGGCCGAACGACTCGACGCTCGCGAAGTCTGCTGCTACCGTCGCCCATCCATCGGTTCCGGAGCGCCCCATGCGTACTGCCCCATTCACCGCGATCCTACTCGTTGCCCTGGCGCTCGGCGCCTGCGGCAAGAAATCCGAGCAGGGAACGCGCAAGGACCTCGACTGGCCGGCCTTCGTGCAGCAGTTCGCGGACAGCTGGATGGAGGCGCACCCGATGATGGCCTTCTCCGCGGGCCGCAAGGAGCACGCGGGCCGCTTCCCGGACTGGAGTCAGCAGGGAATTGCCGCCGAGATCACCCGCCTCAAGTCGGTCGCGGGCCAGGCGAAGACGTTTGATGCCGAAAAGCTGACGGACGCGCAGCGCTTCGAGCGCGACTACCTGCTCGCGGTTGTCGACCGCAACCTGTTCTGGCTCGAGCAGGCTGAATGGCCGTTCCGCAACCCGACCTTTTATTTCGACTGGAGCCTCGATTTCCTGTCACCGGACCCCTATCTCACCAAGCCCTACGCGCCGCTCCACCAACGGCTACAGGACTTCACCAAGTGGCTGACGAATGTCCCGACGGCGACGTCCCAGATCAAGGCGAACCTCCGCACTCCGATGCCGCGCACCTGGATCGACCAGGGCATCGCCTCGTTCGGCGGCATGGTCGGGTTCCTGCGAGACGAAGCACCCCAGGTCTTTGCCGACGTGAAGGATGCCGCGCTTCAGAAGGCCTATGGCGACGCCAACAAGAAGGCGGTCGCCGCACTCAAAGACCTGTCCGACTGGCTGGAGTCGCAGCGCGACACGCAGACCGAGGACTACGCGATCGGCACCGAGCTGTTTTCCGCCATGCTGAAGCAGACCGAGGGCGTCGACGTGCCGCTCGATCGCCTGCTTGCGGTCGGCAGGGCGGACCTCGAGCGGAATCTCGTCGCGCTCGACGAAGCCTGCAAGGAATTCGCGCCCGGCCGGGATCGCAATGGCTGCATGGAAAAGATGAACGCGAATCGCCCCGAAGGCGGCGCGGTCGAAGGCGCGCGCAAGCAGCTCGACACGCTTCGAGCCTTCCTGGTCGAGCATAAGCTCGCGAGGATCCCCTCGGACGATCCCATCAAGGTCGACCAGGCGCCGCCCTATCAGGCTACAAACTTCGCCTACATCATGACGGCCGGGCCCTATGACGTCGGCATGCCGTCCACGTACTACATTGCGCCGCCGGATCCATCGTGGCCGAAGGAAGAGCAGCTTGCCTACACGCCGGGCGTTGCAGACCTCATGTCGACGTCGGTCCACGAAGTCTGGCCAGGACATTTCCTGCACGTGCTGCATTCGAATCGTTCGGAAAGCCTGATCGGCCGGTTGTTCCTGGGCTACGCCTTTACCGAGGGCTGGGCGCACTACGCGGAAGAGATGATGTGGGAGGCCGGCCTCACGGGGGGCCTCGCCGGCGGGCGCGCGGAATACCGCGTGGGACAGATCAACAAGGCGCTCTATCGCAACGTGCGCTATATCTGCGCGATCGGGATGCACACGCAGGGCATGAAGGTCGAGGACTGCGAGACGATGTTTCGCGAGCAGGCCTTCCAGGATCCGGGCAATGCGCGCCAGCAGGCAGCACGCGGCACCTACGATCCGGGCTACCTGAACTACAATCTCGGCAAGCTGATGATCCGGAAACTGCGCGACGACTGGACCGCGACCCGCGGCGGCCGCGAGGCCTGGGGCGAGTTCCACGACGCCTTCCTGTCCTTCGGCGGGCCGCCGGTCCCGATGGTCCGCAGCAAGATGCTGGGCGACGAAGCCGGACCGGCCCTGTAGCGATTGAAGCCAAAGCGCAATGCGCCGCCGTCGGCGGCACCTGAGCTGACACGCGGATTTCTCGGTGTCTTTGGCTACAGTCGACGCGCGCTCGAGCTGGTCTGGACGACGAGCCGCCCGCTTTCCATTGCGCTCGGCTCGCTGACGCTGGCCGCGGGTGCCCTGCCGGCCGGCGTCGCCTACGTCGGCGCGCAGATCATCGATGCCGTGGTCGCTGCGATCCAGGCCTCCGGTCCCGACCGCACGGCGCTGTCGACACAGGCGCTCGTCCTCGTGGGTGTGGAAGGCCTGCTCGTCGCCCTGCTCGCCGGCGTGCAGCGCGGCATCTCACTCTGCCAGTCGCTGCTCCGCGCCCAGCTCGGCCAGCGCGTGAATGTACTGATCCTCGAGAAAGCCCTCACCCTCCAGCTTGCACACTTCGAGGACTCCGAGTTCTATGACAAGCTGACGCGCGCGCGGCGCGAAGCCTCGAGTCGTCCTCTATCGCTCGTCATGCGGACCTTCGGGCTCGTGCAGAACGCGGTGTCGCTCGTGAGCTACGGCACGCTGCTCGCGCAGTTCTCACCCTGGGCCGTCGCCATCCTGATCGCCGCGGGACTGCCCGCCTTCATGGCAGAGACCCGCTTTTCCGGTGCGGCGTTCCGCCTGTTCCTCTGGCGGTCGCCCGAGACGCGCATGCAGCTCTACCTCGAGACCGTGCTCGCGCGCGAGGACCATGCGAAGGAGGTCAAGCTGTTCGGCCTCGGGCCGCTGTTCCTCGATCGCTATCGGGCGATTTTCCGGAAGATCTACCAGGAGGACCGCGACCTGACGGTCCGCCGCGATACCTGGGGCTTCCTGCTCGGCCTGATCGCGACCGCGACGCTCTACGGCGCCTATGCCTGGGTTGCGCTGGCAACGATCGCCGCGCGCATCACGCTCGGCCAGATGACGATGTACGTCATGCTCTTTCGCCAGGGCCAGGCGGCGGTTTCGGCGAGCCTCGCCGCGATCGGCGGATTGTACGAAGATAACCTCTACCTCGCGACGCTCTACGAGTACCTGGAAACGCCCGTCGACGAACCTCGCGGTGATGTCCGGCGCGGGCCGCGGCCGGACGATGGCATCCGCTTCAAGGACGTGAGTTTTGCCTACCCGGGTTCAGAATCTCCCGTGCTGCGCGACGTGAACCTGCACATCCGCCCGGGCGAATCGCTCGCCCTCGTCGGCGCGAACGGCTCGGGCAAGACGACGCTGATCAAGCTGCTGACGCGCCTCTACCTGCCGACTCAGGGCAGCATCACGCTCGACGGCCAGGACCTGCGCGAATGGGAAGAGACTGCGCTCCTCCAGCGCATCGGAGTCATCTTCCAGGACTTCGCCCGTTACCAGCTGATCGTCGGCGAGAACATCGGCGCGGGCGACGTGCGGCACTTCGAAGACGAATCGCGCTGGCGCGAAGCGGCCGAGAAAGGCCTCGCGGAGCCGATGATCGAGGGGCTGCCGCAAGCCTATCGCACACCGCTCGGCAAATGGTTCAACCAGGGCCGCGAGCTCTCCGGTGGCGAGTGGCAGAAGGTCGCACTGTCGCGCGCATTCATGCGCACCGAGGCCGACATCCTCGTGCTCGACGAACCGACCGCCTCTATGGACGCCGCGGCGGAAGCGGCCATCTACGAGCACTTCCGTACGCTGACGAAAGGCCGGATCGCTATCCTGATCTCGCACCGCTTCTCGACCGTGCGGATGGCGGACCAGATCATCGTGCTGCAGGATGGCCGCATCGTCGAGCGCGGAAGCCACGAGGACCTGATGCGGGCAAGCGGCCCCTACGCGCATTTGTTCCAGCTCCAGGCACGCGGCTACCAATAGGATTGGGCTGCCCTCAGCCGATCCTCACGATTTCCGCATCGCCGTCGGCAAGTTTCACGACGTCGCCAACCGAAGATCCGATCAGTTGACGCGCGATCGGCGAGACGTAGGAGATCCTGCCATTCGCCGGATCGGCTTCGTCTTCGCCGACAATTTGGTAGACGACGGCCTGTCCGCCGGATTTCTCCAGCGTGACCGTCGTCCCGAATCGCACCGCATCCGATCCCGGCAGGACTGACACGCGTTCCGCCGTGCGCAGGCGCTCGGTCCAGTAGCGCAGGTCGCGCTGTATCCGAGCGACGGTCGCGCGGTCCTCGGCGCTGCGTGCTATCGAAAGCTCTGCCTGCAGGCGTTCGACATTCGCCTCGATCTGGGCATGGCCCGTGGCGGTCACGAGATTCCGGTGCGGGCTGACCTGGAGTTCCGGCAGGTCCTGCCCTTCGCTGCCGTCCGATTCCTTGACGAATGCGCGGCTCATGGCCCGATCAGATCACTGTCGGGAGCGTCCCACAACCGGAGGAGTCGGCCACCGGCATTCCCGACCTCGGGCCGGGGCTGAAATCGCTTCAAATGCACGGAACTGACGTAACCGACCGGTCCGGTCAAAAGATCGGGGAAATCGAGGACCTTGTGTTCGACAAGCTCTCGAACAACATCATGTTCGCGGTCGTGTCGTTCGGCGGGTTCCTCCTCATTGGCGACAAGTACCATCCGATACCCTGGTCCTCGCTCGAGTACGACGAGGCGAGGGACAGCTATGTCGTCGACTACACGAAGGAGCAGCTCGAAGCGGCGCCCGCGGCCACGATCGAAGAGCTCGTTCGCAATGACGGCGAGGCGTATCGCGACAGGGCTTTTGACTACTACAAGGTGCCCCGGTACTGGGAGCCGCAGCGCCACTGAGGCCGCGGCCGACGGCGATTCAGCTGGCAGGCGTCTCCGGCCCCAATAGCCGCTCGACCGCCTGCCGGATCGTCGTGTGATAGCCGGGCCGCGCTTTCGCGTAAATTGCCTTGCCGAGCTCGAGACCTGATGGCGTTCGGGCGAGGTCGCGGTAGAGCTCGACCACGAGCTTGTACCGGCCGGTGCTGAGGAGGTATCGCTCGAGATCCGGATACGCGGGTGCATAGGCGCATCGCACGACGAGCGCCAGCCAGCTGCGGGCGATCTCCGCATTGCCGCCGGCGCCCAGCCCGAATTGCGAACGAAGCTCGGCAAGTTTCTCGTCCGGAAGTTCCGCGGGTTGTTCATCGAGGAACCGCAGCCATTCCTGGGGCAGCCAGACCTTGACCGGCAAGATGCCGGTTGCGAGTCGCCCCTCGCGCCATTCCGCGGCCGCGCGATCGACACCGTCAAAGACGCCGCTTGGGACCGGCGGCGCCGTTTGCGGCATGCCCGTGCCGAAGAACCATTCGTCGATTTCGGCGACGGCGATTGCGGGCGCACCGGGACGTGCCAGTTGCTCAAGCAGGTACGTCCTGAAATTCGCCGTATCGATGCTCGTGAACGCGTGCGAATCGAAGTATTCGCGGAGGAACGCATCGAGGGCCGGGCGTCCGAAGCGAGTTTCCAGAAAACCGAGGAACCAGCGTCCCTTTTCGTAGGCGATGTCCGAGATGCCCTCGTTCGGATCCCTGCCTGCCAGATTGAGGCGCAAGCTCGTATCCGCGAGCTGTCCCGCCTCCTTCGCATCCTGAATCGCCTGCGCCAGGTATTCGTAGGCGATGGCATCCTCCATGTTTGCGCGCCGCTTTCCGTACAGCGCCTCCATCAGCCGCCGTTCCGCGTAGGTCGTGAACCCTTCGTTGAGCCAGAAGTCGTTCCAGGTCGCGCTCGTCACGAGGTTGCCGGACCAGGCATGGGCGAGCTCGTGCACGATCACCGCCACCAGGCTGCGGTCGCCGGCGACGACCGAGGGTGAGATGAAAGACAGCCGCGGATTCTCCATGCCGCCGAAGGCGAAACTGTGCGGCATGATCAGGAGATCGTACCGGTCCCAGCGATAGGGCCCCATCATCGTCTCGCCGGCCTCGAGCATTCGCGGCAGGTCGACGAATTCGTCAGCCGCAGCCTTGAGGCGTGAAGGTTCGGTCCAGACGCCCACGCGATCGCCGAGCCCCTGGAACTTCAAATCGCCGATCTTGAGCGCAATCAGGTACGAGGGGATCGGCTGACGCATCTCGAAACGGTATTCGCCGGGCGTTGACCCGGCCGGATCAGAGCGCGCAGCACTCATCACGGCAACGAGTTCGGGTGGCGCGCGAATGCGTGCGTCGTAGGTCACGCGCACGGATGGCGTGTCCTGCAACGGGATCCAGCTTCGCGTGTGAATGGCCTGTCCCTGACTGTACATGTACGGATGCGGTCCGGAGGTCTGCGCAGGCTCGAGCCATTGCAGCGCGCTGGCCTCACTGGAGGTCCGGTAGTCGATACGCAGGCTGAGCAGTCCCGATTCATCCGGCCGGCGCGGCAGCTCGATCGTCAGCCGTCTGCCGAGAATCGGATCGGGATCGTCGAGCAGAAATCCGAGACTGTGTGGCTGCCCCTCGGCATCGATGCGCTGCACCGAGCGGATTTCGAGATCGCGCGTATCCAGCAGCAGTTCGCGGGCTTCCGGAACGACGCGTTCGACGGTCAGTGTCGCCGAGCCCTGCAAGCGATGAGAGGTGAAATCCGCGGCGAGGTCGAGCGCTACATGGCGCACGATAAATTCACTCGTATCCGCATAGGAATGCGGATCGTTGGCGGCGAAAGAAGTACCCGCGACGAATGACAGAAGGATTGAAGGCAAGGCTTTCGACATCGGGAGCCGATCATAGCGTAGCCGTGTAATCTATCGCGCCATGAACGACGCCACTCCGTTCCGACTCGACCAGCTGATGGAACGCGAACGAGCACTGTTCCGGCAGCGCCATCGCCGGAGCGCTCAGCTGGCCGACGAGGCGAAACGTTCCCTGTTATTTGGCGTACCAATGAACTGGATGACGCGATGGCCCGGAGACCATCCCGTTTACGTGGATCGGGCCGAGGGAGCCCGTTTCACCGATGTGGATGGCAATGAGTTCGTCGACTTCTGTCTCGGCGATACGGGCGGCATGGCGGGCCATGCTCCGCCGGCTGCGGTCGATGCAATTGCGCGCCAGGCGCGCAAGGGAATCACCCTGATGCTGCCGACTGCCGACGCGGCCTGGGTCGGCGATGAGCTGGCGCGCCGTTTCGGCGTCGCCTGCTGGCAATTCACGCTCTCCGCTACGGATGCCAACCGTTGCGCGATCCGCTGGGCGCGCGAGATCACGCGGCGGCCGAAGATCGTGGTGCACAACGGGTGCTATCACGGCACGGTCGACGAGACGGTCGCCGCACTCGAGAACGGCAAGACCGTGGCGCGGCGCGGCAACATCGGCAAGCCCGTGCCGCTCGACGAAACGACGCGTGTCGTCGAGATCAATGATCTCGCGGCACTCGAGAAAGCACTCAAGGACCGCCAGGTTGCCGCCTGTCTCTTCGAGCCCGCGCTCACCAACATCGGCATCGTGCTTCCGGACGCGGGCTATCACGAGGCCGCCCGCGAGTTGTGCACGAAGTACGGAACGCTGCTCATCATCGACGAGACGCACACGATCAGCGCGGGCCCCGGCGGCTGCACGAAAGCCTGGGGACTGAGACCCGACATCGTCACGATCGGAAAAACACTTGGCGCCGGCATTGCGAGTGGCGCCTACGGGATGACGGAGCACGTTCGCGAGCTCGTGTATCGGCGCACCGACGCCCGCAACACGGATGTCGGCGGCATCGGCGGCACGCTTGCCGGCAATGCGCTCTCACTCGCGGCAATGCGCGCGACGCTCGGCGAGGTCATGACCGAAGCCGCGTTCGTCCGCATGATCGCGCTCGGCGAGCGTTTCGAGCAGGGCGTGCGCGAGACGATTGCCACACTCAGTCTGCCGTGGCACGCGGTGCGCCTCGGTTGCCGGGTCGAGTACCTGTTCCGCCCGGATGCGGCCCGGAATGGCAGCGAAGCCGAGGCCGGCCAGGACGAGGCGCTCGACCCCTACATACATCTCTATATGCTGAATCGGGGCATCCTGATCACCCCTTTCCATAACATGGCGCTGATGTCGCCGGCCACGACGGAGGGTGACGTCGACCGGCACACTGCGGTCTTCGCGGATATGGCCGATGAATTGATCCAGAAGGGACCATGAAGAGATTGTTGCCCCTCCTGCTGGCGCTCCTCCCGCTCGCCTCCCATTCAGCCGTCGATGTCGCCGCACGAAAGCCGAACATCGTCGTAGTGCTCGTGGACGACCTGCGCTGGGACGACATCGGAGTCGCCGGTCATCCATTCGTCGAGACGCCGAATATCGATCGGCTCGCGCGGGAAGGCGCACGCTTCCTGAATGCATTTGCGGCAACGCCGCTCTGCAGCCCGAGCCGCGCCACGATCCTGACGGGCCGCTACACGCACAACCACGGAATCATCGATAACACGGCGCGCGATGCCGCGAGTCACCGCCTTCAGACGTTCGCAATGCCGCTCCAGGCTGCCGGTTACCAGACGGCATTCATCGGAAAATGGCACATGGGAAACGACGACTCGCGCCGGCCGGGGTGGACGCGCTGGGTCGCGATGAAGGGCCAGGGTGAAGCGCTCAATCCGAAGCTCAATGTCGACGGCGAGCGGCGCGAGGTCCCCGGCTACGTGACGGACGTGCTGACCGACTACGCCGTCGATTTCGTCAAGTCCGCCGCGGAAGAGCCCTTCATCCTTTTTCTTGCGCACAAGGCCATGCATCCGAACTTCGTGCAGCGCGACGACGGCAGTACGGCGACGGCAGCCGGACAACAAGAGGGATTCGTACCGGCGGAGCGCCATCGAGGGCGCTACGCCGCTGCGACCGTGCCTCACCGACCGAATGCCAATCGCCCGCCCATTGGAAAACCCGCCCTGCTGCGGCCGATCGAAGGACTATCGCCACTCGGCGCGACGACCGGCACTCCGGACGCAGATGTGCGCGCGCGGCTCGAGATGCTGCTCGGCGTGGACGAGAGCCTCGGCCGCCTCGTCCGGACACTCGATGATCTCGGTGAACTCGACGACACGGTCGTCATCTTCACCAGTGACCATGGCTATTTCTATGGCGAACACGGCCTCAACGAGGAACGCCGGCTCGCCTACGAAGAGACGGCGCGAATTCCGCTGATCGTGCGCTACCCGCGGCGAGTGCGCGCAGGCTTGATGCCCACACAGATGGTGCAGACGATCGATCTTGCCCCCACGATCCTGTCGCTCGCGGGCGCGGTCGATACGGAGCGACGCGATGGCATGTCACTCGTGCCATTGCTCGCTGGAGAAGCACCGGCGTGGCGCTCATCGCTGCTGGTCGAGTACTACTCGGACACCGTCTTCCCGCAGATGCTCACGATGGGCTACGACGCGGTGCGAACCGGGCGTTACAAGTACATCCGGTACTCCGAATTGTCCGGAATGGACGAACTGTATGACCTCGAGACGGACTCGTTCGAGTTGGACAATCTCATCGGGTCTTCGAAGGCCACGGCGCTGCTGCCGGAACTGAAGCTTGAGCTCGCGCGCCTGAAGGCCAGCCAGTGAACTCGAGGGTGCGCGTCCGCTCGCTCGTGTTTGCGATGATCTTCGGCTTCGCATTCACGGGCTATCTCCAGCGCCAGGGCGTCGGCATCGTCGCGGAGCGGATCATGCCGGAGCTCGGCCTGACCCAGGTCCAGGTCGGCTGGCTCATCACGGCTTTTCTTTTCACCTACGCGATCTTCCAGGTACCGGGCGCGCTCATCGGGCAGCGATTCGGCGCACGCTGGACCATCACGGCGTTCGGGCTGCTGACCATCATCGCGAGCGTGCTGACCGCCGCCGCGCCAGTCATTGCAGCGGCAGGCCTCATGTTCACGTCGCTCCTGCTCGCGCGCTCGCTACTCGGCGTCGCGCAAGGCGGCCTGTTCCCCGTGGCATCCGGAACCATCCGCTACTGGTATCCCGTAACGGCCTGGTCTTCCATGGTCGGGCTGATGGTGACCGGACTCTGGAGCGGCGCCGCGACCGCATCGCCGCTCGTCGCCTGGCTCATGCAGGCCTACGGCTGGCAGGCTGCGCTGCTGATTACGAGCGTCCCGTCGCTGCTGCTCGTCGTCCTCTGGTTTATCTACGTGCGCGACCGGCCCGAACTGCATTCCACCGTCACGCCCGCAGAGCTCGCGGAACTGAAGGCGAATCCACGCTACGACGCCGCAGCGCCGCTGACGGCAAAGCGCATCTTCCGTGTGCTCGGAGATCCACAGATCCTGCGGATCACGCTCTCGTATCTCATCATGAACTTTGTCTTCTACCTCGTGACGTTCTGGAGCTTCCTGTACCTCGTGCAGGAGCGGAAGCTCTCCGTCCTCGAGAGCGGATGGCTCGCCGCCCTGCCCTTCGTCGTCGCAGGCATCGCCTCGGCAACAGGCGGCCGTATCGCAGATCGACTCCGCGGCCGCTTCGGCGATCTCGCAGGACCGCGCATCCTGCCGCTCGTGACCCTGCCGCTCGCGGCCGTCTTCCTCTACCTGACGGTTTCGCTCACGAGTCCGTACTCCGCGATCGCGGCGCTCTGCCTCGGCTTCGCCTGTGTCGAGCTCAACGAGGGCAATTACTGGTGCGAGGCGATGCGGCTCGCGCCTAACGACTCGATGGCGGCCACTGCGGTCCTCAACACCGGCGGCAACCTCGGCGGAGTCATCGGAACGCCGATCATCGCGGCGCTCTCCGCATCGCAGGGCGGTTGGGGCGTCGTTTTCGCTGCGGGCGCCGTCACGTCTGTCATCGCCGCCCTGCTCTGGCTTACCATTAAGCCAGGACGTGGAGAGCGGCGATGACGAGCCTGCAGCCGACAGAACAACCGGAGCGACCGTTTCTCGACTGGCCAATCGTCACCGACCCGGCCGGCTGGAATGCGAAGGTCGCCCTGCTCGGCATACGCCACAGCGAGCCGTACAAGCACGACACGTTTCCGAATGACCAGGCGCGCGCGCCGGACGCGATACGCGCGCGGTCGCAAAGCTTCTGCTACAACCCGGCGCACTGGGATTTCGACGTCGGCACCGATCTCGCATCCAACCTGCCGGCTCACGTCGACATGGGCGACGCCGCCTGGAAAGGCGGCGACTACGGCGACTACGCCGCGGCGATCACTGCGCGTGTCCGGCATCTCTGGAAACAGGGTGCACAACTTATCGTGCTCGGTGGCGACCACGGCGTCACGATTCCGGTAATGGATGCGCTCGACGCCGTGGGCTCGCCGGTCCATATCCTGCACATCGACGCGCATCTCGACTGGCGCGAGGAAGTGGGCGGCGTGCGCCGCGGCTACTCGAGCCCGCTGCAGTGGGCGAGCAAGATCAAGGCCGTTTCCGGCATGACGCAGATCGGGCTCCGCGCGATCGGGAGCGCGCGGCAGCTAGAGGTCGAGGCCGCGCGCGCATTCGGTTCCCACCTGTTCGTCGCGGACCAGATCCACGCAGATGGCATGGAACCGGTCCTCGCAACGATTCCCGAGGGCCGCCCGGTCTATCTCACGATCGACGCCGACGGGCTCGACCCGACCGAGATGCCCGCTGTCATGGCTCCGACGCCCGGCGGCATCTACTTCCGCCAGCTCGCGCCGCTCCTGCGCGCGGTCGCGAGGCGGAACCGCATCGTCGGCATGGACATCGTCGAGATTGCGCCGTCCTACGATTTTGCGAACGGGCTGACTTGCATCATGGCTGGCCGGCTGATCCTGAACGTGCTGTCCGCATCCTGGAGCGAAGGCGGCGCGATGCGCCGAAAGGGCGACACCTAGCCCCAGTTGGGCAGCAACGGGCCTCCGAGCCACAGCCACTGCGCCATCCAGGCGCTCACGAGGCTGATGCCGATTGTCAGCGGCACGCCGACGCGGAAAAAATCGCCGAAGGTGTACTGGCCCGGATTGAGGATCAGGAGATTGCCGTGATGGCCGATCGGCGTCAGGAAGGCGGTGACCGCGCCTAGCGCCGTGCAGACGATGAACGGCTGCGGCGGCAGCCCGAGTGCGAGTGCGAGCGCAAGTGAAATCGGGCCGAGCAGCACGGTGGTTGCCGCGTCCGAGAGGATCTGCGTCACGAGCGCCGCGCCCCAGTAGAGCGCGAGCATGACCGCGAACGGGGTCCAGCCCACCGTCATGGACTGGAGCTGGTCCGCGAGGTAAGCCGCAGTGCCGGTCCTCTCCATCCCGAGCCCGAGCGGAATCACGCCTGCAATCATTACGTAAATGCGCACGTCGATTTCGCGATAAGCGTGGTCGACGCTGACGCAGCCTGTGAGGATCAGCGCGACGGCACCTCCCAGGAACGCCATCTGGGCCGGGACGACACCGGACGCGGCTGCGACGACAACGCCGGTCACGATCAGGACCGTTCGAATCGCATGCTGGCGGCGCCGTGGCCGTCCGGAGAATGGCACCATCATCAGGATGCCATGATGGGCCGCGAGTTCCGCAAACCGGTCGCGCGTGCCGCGCAGCACCAGCAGGTCTCCCTCGCTCAACTTCACCTGGGACAGGCGGTCCCGTATCCAGGCCTGCCTGCGCCACATGCCCACGACCACGACATCGAAAGTCTTGAGGAAGTCGACTTCGGCGATTGTCTCGCCGATGAACGGGGAATGCGGTGCGACGACGACCTGCACCAGCTGGGGAGCATCGTCGAGGTCCCGCTCGGTCGACTCGCCGTATTTCTTGACGGCATGCAGCGCAAGGCCCGGCTCGCTCTCGACCGAGACGATCTCGTCCGGCGTCGCGCTCACGAACAGAATGTCGCCCTCGGCGAGCACTGAACCGCGGTTCTTGTTGTGTTGCGGGACGCCGTTTCGCAGCCACTCGACGACCTCGAGGCGGCCGTCATAGTACTGGTTGAAGTCCGCAATCGGCTGGCCGATCCAGCGCGACTTCGGCTCGACGATGACCTCGGTGTAATACCGGTCGAGACGCAGGTAGTCCGCCTCGTCTGCCCGCGCCTTGCGCTTGGGAAGGATCCACCGCCCAAGCGACATGTAAACGATGGCGAGGACGACCAGGGCAATGCCGATCGGAGTGATGCCGAAAATGCCGAGTGTCTCCTGCTCGCCCGTCAGCAACAGGTGATTCATCAGCAGGAAGGCCGGCGCGCTGAAGATCGTCAGGGTCGTGCCGAGCGATGCCGCAAGCGACATCGGCATCAAGAGCCGCGACGGCGAAAGATTCTGCACGCGCGCGAGTCGCATCATGATCGGCAGCATCATGGCCGTGATCATGAGGTGGTGGGAGAACGCAGCGAGCGCAGCAACTGCCGGCATGACGACGAGGATCGCGCGCCATTCACGGGAGCCTGCCGCCCGTGCGATCCCCGCGCCGATGCGCTCGGTGAGGCCCGTTTCGGTCAGCGCGGCCGAGATGACGAAAACCGAGGCGACGATGATGGCGGGCTCGCTTGCGAAGCCGGAAAGCGCCTCGCCCGGCGACAGGATGCCGGTCGCCGCCAGCGCCAGCAGCGTCAGCATGGCGGCGATGTCGATCCGGATGCGCTCGCTGATGAAAAGCGCGAGCGTCACGCCGACGATCAACAGGAAGATGATTTGCTGCGGTGTCATGGGGTATGAGCCCCGCAATTTTACGCAGCATTGCGCACCCGTGTACCATCCATCTCGATGAGATCCCTCCTTGCCGCGATCGGTACCGCGGTCTTCACGGCTTGCGCGGCTCAGCCGCAGGCGCCGACTGTACCGGCCGCAGAATCGAAGGCACCGGCAACCGCCTCGACGCGGGCACCCTTTTCGTCCACTTACAGGGCGGAAGCCAGCCCCCCGACCCTCATTCGCAACGCCACGATCCTGACCGGGACGGGCACGCGCATCGACGGCGGCGACGTCCTGATCGTGGACGGCCGGATCAGCGCCGTTGGACAGTCGCTGTCAGCGCCTTCCGGGGCGCAGGTCATCGACGCGAGTGGCCGCTGGGTCACGCCGGGATTGATCGACGTGCATTCGCACATGGGCGCTTCGGCAAGCCCGGGCGTCGATGCGCATAGCGATGCGAACGAATCGACCGACCCTGTGACCGCAAACGTCTGGGTCGAGCACAGCGTCTGGCCGCAGGACCCGGGCTTCGAGTCGGCAATCCATGGCGGCGTGACATCCCTCCAGGTCTTGCCAGGCTCCGCGAACCTGATCGGCGGTCGCGGCGTCACGCTGAAGAACGTGCCGGCAACGACCTACCAGGACATGAAATTCCCGGGCGCGCCGCAGGGACTCAAGATGGCCTGTGGCGAAAATCCGAAGCGCGTGTACGGCGACGATGACCAGTTTCCCAAGACACGCATGGGTAATGTCGCCGGTTACCGCCAGGCCTTCGCGGATGCGAAGGATTACATGGAAGACTGGAAGGTGTACGAGGACGAGCGTGCGCAATACGAGAAGAAAAAAGCTGCGAAAGACGAAGGCGCCCTCCCGCCCAAGCCGCCGAAGCAGGACCTGAAGCTCGAGACGCTTGCGGAGGTGATGCGCGGCAACATCCTCGTGCACAACCATTGCTACCGCGCGGACGAGATGGCCACCATGCTCGATATCGCCCAGGAATTCGGCTACAGGATCTCGGCATTCCATCACGGTGCCGAGGCTTACAAGCTGGCTGACCGGCTCGCTGCGGAGGGCGTGTGCGGCGGACTGTGGGCAGACTGGTGGGGCTTCAAGATGGAAGCCTACGACGGCATCCAGGAGAACCTTGCGATCGTCGACCATCCCGCGGGCGGTTGCGCCGTCGTGCACTCCGACTCCGAAGAAGGCGTGCAGCGCCTGAACCAGGAAGCCGCCAAGGCGATGACGCATGGCATACGCGCGGGTTTCGACATTGCGCCGGAGCGCGCGATCCGCTGGATCACGGCGAATGCCGCGAAGGCGCTCGGCATCCTCGACCAGACCGGAACCCTGGAGCCCGGAAAGATGGCGGACGTGGTCATCTGGAATGGCACGCCGTTCAGCGTGTATGCGCTCGCCGACCAGGTGTTCGTGGACGGCGTGCTGCGCTTCGATCGCTCGAAGCCGGCGGTCAAGCCCTGGTCGGATTTCTCGCTGTGAAAAAGTTTTGCCTCATTGCAGCGCTCTCGGTGCTGGTGCCCGCGATCTGCCATGCACAGGATTTTCTGATCAAGGGTGCGCGCGTGCACACGGCGAGCACCGCCGGGACGCTCGAAGACGCAGACGTCCTGGTCACTGGCGGACGAATCGCAGCCGTCGGCAACAATCTTGCCGCGCCAGCTGGCACCACGGTCATCGAAGCCAAGGGTCGTCCGGTCACGCCTGGACTCTTCGGCGGCATCTCCCAGATCGGCCTCGAAGAGGTCAATCAGGAAGAGGACACCTACGACGCGGAACTCAAGTTGACCGCGCCCGCCTGGCAGCACATGTGGCGGCCGGAATTCGACGTCACGCCCGCATTCAACGGACGCTCGGCGGTGCTTCCCGTCGCGCGAATCGAAGGGATTACGTGGACCGCGCTCGCACCGCTCGCTGCCGATAGCCTCATCGTCGGCCAGGGCTCGGCGGTGACGCTCGACGGCCGCTTCGACGCGGCCTTCGAAGGCAGCCGCTCGCTGTTCGTTGTGTGGGGCAGCGCAGCGCACCGTGCGTCCGGCGGCAGCCGCGCTGCGCAGTACATGCTCTTCGATCAGGCGATCCGCGAGGTCAAGCAGCCGCAGACAGCCGACGAAGGCGCCCTGCTCCTCCCCGAAGGCCGGACGGCGCTGAAGGCTTATCTTGCGGGCGGCCGAGTCGTTTTCTTCGTAGAGCGGGCGTCGGATATTCGTCAGGTCATCCGCTTCGCCGCCGCACACGGCATGAAGCCCGTCATCGCAGGCGGCGATGAGGCCTGGATCGTCGCGAAGGAGCTCGCCGCGGCGGACGTGCCGGTGATCCTGAATGCGCTCAACAATCTGCCGAACGATTTCGACCGGCTCGGCGCGCGCCTCGACAACGCGAAACTGCTGAACGAGGCCGGCGTGCGGATTGCCTTCACCTGGAATGAGAGCCACAACCTGCGCAAGAATCGCCAGCTCGCCGGCAATGCCGTGGCGCATGGACTCCCGTGGGAAGCAGGGCTCGCCGCGATCACGGCGAGTCCGGCCGATATCTTTGGCATCGGAGCGGAGCGCGGCCGTATAGAAAAAGGCAAGGTTGGCGATCTCGTGCTCTGGAGCGGCGATCCGCTCGAGGTCACGACGGTCGCCGAACAGGTCTGGATCGCCGGCAATCCGGTGACGATGCGGTCGCGCCAGACGGAATTGCGCGACCGCTACCTCCAGCGTCTCAAGAGTCACGACAAACCCTGAATTCCCGACGCCGCGCTGGACGGTACGACCCCTGTCGCCAGCGCGTACCACTTGCCAAGGGCGATCTGGGCATCCATCAGGAGCGCGCTGACACTTCGCCGATCTGGTACACGCCCTAGCAAAGGCATATAAGAAGTTTGCATCCCGTCGAGGGTCGCCCTGCGGCGATTGAGCGATGTCACGAGGCCGGGGATCTGGGGGCTTGTTGCTGGCGTTGCTTGCGCTCGGCGCATGCACAACGCCTCGCGCGGTATCGCCGGTTGACGGCAACGAGCCAACCGAGCTTCGCCTGAAAGCGGGCGATTCGATCCGTATCGTGACCAAGCAACGCGAACGGATGTCATTCGAGATCACAGAGATCCGCCCGACTGAGCTGACCGGCGTCACGACGAAGCCCGCGTCTCACGAAACCCTCCCGGCCGGCCGCGACGTGATCGTGCCCTACGGCGACATCGCGCTGGTCGAAGTCAAGCGCATCAGCGCGGCACGCTCGGTCGCCGGACCGGTGCTCGTCATCCTGCTCGCCTCGGGAATCGCTCTTGAGACGATGGCGGTCATGCCCGGTCCCTGAGAACGTGATGTCAAAGCAGCGAATCGCAGCCTTTGCGAGCCTGGCACTAGTCGCCGTGCACCTCGTCGCGTGCCAGCATCACCCGACGATCGCATATCCGAAACTGACCGAGGCAGGTTCCGTCGAAGCGGAGTTTGACTGCACAAAGCTTGACGACGCGATACTGAAATCCGAGGCCGTTCGCTGGGTGATGAGGGAGGATGGCGCCCGGCTGCTGTCGCCTGGAGAACGTGCCACGCGTACCACGACTGACATCGCAACATCCGTCGGAGCGTTCGTCGGGTGCAGCTTCTGTTTCTGGCCCGTCGTCCTTGGCGAAGAAGGGCACACGATGCTCGACCGCGCGGACCGCCGGCTCGCGTCCTTGTTGAAACTGAAGCAGCGCAAGGAATGCCCGTCATCACCCACAGCGCTCGCGGGGATGACCGACCTGCAAATGTACGATGAGATTACACGGTTGATTGCGGAAGAGACGCAAAAGTCGCCGCTACCGGACGTCGGTGCACTTCGCGCAGAGCGCACCCGGCTCCTGGACAAGTTGCGCCCGTGACGGTCACGATCTACCACAATCCGAAATGCAGCAAGAGTCGAGAAACCCTCTCGCTCATGAAGGGTCGTGGTGTTACACCGCGAATCATCGAATATCTGAAGACGCCGCCGGCGGCTGCGGAACTCGAGGCGATCGTGCGCAAGCTCGGCATCAAGCCCGAGCAGCTTGTCCGCAAGGGCGAGGAGATCTACAAATCGAAATACGCCGGCAAGACCCTGAGCGACGCGCAATGGATCGAGGCGATGGTCAAGGACCCGATCCTCATCGAGCGGCCGATCGTCGTTGCCGGTGCGCGTGCCGCCATCGGCCGCCCGCCGGCAAGCGTTCTGCCCCTGCTCGATGCCTGAAAGCGACCGTTCCCTTTAAAGGGGACGCGCCGCTCTAAGACTTCCAGGTTTCCGAAAAGACGCGGACGAGGTTCTTGCCGAGGATCTTCTCGATTCGCGCATCACGATGCCCACGGGCGGAGAGCATGTCCGCGAGCGTCTCGAGCTTGCGCGGCGTGTTCAACTCATTGGCGAAGAGGTAGCCCTCCTCCGACTCGCCCGGTGCCGAAATTCCGGCCTCTTGCCGCTTGCGGACGAACCCTGCAAAGATGTCCTTGAATTCCTGGCTGACGATTTCGGCCGAGACACTACCGTCGGTGCCGATCGAGACATGATCTTCGCCCGCGACGTCGATCATGTGCTCCAGGTGACGAATGATGTCGGCGGCTGTCGGCTGCTTTCCGTCGCTCAGAAAGGGCATGAAATAGATGCCTGACACCCCGCCATTTTCCGCGACCGCGCGCAGTTCCGCGTCCGTGCGGTTGCGTGGATGGTTATTGAGCGCCGCGCTGCCCGTATGCGTGAACGCGACCGGCTTCTTCGATTGGCGGATCGCATCCGCCGCCGTCTGGCGGCCGCAGTGACTCAGGTCCACGAGAATGCCGAGCGAGTTCATGCGCTCGATGGCCTCGACGCCGGCCTTGCTGAGGCCGGCGTCTGCCGACTCGAGGCATCCGTCGCCCAGCAGGTTCCTCCGGTTGTAAGTCGGCTGAACGACCCGGATCCCCAGCCGATACAGCGCATCCAGCCGCGCGAGGTCGGTTTCGAAGGCGACGGCATCCTGCAGGCCGTAAATCAGCCCGGTGCACGAGTTCGCCTTGGCCGCGGTGATGTCCGCCACCGTGCGGATGCGACTCAGCACGTCGGCATGACCATCGATTTCCCGCTCCTCATTACCGATGCCAAGCACGGTCTCGGTGAAGGCCGTATCGGGTGCCGTCGTGCCGACGGGCGTGATGGTCACGTGCACGCAGGTCAGGCCTGAATTCCGGACATCATGGAAATAGGCGTCCGCAAGCGGCGCATCCGGCTTTGCCATCGAATTCCCGAGACCGCCGAGACCGTCGATGACGATGGCGTCGCGATAGACCGACTTTGCGTCCGCGATCGCCCTCTTGTGCAGCGCGAATGCGATCGTGGCAGCGCTGGCGCCAGCAACGAAAGAACGTCGTGTCAGGCGGGGCATGAATCCTCTCCAGGCAGCATGGCTGGACGCGAGTCTGCCACAACCTATAATCCGAGGAACCCGACTCCTGAGGGACATCATGGACAGGCGGCGTTTCATTCACAGCTCGACCGCACTGGCGGCGGATATCGCGATCCCGCATCGCTCGTTCGCGATGGAGACGGATCTGCCGGCCGGCACCATTGCGTCTTCGGTCCTGGATGCTTTGCCGGGCAAGCGTCCGCTGATCAAGCGGACCTTTCGGCCACCGAATTACGAGACACCCGTTGCTTTCTTCCGCGACCCGTTCACGGCAAACGACGCCTTTTACGTGCGCTGGCACATGGGCGTTCCGGACCTGAGGCTCGCCGATTGGCGGTTACGCGTCGCCGGAGCGGCAACGAAGTCGCCGCACGAATTCACGCAGGCTGATCTGCGACGCAAATTTCCGATGCACGAAGTGACCGCCGTCAACCAATGCTCCGGCAACCGTCGCGGTTTGTTCATTCCGCACGTTCCCGGCGTGCAATGGGGCTACGGCGCCATGGGCAACGCCGTCTGGCGCGGCGTGCGGCTGAAGGACGTGCTCGAAGAGGCCGGTATCTCCGCGAGCGCAGTCGAGGTCACGGCCAACGGTGCGGATATACCAACGCTCACGGGTCCTGACTTCGTAAAGAGCCTGCCCATGTGGAAGGCGCTGGATGCGGACACGCTCATCGCCTTCGAGATGAATGGCGAACCGCTGTCGCGTTGGCACGGCTTCCCGGCGCGGCTGGTCGTGCCGGGTTGGACCGCCACCTACTGGGTCAAGGCGCTGACCGAACTCGCAGTGCAGGACACGCCGTTCGACGGCTTCTGGATGAAGACCGCCTATCGCGTTCCGAAAAACGTGTTTGGCCCAAGTCGCTTCGAATCGCAGGACACCGAGCAGAATTCCCCGATTACGGCGATTCGCGTGAACTCGCTGGTCGTCGATCCACCGCCCAGCGCCACGCTCGCTTCCGGCAAGCGCGCCGAGTTGATCGGTATCGCGTGGGATGGCGGATCGGGAATACGGAGCGTCGAGGTTTCGATCGACGGCGGCGCGTCGTGGCGGGCAGCGAGGCTCGATCGCGACCTGGGCCGCTATGCCTGGCGGCACTGGCGTTTCCCGCTTGAAGCTCCGCGATCAGGATCTGTCTCACTCATGGCCCGTGCCCGCGCCAATGACGGCTCGACACAGGTCGATGCCTTGATTCCGAATCCGGCCGGTTACCACCACAACGTCGTTCAGAAGGTTGAATATCGTGTGGCGTAATCACGAATTCGTGGCGTCATTGCTCGTCGCCTCGCTCACGGCCCCGGCCTGTGCGACGGCGGATGACGAGACCACGCTCGCGCTTGCGGACGGACCGGGCCGTGACCAGGTGCAGGCCGCGTGCTCGATGTGCCACAGCGTCGATTACATCGTCATGAATTCCCCGATCCAGGACCAGGCGGGTTGGGACAAGACCGTCAAGAAGATGGTCACGGTGTTCGGCGCGCCACTGACCGCCGAGGAGTCCGCCGCGATCGTCGCCTACCTTGCCCGTCGCTACGGCAAGTAACGGTTGACCGGCCATGTCCGACCGAGTGGCATTAGTCACTGGGGCAAGCTCGGGAATCGGCGCCGCCATCGCGCGACGCCTCGCCATGGACGGCTATTCGGTTCTCGCCGCCGGCCGCAATGCGGGTCGCACCTCGGCCCTCTCCGATGAACTACCCTCCGTGCGAAGCTGGGTCGGGAATCTCGCCGCCTCGCCTGACTGCGATCAATTGGTCGCCGCCTGCCTGAAGGAATTCGGCGGGCTCGACGTGCTCGTCAACAACGCGGGCATCTGGCAACCCGTGACGACCGAAGAAACGACTGACCGGATCTGGCTCGACACGCTCGCCATCAACCTGAACATTCCATTCTTTCTCAGCCGCGCAGCCCTCCCGTACCTGCAGCAGCGCAAGGGCGCCATCGTCAACATCGCCTCAAGCTGGGGGCTGCACGGGGCACCGCAAGCGGCAGCGTACTGCGCAAGCAAGGGCGGGCTCGTCCTGATGACCCGCGCCATGAGCATCGACCACGCGTCCCAGGGCGTTCGCATCAACGCGGTCTGTCCGGGCGACGTCGCAACGCCGATGCTTTTTCGGGATGCGGAGGCGCAGGGAATCGATCGGGAGTCCGCTCTGCGGGAAGCGAATGCCGGGTCGCGAAGCGGCCGGATAACGATGCCGGAAGAAGTCGCGGCGCTAGTAGCATTCCTGGCGTCCGAAGCAGCCGCCCAGATCAATGGCGCGGCGATTCCGATCGACGGGGGCGAACTCGCCTGAGACTGACATCCCAATGTGATGCGGTTCCGCCCGCGAAGTCCGGCGGGCGCTAGATTAAGGCCATGACGCGGCGCACGATCGCATTGCTGTTAGTCCTCGTGTTCGTCGCCGCTGTGGCCGCCTGGTATCGGCTCGCCCCCCTCCGCGCCGTCGTTTTCGCGAAACCACCAGGCGAGACTTCCGCCTATTCGCTCGAGCCATCGCACGCCCGCGTTGACGACGCGGCCCGCATCCTCGCACCTTTCGGGACTCGCCTCGGGCGAATGGCCGATGACTTCAAAAAGGACCTCGGCATCGACCTTCACGTGGTAACCCTGGAGGCGTCGGGCTCGACCATCGAAGATCAGTCCGAACAGGTTTTCCGCGAGCGCAAGATCGGCACGAACGCTCCGACGGGTGGAATGCTGATCCTCCTGAACCCAGCGCTGCGCGCCGCCCGCATCGAAGTCGGCTACTCACTCGAAGGCGGACTGACCGACCTGCACATGGGCCGGATCGCACGCGACCAGCTGGCGCCATACGCGTCATATGCGAGCGCGGGCATGGCGGTCATGGACGTGCTGCATTACTTACGCGACCAGGTCTATCTGGCTGCCGCGCTTGGAAATATCCAGTTCGGCGAGGATTTCCGGCGGCGACCGAGATTCGTCGAGATCGAGCGCTTCGTCTCCGGCGGCGCGGGTGCGAAGACCACCCTGTCGTCCTTGCCGATCGATGCGGACCTCAAACGCCCGGTGCCCGCCGCACGGCGTAGGCGCTACGCCCCATCGGCGGACGTCAAGGAATCGGTGGCCGCCTTCATGCGGGCGACCGCGGACCTCGCCGGCGACCCGTCGCTCGAGCTTTTCACGGAAGGCTCCCGGCTGATGCGAAAGCAATATCCGCTGGCGCCCTTCGAAGAATTGCAGCGCGCCGAGCGGTTCGATCATTCCATGCCGCTCGAATACCGCGTCAACGGCGACTACGCGGTCGCGACGAGCCTTCGGCCGGTCACAGGATTCGTGCCGATTCTGCTGCACCGGCAAGACGGCCTGTGGCGGGTCGATCTCGTTGAGACCTGGAAAAATCTCTTCTTCGACAAGGGCGGCAACTACTTCCTGCGCAACTCCAATATGCCGTATTCCTTCGGGCTCGAGCAGTTCGGCAAAGGCCGCCACTTCGACGTCGCGCCGCTGCCGCTCGGCGGGCGTGCGATCGAGGCGGAGTTTGCCCGGCTGAAGGGCCAAGACGATGTCCTGTCGAAGCTATGGCGCGCCGAACTCTGGATGCGCAATGTCTTCGTGTTTCCGACGGCGCTCGCGGCCTACGAAGAGGCCGTCCGCGCAGCGCCCGCGGATCCGCTCGTGCTGCAGACGCTCGCCGACCGCGCGATGTACCTCGGCTTTCCCGAGCTCGCGATTCCGGCACTCGAGAATTCAGGTCCCGGCTTCGAGCTGACGCTCGCGGAGGCATGGCACGACCACGGGGAACCGCAGCAGGCCAATCTGTGGGTCACGCGCGCGCTCGAGGAGGACCCGTACAACCTGCAAGCCTTGAACTGGCGCAAGTACATTGCCGGCAGGCACGGGACGGCCGCGGAGGCACGGCTGGCCGAGGCTGAAGTCGCCCTCGTCGCTGCAAACCCACGGCGGCTCGTGAATCCCGTCTGGCTCCGCTTTGATCCGGAGGTCCCGCAATTCCATCCACGCACAACGGTCAAGAGCGACGGCGTCACCGTCCATGACCACAGCCGCTTCCGGGTGACGATGACGAACACGAGCCGCCGGGCAGTCGTGATCGAAAACGTCAAGCTGTCGAGCCGCGGGACCGCGGAGGCAAGCGGCCTCGGCGACGTGAAGGATTACTGGACCTATCCGACGGGCGAACGCATCCTCCCGCCGGGAGAATCCGTGAGCTTCGACAAGCTCTGGGGATTCACCGTCGATACCGGCCACGAGCACGTGCGCTACACCTTCCGCACCTGCTGGCATGGTGTCGGCGAGACGGTGAGGCAGTGCCGCGTGCAATCGGTGGACGTGCTGCCCTAGAGCGCGGGCGATTCAGAACCTGAACGTGTAGCTCAGCTTCAAGGTCAGGTCGGAGGTGTACGACCGGAAATTGCCGTCGCGGTCGAAGTCCTCGTGCTGCGTATTGACCGCGAGCACGGTTTCGCGGCCGGCCCGCGGAATCCAGCGCAGGATGCTGTTGACGCCGACTGTATTCGAGTCGTTGTCGTACTGGAGAAAATTCTCCCATGACCATGCCGTATTGAAGGCGATGTCCACGTTGAGCCGCGCAAGCCGCGTGATGAAGTCGCCCTGCGGCAGGTCGACGTCGTTGTACTCGCCGCCCAGCACGATCTTCAGGTGCGCGCTCGGCCGCCAGGTAGTCTTCGTTTCGAACACAAAAATGCGGCCGTCGTAAAACTCGCCGTCACAAACCGTTGACTCGGTCGTAAGCACCCGCTGTTGCCCGGTGTAGAGCGACACGCAGGAATGGTCGTAGGCGTACGTGCCGGCAGGAATCACGACGCCTGCCGAAATCTCGAATGGTTCCGTCAGACGCTCCTCGACCAGGTAGTGCGTGAGCGTCAGGTAGTCCGCAGCCTGGTTCTCGATCTCGACAAGCTTGAGTTCGATTTCGCTGAACTGATCGCGGCCGACGATGTCGTTGACAATCTCGGCGCCGATTTCGCTCTCGATGCGGCGAATCCAGTTGTCCTGCGGCCGCCACGTATAACCGACCTCGGCATCCGTCGCCGTGAAATCCGTGCGGCTCGCGAAGCCGAGCGCGGGGAAATAGTTTTCCTCGAGGGTCTTGAATCCAGCCCCGCCTTGCCAGCCTTCGCTGTTCGGCATTTCGATGCTGACCCCATAGGCGGAATCGTCGCCCTCGAGACCCTCGGTATCGGTCTTCTGGAACCAGGCAGTCGCCTCCACCACGCGGTCATTGCCGAGGCGCGTGTTCAGGTAGCGAAAATCGACGCCCGCCAGCGAATTGTCGAAGCTGGCATCGGGATTTCCGCTCGTCAGGATGAGGCCGACGCTCGACTCCTCGAACACGTTCGATGCGATCCTTCCGACGAAAAGTTCCACGGACTCGGGTCCGCCCGCGGAGTCCTGGCGAACGCCCAGCACGCCGATGCTGACGGGACCGGCGCGCCCGGTGAGCTTGAGTCCGGCGTCCAGCGCCAGCGCGCGACCGTCATCGTCGAGACCAATGCGGCGCGAAAAGAACGGGATGCCGTTCTCCTCTTCGAGGCGGCCGAACTCGAAGATGTCCGAGTCCTGCAGGAAGAACGCCCGTTGCTCGGGAAAGAAGAGGTCGAAGCGCGTGAGGTTGACCTGCCGCGCATCGGCGGTCGTTCCGGAGAAGTCGGGATTCAAGGTAAGTGCCGCAGTCAGCGACGGCGTGATCTTCCAGAATGTGTCGAGCGATGGCTCGAGGAATTCATCTTCTTCGTCCGTCTCGTAGTTGCGCGAAAAGCCAGCCCGCAGTCCCGGGATGACATCGAGGCCATGGCCCTGTTCCAGCCCGCCGAGGCCCCGCAGCAATCCGGTGCGCGACAGGTCCTGGTTGCGGTTGTAGGAAACCCACCCGAACTGTTCGTTGTCGCTGCCGTGCCAGCGCGTGAAGTTCACGCCCCAGGCGCCCTGCGCCGGGTCGAAAGAAAGAGTCTTCAGCGGTATCGCGGCTTCCGCTGTCCAGCCCTCTCCGTCACGCTGGGCGGCCGCATCCCAGATGCCCTCCCAATCCCAGTTCTGGCGATCACTGTCGGTGTAGAGCGCTTCGCTGCGCATGCCATTGGGATTGACGTCGAACATGTATCCGGTGCGGCCCTGGTCGTAGGGATCCAGCGTGATCGAAAAGCCGTCCTCACCGAAAGATACGTCACGCTTGTTCAGAACCTTCGCGACCACCTGCTCCGGCTTGTTGTCCCAGAATCGCGCCGCGAAGTACAGGTTATCGTCGTCGAAGGCGAAATAGACCCGCGAGCGCTCACGCGGCTCACCGTGTTCGTCGGAAACGACAATGTGAAAATCCTCGACGAAAGGCGCCTCCTGCCAGACGGCGTCGTCGAGGCGGCCGTCGAGGACCGGCGGACTCTCCGTGCGAAAAGCGTCCACGGACTTGCGCGGTGCTGCCGGAACCTCCGCCGCGACCGCGGAGGAACCGGGGAACAGTGCGGCTGAGATTGTGCAGCCAAGGCACAGGTGGAAGTGCCTGCCGGCCTTCAAACGGGTCACTCCGCAAGCTGGTGGTCGTAGCTCAGGGCGCGCGCGAGTTTCCACTGGCCGCTCTCTTCTTTCCACACGGCCGTGAAGAGAGCCGTTTCAGTCAGGCGATCGGGCTCGCCTTTCTTGATCGCATAAAAACGGTGCGTTCCGGAGGCAATCGCCCCGTAGTTGTTGATGGGATACACCTTCAGGGTTTCAGGCAGCAGTTTACGGGTCGACAGGAAATCCGTGCCCTCGGCCTGGCGCTCGCATTTCTCCTGCGTCTCTTTCACAAACGCCTCGCCCGACGTGCTGACGCGGCCGCCCTTGTCATGGAACATCTCGAAATCGTCCGCGATGTAGCGCCGCACGGTCTCGATATCGCAGGTGTCGAAGAACGCCCTGAAAAACTCGGCATCCGCCTTGAGTATTTCTTCGTACAGGCCCGGCCGTGCCACCGCGCCGGGCGTCAGGTTTACTGCGGCTTCTTTCTTCGGTTCGAGGCGCTCCGGTTCCGGTTCGGGCACTCGTGTCGCCTGCCAGGCGGCGGCTCGCCATTCACCGTTTCGCTTCACGAAGGTGCCAGTGTTGAGAAAGTTCGCGATCATTGCCTCCGCACCGCTGCCGCTGGTGGCAACCAGGCGGAATGCGACCACCGCGGTGTCGCCGTACTGCTGGATGCGGATGTCTTCGGCGCTGTACACCGTGGGCGCCGCTTCAGGCGAGTGCGGGCCGGATCGTGCATCCTCCAGAATTTGTGACTTGCCGAGCCGAACGCCCGCCGAGCGCGTGTAAATCAGGTCATCCGCCCAGAATCGCTCGTGCACCCCGACGTCGTTGCGCGAGGCGCCGTCGAGGAATTCCCTCAGGAGGCGCGTTAGCTCCTCCGCGTTGGGTGCGGCCGTTTGCGCCTGGGCGGCAGGCGTCAGCACCAGAGCGAGCAGCAGGGATAGCAGCCAATGTTTCATGGAATACCCCGTCAGATAACAGTGCGTGGCGCGGCGGTCGCCGCGTCGCCGGTATTGGGCGTGCCGGTCGGCTCGATCAGCAGCAGGTGAACTTCTTCGTCTGCGACGGGGCGATGTTCGACGCCTTTCGGCACCACGAATATCTCGCCGGGTTGAAGGTGAACGTCCCCTTCGCGCAGCTGGATCGTCAGGCGGCCCTTCAGCACTAGAAAGAAGTCGTCCGTATCTTCATGCTGGTGCCACACGAATGGCCCCTTGAGCTTCACAACCATGAGGTCGTGCCCGTTGAAAGTGCCGACGGTGCGTGGCTTGTAGTGCTCTTTGAAGGTCGAGAGCTTCTCCGCCAGGTTGATCTTGTTCATGCGCAGTTGCCATAGATCTTGTTGAATTCGGCAATCAGCTCGGTGCGGTCGGCCGGACCCTTATCCCAGCTCCGAACCCCATCGGGAACCAGCGCGGACGGCGCGGCACGCGAAGTCCAGATATGCGCCGCGGGCACGACCCAGGTTGGATCGTCGAGCGTGCCAGCCGCGATGAAAACCCACTGGGGCGCGGCCAGTGCCTCATGCCAGAGGCGCGTGCCGCAACTCGAGCAACGCACGTAGTCAGCCTCCCGACCGCTGTCCGCGCGCTTGCGGTAGCGCTCGACTTCGCCCTGCTCGTGGCGGAACGCTGAGCGATCGGCATAGATCGTCAGGAGATTGGTCGCGCCCGTCAGTTTCTGGCAATCCAAGCAATGGCAGGCGACCGTCGCAAGCGGCGCGGCGTCGTAGCGATAGCGCACAGAGCCGCAAAGGCAACCGCCGCGATGGGGCGGGTTGGGAATGGGTGGTCGGGGCAGCATCTGATGGCGATCCTACGACATCCCGCCATTTGTAGGCGATCGTAGGATCAGTCCGACGGCGCTTGGCGCAGTCCCCCGCTGCTGTTCAGTGGCTATTCAGGCGCCCTATACGTTAATGCATTTACTTTTTGAAACCATGAGTACCAGACAATGAGTATGCAATTCGGCCCATTCGTCCTCACGACCCTTTTGGGTTCCGTATTGGCGACCTCCGGCATGCAGGGCCAAACTGAAGGCAAGGCTGCGGCCCAGCGCCAGGAGCAGGCTGCCCAGCCGCAGAATCAGGAGGAAACGGAGGAAGAGAAGGAGAAGAAGAAAAAGAAGCAGCAGCAGGAAAAGCAGCAGCAGGAAAAGCAGCAGCAGGAAAA